>NZ_JAOZEW010000002.1 GCF_025847235.1 Flavobacterium shii
TTGGAGAAAAACTTTGTGCCCCTTGCGTCCTTTGCGGTTAATCCCTTAATGGTAAAATAAAAATTGTAAATCTTACAAATATCTACCAAAATTATACAACAACGATTTGCAAGAAGATAGCAACCTTTGTTCCCTGATATGAAAAAAGCATTAATCTTATTCCTCTCCTTTTTTTACTTGGTATTGTCTTGTGGCTTTACCAAGAATACTCATATCTGCAAAGGAGTTCAACAGGAAACTTATTTTTTTGCACAAAACAAACAGGGGCAACCATGTACTAAATGTGCTTTTAAAGACAAAAAAATACGTAAGGATTGCTGCAAGCATGAAACCAAATTATTAAAAATAACAGAAAAGGCGCAAAAAGCAACTTCTGAGATTCCTCCTTTTAAATACCTAGGAGTTGCCTTGCCTTTTCATTTCTTTAAAGTTGTCTTTGGCTATGAACTTCCACAGGTAAAAACTTCTGGATTTTCATACGTCTTTACGACGATTCCTATTAGGAACACCCTACTCTACATTTATTATTGCGTATATCGTATTTGATTTTATTCAATTGATAAACTGTGCTATTCCCAAAGAAAAGCATGGGACTTCTATTGTTTAATTTTAAATATAAATGTATGAAAATGCAATTCTTTGCATTGGTATTCATCGGTTTTGCCTCTGGAAATCTTTTGGCGCAGACCGTAACTTTACCAAATGCTCTTGAACGTTCTGTTCAGAATTTTGAAAAAATAAAAGCCAAAGAAGCAATGGTACTTGCTTCGAGAGAAAATGTAATATACCAAAAAAGTCAATATTTGCCTGATTTCACATTGATGGCACAACAAAGTTATGGAACTATCAATGCTCAAAACGGACCTTTATATGGTTACGGAGGTTTGGGTGTTGCATCGACATCTATGCCTTTGCAGGAACAAAACTGGAATGCCGCTTTTGGCTCTCTTTACTTAGCAAACATCAATTGGAACCTATTTACTTTTGGCAAAATAAAAAGCCAGGTTGCTATTGCCAAAGCCGATGAAACTGTTGCTCAAAAAGACTTAGACCAATTAAAATTTCAACATCAGGTAAAAGTTGGCGCTGCTTACTTAAATCTCTTGGCTGCACAACGCGTAAAATTTGTACAGGATAAAAATCTAGAACGTGCCGAAGTTGTTGCTACAACTACCGAAAGCCGTTCTAATAGTGGCTTGATTCCAGAAGTAGATTTTTCTTTGGCGAAAGCCGAAGTTGCCAATGCTAAATCGGCAGTAATAAAAGCCAATGATTTAGAACTCGATTACTCCAAAGCACTGGCTGTTATGATGGGCGAAGAATATCGTAAGTATGAACTCGATAGCCTTTTTACCAGCAAAACTCCTATGCTACTTCTTGAATCTTCATTAGAAACTAGCAAACATCCTATTTTGGAATGGCAAAACAGTGCGGTTCAAAAAAGCGTGCAACAAGAAAAATTACAATCTGCACTTGGACTTCCTACTATTTCGTCATTTGGTGTAATACAAGGTCGCGGTTCAGGGTTCGATTGGAATTATGTACAAGACAATTCCGCCTTTTCTAAATCCTACTCAGATGGAGTTGGCATAGACCGTAGCAATTATCTTGTAGGTATTGGCATAAGTTGGAATCTGATGAATGTATATCGTCAGTCATCCAAAAAGAAAGAGCAAAAATTCATTACTCAA
Source organism: Flavobacterium shii (assembly GCF_025847235.1). Taxonomy (GTDB): domain Bacteria; phylum Bacteroidota; class Bacteroidia; order Flavobacteriales; family Flavobacteriaceae; genus Flavobacterium; species Flavobacterium shii. The sequence goes on from NZ_JAOZEW010000002.1 coordinate 1,692, forward strand.
TCCTTGCAAAAGGAATATGATTATATGAATCAAGAACTTGTGGCACAACAAAAATTGGCAGATGATAAATTAAAAAATGCATTTGAAAATTTTGAAGAAACCAAAACGCAAGTAAAAGCTGCTACAGAGGCTTATCAACAACATACTGCATTATACAATAACGGATTAACCACTATTGTAGACCTGACACAATCTTTCTATACGCTCAACAGAGCCGAAATAGACTATGAAATAGCACAAAACAACATCTGGCAAGCCTTATGGATTAAAGCTGCAGCCAAAGGTGACCTGACTATTTTATTAAACGCCATATACTAAAGCATAAATTATGAATTTAATACGTTTTGCCTTGCGCAAGCCCATCTCGATTATGGTGATGGTGCTAGGGCTTTTATTCTTCGGAATTAAAGCTACCAAAGATATAAAGGTAGATATTCTGCCAGATATGAATCTTCCAGTCGTGTATATTGCCCATTCCTTTAATGGCTATACACCTCAACAAATGGAAGGTTATTTTACGAAGATGTACGTAAACATGATGTTGTTTACAAGCGGAATCGAAAGCATCGAAACCAAGAATACACAAGGACTTACCTTAATGAAAATAAACTTTTATGAGGGTACAGATATGGGTCAGGCTATTGCCGAAATCAATGCCTTGTCAAACCGTTCACAGGTATTTTTGCCACCGGGAGCTCCGCCTCCATTCATCATAAGATTTGATGCATCGTCACAACCTGTTGGACAATTGGTTTTCAAGAGTAATTCAAAAACCAATAACGAGTTACAGGATATCGCCAACTTTACGGCTCGACCATTCTTGATTAAAATTCCGGGATTAACAACCGCACCACCCTTTGGCGGAAGCCCAAGAACAATCGAAATAAACATCGACCCGAATAAATTACGTACCCATCAATTAACTCCTGAGCAAATTGTAGAAGCTATTAGTCGCAATAATATTACCTCACCATCTGGTAATATATACATTGATGATATTAATTATTTAACGCCTACAAATAACACGATTAAAGAAGTTGCCGATTTTGGAAATATTCCGATTTTTAAAGGCGGAGTTGAGAATGTCTATATCCGCGATGTAGCAACTGTAAAAGATGGAGCCGATATTACAACAGGTTATGCTTTGATTAACGGAGCACGCTCTGTATACATTAATATTGCAAAATCGGGTAATGCATCGACTTGGGATGTGGTAAAAAATTTAAAGAAAGCCATCCCGATGATTCAGAACAATTTACCAGATGATGTTACTATTTCTTATGAGTTTGACCAATCAGTATATGTTATCAATGCCGTAAAAAGTTTGATACTCGAGGGTGTATTAGGCGCACTATTAACCGGATTAATGGTATTACTATTCTTGCGTGATAACAGAGCCGCTTTAATTGTGGTATTAACGATACCTATTTCGATTATTTCGGGGGTATTATTCCTGAAATTATTTGGGCAAAGTATCAATATTATGTCCTTATCAGGATTAGCTCTAGCCATAGGAATCTTGGTTGACGAAAGTACCGTTACTATCGAAAACATCCACCAACATCTTGCAATGGGCAAGACAAAAGCCAAAGCAATTCTAGACGCTTGTCGCGAAATTGCCTTCCCTAAATTATTGATACTACTTTGTATTTTGGCAGTATTTGCACCAGCATTTATGATGACAGGAATCCCTGGTTCATTATTCATGCCATTGGCACTTGCTATAGGATTCTCGATGATTTTGTCATTCATCCTATCACAAACCTTTGTTCCCGTAATGGCAAACTGGTTAATGAAAGCAAAAGAAGAAGGTCATGAACACAAAGAAGACAAATTTGATAGATTTAAAAATCGTTTTGTAACGTTCTTACAATCTATAATGGAAAAACGCAAAACCATATTAATTGCCAGTTTTGTCGTAGTTGCCTTAGGTATTTTTGTAATGTACAGTAATACAGGAAAAGATGTATTGCCAACTGTAAACTCAAGTCAGTTTCAGGTACGTATAAAAGCGCCCGAAGGAACTCGAATCGAAAAAACAGAACTAAAAATTAAACAGGTTTTACGCGAGCTAGAAACCGTAATTGGCAAAGACCACATTGCAATTTCTTCGGTATTTATCGGTCAGCATCCATCATCATTTGCGGTAAGCCCAATTTACCTATATAATGCAGGACCACACGAAGCATTGATGCAAATTGCATTAAAAGATTTTGACGGAAACACCAATGATTTAAAAGAAAAAATCCGTCATCATATGAAAACAAAAATGCCCGAATTGCATTTTTCTTTCGAACCAATAGAACTAACAGAAAAGATTCTTAGCCAAGGAACTAATACGCCAATCGAAGTTCGTTTTTCTGGAATGATGAAAAAAATGAACATCATGTACGCCAATAAATTACTGGCAAAACTAAAAGAAATCGATTATTTAAGAGACCAGCAAATTCCACAATCGTTAAGCTATCCAGCTTATGAAATTAATATCGACAGAATTAGAGCTGCACAATTAGGAATCGATGCGCAAGATATTGCTCGTTCATTAGTACCAATTACAGCATCTTCACGCTATACAAGCAAGAATATGTGGGTAGGCGGAATGATGGGAATTGCTTACGATGTACAAGTACAAACGCCGCAAAATATATTAAATAGCAAAGACGAATTACTTAATGTTCCGTTAGGAAAAAACTCCGACCGACCTGTTCTGGGCGATGTAGCTACCATTACACCAACAAAAGTTTTGGGCGAAAGTTACAATCTAGGAACAATGGGCTACACACCCGTTACGGCAAATATTCATAATACCGATTTAGGTCGTGCGCAAAAAGATGTACAAGCAGCGATTACATCATTGGGAGAATTACCAAAAGGAGTAAATATTCAAATCTCAGGGATGGTACCTGTCCTAGACGAAACCATGAGCAGCTTGGCATTAGGATTATTAATTGCCATTATGGTTATCTTCTTAATGTTGGCGGCTAATTACCAATCATTCAAAGTTTCGTTTGTAATCCTAACAACCGTTCCATTTGTAATCTTAGGTTCACTGTTATTAATGAAAGCAACAGGCTCAACATTAAACCTACAATCATACATGGGAATCATTATGTCCGTAGGAGTATCTATTGCCAATGCCGTATTATTAATAAGTAATGCCGAAACCTTACGTATGCAAAACGGAAATGCATTAACCTCAGCCATTCAAGCAGCATCACTTCGTATTCGTCCTATTATTATGACATCGCTGGCAATGATAGCAGGAATGCTACCTATGGCTATAGGACATGGCGAAGGTGGCGACCAAGTTGCACCACTAGGAAGAGCCGTAATAGGCGGATTAATCGCATCCTCATTTAGTGTATTGCTCCTTTTACCATTAGTATTTGTATGGATACAAGGCAAAGCATCGACACAATCCCCATCATTAGACCCTGAGGACGAAAACAGTACACATTATATAACATCAGAAAAATAAATTATCTACGTATGAAATCGCCATGATTCGAAATCATAAACAATAATGAAGAATGGCGATACCATATTCCAATAAAAAACAAATATTATCTACATATGAAACTAATCTATTATATCCTTATCGGAATTGTATTTGCATCCTGCAATTCAGAAACTAAAAAGGCCGAAAAAACAGACGCGATGCCAATGATGATGATGCCAAATTTTGAAACAATAGCCATCAAAAAAAGCAATCCGCTAGTACAATTAAAACTAGCTGGAGAGTTAGTTTCTGACCAAGAAACGGCTATTTATGCCAAAGTAAACAGTTATGTTAAGAAACTTCCTGTAGATATTGGCTCCGTAGTGACCAAAGGACAAGTTATCCTTGTACTCGAAGCGCCAGAAATTCAGGCACAATTAGCATCGGCAAAATCAAAATGGAAAGCACAAGAAGCAATATACATTGCTACAAAATCTAATTACGACCGAATGTTCAAAGCAAATGAAACAAAAGGTGCCATTGCCAAAGATGCTTTAGACCAGATTACAGCAAGAAAACTAGCCGACCAAGCACAACTAGAAGCTGCCAAATCAGCCTATCAGGAAATACAAATTATGAACGATTACTTAGTAATCCGAGCGCCATTTAGCGGAATCGTTGCCGAAAGAAACATCGACTTAGGCTCGTATGTTGGCCCAATGGGAAAAGGTTCCGACAAACCCTTATTAATACTTCAGGATAATAAGAAATTAAGAGTTTCCTTATCAGTTCCCGAGGCAAATACAGCCTTTTTAAACTCAGGCGATTCTATACACTTCAAGGTAAGTTCGATACCTCAGAAAAAGTATATGGCAAAAATATCTCGAAAATCAGGAGTGCTAGATTTCAAACTTCGTTCCGAACGTATCGAAGCCGATTTAATGAAAGTATATCCAGAGCTAAAACCCCTAATGATAGTCGAAGCAATGATACCGTTGCAAGCAAAAGAAGCAACATTTTTCATTCCAAAAACAGCCTTAGTCGAAAGTAATATCGGCATGTATGTAATTCGCATCGAAAACGGAATGACCAAAAACATTCCCGTTTCAAAAGGACGACCATTAATGGATAAAATCGAAGTATTTGGCGAATTAAACGAAGACGATAACATACTCCTAAAAGCCACCGAAGAAATAGTAGAAGGAACAAAAATCAAAAAATAAAAACAATGAAAATATATAGCAAATACCTAATTATAGCCGCAATTGCAGCAGTATTAATTTCTTGCAAAGACAAAGAAGTCAAAGAACAAATCGCAGTACAAACACCGCAAGAAATACCAGTACAACAAGATATTCCTAACATAGCAAAACATGTTCCTACCGATGAGGTATGTATGGTCAATGACAAACACATGGCAAAAAAGCAAATGGAAGTTCCCTTTGATGGAAAAATGTACTACGGATGTTGTGCAATGTGCGTAGAACGCATCCCAAGCGACGAAAGCGTTCGTAAAGCAACAGACCCATTTACAGGAGAAAAAATCGATAAAGCCTCGGCATATATCGTATCATTAAACGAAGAAGGAAATGTCGCCTATTTTGCCTCCGAAGAAAACTTCCAGAAGTTTATGAAAGATAATCAACAGGCAACAAAATAACCTAGAGATTTATAAATAAAACCTCAAATCAAAAATCCACTTTACTAACAATAAAGTGGATTTTTCTGTTTTAAAATACCTCTTAAACATTTTTTTATCCATAATTTATATCAATACGTCTCGATTGTACACAACATAATAGATTTTCAAGGTTCGCTAAAAATGTTTTATATCGATATAGATATCTGCTTAGATACTTTCGATTAATTTAATTCTTAATATAGAGCATTATATTTAATGTAATTCCCATATTTAAAATCAGTCAATAAATAACTAAAAATCAAACAAATACACGTTTTGCTTTTTATTTATTAATAATTTTAATCTAAATTTTATTCATATTTTTCATCGATATCGTAAAAAACCTACATTAAAACACTACTTTTATATAAATAACTCAACATCTGCTTGACATAAATTTCAATACAATTTCAATATTAAAAAACTTCTGCCAAAGTATACAAACGATATATTAAAACAAAATAAGAAAAATCTTAAGCAAACATTTTTGACTTAGCATCATCTATTTAAAACATAAAAATTTAAATGTATATTTGTCTGTCCACCACTCCTATACCCTCCAAAATATGAATGATTTAAACAAAACATACACTATTAATCTCAGTTTTGAGGAAATAAAACTCCCTCCATTTCAAGATATCCTTGTTCTTGCAAAGAATTCTATCCAAGGTAAGATTGGTCTTTCAAAATCATTTGAATTATTAGTTCCAAATGGCTTCGAAACAATCGATGTTGGTAATAAAAATATAGAAACCGTTTTTGTCAATAAAAATATACTCGCCAAAATAGAAAAAGAAAAAGTAATACAAATTTTAGAAAAAAATGTCTTCCCATTTATATCCGAAGGCGAGCTTATAAGTGTAGATTTCAAAATAAATATTTCAGTAAAAAATATAGTTCTTAAGGATTTTTAACTATGAGTATAACACCATTTGTAAATTATGATTATGTAACGTTAGATGCCTATGCAGGTGTCGTAACTGCAAGACGTAGCGACTCTATAGAAAAAGGGATTGTTGTAATGGAAGAAAATGAAGCCATAGGTATCCTTACCTCTTCTGATTTGGCAAAAAAACAACATTCTATCATTATAGATTGCCTCACAAAGAAACCTATTGTTGGTAAAACTGATAAAATCGCCGATGTTCTTAATCTTATGGACAGTAGCGGACAAAATGTACTGATGGTGTATGATAAAGAAACCTTTGTGGGTACTATTTCTCAAAATGACATCATATATCATTTGCACTCCAGCCTCAGTATACAAAAACAAACCATGCAATGGGCAGCACATGATCTAAAAAATCCAATCGCTTCCATAAGAATGATTAGCGATATGCTTCAAAGCAACCTTAAACTCATAGAGAATAAACAATTAGTCGATTATCTAAACCAAAGCTGTGATTTTGCTCTAAAAATCATCGAAGACGTCTTAACTACCGAACAAGTTATAGAAGAAGAAGCGAATTATACCAATGAAGATTTTGATGCCCTGATCGAGAAATGTATTACCTATTTTTCTAAGGAACTCGAGAAAAAACAAATCATATTATCAAAGGATCTTAATTTCGGTAAATCTATTAAACTGGACCGCCAAAAATTTGAAAGAGCTATTCATAATTTATTATCGAATAGTCTTAAATTCACTCATGAAAATGGTTGTATCAATATCGCTACTTCTATGCATGATAATAGGCTAAAACTGGTTGTAAAAGATAATGGAATTGGTATACCAAAAAATTTACAAGATCATATTTTCGACAAGTTTACCCAAGCCAAACGAATGGGAACTGGTGGCGAACAAACTACCGGGCTTGGTATGTATCTTACCAAACAAATTGTAGAACTACATGGAGGAACTATAGAAATGGAAAGTGATGGCGAATCTGGAACCTCCTTCTTGATTTTTCTAAATTTATCTTAAGCCCATATATACTTTAACGTAGCAACCGGAAAATCTAAGTTCTTTTATAGCGTATTTGAAACTTATCTCAACGAACTATAACAAGGGTCCCTTTCAAACAAATCTTAATTCTTTTGAGACAAATGATTTAGCCCTAATACAATCACTTTTGTATCAATATTCACTTAAAAAATTGATATGGACAAAAAGAAAATTTTAGTGCTTGGTGCAAACGGAAAAACAGGCCACAGAGTAGTCGAAAGATTAAGAAAAGTAACAGATGTAGAAGTTCGATTAGGTTCCCGAACTGAAAAAATACCCTTCGATTGGGAAAACCCTCAATCTTGGTTGGCCGTTATTAAAGATATAGACACTGTTTATATTACTTTTCAGCCTGATCTGGCCGTTCCCTCAGCAGAAGATACAATCAGGAGATTTACCAAATTTGCAGTACAAAATGGCGTACAAAAAATGATTTTATTATCTGGCAGAGGCGAAAAAGAAGCTCAAATTTGTGAAGAAATTGTAAAAGCTACTGCCAAACATTGGACAATTGTAAGAGCAAGTTGGTTTAACCAAAACTTTAGTGAAAGTTTCTTTCTAGAACCCGTTCTCTCAGGAATTGTAGCCTTACCAAGAGCCGAAACACTAGAACCATTTACAGATGCAGACGACATTGCCGATGTTGTAGTCGAATCACTTTTACACGATACACACAACGGACAAACCTATGAGCTCACAGGACCACAACTACTAACATTTAAGCAGGCTGTCGTTGAAATTGCCAAAGCAACAAACAGAGACATTACTTTTCAAGCGTTGACTTTAGAACAATACAATCAAATGTTGCAAGAATATCAATTACCCGAAGATTACATCTGGTTAGTAAATTATCTTTTTGAGCAAGTACTCGACGGAAGAAATTCTAATATTACTAATGATATTGAAAAAGTTCTTGGTAGAAAACCAAAATATTTTACTACCTATGCACTCGAAATTGCCAAAACTGGAATTTGGAATATCTAATTTTAAGGCTACAAATTACTCTTTAAAGAAAACAAAATGTTGAAATTCTAATAAAAAAGATAGTTGTAAAGCTATCTTTTTTTGTTTGCTTCAAAAAGCTATCTTTGCACCGTCGTTTTTGACTCCTATTTAAAATTAGAGACTCAATTAGAGACCTCTCAATTTTAACAAACAAAAAAGCTTGAATTAAAGCACTAGAACACCATGAATTACTTATCTGTAGAAAATATATCCAAGTCATTTGGCGAAAGAACCTTATTTGACAACATTTCTTTTGGAATCAATAAGGATCAAAAAATTGCTTTCATTGCCAAAAATGGCTCTGGAAAAACAACTATTATGAGTATTATCAATGGTTTGGAAGAACCAGATACAGGTCAGGTAGTTTTAAGAAAAGGAATCAAAATGGCTTTTCTTTCGCAAAACAATAATTTACAAGAGGAACTTACTATCGAAGAAAGCATATTTGCTTCGGATAATGAAACCCTAAAAGTTATTGAAGCTTATGAAAAAGCATTAGAAAATCCAGAAGACGAGGAAGCATATCAAAAAGCTTTTGACGGAATGGATCAACATAATGCTTGGGATTTCGAAACGCAATACAAACAAATTCTGTTTAAACTAAAACTAGAGAACTTTAAACTTAAAGTAAAAAGTCTTTCTGGAGGGCAAAAAAAACGTTTATCATTAGCCATTATCCTTATCAATCGTCCTGATTTATTAATTCTGGATGAGCCTACCAATCACTTAGATCTTGAAATGATCGAATGGTTGGAGAGTTATTTTGCTAAAGAAAACATTACCTTATTTATGGTTACACACGACCGTTTCTTCCTAGAGCGCGTTTGTAATGAAATCATAGAATTAGACAACGGAAAATTATACCAATACAAAGGAAATTATTCTTATTACTTAGAGAAAAAAGAAGAACGAATTGCTTCTGAAAACTCAAGTGTAGATAAAGCCCAAAACTTATTTGTAAAAGAATTAGAATGGATGCGTCGCCAACCAAAAGCGAGAACGACAAAATCTAAATCTCGTCAGGATGACTTTTATGATATTAAAGAAAAAGCACAAAGTCGTCGTCGCGAAAATAAAGTCGAGCTTGAAATTAATATGGAACGCATGGGAAGCAAGATTATCGAGCTTCACAAAATTTCTAAAAAATTCAAGGATCACGTTATTTTAGATAATTTTAGTTTTGATTTCCAACGTGGTGAACGTATCGGAATCATCGGTAAAAACGGAACTGGAAAATCAACTTTCCTTAATTTATTAACAGGAACGCTTCCGCTAGATTCTGGAAAAGTTGTTGTTGGTGAAACAATCAAAATAGGATATTATACCCAAAGCGGAATCAACCCAAAACCGGGACAGCGTGTAATCGATGTTATCAAGGAATACGGAGAATATATCCCGTTGATGAAAGGAAAAATCATTTCGGCTTCACAGTTATTGGAGCGTTTCCTTTTTGATGCCAAAAAACAATACGATTTTGTAGATAGACTAAGTGGAGGAGAATTAAAACGTTTGTATTTATGTACCGTTTTAATTCAGAATCCTAACTTCCTTATTCTGGATGAGCCTACAAACGATTTAGATATCGTAACATTAAACGTTCTTGAGAGTTTCCTTTTGGATTATCCTGGATGTTTATTGGTAGTTTCTCACGATAGATACTTTATGGATAAAATTGTAGATCACTTGTTCATATTTAGAGGACAAGGTGTTGTTGAAGATTTCCCAGGAAATTATTCCGATTTTAGAGCGTATGAAGATAGTAGTGATGTAGCTCAAAAAGAAGAAAACAAAGCCGAAAAGAAAGATTGGAAACAAAACAATCCAACTGGAAACTTAACTTTCAATGAGCAAAAAGAATATCAAAAACTAGAAAGAGAAATTAAAGATTTAGAGATTGATAAAACTAAAATTGAGCAATTATTCTCTGACGGAAAAGTAGCCGATGCCGATATTGAGAAAAAAGCCAATGAGTTACAAAATATCATTAACAAAATAGATCAAAAAGAAGAACGTTGGTTTGAGCTTTCTGCTAAGATTGAAGGGTAATCCCCCTAACCCCCAAAGGGAGAATAAAAACAAAAACTTATATTATAGATAAAAAACATAGCTAAAATAAAAAACACCATACATGAAACACCTTATACCTGCACTATTAGCCTTAACACTTTTTATTTCTTGTGCCAAAAACAAAAAAGCAGAAAACACTGATTCTCCTGTTGACAATATTGCCAAAAACGAGCAACAAATCAAAGATTATGTAGCCAAAAATAAATTGGACGCACATAGAACTGAATCTGGTTTATATTATGTAATTAACGAGCCTGGAACTGGAGTGCAACCAACTACAAGCTCTAACGTAACTGTAGCCTACAAAGGTTCTTTTACTGACGGGAAAGTATTTGACGAAAGTAGCGCTGGAATTTCTTTTGGCTTAGACCAAGTTATAAAAGGATGGACAGAAGGCATTCCTTATTTTAAAACAGGAGGCACTGGTATTCTTTTAGTTCCTGCTCATTTAGGATATGGAGACAATGATTATAGTTCTATTCCTGGAGGTTCGGTACTTATTTTTGATATTAAATTAATTTCCGTAAACTAAATTTCTTCTTTACTGTTTTAAATAACAAAAGCCGCAACAAAATTTAATTCTGTTGTGGCTTTTATTATTATGAGGTAAAAAAACTGAGACTGTGACCGAGACTAAAAATTAATTCTACCAAGGAATCGGATTATAGTCTTTTAAGAATTTACCACACCAATGCTTTCCAGTATTTATTCCGTCAAATAAAGGATCCATTACACGTGCAGCACCATCAACAATATCAAGCGGTGGCTGAAAATCTTCTAGTTCTTGTTTCTTTTTGGCTAATTCGGCAGGATCTTCATCGGTTACCCAACCCGTATCAACAGCATTCATAAAAATTCCATGTTTTGCCAACGTTCCCGATGAGGTATGCGTTAACATATTCAAAGCAGCTTTTGCCATATTAGTATGCGGGTGACGGTCTTCTTTAAAAAAGCGATGAAACTTCCCTTCCATAGCCGAAACGTTTATAATATGTTTTTGTCCCGTATTATCTTTCTTCATTACTTCCGAAAGGCGATTGCATAAAACAAAAGGCGCAACCGAGTTTACTAATTGAACTTCAATCATCTCAGTCGTTTCTATTTGCCCCAATCGTAAACGCCAGCTATTTGTTTTACGTAAATCAACCTGTTGTAAATCGGCATCGAGTTCTCCTTCCGGAAAAACCTCATTTGCTACAAGCGCATTATCAAAAGAATAAGGAATCTGAGATAATTTGGCCGAAGCACGCAAACCAATTCCTGGTTCAGGTCCGTGCCAAGTTACTGGCATATTTTGATTAGAAGAAGCTCCTGAAGTCAATACCTTTAATTCATCCAAGCAATTCGTGTGATCCAATAATAATTCTTGTGCTTGTTTAGGCAAAGAACTTATTGCAAGCTCTTCATTTTCCATTAAATGGGTATAGAATCCAGCCGGACGTCTCACTGTTTGCGCAGCATTATTGATAAGAATATCCAATCGCTCGTACTTTTGCTCAATAAAATTACAGAAAATTTCCACACTCGGAATATGACGTAAATCCAATCCGTGAATTTTTAAGCGATGTCCCCATTCCATAAAATCTTCTTCTTTAGAAAATCGCAGTGCCGAATCTACAGGAAAACGAGTTGTTGCAATAACGGTTGCTCCGCCACGCAAAAGCATCAATGTAATATGATACCCAATTTTTAAACGAGAACCTGTAATAACAGCAACTTGTCCCTTTACATCTGCCGTTTGGAAACGTTTGGCATAATTAAAATCGCCACAATCAGTACACATTGTGTCATAAAAGTGATGCATCTTGGTGAACCCAGTTTTACATACATAACAATTTCTAGGCGTTTCCAGTTCCAATTGTTCCTTATAAGCAAGGTCATTATAAGCTAATAATTTTGGTGCAACAAATATACTTGCTTCACGAGCATGACGGATTCCGGTTTCTTTACGAGCCGTTTTATCCTTCTTTTCCTTTTTACGTTTAGCAGCTTCCTTCCCATCCTTAACTCGTCTGGAAAATTCACCTCTGTCAGGTCTGGAAAACATCCCAGCTTCTTTAAGCAAAGCAATTCTTTGTTCTTTGGGAATCTCAAATATCTGATCCGTATCGGTATTTAATTGTGCCAAAACAGCAATGCATCGGTCTATTTCTTCCGAAGTTATCGTATTCTTAATCTCTATTTCTTCCTTCGTCATCATAAAATGCGTATTACTATTAGCTCAAATTTAAAGCCCGCAAATATACTCATTTTATAGTCTGAAAGTCCAAAGTCATAAAGTCATAAAGTCTTTACCTTTCGACTTTAAAACTTTTGATCTTCGCCTTTCCCTCTTTGACTTTCGACCTTTGACTTTATGACTTTTTTGTATCTTCGCGCCTACTTTGCACAACTTACTATGTTATTTCAAATAAAATCGTACCTCAAATTCCTTTGGAACTCCAAAAACGAACACGCTGTGCATTCGCCTTTTGTGTTTAATTTACTAACTAAATGTTTCTACGATAAAAAACCAAAACCAGAATATTCGATCCTTACAAATTATCGAAAATCATTGCTAGAAAATAAGAATTTTATTGAAGTAACTGATTTTGGTGCAGGATCCAGAGTTTTTAAAAGCAATACTAGACAAATCTCTAAGATTGCCAAAACAGCCGGTATTTCTCCTAAAAGAGCCGAATTACTTTTCCGAATTACAGCTTATTTTAAACCTGACAGCATTCTGGAAATAGGAACTTCACTAGGATTGGCTACTTCTGCCCTAGCCTTAGGATCCCAAAACTACGGAACAAAAACAAAAGTTACAACTCTCGAAGGCTGCTTCGCAACTGCATCGGCTGCCAAAAGTGCATTGCAAGAATTTAATTGTGATAATGTAGAATCGGTTGTAACAGAATTTGAGGGTTATCTGAGCAATTATCAATTATCAACTACTAATTATCAATTAGTTTATTTTGATGGAAATCATTCTAAAAAAGCAACTTTAGATTATTTTGAGTTTTTACTTCCAACAATTTCCAATGATACTGTTTGGATTTTCGACGATATACATTGGTCACCAGAAATGGAAGAAGCCTGGGAAATGATAAAAAAACATCCCAAGGTAAAAGTTACTATTGATACATACCAATGGGGATTGGTATTTTTTAGATACGAACAAGAAAAAGAACATTTTATAATTAGAGCATAAAAAAATGGCAGCCATTTCTGACTGCCATTTCGCTCAAAATTCAAAATTCAACCTAATTCTAAAATAAATACTCAATTAACTATTTTTTTGCTTCAGCAGTCTCTTCGGATTTTGCTCCCATTCTGTTTAAAGTAAACATTGGTGCAAATTTCAGTTTTAACTTAGCAATTTTTTTATTATCCGAAGCCGTAAGACCTTCTTTTTCAACTGTATTTTTACGACTATCAAGTGCTTCGTACATAATTTTTATTTCATCCCAATCTTCTCTGGAATAACTGTCTTTATTTTTTTCGACAGTATCTACAAACTGTTGGTAAACACCAAGAATGTTTTTTGTATTAACCCATACAAAACTCATATCATTATTTGTTATTTTTCCATCTCCAAATAAAGCATTTGCTAATTTTTGTTTTTGATTTGGAGCATTAAGCAATTCCATTTCAGCTTTAAAAGCTTCATATTTTGCTTTACTTGCTTCTATTTTTTCTTGATCTTTCGCGTTCTCTTTTATATCAGCCAAAGCCATTTCTGCTTTCTCAGCTTTAGCTTTGTACTTATCTTCAATTGCATTCCAATTCGCTTTTACGTTATCAGCAGTTACATTTTTTATTGAATCTACATATACAACATAAGTATCAATAGTTTTTTCTGCTTGTGCAGCTTTTTCATCTTTACAAGAGGTAAATCCCATCGCAACAAATGCTATTCCGAACAATAATTGTGTATTTTTCATAATCTCTATTTGTTAATGTTATTTGTCAAATATAGCTATTTTTTCATACAAAACTAAACAATTATCAATAAATAACGTTTTTTATTGAATTAAAATTATTAAAAACTAAAAAATATGACAATTATATAAAATTAAAAAGTAATTATATAAAAGATTTTACTTCGTTGTGGTCTGAGTGTAAAAAACTGGTATAAATTCATCTGTCATCGCCAGCAATTGTAACAAAAATGTATTTTGAACTACTTATCATTAATTCAAAAGTGTTTTGTACTTTTAAAATCTAAAAATTGCAAATAAACAATCATAAACTCCAATGGCAAATCCATTAATTAAAATAACTAATATTAAACGAAATTTTGTCCTTGGAAACGAAATTGTTTATGTTTTAAAAGGAATTGATTTAGAAATAAATAAAGGAGAATATGTAGCTTTAATGGGACCATCGGGTTCTGGAAAATCGACATTAATGAACCTACTGGGATGTCTGGACACACCTACTTCTGGAAGCTATATCCTTAACGGAAAAGATGTTAGCCAAATGAAGGATGATGAACTGGCTGGGATTCGTAATAAAGAAATTGGTTTTGTTTTCCAGACTTTTAATCTTTTACCAAGAACTACTGCACTAGATAATGTGGCTTTGCCAATGATTTATGCAGGTCACTCAAAATCGGAACGAATTGTTCGCGCAACCGAAGTATTGAAACAGGTAAATCTTGATGATAGAATGGATCATCAGCCCAACCAACTCTCGGGTGGACAACGCCAGCGTGTAGCTATTGCAAGGGCATTAGTAAATAAACCTTCGATTATCCTTGCCGATGAACCTACCGGAAATTTAGATAGTAAAACCTCTGTAGAAATCATGAAGCTTTTTGGAGACATCCATGCCAATGGCAATACTGTAATTTTGGTAACACACGAAGAGGATATTGCCGCCTATGCACACCGAGTAATTCGTTTGCGCGACGGCGTTATCGAAAGCGACACTACTACTAAAAAATAATTGTAGATTTCTATTTTAGATTGTAGATTACACGTACTCTATAGATCTAAAATCATACTCTAAAATCTAAAATCACAACAATGAAAGTATATACAAAAACAGGAGACAAGGGAACTACTGCGCTTTTTGGCGGTACTCGCGTTCCCAAAGACCATATTCGTATTGACAGTTATGGAACCGTCGATGAATTGAACTCTTATATAGGTCTCATACGCGATCAGGAAATGGATGCGCATTATAAGAGTATTTTAATCGAAATTCAGGATCGTTTATTTACTGTAGGAGCAATTCTTGCCACTCCGGTAGAAAAAGAAGTACTTAAAAACGGAGAATTACGCCTTAAAAATCTCGGTATCGTACCATCTGATATCGAATTACTTGAAAATCAAATCGATGCCATGGAAGAAACGCTTCCGCAAATGACGCACTTTGTATTACCTGGCGGGCACCAAACCGTGTCATATTGTCACATTGCACGCTGTGTTTGTCGTCGTGCCGAACGATTGGCAGTACATTTAAGCCATAATGAGACTGTTCCCGAAATAGCAATACAGTACTTAAACCGACTTTCTGACTACCTTTTTGTCTTGGCACGAAAGTTGTCTTCAGACCTAAAAGCGGAAGAAGTTAAATGGATTCCGAGAAAGTAAATCAGTTACAGTTTTAAGTATTCACTTTGTAAACTGCCACTGAAAAATGAAAACTATTAGAAACGTTCTTAAATTTTACTAAAATAAATCGTTTTTTACTTGTCTTTCTCAGTAAAAAAATTATTTTTGCACAAACTAAATCGACAAAACATGTATTGGACATTAGAATTAGCATCCTATTTAAGTGATGCACCATGGCCTGCTAACAAAGACGAACTTATAGACTACGCTATTAGAGCAGGAGCTCCATTAGAAGTAGTAGAAAACCTACAGTCTATCGAGGACGAAGGTGAGATATATGAATCAATGGAAGAAATATGGCCAGATTATCCAACTGACGAAGATTATCTTTGGAACGAGGATGAATATTAAAAAGTAACCCCAAAGAAAAAGTCTCAAAAAGAGGCTTTTTTTTTGTTTAAATTTACACATTTAGATAAATTATAGAAATACCAACAGATCATGAGTTTCATTAACAGTATTATTAAAGTCTTTGTAGGTGATAAATCACAAAAAGATGTCAAAGCTTTACAACCTTATTTAAACAAAATTAAAACTTTCGAAACTAGCTTAACCGCTTTGTCTCATGACGAGCTAAGGGCTAGGACTGCATTTTTTAAAGAAAAAATAAAAGAAGCAAGAGCCGAAAAAGATGCTAAAATCGCTTCTCTTAAAACAGAAGTAGAAAGCATTGAGGATATTGATAAAAGAGAAGACATCTACGAAGCTATTGATACTTTAGAAAAAGAAGCTTACGAAATCTCAGAGAAAACATTATTGGAGATTCTTCCAGAAGCGTTTTCTGTAGTAAAAGAAACAGCGCGTCGTTTTAAAGATAACTCTCAAATCGAAGTTACTGCTACTGCAAAAGACCGCGAACTTTCGGCTACAAAAACTTATATTACAATAGATGGAGAAAAATCTATCTGGGCTAATAAATGGAATGCTGCCGGAAAAGAAATTACTTGGGACATGGTTCACTACGATGTTCAGTTAATTGGTGGGATGGTATTACATGAAGGAAAAGTTGCAGAGATGCAAACTGGTGAGGGTAAAACTTTGGTAGCAACCTTACCTCTTTATTTAAATGCTTTAACTGGAAACGGAGTACACTTAGTAACTGTGAATGATTACTTAGCAAAACGTGATAGTACATGGAAAGCACCTTTATTTGAATTTCATGGTTTAACTGTTGATTGTATTGATAATCACCAACCAAGTTCTGAAGGAAGAAAAAAAGCATATGATGCCGATATTACTTACGGAACAAATAATGAATTCGGATTTGACTACCTAAGAGATAATATGGCGCATTCGCCAAACGACTTGGTGCAAAGAAAACACAATTATGCAATTGTCGATGAGGTCGATTCTGTATTAATTGATGATGCAAGAACACCACTTATCATTTCTGGTCCAGTTCCTCAAGGAGACCGTCATGAGTTTAATGAATTGAAACCAAAAATTGAAAACTTAGTAAGTTTACAGCGCCAATTGGCAAATGGTTTCTTAGCTGAAGCTAAAAAATTAATAAAAGAAGGAAATACCAAAGAAGGTGGTTTCTTATTATTAAGAGCTTACAGAAGTTTACCTAGAAACAAAGCTTTAATTAAATTTTTGAGTGAAGAAGGAATCAAACAATTGCTTCAAAAAACCGAAAATCAATACATGCAGGACAACAACCGTGATATGCATAAAATTGATGAGGCTTTATACTTCGTAATTGAAGAAAAAAACAATCAAGTTGAATTAACTGATAACGGAATCAAATTCCTATCGGGAGATACTGATGCAGACTTTTTTGTATTACCAGATATCGGAACCGAAATCGCTGCGATTGAAAAACAAAAATTAGACAAAGACGCTGAAGCTGAAGCCAAAGAAAGATTATTTCAGGATTTTGGTGTAAAAAGCGAGCGTATCCATACTTTAACTCAGTTATTAAAAGCGTATGCTCTTTTTGAAAAAGATGTAGAGTACGTAATCATGGACAATAAGATTATGATTGTCGATGAGCAAACAGGTCGTATCATGGATGGTCGTCGTTATTCAGACGGATTACACCAGGCGATTGAGGCTAAAGAAAACGTAAAAATCGAAGCTGCAACTCAAACTTTTGCAACTGTTACATTACAGAACTACTTTAGAATGTACAGCAAACTAGGTGGTATGACTGGTACTGCAGTAACAGAAGCTGGTGAGTTATGGCAAATATATAAACTGGATGTTGTAGAGATTCCTACGAATCGCCCAATGTCTAGAATAGACAAAGAAGATTACATTTACAAAACTACACGTGAAAAATTCAATGCTGTAATCGAAGATGTAACTGAATTATCAAAAGCAGGAAGACCTGTTTTAATTGGAACAACATCTGTAGAGATATCTGAGTTATTAAGCCGTATGCTTAAAATGAGAGGTGTTGCACACAATGTATTGAATGCTAAAATGCACAAGCAAGAGGCACAAATCGTAGAAGAAGCAGGAAAATCCGGAGTAGTAACCATTGCAACCAATATGGCTGGTCGTGGTACCGATATTAAATTATCTCCAGAGGTGAAAGCTGCAGGAGGTTTAGCAATCGTTGGTACAGAGCGTCATGATTCACGTCGTGTCGACAGACAGTTACGTGGTCGTGCTGGTCGTCAGGGAGATCCGGGAAGTTCTCAATTTTATGTTTCTCTTGAGGATAACCTAATGCGTTTATTTGGTTCAGAAAGAGTTGCCAAAGTAATGGATAGAATGGGATTACAAGAAGGTGAAGTAATTCAGCATTCTATGATGACCAAATCTATCGAACGTGCTCAGAAAAAAGTAGAAGAAAACAACTTTGGAGTTCGTAAACGTTTATTAGAATATGATGACGTTATGAATTCACAACGTGAAGTAGTTTACAAACGTCGTCGTCATGCATTGTTTGGTGAGCGTTTAAAACTTGATATCGCAAACATGCTTTACGATACATGTGAAGTTATCGTAGATCACAATAAAGCAACTAATGATTTTAAAAATTTCGAATTTGACTTAATTCGTTATTTCTCTATAACATCTCCAATCTCTGAAGCTGATTTTATTAAATCTACAGAAATTGAGATTACAGGAAAAATCTATAAAGAAACTTTAGCATTTTATACAGAGAAAACAGAACGTAGTGCAAGAGAAGCTTTTCCTATCATTAAAGGAGTTTACGAAGAGAAAAACAACCAATTTGAGCGTATTGTAGTTCCGTTTACAGATGGAATCAAAACATTAAATGTTGTTACCGATCTTAAAAAAGCATACGAGACTGAAGGAGCGCAACTAATTGCAGATTTTGAGAAAAACATCACATTATCTATCGTTGATGAAGCTTGGAAAAAACACTTACGTAAAATGGACGAATTGAAACAATCTGTTCAACTTGCTGTTCACGAGCAAAAAGACCCATTGCTTATCTATAAATTAGAAGCTTTTAATTTATTCCGTTCAATGCTTGAGAATGTAAACAAAGAAGTTATTTCATTCTTATTCAAAGGTGATTTACCAGCTCAAAACGTTCCAGAAATTCAGGAAGCAAGAGAAGTACGCCAGAAAGAAAATTATAAATTAAGTAAAGACGAAATCGAAAATAGTGAAAGTATCAACCGCGAAGCTGGGGAAACTCAACAACGCCAAGTTACTGAAACTATCACTAGAGATATGCCAAAAATCAATCGTAATGATACTGTAACAGTTCAACAAGTTGCAACTGGAACAATCGAAACGATGAAATTTAAAAAAGCCGAAAGCCTAATTGCTTCTGGCGAATGGGTTATCGTTAAATAATAAAAATAGTATTCAGTCGCAGTTTACAGTCTAATACTGCAAACTTAAAATTGAGACTACAAACTCAAAAATCCCCAATTACTATGTAGTTGGGGATTTTTTATTGCAAAAAAGACTAAATTCATCCAAAGCAAAACGAATAAAATGTATTTTTGCAATCGAAAACAACGAAATAAACTTTGAAGCAATTTTTCATCATATTTCTTTCCTGTACGCTTTTAATACCTTCTTTTGGTAGTTTTTTCGTTTATACATCATTCAAATTAAATCAGGAAGAAATATCTAAAACTATTTGTGTACAACGCAAAATGGTTTTTAATTCATGTAACGGTCGATGTGATCTTCAAAAAAGCTTGAAGAAATACGCCGATAACGAAAAAAGAATGCAAAACAATCTGAAAGAAAAAGCAGAAGTCATTTACATTCAAAACTCCACCACAAACAATTTAAAATTAGTAGCCCCAATCGAATCAAAAGCAAAAATATTTGCTTCTTTCGACAAGAAACCTATTTCCGTTTCTAATACTACTTTTCACCCTCCATCCTATTTTATATAAATTCTAGTTACACATTTCAATTCATATTGGAATAATTTTTCTTGTCTTAAGATGAGGAAAAACACACGTTACTTTAAAATTTTATATAATCTAAAATGAAAAAAATATGCTTTACCCTATTAATCATAGGGCAATGTGTCTTTGCGCAAAACACAACGAAACAAGACACTACCAAAACACAAGAACTGGAAAATATTTTCGTAACAGCCAATCGTACTGCTACATTACGTAAAGAAACTCCAGTCGCGATAAGCAAATTAACCGCAAAAACAATCAACGAAACCAAAGCAACAGCGGTTTATGAAATCATCAATAAAACTCCTGGTGTTTTAATGGTAAACTTGGGTAACGAACAACATATGATGTCGATTCGCCAACCAATGACAACAAATGCGTATTACTTATATCTGGAAGACGGTTTACCGATTCGCCCAATGGGAATCTTCAATCACAACGCACTATTAGAAATTAATCAATTTAATCTTCAAAGCATAGAAGTCGTAAAAGGTCCCGTTTCCTCATTATATGGGCCTGAAGCTGTTGGTGGAACAATCAACTTAATTTCATTAAAACCACCAGTTGATCCTGAGTTTAAATTTGGGGTACAGGCAGATAATTATGGCTACCGAAGATTTCAAGCAGCGGGCGGAGCAACAATAGGGAAAGTCGGTTTTCATATTGCAGGAATTTCAAGTTTACAAGAAAACGGCTGGATGACTTATTCCGATTATAACAAAGACAATCTAAATGCCCGAATCGATTACAACATCTCCCCTTCTACCCGATTAATAAGTAATACCATGTATGGAAAATATTACTCGGATATGAGCGGAAGTGTCAACGAAGAAGCTTTTAACAATAGAACTTACAAAAGCACTACCGATTTCACCTATAGAAAATCCGAAGCTTTACGAACACGATTAACACTGGAACACGATTGGAATAACAGTTCAAGTAGTTACATAACAGGTTATTTACGCGATAATAAATTAGGACAAAACCCATCTTATGGAATTAGATGGAGTCCTACTGTAAATCCAACAACTGCTAAAGGAGAAGTAAATTCGAATAACTTTAAAAGTTATGGCGCCATCGGACAGCATACTCAAAAGTTTGATTTCCTAAATACCAAAATTGTCGCTGGAGCTCTATACGATTACTCACCAGTCACTTATTGGTCTTACGTAATTGATTTAAAAGCAAATTTAAACCCGGGAGAAACAGGAAAGCAAACCGTAGATTCCTATCAAATTATTGCCGAACATCCAGATTCTAAACTAGCCGATTATACAGCCGATATTTTCAACACGGCAGGATATGCGCAATTGAGTTTTAATCCAATCGAAAAATTAATCATCACCATTGGTGGTCGTTATGACAACATGAAAGTAAATTACGAAAATGGACTCGATAATTCTACCGGAAGCAAAATCTATGACAAAGCAACTTTTAAGGCAGGAGCGAATTACAATCCGTTTGAATTTGCTGGTTTTTACGGCAATTATTCACAAGGATTTGCGCCTCCGGGAATTACTTCCATTTTTAGAACCAAACCCGGAACAGGGGGAACAACAGGTATTCCTGCAGATTTTTATTATAATCTAAGCCCTGCAACTTTCAACAATTACGAAATTGGCGGATGGATTACTCTTTTAGAAAACAAACTAAATTTTGACTACGCTTTCTATTATATGGAAGGTAAAAATGAATTATTAAACGTAAAGCTTCCCGATAATTCAACCGATTATCGTTCGGCAGGCGAAACACGTCATAAAGGAATTGAATTTGGTGCTACATACAGACCTTCCAAACAATTCAATATTCGTGCGGGAGGAACTTATGCACAACATACTTACATCGATTTTAAGCTTTCGGATAAACCAAGCGATCCCATTCAGAATTTAGACGGAAAAGAAATGCCGGCAGCGCCAAAATGGTCTGGAAATTCAGAAATAAGTTATTACCCAAATTGGCTCCCTAACCTAAGAACATCGATAGAATGGCAACTTGTAGGTAGTTACTACCAAGACCAAATTAATACTGTAAAATACGATGGCTATAATTTATTCAATGCAAGAATAGGCTATCAATGGAAAAGCATTGAAATCTATGGAAATGTACTCAATCTAACCGATAAATTATACGCCTATAATGTTTCAAGAGCCAATACAACAGATGCTCAGCCTACATATACTGCAGCAGCACCAAGAACTTTTGTATTCGGAATACAATACAATCTTTCATTAAAAAAATAAATAAAGTTTCTACCACAGATTAAAAAGAGTATTTAAAGCAGATTTAAAAAAAATGAACCATTAAGAAATTAAGGTTCATTAAGCATAAAACTTAAATTTTCTTAATGATGAAAAAATCATTTTAATCCTTTAAATCTGTGACTGAAAAATAATAATTATTAGAAGCTATTCCCGCTCTCTGCTTTATCTTTTTTTGAGGCGAAAAAAACGCCTCAAAAAAAGGATATCGGATCCATCGGGGCTAAAAAACCTAACAATGAGCAAAGAAATAAAAAGAAAAAATCCTTCCAAAAAGAAAGATTCGAAAATCATCAAGAAAATCAAACAGCACATGTACAAATGGCACCGTACAATTGGGCTTATTACAATTGTTCCTGTAATATTCTGGACACTATCAGGGTTGATGCATCCGTTTATGGCACATTTCTTTAAACCCGAAATCGCCCATGATAAAATAGAACAACAACCAGTTACAAAAAACGAATTACAATATTCGATTCAGGAGGTTTTACAAAAAAACAATATCTCTGAATTCAAAAATTTCAGAATTGTAACTTTCAATAATGCTGCTTTTTATCAAGTGAAAACCATTACTGGTGACTTATTATATTTTGACACTTTAAATGCAAAAAAACTAATCAATGGAGATCAAAAATATGCCGAATGGCTTTCGCGTTATTTTTTAGATGACCAAAAAAGCTCCGTAAAAAAGAGCGAAGTTATTACCGAATTCACCTCACAATATAAATATGTAAATCGCTATTTACCAGTTTACAAAATAAGTTTTGATCGCCCTGATGCGATGCAGGTTTATGTCGAAACATCTTCAAGTAAATTAGCCACTTATAACCCAACCTCGAGACAAACATTCATTTGGTTCTTCGATACTTTCCATAACTGGTCTTTTATTGACGCCATTACCAACAACAGTGTCCGAATCATTACAATGATTTTATTGTTATCCATTATTGGATTCTCGGCACTTAGCGGAATCTTAATTTATGGCTTATTGTGGAAACAATTCAAAAAAACGGATAGCCTACAACCCAAAAAAGGGCTTAGAAAATACCACCGTCAAATTGGAATTTGGATTTCGCTTTTCACTTTAACTTTTGCTTTTAGTGGCGCATACCATGCAACGACCAAATGGGAACCATATACATTATCTCAAATGATATATGAACCTACTTTTACAATCAAAGACATCACTCTTCCTAACAATAATCTGGATTTAGATTGGAATCGTTTCCAAAATTCAAGTATTATTACATTAAACAATACCACTTATTATCGTTGTCAATTGGCAGAAAAAGAAAATAAGAAATTCAAAAAACCGAAATCAGATTCAAATTCAAAATGGGATAAAAAAGGCGATCCAAAATCTGAAGTAGTTTACATCAATGCAACAACCAATAAAATCACACCAAATACTGATCTTCAATATGCTGAATTTCTGGCGTATTATTTTACTGATGGTGCTCCAAAAGCAGCCTGTTGCGAAATGGTAGAAACCAATGAAGAACCTGAAATTTCTTTAGAAAATGTAAAATTATTAGAGACAAAAGTCTTAACCGATTTTGAAAGTAGAGAGTATGGTTTTGTCAACAAAAGATTGCCCGTAATCAAACTTGCGTATGACACTCCGGATAAAACAACTTACTTTATCGAAACTTCAACCTCCAGATTGGCTGCAATAATAAAAAATGGAGATAAAGTAGAAGGGTACTCATTTGCCATTTTGCATAAATTTTTATTTATGGATTGGGCAGGAAAAAACATTCGGGATCTAACTATGGTTCTGGCGGCTTTAGCCATTTTAATAGTTAGTATTTTAGGTTTTATTTTATTTTTGAAGAAGTAATTTCAAGCTACTGAGATTCTAAGTTACTAAAGCTCTAAGTTTTTTCCTTAGTAACTTAGAAACTTATCGTGGATTTTCTTCAAAATAACGAGCTTCAATTCGTTTGATATCTTTAATAGAACTCTTGGCCCAAGCCAAACGTTTTTCCATAATTTCATCATTGGATAATTGCCACTCAATATCAGTATTTCGTAATCTGTTAGTTAGATTCTGAATAATTATCGCTGCCGAAACCGAGATATTCAAACTTTCGGTAAAACCTACCATCGGAATTTTAAGAAAACCATCAGCTCTTTGTAAAATCTCTTCGGATAAACCATCTCTTTCTGTACCAAAAAATAAGGCACTTGGTTTAGTAATATCGAAATCCTCAAGTAAGCAATCATTTTCGTGAGGTGTTGTAGCAATAATTTGATATCCTTTATTCTTTAATGTATCTACACAATTCGTAATACTATCGAATGTATTAATATCAACCCATTTTTGGGCTCCCATCGCAATTTCCTTATCTATACTTTTACCGTAACGTTGCTCGATAACATTAAGTTCCTGAATTCCAAAAACTTCACAACTACGCATTACTGCACTTGTATTGTGCATCTGAAAAATATCCTCGACAACAATAGTAAAATGCTTTGTACGATTTTCAAGAACTTTTAAAAACTTGCTCTTTCTATTTTCGGTTAGGATATTTTCAAGAAAATTAAGGTAATCTATATTAATCATTTTGGTATTTATTTGCCGCAAAAATACTAAAAAGAGTACAATTAAAACGATGAAAAACAGATAGCTTTTAATTTCTATTTGGCAAAAGCACAGAAAAATGGTTTAATTTTTATCAACCAATTCGGCTAAACTTACATCTAATTTTTTATATAAATTATTCGCCTTAGTCAGATCAATTGCCAAGATATCATTTGCATAAGAATCACCTTTAAAAACAGTATTCCCATTTTTAGAATACCTATTTAAGCGTTCGCACATCCTATCAATTTCTTCAACAGAATAATCTGCATTGATAAAAGATAAATATCTTTCCAAAATGTATTTCATCCCCTCTTTATAGTTATACATGGAAACGTTGTGATCTTTTGCATAAAAATCAAGATATGCCTGAAAGTATTTCTCCAAAACTACCGCTCCATATTGCTGAAAAGAAATAACCTCAATCTCTTGAGCACTAATCCCGAAAACAGACGAAGGCAACAAATTAGGTACCATATGCATTCCCTTTAACTGTGCATGAGATTTTAATACTTCTGCTGGATTTCTATAAAGCAAGCCAAAAGGTAACTCAGGAAAAATTAATCGTAATTGATTAACCTGAAATATATGCCACGAATCTAGTTTTACAATTAAATTCTTCTCTTCCAAAAATCTCTTTTGTCCCAATAATGATAGTACAGATTTAATAAGCACTCCCTTTTTATCAAAATTAAAGGCATCGCTTCTTAAAATCTGATCGATAATTGGGGCTTCGGAAATTACTATATTTTGTGGTGAAACCGATAAAGACTGACTCATCATCGTAGAGCCACACCGGGATACATGAAATAATAACGACTTTAACTCTGCCGAAACTAATCCTGCCGACCATTCTATAAGATTCTCTACAGTACTTACAACTTTATATCCTGTTGAATTGTTATAATGACCTTTACATTTTATAATGGTTTCATCAAAAAAAGGATCTATATACCTTTTATCATCCAGATAAATCCATTCAAAATATACATCATTATCTGTTTCGACTAACTTATAGGGAATCCAATTTAAAAGTGGATGAGCTGAGTTTTCCATTCTATAAAATTTATTTTTCTTATAAACCTACTATAAGTTTCTATATTGTTTTTTACATCCTAAATATATACATTTTGCAAAGTACAAACTATAAAAACAGTTTATTATGAAGTACGTAAAGTAAAATGTTATTTAAAAAATTACTCCAAAAGACATTCTGGATACCAGTTAAACAGTAGCATCCGGAATATTTTCCATGATAAAAGAATAAAGTTTATCGGTTGAAACTGATACAGATTCTAAATCTGTTTTTAGTATTAAATCTGCTTTTAGAGGAATTTCAAAAACATCACTTATTCCTGTAAAATTATTGATCTTATTACTATCACTATCCGGCAATAATGCTTTTTTATACAACCCTTTTGGATCTCTTTTTATGAGATTATCAATCGAACAATTTAGAAATACAGTTTTAACGAATTCATGTTGACCTATCTCATTTCTTAAATCTTCGTAAGGATTTATTACCGACATTAAAACAATAGTTTTTAATCTAACAAAATCCTGACCTACATTAAAAAGACGTTTAACGTTTTCGCATCTGTCTTCTTTCGAAAATCCCAGATCTTTACATAACGTTTTTCGATAAACATCGCCATCAATTATTTCAACACTAAATCCTCTTCTAGTTAACAAATGCCCTACATTTTGTGCCAATGTAGTTTTACCTGAACCAGACAAACCTGTAAACTGTATTAATATCATTTAAAAATTATCATTATTTAAACCATTATTTACAAAACAACAGTAACCTAAATCCTTATTTTGGTAATTGTTACTTGTAAAAATAATAAAAAAAGTATCGTTTTAACAAAATCATTTTAACAAGTATCTAAAGCTGGTTTTAAGCTAAAATTGACTATTTTTATTTTTTTAGAAATAATCAAAATGAAAAAGAAACTGGTGGTTTTAACTGGCGCAGGAATTAGTGCCGAAAGTGGTATTAAAACCTTCCGCGATAGCGATGGTCTTTGGGAAGGACATAATGTTATGGATGTGGCAACGCCAGAAGGTTGGTATAAAAATCCTGAATTGGTTCTTGATTTTTACAACCAAAGACGCAAACAACTAAAAGAAGTTTCTCCAAATTCCGGGCATTTAATTTTAGCTGAATTAGAGAAATATTTTGATGTACATATTATAACCCAAAACGTTGATGATTTGCACGAACGTGCCGGAAGTACCAACGTTTTACATTTGCATGGTGAATTATTAAAAGTTAGAAGTACTCAGGATATGAATTATATTCTGGATTGGAATGATGATTTATTCATGACCCATTTAGATAAAAACGGAAATCAGCTACGCCCACATATTGTTTGGTTTGGCGAAGAAGTTCCTGCCCTCGAAGAAGCAATTGAAATTGCAGAGCAAGCCGATTATTTTGCAGTAATAGGAACTTCATTGCAAGTATATCCTGCCGCAGGATTAATTTCTTATACTCCTGCAAACGCACCGCTTTTTTATATTGATCCAAAACCTATTAAAATTGCTAATCTGAGAAATAAAATCGAGATCATTCCCGAAGTTGCCTCAAAAGGAATGGAAATCTTAAAAACAAAACTGATTGAGATAATAGATAGAACACTATAAACCTGTAAATATATGATACTGGAAAAATGGCTTAACTTATTATCTTATTACGACTTATTTACTATCACTGTATTTTTCCTTATCGAAAATTTATTACTGATGCTTTTGGCAATTCTTATTGGAAAATTAATTGAACCCAATATTACAAAAATTAAGCAATCGGATATAAAATGGGTCATCAGTACCTTAATATGCAATACGATAGTAACTATAATAGGATATAAATTATACCAATATCAAATTATTAAAATAAACTTCTCGACCTCATTTTTCACGATAGTATTTGATACTCTTTTACTGATTTTCTTAATGGATTTCTTTATGTTTTGCTTTCATTTCCTAGCACACAAATTAACATGGTTTCGTCCTATTCACCAATTACATCACACACACATAGAAACAAATGTTTATAGTTTATTCGTTCTTAATCCGATTGAAACTTTAGGTTTTGGAACTATTTGGCTTATTATAATTTCAATATTGGAATTTAACTGTGTAAGCATAATACTATATTTAATTCTGAATTTATCGTATGGAATATTAGGCCATTTAAATAAAGACATTTATCCTAAGTTCTGGAATGTAAATGTTGTCACAAAATGGATTTCGACAACCCAATTCCATTCAAATCATCATAAAAATGAATCTCATAATTTTGGTTTTTACTTTACTATTTGGGACAAAATTTTTAAAACAATCATTTAAAATTGTTCTGTAGCGTATAATAACTAGCAACTAACTTTCAGAAGTTTTAACAATAACTTACATTTGCATCTTTCAAAATTAACAACACAACAATGACTACTTTAAACGAATTGAATGCCATATCGCCAATTGACGGAAGATATAGAAACAAAACCCTTTCATTAGCCCCATTTTTTTCTGAAGAAGCGCTAATTAAATACCGGGTATTGATTGAAGTTGAATACTTTATTGCTTTATGCGAAGTGCCATTGCCACAGCTTGCAAGCGTAAATCCAAACCTATTCGAAAGTTTACGTAACATCTATAAAAACTTCTCTACCGAGGATGCTCTTTGGATAAAAGAAACCGAAAAAGTAACCAATCACGATGTAAAAGCGGTTGAATATTTTATAAAAGATGCTTTCGAAAAACTAGGTTTATCAGAATATAAAGAGTTCATACATTTTGGATTGACTTCTCAGGATATCAATAATACAGCAATTCCTCTTTCAACAAAAGAAGCTTTTGAAAGAGTATACATGCCTTCATTAATTACACTTACATCAAAGTTAAAAGAATTAAGCGTAGAATGGAAAGATATCCCAATGCTTGCACGTACTCACGGACAACCTGCCTCTCCTACTCGTTTAGGTAAAGAAATTGGCGTTTTTGTAGAACGTATCGAAGAGCAAATGCGTTTGTTGTTTAATATCCCATTTGCTGCAAAATTTGGTGGAGCAACAGGAAATTACAATGCACATCATGTTGCTTATCCTCAAATTGACTGGAAAAAATTTGGTAGTAATTTTGTAGAAAACATTCTTGGATTACACCACTCTTTTCCAACTACACAAATCGAACATTACGATCATTTTGCAGCATTCTTTGATGCTTTAAAAAGAATCAACAATATAATCATTGATTTAGACAGAGATATTTGGACGTATGTTTCAATGGAATATTTCAAACAAAAGATCAAAGCGGGTGAAATAGGTTCATCGGCTATGCCACATAAAGTTAACCCGATTGATTTTGAAAATTCTGAAGGAAATTTAGGAATAGCAAATGCAATATTCGAACATCTTTCGGCTAAATTACCAATCTCAAGATTGCAACGTGACTTAACAGATAGTACTGTTTTAAGAAACGTTGGAGTACCTATTGGTCATACAATTATCGCATTTGAGGCAACATTAAAAGGATTAAATAAACTGCTTTTAAATGAATCTAAATTCCATGAGGATTTAGAGAAAAACTGGGCGGTTGTTGCAGAGGCAATCCAAACAATTCTACGTCGTGAGGCTTATCCAAATCCTTACGAAGCATTGAAAGGATTAACCAGAACAAACGAAGCAATTGATAAAAATGCAATTCATAGTTTCATCGCAACTCTGGATGTTTCGGAAGAAATTAAATCTGAACTGCTGAAAATCACTCCTAGCAACTTTTTAGGAATCTAAGTCACTGATTTTCACATAAAAATCCCGTTATTTATAAGTATATTTACTATAGATAACGGGATTTTATTATTATAAAATTATCATAAATTTCACATTTAGAAATCTCATTACTTTCATCTTTTTTTATTTTTTAATACCTTACAACAATTCAAAAATAAATGCAAAAAAGTATATGCCTATGAGTCCAACTGAAACAGTAACACATGCCGCCCAACATTTAGAACCAATAATTAGCGATTTGGGATTAATCCTAATGACAGCTGGAATAGCTGTGCTAATCTTTAAAAAACTAAAACAGCCTTTGGTTCTGGGCTATCTAATCGCAGGTTTTTTGGCAGGAAATCATATCGATTTTTTTCCTTCTGTAACCGATAATAAAAGTGTTGAAGTTTGGGCCGAGATTGGTGTGATATTTCTATTATTCAGTTTAGGACTCGAATTTAGTTTTAAGAAGCTAATGAAAGTGGGCGGAACTGCCTCTATTACAGCCATAACACAAATCCTGAGTATGACTATCATTGGATATATGGTAGGGCAATGGATTGGTTGGGGCAAAATGGATAGTCTTTTCCTGGGAGCAACACTCTCTATTTCATCTACAACCATTATTATACGAGCCTTTGATGAACTTGGTGTCAAGGGAAAAAAGTTCGTTGGAATTGTCTTTGGTGCATTAATCGTCGAAGATATTGTGGCAATCTTAATGTTGGTTTTATTATCTACAGTAGCCGTAAGTGATCAATTTTCGGGTACTGCCTTACTACAATCTGTATTAAAACTTGTCTTCTTTTTAATCATTTGGTTTTTAGGAGGAATATTTATAATCCCTACATTCTTAAAGAAAGCAAAACACCTCTTAACCGATGAAATGTTGCTTATTATCTCATTGGCACTTTGTTTAATGATGGTTATTCTAGCTGCCAATGTTGGTTTCTCTCCTGCTTTGGGAGCATTCATCATGGGATCTATTCTTGCAGAAACTACGCAAGCCGAAAAAATAGAGCATCTTATTCAACCTGTAAAGGATTTATTTGGAGCCATCTTTTTCGTATCTGTAGGTATGCTTATCAATCCTCAAACTTTAATAACTTATGCTATTCCTGTTGCGATTATAACCTTAATCACCATATTTGGAAAAGCAACAAGCTCTACAATTGGGGCTTTATTATCCGGACAACCTCTTAAACAATCTATTCAAACCGGAATGAGTTTGGCACAAATTGGCGAGTTCTCATTTATTATTGCAACATTAGGTATGACATTAAAGGTTACTAGTGACTTTTTATACCCAATTGTTGTAGCAGTATCTGCCATAACTACATTTACAACTCCGTTCCTTATAAAATTTTCTGATCCTTTTTCGGAGTATTTAGAGAAGAAATTGCCTCGCAAATGGGTTAAAAACATTAATCGTTATAGTGTGAATGCCCAAGCCATAAAATCGGTTAGTGTATGGCAAATTGTACTACGTTCCTATATTACCCAAATCGTATTGCATACCATAATAATAACGGCTGCGATCATACTTTCTTCTAAGTTTGTAGCTCCATTGGTTGAAGATACCAGATTTGGAAACACGCTTGCTGCACTTCTTACTCTTGTAGTTATTGCTCCATTTTTATGGGCACTTTCCTTAAGACGTATAGCCGTTAATGAAGTCGAAATTTTATGGGAAGAAAGAAAATACCGTGGCCCCATCATGATGATGATTTTAATCCGTATTGCGTTAGGATTATTTTATGTAGGATTCCTGTTAAACATTTTCTTCTCTCCTTTGGTTGCTTTTATAGCATTGATTATTGCAATTGCAGCGTATCAATTTTTCCCGAAAAAGCTGAACGAACAATACCATCGAATTGAGAATCATTTCTTAAAGAATCTTAACGATCGTGAAACAACCAAAATAGATAGAAAATATGCCAATTTAACACCTTGGGATGGTCACATGTCTATATTTGAAATTGCCAAAGAATCTAATCTTGCCGGTAAAACACTGGAAGAGTTAAAGATTAGAGAACAATTAGGAATCAATATTGCATTTATAAAACGAGGAGATATTACCATACAAATTCCAACCAAAACAGAACGTTTATTTCCAGGAGATGAAATATGCGTAATTGGTACAGATGCTCAGATAAATGAGTTTACAGAGTATCTGAACAAGAATGATATCGAAATCCCTAAAGCAGTCGAAGAATCAGAGATTGTTTTACGCCAGCTGGAATTAGCAGATAGTGAATTTCTTCAAAAGAGTGTTAGTGAATTTCGAAGAAAAACTAATGCTTTGGTCGTAGGAATTGAAAGAAACGGAAAAAGAATCTTAAATCCAGAAT
Organism: Flavobacterium shii; assembly: GCF_025847235.1. Lineage (GTDB taxonomy): Bacteria > Bacteroidota > Bacteroidia > Flavobacteriales > Flavobacteriaceae > Flavobacterium > Flavobacterium shii. The sequence continues at coordinate 33,755 of NZ_JAOZEW010000002.1, forward strand.
CCAATTTAACATTAGAAAAAGATGATATAATTTGGGTTGTTGGCGATAAAAAAAGGATGAAGCAGTTCGTAAAAAAAGTATAAAACATAAAAAAGGTATAATTCACATGAGGGCACTGAAAAAGTCTACCTTTCTGAAAAACCTCAAAAAAAGCGATTAAATAAGGCTTTGATTTTTTTTAAATTCTTTTTTAGTCAAATTTGACTTTCTGCGACTAAAAAGGCTTTATAATAATTAAAAAAGGTCGAAAACATAGTGTTTTCGACCTTTTTTGATTATTCCCATTTTACTCATTCGAAGTACTTTTTCAGTGCCCTCATGTGAATTATACCTTTTTTTTATTTCAAATATTTAGAAATTCTCCTATTTATTAGGCTGAGGAGTGATTCTTAAGTATGGTTTTACACGATTATACCCTTTTGGAAACTTGGCTGCAATATCACTATCCGGAATAGCCGGAGAGATTACCACATCATCACCATCTTTCCAGTTTGCAGGTGTTGCAACACTATAATTTGCTGTTAATTGCAAACTATCGATTACACGAAGTAGTTCATCAAAATTCCTTCCCGTAGAAGCTGGATAAGTCAATGTTAGCTTTATTTTCTTATCATTTCCGATAACAAAAACCGAACGAACTGTAAATTTATCACTAGCATTTGGATGTAACATATCATACAAATTAGCAACTTTTTTATCATCGTCAGCAATTATAGGATAATTTACAGTTGTATTCTGAGTCTCGTTTATATCTTTAATCCATTCTAAATGCGACTCCAAACCATCAACACTTAGAGCAATAACCTTTGTGTTTCTTTTTACAAATTCCGGGTAATAGTTAGCCACAGTTCCTAACTCTGTAGTACAAACTGGGGTAAAATCTGAAGGATGAGAAAATAACACACCCCAAGAATCTCCTAACCATTCATGAAATTTAATTGTTCCTTGAGTTGTATCTGCTTCAAAATCTGGAGCTATATCTCCTAATCGTAGTGTTGCCATGAGTATTTATTTAAAATTTTATTTAAAAATAAGTAAAAAAAGTACAAGGAAAACATCTACCCTTATAAAAAAATCATAAAGTTGATAGACTTGATAGAATTATGCTTTCTTTTTAATATTAGGCAAGAAATAAGTAAGAACTCCAATTAAAGGTAAATAGGAACTTATTTTAAATACATATTCAATACTAGTCTGATCGGCTACATATCCTAAAACTGCCGAACCTAATCCTCCCATTCCAAAAGCAAACCCGAAGAACAATCCCGAAATCATTCCGACTTTACCAGGTTTTAATTCCTGTGCAAAAACCAAAATAGCCGAAAATGCAGAAGCAATTACAATACCTATTATTACCGATAGTATTCCTGTCCAAAATAAATTAGCATAAGGCAATAATAATGTAAAAGGTGCAGCCCCAAGTATTGAAATCCAAATGATATACTTTCTACCAAAGCGATCTCCTAATGGACCCCCAATTAATGTTCCAGCCGCAACAGATGCTAAGAAAATGAATAAATAAAACTGAGAATCCTGAATACTCATCCCAAATTTATCTATCAAATAAAAAGTAAAATAACTAGACATACTAGCCATATAGAAAAACTTAGAAAAGATAAGCAATAACAGAACGATAATCGAAATCGTTATTTTTCTATTTGACAAAGGGACTGTCGTCTCTTCAAAATTTATTTTATTGGCAGCACGCAAGTTCATATGATTTTCATACCAAACAGCAATTCTTGACAAAATAAGAATACCCAGTATTCCTGCAATCACAAACCAAACTATATGTGATTGTCCAAAAGGAGCAACTATTAAAGCAACTAATAATGGTCCTATTGCACTACCTGCGTTTCCTCCTAATTGAAAAATAGATTGTGCCAAACCACGCTTTCCTCCTGATCCTAAAAAAGCTACTCTGGATGCTTCCGGATGAAATATCGATGAACCGATACCAACTAAACCAACTGACACTAGTAACATCCAAAACGCATGAGATATTGACAATAAACATAATCCTGCAATGGTAAATATCATACCAATTACTAATGAATATGGCATTGGTTTCTTATCTGTATAAAATCCAACAAAAGGCTGTAATAAAGATGCTGTAAGCTGAAAAACAAAAGTGATTAACCCTATTTCTGTGAAATTTAGATTAAAATTAGCCTTTAAAATAGGATAAGTAGCAGGAATTACTGCTTGCATTAAATCATTAAGTAAATGAGCAAATGCTATTGAAAATAATACGGAATAAACTGTTTTTTGAACTAAAACTTTACCATCGATTGTAGCTGTATTACTGGACGAACTCATAATAAAATTGACTAAAAATTAATATATAAACTAAATAAAACTCATAATAAAATACCAAACTACAAGTGTGATAAACGAAATGGGGATTCCAAAACCTATCATCATACTACTCAATCGAGGTTTTAAACCATATGTTGATGCCAAAATACTTCCCGTAATCATAGGTGCCATAGCCATTTCCATAATAGTCACCTTAATTACCGAAGAATTCTGTTTTAGAATAAAAACATATAATACCAAAAACAATAATGGCGTAATGATGAGTTTGAAAAACAAGCCTAATGTTAAAAACTTCCAATGCTTACTATTTTTTTCAAAACGAAGTTGCAAACCTACCGAGAGTAATGCAAGTGGCGTAACTAAACTGCCTAATTTTTGAAACACAAACTGAAGATTTACATCAAAATCATAATTAAAAACGTTCATAAAACAAGCCACTACAAACGTGATAAAAGGAGGAAAACATACTATCTTCTTTGCAATTGCAAGTGAATCGGGGCTTCCTTTGGAATAAAATGCGGCCACAAAAACACCCAAGGTTGAAATCACAACAAATGATCCTGGCTGATCTACCAAAATAGCTGTTTTTACCCCTTCCTTTCCATATAAAGCCTCGATTATAGGATAACCCAAAAATGATGTATTACTCAATCCCGTTGTAAGGATCAAGCATCCTATTAATTTATTTGACCAACCGTATTTTTTACCTAAAATAGAAAAAAGAAAAAATGCAACTATAAAAGCAATCCATGCCGCACCTATAGGAAACAACAATTCGTTACTCCATTTTATCTTTGGAATAAAAAATAAAGCCAAAGCCGGAAGACATAAATAAATTACGAGTTTGTTTAACGTTTTGTAGATATGTACCGGAAAACCCTTGATATTTTGCAATATAAGTCCCGTAGTAATAAAAACAAAAATTAAAATAAAGTTGCTCATCTTGAATAAAAAACAAAAATAGCACTTAATATTTTCTTAAATTATTTAATTTTAAAGTAAATTATTTTGTCAGTTCAATATAAACCCATAAATTTGTAACATATTTTATTACAGTATGATTTCAGGTAAGTTTGCCATAACAACACATATTCTCACGTTACTCTCTAAATTCCCGAATGATTATTTATCATCGGAATATATTGCGGGTAGTATTAATTTGAATCCTGTTTTGGTAAGAAAGGAAATTTCTAACCTGAAGAAAAATCATATTGTAGAGAGTAAAGAAGGTAAAAATGGTGGTACCAGATTATTAAAACCAGCATCAGAAATTACTTTACATGACATTTTCAAAATGACTTTTGATACCGTTAGTCTAGGTTATGCCAAAAATCAACCTAATCCAGATTGTCCTGTAGGCAAAAGAATAAATGAGAATTTAGATTTTTTATACTTAGATATTAATGAGAAAATAAATGCACAATTAAGTACAATCACATTAGAAGATTTCTCTAATCAATTTTAGATCTATTTTTTTACACAAAACTGTAACATTTTTTATTACTAATTAAATTATATATTATGAAAATCGCAATCATCGGAGCTACAGGTTTTGTAGGCTCTACAATCTCAAAAGAATTAGCCAATCGCAATCATGAAATCACTGCAATTGCAAGAAACCCTAAAGAAACTAGCGGTGTAAAATGGGTATCGGCAGATATTCTTAATACAGATGCATTGGCAACAATACTAAAAGGAAATGACCTTGTAATTAGCGCTTATAATGCAGGATGGACAAATCCAAATCTTTATGATGATTTTATTGCAGGTTCAAAATCTATTCAGGAGGCTGTAAAAAAATCAGGCGTAAAACGCTTTATCACTATCGGTGGTGCAGGAAGTTTATTTGTTGCACCAAATTTACAAGCTGTAGATACCCCAGATTTCCCAAAAGAATACCACGCAGGTGCATCGGCAGCAAGAGATTATTTAAACATCTTGAAAGAAGAAAAAGATTTAGATTGGGTATTTTTTAGTCCAGCTTTCGAAATGCATCCTGGAATTACAACTGGTAGAACTGCTAAATACCGCTTAGGATTAGACAATCCTGTTTTTGATGAAGATCAAAAAAGCATTTTATCTGTAGAAGATTTGGCGGTTGTTATTGCCGATGAAGCTGAAACCCCAAAACACCATCAAGTTCGTTTTACTGCAGCTTATTAATCCCAGTAATACCGAACAAATTCACAAAAAACAGTTTCGAAAGCAATTTTCTACTTTTGAAACTGTTTTTGTTTTGATTACTTTTACCTTTCAAAAGTAAAGAGTTTGTCTACACATAAAAAACAAGGAAGCAGTTTAAATGAAAAGCCTGGAATTTCACAACCTGAAATTACCAGTGGAGCATCAATTGAGCAAATTCTGCGTTTCAGACGGATTCAACCTTCTGCTCAAGAATTAGTTTCTGGTATTTTAGCAGGAAACATTACTGCACTAAGCAGAGCTATTACACTTATAGAAAGCACTAATCCGAATCATTTGGCTAAAGCCAATGAGATAATTAATGCCTGCCTTCCTCATGCCAATAAATCGGTTCGGATAGGAATTACTGGCGTTCCCGGAGTTGGAAAAAGTACTTTTATTGAAGCCTTTGGAAAACAACTCACAGGATTAGGCAAAAAACTAGCTGTCTTGGCAGTTGATCCAAGTAGTTCTTTCTCTCACGGAAGTATTCTGGGTGATAAAACCCGAATGGAAGAATTGGTTAAAGACGAAAATGCTTTTATAAGACCAAGTGCATCTGGAGAAACTCTTGGTGGTGTTGCCCGTAAAACCAGAGAAACCATTATACTTTGCGAAGCAGCAGGATTTGACACGATACTAATTGAAACCGTAGGCGTTGGACAAAGCGAAACCGCTGTTCACAGTATGGTTGATTTTTTCTTATTACTAAAAATTGCTGGCGCTGGCGATGAGCTACAAGGTATTAAAAGGGGCATTATGGAAATGGCAGATGCAATTGTCATTAACAAAGCCGATGGAGATAATATAAAAAAAGCAAGATTAGCCAAAACAGAGTTTAATAGAGCTTTGCATTTATTTCCTGCCAAAAAATCGGGATGGCAACCCACCGTAACGACTTGTAGCGCCATTACTCACGAAGGAATTCCAGAAGTTTGGCAAACTATTCTTGATTATTTTAAAATGGCTAAAAACAGTCTTTATTTTCAGGAAAAAAGAAAAGAACAAAACCAGTTCTGGATGATGGAAACTATCAATGAGCAATTAAAAACGAACTTCTACAATCATCCTGAAATTATAGCCGAACTTGATAAAAACAAAAAAGCAGTGCAAAATGATGAAATATCACCTTTTGCAGCTGCTACTATTTTGTTGGAATTATATAAAAAAGGTTGAAAGGAACAAAGGTTCATAGGTTTTCTACTCTGTACCTTCGTTCCTCTGTACCTATTTTTTTCTAAGCTTATATTTATTCTCTTTATATAAATTTCCTGCTGTTACTACATGTGCCAAAGCATCTTTTGCAAGTTCTTCATCTAGTTTAACCGGAACTAAAGTAGTGTCATTTTTAATTTCAAACTGCAATGGTTTTAAATTTGGCTGCATGATTACCACCTTATTCTCTACTCTAAATGCATTGATGTCATTAAATTGCATAATAGATCTTCCTTTTACGTCTGGTCCAATTTTAGTTAGATTTCTCCCTATCATTGGCGTTTCAAACTGTGCACCGATGTAACTTAACAATGTAGGTGGAATATCAATCTGGCTCGCCAATTTATCATATGCTTTGCCTTTAGGAACACCTGGTCCCATTATTAAAGCAGGGATATGAAATTTGTTTATAGGCACTAAATTCTTTCCGTAAGTTCTTGTATTGTGATCTGCAATTACGATAAAAATAGTATTCTTATAGTAAGGTTCTTTTTTAGCCATTTCAAAGAATTTACCAATCGAAAAATCGGCATATTTCATAGCATTATTAACCGTAGCAGCTTTCTTATCATAAGGTTTGATTCTTCCTTCCGGATACTCGAATGGCTCGTGATTAGAAGTAGAAAACATTAAGGAGAAGAATGGTTTATCTCCTTTGGCTTTAAAATAATTGTTTGCTTTTACAACCAAATCTTCATCAGAATAACCCCAGGTTCCTTTAAATGCATATTTATTCCCATCGGCATCAAAATCTTCCTGATCTACTATGTCTTGAAATCCATTCCCATTAAAGAAAGAAGCCATATTATCAAAATTGGCCATCCCTCCGTAAATAAAACTAGTCTCGTATCCTTTTCTTTTTAAGGCATCTGCCAAAGTAAAAAATCCTTGTTGTGAGTTTCCTAATTTCACTACACTTTCTGAAGGTGAAGGCAGGAATCCTGTAACAACAGCTTCTATCCCACGTACGCTACGTGTTCCTGTACAATATAAGTTGGTAAAAAGTAATCCTTCTTTTGAAAGTTTATCAAACTCTGGAGTTAATGGTTTTCCTCCTAAAATTCCAACATACTCTGCTCCTAAACTCTCTTGTAAAAATATAACCAAATTATAAGGTCTTTTTAAAAGTGTATCAGGGTTCTGAATATGTAAAAATGGAATTTCCGGATCAGTAAAATCATTTGGATTTACTGTCATGTATTTTTTTACACGAGCAATAGCCTCTGCTTCTTCCATCTTACCATACATCTTCGTATTTCCTTCATTTTTGATTGAATACGCAGCAAAAGCAACTGTATAAAATGAATTTAATCCTAAGGTATTCGTTAGCTGATCTGTGGAAAAAACAGCGTTACTAGCATTTATTGGTCGCTTTGAAGTAAGACTTGAACGGGCTCCAAAAAACAATAGAAAAGCTAGAAACGGAAATACAATTAATTTGAATTTATAGTCTGCTGGATGTGTATGGAAATATTTTTTTCCTTTTTTAAATGCAAGATATAATACAACTCCTAGAATTAAAAAAGTAACAATTATAGAAACTAAATAACTTTTTAAAAGCATCCCTACAACTTCTTTTGGATATATCAAATAATCCAAAAATATTTTGTTTGGGCGCGTATCGTATTGTTTTATAAAATCTGGTGTTGCCAATTCTACAAACAGGATCAAAAACAGAAACAAGAAACTATAAAATACCAGAAATTTATTTGTGATTTTGATACAATTATTAGGTAGGAAAGTGATTAAAAGTGCTGGAAGAAAAGACATATAGCACAGTAATATCAAATCCATTCGTAACCCAATTGGGAAAATATACCAGAAATCCTGAGTTTCAACTACTCTTTCCTTGAATAAAAAAAATAAAAATATTCGACTTAATGTAGTTATCAGCAATCCAATTGCTATGAAATTAAAAATAGGTTTTAAAAACGCGAATTTTTTCATTAGAAAGATTTAAATATTTTTTTGGTTTTGGGGCATACCATATAGACACACGGTGGCGTATCTCTACTCTTCGTAAAGTTTTATCTCTCGATCATAAAACTCATTGGCAAGGACAATTAACCCTTCCATTTCGGCATTTAATTCGGCCTCATCAAGATCTTCAGCTTCTTCCATAAACTCAACCTCATCGTCTTTTAAATTTATGATAAATCTTGGATAATCAAGATGAATAATGAAGATATCATCTGGAAAATCAGTATTGTCGCCAAGTAAAAATTTAGGTAATTCCATTTTATTTTTTGTTTTATTTTATTTTTTGTTTTATCCGCTAAGCGAATTTTTTTATCACAGATTTACTTCGTCTGTTCGATTTTCAATCTCGAGTCACTGATTACAAAGATTTCTAAAACAACCTGTGTTAATCAGTAAAATCTGTACTTATTATTTTTTATGCTCCAAATTTAAGAATTTGAAACTGAATTATTGATTAATTTTTTTGTCAGGTAATGAAAACGAATATACAAAAATACGGCAGCCGCTGTTAATCCTGCCAAAAGTCCTATCCAAACTCCTTGCGCTTTTAATTCGGTATATTCGGCTAAATAATATGAAATAGGAAAACCTATAACCCAATAGGCTACAAATGTAATGTACATTGGGACTTTTACATCTTGCAATCCACGTAAAGCTCCTAGAACAACAACCTGTATTCCATCTGAAATTTGAAAAACAGCTGCTATTAAAAGTAATTTTGATGCAATACTTATTACTTCGTTATTATCCAGAAGTTGTCCTCCATTTTCCATATTTAAAAAGATATGAGGTAAAAAATTATGAAAAGCTACAAACAGAATAGCAAAAACAGTTTCGATTATGATTGCAAGCAAAAAGATTGAACGTGCAACAATAATTAAGTTTTTATAATCATTCAACCCTCTTTGATTACTAACTCTAATCATAGAAGTTACACTTAAGCCCATAGCAAACATAAAGGTCATCGAAGCCAGACTCAAAGCAATTTGATTTGCTGCCTGACTGGTTTTACCAATATTACCACAAAGCCAGATTGAAGCTGTAAACAAGACTACTTCAAAAAGCATTTGCATAGCCGACGGAAATCCTATGCTTATTATTTTCTTGATTGTTTCTTTTTTGATTTCATCAAAACTAAAATTCTGGAAGTAACGCTTTAAATCATTTCGTCTTGATAGCATAATATGCATGAACATTACCAAAAATATTCTTGAAATTACTGTTCCAAGAGCTGCTCCAATAATTCCCATCTTTGGAAAAATCCAAATTCCATAAATCAATAAATAATTTATACCTACATGCAGCACATTGGCCATAATCATAGCATACATCGAATATTTTGTAAGCGAAAGTCCATCGGCAAATTGCTTATATCCCTGATACATAATTAAAGGGATCAACGAGAAAGCAACCCAATCCAGATATGGCTTGGCTATTGCAATTACATCGGCAGGTTGTTGTAGTAATTCCATTATTGGCTTTGCCAAAACAATTACTCCAAAAAGCATTAATCCTAAAATAATACACAAAAACAAACCATGATGAAATGCCGACCGAATTTTGCCGTCATTTTTCTCTGCGTCTCCTTCGGCAACTATTGGAGTAATCGCAGTTGAAAACCCGATTCCTAAGGACATTGCAATAAAAATCATGCTATTTCCTAATGAAACTGCTGCCAACTCTGTACTTCCTAGTTTACCTACCATGATATTATCGACTATACCGATAAGGGTATGTCCAACCATTCCTAAGATTATTGGATATGCAAGTTTTAAATTATAAGAAAATTCTTTGGTGTATTGAGAAAAGTTCACTTTGTATTTTTTTAGTGTGCAAAGATAATTAGAACCTTTCAATTCTTTCTCTATTATTCAATTTATAACCTTATTTATTATCCAATTTCTCAGGAACCTCAATATTATATAATAAACGCTGATAATTATATAACGTTCTCGCACTACCCTACTGCTATTTTTACATCATTAATAAACTTAAACATTCTGATTATGAAAAGGACATTCAATTTAAAAGTGCTATTAGTTGCTGTTTTTGCGATTGTATACACTACTACATCTGCCCAAGTAAGTACCGAAATTAAAAATTATAACCAAGGTTTCCGTTTGGGATTTGGATTAAATGGTGGAATCCCAACAAATAAGGCCTATAGTTGGTCTTTGGGTGGTGACGTTAGATTACAATATGATTTATCCAAAAAAACATCATTGACCTTAACAACTGGATTTACCAATTTGTTTGTGAACAAACAGGATTTAAAAGACATCGGATTCATCCCTGCAAAAGCTGGTTTTAAAGCCTTTGTATGGGAAGATCAATTTTATGTATTAGGAGAAGTTGGAGCTGGTTTTGCAGTAACAAATGGCTACAATGATACTACTTTTTTATGGGCACCAGGAATTGGTTATGCCAATAAATACGTTGATATAAGTGTGAGATATGAAGATTACGCAAAATTCAATACCAACCAAATTGCATTGCGATTGGCATACGGTTTTAAATTGTAAACCAAATTATAAAACATCCATTTAAAAGCCTTTCGAAAGAGAGGCTTTTTTTAGTTTTATGTAAATAATCATACATCATTTATTACCATTGGTCAAAAGATAACAACCAGTAGTCAAATGATTTTTTAGTATCGATACAGAACATGGTAATTCGTAGAAAATTTTAATTAAAACCATGAAAAAATCTGTTTTTTATCTATCACATCTATTTCTGTTTCTATTATTTTCAATTTCTGTAAGATCCCAATCGGGCATAACTGGGGAAGTCAAAGTTGATTATGTTCCGTTTTCTAATTATGTTCGACCAATTGACAGTACAAAAACAGATGCCAAAAGTAATTTCAAAAGGGCTCAAATAGCTCTGGAAATACCAGTTTCACTAAAAATGGACAAATACAATCATCCAAGACTTTGGTCAATTGGTCTTCAGGGTGCTTATGCAAAAATGGAAAATAAAAATTATGAAATACAATCTCTCCCGGCAATATTACCAAATGGATTTCCTGCAGAGCTGCTAAATGCACAGATCGGAGTCAAACACTTACGCTCCATTTCTCAGTCGTGGTCGCTATTAATAATGGCTTCTGTAGGTGTTTATACCGATATGGAAGAAATTAATAAGGACGATGTATTAATTCAGGGAGGTGTACTTTTCATCAAACAATTCAACCCAAATTTAGCATTCGGAATGGGACCAGTTCTTACCAATAGTTTTGGTGTTCCAATGGTTCTTCCCGGGATTTATTTTAATTGGGAATCCAAAAGAGCCTTACATTTTAAAGTCGCCTTCCCAGAAGGTTTAGAGTTAGGTTATCGAATGTCTGACAACTTTGATTTAAAAGCAGTTGTAGAATTAAGCGGAATGACAGCAGAAACTAAAGTAGGAAATAAATCTATGCTATTAGGATACCAGCAAATCATTGCCGGTATAAAACCTCAATTAAAGTTAGGAGAACACTGGATATTAGAACCTACAGTAGGAACAACATTAGTTCGTTCTTTTTCGACCAATAGCCGAAAAATAAAAGATATTTTCAAGGAAAAAGATCTCGCCGATCCAAGATTTACTACTACATTCTATGGAGCTGTAGCTCTTAAGTGGAAATTTTAAACTACCTGCTTAATAAATTCTTATAAACTACCTCTTTCAATAATGCCTCCCGGCGTGTTCTTGAAATAGGTAGTTCTTGTCCTTTTACAAACAAACGTCCTCCTGAAACAGAATCTATATGTGTAATGTTTACCAAAAAGGATTTGTGAATTCTAAAGAAAATTTCTGTCGGAAGTGTTTCTTCCAATGAAATCATGGTTTGATGAATTACAAGAACTTTATCCTTAAAATGAAGCTTAGCATAATTCTGCATTCCCTCAATATACAAAATATCTACCCAGGAAATTTTTTGAAATCCCTCTTCTTGGCGTACATAAAGATACGGATCAAGTGGGGATTGTTTAGGAGAACCAACCATCTGAAACCACTGTTTTGCTTTTAAAGAGGCCTGATAAAAACGCTGAAATGTAATAGGTTTCAATAAATAATCTACCACTTGCAAACGATATCCATCCAAAGCATGCTCAGAATAAGCCGTCGTAAAAATCACCAATGGCGGATTATCCAAAGACTCCAAAAATTCTAATCCTGAGAGATAAGGCATATTAATATCCAGAAATAACAAGTCTACCTGTTTATCCTGAATATATGAAGTAGCTTCCAGAGCAGAAGCACATGTACCTATTACTTCCAGAAAATCTATCTTAGAAATAAAATCTACAATCCCATTTCTAGCTATAGGTTCATCATCAATTACAAGGCATTTCATGGTCATAACTTATATATTTTTTATTATTTTTTTTAAAATTAGGCACGTGGAATAAGTGGCAGAAAATTAACCGCAAAGTTTGCAAAGATTTACGCAAAGTTCGCAAAGCTGATTCAACACAAAGCTTTGCGAACTTTGCGCTTTATAAAAGCCATCAGTGTAAAAAAACTTTGCGCCCTTTGCGGTAAAAAGCCTTTACAATCTATGGCAAACAAAAACGTATTACTTTAAATCCAGAACAAGCATAACTGTAAAATCAGAATCAGTCTTATTTATCTTCAATTCGTGTCGATCCGGATATTGTATTGCAAGTCTTTTTCGGACGTTTTCAAGACCTAATCCCTGACTGCTCGACGGAACTTTATATTGCTCTGTATATGAATTTTCTATTTTAAAAATCAGTTGTTTGTCTTTTTGTTCGCAAAATAAATGCACATACCCTTTTTGGTTTGGTAATCGCGAAACGTGTTTAAAAGCATTTTCTATTAAAGGTACCAAAAGCAATGGAACAATTTGTAGTTGTCCATCTTCGATATTCCAATTAGTCTTTACATCTAGCTCATCTCCCCATCGGGTTTTTTCGACCGAAACCAAATCTTTTAGATACTTGATCTCGAGATATAGCGCAACATATTCTTTATTACATTCATACAATTGATATCTCAAAATATCCGAAAACTGAATCAATAAGTCCGAAGCTAGTTTTACATTACTTTGCATTAAAATATGAATATGATTAAGCACATTAAACATCAAGTGCGGATTAATTTGATCTTGTAAAATTTTTATCTGTGCTTCTAAATGAACTTGTTGTAATTGCGCATGGTTTTTTTCGATAACATTATGTTCCTGATAAAATCGAAGTCCGCAAGCGGTGCCACAAATCAAAATTGCAGCGGGAATGCTTCCACAAAACCGAGCCCACAAAAACTGAATGGTAGTCATATTAGCTTCTTCGGGATATGCACGGTTACGTGTATGTGAATCTGAGAAGACAGCATAAATCACAGCTAGGCAAAGTGACAAAAGCAGCACTACAACAAAAGCCTGTACCGCAAATAGTGCCATTTTATTTTTACGTAATGCCTTAGGAAGCATCACATCACTAAGAAAATGCGCCAAAACAATAGAGCTTAATAATATTAAAGCTGACTGGCGTATAGCCGCCATTGTACCATAATCGGCTATCAGTTGCGCACAAATGGTTGTACCGAGTATAAACCAGAAAAAGATTAAAAATATCCAGTGAAATTGATCTTTATTTTTTGTTTTCATCTAAAAAAGAAATAAGAGAAAATTAGTATTCAAAAGTAACTCGATATTTCTAAAAAGAGCAGCAAAGTACCGAAAAGATTCTTTGCTGCTGCTTCTGAGTTAACTATAAAAAAGAGGTTATAAAATAAAATATCCTATACTTACATTAAAGGAACTTACTTTAGAGTTAAAGTCTTTGCTTATATTATTTAAGCCGCCTTGATAAGTAAAATCTAGCGTAAACTTCCACATCTCTACTCCTGCTCCAACCTGATATCCTATATTCGATTTATTAAATTTCCCGAAAGAATCTTTTAATTGGTTTAATGAGGTAACATTTTCATCGATAACATAAGAGTAAACTCCACCTCCAAAAACTCTCACATTTAGAGCGTCCATATCGATTACTTTATAACCAATAACCAATGGTACCTCAATGCTTTTCCATTTTACATTTCTTGATTCAAATAAAGAGGATTTCTCAATTTTAGAAGATTTCTCGCTATACAAAATTTCGTTTTGTACATAAAACCTTCCAACATCAAATCGTGCCATTGCGCCTCCAAAATAACCAGTTGCATATTTGGAACTAAAGCCTGCAGAAACAGGCAACTCAGAGTAATTTGCTCCACCTTTTATACCAATATGGATTGGAAGCGGAGATTGTGCATTAACTTTAGAAGAAATCAAACCCAATAAGAAAAGAGCAGTCAACAATACTAATTTGTAAATTTTCATGATAATAGTTTTTATTAATTTGATGCAAAGGAGCATAAACTATAATCCCTATTAAAATTAGTTTGATGAACGGCATTAGTCTTTTGACCAACGGACCGAAAACAAATCTGTGACAAAATAATTAACCGCTAAGAACGCAAAGCCTTTTATTTACAAGTTTTTATAAAATGCAAAGTTCGCAAAGCTTTGTGTTGAACCAGCTTTGCGAACTTTGCGTAAATCTTTGCGCCCTTTGTGGTAAAAATTTGCCACAGATTTCAAGAAAGTCGGTTTGGGACTTTGACAAAGAGTTGCTAACTTAAATTGTCTATAGAGGAACGCGGATGATATGGATTTACAAAAGTAAAGCCGCGGATTAAAACTGATTTAAAACAATCAAAAATAAAATCCGTTTTAATCAGCGTTTTCGCTCTAGCGAATCCGCCTCATCCGCGTTCCTTTCGCAAACAGTTAGATAGAATTATAATGATTAAAAAGATTTTAAAAAGATTTGTGTTGAATCAGCTTTGCGAACTTCGCGTAAATCTTTGCGTGCTTTGCGGTTAATTTTTTTGCATCTCAAATCTAGCATCTCTTAGTCTTGCCTCTATTATCTCATTTTTAGATACCTCTCATCCGTTAGCGTCTTCATAAAAACAATTAATTGCTTCTTTTCTTTATCAGATAAATTTAGTTTGTCTTCGGGTAAAGTTTGATTAGGAAGATCAAAACCTAAACCTATTCCTCCACCATCATTATAAAAATCAACAACTTCTTCTAGTGTTTTATAAACCCCATTATGCATATAAGGAGCAGTAAGTGCTATGTTTCTTATGGTAGGAGTTTTAAACGAAAACTTATGAATAGCAGCTTGCGTTATAACGAACTTACCCAAATCGCCATCAAGTGTTTTGTTTTTATTTGGCACACCTAATACTTCACTTTCCGATCTGTCAAAATTTGGCGGAACAGTTCCATTCGTAAGTGGTATAAAATGACACGTTGCACATTTGGCTTTGCCAGCAAATAAATTAAACCCTGCTTTTTCATCAGCAGTAAACGTTCCTTTATTTTGCATATACCTATCAAATTTAGAATCGTAATGGCTTAAAGAACGAATGTAAGAAGCTAAAGCATTTTTTATTTCAAATGCGTTTATTTCACCTTTCGGGAATGCTTTTTTAAATTCCTTTACATAGTCGGCATTTTTCTTGATTGCCAATGCCGATTTCTCCAGAGAACCATGCATTTCATTTTCATTTTTAATAACAGCAACTGCCTGATCTTCGAGATATCCCACTCTAGAATCCGAGAAAAACACACGCTGAAAAGCAATATTATTAAGTGTCGGTGTATTACGCTGAATCATCGATTTCCCGTCTAATGAAACTGCTCTTTCCAAACCATCCGTAAATGCTTTCTCGGCATGATGACAAGATGCACAGGAACGTGTATTGTTTCCTGATAGAATAGGATCATTAAATAACTTTTTCCCTAAAGCAATTTTTTCTGGCGTTGTTTTATAATCCGGAAAACCCGAAAATGCTTCTGCATCAAATGCTTCTGCATCAAATATCGTTTGTGCGATTGCTTTTAAACCTCTTGATTCTTTCATGAACGGAATTCCAAGTTCAGTTTGGGTTTGATAAAGCCCTCTGCTTAACGGATTGGCTATTTCTCTTATAAAAAAAGCACGATCAAAAGTATTGAAGCCCGTATGTGCTTTTAAATACTTTTTACCTTTTTCAAGAATCTGAAGCACTTGCTTAGAATTCGAAACTGTTTTATTTTCAATATAAATACGATAATATTTTTCGATAGTTTCTAACGATACCAATGCCTCATTTATTGAATTAAAGGCAATAGGCGAATCAAATCCAGTAATTCCCAAGGTAATAATGCGATATACTTGTAATCTCATGGCATCAAAAACATGAGCATCGGTTAATTCATTAGTACTTGAAACTTTTTCCAAACGCGTTAAATTAGCTTCCAAGACACCCAATTCCTGAACCAATTCTTTTTTAACTTCGGTATTGTATTTTGGAAAAATTAATTCTTCTATAACCTGAAAACCCTCTGGTGGAACTGTTACTTTATCATTTTCTTCAAACTCGCTTATTGCAGGTCCATTAATAGCTTTGGAAACCGTTGGCGAGTAATATTCACTTATCATTTCGACTTTCTTATAGCTCTGGTGCGCTTCCAGAAACTGTCGCTGAATTTGTGCCTCGGTAGAATCCGATTGTACCGAATACTTAAGTTTGGCAACTTTTTGAATCAATAAAGAAATATCATCTTTAAACAATTCATTTACTTCCTGATGTTTGTTTTTTTTCTGACAAGCAACCAACGCTATAACGAACAACAAACAGTATATTTTTTTCATGATTTAATACCGATTAAAAGAGGAACATTTAGAAAAACAGAAACCACTACCTCAAATTGAAGTAGTGGATTACTGTTTTTACAATTACTTAAAAATTTATCTCGCTAAACCTTTAAGAACTAAAATTTGACTTGCTTGTTGTTCGTTAGGACGGTTTGTTCCACCATCAACGCCTTTATATTTATCGCCAGTCCAAGTATGTGGTTGTACACTCAACATAAAAGTATCTTCGATACCTACTTGCTCCGAAACATCGATTAAAGCACCATACTCCCAATCTCCGAATTTAGACATTCCACCTACGTTATATTTAGCAGCATCAGCTTGAGTACGACGGTGATCCAACTCAACTACAACTTTTAAATCCTTCGTCGCAATGTTGTATTGGTAGATATAAGCATCATGAGTTTCGTCTCCGTAACCATTAGCATCTTCCTGAACGTATACAAAGTTTTTAGTCACACAGATGTTATCCGGATTTTGGAATTTACCAGCAATTCCCGAACGATTATCACCATCAAGAATAACTTCAAGAGTTCCTTTTAATGGATCTGCAGCATCAAGATTTAATCTATAAACTCTACCATATTTAGTTCTCGAAGCATCAGCATTTGTTCCAGTTGTATTTTGTCCAGTAGCATTAAAATACAATTCACGATCTGCAGTACCACCACCTTTACGGTAATCCAAATCCTCTACACGACCAAATTTAATAGCCTTCAATGTATTTACAGATGCATTAATTTGAGCACCAGTAAGTGTTTTATGATTGTCGATTTTTACAAAAGAAACAGGGTAAGACTTACTAACCGTCATATCCATTTCTCTTTGGTTATCGTCATTTCTTTTTAGCATATATAAAGAACCACCAGATAAATCACCCACAGTATTTGATACATACATAAAAACTTGACCTCCGTAAGTTCCTGAATCATCATCACCAATTACAACAACCGTTTTTCCTTTATAAGCAGATATAGGTAACGGCAAAGCATTCTCGGCACTTAAACGACCAAATCCTGCTAATTCTTTTGAAACCGATGCCGAACCAACACTTCCGTTAGGATCTAATGCATGTGTACGAGACTCTTCTCCAGATTCTCCACAAGTTAAAAACACAGGTCCAAAACCATGTTCTGCAGGTGTAGCCATAGTAGCCCCACATAATCTCCATGTTCCTCCGCTAGAGTTTAACAAATATTCTCCTTTGGTAGGTTTGAATGTTTTGTCAAGCATAATTCTTGAAACAGCAAAGTTATCTTCGTTGTTTACTAAAAAAGTAAAAGTTCCATCTGCATTTTTCAACAAACCAGAACCATCTGCAGAACCTCCAAAAACAAATTTAGGACTGTCTGGAAAAACATCGTCTGAACTAAAAAGAGAATAAATCTTCAAACTTTCAAAACCCGCCTTTGCCTTTAATAAACTTGGCGTTACCGATTGGTCTTTTAATACAACACTCGTCGTTGCAGTTGGTTCCTGATCTTTAGAATCATTATTACATGATGTAATTAAAGATCCAAGAATAATTAGGGGTAAAATAATTCTTTTCATTTTAGTTAAAGTTGGTTTATATTTTTTTTACAAAGTAACCTCCTACTCTTTAACTAAAAATGATTTCGATATTATCAAAAAAACAAAAGTCACATCAAAACCACCCAATAAACGTCAAAATAATTAACATTAAATTAGTAATACAAAACATTCATAAACTTGCAGTAACATCAAACCAAAAAAAAGAGCCTTATTTCTAAGACTCGTTTTCCAATTGTTTTTTATAAATTCCAATGTTTTCCCTGATACTCTCAGGCAATTCTGGTTCCTTAATATCGGTATGTTTCTCCATTGTTTCCCAAATAATTTTGGCCACAATATAACGTGCCATCTCTTTATCATCTGCAGGAACTACATACCAAGGAGCATCTTTGGTCGAAGTTTTATTTATAGCTTCTTCATAATACTTTTGATAATCATCCCAATATCCACGCTCCTTCAAATCCGAAACTGAGAATTTCCAATTATGCTTTTCCTTGTCCAATCGTCTCAATAATCTTTGGCGCTGTTCCTCCTTGCTTAAATGCAAATAAAACTTAAGAACAATAATCCCGTTTTGCGTAATATGCCTCTCAAAATTATTAATTTGCTCAATTCTGTTTTTCCAAAAATCCTCTGTAATATCTTCTACCTTCTCAATTCCTGGTAGATTCTCATTCAATATAAATTCAGGATGTACACGAGTAACCAAAATATTCTCGTAATGCGTACGATTAAAAATTGCATATTTTCCTTTTTCGGGCAAAGCAAGATAATGTCTCCATAAATAATCATGCTCAAGCTCGGAAGAATTAGGTGTTTTAAAACTATGAACCACAACTCCACGTGGATTAAACTCCTTAAAAACCTCACGAATCAAACTGTCTTTTCCCGAAGTATCCATCCCTTGCAAACAAATCAAAACGCCGTACCTATTATGAGCATACATCACATCTTGCTGTTTACTTAATTTAGCTTGTACCTTATCCAGTTTTACTTCCTTGTCCTTCTCATCGGCATTTATATCCAGTAAAGTCGGAATTTTTGATAGTTTTATTTTATCAACAACTTTAAAATTTTTTGGGTCAATTGATTTCATATTTCATCGTTTTAATTAAAGTAAATATACTATTTTTGGTCAGCTTTTTCCCGCTTTGCATTACAATACTTTTCAGTAAATTGCTTTTTTCTAAAAAAGTAACAGGAGCTTCCGCTGGTCGCTCTGTTTCTTTAAGAAAAAATAACAATTTCCTCTCAAAGTATTTTCATTATAATCGGGGCTAAAACATCTACATCCAAAAACAACAATCATGGAAAAATTCACACTCGAAATCCTATTCCAAATCATTGGGATTGGTTCTGCATCAGGACTTATATATCAAGACAATTCATTATTTATAATTGGCGACAATAGTGGTTATTTATACGAATACAACATCGATAATTCCGATTTAAAAAAACATGAGATAATTGCAAATCCAACCGAAAACATTGCAAAAAATATAAAACCCGATTTTGAATCCATTACACAACATGGAGATACCTTATATATTTTTGGTTCAGGATCAACCGATCAGAGAAACAAAATGGTCGAATTCGATTTAAAAAACAAAACCAAAATCGCGACAAACAACTTAACCGATTTTTATGCCGTAATGCAAAATTTCTCAGGTATAAAACCAGAGGATTTTAATCTGGAAGGCGCTATTTTCGATGGCGAAAATTGGTATTTATTCAATCGAGGAAACGGAAAAACCAATAAAAATGCCATTTTCACCATACATGCCAAAAGCTTAGGAGAAGAATTTAGCCTTATATCTGTAGATTATAAGCTCCCTAAAATAAAAGGAGTTCGCAGCAGTTTTACAGATGCCATACTTGTTGATAATAAAATTTACTTTTTGGCTACAGCCGAAGACACCAAATCTACCTATGCCGATGGAGAAATATTAGGAAGCTTTATTGGTCGAATTGATTTGAAAACCATGAAAATTGATTTTACTAAAAAAATCAGTGCAACCAATAAATTCGAAGGTATTACATTATATAAAAAATCAAACAATCAAATCGAGTTTTTACTTTGCGAAGACAATGACACCGAGCTTCTAGAAACTAAGATTTACAAATTAACCCTAAACAATTAAAATGAACCCTATTTTAAATCAAAACCTATTTTTAGTAAAAGAACATATCGGAATGTTCAAAGCTGCTAATAACTATGACATTTACAATCCCGAGAACAATGAACTAATAATGAATTGCCGAGAAAAAAATCTAGGCTTTTTTACAAAAGTATTACGTTTTACCGATTTTAAAAGAGCAACCCCTTTTGACATTGAAATTGCAACTCCAGCAGGAGAAAAAATAATTAATGTAAAACGTGGTGTAGCAATTTTTCGTTCTACAGTAGAAGTATTCGACGAAAAAGAGCGTTTGATCGGAACATTTCAACAAAAATTATTTTCTATCGGGGGAAAATTTGAAATTTTAGATAAAAACCAAAAACCCGTTTGTACACTACAAGGAAAATGGACAGGTTGGGATTTTAAATTTACCAAAGACACCAAAATGCTTGGACAAGTAAATAAGAAATGGGCAGGAATTGGGAAAGAATTCTTCACTAGTGCCGATAATTATGTACTACAAATAGAAAACTCCGTAGCACAAGACGATAGCGTAAGACAACTTATTCTTGCTGCAGTAATGTGTATCGATATGGTATTAAAAGAATAAATTATATTCTTAAAAATTTAGTTAGCCACCAATTTCTCTAATTTCTACTAATTAATTTGATAACCGAGCGATAGCAAACAAGTAAAAGAAGTTTGCAATGCTAAAATATAATACCCAAAAAAAGCCATGAACTGCTCCAATAAAAGGAATTCATGGCTTTTATATTATTTGTTATTTAATAAAATTAGGCTTCTTTTTTGAATGTGTTAAAGCTCAATTTTAGCTATCCTAACAGGTTTCTAAAACCTGTTAGGTATCCATATTTATTATCATACTCAATAAGTTAAAAAAACCTTGCAGGATTTAGACAAAAGAAAATATATTACTTACTATTTTGATACGCTTCCCTATTCTTCTGTTCGGTCAAAATCTTATCTAAGAAAGGCGTTGTTTCCTTTTCTATTTCTTCTTTCGAAATTTCTAATGCCATAGGATCTTTAATTAATTGCAGCCAAGGTTTCTTTGCATCAAAATCATAAGACCCGAAAACAATTACAGGAGTTCCCTTAACCTTTATATTTTCTTTATCTGCCAATACCCATTGATCAGCCCAATCATAAAGATAACGTGCATCTTTTTCCTGAAGACGTAAACACGAATGCGAGGCAGGATATCCCGGCAAAGCATATTGGTGAAAACCAATGCCTTTCTTGTTTTCTATATTAAAGTTCCAGCGTAACTCCCACTCATCATTAAAAGTACTTGTCGTTTTTTCGGCTTTCCAGTTGGTATAAAAAAGTCCCGTTGGCGTAGGGTCGTTTTTCCTCCCCATATTAGTAGGTCCGGTATAAACTAATTGTCCTTTCTCATAGGCTGCAAATGCTTGCGTAGGATAAGAAAAGAAAATTATCTTATCAATATCTCTCAAATACGGAACTGTCAACGGAAACGGAAAATAGTTTTCGATCTTACCACTTAAATCAGAAGGAACTATAATGGAATCCATTTTGGCAAAATTGGCTATATCAGTTCGATTAACTGCAATAACTATATTTAGTTTTGAATCATCAGTAGGATTAGCTTTTAACCATTCTTTTCTCTTCTCGAGATGATAAGAAACAACTGCAGTTTTTTTTCTTATTTGGATTTCTTTTATCGCTGGAGGATCACTTTTTTTACATGAAAACGACAAAATAGATATGATTAGAATAAGAAGTACTTTTTTCATAATAAATATGTTTATTACAAATTTGGCTTATTTAATTGTGTAAAGCATTACATAATTATCCCGATTCGTTATTTTATTTAAAGATAAGAATAAAAGTAAAACCGAAAACGTAATAGTATTTTCAAAGAAGAAAATCCAGTTAATTTTATATTAAGAATCCCTATTAAATGCCGCTTTCAAAGTTGAAAATAAGTATTTTTGTACAACAAGCGATATAAACAAATTGTACTTTCAGTACATTAAAAATAACTAATATGAGCAATTTAAAAAATAAAAATGCACTGATTACAGGTGCCGGAAAAGGAATTGGAAAAGCTGTTGCAATTGCATTGGCCAAGGAAGGTGTAAATGTAATTTTGCTAGCAAGAACTCAAGCTGATATTGATAAAGTAGCCACCGAAATAAATGCTCTTGGTGTAAAATCATTAGCCATAACTGCCGATGTTTCAGACATTAATTCTGTAAATAAAGCAGTAGAAAAAGCATTAGCTGAATTTAAAAATATTGATATTTTAATTAATAATGCCGGAATTGCAGCTTTTGGTAATTTCTTAGAACTAGAGCCAACAGCCTGGGAGAGAATTATTCAGGTAAACTTAATGGGTACTTATTATGTAACCCGTGCTGTTTTACCAAATATGATCGAAAACCAAACGGGAGATATTATCAATATTTCTTCAACAGCTGGATTAAACGGAAACGCATTAACAAGTGCTTATAGCGCTTCTAAATTTGCAGTTCTGGGATTAACCGATTCTTTGATGCAAGAAATGAGAAAACACAACGTTAGAGTTACCGCATTAACACCAAGTACTGTTGCTACCGATATGGCAAAAGAATTAAAACTTACAGATGGTAATCCTGAAAAAGTGATGCAATCTGAGGATATCGCAGAACTGATCATTGCACAACTAAAATTAAACCGTAGAGTTTTTATTAAAAACAGCAGCATTTGGTCAACAAATCCTTAATTACAGCTAACATTTATATACAATAAAACCCCTCGTAAAAGGGGTTTTATTATTTTATAGTATCCTATTCTCACTTATATAAATTTCGACTCCGCTCAATTAGACAAATAACTTAAATTTTCTTTCTTCTAGAATCGCGTAAGTCTTGCTTCTTGCTTCTCCTCTGTCTTTTCTCTCTTTTAAGCTTCTGCTAATTTATTTACAAACTCCAATCGTACGCTACCATCTTCATCAATTGTAGTAAGATTAATATCGTGTAGTGTATTTACTAATTCTGGATTCCAAGGCGTTTTAACCTTTACATAATTCTCGGTAAAACCATGAATATATCCTTCTTTATTTTCACTTTCAAAAAGCACCGTTTTATTAGCTCCTAATTGGCTTTCGTAAAAAGCACGACGTTTTTTAACCGATAATCCACGTAACATCTTGCTGCGTTTCGCACGCACATTTGCAGGAACAACTCCGGGCATATTGGCTGCTTCGGTATTATCACGTTCCGAATAAGTAAAAACGTGCAAATAAGAAATATCCATTTCATTCAAGAAGTGATATGTCTCCAGGAAATGCTCATCTGTTTCACCAGGAAAACCAACAATTACATCAACACCAATACAAGCATGTGGCATAACTTCACGAATCTTATTCACTCGCTCTGTATATACTTCACGAAGATAGCGACGTTTCATTAGTTTAAGGATATCATTGCTTCCCGATTGTAACGGAATATGAAAATGAGGTACAAAAGTTCTGCTTTTCGATACAAATTCAATTGTTTCATTTTTCAATAAGTTCGGTTCAATCGAAGAGATTCTCAAACGCTCAATTCCTTCTACTTTATCCAAAGCTTGAACTAAATCCAGAAAAGTATGTTCGTGTTTTTTATTTCCGAATTCCCCTTTTCCGTAATCTCCAATATTAACTCCTGTAAGAACTATTTCTTTAATATTCTGAGCCGATATTTCTTTGGCATTTTGCAATACATTTTCCAAAGCATCACTACGAGAAATCCCCCTAGCAAGCGGAATTGTACAATAAGTACATTTGTAATCACAACCGTCTTGTACTTTTAGGAAAGCACGTGTTCTATCACCAATGGAATAACTTCCTACATAAAAATCGGCTTCCGAAATTTCGCAAGAATGTA
This sequence comes from Flavobacterium shii, assembly GCF_025847235.1. Classification (GTDB taxonomy): domain Bacteria; phylum Bacteroidota; class Bacteroidia; order Flavobacteriales; family Flavobacteriaceae; genus Flavobacterium; species Flavobacterium shii. Next base: position 57,704 of record NZ_JAOZEW010000002.1, read on the forward strand.
CTTCACCCATATCGTTTTTGCTCAAATCATTGATATAATCTGTGATTTTAAACTTTTCGGTTGCTCCCAAAACCAAATCAACACCATCTACAGATGCTAATTCTTCGGGTTTAAGTTGCGCATAACAACCTACTGCTGCAACAAACGCTTTATCATTAAGTTTCATTGCTTTTTTTACAACCTGCTTAAACTGCTTATCAGCATTTTCGGTAACCGAACAAGTGTTGATTACATATATATCTGCAACATCTTCAAAATCGACACGATCGAAACCTTCATCCTGAAAATTTCTTGCAATTGTAGATGTTTCTGAGAAATTCAGTTTACATCCAAGCGTATAAAAAGCAACTTTTTTTCTGTTTTCCATAGGAATAAACTACGTTTTAAGTAGTATTTATTATAATTTACCTCTTTATAAAAGAGTTGGCAAATTTACGTACAATATTTTTCAAAACGAAATCAATAATAATCTATATATCAATATTTTGTATTGCTTTAACATTTAATACCTTTAAAAAAATACTAGATAAAATAATAATGAATTGTTTTTATGTCAAAAATCAAAATTTAGGCTTAAAAAAGTACACTTCGCCATAAAACAAAAGGGAATTAGACAAAATAAGCCACAAACAAAAATAAAAATGAATCTAAAAACATTTTTACTACAGATAAATCTTATTTTTATATCCAATAACCATTTTCTAAAACTATAGATTCTACAAACTAAAAAGCCCCAATTAAATGGGTACTAATAAGATGCAATCAATTAAAAAAAATGATTTTAAAAACTAAACTTTTCTTGTTCTACGCTTTGTTAGCGTAAATATTCGTCTTAAATTCACATCTCGAAAAGTAACATGAAAAATACAATACTATTTTACGATAACTTACGTTAACATTTTTCACAATGTTATTGTACAATATTCATCAAATAAAAATGGGAAAGCCGAAAACCATATAGAGTAGGTATCTAAATTAATTAAAAATACTATGAAAGCATTTTTCCCCACAATCTTATTAATGCTATTAACTATTTTTGGTGTGCAAGCACAAACTGCGAGTGCTCCTACAAATCCATTTCCTTCTATTGCAACACTTACTTCTTGGGCGAGTTATAACTCTCAATCAAAATTCGATATAGAAATCCGTAGTATTGGATTCAAATTCGAAGTAAAATCTGTTGAAGAAGGTTCTACTGCTTTTACCTACATTAGAAAAGTAACTGTAAATGATATTTCTTATACAGACAGAATCGTCTATAGAATTGCCAATGGTAATACTGCAAGTATTATATCATTAGTAACTGCTTCGACAGATTTAGTATCATTATACACACCGCAATTGTCTACTTACAAAAGCAACAACTGTAAAACCGAAATGTCTAAAGATAAAAATACAACTTGTACTTGTTATGAGAATGCTAATTACTCTATTGATGTTTGCGACGAACGCGTAAAACTTACAATGGGTGACGGAAATAAATATTTTATCTCTGTAGCTAAAAAATAAGCTTTATAAGATACCGTTATCTTAGTAACGGACAACATCACCCAAATCTTTACATACCAAAATTCGGTAACAACTTACCTACATTTTGTTACTGCGTTAAAACAATAGTTTGTAAAGATTTGAGTGTATTATGTTTCTTAACTTTCTTAAAAAAACATAATATCTTAATTACAGATTTGGATTCTTTAATTCATACCACACTTCTTCTTCTTCATCAAGTATAAAAGAGTTTACGTACTTTAATCCAAGCTTTTCTAAGATACTTCTTGAACCACTATTCCCTGCATCTGCGTAAGCATAAATAGCTTCGACTTTCATTTCATTAAAAGCATAATCCATAAAGGCTTTTCCAGATTCCGTAGCATATCCTTTTCCCCAATGTTCTTCGATGAAACGATATCCTATCTCATAAAAATTTTGGTGATTATTGATACTCTCAGTAATGAATTTTATACCAGACCAACCTATAAAAGTATTAGTTTCTTTAAGAACTACAGCCCAGCGACCTATTCCAAAATCCTTATATTGTTGCTGCACAAATTCTATATATGCGCGACTTTCGTCAATATGCGTAACTGGTTTTTTCCCTACATACCTATGTACATTTGGATTAGAATCCAAAGTAAACATTCCTTCATCATCTGTAGAAAGAAATTCTCTTAACAATAATCGTTCTGTTTCAATTGATTCTTTCATCTGGATTTAATTTAAAATATAGCGTTGCACCACTTCCGCAACTCCGTGATTATTATTTGATGCCACAATTACATCAGCTCTGTCTCGTAATTCGGGCGTAACATTATCTACCCAAACCCCTAAGCCTGCATATTCTATCATCGTTAAATCATTACCTGCATTTCCTACAGCAATAATCTCGCTTTGATGAATATTTAATTTCTCTGCCAAAAGCTTTAAACTTGCCGCTTTATCGATTCCGTTTTGAGCAACCTCCAGGAAAAAAGGCTTAGACATCGCAACGCTTAAATGAGGCATAGCTGCTTTTAAATCATTCTCAAGTCCTTTTAAATAACTTGGCTCCTCAAGCAAAATACATTTTACTGCAGCCGTATTAACAGCTTCTTTAAAACTTGCAACTTTATTATGTTTTAAACCAGTAATAGTTTTTTCTATTTCAATAAATTCAGAGTCAGTTTCACTGATAATCTCATTATTTAAATAGGTAATAATATGCGTTTTATTTTTTATGCTATAATCGTACAATTCATGTATCTGCTCTTTTGATAAAGTTTGCTCAAAAATAATCTCATCGCTTTTCACATTACTGATAACAGCTCCATTAAAAGAAATCATATAGGAATTATTCAAATCCAATTCTAATTCTTTTGCGAAAGCAGTCATAGCCGAAGTTGGTCTGCCAGAAGCCAGAACTACGTGAACCCCCATTGCCTGAGCTTTAAGAAGCATTTCTTTATTGATATCCGAAATTTTATGGTCATCGGTCAACAAGGTATCATCCATGTCTAAAACCAGCATTTTATATTGCATATTTTTTTTATTTCAGTCGCAGTATTCAGTACTTACTAAAAACTGTGACTGTGATTTTAAGTTCACTGCGATTACCGAGACTGTAAACTGACACTAATTACTTAAAATTAAAGACTCATTCTGAACTCTTCGATAACAGGATTTGCTTTTGCAAAATCAGTCTCTTGAATAAATACCTCAACTGCCAAATCTGTATTTCCAAAACCTCCCAAACGAGCCGATTGAATATTGTTTTTAAGCACTGTATCTACTTGCGCCTCTTCTAATTTTAATTGTAACGCTTGCGCTAAAATTTCACTTCCCGAAAACACTTTCATTAATCCCATATCGTTTCTATTTTATTTATTAATAATCAAACCTATTCTTCAACATCTTCCTCATCCTCTTCGTCTTCTCCATCCTCATCGATTTCGAATAAATAAGGCTCTAGCAACATTTTATCAGTCAAAATTTCGATGCGTTCTGTAAGTTGTTCTGCAAAAACAATACGTTGTGTTTTGGCAATACTATTAGAAATACGCATGATTTTAGTTTCATGACGCAATTTCAAAATTGGATCTGCATCATCCAGAATAAACATTTTTAAACGGTTTACATTATAACCCGCAGTAGTAAACATATCACTTAGTTTATTTGGTGTTCCAATTAAAACATCAATCCCTGTCGAGATATAATTTTTATCATATTCCATGTCGCCTTTATCGTGCACTCCATAAACCTCTAGCTTGGTATATTTTCCGTACTTTTCAAAAAGGTCTTCCATTTCCAATACCTTTGCTTTATCTTCTACGATAATCAAAGCACGTGGAGATTCTTCTGTTTTACCTGCCAATTGCTGAATAACATTCAAAACAATTGTAGTTGATTTTCCACTACCTTTTGGAGCCACAATAATACAATCTACACCACTCTTTAGTGTAGAAAAAGTTTCCTGCTGCAATGCATTAGCTTCGGTTAAACCGTTTTCGATTAATGCCTCTTGTAACTTTTCGTTTATTTTTTTTAGTTTCATCTTCAAAGATTGAAAGATTTAAAAATTGAAAGATTTAAAGATTGAACTAACGTAGAATCTTTAAATTTTAAATCATTAAATCATTAAATTAATTTTTATTTGCTTGCGAACATCTTCACATCTGTTTCCGAAATTTCACTTCCTCCTAATATAATAAGGCGCTCTACAACATTTCGTAATTCTCTGATGTTTCCTGTCCAATCATACTCTTGTAGCAATGTAACTGCCTGAGGCGAAAATAACTTAACGGTATTTCCTTGCTCCGAAGCTATTTTTTCGGCAAAATGCGAAATCAAAGCAGGAATATCCTCTCTTCTATCATTTAATGGCGGTACTTTAATTAAAATCACTGCCAATCGGTGGTATAAATCTTCACGGAAACGGCCTTCGGCTATTTCTGTTTTTAAATCTTTATTGGTAGCGGCAACCACACGAACATCGACCTTTATATCTTTCTCTGCTCCTACTCTGGTAATCATACTTTCCTGTAAAGCACGCAACACTTTGGCTTGAGCCGAAAGACTCATATCGCCAATTTCATCAAGAAAAATAGTTCCTTTATCTGCTGCTTCAAATTTACCTGCTCTATCTTTTACAGCCGATGTAAAAGCACCTTTTACGTGACCAAACAATTCACTTTCTATTAACTCACTCGGAATTGCAGCACAATTTACTTCGATTAAAGGGAAATTAGAACGTGCGCTTTTCTCATGCAATTGGTGTGCAACCAACTCCTTTCCTGTTCCGTTAGGTCCTGTAATTAAAACTCTGGCTTCGGTTTCGGCTACCTTTTCAATCATAACTTTAATATGACTAATAGCTTCACTATCTCCGATCATTTCGTAATTCTTACTAACCTTTTTCTTCAGAATTTTATTCTCTACAACGAGTTGTTTTTTATCCAAAGCATTACGAACCGTATTTAACAATCGATTTAAATCCGGTGGTTTCGATATATAATCAAATGCCCCAAGACGCATTGTATGAATAGCTGTTTCCATATCACCATGACCTGAGATCATCACCATTGGAATTTCTGGTTTGATTTTTTTTGCTTCCTGCAATACCTCAACACCATCCATTTTAGGCATTTTTATATCACATAAAACCAAGTCGTAATCGTTATTTTTTATCTTTTCAAGACCCAAAACACCATCTTCAGCTTCTTCTACCTGATAGCTATCATTCTCTTCTGATAGTATCTTGGTTAATACTCTACGAATAGCCGCTTCGTCTTCTATAATTAGTATTTTACTCATTCTTTTTGAGGTTCTAAGGTTCTGAAGTACTAAGGTTCTAAGTTTTTTTTAAAGAAGCTAATCCTAGCGACTCAGTAACTTAGAACCTTAGCAACTTTAAAAAAATTAATATTTAAGCCATTTATACAATTCTTTCCATGTAGGTTTCTTTCCGTACATCAATATTCCTACGCGGTATATTTTGGCAGCAAACCAAACTACTGCAAAAAATGAAGCAAACAATAAAGTTACCGAAATGACTATTTGCCACCAAGGCACTCCAAACGGAAGTCTCATTAACATTACAATTGGTGACGTAAGCGGAATCATCGAAAACACTACTGCAATTGTCCCATGTGGATCATTTACAACAGTAAAGAAACCAATATAAACACTTAAAACCAATGGCATAATGATAGGCAAAAGAAATTGCTGTGAATCGGTTTGGTTATCAACCGCCGCACCAATAGCTGCATAAAATGAACTATATAAAAAATATCCTCCTATGAAATAAATTACAAATCCAATTAAGATACTTGCAATCGGCAAATTCCATAATTCATTAATATACATTTGAGCTGTACCTACAAATTCTTGTTGTGCAGTATGCATTAATTCGGGCGGAATCTTAGCCGTAGGTCCTACATTTACCCCAAAAAAGGCCGATGCCGCAAACATTAAAGCAAATCCTATTACTGCCCAGATTAGGAATTGTAATAATCCTGCCAATGAAGTTCCGATTATTTTTCCCATCATCAACTGGAAAGGTTTTACCGATGAGATAATGATTTCAATAATTCGATTAGTTTTTTCCTCGATTACACTTCGCATAACCATATTACCATAAATAACAATAAACATCATTATCAAGTAACCAAAAGAACCTCCTATTGCAATTTTTATCTCATTAAGCCCTTTTAAACTTTCTTCTCCCGATGCTTTTGCTAGATGAATATTTACATTTGCCTGAGCATTTTTTATAGCTACCGTATCTAAATTTGCCTCTTGAAAATTAATCTTAGTAATTTCATTAGCAATTATATTTTGCGTATTTTCAATAAAAGAAATACTCGGGCTATTATTGGATATAAATTCAATTTTACCTTCTAAATCTTTTATCTTATTCGTTTTAGGAATTACAAGCAATCCATCCAAACTTTCTTTGGCAATACTATCTTTTAAGGATTGTACTGGAATCTTGGATAAATCAAGGTACTTAAATTCTACTTTTTCTGCATTTTGCTTTATAAATTGAGCTGCAAATAAACCTGTTTCATCATGTATTGCAATACGCTTTGTTTCGGCTTTCATAGAGCTTAAATACCCAATAAATGCTGCTATCCCTACAAACAACAACGGACTCAAAAAAGTCATTACGATAAAAGATTTATTACGGACTTTAGAAATAAATTCTCTTTTTATAATTAATGATATAATACTCATCTTTTATTTTAGATTGTTAGATTTTTAGACTTCTTAGACTTGCTTAGATTTTGAAACTTCATAGATTTTGAGATTAGTCTAAGTAGTCTAAAAATCTAAGCAAGTTTAAAAATCTATTTCGTTACTGTTTGAATAAAAATATCATTTACACTTGGGATCTTCTCAACAAAGTGAGTTACTTGTCCGCGTTGTGTTAATATATTCAATAGCTCGTTTGGAGTTGCATTTCCTATCTGAATTTCCAGTTTTAACTCATCACTCAAAGATTTAAAATGTGCCGGTAAAACGGTGAATTTTTGCGAAATATCATACATCAAACCTTCGATATTGTTTGTTAATATTCCTACTTCAAAACTATTCGTTTTAAATTGTCGCTTAACATCAACCAGTTTTCCTTCTATCAGTTTATTCGACTTATGAATCAAAGCAATATGATCACATAACTCCTCTACACTTTCCATTCTATGTGTCGAAAAAATAATCGTCGAGCCTTGTTCTTTTAATGCCAAAATTTCATCTTTTATGACATTGGCATTCACAGGATCAAAACCAGAAAACGGCTCATCAAAAATTAACAATTTTGGTTTATGCAAAACACAAACCACAAACTGAATTTTTTGCGCCATTCCTTTTGATAATTCCTGAACTTTCTTATTCCACCAACCTTGTATTTCCAATCTTTCAAACCAATATTCCAATTGTTTCTTAGCTTCGCCTTTTGAGAGTCCTTTCATCTGAGCCAAATACAAACATTGCTCTCCTACTTTCATAGAATTATACAATCCTCTTTCCTCTGGAAGATACCCGATATGCTGAACGTGTTTAGGCTGTAATTTTTCACCATCAAGAATTACTTCTCCACTATCTGGCAAAGTAATCTGATTTATGATTCGTATAAGTGATGTTTTTCCTGCTCCATTGGGACCTAATAGTCCATAAATACTGCCTTTAGGGACATTTAATGAAACTTCGTTAAGCGCAACATAATCACCGTATTGTTTTACGACTTTATGTACTTCGAGTAAGTTGCTCATGCTATTTTTTTGGATTTACTACGTCAATTTGACCTTTTTGGCCTCGCGCCTGTAAAAGTAAATAATTAGTAGCGAATACTTAGTATTGTTACAAAAAAAACCCATCCTAAAATAAAGTTAAGATGGGTTTGTAAATTAATTGTAACGTTTTATAAAAGATAAGATGTGTTTATGAAAACATATCTTTTACTTTTTCAAAGAATGATTTATCCGATTTCTCAGGATTAGGAATAAAATGTTCATCATTTAGAGCATTTTCAAAAAATTGCTTTTGCTCTTTGCTCAATGTTTTGGGCGTCCAAACATTTACATGTACCAATAAATCTCCGTTTCCGTATCCATTGATACTTGGAATTCCTTTCCCTTTCAATCTTAGGATTTTTCCTGATTGAATTCCTTCTTCTAATTTAATTCGTACTTTTCCGTTAATTGCTTCAATATCTTTTGAGATACCTAAAACAGCTTCTGGGAAGCTTATGTATAAATCGTAATGTAAATTTTCGCCTTCGCGTTTCAGGTATTCATGTTCTAGCTCTTCAATTGCAACAATTAAATCACCTGGAACACTATTTCCCGGAGCATCGTTTCCTTTGCCCGAAACTTTAAGCTGCATCCCATCAGTAACTCCCGCAGGAATTTTGATTGATACAGTTTCATCTTCCTGAACCATTCCTTGCGAATCTGCTTCAGAAGGCTTTTTATCTAATATCTGACCAGAACCTCCACAAGTTGGACAAGTCGAAGCCGATTGCATTCTACCTAAAATTGTATTAGTCACACGCATTACCTGCCCTTGACCGTTACAAGTAGAACATGTTTTATAAGTAACCCCTTTGGCTTGAACCTTACGTTTTACTTTTACTTTTTTCTCAACTCCATTTGCAACCTCTTCTAAAGTTAATTTTACTTTAATTCTAAGATTACTTCCTTTCGTACGACGAGGGCCTCCGCCTCCACCGCCTCCGAAACCACCAAATCCGCCTCCGAAGATGTCACCAAACTGACTGAATATGTCATCCATATTCATACCACCATGACCACCACCTCCAAAACCACCTGAACCATCAAAAGCTTGATGTCCATATTGATCGTATTTGGCTTTTTTATTAGGGTCGCTTAAAACTTCATATGCTTCTGCAGCCAATTTGAAGTTCTCTTCTGCCTGTTTGTCGTCCGGATTTTTATCCGGATGATATTTTAACGCACATTTACGGTACGCTTTTTTAATCTCGGCAGCATCCGCATTTTTTGAAATGCCTAATATTTCGTAAAAATCTTTTTTCATAATTGTTTAAATTCCAAAAAACAAAACCCAGTAAATAACTCAATTCTGAAGATTCAAAACTATTTATTTGGGATTTGGGAGTTATAATTTGTTATTTTAGTTTCCGATAACCACTTTAGGGAAACGAATAATTTTGTCTCCTAGTTTGTATCCTTTCTCAAGTACATCAACAATCTTACCTTTCAATTTCTCTGAAGGCGCTGGGATTTGAGTAATTGCTTCAGCATAATCCGCATTAAATGCATCACCAGGTCTTACTTCTACCTGCTCTAATCCTTTAGATACTAATGTATTTTTTAACTTCTCATAGATTAACTCTACTCCTTTTGTTAAAAGCTCATCTTCCGATTTGTTGATTTCAACCAAAGCTCTGTCAAAATCGTCTAAAACAGGAAGCATTGCCAATAATACTTCTTGATTAGCTGTTTTAAACAAATCAATTCTTTCTTTTGAAGTTCTTTTTTTGTAATTTTCAAATTCAGCAAACAAACGCAAGAATTTATCTTTCTCTTTCGCTAGGTCTTGAGCAAGTTGTTCTTCTACACTTAATTCCTCAATAATAATTTGTTCGCCATTGGCATTATTTTCTAACGTTACGTCATCTATTTCTTGATCGATTTCTGTATTCTCCGTAGTCATATTACTTTTATTTTTAAAAATATTCTTAAACTTCATTTTTTATTCTTTTCTATGGATTGCAAAAGTACTGCCAAATCTTATAAAATGTCAAATTGTCATCTTTTGACATTTTCTTATTTGATTTCTACTTCAATCTGTAAATCTAAACCTATTTATTCTCATAAAAAATTAGTATAATTTTAAGATAATTGCAATTTGGATTAAATATATTTGATATATTACAAAATAAAAATTATTACCTATCAAAATTGAATTTAAGGTTAGCCTCGGCTTTATAATAAATTATTAATTCAACTTTACCTTATATTAAAAAAAGCTTCGCCTGATAGACGAAGCTTTTTTTTATGCTTTTTACTGTAACTTTACAAAAGCCTCTGATAAATAATTAATAACAGTCGTTATTTGATATATTTTTATTGCACGGGCGGAGGGATTCGAACCCCCATCAACGGTTTTGGAGACCGCTATTCTACCCTTGAACTACGCCCGTAACTTAAGGTCGCAAATTAAACGCTTTTTTTTCTTTCTCACCAATTATTTCACGCAAATTTAAAAAGATTTAAGCCGACAAACCCTAATAATTCATTAACTCAATCACCTCCAGAACTTTGTGAATTTTGCATTCTTTAATCAAAACAAAAGCTTTGTGAAATAACCGCAAAGGTCGCCAAGATTTTTAAAAGTATGATTTTATAAAAACATAAAGTTCGCAAAGCTTTGTGTTGATCTAGCTTTGCGAACTTTGTATTTTCTATGCGTGAAATTAAACCTTAGCGCACTTTGCGATTAAATTATTAAGCCAATAATGCTTTCTTCAAACCTTCTAAATCAACTGAAATTTGTTCGCCCGTTAATAAGTTTTTAAGCGAGTACATATTAGATTCTATTTCTTGCTCTCCCGCAATAACAGCAAAAGGAATCATACGTTTATCAGCATGCTGAAACTGCTTTCCTACCTTTACATTATCCGGATATAACTCTACTTTTATATTTTCTTTTCTTAATTCCTGAATCGCTTTAAGCGCATAAAACGCCTCTTTATCACCGTAGTTTATAAACAAAGCTTTAGACGTTGCTGTAACTGTTTCAGGAAACAATTGCAATTCCTCAAGCACCAAATAAATACGATCTAAGCCGAAAGAGATTCCAACACCACTCATGTTTTTCAAACCAAAAACACCCGTTAAATCGTCGTATCTTCCACCACCACCAATAGAACCCATGGCAACAGTTTTTGGCGCTCCTATTTCAAAAATAGCTCCTGTATAATAATTAAGTCCACGAGCAAGCGTAACATCAAGATCTAAAATTGCCGTAGACAATCCTAAATTAGATACGTTATCACAAATAAATCGCAGCTCCTCTACCCCTTTCATTCCTTCCTCAGAAGAAGCTAATAAATCTGAAAGCTGATTAATTTTATCCGAAATTGTTCCTGTAAAACTAAATAATGGTTGCACTTTTACAAGCGCTTCTTCCGAAATTCCTTTCTCCATCATTTCTTTTTTCACACCATCTTCGCCTATTTTATCAAGCTTATCTAGTGCTACCGTAAAATCAATTAATTTATCCGAAGCACCAATAACTTCAGCAATTCCAGATAATATTTTTCGGTTGTTTATTTTTATCGTAACACCACTTAAACCCAAAGAAGTAAAAACAGTATCATATAATTGTACCAACTCCACTTCCTGCCATAATGATTTAGAACCAACCACATCGGCATCACATTGAAAAAACTCTCTGTAACGTCCTCTCTGAGGTCTATCAGCTCTCCAAACTGGCTGAATTTGATACCTTTTAAAAGGGAATTCAATTTCATTTTGGTGCTGCACTACATATCTTGCAAACGGAACTGTTAAGTCGTAACGCAATGCTTTTTCAGAAATTCTCCCTGTAAATTTATTCAACTCAATTCTTTCATTGATATCAATTTTTTCAGCAGAATTAACTTGTAAAGATTCTATAGATTCCGGTAATTCAATTTTGTTTTTATTGAAGAAAAAATTACCTGAGTTCAATATTTTAAAAATCAAACGATCACCCTCTTCACCATATTTCCCCATTAAAGTATCGGAATTTTCAAAAGATGGTGTTTCAATCGGTTGAAAACCAAACTTCTCAAAATTATTTTTTATGGTTTGAATAATATATTGACGTTTTGACACCTCTGCAGGCGAAAAATCTCTTGTTCCTTGTGGAATACTTGGTTTCGAAGCCATTTCTCTTTGATATTTTAAATTTCTGATTTTAGACTTTAGATTTGCTTTCGAAATCTTAAATTCTAATCGAGTGCAAATATCTCACTTTTTAAAATAAATAATGACTCTTCTAAAACAAACTTGTAACAAAAATTGTATTTTCGTGACAAACTAGTATGATGCTAAAACTATTCAAAGAAAATATTCGAATTGCATTTGGTTCCATTCGAACACAATTATTACGTACCATTCTTACCGTCTTAATTATCGCAATTGGCATCACCGCTTTAGTTGGAATCTTAACCGTAGTTTCCGCCTTAGAAAACACTATCTCTACCGATTTTGCTTCTATGGGAGCAAATACCTTCAATATCAATCAATACGAAAACGAAGTTAGAAACCGTGGCGGAAACGAAAGAGAAGTTATAAACCCTATTATTTCATATCCCGAAGCCGTTGCTTTCAAGAATAAATTTAAATATCCATTTACCGAAACATCGCTTTCTTTCACAGCAACTTCTACAGCCGAAGTAAAGTACCAAGCTACCAAAACCGATCCCGAAATTAAAGTTCTCGGCGTTGACGAACATTTTATTAGTAACTCAGGCCTGGAAACTAGTATCGGTAGAACTTTCAACCAATTTGATATTGAAAACAACACTTATGTATGTGTTCTTGGTTCCGATTTCATGAAAGGATTATTAAAAGATGTAAACCCAATCGACAAAATAATTTCTATACGTGGTGCACGTTTTAAAGTTATTGGCGTACTAAAAGAAAAAGGCTCCACATTTGGAAACAGTCAGGATTTACGAGTATTAATTCCTATACAGGTAGCGCGTTCCTTATTTACTGCTCCAAACATAAATTACACGATAAGCGTAATGGTTTCCAAAAAAGAATTATTGGATCAAGCCATCGACAACGCAACAAGTACCATGCGTCGCGTTCGAAATTTAAGCCCAATGCGTGACAACAATTTTGGAGTAGTACGTAGTGACGATCTTATCAATCGTATTCTCGGCATCACAAAATATCTTGGTTGGGCATCATGGATTATTAGTATAATCACCATTTTAGGCTCATCAATTGCCTTAATGAATATCATGATTGTATCGGTAACAGAGCGTACCCGCGAAATCGGTGTTCGTAAAGCATTGGGAGCCAAAAAGACAACCATCGCAGTTCAGTTTTTTATCGAAACTTTACTCATCGGACAATTAGGCGGCTTGGTCGGAATCGTTCTGGGAATTCTAGTTGGTTTTGCATTTGCTACAGCAATGAAATTCGTATTTGTAATTCCGTGGGCAGCCATATTCGCCGCTTTTGGAACTAGTTTTATGGTTGCCATTATTTCCGGACTATATCCCGCAATAAAAGCCTCCAAACTAGACCCTATCGAAGCTTTGCGCTATGAGTAGTATTCAGTCTCAGTTTTCAGTTACAGTACACAGCTTAACTATTTCACTAAAAGTTTGCAGGAGCACAACATAATCGTTTCATAACACGGACAATCCCGCTTTCGTTCCAATCTTTTATCTTGAAAAAATCAAGATAAAAGGATTTCCACTGCAATCGGGGCTATTCTACAACTTACATTTTCAAGTCATATTCATCCTGCAGTGTTTTTTAACCTTGTAGATATAAAGTAAATCATAGAAGAATCTACTTTTTTATATTTTCCTTAAAAGCCCCACCCCAATAAAATACAAACCTTGCTTACATGTGCTTACATCACTTACATGGTTTAAAAATAAAGTTCTACCTAAAAGTCCACACAACTAGATACCTACAAGGTTAAAAAAACCTTGCAGGATAAAGACCGAAAAATGAAACTGTGACTAAAAACTTATTTAACACAAAAAATCATCCTGTCATTATCGTAAATATCTTTACGCAATTCGATGTTTTTAAAGCCTAAATTCTCAAGCAATTTAACCGTTTCCTTTCCTAAATACTGATTGATTTCAAAATAAAGACTTCCGTTTTTTCTTAGATTCGTTTGTGCGAGTTCAGCTATTTTTCTGTAAAAAATAAGCGCATCATTATCCTCCACAAAAAGCGCCAAATGCGGCTCATAATCTAATACATTCTTCTTTATTTCTTCTTTTTCAAGATTCCTTACATAAGGTGGATTCGAAACAATAACATCAAACTCCTGCATTAAATCTTCGGTTTCCAGAATATTCTGAAGCAAAAAAGTAACCGAAACTCCATTAGAAATAGCATTTCTTTTGGCAGTAGCCAAAGCATTCTCCGAAACATCAATAGCATAAACCTGCGCATGAGGAAGATTTTTAGCCAGCGAAATTGCAATACATCCGCTTCCTGTACCTATATCCAGAATTTTGAGACCATTAGATTTCCCAACATTTAAATTCTCTTTAATAATCCACTCAACCAATTCTTCCGTCTCTGGTCGCGGAATCAAAACATTTGAGTTTACCTCAAAATCCAATCCGTAAAAATTCGTTTTCCCTAACAAGTATTGTATCGGAATCTCTTTTTTTAATTCAGAAACTAGGATACTCCAATCTGCAATTTCTTGTTCCGAAAAAGACAGATCCGGATTTAAAGCTAAATCTATTTGCTTAAGATTTCGTTTCACTTCTAGAATTAAATAGAAGAAACTCTCCACTTCCAAAACATCATAAATTCCCGAAAGCTCTTGAATAAATTGCGTTCTGTATTGTTTTATTTTCATTTTATACTTATTGTTTAAAAACAGGCTTAATTAGCAATCAAATCCTACTGCAATTTCAGAAACCTTTTCCATCGCCTCACCGCTTTTAGCTTTAGACGAAAGAAATAAAATCACTCGCTCCTCTTCATAATTTCTGTTTGCACTAAAAATAAAATCTAATTTCCCATCGTTATCAATATCTCCTGCAAAAAGCAACTCTACAAAAGTATCGTTAAACGATTGCTCCGCTAAAAGTAATTTTTCAGTAGTATTTCCCGTAGTTAGATAAAGCTTATAATTTTCAACCTTCTTAAAAACTTCTTCTGTATTATTATCCGTAGAAACCATTTCAGAAGAAAGAACTTTACCTTCGGCACGCAAAATATAATTAACATTATTAAATACAAAAGTCACTTTTTCATCAGGCCAAACTTTATCTTCTTCAATTTTTAAAGATTTTATTTTCCCTAATTTCAAACTAGGATAATCCATAAAAATAATAGTCTTATTTTTAGAAACAATTGATTTTAATGAATCTCCTGTACACTCATCGAATCCTTTTTCAATTTTAAAACTTGCTTTTCCCAAATAATATTCGCCGTTTTGTTCGTATAAATCAATCCACTTTTTATTTAAAGAAGTAGCAGAATTTTTACCTTCAGAGCTTCGATAGCTTCGTGGTAACAAAATATCAAAGTCATTTTTAAAATCTCCATTCGAAACAACCTTGTCCTGTCGAAGAGAATCTTTAATAACCGATTTCTCAACAACTTCGATAGCCTTTTCACCTTTTACTTCTTTAGAATCTTTACAAGAAACCAAAACAGAAAGTAAAAAAATCCCTGTAATTAAATTTTTCATAAGCTTATAGATTTTTCAACATCCACACCGGACACGAAGTATGACCTGTGCTTCCCATTGGAGCATCAAGATATTCAAAACCTGATTTTTTATATAATTTTTGAGCCGCATGCATAAAAGGCATCGTTTCGATATAACATTTTTCAAAACCAAAATCCTTGGCACTTTGCAAACATTCCTCCATCATTTTACTTCCTATGCCCAGTCCACGAGTTTCCGGCAAAAAGTACATCTTTTGTAATTCACAAATTATTGGTGCTTCATTCTCCAAGGGAGCAACTCCTGCACAACCTACAATTTTACCATCGTTTTCAACCACATAATAAACCGATTTAGACTTATTATATTCTTCAAACATTAAATCCAAATAAGGATCTTCATATGCCGTTCCTACCTTCGGGATATTCAACTCATCAAAAACAGCTCTTATTAATCGTGCTACAGCCTGATTGTCTTCTTTTATTATTTTTCTAATAATCCAATTTTCCATTCCTTCTTATTCTGTCTTGTTAAAAGTACAAAAGTAAATATACTTTATTGTAATTTTAGATAGATTCAAAACTAAATCATAAACTCAAAAATAACTACTTTTGCATTGTGAATATACATGAAAAATACATAAAACGCTGCATTCAGCTTGCCAAAAATGGTTTAGGAACTACATATCCAAACCCAATGGTTGGCAGCGTAATTGTTTATAATAACGTCATTATAGGAGAAGGCTGGCACAAAAAAGCAGGTGAACCTCATGCCGAAGTAAATGCTGTAAATTCGGTAAAAGATAAATCATTACTCAAAAAAGCAACTATTTATGTGAGTTTAGAACCTTGCAGTCATTTTGGAAAAACGCCGCCTTGTTGTGATTTGATTATTGCAAACGAAATTCCGAATGTTGTCGTTGGAACCGTTGATCCAAACGAAAAAGTTGCTGGAAGAGGAATTAAAAAACTCCTCGAAGCCGGAAAAAATGTAACCGTTGGAATTCTGGAAGAGGAATGCAATGAACTAAACAAACGTTTTTTTACTTTCCATCAACAAAAAAGACCTTATATAATCTTAAAATGGGCCGAAAGTAAAGATGGATTTATATCTCCCGAAAAAAATACTGACATCATTTTAAAAAGAGAACCCATCTGGATTACCAATTTATATTCGAGACAATTGGTACACAAATGGCGAAGTGAAGAACAAGCTATTTTGGTAGGGACCCAAACAGTTATTGATGATAACCCAAAACTCAATACACGCGATTGGGCAGGAAAAAACCCTGTTCGCATAGTTTTAGATCAGAACAATCGCATTCCAAAAGACAGTCATATTTTTAATAATGATGTTAAAACTATTGTATTTACAAAATCCAAAATTGTCATTGAAAAAGAAAACCTTATCTTTGAAGTAATTGATTTTAAACAAAATATAATTCAACAAATACTTTCTGTTTTATATCAACACCAAATTCAGTCGATTATTATCGAAGGTGGATTACAAACTTTACAAACCTTTATCAATACCAATCTTTGGGATGAAGGGCGCTTTTTTATCGGAAACACATATTTTACCACAGGCACTAAAGCTCCTATAATTACTGGTAAAAAATTAAAAAAAATAAACATTGGCAACGACGAATTAATACAAGTTAGAAACCATGATTGACACTATTATTTTTGATTTTGGAGATATATTTATCAACCTCGATAAACAAGCTACCATTGATGGACTAAAAAAACTTGGCCTATCAGATTGGAACTCTAATTTAGAACAGCTGAATATTAAGTTCGAAACAGGCAACATTACGCCCGAAGAATTTATATCCGGATTCCAAAAAGAAATTCCGAATGCTTCCACAAAACAAATCCTGAATGCATGGAATGCAGTTTTGTTAGACTTTCCTTTATACCGATTGGAATTTTTACAAATGCTATCCGAGAAATACAGGCTGTTTTTGTTAAGCAATACTGATTCTATCCATATCAAGACATTCGAACATAAAACTGGAGTTTCTTTTTACAGTGATTTCTATCAATGCTTTGAAAAAGTTTATTTTTCCTTCGAAATCGGAATGAGAAAACCAAATCTCGAAGCCTTTAATTACATTATCAATAAACACGACTTATCACCAAAACGAACTTTGTTCATTGATGACAAAATCGAAAACACTAATGCCGCAGCCGAATTAGGTCTTCAAGTATGGAACTTGCAAGTAGGTAAAGAAGACGTCGTGGATTTATTCGACAAAAAAATAATTTAAAAAACAATCTTGGAATTTAAAGATACGTACCAAACTATAGCATTTCCTTCAGAAGAAGTATTGTATAAAGAAAAGAGTAGTAAATTTTTCGGCTATGCTTACCCAATTACTTCCGAAGAAGAAGTTAAACCAATAATTGAAACCCTAAAAAAACAACATCCTAGTGCCGTACATTATTGTTATGCCTATCAATTGGGTATTGAACCATCAATAAGCTACCGAGCCAATGATGATGGCGAACCAAGCAACACAGCTGGCATGCCTATTTATGGTCAAATACAATCTTTTGGCGTAACAAACGTTCTTTTAGTTATAGTTCGTATATATGGCGGAATTAAACTAGGCGTTGGAGGACTAATCTCTGCTTACAGAACTACTGCTCAAATGGCATTGGAAGCTTGCGAAATTATTGAAAAAACGATTGATGTGCAGTTTTTAATCTCTTTTGATTACAAAAACATGAATAAAGTAATGCGAGTAATCAAAGAAAAAAGATTGGAGATTGTCTCACAAGAAATGGAAATCAATGAAGATTCCGGGCTCCCAATTGGCAAAATTACGGTCCAAATACGCAAAAAAAATGCCGAAATGATATTCGACATTTTTGATTCAATGTTTGAAATAGAAATAAAATCATGCTAAAATCACTTTCATTTAAGGTGAATTTTAGCAATTATTCAATCTTTTTAAGAAGTTCCAAAATATAGTCTGGAGGAGCCATTGGACGACCCGTTTTTAAGGACACAAAAACCAAAATAAAGACAGCAGTTGTTAATAACTCATTTGCTTCGTTATAAATTGCGCAATCAAATTCTATCTTAACAGACGACTGACTTTTAAATGTCGTATGCACTGTTAATAACTCATCATAACGTGCCGATTTTTTATAATTAATGTTCATAGAAACGATTGGCAACCCCACCCCGCTTTCCTCCATGATTTTATACGAAACTCCTTTGTTTCTAAGCCATTCCACACGTCCAATTTCGAAATAAGGGATATAATTCCCATGATAAACGACTCCCATTTGATCCGTTTCTGAGTAACGAACACGTACTTGAGTTTGATGATTTTTCATTATTTATTTATTAAAAAAAATTAATTTTAAAAGCCTCCCTTACAACAATATTTTAGAAAATTACCTCCCTAAATATTTTTTTTTAACGAAATTTGTTCACATATTTGTTATCTTGAAAAATGACAAATATCTAACCTCGTTTTTATAAGGGAAATATTATCAATACATATAATTTATTTGAATCTATGACTAAAACTGCACAATCGGTATGGGAAAACTGTTTGTCTTTTATAAAAGACAACATTCAAGATCAAGCGTACAAAACTTGGTTTGAACCAATCAAATCAGTTGAGCTCACCGACAACGCGTTATATATTCAAGTTCCAAGTAAATTTTTCTACGAATGGCTGGAAGAACACTACGTTAAATTACTTAAAGTAGCCCTTACCAAAGAACTCGGAAAAAATGCAAAGTTACTCTATAAAATCAAAATGGAAAACACTTATGGTAACAAACAACCGTTTACGGAACAATTGCCAAGTGCCAATAGAGGACCAATGAAACCCCAAGATGTTGATGCTCCGTTTAAAAACTTAAATCCTGAATTAAAAAATCCTTTTGTAATTCCTGGAATCCGTAATTTAAAAATAGAGTCTCAATTAAATGCAAACTATAGTTTTGATAATTTCCTTGAAGGAGATTCTAACCGTTTAGCTCGTTCTGCAGGTATGGCTGTTGCCAATAAACCTGGAGGAACATCATTTAATCCATTATTGATTTTTGGTGGAGTTGGATTAGGAAAAACACACTTAGCTCATGCAATTGGTGTTGAAGTAAAAGACAAATACCCAGAAAAAACGGTTTTATATATTTCTGCCGAAATTTTCACCCAACAATATATCGACTCCGTAAAAAAGAACAATCGTAATGATTTCATTCACTTTTATCAGTTAATCGATGTTTTAATTATTGACGATGTTCAGTTTTTATCTGGAAAATCAGGTACACAAGACGTTTTCTTCCATATCTTTAATTACTTACATCAAAATGGAAAACAGGTAATCTTGACTTCAGACAAAGCACCTGTTGACATGCAAGACATTGAACAACGTTTATTGTCTCGTTTTAAATGGGGATTATCTGCAGAGTTACATCAGCCAGATTACGAAACTAGAATTTCTATCTTAAAAAATATCTTATATCGTGATGGTGTTGAAATACCTGAAGATATAATCGAATACGTAGCACGCAACATTAAATCTAATGTACGTGAACTTGAAGGAGCGATTATTTCATTAATTGCACAATCTTCTTTCAACAAAAAAGAAGTAACGATTGAATTGGCTAAAAGTGTAGTCGAAAAATTCGTTAAAAATGTAAAAAGAGAAATTTCTATAGATTACATCCAAAAAATTGTCTCCGATTATTTCCAGTTGGATATTGAAACACTTCAATCCAAAACTAGAAAAAGACACGTCGTTCAGGCAAGACAATTGGCTATGTTCTTCGCTAAGAAATTTACCAAAGCATCTTTGGCAAACATTGGCTCACAAATCGGTGATCGCGATCACGCAACCGTATTACATGCTTGTAAAACAGTCGACAACTTAGTCTCTACAGACAAACAATTCAAAAAATTTGTCGAAGACATCAATAAAAAATTAACGCTATAAACGCACCATGCCCGTAAAAATATTAATGGTCTGCTTGGGTAATATTTGCAGATCACCATTGGCCGAAGGAATATTAGCTTCAAAATTACCAAAAGACATTTTTTTTGTCGATTCAGCCGGAATGGGCTCTTGGTATGTTGGTCGTAATCCTGACGAACGTTCTATTGCTGTAGCAAAAAAAAATGGTTTAGATATCTCAAATCAAAAAGGAAGACAATTCAATACATCCGATTTTGATACTTTCGATTATATCTACGTCATGGATAGTTCTAATTATGATGACGTTATTGCATTGGCAAAAAACCAAGAACAAAAAGACAAAGTTCAACTTATACTGAACGAATTATTCCCTTCTGAAAATGTCGATGTTCCCGATCCATATTACGGCTTACCAAATGGCTTTAACTCCGTTTACGAAATGCTGGATGAAGTTTCTGAAGTAATTGCCCAAAAACTAATTACAAAACACCAACAGCATTAGTCCTATAAATTTAAAATCAAACTCATGAAATCAAGTGCTTTATTAGGAAAACTATATTTGATCCCAACAACGTTAGGCGAAAGTGATCCTATGGATGTTTTACCACAAACAATAAAGAGAAGTATTGATTTTATAGATCATTATATTGTCGAAAATGAGAAAACAGCACGAAAATCCATAAAAGCAGTTTCTCCAGAAAAAAAACAATCAGATCTTATTCTTTTCACACTTAATAAACGCACCGAAAACAGCGAACATTTAGACTTCATAAAACCTTTATTAGAAGGTAAAAATGTTGGATTAATGAGCGAAGCGGGTTGTCCTGGTGTTGCCGATCCTGGTGCTGTAATTGTAAAATTGGCACATGAAAAAGGAATCCAGGTAGTACCACTTGTAGGCCCATCTTCTATTTTATTGGCTATGATGGCTTCTGGAATGAACGGACAAAGTTTTACTTTCAATGGTTACTTACCAATAGACAAAGACGAGAAAAAATCGGCATTAAAACATTTTGAAAAATTATCACAAGACAAAAATCAATCTCAAATTTTTATTGAAACTCCATACAGAAACAATAAATTAGTCGAAGATATTCTGCAAATTTTAAATCCAGCAACACATCTTTGTATTGCTACAGATATTACTTTACCAACCGAATTCATAAAAACTATGCGGGCTGCCGATTGGAAAAAACTAAAAGTTGATTTACATAATAGACCGACTATTTTTATTATACATAAAATGCAATAACAAACGTTAGTGCAAAATCTCTATCGCTATTATTTGAATTTGTTTTTTTCAATTACTAAATATCACGCGGCACTTTCTTCTTATGTAAGAACATTGATAATTACAACATATTTTCTTCCTAAAAAGCAACATTCAAATTCCTTTAAATTAACAATACATAAAGATATTCTTAACTCTTATACATTAGTAAAAAGATTATTTTTATTGATCTAAAAATAATTATTCAAAACACTAATTTTTAATGATTTAACTAACAACAAACATCATCAAAAAGGGGAAGAAAAAAGAAACCTTCATATATTTTAAATCATTAAAATTAACCTAAACAATTAATATTTTAAAAATAAATATCATGAAAACATTTCTTTTTTTATTATTATTTTTTAGTTTAACGACGAATTCTTTTGCTCAAGATGAAAATATTACACGTTCAAAAGAAGGCGAAATTAAAATGATCGATTTACCTGCTGTTGTAATTAAAAGCGTAGGAAAGGATTTTTCTATTTACTTACCAGACAGAAATCCCGATGAAAATGTTAGAGCACTTCAAGAAAAGTTTATTTCTTATAATTTAGGAAAAGACTATGAAGGCTATGATGAATACTTAGTAGTCTTAGAAGACCCAAAAGGCTCCTTATCTGCAACCTATAATAAAAACGGAAAACTAACCCACGTAATTGAAAATTACGAAAATGTGCAGCTTCCCGGTAAAGTAATTTACTCTATTTATAAAGAATATCCTGGATGGACAATTGTAAAAGATAAATTCCTTTATACACAAAAAGAAGGAGATATTGAAAAAAAAGAGTACAATCTCAAAATCAAAAAAGATAACTCTATTCTTAAAATTGTCGTAAAATCTAATGGAGAGATTATAAAATAACATAATTCAAAAAAAAAAGACATTAAAAAACAACTATTGACAAATAGTCCTTTTTTAATGTCTTTTTTATGCTTCTAAAAAACAAAAAAACACTCAATTTATTATAAAAACAAGTACTTTTATAATAACAATTTCGGCAACAAAAATTATGAGTAAACTCCCAAATGTTAGCACTAGTATTTTTACAATAATGTCTAAAATGGCAACCGAATATAATGCAATTAATCTTTCGCAGGGATTTCCGAATTTTCCTGTAGACGAAAGATTGACAGATATTATAGCAAAACTAGCCAAAGAAAATGTGCATCAATATACACCAATGGCAGGTTATCCGCCGTTGATGAATCAGATTGCAAAATTAGTTCAGAAATCATACAACAGAACCATCATTCCTGAAACAGAAATTCTGATTACCGCCGGCGCAACTCAAGGAATTTTTACCTCGATTTTGGCTTTAGTAAAAACGGGGGATGAAGTTATTATTTTGGATCCGAGTTATGATTCTTACGAATCTCCAGTTCTTCTTTGTAATGCAAAACCCATTCGAGTAGCTTTAAACGACGATTACACACCAAATTGGCAAACTATCGAAAAAGCTTGTTCTACCAAAACAAGAATGATAATAATTAATAATCCGCATAACCCGACAGGGAAAATTTTAGCGGAAGCAGATTTTGTACAATTAGAAAATATTCTTAAAAAATACCCAGACCTATTAGTATTATCTGATGAGGTTTATGAATACATCACTTTTGAAGAAAAACACATCTCGGCACATACCCGTAAGCAACTTTTAAATCGTTGTATTATGATTTCTTCTTTCGGGAAATCATTCCATATTACAGGTTGGAAAATTGGTTATGTAGTAGCGCCAGAACATTTAATGATAGAAATTAAAAAAGTACATCAGTTTTTGGTTTTTAGCGTCAACAGCATTTGTCAAGTTGCAATAAGCGAATATCTGGATATTGTCGACGTAACCAAACTTGGCAAATTCTATCAGGAAAAACGAGACTACTTTAAGCAATTATTATCAAAAAGCCGATTTGAATTAAAACCATGCCAAGGAACCTACTTTCAGGTAGCGTCCTATGAATCAATTTCCGATGAAGATGATGTTACTTTTTGCAAAAGATTAATAACCGAATATGGAGTCGCTGCAATACCGATTTCAACTTTCTATGCCAACGGAAAAGATTTAAAACTAATCCGTTTTTGTTTTGCCAAAGATAATACTACACTCGAGGCTGCTGCCGAAAGATTATGCAACATTTAGTATAAACTAAAATTAACACATTTATTATGCATGCATACTATTTAATTCTTATATTTACTTTTAAAATTTAAAAAATCATGAGTTATACAGATAAAATGTTAAGAGACGATGCTTTAAAAGGCAAAGTAATAGTAGTAACTGGTGGCGGAAGTGGTCTGGGAAAAGCCATGACTAAATACTTCCTGGAGTTAGGTGCTCAAGTCGCAATAACATCTAGAGATTTAGAAAAACTAAAAAGTACAGCTACAGAACTTGAGTCTCAAACTGGTGGAACTTGTTTACCGCTGCAATGTGATGTTCGTCATTACGAAGAAGTAGAAAACATGCTGCAAGAAGTTTTAAAAGCTTTTGGAAAAGTAGATGTATTATTAAACAATGCTGCCGGAAACTTTATTTCACCAACCGAGAGATTATCTGCTAATGCTTTTGACACAGTTATCGACATTGTATTAAAAGGTTCCAAAAACTGCACACTAGCTTTCGGAAAACACTGGATTGATACTAAACAAACATCAGCTACGGTTTTAAATATCGTAACTACTTATGCCTGGACAGGATCGGCTTATGTTGTACCAAGTGCTACTGCAAAAGCTGGCGTTCTAGCTATGACAAGAAGTCTTGCTGTCGAGTGGGCAAAATACGGAATCCGTACCAATGCCATTGCTCCTGGCCCATTCCCTACAAAAGGTGCTTGGGACAGATTACTTCCCGGAGATCTTTCGGAAAAGTTTGATATGGCAAAAAAAGTACCATTAAAACGTGTGGGTGACCATCAGGAATTAGCCAATTTAGCTGCATACTTAGTTTCAGATTTCTCTGCCTATGTAAATGGTGAAGTAATTGTTATCGATGGTGGTGAATGGTTAAAAGGTGCCGGACAATTTAATTTATTAGAAGCAATTCCAGAAGAACTTTGGGATCAGCTTGAAATGATGATAAAAGCAAAGAAAAACAAATAATAAGTGCTTACTAAAATCAGGTATTCAAAAAAATCACTGATTGCACAAAAGGTCTCAACTACTTTGGTAATTGAGACCTTTTCTTTTGAGGATCATGCGGGTTTTTATTCAAAATCAAAAAAATAAATAAAGCACAAATTCTACAAATTTGAATTAATTAATATTAACCTTAAAAGCACTTTAGACAAATAAGTAAATAATAAACTGAAATTTGTGAAAATACATGTAATTCTTATTTAACTTTTCCTTCATTTAAGGTTATTTATTCAATTAAGAATTAAATTCTAAAAAATAAAAACACAACAAAACCAACAAATAATTTTAGGAATTTTAACTAATGACAAATCCGTATAAATTCCTATTTTTGCGGCTTCAAATTATAACAATATTTTTATGCTCATCATTGGAATTGCAGGCGGAACAGGAAGCGGAAAAACAACCGTAGTACATCAAATAATGAATGAATTACCCCATGCCGAAGTGGGCGTAATCTCTCAGGATTCATACTACAGAGAAAATAAAAATCTATCTTTTGATGAAAGAGCCTTAATAAATTTTGATCACCCACGTGCTATTGATTTTGATTTATTAGTTACCCATTTAAAAGAACTTAAAGAAGGAAAAACGATCGATCAGCCCGTTTATTCTTTTATCACTCATAACAGAACCGACGATACAATAAGTACACATCCTCGTAAAGTAATGATTGTAGAAGGGATTTTAATCCTGACAAACCCTGAACTTAGAGACCTTTTTGATATTAAAGTTTACGTTCACGCCGATTCTGACGAAAGACTTATCAGACGTTTAAAGCGTGATATTGCCGAACGTGGTCGGGATTTGGATGAAGTTTTAACACGCTACCAAAACACCTTAAAACCTATGCATGAGCAATTTATCGAACCAACTAAAGCTTTTGCAGACATTATTATACCAAACGACAAATACAATACTGTAGCAATAGATGTAGTTCGTGCAGTAATTAATCAACGTATTCTATAATTTTTATTGTAAATTTATTGCATTAATAATTAGGAGCTATTTCCTGCTTTCGCCTTTATCTTTGTTCGTTCCTCTCAAAGGATATCGGCTTTATCAGGGCTAAAAAATAAAAAATGACGAATCCTTATAAAAACAAACCTTGGTTTAAACTCCTGAGCAACAAGTATGTTTGGGTACTGTTATTTTTTATAATCTGGATGGTATTTCTGGATAATTACTCCTATTTTGACCATCGTTTTCTAGATAATCAAATAGATGAATTACAAGATAACAAAACCTATTATCAAGAAGAAATAAAAAAAGATCAGGAACAAATAAAAGAGCTTAAAAACCCAGAGCAAATTGAAAAATATGCTAGGGAAAAATATTTCATGAAAAAAGATAGTGAAGACATTTATATCATCGAATTTGAAGGTGACACTATCAAGAAAAAATAAATTCAGAATTATAAAACGATAAAAATGGCTACTCCCCTTTTCGATAATTTTAGTCCAGTATCATCCAAACAGTGGAAACAAAAAATCCAATTTGAATTAGATGGTGCCGATTATAACGAAACCCTGATTTGGAATTCGCCAGAAGACATTCAGGTAAAACCATTTTATCATAGTGATGAAAACATCAAGCCCGTTGAAGTAACAACCAAAGCAACTGATTTTAAAATATGTCAGAACATTTTTGTTCATGACGTTTCAAAATCAGTTGAAAGGGCTTTGGACTCTCTAAAAAGAGGTGCCGAAAGTTTGCGTTTTACAATTGAAAACGACAGCATCCCTGTTGAAAAATTATTCGAAAAACTACCCTTAGAAAACACGAACGTTTACTTTAATTTGAATTTTATTTCAATCGATTTCGTGAAAAAGTTAAACACCATTTCACAACAAAAAAAAGCGAGTTTTTATTACAATATTGATCCCATTGGGCAATTGGCAAAAGATGGAAATTGGTTTTCATTTACTACCAAAGACAAAAATAATTTCGAAACCCTCGAAATACTCTATAAAACTATACCAAATGCTTCAATCGTAAGTATTAATCCTGGTTTATATCAAAATGCAGGTGCCAATATGGTACAGCAAATTGCATATACAGTAGCACATGCCAATGAATATTTTAATCGAATCCCTTCAATAAACGGAACAGTTGTATTACAAGTAGCCGTTGGAACCAATTATTTTTTTGAAATTGCTAAGCTTCGTGCCTTACGATTACTTTTTAATTTAATTGCAAAAGAATACAATCCAAATCTGGAATGCCATTTACTGGTTTCTCCAACCAAGAGAAACAAAACATTGTATGATTACAATGTAAATATGTTACGCACCACAACCGAATGCATGTCGGCAATAATTGGTGGCGCCGATGCTATTGCAAACTTACCATACGATGCTTTATATCATAAAGACAATGAATTTGGGGATCGAATTGCGCGCAATCAATTATTGATTCTTAAAAACGAAAGTTATTTTGATAAAGTCAATAATCCAGCCGATGGAAGTTATTATATCGAAAGTATTACCAACCAACTTGCAGAGAAAGCATTGACTTTATTTAAGGATATCGAAGCCAGCGGAGGATTCTTAAAGCTTTTAAACGAAGGAATCATCAAAAGAAAAATTCAGGAAAGTGCAGATAAGGAACAAGAATTATTTGATACAAAGAAAGAAGTTTTACTCGGAACAAATAAATATCCGAACAAAGACGACAAAATGAAACATGATTTAGAACTCTTTCCTTTTGTAAAAATAAAACCAAGAAAGACATTAATTACACCAATAATAGAAAAACGGTTGGCTGAAAAATTAGAACAGGAAAGACTTGAGCTTGAATAAATTAATTTCAAATAGTTATATTTGAATACAAACCTAAAATAATTATGGAAGCAATTAGAAGAATAGTATCGGTCAAAAATCATTCTGTAACTGTTATTCTACCAGATGATTTTACAGCAGATGAAGTAGAAGTAATTATTTTACCTGTTCAAAATGATGAATATAGAATTCCTCAATGGCAAATTGATCAAGTTAGAGAAAGAACTGAAACCTATTTAAAAAACCCAAAAAATGTTACTGACATTGATGATTTTTTAAAAGAAATTGAAGATGATTTATAAAGTAGTTATTATTGAAGAAGCTAAAATAGACTATAAAAAATCTTTGTTCTTTTATAAAGATATAGATTCAAAATTAGCTGTCAGATTTAATGATTCCTTCAAAAAAAAGCATAGCCATCATTAAAAAAAATCCATTATTATTTCAAATAAGATATGACAACGTTCGAATCATTTTTTTTAAATCTTTTCCATACGCATTGCATTATTCTATTTATGAAAATTGTATTGTTATAAAATCCATTTTTCATACATCGAGAGATAACGAATTAAACTTATTTTAATAACAATTTTAGAATTGAGAAAAGACCTTACACATATAAAGTTAGAAGTTAAAAGTGAGAAGTTAGACGTTGCTCCTAAAGACCAACAAACGACAAGCAGTAACTTTGAAACAGCCGAAGGGATTGACCTAAAAGCAACCTATACAAAACAAGATATTGAGAATATAGAACATCTTGATTTTGGAGCTGGATTTGCCCCAAATTTAAGAGGTCCTTATGCAACTATGCACGTAAGACGTCCTTGGACAATCAGGCAATATGCAGGATTCTCGACTGCCGAAGAAAGCAATGCTTTTTACAGACGTAATCTTGCCGCAGGACAAAAAGGATTATCCATCGCATTTGATTTACCTACACATCGCGGATACGACTCTGATCATGAGCGTGTTGTTGGTGATGTAGGAAAAGCTGGAGTTGCGATAGACTCTGTCGAAGACATGAAGGTTTTATTCGACCAAATTCCATTGGATGAAATGTCGGTTTCTATGACAATGAATGGAGCGGTTTTACCAATTATGGCTTTTTATATTGTTGCTGCAGAAGAACAAGGTGTTCCTCCTGTAAAACTTTCAGGAACTATACAAAATGATATCCTAAAAGAGTTCATGGTACGTAACACTTATATCTATCCTCCTACTCCTTCGATGAAGATTATTGCAGATATTTTTGAATTTACAAGCAAAAAAATGCCGAAATTCAATTCTATCTCAATTTCTGGATATCATATGCAAGAAGCAGGTGCTACAGCCGATATCGAATTAGCCTATACACTAGCCGATGGATTAGAGTATATTAGAACCGGATTAGCAACAGGAATGCCTATAGATGAGTTTGCTCCACGATTGTCTTTTTTCTGGGCAATAGGAATGAATCACTTTATGGAAATTGCCAAAATGCGTGCAGGAAGAATGATTTGGGCAAAACTTGTTCAGCAATTTAATCCTAAAAGCGATAAATCTCTTGCATTAAGAACACATTGCCAAACAAGTGGTTGGAGTTTAACAGAGCAAGATCCATTTAATAATGTGGCTCGTACTTGTATCGAGGCTACTGCGGCTGCTTTTGGTGGTACACAATCTTTACATACAAATGCATTGGACGAAGCAATTGCATTACCAACAGATTTTTCGGCAAGAATTGCTCGTAACACACAAATTTTCTTGCAAGAAGAAACCAAAATCACAAAAACTGTCGATCCTTGGGCTGGTAGTTATTATGTAGAAAGCTTAACAAATGAAATTGTTGCCAATGCCTGGAAACTTATTGAAGAAGTTGAAGAACTTGGCGGAATGACAAAAGCAATCGAAGCTGGAATCCCTAAATTACGAATAGAAGAAGCTGCGGCAAGAAAACAAGCCCGAATAGACAGCGGACAAGATATTATCGTAGGTGTTAATAAATACCGATTAGAAAAAGAAGATCCTTTACAGATTCTCGATGTTGACAACCAAATGGTACGTAAACAACAAGTTGCTCAACTAGAACATATAAAGGCAACCAGAGATTCTGAAAAAGTAAAAGCAATACTCGAAAAATTAATTCATTGTGCAAAAACCGGTGACGGTAATTTACTGGAAATAGCTATTGATGCTGCTAGAAATCGTGCTACTCTAGGCGAAATCAGTGATGCATTAGAAACTGTTTTTGGAAGATACAAAGCACAAATTAAATCCTTTAGTGGTGTGTATAGTGCAGCGATAAAAGACGACAAAAGCTTTGAAAAAGCAAAACAATTGGCCGATACCTTTGCCAAACAGGAAGGTCGTCGCCCAAGAATTATGATTGCCAAAATGGGGCAAGACGGTCATGACAGAGGTGCAAAAGTAGTTGCAACTGGTTATGCCGATGTAGGTTTTGATGTGGACATAGGTCCTCTTTTCCAGACTCCGGCAGAAGCTGCCAAACAAGCTGTAGAAAATGATGTTCATATTCTGGGTGTTTCCTCACTTGCAGCGGGACACAAAACGCTTGTTCCACAGGTTATCGAAGAACTTAAAAAACACGGTCGTGAAGATATCATGGTAATTGTGGGTGGTGTAATACCTGCACAAGATTATCAATATTTATTTGATGCGGGTGCAGTTGCCGTTTTTGGACCTGGAACAAAAATTAGTGAAGCTGCAATCACAATTCTAGAAATCTTAATTGATTAAAAACAAAAAACCTGCAATCTCTTGCAGGTTTTTTTATATTCTTAACTCGTAACGAATTATATTGTGTGTACTGTGGCATCATTATCTGCTTCGACAGATGAAACATTATATCCTCCAAAAGCTTTCATGTAACTTCTTATAGACGTCCCATAAGCATCTCTGAAATATTTTTGTCCTTTATACTTAAAGAAGTTTTTAACAGAACCTGCACCACCTAAATGGGCTGCTGCTAATATTCCTGATTCGGTGATATAAATCCCACTTACTAAAGTTCCTTCATATTTCTCGATTTCTTTTCTTAATATCCATTTGTTTTTAGACAATAAAGCAATAAAAGCTTTTTCTTGTAACGCAGGATTTTTTAGGAAAGCTTCATCATTTCGAACTCCAATAGCGCGTAACGCCTGAGTACCGAATTGATATTTCCCCATATAACCAAGTGAATTTACTTTTCTGTATTTGCCTTGAGATTCTTTTAAGGCGATTGCTTCTTTGAAACCAATAAGGTGGTTTCCGGTGAAAGGAATACTGTCTACAACAGGATAATCTTTCTTTTCTTTAGATGGAAGTAAGTAGTCGGTTCCATCTGTTTTTTCTGTAAGAAACCAAGGTTTGGTGTCTAAATTGAAGGGCTTAAATCCTGAGCTTAAAAACCCAATAACAACGGTTAACGTTGTGTAAAAATACCATTTCTTTATCATAGATTGTTTTTCTTTTGAACGCTGTCCCATTCAAAAATTTCTGCCTACAAAGATACAATAAATTTTATAAAGCTAAAAATCAACCAGTTAAACTTTTCTAAAAATACAAGAAGTGCCCCTTAAACCCCTCGTTAGGAGAGTATTCCAAAGTGGGAGCTGGGATTTTTATAGTGTTGAAAACAGAGAAAATCGTCTTCAATAAATGTGATTTTGTTTCAATTTTTGTAAGATTAACGTCGAAACTCAAGTAGAATTGACGATATCTTTCTGGGTTATAAATCGTCAAATCGGTGCTGTTTTTTACATTCCCAGATAACATTCCTTCTGCTCCATAACCCACTGCCAAATTTAACCATTTTGGTATTTTTGAGTTTTTCATAAAGGAGTGAATATTTACCGAAAGCCAATACGTTTGTCCGTTATAATCTTTTAAAATTTGTTCATTTAGCGTACCTCCCAAAACTTCTGGTCGATAATTAGCATACGAAGTTCTGTGAAAAGAAAATTTAGGAGTAATTCGCTGTTCTTTCCAAAGTAGTTCTTGTGATATGTATAAACTCGTTCCTACGGCATTTGCGATAACATCTCCCGGAGAAGCTCCCCATTCTGATGAAAATCCATCCAAAACCTCAACTGCAGTTAAAAATGCAAATCCAAACCCTGCTCCATAAATCATTTGATTTTTAGAGCTTGCACCGCTCCATTGCAACATTTCGGCTCCAAAGCGTCCGAGATGATAGGCAGAATAAAAATGTCCTGCTTTATCCATCTGAAGCCATTCGGCATTATCGTTTATAAAATGAAAGTTCGATCTTGGGTAATCGGCATACCAAAGCTGATTTAAGCCGACCAATGCTACCGAAGCCAATACGGCTTCGGAAACAATGACAGTATTTTGTCTTTTTATATTTAAAGAATCTGAAGGGGTAAGAAAATTTTCAATTTTGCTTTGAGCGAAAAAAAACTGGGTTCCTATAAAACAAAACAAAAAAAGTAAGTGGTATTTTATTCTCAAAACTATCTATCTTTTTACACCTTGACTGTTAATCCAGTCTGAATATTTTTTTGCATTTACATTATGTTGCGCCAGAGTAGCAGCAAATTCATGGTATCCAAAACGATCTACGCTTGCACAAAAATAGATATAATCATTTTTCTCTGGGTTTAAAACAGCCTCTAGTGCTGTAATATCCGGCATAGCAATGGGCCCTGGAGGAAGTCCTGTATTCATATAGGTATTATATGGAGAGGACATTGTTAAGTCTTTATAGAAAACTCTTTTTATCACCTGCTCAAAGTCATTTGATTTCTTTTTGATTGCATAAATAACTGTTGGATCGGCTTGTAATGGCATTTCCAGACGCAATCTATTTAAATAAACTCCTGCAATTCTTGGTCTTTCGTCCTTTTTTACAGATTCTTTATGCACAATAGATGCCAGAATTGTAGCTTGCACTGGGGTTAAACCTTGTGCTGCTGCTTGGTCAATTCGTTCTTTGGTCCAGAAGTTATGATATTCTTTAATCATTTTATCACGAAACTTAAGAGCCGAAGTATTCCAATAAACTTCATAAGTATTCGGGATAAACATTGCAAACACATCTTCTTCATTAAATCCATTTTCTTTTAAGAAAACAGGATCTTTAAAAGCATTTAATAACGATAAACTATCTGCTTCTATTTGAGAAGCAATACGCCCAGCAAAATCTTCCAAACGCTCTTGGTTATTAAAAGCTAATTTTACTGGAACATTAGATCGCATGGCTCTAACCAAATCGATATTATTCATATCCTTGGTCAATAAAAAACGTCCTGGTTTTACATTATCAGGATACCCTCTTTTATTGGCAACCATTTCAAAATTCTCAATATTCTTAACATAAGGCTCTAATATTTTCTTTACATCTTCATAATTAGATCCTGTTGGCACATGAACGTAAACTTCTTTTTCAGAAAATTTAGTATTCGCACTAAAAATTTGGTTTATCAAAATAAATCCATAAACCATCAAAACCGAGATTACAATTACGGCACTTATCGTTATAATTTTCTTTATATTCATATGTGGCTGCATTACTTGCTAGTGTGTATTTAAATTATAACAATTTGGAAATTAGATATTTATTCTTTTTTATCGATTAATTGAAATAGTGCTTCATCCTGATAGACTCCATTTATTAAAAGCCAATCTTTTTTAATTCCAATTTTTTCAAAGCCAAATTTAGTAAAAAGTGCATTACTTGCTTCGTTTTTAACACCAATATTTGCATATAATTGATGTAAATTAAGATGATAAAAACAATACTTTATTAATAACTCTAATGCCTCCGATCCTACTTTGTTGTTTCTGTCTTCGTTTCGTTGAATTACAATTCCAACTCCTGCTCTATTATTCTTAGGGTCAAAGTCGAATAAATCAATCAGACCAATGGCTGGAAAGTCCTTATCCTGACAAATAGCAAGACGTAATTGCTTAGCTTCATAAATATCCTGATGTGCATTTTCCAGATATTGTTTTATCAGGAATCGGCTGTAAGGTGTTTGGGTATTACTAACTTCCCAAATACTAAGATCGTTTTCGACTGCATAAATAAATTCCAAATCATTTGGTTCTAATGCACGTATATAAATAGTCTCGCCTTTGAGTGTAATCATTTTTAGTTTTTTGATTTTAGTCCCGAAGCTATCGGGATAGATTTCAGATTTCAGTCTGAAATATTAAATCTCTATTGTCCCTTTAAACACAAATTCGGCTGGTCCTTTTAGGAAAACTTTTGTAAAATGCTCTCCCATTTTCTCAAAAGAAACTACTAATTTCCCTCCTTCAACATTTAAGTTGATATCTGTTTCATTAGTCTGTCCAATTGCATTCATGGCTATTGCAACAGCTGTCGCACCGGTTCCACATGCAAGAGTTTCGTCTTCTACTCCTCTTTCATAAGTACGCAATGAAAAGGTTTTATCATCGATTTTTTTTACAAAATTGATGTTGCTTCCGGGCTTTCCGTACAAATCTCCATAACGAATGGCAGCTCCATTTTCTTTTACATTATAATGTTCTAAATCTTCTACTAATTGTACATGATGTGGAGAACCTGTATTTAAAAACGTATAATCATCATGCTTATTTATAGTGTCTACATCTATCATTTGTAAAGAAACAATAGCATCTGGCGCAATTGTGGCATGATGTAAACCATCTGTAGCTATAAATGTAGTTTTATCTTTAATTACGTCTAGTTTTTTAGCAAAAGCTACCAAACATCGACCACCGTTTCCGCACATCGAACTTTGATTTCCATCGGCATTATAATACACCATTCTAAAATCGGTTTCGGAATCATTTTCTAATAAAATAAGTCCATCTGCTCCTATTCCGAATCGTCTGTCGCACAAACGTTCAATTAATTTCGTATCTTTCTTTGGAAAAAAATCCGAACGATTATCAATCATTACAAAATCGTTTCCTGTTCCCTGATATTTATAAAATTCTACTTGCATTTTCCTTGAATTGAGAAATACAAAAGTACGAACTATTAATGAAATGTTAATCATTGTTAAAGAGAGTTAAACGACTTTACTTCGGATTTTTTTTGATATAATTTTACACTAGATAACTTAAATATTAATCAACTATGAAACGATTTTCTACCTTATTCTTAGTATCCCTACTAAGTGGCGCTACTACACTTGGTGCATACAAGTTATTATTTGAAAATAACGGCTCTATTTTTGGTAAAAAAAGTCCGATAGTAACTCTTGCTCCAAATTCATACTCAAAACAAGTAGGATTGGCTGCCGAAACTGTTGATTTTACTGCTGCTGCAGATAAAACTATTCATACGGTAGTACACGTAAAAAATGTATCTCGCAGAACAGTTACTAACCCCATGTTGGAATATTTTTATGGTTATGGAGGTCAACAAACACAAGAACAAGTTGGTACAGGGTCTGGTGTAATTATTTCTGCTGATGGTTATATCGTAACCAATAATCACGTGATAAAAAACGCCACTGAAATTGAAATTACTTTAAACAATAAAAAATCTTATACAGCCAAACTTATTGGAACTGACTCCAAAATGGATATTGCTTTATTAAAAATAAATGCCGACGAAAAATTACCTTATACTGTTTTTGCAAATTCTGATGCAGTAAAAGTAGGCGAATGGGTTCTGGCCGTTGGAAATCCATATAACCTAACTTCAACTGTAACTGCTGGAATTGTTTCGGCCAAAGCCAGAAATTTGGATACAAACGGAATCCAATCTTTTATCCAGACTGATGCTGCAGTAAATCCGGGTAATAGTGGTGGTGCATTGGTAAATACTCGCGGAGAATTAATTGGTATCAATACCATGATTTCTTCTACAACAGGTTCTTATGTAGGGTATTCATTTGCAGTTCCATCTAATATTGCCAGAAAAATTATTGAGGATATAATGGAGTTTGGTAATGTACAAAGAGCAATACTAGGTGTTGAAGGTGGTGAACTTAATAATGCTGCCTCTAAAGAACTTGGTGTATCTCAAACTCAGGGTTTTTACATCAATAAAGTAAATAAAAATTCCGGAGCTGAAAAATCTGGCCTTCAAAAAGGGGATATCATTATAAAATTAGACAATCGAGACATCGCTACTTATGCCGATTTTTCTGGATATATTAACACAAAAAGACCGAATGACATAGTTCAAGTAACATATATACGTGACGGAAAAAACAAAGTAGTTCCTGTTACTTTAAGCAAAAATGAACTTTTTAGTACTGAGTTTAAAGGAATCGAATTAGAAAATATCGATGCTACTGATAAAAAGAAATTCGGCCTAAACTATGGTGTAAAAATAAAAGCGCTTACAAACGAAAACCTCAAACAATATAATAATGAATTACAAGGCAATATTATTTTGAGTATTGACAATATAAAAGCAACAGATATTGAAACGGTTTCGAAACTTCTAAGCCAAAAAGACGAAAATCAAAGCATACGAATTGAAATGATTAATAAAAACGGAGAGGTTATTCGAGTTATCATCTAATTCTTTTTATTTCCCAAAACTAAAGCCATCTTGTAAAAATCAGGATGGCTTTTTTATTTCCTTCTGATATCGAATTTATTTTTTGCTGTCAGAGAACTCTCTTTTCATTTTATTTAGAATAAAATATATTCTTATGGGTTTCCAAAATAAATCACAAAATAGTTTACGAAATCGATTGAAATGGGTATTTTTGCGCCAAATTCAAAAAAACAAGCTGTTTTATTTTTAGAAATTTTCAACTATGAGCAAAAAATCATTGTACCAAAAAGAAGTATCATTTCAAGTCGACAGACGAAGAGCCGGAGTAGAATTGATCAAAATCATAAGCGATTTATGGTATGACAAATCCATTGAAATGGTTTTATTCAAAAATCAATTACTAGACAAAAATGTAAGCGACATCATTAACTTGCATCAATATGCTGGGGAATTTGTAGGCAAACCAATTACTATTTTTGACTCTGTAGAAATTGCGAGAGTTGTTCTTTCTCTAAAATTACCACCTGCCAAAATAGATATTGGAAAGCTAACTTATGAATATCGTTTGGAGGATGAAAAATATCCTGATGCACGTCATTTTGTAATAGAAAAACTTAAGGAAGCTAAATCATCTGAAGAAATTCAACCTAAAGATGTTGTTCTTTATGGCTTTGGTCGAATTGGCCGTTTGCTCGCCAGAGAATTGATGTCGAAAACGGGTAAAGGAAATCAATTGCGTTTAAGAGCTATTGTTATTCGTGACAAAAGCGAACTTGCCAATCTCGAAAAAAGAGCTTCTTTACTAAGATATGATTCAATTCATGGTGATTTTCAAGGATCTGTGGTTGCCGACCCTAAAAATAATGCGCTATTAATTAACGGAACTACTGTACATGTTATTTCGGCAAATTCTCCCGAAGAGATAGATTATACTCTATATGGTATAAACGATGCATTAGTAATTGATAATACTGGTGCTTTTACAACTCAAGAAGCTTTAAGTCGTCATTTGGTTTCCAAAGGTGTACACAAAGTTTTACTTACTGCCCCAGGTAAAGGAGTTCCTAATATCGTACATGGTGTAAATCATAACGAATACAATCCTGATGAAAATGATATTTTTTCGGCTGCATCTTGCACTACAAATGCGATAACTCCAATTTTAAAAGCAATTGAAGATACGCTTGGAGTAGTAAAAGGTCACCTTGAAACTATTCATGCTTATACAAATGACCAGAATCTGGTTGATAATATGCATAAAAAATACCGTCGCGGTAGAGCTGCTGCCTTGAATATGGTTATTACCGAAACTGGAGCAGGAAGCGCTGTCGCAAAAGCATTACCATCACTTGAAGGAAAACTAACATCGAATGCAATACGTGTTCCTGTTCCTAATGGATCATTAGTGGTATTAAACCTTGACGTTAAGAAAGCAACTTCGATTGCTGGAATCAATAAAATAATGAAGAAATACGCGCTCGAAGGTGAATTAGTAGAACAAATAAAATATTCTTTGAATACAGAGTTGGTTTCTTCTGACATTATCGGTACATCGGCACCTTCAATTTATGATAGTAATGCTACAATTGTTTCCAAAGACGGAAAAAGCATTGTGTTATATATTTGGTACGATAATGAATACGGCTATAGTCACCAAGTTATTCGATTAGCAAAATATATCGCGAAAGTAAGACGTTTTACTTACTACTAGCATATACACCAACCAAAACCAACTTTTTCTTAAAAGCATCAAGATTTCTTGATGCTTTTTTTGTTTTGGATTATATTATTGGTAAAACCGTCGTACTCTTTACTTCGGATATTACAAAGACTGTATTGATTAAAGAAACTTCGGGTAAAATCGATAATTTTTTCTGATGAAAATGATGATACGATTCCATATCGGGAATGATAATTTTAAGCATATAATCAAAATTTCCTGATACGTAATTACACTCTACAACTTCGGGTAAATTCAAAATAGATTGATTAAACCCTTCCGATGTATCATAAGTTTGTTTTGTGAGCGTAACCTGGCAATAAACGGTAAGATTATTGCCTAATTTTTTCTTATTCAAAATAGACACATATTTCTCAATAACTCCCTCTCTCTCAAGACGTTTAACTCTATCATGAACAGGTGTAAGAGACAGATTTATCTTGTTAGCAATGTCTTTTAAGGTATAATGCGCATCTTCTTGTAAAAGGCGTAGGATTTTTTTGTCAGTTTCGTCTAAAAGCATAGTAAAAAGTGTTTCAATAATTATTGATAATCAGTCATTTTTTCTTTTTATAGACGATAAAAGCTCACTAAAAAGAATATTTTTTGGTAAAAATATTAAATAAAAACAATATTTTCTTAATTATACCCATAATATCGATAATATATTCTCTATATGTAGCTTTGTAAAACAAAATTAACAAAAACAAAAAAATATATAAAAAATGATAATAGGTGTTCCAAAAGAAATCAAGAATAACGAAAACCGTGTAGCTGTTACACCAGCTGGGGTTTCTGAAATGAAAAAACACGGACATGTTGTTTACGTTCAAGCAACTGCTGGTTTAGGAAGTGGATTCAGCGATGAGGAGTACACAGCTGCTGGTGCTCAGGTATTAGCAACTATTGAAGAGGTATATGCGATTGCAGAAATGATTATTAAAGTAAAAGAGCCAATTGCTTCTGAATACGATTTAATCAAAAAAGATCAATTATTATTTACATACTTTCACTTTGCTTCATCAGAGCCGTTAACACACGCCATGATCGAAAAAGGTGCTGTATGTTTAGCTTACGAAACTGTTGAAAAAGCAGACCGTAGTTTACCATTATTAGTTCCAATGTCTGAAGTTGCGGGACGTATGTCTATCCAACAAGGAGCTAAATATCTTGAGAAACCATTAAAAGGAAGAGGAATACTTTTAGGTGGTGTTCCTGGTGTTCCTCCTGCTAAAGTATTAGTACTTGGTGGTGGAATCGTAGGTACTCAAGCTGCAAAAATGGCTGCTGGTTTAGGTGCTCAAGTTACTATTATGGATGTGAGTTTAGCACGTTTACGTTATTTAGATGATGTTATGCCTGCAAACGTAAACACTCAAATGTCTAACCATTATAACATTACAAAAGCAATTGCTGATGCAGATCTAGTAGTTGGTGCTGTATTGATTCCAGGAGCAAAAGCACCTCACTTAGTTACTCGCGATATGCTTAAATTAATGCGTCCGGGAACTGTTGTTGTGGATGTTGCTGTTGACCAAGGTGGATGTATCGAAACTTGTACTCCAACAACGCACGAAAACCCAACTTTTATTATCGATGATATTGTACATTACTGTGTGGCTAATATGCCTGGAGCTGTACCTTACACATCTACACTTGCTTTAACAAATGCTACTTTACCTTATGCTTTACAATTAGCAAATAAAGGATGGCAAAAAGCATGTGCTGAAAATGAAGAATTGAAAAAAGGATTAAACATCGCTAACGGAAAAATCCTTTATAAAGGTGTTGCCGAAGCTTGGAATCTTCCTTTTAACGAAGAGTTAGTGTTAACAAACGCATAGTGTTAACATTATATAAGTGCTTACTACACTAGAAAAACCCGTCCAAAGACGGGTTTTCTGTTTTTAGCCACTAATAACTTTTAAATACTTTATCTTTTTGCCACTGATTAAAAAAATTCTTACAGATTATTTCCTCCTTTTAATCCTTTAATTATATTTAACTCTTTGTGAAAGGAACACGGATTAAACGGATTTACAAAAGTATAAATCCGTTTAATACGCGTTCTTCTATAGAGAATCTAAGTTAGCAACTATTCTCTTTTAGACAAATCTATACGCCTATCTTTTAGTCACAGATTAATGGCTTTCTTTAAATTTCCCGCTTATTCTTTTGGCTTTGTTAAGTAATAAACTGGGATTCCCGTTAACATAATTAAAACGCCCCAACCACAAGTAGAAAATTTTGTAAGCAACAAACAAATGCAAATTGCCGATGCTACTACAATATACAAAGCCGGTAAAAATGGATATCCAAAGGCTTTGTAAGGTCTTTCGGCATCTGGCATTTTCTTGCGTAGGATAAAAATTCCGTAAATAGTCAAAATATAGAAAATCAAAACGATGATAATAACAAAATCAAGTAGATCTCCGTATTTCCCTGTAAGACATAAAGCCGAAGCCCAAACGCATTGTGCCCATAATGCCCAAGCTGGTACGCTAGACTCATTTAAGACCGCTGCTTTCTTAAAGAACAAACCATCTTTGGCCATTGTATAATACACTCTTGCTCCTGCCATTATTAAACCATTATTACAAGCAAAAGTCGAAATCATAATCATAATTGCAATGATTAAGGTTCCAATATTTCCAAAAATATATTGAGATGCTACAACCGCTACCCTATCCGATTTTGCAGTTGCAATTTCATCAAAAGGGATAACAGCCAAGTACATTAAATTTGTCAAAACATAAATAATCGTAACTATAAAAGTTCCTAAGAACAAACTAAAACCTACATTACGCTTTGGGTTTTTAATTTCTCCTGCAATAAAAGTCACTCCATTCCATGCATCGCTAGAAAACAAAGACCCAACCATAGCAGCCGAAATACCTGTAAGCAATGCCGTACCACCTATTGGAAACCAAGATTTAGTATCTGCATCAAAAGCACGTGTAGACCAACCATCAGCCCAATTGGCATCCCAAACAGAAGCTTTTGCTCCAAGCGTTAATCCAAAAACAATTAAACCTAAAAGTGATAAAATTTTGATAATTGTTAAAACAGTTTGTAGAATTTTACTGTTTTTTACTCCCCGACTATTAATATACGTCAAGATAACAATCGTTACAATAGAAACCAATTGAGCTGCATTTAAATCAAAAAAACCTATACTAAAAAGAATATTCTCATCGCTAAAAGGCTCATAGAGATATGCCGCAAATTTGGCAAAAGCCACACCCACTGCAGCGATTGTACCAGTTTGAATTACTGCAAAAAAGCTCCATCCATACAAGAAAGCTATTAATTTATTGTAAGCTTCTTTTAGGTAAACATATTGTCCACCTGCTTTTGGAAACATAGCACTTAGTTCCCCATAACTTACAGCTGCGATAACAGTAATTAATCCTGAAATTAACCATATTAAGGTTAACCAACCTGCGGAGCCTACCTGTCGGGCAATATCGGCACTCACAATAAATATTCCCGAACCGATCATAGATCCCACCACAAGCATGGTTCCGTCTAATAATCCGAGTTCTCTTTTAAAATCTTCCGGCTTGTTTTCTTGCATTTTTTTTGGTTTTTGGTTGGCTAAAGATATACTTTTTTTGGAAATTTCTTAATTCGCTTATCAGATTGTTAGTTTATCTCAAAATTATCATTTTTAGTTACAGTCTCACTGTCATATTTAGCGGAATCGAAGTCTTTTTCTACAATAATCCCTTTTTCATTAGATCTCTTTAGATAATAATAGCGTTTATGGTTTCCCATAAAATTATACTTACACATCTGTTTACATTTGAAAATCAGAAACATATAAAACAAAGCTTTAAATCAAAATACTATGGGGAGAATCATTTTACAAAACGACAATGTAAATCTTGACACAAACAAAAAGCAGACTTTAACAACTGGTTTTATTAGCGATAGAGATATTTTAAAAAACCGTTCCAAAAAATATCTCGCCCTCATTGTGGGACTAGATGCCAAAACATTAACGGATACTAAAGAAATGAGCGAGTTTATGAGAGCAATTCAGGAAGAATTTGGAACAGCCGAACTTACTAGTTTGCCATTAGGAATCGTTGCCAAATGTTTTCTAGGACATCCTTATGAGGTACATACACTTGATTTAAGTGGTAGCCAAATTATTAAGCATTATAAAGCAACCGAAACAATGGAAGCAGATTTTGAAAAAGCCAGAACAGTTGCCCAACACAATGCTTATGCAATGGTTGAGATCTATAAAGATAAAATCATTTTAATTCGCGAAGACGGAACTGCAACAAAACTATAAAACCAATTAACCAAAATAATTATGTCACAACATGCAATCTCTTATGCCGACCTTTCGTTCATAAATAGTTCTTTAAAGGTAATTAAATCAGATATGTCAATAGCTCTATCTGAATTAGGAACATTAAATTTTAAACAAGATCACTTAGAAAGTGAATTGGTAAAACTCGCTTACTCTTTTGCTGATTTTGTAGAAGCCGATTTAAAGCATAAATCATTACAGCTTGCCGAAACCCGACAAGGAAATTTAAAACAAGACTTGCAAATCAGATTTGGATATTATGCCGAAGTGCGAAGAATGGCAACTGGCATCCTTCAGGGAGTAGACACAGGTGTTGTAAGTGATGACACTTTAAAATTCACTACCGAAGAGGTAATGATAAAAGCACCCAGCTATTAGCTAGCACCTGCATTGGTAGCTTTATCAGCTTGGGTTCGAAACG
Organism: Flavobacterium shii; assembly: GCF_025847235.1. Taxonomy (GTDB): domain Bacteria; phylum Bacteroidota; class Bacteroidia; order Flavobacteriales; family Flavobacteriaceae; genus Flavobacterium; species Flavobacterium shii. The sequence continues at coordinate 100,133 of NZ_JAOZEW010000002.1, forward strand.
ATAAAAACACAACCGAAAAAGCACTGAATGAAGCATTAAAGAGAGATGACTATAAAACGACTCTTTTCTTTATGACTGTAATGCGAAGGCTAACACGAAATGATGCAAGTTTAAAATGGCTTGAGCGCTATTTCATGCATCAAAACCCGCATAACCTTGACAGAGAATTTATAATCATACTCGAAGCCGTTACAACTGGTGTATTTCCTCCTGCGGCGCGACAATTAATGATGGTTAATGTAAAAAACTGGCTCGATCAACTTACACAAGGAGATAATTTTATAAATGAACAAAAATCACAATGGGTTAAATTCTTTGAAGCATTGGGTCCTTTGTCTAATGGTAAATACCCATTACTTGAAAAATTTTCCCTTAATTGGAATCTACTAGACAACTCTTTAAAAGAAGCCAAGACGCATGCAATTTTAGACACACATTTTAAAAGTATCATCTCATCATCATCCGATTTTTCAAAAAGCGCAAAAGTTCAATTAGATGAAATTTTATCCCTATTAGTAACCAACTTTGATGATGAAGAATTGCCATTACAGGAACAGGTAAGGCTTAACCAACTCATCATACAAATGGATGGTAACAAAACAGCTGCTCAGGCCATTATGGATGCCGAAAAACATATTTTTGAGGAACAAGTTGATTTCTTACAATTGCTTACCAATGCATCATTTAACCCCGAACTATCCGGAGCAACCAAAGTAACTCAAGCACTAGCTGTTTCTATAAGTCAGCCTTGGATTATGGAAGCACACAATACCTTTACTGCACAAAACAGAAATAAAATTCCTCAATCTATTGAACTTTCTATAGATGATTTTAAAGCTTCAACAAAAGATGGAAGCGAAGAAAACGAACTTTTAAATAAACAAGAAGAATTTTATGGTCATATCTTAAATACACAACTTAAAAGTCTTTCATCTCCTTACACTGGCGTTATCATTGGAATATTAATTTGTTTACTGGGGCTTTGGGCGTATAATCTCCATGTTATGGTTGCCTTTATAGGAGTTGCCATTGGTGGTCTTATAGTTTTTAACTCTATTAGCAATTACAGCAAAGCAAAAAATAAAACCATTGAAAGTGTAGAAGAACGAAAAACAAAAGCAAAGGAGGTTTTAAGGGGTTGTCTCGCAGAAACTGTAGATTATAGGAAGGAACATACAACAGAAGATAATAAAGCCGAAGAAATAAGGGAATTACTATGTTCCATTACGCCAGAAGATTTTTCGAGTGTATCAAAAGAAACAGTAAGAAATATTATCTAATATCTAAAATCAAACACAATGACAAAAATAATTTTAGGCGATCACTCAGAAGAATCTGAGAATACCTTACTCGAAACAAAGAGAGAAATCAATATAAAACCAAATTTATTTCAAGGCAGAACTGAGGCTGAATTAGGAAATTCAAAATTTCCAGATTGGGATATTGTTCCTCCAAATCAATTCATAAATCCAAGAATTAAATCACAATAATGATAGCACCTACAACTTATTCTGAGTGGACAAAATTACTTGATCAATTTGGTGATGGAAATGACACCGTTTTAGAAGAATTAAATAAAGGCAGTTTCATTATTGACGCCGGAACTGCAACGCGCTTCTATATAAAAGTAGAAGAAGTATATAAGAAACGGAAACAAAACTGGCTGGACAAGTTCCAACGTTCCTTTCAGTTGCAAGATTTTAAAACAGAAGATGATTTCGAAATTGCCCTAAGAGATGGCAAACAGAATCTTTCTCCACTGGGAAAATTTGTCATGCTAAAAGGTTTTCCCGATGATCTAAACAAAACATTAAAAAAAGATCTTGAAGATTTTGTGACTGAAATAAAAACGTCATTAAAAAACAACAATTTAAAAAACGCAAAAGGAAGGGACAAGATAATATTCTTATTAAACTCTTTTGAACTTTATACTACTTCCGAAGAAATCAAAACAAGTATTAAAAACAATACCCCAAATACAAACGAAATAATTGCTCCAACAGGTAGAAAAATAATATTTTAAAATGGCAAATAAAGCAGAATTCAAAACTTCGCTTTTGCGAATGTTCAGAGCCAGAATCCCTTTTATATCTATACGAAGTATCGAAAGAGCACGAGTTTTAGAGGTTATTCAACAATTAGCAGAAGAAATCAATATTCCAATTTACTACCATAGTTTATCACATGGGACTATAGATATAAAATCCAAAAAAAGTGTAAATGATGATCGATCTGTTGCAGGAGGTTTAGATTATGCCGTTCAAAATATTTCGCAAAGACAAAACTTAACTTTTATCTTTACAGAAGTAAGCGACATTGAAGACGATAATCTAGTTTCAAGACATCTTTATGATTGTGTAATCCAAGCAATCGAAAGAGGTGGGAGTATTTGCCTAATTACAACTAAGACTATCTGGCCACAACTACAACGTTTAGGCATGACCATCACACTCGATGCACCAAATGAAGAAGAAATGCTTGAAGTCGTTAAAGAATGCGTAACACCTTATAAGGGCTCAATCCCACTAGAATGGGATGAAGCAGATTATAAAATGGCCGCAACTATTTTGGCTAATATGACCAAAATAGAGGCCGAAAATGTTTTGGCTACGCAAATGGCAAAAGGTTCCATAACAAAGGAAGACATAAAAGAATTAAGCAATGCAAAGGATAAATTATTCAGCGATATATCAGGATTAGAAAAAGTAAAACTCGATCCTTCTACCCTTTCTGTTGCTGGATTAAGCGGACTTCAGCATTGGCTTGACAACCAAAAACAACTTTTAACAGCCGACTTAAAAGCAAGAAAGATGAGGCCTCCACGAGGCGTTTTATTAGTGGGAGTACCAGGTTGTGGTAAATCATTATCTGCCAAATTTATTGCAGCAAACTGGAACCTGCCTTTATATCGCCTGGATCTTGCTGCCATTCAAGGTCAATATCTCGGGCAATCTGAAAATAGGTTAAAAGAAGCGTTGGCATCTGCAGATAATGCTGCTCCTTGTATATTATGGATCGATGAAATCGAAAAAGGGCTTTCTGGCGCAACGGGTTCTAGTGATGGCGGTACATCCACAAGAATGGTTGGACAATTTCTGTTTTGGCTCCAAGAAAGTATGGCAAAAGTTTTTGTGGTTTCTACCGCAAATGATGTTAGTAAATTACCACCTGAACTTTTGAGAAGAGGTCGTTTTGATGAATTGTTTTTTGTTGATTTACCAGGCGAAATCGAGAGAAAAGATATCATCAATTTATATATAAAACGAAATTTATTAACTCAGCCTTCAGCGCATACATTGGATCAACTCGTTGAAATTTCCGAAGGCTTTGCAGGCTCTGACCTTGAAGGAGCAGTTAGAGATGTTGCCATACAGGCAGTAATTCATGGAGATAACATTGTTGATGACTCACTTTTTGAAAAATGTTTTAAGAACATCGTGCCCTTGAGCAAAACTGCGCCCGAAAAAATTGAAGCAATTAGAGTCTGGGGAAAAGAAAGAGCTGTTCCTGCGTCTGGAGTTTCCTGGGACATTTCGACTAATGATAAACTAATTGGTAAACGTTCTATTATTATTTAATGAGCAACAAGTTCTAAATAATCTATACAGATTATTTAGAACTTGTCATTATATCCGTTAACAACTTTACAATTAACAATTCCACTACTTTGATTTTTCTACTAAAAAAACCACTCTTTGAAGTTCCCTTTTTATTACCATTATTTAATTTCTTCTTTCTGCTTAACAGAAAATAATCTTCCAAATTACTCAACTTCAAAAAGTAAAAGACCAAAACTTTTAACGAACAGCACCTCAAAAAAATTAACCTTTTATAATAATTATGTGACTGTAAAATTTTAAAAAGTAAAATACTACAAATTACTCTTCGGGACACAATTTTAAAGTCTTAATTTATAGTTTCTACTTATAAATCACAGACAATACAGCATATAACAAATTAAAAATCAACAATTTACATTATATTTGATTGTTTTTTTAATATTCAAAATTTCACAAAGTAGTATATCCTTTTAGATAACTTAATTAAAATCATAAGCATAACCTATCTTTTAGTAAAAACCAACAAATGTCCATAATTTAACATTAAAACAACATAATACTCAATAAAAAATAATAACTTAAAATAATTATGTAACGATTCGCGAAAATAATATAACTATTACTTTTTGAAATAAATTAATTTTATTTTAATTAAACCAATTTAAAAAAATTAGGTCTTAAATAAAAAAGTTTCAGATAAAAAACATTTACGCTATGAAAATTTTAAAAAACATAAACATAATAAGAAGGAAATTAATGCATAGTATTACCAAAAATATTGGTCATTCGAAACTTAATAAAAAAAGTAATCTAGCCATTAAACCCGAAATTAAAAGAGTCTTAATTTCCCGCCCCAACGGTCGATTAGGAAATTTAATATTGATTACTCCATTATTAGAAGAAGTAATCACCACATTTCCAGGCTGTAGAATAGATCTGTTTGTAAAAGGAAGCCTAGCACCTATATTATTCAAAAACTATGATAATGTAGACAAAATAATTGAATTACCTAAAAGGCCTTTTAAGAGTTTATTACAATACATAAAAGTGTGGATATCTCTTAGAAAACAAGAATACGACATCGCAATTAATGTTGATAAAAATTCATCATCCGGAAGACTTTCCGTTAAGTTTTCGAATTCAAAATTCAAATTTTTTGGAGATTCTACGATAGAAAATATTCAATCAAAATACGATGATTATGATCATATCGCAAAATATCCGGTATATAATTTCAGGAGTTACTTAAACTACATAGGCTTTACACCCAATAACAAACCAATCGCGGCTTTAAATCTCAAATTAAGCGATTTAGAAATTATTGAAGGTAAAAAAGCATTAGACAAATTAGTGAATAAAGATAAAAAAACACTTTGTATTTATACTTATGCTACTGGTGATAAATGCTACTCCAAATCATGGTGGGGAAAGTTTTATAAAAAATTAAAATCTCAATATCCGAATCATAATATCATTGAAATTTTACCGATTGAAAATATTTCACAAATTGATTTTAAAGCACCTCACTTTTACAGTAAAGATATTCGTGAAATTGGAGCAGTAATTGCAAATACAGAAGTTTTCATTGGAGCCGATTGTGGGATTATGCACTTAGCAAGTTCGGTACAAACACCAACAATTGGGCTATTCTCCATTAGTGAGCAAAAAAAATACGAACCTTATCACAATCATAGTATAGCAATAAATACTAATAAAACCTCTATTCTACAATCGATCAAAATTATAGCGTCCATGATTGCCCATAACATATCACTAAGAGTCACTGCTACATCGACAATTATAGCACTTAGTTAAACAAAAAACTGACTTCCAGTAACTTTATTAAATTTTAATCGTCCTATATAAAAACATGTTTAAAATTTAGTAATTAAAAGTTATCAACCAAAACCAATCATCATGGAAAAAAAATCAAATCACTCCTTATTAAAAGTGCTAATTTTTAGTGCTTTTTTCCAATTTATCTTAGTTAGTACCTGTTTTGCTCAAACAAAAGTAGATAAAATAGATAAATTAATAAGTCAATACTCCAAATACGACCAGTTTAATGGAACTGTTCTTGTGGCAGAAAACGGAAATATTATTTATAAAAAAGGCTTTGGATTAGCCAATATGGAATGGAAAATCCCCAATGAACCTAATACAAAATTTAGATTAGGTTCTATCACTAAACAATTCACAGCTTTATTGATCCTTCAGTTAGTCGAGCAAGGAAAATTAAAATTAGATGTTCCCATTTCTACCTATCTACCTGACTATTCTAAAACAAATGGAGACAAAATAACCATTCATCAATTACTAACACATTCTTCGGGTATACCTAATTACACTTCATTTCCTAATTTTTTCAAAGAAACTAGCAGAAATCCATATACACCGGAAGCATTTGTAAAAACATTTGCCGATTTACCCCTTGAGTTTAAACCGGGAGAAAAATTCTCTTATAGTAATTCTGGCTATTTCGTATTGGGTTATATCATAGAAAAAGTTACAGGAAAAACATACGAGCAATGTTTACAAGATAACATTTTCACGCCTCTTATGATGAAAAATTCCGGCTATGACCATCATGACATTATTTTAGCCAATAGAGCCACGGGATACGAACGAAAAGAAAGAAGCGATATGAGCAACTATATGAACTCGAGCTACATCGACATGTCTCTTCCTTATGCCGCAGGATCTTTGTATTCGACTGTAGAAGATTTATACTTATGGGATCAGGCACTTTATACCGACAAATTATTATCAGCTAATTCCAAAAAATTATTATTTGACAAATACATAAACACAAGATTCTCACCCACGTCATATTATGGATATGGATGGTTTATTGAGGAAGCTAGTATTGACAAAACAGATAAAAAAGTACAGATTATTGAACATGGTGGTGGAATAAATGGATTCAATACACTAATCTCTCGTATTCCATCATCTAAAGATTTGATAGTTTTATTAAACAATACTGGAGGAACTGGTCTTAATGAAATGTCCAAAGCAATACGAGCTATTTTATACGATATGCCGTATGATACACCCAAAAGATCAGCTGCTTATGCTTTATTAAATATTATTAAAGCTCAAGGATTAGAAACTGGATTGAAAAACCTTGAAGAATTCAAGAAATCTAATGAATATGCTATTAAGGAAAATGAGATGAATTATGCTGGATATGAATTACTACAATCGGGAAAAACCAAAGAAGCAATAGCCGTTTTTAAAGCAAATGTAGATGCTTTTCCTAAATCGGGAAATGCATACGATAGTCTGGGAGAAGCTTATTTAAAAGACGGAGATAAAAAACTCGCTATTCTAAATTATAAAAAATCGATCCAACTTGATCCAAAAAATGAGAGCGGAAAGAAAACATTGGAAGAAATATCCAAATAATATTTTTTGAATACTTTTATATTTAACCAACCGCAATTATCTAATTGCGGTTTTGGTTTTAATCAAAAAAAATTAAAATTATGATAACTTCCAAACCCAAAAATATTGATGAATATATTGTTGATTTCCCTGAGGAAATTCAGAAAATCTTAGAACAAATACGCATGACTATTAAAAAAGCTGCTCCAGATGCCAAAGAAAAAATAAGTTATGCTATCCCTACTTTTACACTTAATGGCAACTTAGTACATTTTGCTGCGTTCAAAAATCATATTGGTTTTTATGCAATGCCATCGGGAAATGAAGCTTTTCAAGAAGAACTTTCTATTTATAAATCCGGAAAAGGCTCAATTCAGTTTCCATTAAATAAACCAATGCCTCTGGATTTAATAACCAAGATTATAAATTTTAGGGTAAAAGAAAATTTAGAGAAAATTAAAAGCCGATAAGCTAAAAAAGTAGATTTGTAGTTTGATGTTTTATTCTAAAACACGATTAACCTGAGTAAAATTCCTTTCGTAATAAGGTTCTTTTGTAGAAGAAACCATAACACCACCATGAACAGATGAATGAATAAATTTGATTTCACCATCGGTAGCTTCTATCACCATACCTACGTGGTTTATATGGCGCCTCCCATTGGTTTTGAAGAAAATCAAATCTCCTCTTTGAGCTTCTCCTGAAGCAATTTTCACACCAATACGAGATTGCTCAATAGAACTTCTAGGCAACTTAATATCAAAACTTCCAAATGTGGTCACCATTAACCCTGAACAATCAAAACCTGCTCTTGAAGTTCCTCCGGAGCGGTACCGGACACCTACGTTTTCTGTAGCGTTTAACACTAATTGATTTAGCAAATCTGAATTATGAGTAAATCTTACTCCATCTGTTGTTGCGGTATCTTTGATCGTTGTTGTTACTAATGCGGTAGATGTACTATCAATTACTGTTTTAGCTACATCCTGACCTTCTTTCATTACAAATGTTTTCGAAGGGCGAATCTTTAAAGAATAACCAACTGGTAATTTCTTTTTGATAAATGGATTTTGCTTTTCTAATTCCTTAACTGTAAGTCCATATTCTTTAGCAATTGCATATTTGGTTTCTTTAGGTAAAACCTCGCGTATAATTTCAGTTCCTTTAACCTCTTCGATTATCTCAGGCTGAGTTGTAGTAACAACTATTGCTGTCTCTGTTATAACTGGCTTAGCATTTCCGGGAATTATAATTTGCTGTCCAATTTTTAAACCTTCGGTCTCTAATGTGGGATTGGCCTTTTTTAACTCCTCGACAGTGAGTTTATATTGTTTTGAAATTCCGTACAATGTTTCTTTAGCCAGAATTTCATGTGTAGTAGCTTCTTGATTATTATCTTTATTACTTGCTATTATTTCCTTAGGCTTTTTTTCTGCAGATTTATTGGTGATCTTTTTCTCAGAATTAGGAATTAGTAAAATAGAATTTAACTTTAGTAGTTTACCTGCTTTAGGATTTAAATCAAGAATGGTTTTTACTTTTACATTGTATTTTTTTGCTATTACACTAACATTCTCTCCCTGAGAGATTTTGTGCTTGATATACTTTTCTTGTGAAAAAACACCAAAACTAAAAAAAAACAATGCTAATATCAGTCCAAAACTCTTCATTCCTATTCAAATTACATTCGCAGATTATGTTTAATTAATCTAAAAAATTAAAAAACAACACCCCAATTACTAAAAAAGCTAATTTAACTTATAAAACTAAAAATCACTATTTTTTAACAACTCTTTATATTCAAATTAACAAAATTCGCATAAAAAATAATCGTTCTATATTAATTCTATTACTGAGCTAAAAAAATAGTATTACTTTTAGACAAGGAATAACCGATTAAAAACAACATTCTTGAAAAAGCTAATTTTAATTTTCATACTCTTTCCTGCAGTATTAATTGCTCAAAGTATAAAAGGAACTGTAATCGATAAAACAAATAATACTCCGATTGAAGACGCTAATGTTTTTGTAAAACAATTAGACACAAGAAGTTTAACAAATGAAAAAGGAGAATTTAAACTGGTCATTTCTGGTAAAATTCAAGAGACTGATACTTTGTATATATCACACATTGGATACATTGCCAAAAAAGTTCCTTTTACTGAATTGAAGCTAAATAACTCTATTATTTCTCTTGAACCCGAAGTAGAAATTTTAAATGGTGCAGTCGTCTCTAAAAGTAAAGCTCTTAAATTAAAAATAGCCTATACGAAGTTAGCTCCTTTAAAATACGCTATTTCTTCTTTTGGTTCTATTCTAAAAGACAATAAAATTTATGTTATTGGTGGTGACGCCTCTTTTGAGTCTGATGCATTGAAAAAAATAAAATATACTAAAGCAGATTTTTCCCTGAATGACTACATTGCAGAACTTAGAAAACAAATGACCTTAAAATCATACAGTGGAAAACTCTTAATTTATGATATAAAAGCCAATAGCTGGGAAACATCAAAAATAAAATTTAGAAAAAGAGCCTATCATAATCTCAATTTCTACAATAATACAATTTACGTTTTGGGTGGTAAAACTTCTTCGGCAAATGGAAAATTTGAGTATCTGGATAATAAGATTGAAGTTTTTGACATAACCAAAGAATCAATCACGATAGATGACACAAACCCGCATCAAGCAGCCGATTTTGCTTCTTTTACCTATAATGATAATATAATTGCTGTGGGCGGATCTATAAAAATGGCCGAAGATGGAATTAAAGAATACTCAAACAAAGTACATTCATACAACATAACCTCCGGATATTGGTATGAACTACCGGATATGCTTACTGCAAAAGAAACGGAAGGAGTTTTGATTGGAAATAAAATTTATCTAATTGGTGGTTTTAATGGAAAGCCTATATCTGAAATGGAATCTTTTGATTTAACTACTGAGAAATGGCAAACTGAAGGTGAATTATTTTATGGTTTAAGCAAACCTGCCGTTACTTATCACGACAGTACAATATATATTCTTGAAAATGAAAAAATATTTACCTACAATATCTTAACCAAACAACTAAAGGAATACTTAATTTCATTACCACTAAAAGCAGCTGAAATGTTTTATAGTGATAGCAAATTGTTTTTACTCGGAGGTTTTACAGAGAATGATTATTCCAGATCTCCATCGTCAAACACTTATAGTATTGATATAACGGAATTTGAAAACACAAAAATAAATAGAAGTAAATTTTTATAATTTATAAAAAAGTTAATCCTGTAAACGAGTTTCCTAGCCCAGATTACTTCACAATGTTTTTATTTTAATGGAGTTCAGTGAATTTCATTTGGAGCGGCATCCTTTTCTTTTTTTCTTTAAAAAAGAAAAGATATAGCGGATAGCTGGAAAAAGCTTCAAATAATAAAACTCTCAAGTTGCCTTGAGAGTTTTTAGTATAGTTTTAAATCTTTAATTACGCTTTTCCTGCTGCAATTAAGTTTAATGCTGAACCAGCTACAAACCAGCCTATTTGTCCTGCATTATAAGTATGATTTGCTAAAATTATGTCTTTAGTTCCATCTGCGTGAACAAATTCTAACGTTAATGGTTTTCCTGGAGCAAAATCTACCAAATCAACGAAGTTAATTGTATCATCTTCCTGGATTTTATCATAATCTGCATCGTTAGCAAATGTTAATCCCAAAAGTCCTTGCTTTTTAAGGTTTGTTTCGTGGATACGAGCAAAAGATTTTACCAATACCGCTTTAACTCCTAAGAAACGTGGTTCCATTGCTGCATGCTCACGTGAAGATCCTTCGCCATAGTTATGGTCTCCCACAACGATAGACGGAACTCCAGCAGCTTTGTATGCACGTGCAACTGCAGGAACCGCATCGTATGTTCCTGTTAATTGATTTTTAACTGAATTTGTTTTTTGGTTAAATGCATTTACTGCACCAATCAACATATTATTAGAAATATTATCTAAATGTCCGCGGAAACGCAACCATGGTCCTGCCATAGAAATGTGATCTGTTGTACATTTTCCGAATGCTTTGATTAACAATTTTGCACCTGTAATGTTCTTACCATCCCAAGCATCAAACGGAGCTAATAATTGCAAACGCTCTGATGTTGGGCTAACCACAACCTGAACTCCTGAACCGTCTTCAGCTGGAAGCTGGAATCCTGGATCTTTAACATCAAATCCTTTTGGAGGCAATTCGTCTCCTGTAGGTGCATCTAACATTACTTCTTCTCCATCTTCATTGATTAAAGTATCTGTTAATGGGTTAAAACTTAAATCTCCTGCGATAGCCATAGCAGTTACCAATTCTGGCGAACCTACGAAAGCTAGTGTATTTGGGTTACCATCTGCACGTTTTGAGAAGTTACGGTTAAAAGAGTGAACGATTGTATTTCTTTCTTCTTTCTCTGCTCCTTCTCTATCCCACATACCAATACATGGTCCGCAAGCATTAGCAAAAACTGTTGCTCCAATTTTATGGAATGTATCGATAAAACCATCACGCTCGATTGTATAGCGAACTACCTCTGAACCTGGTGTAATGGTAAACTGTGATTTTGTTTTTAATTTTTTAGCCGAAACTTGTCTTGCCAAAGATGCTGCACGTGCAATATCTTCGTAAGATGAGTTTGTACATGATCCAATTAAACCAACCTGAATTTGTAATGGCCAGTTATTTTTTATAGCAGCTTCTTTCATTTTAGAAATTGGAGTAGCTAAATCCGGCGTAAAAGGTCCGTTTAAGTGTGGCTCTAATTCCGTTAAGTTAATTTCGATAACTTGGTCAAAATATTTTTCTGGATTAGCGTAAACTTCTGGATCTCCTGTTAAGTAAGAAGCTACTTTATCTGCAGCATCTGCAACATCGGCTCTGTTTGTAGAACGTAGGTAACGACTCATAGAATCATCATATCCAAAAGTTGAAGTTGTAGCTCCAATCTCTGCGCCCATATTACAAATAGTACCTTTTCCTGTACATGACATAGAAGTAGCACCTTCTCCAAAATATTCAACGATAGCCCCAGTACCACCTTTTACAGTAAGAATACCAGCAACTTTAAGGATAACATCTTTAGGAGCAGTCCATCCTGATAATTTACCAGTTAATTTTACTCCAATTAATTTAGGAAATTTAAGTTCCCACGCCATTCCTGACATAACATCTACTGCATCGGCTCCACCAACACCAATAGCTACCATTCCTAAACCACCTGCATTTACAGTGTGAGAATCGGTACCTATCATCATTCCACCAGGGAAAGCATAATTTTCAAGTACTACTTGGTGAATAATTCCAGCACCTGGCTTCCAGAAACCAATTCCGTATTTATTAGAAACTGATGAAAGAAAATCAAACACTTCATTACTTTGTGTTTTTGCTCTTGCCAAATCGGTTACAGCATCAACTTTTGCCTGAATCAAGTGATCGCAGTGTACTGTTGTAGGAACAGCAACCTTGGATTTCCCCGCATGCATAAATTGCAATAATGCCATTTGAGCAGTTGCATCTTGACAAGCAACACGATCGGGTGCAAAATCAACATAATCAACACCTCTACCAAACGCCTTAGATGGAGTTCCATCCCAAAGGTGATTATACAAAATTTTCTCAGTTAATGTAAGTGGACGACCAACAATTTCGCGTGCTTTATCAACACGACCAGGCATGTTCTCATACACTTTTTTAATCATTTCAATATCAAAAGCCATAAGTTGTAATTGTTTTTGTTTTTTTTATTTTGAACATGACAAGATACAAAAAATTGAAGTGCTGTAAAAGAAAAAGCCCGAGTTTATGACTCGGGCTTTTTATATATAATGATTATAACTAATCCTGTATTACATAACTAACTGCTTATTAGAAGGCGCAAACTTAGTCAAGTTGATACCCTCTACTGCCGCTGTATATTCATCCAATGTAGGAGTTCTACCAAGGATTGTAGACAAAACTACAACTGGTGTAGATGACAGTAACGACTCTCCTTTTTTACCTTCAGTATCTTCTACAACTCTTCCTTGGAAAAGACGAGTAGAAGTTGCCATTACAGTATCTCCTTTTGCCGCTTTTTCCTGGTTACCCATACAAAGATTACATCCCGGACGCTCTAAATACAGCATATTTTCATATTCTGTACGTGCCGCTCCTTTAGGTGCACTATCGTTGAATTCGAAACCTGAGTATTTTTGCAAAACTTCCCAGTCACCTTCGGCTTTAAGTTCATCTACAATATTATAAGTAGGTGGCGCTACTACAAGCGGCGCCTTAAACTCAACCTTCCCTTGTTGCTCTTCTATATTTTTAAGCATCTGAGCAAGAATTTTCATATCTCCCTTATGAACCATACAAGAACCAATAAATCCAAGATCTACTTTTTTCTCTCCTCCATAAAAGGATAAAGGTCTGATTGTATCGTGGGTATATCTTTTAGAAACATCAACATTATTTACGTCTGGATCAGCAATCATTGGCTCTACAATCTGATCAAGATCAACAACAACTTCAGCATAATACTTAGCATTTTCATCTGGAGTTAGAGCAGGTTTCTCCGCAGATTTAATCTCAGCAATTCTCTTATCTGCTTTATTAATCAATCCCTGAAGAACTTGTTTCTCATTATCCATACCCTTGTCGATCATGATTTGGATTCTACCTTTTGCAATCTCTAGTGATTCGATCAAAGTGTCATCCTCAGAAATACAGATTGAAGCTTTCGCCTTCATTTCTGCAGTCCAGTCAGTAAACGTAAATGCTTGGTCAGCATTAAGAGTTCCAAGATGAACCTCAATAATCCTACCTTGAAACACATTCTCGCCACCAAACTTTTTAAGCATCTGAGCTTGTGTTGCATGAACCACATCACGGAAGTCCATATAACTTTTCATCTCTCCCTTAAAAGTTACCTTCACTGATTCAGGAATTGGCATTGAAGCCTCACCAGTAGCAAGTGCAAGTGCAACTGTTCCTGAGTCGGCACCAAAAGCAACACCTTTGGACATTCTTGTATGAGAGTCACCACCAATAATGATAGCCCACTCATCTATTGTAATATCATTAAGAACTTTATGGATTACATCTGTCATTGCATGATAAACGCCTTTCGGGTCACGAGCTGTAATTAAACCGAACTCGTTCATAAATTTCATCAATTTTGGGATATTTGCCTGAGCTTTTTTATCCCATACTGAAGCTGTGTGACAACCAGACTGATACGCACCGTCAACAATTGGCGAAATTACTGTAGCAGCCATAGACTCCAATTCCTGAGCAGTCATAAGACCAGTCGTATCTTGTGAACCTACGATATTAACTTCTACACGAACATCTGAACCTGCATGTAGTACTTTACCCGGAGCTATTCCAACAGCGTTCTTATTGAAGATTTTTTCTACCGCTGTAAGACCCTGTCCCTCAAGAGAAATCTCTTTTGATGGAGCAAACACAAGAGGAGCTTCAATATCTAAAATTTTTGCTGCTAATGTCTGAAGCTTTTTACCAAATACGATTGCATATGATCCACCAGCTTTTATAAATTCCATTTTCTGAGGAGTAAATGCCTTAGAAATATCAATTAGCTCTTTGTCGCCATTATAAAGCTTCTTAGTCTTAGTATTTATTGTAAGTACTGTACCAGTAGCAACAGAGTATGCTTCTTCCAGAATTGGCTCATTATTCTCATTGCGAATAATATTACCATCTGCATCAAGCTTTTTAACCCAGTTTTTAAGATCTAATCCAATACCACCCGTAACATCAACAGTTGTAAGGAAAATTGGAGAAATACCATTTGTTCCCCCAACGATTGGAGCTATATTAACAAATGGAATATATGGGCTTGCTTGTTTTCCTGTCCAAAGAGCCACGTTGTTCACACCTGACATTCTAGACGAACCAACTCCCATAGTACCTTTCTCTGCAATTAACATCACACTTTTGTCAGGATGTTGTGCTTGCAATGCCTTAATTTCTTCTTGTGCTTTAGGAGTAATCATGCATTGACCATGAAGTTCACGATCAGAACGTGAGTGAGCCTGGTTACCTGGAGATAATAAATCGGTCGAAATATCACCCTCACCAGCAATAAAAGCAACTACTTTAATTTCTTCTACTACTTCTGGTAGTTTAGTAAAAAACTCTGCCTGTGCATAGCTTTTAATAATTTCTATAGCAATTGGATTACCATTTTTAAATGCTTCTTTTAAACGATCTGTGTCTGCCTCATAAAGGTAAACTTGTGTCTTAAGAACATTTCCAGCTTCTTTTGCAATAGCAACATCATCACCCAAAGCTAAATCCAACAGCACTTCAATAGAAGGCCCACCCTTCATATGTGATAATAACTCAAATGCAAAAACTGGAGTTATTTCTTTTACTACAAATTCTCCAAGAATAATTTCTTTTAAGAACTTAGCCTTTACACCTGCAGCACTTGTGGTTCCTGGTATAGTGTTATAAATAAAGTGTTTAATCGATTCTTCTCGATATTCGTTATCTATATCTTTAATTTGTTCAATAATTACGCTTAACAACTCAGCACCATCAATTGGCTTCGGATGAAGTCCTTGGTCTTTTCGTTCTGCAATCTCTTTAATGTAATCGTTATAAGTATTCATAATAGAAGTATTTCTAGGTATCTTATTTTTTGTATGCAAATTTAAAAATTAAAGCCGAGAATTAAAAAAAATATAACAGAAGTCGCCTTTTCAAAAGTTATTATTAAAAAATAACGATTTACATTGCGTAAAATTAGTAAAATTACATTTTAATGTCAAAATATTAAATTATTATTAATATAAAATCCATTATTTGACAAAGTCGAAATTCTTCACTACAAAGAAAAAGGTTCTTTGCTATGTTTTAAACAAAGAACCTTTCTAAATAAGGCTTTTTATAACGTTATAGTAGCTTCTGAATTATAATTTCTTCGGTAATTCCTTCGGCATCGGCTTTGTAATTTTTAATAATTCGATGTCTCAAAATACCGGTTGCTACCGCTTTCACATCTTCAATATCCGGTGAGAATTTACCATTGAATGCTGCATGCGCTTTGGCTGCCAAAATTAAATTTTGCGAAGCTCTTGGTCCCGCTCCCCAGTCTGAATAGTTTTTTTATAAACTTAATATACCGAGTATCAATCTTTCGCATATTAAATCATTATTTAAAAATGCCTTTAAAATGACACAAAATTCTTTCGATTAATCTCAAATCCTCAGTAACAATATCAGCTGTTCCTTTCATTTCCTACTGAAAAGAAATTTGCTTTTTATAAGAAGATTCTAACCCTTTTGGCAATGAAACATCAATCAATAAATTACCATCTTTGTCTGACACTAAGGAAATATTACTGCTGTATTATACCAACCCTTTTTGTATATCTCAATTTCAAGCCATAACACCGTAAAAAAAAAGATGCAATTTTAAAATTGCACCCTTTTTTTTAAGACTTAACATTACCAGCAAGCACGACAAGAATTATTGCAATCCCCGTCACATGATGTCATTGGGCTTTGTTTATGAGTATAGGTATCTTCTGCTATTTTCCCTCCATTAATTTTTTCCAAATTTAATTTAGTGACTACTTCTTTGTTTAAAGTCAACTCATTGATTGATTTTTTCTTTTTCATAATTTGTTATAGTTTATAATTAATAAGATTCAAATATATAGAATAATTTATTTATCTTTCTATTTTTGTAAAAAAACTTGCGTAATAAATTATAATTTAACAAACCTAATATTATTTAATCAGTAAAACAAAAGCATGACAAATCTAGTAGAAACAAATCTTAAAAAAAAACTAAACGAAATATACGAAATACTTAAAACTAATAATAACACCGAGAATTTAGGAGTATTGACAGGACTCTCAGGAATATCACTTTTCTTCTTTCATTATTCAAGGCTAAATAACGACGATAATGCTTCTGAAATTGGCATCGAATTGATTGAAAGTTGCTTTAATAAAATAAACAATGGATATAATTATCCAACTTATTGTAGTGGAATAGCAGGTTTTGGATGGTTTTTAGAGCATTTATGGGAAGAAGATTTTCTTGATTTCAACAATGATAAATTATTAATTGATTTAGAAGACTATCTTCTTATTAAGATGGACTATGACTTACAAAATAATAATCATGATTTTTTACATGGGGGTATAGGTTATGGATATTATTTTTTAAAGCGTTATAAAAACACCAAATCAGAAGACTTGAAGCACAAGTATAAAGAGAATATCTTAAAAATAATACGTTATTTTGATGAAAAATCAGAAAAAGAACATAATATGATAAAGTGGAGTTCTGAACTTAACTCTGAAAAGAAAAACATAGGTTACAATTTAAGTCTTTGTCATGGTATACCAAGTATTATTAATTTTCTGTGTAGACTGCATGAATATGAAGATTTCAAACCACATGTAAGAAATATGATAGAAATGGGAGTAAATTACATCCTCAGTTGTAAGAATAAGAGCGAAACCTCAACTTCAATATTCCCTAACATTCAAACAAATAATAATAATAATAATAATAAGATTACAAACAGCAGACTCGCTTGGTGTTATGGTGATTTAGGTATTGGAATAACATTATGGCAAGCTGCAAAAACTTTAAATGACGAATCTTTATTAAAAACTTCAATTGAAATACTAATACATTCATCACACAGAATTGACCTTGAAGATAACTTAGTTAATGATGCAGGATTATGCCATGGAGCCTTCGGAATAGCATTAATTTTTAACAGGATATTTAAAAATACTAACAATGAAATATTTTACAAAACATCTCTTTTTTGGTGTAATGAAGGTTTAAAAATGGCTTCCCATAAAGATGGATACGCAGGATACAAAAAATACTTAAGTGAAAAAAATATATGGGAAAAAGAAATTTCCTTATTGGAAGGAATTGCTGGAATTGGATTGGTTATTATAGAAATTTTGAATCCATCAAATTCGAAATGGGATGAATGTTTAATGTTAAGTTAATAAATAATGAATAATAATAATATACCCTATAAGCATTTTGAAAATTACATCCTTAGGACTCCATTACTACCCTTGAATTTTTATAAAAGCACAACTAATTCTCAAGAAATCCAAAAAGACACATTTATAAATTTATTAAAAAACCCAGCAATTAATGAATCAATATATTTAGCATCCCCTGAATTCTATAACGAAATTGAAAAATGGATAAATGGAACTTTAAATGAAAGTCAAGAAATTAAGATTAAACATTCAGTTCTAAAGTACATTTCCAGACTATCGTCAAGGTGCACCCCCTTTGGCTTATTTGCTGGCTGTTGTTTAGGGACAATTTCCAAGGAGACAAATATTGTTTTAAAAAAATATGATCAGAATTTAAGACATACAAGATTTGATATGAATTTTTTAGTTGCTTTATCTCAAAACATTGCAAATCTTGAAAGCATTAAATCTCAACTTCAATTCTCTCCAAATAAAACAATTTATCATGTAGGAAAAAACATTAGATATATAGAGTACTTTTATATAAAAGGAAAACGAAATCACCAAATCGTATCTCTTTACAACTCTCAATATATATCGAAAACATTACACTTTTGCAAAGATGGTTCTCTTATAAAAGATATTATATCCGAAATTGTCTCAGAAAAAATAGATCTAGATTCCGCAACCGAATTTGTAAATGACTTAATTAAAAATCAAATTTTAGTCAGTAATTTAGAACCATCTGTTACTGGAATAGAATTTTATGATCAAATTATACAAATATTAAAACATTTAAACAACACTGAGGATCTAATAATAGCCTTAAACAGAATAAAACTATTAATTAGTGATCTTGATACTATTATTGGAAATCCGATAATAAAATATAAAGAAATAATCCAATTAGTTGAAAACTTAGGCACAGAATTCGACTCAAAATATTTGTTCCAGACAGATATGATATTGAACTACACAAACAACTCTCTTAATGAAAAAATAGTAGAACAAGTAAAAAAAGGAATTTCGGTTTTAAATAAATTAAACGCAAAATCTGAAAATAAAAACTTAATAGAATTTAAAAAATCATTTTTAGAACGCTATGAAGGCAGAGAAATATCATTGCCAAATGTTCTTGATACTGAAATTGGAATTGGATATGAACAAACAGATAATGAGGGTGACCTAAACCCTTTAATAGACGATCTTAATCCAGACGACAAAAACAAAGAAAATACTCAATACTTCACCTCAACATATAATCGTTTCTTCCATCAAAAAATTATGGATGCATATATAAATGACGACTATATTCTCAAAATAAATGAAAATGAATTAAATAAGATTGAAAATAAATGGGACAATCTACCTGACACAATGTCAACAATAATAGAGTTAGTAAATATTGATGGCCAAGAAAAAATAAAATTCAGTAGTATTGGCGGTTCAAGCGCAGCAAATTTACTATCAAGATTTTGTCACGCTGATAAAAATACACACCAATATGTAAAAAAGATAGTTGAAGTTGAAAAAAAAATAAATAATACTAAAATTTTAGCTGAAATTGTACATCTTCCCGAATCAAGAGTTGGAAACATTCTTATGAGACCAAATTTTAGAGATTACGAAATACCATATTTAGGAAATTCAACTTTAGATAAAGAATTTCAGATACAAATAAATGATCTATATGTATCTATAAAAAATAATAAAATAATTTTAAGATCAAAAAAGCACAATAAAGAAGTCATACCAAGACTTACAAATGCTCATAATTACTCTTCGTTATCCCTTCCAATTTATCATTTTTTATGTGACTTACAAACTAGTGAAAGAACTAATAGCATAAATTTTAACTTAGGAAGTATCTCAAATGAATATAATTTTATTCCAAGAATTGAATTTGAAAATATCATATTTCAAGAAGCAACATGGAATATTAGTTCTAATGACATGAAAAATATTTTTAAACATTTTGAAAATGATAAAAATTTATTAAATGAAATTAAAGAGTTCCAAAAGAAAAGAAAAATACCTAACCTAGTTTTACTAGTAGAAAGGGATAATCAATTATTAATTGATTTAACTAATTTAACATCTTTAAGAATGTTCTTAGAAATAATAAAGCCCCGAAATGATTTTAAAATAATTGAATTCTTATTTAATAAAGAAACTAAAGTTAAAAACATTAATGAAGAATATTATACAAATGAAATTATTTTATCCTTTTATAACGACAAAGAATAAACATGGTAACAAAAATAAAAACACAACGAAGTTTTATAATAGGCGATCAATGGTTATATTATAAAATATACACTGGATTTAAAACATCTGATGTTATTTTAACAGAAATCATTAAACCTATTACAACTGAACTACTCAAAAACAACCTGATTGATAAGTGGTTTTACATAAGATATTCAGACCCTAAAAACCATCTTAGAATTCGCTTTCATTGTTCAGAAAACAAGAATATCTTTGAAGTTATTAATAAATTAAACCCCTATTTAAAGGAATATTTGATGTCTGATTTGATTTGGAACATACAAATCGACACATATCAACGAGAAATTGAACGATATGGTGAAAATACGATAGAATTATCTGAAGAATTATTCTTTCATGATAGCAATATGATTGTAGAATTTATTGACTTGATTGAGGGAGAAGAAGGCGAAGAAATAAGATGGCTATTCTGTTTAAAAGCTATTAATAAATTTTTAGATGATTTTAGATATTCAAACCGAGAGAAATTAAATCTTTTAGAAAATCTAAAAATTGGTTATGCCAACGAATTTGATTTGACAAAAGCTCAAAGAATTCAAGTGAATAGTAAATATAGAAATAACCGAAAAATCATAGAAGATTTTATGCTTTACACAATCAAAGACAACGAAAAATATATTGAAATTGAAGATCTATTAAGTACCAAAAGTGATTTCACAGCCAACATTATAAAAAAGATAATAGATATCAACAAAAATGAAACATTAAATTTAAACAGTTTTGTAAGCAGTCACATACATATGCTAACCAACAGACTTTTCAAGTCGAAAGGTAGATTAAATGAAATGGTAGTTTATGATTTTTTATATAGATACATCGATTCAATAGAAGCCAGAAACAAACAAAGAATATGAAATCTTTTTAGACAACTTAATCGCAATTGCACACAGAAACAAAAAAAGCCTAACTGATTCTAAAATCGGTTAGGCTTTTTTTTAAGCTTTTATATTCTCTTACATCAGCTTCTGAATTATAATTTCTTCGGTAATTCCTTCGGCATCGGCTTTGTAATTTTTAATAATTCGATGTCTCAAAATACCGGTTGCTACTGCTTTCACATCTTCAATATCCGGTGAGAATTTACCATTGAATGCTGCATGCGCTTTGGCTGCCAAAATTAAATTTTGCGAAGCTCTTGGCCCCGCTCCCCAATCTAAATAATTTTTAACAAAATCATTAGACAAATTATTATCCGGACGAGTTTTACTCACCAATGTTACCGCATATTCAATCACATTATCGGCAACAGGAATTCGACGAATAAGATGCTGAAAATCGATAATCTCCTTAGCAGTAAATAATGGGTTAATAATACTCGTATTATCCGAAGTAGTACGTTTTACAACTTGTACTTCTTCTTCAAAACTTGGATATTCTAATTTTATAGCAAACATAAAACGATCCAATTGCGCTTCCGGTAATGGATAAGTTCCTTCTTGCTCTATAGGATTTTGCGTAGCCAATACAAAGTAAGGCAAATCTAATTTATGATTTTCACCAGCAATCGTTACCGAACGTTCCTGCATTGCCTCAAGCAAAGCCGCTTGCGTTTTAGGCGGTGTTCTATTAATCTCATCTGCCAGAATAATATTTGAAAAAACTGGTCCTTTTATAAATTTAAATCTTCTGTTCTCATCCAATATCTCACTTCCTAAAATATCCGAAGGCATTAAATCCGGAGTAAACTGAATTCTCTTAAAATCAAGACCTAAAGCTTGAGATAGCGTATTTATCAATAATGTTTTCGCCAATCCTGGCACACCTATCAAAAGTGCATGTCCACCAGAAAAAATGCAAATCAAGATTTGATCTACAACTGCATCCTGACCTACAATTATTTTTGCGATTTCGGTTTTTAATTCGTTACGTTTTTGAACTAGGTTATGAATTGCTGCTACGTCAGACATTTATGAATGTATTTAAAATTAAAAAGAGTTAGTTCTATGAATTCATAAAACTAACTCTTTTTATTTATTTTATAAAAATTATTTTTTCAGCCAATTATTAGTAAAAGCACAATCTCTGTATTCACCAATAATTTTAATATAAGTTTCTTTTATTTTTTCATCAAACCATTTAGCGATTGCTTTAATTTGTTTTTCTTTTAAAGCCAAATCTTTAATCTTGATGTAATCTTTACCGTAATCGGCAGTATGCTCTTCAATTCTTTTAGTAACAGTAATTAATTTGTAACTTTTTTTGCCTTGAGGATCTGTATCTAAAACTGGTTGCGAAACTTCGTCGTCCTTTAAATTTGAAACCTGAGTATATAAAGTTGGATCCATTTTTGTCAATTCAAAACGAGTATCTTGTGTGTTTGGATTAATCAAAACACCACCATTAGCACGAGTTTCCTTTTCATCTGATTCCGTTCTTGCTGCTTCTGCAAAAGTAACTTTCTTGTCGATGATCTTTTGTCTGATTACATTAATTCTTTCTTTAGCCTCTTTCAAAGCATCTTCAGATACCGTTGGAGCAATTAAAATATGACGTAACTCAACCTCCTGCCCTTTAATTTTATCAATTTTTATAATATGATATCCATAAATTGTTTCGAAAGGAACTGAAATCTCTCCTTCCTGAAGACTAAAAGCTACATCTTTAAATTCTTTTACAAAAGCAGTTTTTCTAGTCATCTTGTAATACCCTCCATTTGGAGAAGAACTAGGGTCCTGAGAATATAAAACAGCTTTGGTCGCAAAACTAGCTCCATCCTCAACATCTTTTTTAATACCATTTAAACGATCAATTACTTTTTTCTTTTCCACATCCGAAATTTTAGGATGAACAACAATTTGCGCTACTTCCATTTCAGCTCCAAAAACTGGCAATTCTTCTTTAGGTATTTTTTTGAAGAAGTTACGAACTTCCTCTGGAGTGATTTCTACTCCGTCAATAATTTTCTTCTGCATTTCAGAAGCCAATTTTTGCTCTTTCAAGATGTCAGCAAAATAAGTTTTAAATTCCTCAACAGAATTCTTTTTGTAATACTGAACTACTTTATTTATATCTCCGATTTGTTGAACCATATAATTTAATCGCTCATCCATCATACCTTTAACTTCGGCATCACTTACAATAATACTATCCTGAACTGCTTGATGTGCATATAATTTATCTTCTAGAAGTTTTCCAAGCATTTGACATCTTGTAACATCTTTTATAGACCCACCTTGGCTTGCAATTTCTAAATATCCTTTATCGATATCCGAATCCAAAATAATGTAATCACCTACAGTAGCGATAATACCATCAATTTTTTGTTTCTGATTACTTTTAACTTCAACTGGTTTTACTGCAACAGGATCTTTAATAATTTCTTGCGCTCTGGTTAGCGTATTGAAAAGAAGCAAAAAACTTATTGTTAACACAAATTGACAATTGATAGTTTTTAATCGTAATTTTTTTAATAGCATTATTTTAAAATTTAATTTAATGTAAAGTAGCTTTTATTATCCAGCATTATTTAGGTTATAAATATAGTAAACCAAATATTTCAATATATATTTTAAATGTTCAGAAAATAAAATCTTTACAAATCTAACAAACATTGCTTTATTAACTTATAACGAACAAAAATAACAATTCAATCACATAATACAAGTTTCCTTATTACTATTAACAAAAAATTATATGCTGTTAAAAAAATTATAATAGCTACAGTTAATCGCTTCAAATTTTTAAAACATCTGTAAGCATACTCTCATGCATATTATTATTTACAATTGTATCTCTGTCAACCCTGAAAAACTCAAACAAAACACAATTAAATAGCTTATTTCTAAATAAATACATTAAAGTTTTCAACACTACAACGTTTTCGTTACGTAAATAAAATTACGACATGTTGAAAAAACCAATATTTACATACATTAGATGAATAATTAACATTATTAGACTAGTTATTATACAGATTAAACATTTTTTTAATCCAATTTTATAGCTAATCGTAATTCAATTACCCAAATCTATATTTAACCTAAAATCATTTAACTATGAAAAAACAAATTGTAACGGTTTATCTAATTACAGCTTTGGCTGCACTTTTCTATTCGTGCAGCTCAAATGAAAATGCAGAATCTGAAATTCAAGCTGCAAATTCCCAATTTAAGGTTATTAACGTAACACATCACGATGGACATCCGTTTAGCACTGGAACTTCTACTACAGGAAAATATGTTGCAAATCCTGGCGGCGGAGTAATGATACAAGCATTTTACTGGGACGTTCCTGCTGGTGGAACCTGGTGGAATACGATCAATACTAAAATTACAGATTGGTCAAATGCCGGAATTGGTTCAATTTGGCTACCACCAGCATCAAAAGCTCAAAACGGTGCTTTTTCGATGGGATACGATCCTACCGATTATTTTGATTTTGGAGATTACAATCAAAATGGCTCAGTAGAAACCCGATTTGGTTCCAAAACAGAATTGGTTAGTCTGATAACCAAAGTACATACTGAAAACATGCAAGTATATGCCGATATTGTAATTAATCATAATAGCGGAGGACAATCAGAAGCGAATCCTTTTACTGGAACCAATACCTGGACCAACTTTAGCGGAGTTGCTTCAGGAAAATTCACTCGTAATTATAATGACTTTTATAAAAATAGTTACGGTAATAATGACGAAGGTTCATTTGGCGGTTTCCCGGATTTATGCCACGCAAATCCTCATGTACAAGATTGGTTATGGCTTAGAGCTGATGGAGTTGGTAAATATTATAAAAATACCATGAAATTTGATGGTTGGAGATTTGATTACGTAAAAGGATTTGGTGCGTGGGTTGTAAACGCTTGGAATGCTAATGTAGGCGGCTTTTCGGTTGGCGAATTATGGGATTCGAATGTAAATGTATTAAATGACTGGGCTAATAATGCCAATAGTTCTGTTTTTGATTTTGCTTGTTATTATAAAATGAATGATGCCTTTGATGGAAATAATCTTGCCTTATTAAATGATGATATGATGTGGAAAAGAAACCCTTACAAAGCTGTTACTTTTGTTACAAATCATGATACCGACGAGATTTCGAACAAATTACTGGCTTATTCCTATATTTTAACTCACGAAGGATATCCTACAATTTTTTATAGAGACTACGAAGAATGGTTGGATAAAAACAAATTAAACAACCTTATATGGATACACAATAATAAAGCCACCGGAACAACTTCTATATTATACTCTGACGATGATGAATATATTGCCAGAAGAAATGGATATAACGGAAACCCGGGATTAGTAGTATACATCAATAATTCGACATCATGGCAAGAAAGATGGATCCAAACAAACTGGGCAAACGCTCAAATTAAGGATTTTACCGGAGCATCAACCTGGTACCCAACAACACAAGCCGATAAATGGGTTAAAATTCAATGTCCCCCAAAAGGATATTCTGTTTGGTCTATAAATAACTAATACGATCCAAAAATTACATTTAATTTTGAGGCTGATTTAAATAATCAGCCTCTTTTTTATTTAAAAACACAAATAATAGTAACGAATTATCTAAACCAAACAAACTTAAATTAGAAGCTAATATTTTTATTAAGCCGTAATTAATAGTACTTTTGCAAACTATTGATATTAAATATGAGCTTTTTAAAAGAAATACAACGTAGAAGAACATTTGGAATTATTTCGCATCCCGATGCTGGAAAAACAACATTAACCGAAAAACTATTGTTATTTGGTGGTGCTATCCAGGAAGCAGGAGCGGTAAAAAACAATAAAATAAAAAAAGGGGCTACCAGCGATTTCATGGAAATCGAGCGTCAGAGAGGAATTTCGGTTTCTACATCTGTATTAGCTTTTAACTATAAAGACAAAAAAATTAACATCCTTGACACACCTGGTCACAAGGATTTTGCCGAAGATACTTTTAGAACTTTAACCGCCGTAGATAGTGTAATCGTAGTTATTGACGTTGCAAAAGGGGTTGAGGAACAAACCGAAAAATTAGTTTCTGTATGTAGAATGCGTAAAATTCCGATTATTGTTTTTATAAACAAATTAGATCGTGAAGGTAAAGATGCATTCGATTTAATGGATGAAGTAGAGCAAAAATTAGGATTAACTGTTACTCCATTAAGTTTCCCTATCGGGATGGGATATGATTTTCAGGGAATTTACAACCTTTGGGAACAAAACATCAATCTTTTTAGCGGTGATAGCCGTAAAAACATTGAAGAAACTATAGCTTTCTCTGATGTTAAAAATCCTGAACTGGAAAAAATTATTGGTCAAAAACCTGCTGATAGACTTCGTGAAGAATTAGAACTAATTGATGAAGTATATCCTAAATTTGATCGTCAGGATTATTTAGACGGAAAATTGCAACCAGTATTCTTTGGTTCTGCTTTAAATAACTTTGGAGTACGTGAATTATTAGATTGTTTTGTTACAATTGCGCCTTCACCGAGGCCAAAAGATTCAGAAACTCGTCTGGTTGATCCAACTGAAGAAAAAATGACTGGTTTTGTATTTAAAATACATGCCAACATGGATCCTAAACATAGAGACCGTTTAGCATTTATAAAAATTGTTTCTGGAACTTTCGAAAGAAACAAACCTTATTACCATGTTCGTCAAAAGAAAAATTTAAAATTCTCTAGTCCAAATGCATTTTTTGCTGAGAAAAAAGAAATTGTAGATATTTCATATCCTGGTGATATTGTTGGTTTACATGATACTGGAAATTTTAAAATAGGCGATACATTGACCGAAGGAGAAGTTATGAGTTTCAAAGGAATTCCAAGTTTCTCTCCGGAACACTTTAGATACATTAATAATGCCGACCCAATGAAAGCTAAGCAATTAGACAAAGGTGTCGATCAATTAATGGACGAAGGTGTCGCTCAGTTATTTACCCTTGAAATGAACAACCGTAAAGTTATTGGAACCGTAGGAGCACTTCAATACGAGGTAATCCAATACCGTTTGGAACATGAATATGGGGCAAAATGTACCTATGAAAATTTCCCAGTACATAAAGCATGTTGGGTAAAACCAGATGATGCCAAAAATGATGAATTCAAAGAATTTAAACGTATCAAACAAAAATTCTTAGCAAAAGATAAATATGGTCAATTAGTATTTCTAGCCGATTCTGACTTTACAATACAGATGACTCAAAATAAATATCCAAGTGTAAAATTATTTTTCACTTCAGAATTTGAATAATTATCTGATTCGAAATTATATAAAAAAAGCGCTACTTTTAAAAAGTAGCGCTTTTTTTGAATTCTGAATTAATAAAATAACCTCTAGTATTCAATTTTAGGAAGTTGCAATTTAAAATAATGAATCCTAAGAGTGAAATTTAATCGATTAAGTGAATTAAAATCAGATAAACTACCTATTTAAGCAATATCTAACCGCTAATACCTCAAATATTTACACCGAGTTCACCAAATTAAATGCTATAAAAAAGCCTCAAATTTAATTTGAGGCTCTTCTTTTAAAATTATGCTTGTCCCGCAGGACCGAAATTAAGCGGTATTGGTACTTGTTCAGTTTCTTTAATTTCGCCATGAGCGACTTCAAAACGATGAATGTTTTCACCAATAGCTTTTAACAATCGTTTAGCATGTTGTGGTGTCAAGACAATTCTTGACTTTACCTTGGCTTTAGGAATACCCGGCATAATACTTACAAAATCTAAAACAAACTCTGAAGATGAATGATTTATAATTGCTAAATTAGAATAAATTCCTTCAGCGATTTTCTCATCTAACTCTATATTAATTTGCTCTTGTTGTTGATTAATATTGCTCATAAATTTATAATTTTTTCCATTTCCCTCTCCTTTGGAGAGGGTTAGGGTGAGGATTAATAAATATATTCTTCTTTATTAGCCATCATTTCATTGTAATCATCTTTAGAACCTACAATTGTATGATCGTATTCTCTCATACCTGTTCCTGCAGGAATTCTATGTCCAACAATTACATTTTCTTTTAATCCTTCTAAATAATCTACTTTACCAGCTACTGCAGCTTCGTTAAGTACTTTCGTTGTTTCTTGGAAAGAAGCAGCAGAAATGAATGATTTAGTTTGTAACGAAGCTCTTGTAATACCTTGTAAAACTGGCGTTGCAGTTGCAGTAATTACATCTCTTGCTACAACAAGATTTTTATCTGTACGTTTCAATAATGAATTTTCATCACGTAAATCACGAGGAGAAATAATCTGACCCGCTTTTAATACGCTAGAATCTCCAGAATCTTCAACTACTTTCATACCATATAATTTATCGTTTTGAACGATAAAATCTTTAGTATGAATCAATTGATCTTCTAAGAACAAAGTATCACCTGGATCTTGTACTCTTACTTTACGCATCATTTGACGAATAACAACCTCGAAGTGTTTGTCATTGATTTTTACCCCTTGTAAACGGTATACCTCTTGAATTTCATTTACCAAGTACTGTTGAACAGCAGCTGGACCTTGAATTCTTAAAATATCGTCTGGAGTAATAGCACCGTCTGACAATGGTACACCTGCTCTAACGAAGTCATTTTCCTGAACTAGAATTTGGCTTGATAATTTAACCAAGTATTTTCTAACATCACCAAATTTAGATTCGATAACGATCTCACGGTTACCTCTTTTGATTTTTCCAAAAGAAACAACACCATCAATCTCAGAAACTACAGCTGGGTTCGAAGGATTACGAGCCTCTAACAACTCAGTAATTCTAGGCAAACCTCCAGTAATATCCCCTGATTTAGAAGAACGACGTGGGATTTTTACCAATACTTTACCAGCTTTAATTTTCTCACCGTTTTCAACCATCAAGTGGGCTCCAACAGGTAAGTTATAAGAACGAATTAATTCACCTTCTTTACCGTAAACTAATAAAGTTGGGATTAATTTTTTAGCTCTAGATTCAGAAATTACTTTTTCCTGGAAACCAGTTTGCTCATCAATTTCAACCATGAACGATTGACCTTGCTCTAAATCTTCGTAAGCAATTTTACCAGTAAACTCAGAAACGATAACTCCATTATATGGATCCCATTTACAGATCACATCACCTTTAACAACCGATTGACCATCTTTTACAAAGATACTTGAACCGTAAGGAATGTTGTTTGTACTTAATAAGATACCTGTTCTTTCATCAATTAATTTCAATTCAGTAGAACGAGATACTACAATATCAACTGCATTACCTTCATTATCCTCACCTTTAACAGTTTTTAAATCTTCGATTTCTAGTTTACCATTAAATCTTGTAACGATACTAGATTCTTCAGATATACCACCCGCAACCCCTCCAACGTGGAAAGTACGTAATGTTAACTGTGTACCTGGTTCTCCAATAGACTGAGCTGCAATTACTCCAACTGCTTCTCCTCTTTGAGTCATTTTACCAGTAGCTAAGTTTCTACCGTAACATCTAGCGCAAATACCTTTAAGCGCTTCACAAGTTAATGGAGAACGAACTTCAACTTTCTCCACTGGAGAAGCCTCAATTGCTTTCATTATTGCTTCTGTGATTTGCTCACCAGATCTTACTAAATAGTCACTAGTTAAAGGATTAATTACATCTTGCAATGCAACACGTCCTAAAATTCTTTCTCCTAATGATTCTACAATCTCTTCATTCTTTTTCAATGCAGAAACTTCAACTCCTCTAAGAGTACCACAATCCTCAATGTTAACAATAACATCTTGAGAAACGTCATGTAATCTTCTAGTTAAGTAACCAGCATCGGCAGTTTTAAGAGCCGTATCCGCAAGACCTTTACGAGCACCGTGAGTAGAGATAAAGTACTCAAGGATAGAAAGACCTTCCTTAAAGTTAGAAAGAATCGGGTTTTCAATAATCTCACCACCACCAGCATTAGATTTTTTAGGCTTAGCCATCAAACCACGCATACCAGTTAACTGACGAATTTGTTCCTTAGAACCCCTCGCCCCAGAGTCAAGCATCATATACACCGAGTTGAAACCTTGTTGGTCTTCTCTAATGTTTTTCATTGCTAATTCTGTAAGCTGTGCATTCGCTGAAGTCCAAACATCAATAACTTGGTTGTAACGCTCGTTATTGGTAATAAGACCCATGTTATAATTTACAGAAATACCTTCAACTTGCTCTCTGGCATCTGCAATTAATTTTGGTTTTTGATCTGGAATTCTAATATCTCCAAGAGAGAATGATAAACCACCTTTAAAAGCGAATTTATAACCCATATCTTTCATATTGTCCAAGAAGGCAGCAGTAGTAGGTACATTAGTCGCGCTTAAAACGTGTCCAATAATATCTCTAAGGTTTTTCTTAGTCAATACATCATTGATATATCCTGCAGCTTCTGGTACCACTTCATTAAACAATACACGACCAGCGGTAGTTTTAATAATTTGATACACTAATTCTCCAGCTTCATTAAAATCTTTTGCTCTAATTCTCACTGAAGCATTTAATTCTAATCTTCCTTCGTTCAATGCAATATTTACTTCTTCTGCAGAGTAAAAAGTTAAGCCTTCACCTAAAATTTTAAGTTCTGGAGTAGAAAGACGTTCTTTGGTCATATAGTATAGACCCAAGACCATATCCTGAGAAGGTACAGTAATTGGCGCACCGTTAGCAGGGTTCAAGATATTGTGAGAAGCCAACATCAATAATTGAGCTTCCAAAATAGCCTCTGGCCCTAATGGTAAGTGTACCGCCATTTGATCCCCATCAAAATCGGCATTAAACGCCGTACAAACTAATGGGTGCAATTGGATTGCTTTTCCTTCAATTAATTTTGGTTGGAATGCCTGGATACCTAATCTGTGTAACGTAGGAGCACGATTCAGTAATATTGGGTGACCTTTAATTACATTTTCAAGGATATCCCAAACTACAGGCTCTTTTTTGTCTATAATTTTCTTAGCAGATTTTACCGTTTTAACAATACCTCTTTCTATCAATTTACGGATAACAAAAGGTTTGTATAATTCTGATGCCATATCTTTAGGGATACCACATTCGAATAATTTTAATTCCGGTCCAACAACAATTACCGAACGAGCAGAATAATCCACACGTTTTCCAAGTAAGTTTTGACGGAAACGTCCTTGCTTACCTTTTAATGAATCTGATAATGATTTTAATGGTCTGTTTGATTCTGTTTTAACAGCAGAAGCTTTACGAGTATTATCAAATAATGAATCTACAGATTCTTGTAACATACGTTTTTCGTTTCTTAAGATAACTTCTGGAGCTTTAATCTCCATTAATCTTTTCAAACGGTTGTTACGTATAATTACACGACGGTATAAATCATTTAAATCTGAAGTTGCAAAACGACCTCCATCAAGTGGCACAAGCGGACGTAATTCTGGTGGAATAACAGGAACCACTTTCATAATCATCCATTCTGGACGGTTTTCACGGTTTAAGTTAGACTCACGGAAAGACTCAACTACTTGTAATCTTTTTAATGCTTCTGTTTTACGTTGTTTAGATGTTTCATTGTTAGCACTGTGTCTTAGTTGGTAAGATAACTCATCTAAGTCAATACGAGCCAATAAATCCATAATACACTCTGCTCCCATTTTGGCAACAAATTTATTAGGATCAAAATCATCTAAATATTGGTTATCTTGAGGAAGAGAATCTAAAATATTTAAATATTCTTCTTCAGTTAAAAAGTCTAATCTTTGTAAAGATTCACCATCTGCATTTTTAGCAATACCTGCTTGAATTACTACATATCTTTCGTAGTAAATAATCATATCTAATTTCTTAGAAGGAAGTCCAAGGATATAACCAATTTTATTAGGAAGAGAACGGAAATACCAGATGTGAGCGATTGGCACAACAAGGTTGATGTGTCCTACTCTATCACGACGTACTTTTTTCTCAGTAACTTCAACACCACAACGGTCACATATAATACCTTTGTAACGAATTCTTTTATATTTACCACAAGCACATTCAAAATCCTTAACAGGTCCGAAGATTCTTTCGCAAAAAAGTCCATCACGCTCTGGCTTGTGCGTTCTGTAGTTGATTGTTTCTGGTTTCAACACCTCTCCTCTTGACTCTTTCAAGATAGATTCTGGTGAAGCTAATCCTATCGAGATTTTATTAAATCTTTTAACTGGATTTTTATCTTTATTATTATTATTTCTATTATTCATCATAGTTTTTACTATTGATTTATTTGCTATTAAAAATTGATTTTAGATAATCTACATCTTTTAAAAGTTACCTTACAAAAGATTTAAATCATTACGCTGCTACCTCGGGTTACTTCTCTAAACTTCAAACACAATTTTTGAAGCGCTAGTTATAAAATGCCTGGCATTACTATAAAAAATCGGAACGGGTTACGGGTATAAATCTTAAAAACTCAAACTTCACTAAACAGCTTAAGTCTCAGCTTTCGGTTTACAACCGAATACTGAGACTATCACTGAATTTTATTTTTATTCTTCTAGACGAATATCAAGTCCAAGACCTTTCAATTCGTGCATCAATACATTGAATGATTCTGGCAAACCTGGTTCTGGCATAGACTCTCCCTTAACGATTGCTTCGTAAGTTTTAGCTCTACCAATAACATCATCAGACTTAACAGTTAAGATTTCACGTAGTGTACTTGACGCTCCATAAGCCTCAAGTGCCCAAACCTCCATCTCTCCAAAACGTTGACCCCCAAATTGAGCTTTACCTCCAAGTGGTTGTTGAGTAATCAACGAGTATGGTCCGATAGAACGTGCGTGCATCTTATCATCTACCATGTGTCCTAATTTCAACATGTAGATTACACCTACAGTTGCTCTTTGGTGGAAACGTTCTCCAGTTCCTCCATCATACAAATAAGTATGACCGAATCTTGGTATTCCCGCTTCGTCAGTCAATTCATTGATTTGATCTAAAGTAGCACCATCAAAAATTGGAGTAGCAAATTTTCTACCTAAATTTTGTCCTGCCCAACCTAAAACCGTTTCATAAATTTGACCGATGTTCATACGAGATGGTACCCCAAGTGGATTCAACACGATATCTACAGGTGTTCCGTCTTCAAGGAAAGGCATATCTTCATGACGAACGATTCTTGCAACAATACCTTTGTTACCGTGACGTCCTGCCATTTTATCCCCTACTTTCAACTTACGTTTTTTAGCAATATAAATTTTTGCTAATTTCAAGATTCCTGCTGGTAATTCATCTCCAACAGTAATAGTGAATTTCTCTCTTCTTAAAGATCCTTGTAAGTCATTCAGCTTAATTTTATAGTTATGAATTAAATCATTAACCATTTTATTAGTTGCATCATCTGCAACCCACTGACCTTTACTTAAGTGAGCAAAATCCTCTACTGCATAAAGCATTTTTTGAGTATATTTTTTACCTTTTGGTAAAACTTCTTCACCCAAATCATTCATTACACCTTGAGATGTTTTTCCGTTAACGATCAAGAATAATTTTTCAACCAATCTGTCTTTTAATTCAACAAATTTAGTTTCAAATTCCATTTCCAAAGCACCTAAAGCGTCTTTGTCCTGAGTACGTTTACGTTTATCTTTTACGGCTCTTGCAAATAATTTTTTGTCAAGAACTACACCATGTAAAGAAGGAGAAGCTTTTAATGAAGCATCTTTAACATCACCTGCTTTATCACCGAAGATTGCTCTAAGCAATTTCTCTTCAGGAGTAGGATCTGATTCTCCTTTTGGAGTAATTTTTCCGATAAGAATGTCACCAGGTTTAACCTCGGCTCCAATTCTAATCATACCGTTTTCATCTAAATCTTTAGTAGCTTCTTCAGAAACGTTAGGAATATCATTAGTTAACTCTTCGTTACCTAATTTAGTATCTCTAACTTCTAATGAATAATCATCTACGTGAATTGACGTAAAGATATCATCACGAACTACTTTTTCAGAAATTACAATCGCATCCTCAAAGTTATATCCTTTCCATGGCATAAACGCAACTTTTAGGTTACGCCCTAAAGCTAGTTCTCCATTTTGAGTAGCATATCCTTCTGATAATACTTGACCAAGTGCAACTCTATCACCTTTCTTAACGATTGGTTTCAAGTTAATACTTGTTCCTTGATTGGTTTTTCTAAATTTAATTAGATTATATGTTTTCTCATCAGACTCAAAACTAACCATTCTTTCTTCTTCAGAACGATCGTATTTGATAGTGATAATGTTTGCATCAACATATTCTACCGTTCCATCACCTTCAGCATTAATCAACACTCTTGAATCAGACGCAACTTGACGCTCTAAACCTGTTCCTACAATAGGAGCTTCAGGGCGAATTAAAGGTACTGCCTGACGCATCATGTTTGATCCCATCAAGGCTCTATTCGCATCATCATGCTCTAAGAAAGGAATCAAAGATGCAGAAATAGAAGCAATTTGATTTGGAGCAACGTCTGTATAATCTACCTGAGTTGGTTCGATTACTGGAAAATCACCTTCCTGACGCGCAATTACGTTATCAGCAATAATTTTTCCGGTTGCATCCATTTCGATGTTTGCCTGAGCAATCATCATTCCTTCTTCTTCTTCAGCACTTAAATATACTGGAGTAGTTTCAAGATCTACAACACCGTTAGTTACTTTTCGGTAAGGTGTTTCGATGAAACCCATTCCGTTAACTTTAGCATAAACACCAAGAGATGAAATCAAACCAATGTTTGGTCCCTCTGGAGTTTCAATTGGACATAAACGTCCATAATGCGTATAGTGAACGTCACGTACCTCAAAACCAGCTCTTTCTCTAGAAAGTCCACCTGGTCCAAGTGCAGATAATCTTCTTTTGTGCGTGATCTCAGCAAGTGGATTCGTTTGATCCATAAATTGAGACAACTGGTTAGTACCAAAGAAAGAGTTGATAACTGATGATAATGTTTTAGCATTGATCAAATCAATTGGTGTAAACACCTCGTTATCTCTAACGTTCATTCTCTCACGAATAGTTCTAGCCATACGTGCTAAACCAACACCGAATTGTTGAGACAATTGTTCTCCAACTGTTCTAACACGACGGTTTGATAAGTGATCAATATCATCAATCTCAGCTTTAGAGTTGATTAATTCAATCAAATATTTTACAATGGTAATGATATCTTCTTTGGTAAGCACTTGCTTTTCCATTGGGATATCTAAACCAAGTTTTTTGTTCATTCTATAACGACCAACTTCACCTAAGTTATAACGTTGATCAGAGAAGAACAATTTATCTATAATACCACGAGCAGTTTCCTCATCAGGCGGTTCTGCGTTACGCAACTGACGGTAAATATGCTCAACAGCTTCTTTTTCAGAGTTTGTTGGATCTTTTTGTAATGTATTGTGGATAATAGCATAATCTGCTTGATTATTATCCTCTTTATGTAACAAAATAGATTTTACGTTAGAATCGATGATTTCTTCAACATTATCTTTGTCGATAATAGTATCTCTATCAAGGATGATTTCGTTACGTTCGATAGAAACTACCTCACCAGTATCTTCATCAACGAAATCCTCATGCCAAGTGTTCAATACACGTGCAGCAAGTCTTCTTCCAATATATTTTTTAATTCCTGTTTTAGAAACTTTAATTTCTTCTGCAAGGTCGAAAATCTCAAGGATATCCTTATCTCTCTCGAATCCAATTGCACGGAATAAAGTTGTAACCGGTAATTTTTTCTTTCTATCGATATATGCGTACATTACGCTATTAATATCTGTAGAAAATTCTATCCAAGAACCTTTAAAAGGAATTACTCTGGCAGAATATAGTTTTGTTCCATTTGCGTGGAATGATTGTCCAAAGAAAACCCCAGGAGAACGGTGTAGTTGAGATACTACAACACGCTCAGCACCATTGATTACAAAAGTACCGCTTGGAGTCATATAAGGTATTGTTCCAAGATAAACATCTTGTACAATAGTTTCAAAATCTTCGTGTTCTGGATCTGTACAGTATAGTTTTAACCTGGCTTTTAAAGGCACACTATAAGTAAGACCTCTCTCTATACATTCTTGAATTGTATAACGTGGTGGATCAACAAAATAATCTAGGAACTCCAATACAAAGTTATTTCTTGTATCTGTAATTGGAAAGTTTTCCATGAAGGTGTTGTACAACCCTTCGTTGCCTCTTTCGTCAGATTTAGTTTCTAATTGAAAGAAATCTTTAAAAGATTTAACCTGAACATCAAGAAAATCTGGATATACAGGGATATTTTTTGTAGAGGCAAAATTCAATCTTTCAGTCTGATTTGTTATCATCAATGGACAAAATTTTGATTAAAAAAAAGTAGTTTTTGTGTAAAAACACATTGTTTAATTTAATACTTTCTTATTATAATCAATACATCTTTAAAAATAATCCGATAAAATTCGGTTCAATTTTTTTTCTTCGTATTGATCAAAAACTTTTTCGTATTTTAAACTATTTGATAATAAAACTTGATATATTTTATTATACGAAAAATGGTTTAGGCCATTGAGATAACTCAAGACCTAAACCTAGTTCTTAAAACTGAGTTGAATTATTTAAGCTCAACTACAGCTCCAGCTTCTTCTAATGATTTTTTAAGACCTTCAGCCTCTTCTTTAGAAACACCTTCTTTAACGTTACTTGGAGCACTATCAACTACATCTTTAGCTTCTTTAAGACCTAAACCTGTAAGTTCTTTTACCAATTTAACTACAGCTAATTTAGAAGCACCAGCTTCTTTCAATACAACTGTAAATTCAGTTTGTGCTTCTTCAGCAGCTACATCACCACCAGCAGCAACTACTACAGCTGCAGCAGCAGGCTCAATACCATACTCGTCTTTTAATATTGTTGCTAATTCGTTAACTTCTTTAACTGTTAGGTTAACTAATTGTTCTGCGAATTGTTTCAAATCTGCCATTTTTTCTATCGTTTAAAATGATTTGTAAAATATATTTTTTTTATTGTGCGCTAATTAAGCAGCAAGGAAATACAATCCCTTGCATTTGTAGTTATTATGCTTCTGCCTCTTCGCTGTTTGCGAA
Source organism: Flavobacterium shii (assembly GCF_025847235.1). Lineage (GTDB taxonomy): Bacteria > Bacteroidota > Bacteroidia > Flavobacteriales > Flavobacteriaceae > Flavobacterium > Flavobacterium shii. The sequence continues at coordinate 137,369 of NZ_JAOZEW010000002.1, forward strand.
TTGGTTTTGTAAAGCAGAGATAACTCTCTGAGCTGGAGATTGAAGTAATCCAATAAGTTCTCCAATAAGTTCTTCTTTAGATTTGATAGTTGCTAGTGCATCTAATTGATCATCTCCAATATAAACTTCTGCATTAATATATGCTCCTTTTAAAACTGGTTTATCAGATTTCTTACGGAAATCTTTGATAATTTTTCCAGGTCCATTTGCAACATCTGAAATAAATATAGCACTATTACCTGTCAATACTGAAGGTAAATCTCCATAGTCATTAGCAGAAGCTTCCATTGCTTTTGCAAGCAAAGTATTTTTTACAACCTCTAATTTAATACCTGCTTTAAAACAAGCTCTTCTCAAGTTTGAAGTTGTTTCTGCGTTCAATCCAGAAATATCAGATACATAAATAATATTTGTACCAGCTAACTGTGCAGTTAAATCTTCAATCGCGATTGATTTTTCTTCTCTAGTCATACTAAAAATTATTAACTACCAATTATACTGCTTTAGGGTCCAATGCAATTGCAGGACTCATAGTGCTTGTAAGGTGAATACCTTTAATATAGGTACCTTTAGCAGCAGTTGGTTTAAGTTTGATTAATGTTTGAATAATTTCGTGTGCGTTGTCAATAATTTGGTCAGCTCCAAAAGAAACTTTTCCAATTCCTGCATGCACGATTCCAGTTTTATCAACTTTAAAGTCAATTTTACCAGCTTTAACCTCTTGAACAGCTTTTGCAACATCCATAGTTACAGTACCTGTTTTAGGGTTTGGCATTAAACCTCTAGGTCCTAAAATACGACCTAATGGACCTAATTTACCCATTACAGCTGGCATAGTGATGATTACATCAACATCTGTCCAACCATCTTTTATTTTTTGTAAATAATCATCAAGACCTACATAGTCTGCTCCAGCTGCTAAAGCTTCTGCTTCTTTATCCGGAGTAACTAATGCTAATACTTTTACATCTTTTCCTGTTCCGTGAGGTAATGTTACTACACCTCTAACCATTTGATTCGCTTTTCTTGGATCTACACCCAAACGAACTGCGATATCAACAGACTCATCAAATTTTGCAGAAGCTATAACTTTTAATAATGCCGCAGCATCTTTAAGAGAATATAGTTTGTTCTTTTCAATTTTTGAAGCAGCCTCTTTTTGCTTTTTTGTCAATTTTGCCATGTCTTTCTCTTAATTAAAAAGGAGAATCTCCTGATACAGTTATACCCATAGATCTAGCTGTTCCAGCGACCATACTCATTGCAGACTCCATAGTGAATGCATTTAAGTCTGGCATCTTGTCTTCAGCAATAGCTCTAATTTGTTCCCAAGTAACACTAGCTACTTTTTTACGATTAGGCTCACCTGAACCAGATTTTAGCTTTGCAGCTTCCATTAACTGAACTGCTGCTGGAGGAGTTTTTACAACAAAATCAAATGATTTGTCTTTATACACAGTAATTTGTACTGGGCATATTTTGCCAGGTTTATCTTGTGTTCTAGCATTAAATTGCTTACAGAACTCCATGATATTAACCCCAGCAGCTCCTAAAGCAGGTCCAACCGGTGGCGACGGATTCGCAGCACCTCCCTTAACTTGTAGTTTAACTACCTTACTAATTTCTTTAGCCATTTTTTAAAAAATTTAACACTGCAATTATTGGAAGCAATTGTAGTGGATATTATAGATGTAACAAAAATTATACTTTTTCTACTTGCATAAAACTTAACTCTAATGGAGTTTTTCTTCCGAAAATCTTAACCATCACTTCAAGTTTACGCTTCTCTTCATTGATTTTCTCAACAGTTCCATTGAAACCGTTAAAAGGACCATCAATTACCTTAATTGTTTCTCCTAGGTTAAACGGAATTGAACGTGTATCTGTATTCACAGCCAGTTCATCTACCTTACCTAACATTCTATTTACCTCGGATAATCTAAGTGGAACAGGTTCACCACCTTTAATTTCACCTAAAAAACCAATTACACTAGTTATTGATTTAATAATATGAGGTATTTCACCAACTAAATTGGCTTCGATCATAACATAACCAGGAAAATATACCTTATCCTTAGCTATTTTTTTGCCCTCTTTTACAGTTACAACTTTTTCGGTAGGAACTAAAACCTGAGAGACATAATCACCCATACCTAATCTGGCAATTTCAGTTTCGATGTAAGCTTTGACTTTATTCTCTTGTCCACTTACTGCTCGAACGACATACCACTTTTTCACATTATTATCTGCCATTACAAAAAAATTACGCTTTTATCCAGTTAAAAAATCCAGCCAATGCTTTTGCAAAAAATTCATCTACTCCCCAAGTTGCCAAAGCGAATAAAACTGAAAATACAGCCACAATAATTGTCAATCGTTGGACTTCAGCCCAAGCCGGCCAAGTTACATTTGACTTCAATTCCTCGAATGCTTCTGATATGTAATTAACAACTTTTGTCATGATATATTTATTATTGCACGGGCGGAGGGATTCGAACCCCCATCAACGGTTTTGGAGACCGCTATTCTACCCTTGAACTACGCCCGTTTATATTAAAAACCAGTAGTAACCAAGTTACTACTGGTTCTATAATTTATTCAATAGATTACTCTACAATTTCAGTTACCTGGCCTGCACCTACAGTTCTACCACCTTCACGGATAGCAAAACGCAAACCTACGTTTAATGCGATTGGGCTTAACAAAGTAACATCAATAGTTAAGTTGTCCCCTGGCATAACCATTTCTACACCCGTTGGCAACATAATAACTCCTGTTACATCTGTTGTACGAACATAAAATTGTGGACGGTAATTATTGTGGAATGGTGTGTGACGACCACCTTCTTCTTTTTTCAAGATATAAACCTCTGCTTTAAACTTAGCGTGTGGTTTAACTGAACCTGGCTTACAAATAACCATTCCTCTTTTGATATCTTCTTTTTGAATACCTCTTAAAAGAATACCTACGTTATCTCCAGCTTCACCTCTATCAAGGATTTTACGGAACATCTCAACTCCTGTAATAGTAGAAGTTAATTTTTCAGCTCCCATACCAATGATTTCAACAGGATCTCCAGTATTAGCAACTCCAGTTTCGATACGACCTGTAGCAACAGTTCCACGACCTGTAATAGAGAATACATCTTCAACTGGCATCAAGAAAGGTTTTGCAACGTCTCTTACTGGCTCTTCGATCCAAGCATCAACAGCTTCCATCAATTCAAGAATTTTAGGAACCCAAGCAGGATCATTATTCAATCCTCCTAAAGCAGAACCTTGAACAACAGGACCGTTATCTCCATCATATTCATAGAAAGACAATAAGTCTCTAATTTCCATTTCAACAAGCTCTAACAACTCAGCATCATCAACCATATCCACTTTGTTCATAAAAACAACGATTCTTGGAATACCAACCTGACGACCTAATAGGATATGCTCACGAGTTTGTGGCATTGGACCATCTGTAGCAGCAACAACAAGAATAGCACCATCCATTTGAGCAGCACCTGTAACCATGTTCTTTACGTAATCCGCGTGACCAGGACAGTCAACGTGAGCGTAATGACGATTAGCAGTTTCATACTCAACGTGTGATGTATTAATTGTAATACCTCTTTCTTTCTCCTCTGGAGCGTTGTCGATTTGATCAAACGATTTTGCTTGACAGTAACCTGCATCAGACAATACTTTAGTAATTGCTGCAGTTAATGTAGTTTTTCCGTGATCCACGTGTCCAATTGTACCTATGTTTAAGTGCGGTTTGGAACGATTAAAATTCTCCTTTGCCATTTTACTTAATTTTTAATCTTAGTTATATATTAATTTTCAATTTCCTACTTACTTGAGCCAATGTCGGGAATTGAACCCGAGACCTCTTCCTTACCAAGGAAGCACTCTACCCCTGAGCTACACCGGCAGAGTTTCAATTTTAAATTCTAGACTCTTGATTTTAGATCAAAAACAAAAAGCGATCAAATTCATCTTTTGTTTCAGAAATCTAAATTCTGAAATCATTAATCTGAAATCAAAATTGTGGGGAGAGCAGGATTCGAACCTGCGAAGTTCACACAGCAGATTTACAGTCTGCCCTCGTTGGCCGCTTGAGTATCTCCCCAATTTTTTTATCAATAATTACACGAACAATTTCAAATCGCATTTGAAATATTTTGAGCCGGCGGAGGGACTCGAACCCACGACCTGCTGATTACAAATCAGCTGCTCTAGCCAACTGAGCTACGCTGGCAATATCAATAAAAAAGTCCGCTATTTCTAACGGACTGCAAATGTAGCTATTTTATCTTTGTATCAAAACTTTTTTTAAAAAAAATTTACATTAAATATGTGTTCTTACCTTTTCTTTCCTCTTTACTAACAATCGTTCTAGTGATTCCGCCGAAAGCTCAACTGCCTCTTCAAAAGTCTTACACTGCTTTTTTACTAAAAAATCATCTCCAGGAACATTAATTTTTATCTCAGCAATTTTATTCTCTTTATCACTAGTTTTTTCAACCTTCAAAAAAACATCTGCCGAAACCACCCGATCGTAATACTTTTCTAACTTATCCATTCTCTCTTGAACGAAATCTACTAATTTTCTGTCAACAGCAAAGTTAACCGCATGAACATTTACCTTCATAATAGTTATTTTAGGATTAAACATTTCAGAATTATTATTTATTTCTAGGATGGGCCTCCGCATAAACCTTTTTAAGCGCTACCAAACTGCTATGCGTATATACTTGCGTAGAAGCCAAACTTGAATGTCCCAACAATTCCTTAACTGAATTTAAATCGGCTCCGTTATTCAATAAATGAGTCGCAAACGTATGCCGTAAGACATGCGGACTCTTTTTTACCTTTTTGGAGACTTTACTAAAGTATGAATTTATTAATCGATAGACAAAGGTTTCATTTAATTTTAACCCTTTTTTAGTAATAAAAAAATATTCTTCATCGACAATGTTTTCAATACTTCCCCGCTCTTTTATATACATTAAAAATTGTGAAGTAATAACTGGTAAAATTGGAATAATCCGCTCCTTATTGCGCTTACCCAAGACTTTAATTACATTAGCAGACACATCAACATTACTCATCATCAATCCGATCAACTCCGCTCTTCGAATACCCGTCGTATAAAACAAATCAATCACCAATCTATTCCTGACCTCTTCAAAACCAACAGGATTATTCATTTGACTCATTATATCTACTAGCTCTTTTTCCGAAAACGGAATCTGTATCGTCTTAGGAACTTTCAACGCCTTATGCTTCAACATCGGATTAACTTCTATTTGCTTTGTTTTCAATAAAAACTTATAAAAAGCCTTTAAAGATGCCATTTTCCGATTAACAGAAACATTAGATATCTCACCATCCACAAGCAAAACTATCCAAGATCTAACCTGACTATAATTTACCTGATCAATATTCTCCTGATCAAAATGAAGTTTATTGAATGACTCAAAAGAAGTAATATCATTCATATAAGCATTCAGGGTATGTGAAGAATATTTTTTCTCCAACTGAAGATAGTCCTGAAATGCTTGTTTATTTGTTTTCATAAAATAAAAAACCGCTAGCATCAAAGTTATAAAATTTTGATGACTAACGGTATTTATTTGAATATAGATTTTATCTAACTCTCCAAGTTGTCTTTCATGTTTTGGATGTAAGCAGCTTTTTGAATTTTGATTCTATTTTTTACAGAAGGCTTAATAAAAGCAGTACGTGCTCTTAACTGACGAACAGTTCCTGTTTTATCAAATTTTCTTTTATAGCGCTTTAATGCTCTATCGATATTTTCTCCGTCTTTAATTGGTATAATTAACATAATATTGACACCCCCTTTCGTTAAGTGTGCAAAAGTATATATTAATTATGGATTATGAGTTATAAATTATAAATTATTTTTAAAGAAAGACTTTAGCCCTTATTTTTACAACAAATCCTCTACAGAAAATTCTACCATTATTACAAACACCTTATACCTTAAAGAAGTCATCCACTTTACAAAGCCCTATGATAACCATGAATGCGTGAGGGGTTGCAATGGAAATCCTTTTATGTTCTTCCTTTAAGAACATAAAAGATTGTAATGAAAAACCCGACCTTAAAAAAATAAAGAAGCCACTCAACAATCTAGTGAATGGCTTCTTTATTTTTTTAAGGGCACGCCCGAATCATTATACTACTCTTTTAGTAAATTTCTAGAGATTACTACTTTTTGAATCTCGGTAGTTCCTTCACCTATAGTACACAGCTTGGAATCTCTATAGAATTTCTCTACAGGATAATCTTTGGTATACCCGTATCCACCATGGATTTGAACAGCTTCATTGGCCACTTTTACACATACTTCGGATGCGTACATTTTTGCCATTGCCCCCATAGTTGTAACCGGCTTATGTTGCTCTTTTAAGAATGCAGCCTTATGCAATAGCAACTCAGAAGCCTCTATCTCGGTCGCCATATCTGCCAATTTAAAAGAAATACCTTGAAAATTACTGATTGGCTGCCCGAACTGATATCTTTCTTTTGAGTATTTTAAAGCAGCTTCATACGCACCTTTGGCAATTCCTAAAGACAATGCTCCGATAGAAATTCTTCCTCCATCTAGTATTTTCATAGATTGAATAAATCCTTCTCCTACATTACCTAATCTATTCGCATCTGGAATTCGGCAATTATCAAAAACCAATTCGGCTGTTTCGCTTGCACGCATTCCTAGCTTATTTTCTTTTTTCCCTGAAGTAAAACCCGGCATTCCTTTTTCGAATACAAAAGCAGTCATTCCACGAGAATCTCCTTTCTCACCAGTACGCACTATAACTACAGCAATATCACCTGACTTAGCATGCGTAATAAAGTTCTTTGCTCCATTTACAATCCAGTGATCTCCATCTTTAACAGCAGTTGTACTCATTCCTCCTGCATCAGAGCCTGTATTGTGCTCGGTTAAACCCCAAGCTCCAATATATTCGGCAGTAGCTAGCTTAGGAAGCCACTTTTTCTTTTGCTCTTCGTTACCAAATGTTAAAATATGATTCGTACATAATGAATTATGAGCCGCAACAGACAAACCAATTGAAGGATCAACTTTGGAAATTTCTTCTATAATAGTTATATATTCATGATAACCCAATCCTGAACCACCATATTCTTCTGGAACCAGAACTCCCATAAAACCCATCGCTCCTAATTCTTTGAATAATGGAATTGGAAATATTTGCGCTTCATCCCACTCCATTATATAAGGACGGATATTTTTTTCGGCAAATTCTTTTATGGACTGAGCAATCATTAATTGCGTTTCGTTATAATCAAAATTCATTCTTATATTTTTAGAACTCCAAATATAAACCAATTATATTTGCTTTTTCAACAGGAAAGCCCTTAATTTTTATCAAATCCTCAACATTCTTTATATTTCCGTTCATACTACGATAAGTGACGATTTGTTTTGCAAGTGCATATCTAAAATAAGGAAAGACTCCCAACTCCTTTAATGAAGCATCGTTTATAGCTATTTTTTTGAATTTAGAAAGCTCGAAAACTTTAAAATGAGTATTTAAATTCGAAATCACTTCGGGCGAAAGCCCCCAAACATCATCGAGTTGTTCCATTGAAACAAAGTATCCGAAACTTTCTTTTTGTTTTAAGATTCGCAAAGACAATGCCTCTCCTATTCCAAAAACTTTCGTTAAATCTTCTTGAGTTGCTAAATTTATATCCGATAATATTATTTTTTCTTTTTTGACAAAATTCTTCACGTTGGGATATTTTTTATATTCTTTGGGTTCTTTCTTGTTATTTATCCAATCCGGAAATTTAAAATACGGAATCATCACATTTAATAATGAATCGGAAATTTTGGTCACTTGTTGAAACTCTTTTGGAGAATTAACATAATTATTATCTTTTCGAAAATCCAGCAATCTATCAATCTCTTCTACAGACATACCAAGTTTATATCCTTTATAGTCTGTAATAAAATTAGGATTGAACAAATATATTTTCCCTTCCTTATTATTACTCGCAATTTTAATTGAATCAATTTCCCTCTGCAAAGACATCCATCTTTCTTTTTCAGGAAAAAATTGCGAAGGCAGACTAAAATCCGCAAAGAAGTAAACCAACTGCAAAAAAATAATTATTGCAAAAAGCAAAACAATGCCAATTCGCTGTTCTTTACTAAATTTAAAATAAGGAGCAATTTTTCTAAAATCCATTTTTGATCTAAACTTGATTTAACTTGAAGCTGTAAATTAAGTCAAAAACCATTTATTTCGTAAGAAAATATTTAAAATTTTATCATCAAATACAAAACTATTTAGATACCTTGTAATACGAAATGTGCGATTAACAAACAATTTCGTAGAATTTTAATTATTTTATAACTTAAAATGCACTTATTGTTTTTATTTTTTATAAAAAAGAATACATTTGGAGCTTAATAACAATTAACCAAAATAATATATGTCAATTTGGAAAACTAAACCACTTTCGGTATTGCTTAATGAAGCTTCCGAATCTGAAAAAGGCTTAAAAAGAACCTTATCTTCAGGGTCATTAGTGGCACTAGGTGTAGGTGCAATTATCGGAGCCGGATTATTTTCATTAACCGGAATTGCCGCAGCTGAACATGCTGGACCTGCAGTTACATTATCCTTTATTCTAGCTGCCATAGGATGTGCTTTTGCAGGTCTTTGCTACGCAGAATTTGCTTCGATGATACCTGTTGCTGGTAGTGCTTATACATACTCTTATGCAACTATGGGTGAATTTATGGCATGGATTATAGGTTGGGATTTAGTTTTAGAATATGCATTAGGAGCCGCAACAGTCGGTGTAAGTTGGTCGCGTTATTTACTCGAATTACTTAATAAATATAACATTCATCTTCCGCATAATTTAATTTGTTCTCCCTGGGAAACATTAAAACTAAGTGACGGAACAATTATAGAAGGCGGAATGATTAACCTTCCTGCCGTTATTATAGTTTCATTGCTTTCATTATTATTAATAAGAGGTACTAAAGAATCCGCATCTATAAACAACTTCCTAGTAGTTTTAAAAGTTACTGTGGTTATTGTATTCATAGTATTAGGATGGGGTTATATCGATACTGCAAACTATACTCCATATATTCCTAAAAATACAGGTGTTTTTGGCGAGTTTGGATGGTCTGGTATAGCTGCCGGTGCTGGTACTGTATTTTTTGCCTTCATTGGTTTTGATGCTGTTTCTACCGCTGCACAAGAAGCAAAAAATCCTCAAAAAGGAATGCCAATTGGTATTTTAGGATCTTTGGTAATCTGTACTATATTATATGTTTTATTTGCTCACGTAATGACTGGCCTTGTACCTTATTATGAGTTTGCTGGTGATGCTAAACCTGCTGCAACAGCATTTGCAAAAACTGGTTATACTTTTTTACAAACAGGTCTAATCGTTGCTATTTTAGCTGGTTATACATCCGTAATATTAGTAATGCTAATGGGACAAAGCCGTGTGTTTTACACTATGAGCAAAGACGGATTATTGCCATCTTTTTTTAGTGAAATTCACTCAAAATTCAGAACTCCTTGGAAAACTAATCTTTTCTTTTTAGTATTTGTAAGTTTATTTGCTGGATTCGTTCCTGTAAGCGATTTAGGACATATGGTAAGCATTGGTACTTTATTAGCTTTTGTATTAGTATGTATAGGTGTTATGGTAATGCGTAAAAAAATGCCGGATGCTCCAAGATCTTTCAGAACTCCATTAGTACCTTTCGTACCAATTGCAGGTATTGTAATCTGTTTGGCGTTAATGTATTCTTTACCAAACGAAAGCTGGGTAAGACTTGTAATCTGGATGGCTTTAGGTATTGCTATCTACTTTACTTATGGTAAGAAAAACAGTAAATTAAACAATCCAAGGAAATAATATTCCTCAAGATTAAAATAAAAATGGATTATAAAGTACATACTTTATAATCCATTTTTTTATGGAGCAAAACAAGTTACAAATCAAAAACTGAAGTTCTTTTGGCTCTAATTAAATCTTTTAACCTAATCCAGAATGCTAAAGTTAAATACACCCCAAACCATAATCCAGCAGTAACAAATGATATGTATATAAAGAATAAACGGACACTTGTAACTCGCATTCCCAACTTATCGGCTAATCTCGAAGATACATGAAAACCATATTTTTCAAAAAAGAATTTTAGCTTGAGAATTGCTGACATAAATGTTTGTTATTAATTGCTAGACAAAAGTACAAAATTAACTAATCAAGCAATTTTCTAATTACCTAATTTCCTAATTCCCCTTTAGTAACTCCATTCCAACAACACAATCCAGACATCTATTTTTATTACAATACTCATTTTTCAACTGCAATAAAGACTGTGTTTCGAAGGCATTACCAGCGTAAATTCCGAATGACGAGAACTTATCTATAATCGAGTTTCTTTCTGGTTTAATCTCATTTAAAAGTGCTATTAAATCTTCAGATATAGCTTCTCCTCGCTTTTTAGCATAAGCAAACTGGATCGGAATAATCGTGTTTATAATAAGTAAATCAACAAATGAATGAGCTGTTTTCTTTAATTTATATGGACTTTCTTTATCAAACTGATAATGACTTTGCCAATACGGAGCAACTGTAACTAATAAAAAATCATAAATATCCTTAACTGTCTTTAATGCAATAATTTTAGAGAATAAATTTTGATGCTTATGATATAAATTAGCTAGTTGCGAAAGGCGAATTGTTGGGAAATTATCAGGTCTATGTTTAAAAAACTGAACTGGTTCGACATGTACCTTATCAAATTGATATTTATGCAAAAGATAAAAATACCTAAACTTTAGATCTTTAAAATAATTATCTTCTTTTTCTACGTCTAATAAACCAGCATTTCCAAAAAGTAATGCTTCCAGATTTTCAACCTCAAAACTTTCTTTTCGAATTATAGTAAACGGAATCGATTGTGCTAATTCCAAAAATGAATTCCCATTGGTATTTAAGCCAAAATTCTTCGCCAAAAAACAAAACATAACTGCTTCCCAATCATTATTTGTTAGTGCCAAAAAATCATAAATAGGTTTTGATTTACGCTCTAATCTTTCAAAAAACAAACGTTCCTGCCAATTAATGAATGAAAAACCATCAATGTTTTTGATTTCTTTTTCGCAAAAAATCCAAGATTTAGGAACAATCAACGTTTTATAATTCTTAATAATTTCTTCGGAAACATAGCTCTTCAAAACCAAAACTGGAACTTCTGAATTATTTTGATTAAAAATTTCGGTATCATGCTCCCAAACAACATGTAGAATTACATTTTCGTATGCCTTATCCTTTTCATGATGATGCAGATACCAATCTGAAGATTTTAAGTGAATCTCTATATTTCCTGCCCATTTTTGATCTTCAATTATAACTTGGGCATTAAAAAAATCAGGACCAGCCAATTCCAAGTACTGTCCAACATTGATAATGGTAAGTTCTTCGTTATTATACGTTTTGAGGTTTAAAGTATCGAACTTCTTATACTTCCAGAGGTAATGCAGAAAATCTTCTTTCATTTCTTTAGTCTTTTAAGGATCGACTAAAGTAAACGAAAAAAAGTTAAAATGAAGGAAAATTACCTCAATAAATATAATTTAGCACAAGCACGAGCATCAGACAATGCTTCATGGTGATTTAGTTGTATTTTCATTTCTCGACAACAATCACTCAATTTGGTAGGTTTAAAGCCTTTGGCTTTATATATTTTAACAGTACATTCCCAACGTGAAGCTATATTTAAATCAGCATAATTAAATCCATACAACTCCATAGATTTAACCAAAACATTGCGATCAAAGCTTTCATTATGGGCAACAACAACCCTATTTTCTAAGCGTTTCCTTATTTCTGGATAAACTTCTGTAAATGATTTTGCATTTATTGTATCTCGAGGATAAATCCCATGAACTCTAATCGTAAATGGCGAATATTCATTCTTGGGAGGCTTAATTAAAGTAACAAATTCATCTACAATCACTCCATTCTCTACCGTGACTATACCCACAGAACATGGATGGTGTCCAATAGCAGTTTCAAAATCTATAGCAGTAAAAGTCATTTTTATTTGTTTTTAAGTCAAAAATGCCACAAATACAGCAAAGTCTTCCGCTATATTTGTGGCTATTTCATCTAAATAATTTAAAGTTTATTTTATAGAACCAATGATATCATATTTTGTAATAATATGGTGATTCCCGTTTCCAAGATCAACTAAAACAGCATCATTTTCTTTGGTAAACAACTTAGAGACTTCTTCTATTGAAGTACCCATTTTTACAATTGGAAAAGGCTTGCCCATTACTTCTTTAATTGGTTTTTCGGCTACATTTTTGTCTGCCACATAACTTCTAAACAAATCTGTCTCATCAACAGAACCTACAAATCCTGTAATATCGACTACTGGAATCTGAGATATTTTATATTTACGCATTCTTTCGATAGCATGCGAAACCAATTCTTCTGTACGAACAACAATCAATTGTTTATCTATATGATCTTTTATAACATCCTCTGCTTTGGTGACATTCTCTTCGAGGAAACCACGCTCACGCATCCAATCATCGTTAAACATCTTACCTACATAGCGACTTCCTGAATCATGAAAAAGAACTACAACCACATCATCTTTTGTAAAATGCTCTTTAAGTTGTAACAATCCTTTCATAGCTGCTCCTGCTGAATTACCAACAAAAATCCCTTCTTCCAGAGCAATTTTTCTTGTGTAAACAGCTGCATCTTTATCAGTTACTTTTGTAAAACCATCTATCAATGAAAAGTCAACATTTTTTGGTAAAATATCCTCTCCAATACCTTCTGTAATGTATGAATAGATTTCGTTTTCATCAAAAATACCAGTTTCGTGATACTTTTTAAAAACAGAACCATATGTATCAATTCCCCAAATTTTAATATTTGGATTTTTTTCTTTTAAGTATTTTGCAACTCCAGATATTGTCCCACCAGTCCCTACTCCAACTACAAAATGTGTTATCTTACCATCTGTTTGTTCCCAGATTTCTGGTCCGGTTTGCTCATAATGAGCCAATGAATTCGATGGATTATCATATTGATTTACATACCATGAATTTGTAGTTTCTTCGGCTAGACGTTTTGATACTGAATAGTATGAACGAGGATCTGTTGGCTCTACATCGGTTGGGCAAACCACAACTTTTGCACCTACAGCACGTAAAATATCCATTTTTTCCTTGGATTGCTTATCAGATATCACACAAATAAGTTTATATCCTTTTATAATAGCAACCAATGCCAATCCCATTCCAGTATTTCCCGAAGTACCTTCGATTATAGTTCCTCCTGGCTTTAAGCGCCCATCGGCTTCGGCATCGGCAATCATTTTTACTGCCATTCTATCTTTTACAGAATTTCCTGGGTTAAAGGTTTCGACTTTCGCCAAAACTAATGCGTCGATTTCGGCAGCAATTTTATTTAATTTGACTAACGGAGTGTTGCCAATTGTTTCTAAGATATTCTTTGAGTAATTCATTATTGTTGAGTTTGGAAATTATAAGGTCCGGTTCTCTTTATTATTAATTAATTTTTATTGGAAGAAATTCCAAGTTAAACCAAATCGGATTACAAAATCACGATAAGGATTATTAGGTGCAGAATAGTAATTACTACCAGAAAATGATGAGTTAAAATGCTCTGCTTTTAAAAATATTCTAGTTTGTTTAATTCTTGCATTTATAAAGAAATCAAAGTTCGGATAATTTCCGATTTCTTTTTTATTTTGAACAAAAAATTCTCCTATTACAGGATTATAATCGTTACCATAGTAACTTGTGAAATAATTAAACACAATCCCAGTTTGTAAAAAAAGTGCTTTCTTAAAGAAATAACTGGTATAATACAAAGTGTTTCTTGTTACGATTTCCGGAACATTTAAGATCGCGTCCGACTGACCTACTTTTTGATATAGAATCGTATTATCCAAAGCAAATCGACCAAATTTAAATTCTTTACTTGCTTTTACCTCTAAATAATTTATTGCATTATTATATTGTGCCGGTTTTATAATTTGTGTTCTCACAGCTTCTTCTGCAACTGTAGACTGATCTTCGAAATACAAATGATCATTTAATACTGAATACTGAAATGACATATTAACCCAAGGTGTAACTGCACTAGCACTAAGTGAATTAATCTTTTCATTTTTAAAATTATTCGACCAGTTGTATTCGACAAAGCTACTTTGATATAAATTATAAGTATTATTAGGCAGCTTACTTATATTTTGATATTGAAATACGAACTGAATTTTATCACTGAAATGATATTTCAATTTCGCCTCCAAATCCGAAATAGATTCCTTTGTTACTGATCTTGAGTATAAAAATCTTCCATTCCATTTATTTTTTTGATATTCATATTGACCTCCAAAACTATTAATATCCTGACTTAATGAACTAGGAATAACAACTCCATTATCAAAAATTAAAACCCTTCCGTAATAAAAATTACTTCTAAAATCATCAACAAAAAACTGAAATTTTCCTAGGAGTACATTTTCATAAGCAACCCCTACCTTATTATACATCTTATTATAATGAGCCTGATCGTTAATTCCGCTCGTCATATAAGAGTCTCCAAATCGAAGAATCCTTGTTCCTCCTACAGTTGACAAAACAGTTGGCTGATTATACTCAAAAAATTTATTCTCGTAATTAAATTGGTGTGTTACATATAAATTATTACTTCCGTGTGTTTCATTTACTCGGTAAGCATGATCAAAAAATAATCTCTTTCCTTTTAAAAAGGATCTCGCATCGGTTAAATAAACTTCTAGCCTTTGACGATTTTTATAGTCTGGATTACCACTTTCAAAATCTGAAGGTGTTGTTATCCCCCCATTTTCTTCATTCAGGATATCCTGATAAGTATAATGCCCGTTAATATAATATTGACCATGTTTAGTTCTATAACTGGCAGTTAATTTAAAATTCCCTGTACTAGACATCTGATTAATATAATTCCCCTCTGATCGTAATCCTTTATATTCTGCAGAAACATTAAACCGTTCTGTAGTATTCAGGGTTATAAATGAATCTAATGTTTGTCCTTTATTAATTGTAGATTTAAAATATAATTCGGTCAAAGGTGTTGCAACTGAATAATAAATAACGTCATTGGCTTCTAGAAAATTAAAATGCTTGGCTTTATATCCCATTTCCGGATATGGGTTAAAATCTGTCAGACTATATTGTAATGTATTATAAGTTTGCCCAATATTAGAAAAAGCCAAAAGTCCAAAATTATCCTTTCGCAAATAATTATGACTGTATTCTTTTTGAATTGTAAGCGATGTATCTACATAAGTAGTATCGCGCTCGAGTGTAATGAATCGATATTGATCTACTCTTGCTACTTTCTTTTTGGCTTTTATAGTGTCATTAAGACCATGATGCTGGCCATTCATGTCTAAATTGCTTTTATTATTTGTTTTTTCCTGAGAAAATAATAGTGTCGGCAGTACTAAAAAATAAATAAAAAAAAGAATTCTCATTTGAAAGGGTTATATATAGATAATAATTTTAGTGAAGCAAAGGTAAATTATAAAAACATATAAATAAAAAAACACTGCAAATTATACCATTACATTGGCAAATAGAAAGAAAACAATTTATTTCTCGAAAAATTTCATACAAATTCATATCAAAAACTAAAACTCATTTTATTTTAATAATGGATTAGCATTAATTTCTGCTCTTGAAATTAACCATTGCCCTTTTTTTTACGAGAGCAATAATCATAACTCGGCTTGTAATTTCTGAGTCATGATTACTTCTGTTCTATCTAAAAGAGTATTAGTTTTCTTTAAATCAAAAAAGAATCATAACAGCATCTGGTCTAATCTTGCTTTTGCTTCTAATGAGATACATTTCGACTGCATGCATTTAAGTTTCAATTGTCGTTTTAATTTTACTTCCGATAAAATTTTATAATATTTGTAATTCAAAAAAAACTATGCTTCAACTCAATTTTTCTGGATATAATTTAGAGACCGGAACCGATGAAGCCGGACGTGGTTGCCTTGCAGGCCCTGTTACCGCTGCAGCCGTAATCTTACCTCCCGACTTCGAAAATAAAATCTTAAACGACAGTAAACAATTATCCGAAAAAGCAAGGGAAAAATTAAAACCTATAATAGAGGAACAAGCCATTTCATTTGCCGTTACTCATTTGTATCCAAAAGAAATTGACGAAATAAATATTCTAAATGCCTCAATGAAAGGAATGCAAGAATGCGTCCTGAAATTGAGCCAGATTCCAGAATTTATTATTGTTGATGGTAACAGACTATTAAATGCAAAACTGGGTTTAAAAAATACGGTAGGTAAGCAATTTTCCAAAGAAGAAATCGAATTATTAAAATCCATCCCTAACCAAAGTATCATTAAAGGAGACGCTAAATTCTTAAGTATTGCAGCAGCTTCGGTATTAGCGAAGACTTATCGAGACGAATATATGAATATGATTCATGAAGAATTCCCGATGTATAACTGGAAAAAAAACAAAGGATATCCAACCAAAGAACATCGCGAAGCAATCCGTAAATATGGCCCTACCAAATATCACCGAATGACTTTTAGACTATTACCAGATCAATTGGAGTTATTTTGAGAAACTACAAGTAAAGATTCTATTTGAAATGGGAATTAATACAGAAAAAGACCCGTCTTGGAACAAAAAAAATAGTTATGACAAAACGAACAAATAAATACAAGCTTACTTTGGAGCAAATTTCTTTGGCTAAAGAAGATACAATCTTATCTCAACAACCATTAGAACTGGAATTTGAAAATCATGATGAGATCTTTAAAATTATTGAAGTAATTCGGGAGAAAAATCTATTTGAAGATAAAAATCAAGCCACAGAATTTGCAATTGGACTAAAAATGTTCAGTGAAGTAATGCTTAAAAACAGAAAGCATCCTCTGTTTGGCGATTTTTTCCCTGTATTTGGAGATTTTATGAAAAAGCTAAAAAGTACTTAATTAATATCCCAGTAGCCATTAAAATTTAAAATAATTGCGACTGCATATAAATCGAGTCGCAATTATTTTTGTTAAAACTTCTCGGCAAATTCTTTTGCGAAAGCTTCTAATTTTACCTGCCCCGTTACTGGAGAATTACTTTTATGAAAATCATTTGTAATCTTCCCACTGCGCAAACCAGTTCCCATCTCTGTATACAAACCAGCAAATTCTTCTGGCAAACCTGCCTGTATCATTCCTTGTAAAGACTGCTCATCGGTAAACTCTACCCACGGTAATTCTGGTTTACCTATAGCCGTACCTAAAACTTTTGCAATTTCATTAGCCTTGCGTACATCACTTATAATGTAACGTATATTTTTGCCAATCGACGTTTTTTGTAATTCTTCGGCAGCTGCTTCAGCAATATCTACAGGATGTACCAAAGGCATACTAAGATCGGCAGGATAATTGGCTCCAATAATCCCAGCACCTTTAATTAAAGGCACATCATTATAGAGATTTGTATAAAAAAATCCTGCGCGAAGAAAAGTAACTGCTACATCATCAAGAGCATCATACAAGTTTTCAATGTTATAAAGCCCTGCGATTGGACCATTTCCCACAGGTAAATCGGCACCAATACTACTTAACATTACTACACGCTTTACTCCCGCCTCGTTAATCGCTGTTGCAAAAGCCTGACCTGCATCAGTCGTATTACGAATTACATTTGAACCTCCCATATTAGGTGGTGTCATTGCAAAAACAGCATCGGTCCCAGTAAAAGTTTCTTTTAAAAATGCAACATCACTTACCGATCCAATCGCAGCATGTGCACCTAGATCTTCTATAGCCGCTTTCCTATTGACATTACTGCTTATAACAGTTACATCATGTCCTGCCGCAATTATTATTTTTGTCAATGGTTTCCCTATGTTCCCTAAAGAACCTGAAATTATAATTTTCATCTTAAATTCTTTTTTATTTATAATAACAAAGGTATATTTGTACTTACTTTTACACAAGTACTTACCCTAAAGTATGTATCATGACAGCAATCAAAGAATCATCGACTATACAGGAAAATAAACAATATGCATTAGATAAATGCCCAGTAACTTATGTGATGGAAAAAATAGGAGGATACTGGAAACCTATTATTATTTACCATTTGTCGACAGGTAATAAACGTTATAGCGAATTAAAGAGAGCTATTCCTGCGATAACAGAGAAAATGCTTATCCAGCACTTAAAACAATTAGAAGCAGACAATCTGGTTATTAGAGAGGCAAAACCTATTGTCCCTCCTTTTGTTACTTATAGCCTTAGTGATGCCGGAAATGGGTTGTTGCCTGTCATCGAGGCAATGGCTGCGTGGACATTTAAAGAAAAAGATGGGATTTTTAAAACAAAATAAGAAAACCATTTACCTTAATATCGGATAGTAAATTTTTTAACATTATCCGATATTAAAAAATTTATCTTTCTTATTGAACAGCCAATTTTCAAAATGAACTTTTCAACAAAGTAAATTTGGACTTTTCAACAAAGTAAGACTGTTTTTTTTCTCGCAATTTTGTACGATCAATTTAGATAGTTTATGGAAGATTCAAATAAAATAGTGTTGGTAACCGGAGGTTCTGGATTTGTTGGAATTCATTGTGTCCTGCAATTATTACAAAAAGGTTATTCTGTAAGAACAACAATTCCTTCTGTAGTAAGAAAAGACCAAGTTATAGCAATGCTAAAAAAAGGTGGCATCACCAATTTTGACAATTTATCATTTATTGTTACAGATTTAACTTCAGATCAAAATTGGGATGAAGCTGTAAAAGATTGCTACTATATTCTACATGTTGTATCTCCTATTTTTTTAAGAGTGCCAAAACATGAAGACGGAATCATTAAACCTGCTGTTGAAGGAACTTTACGCGTACTAAAAGCGGCAAGAAATGCAGGAGTTAAGCGCGTAGTAATGACTTCAAATTTTAGTGCTGTTGGCTATAGCCACAAAGACAAAACCACTTTGATTACAGAAGCGGATTGGACAGATCCAAACGAAAAAGGGCTTTCTATCTTTAATAAATCAAAAGTTTTGGCAGAGAAAGCCGCTTGGGATTTTATAGAAAAAGAAGGTGGTACATTAGAACTATCCGTAATTAACCCAATGGGGATTTTTGGCCCATCACTAAACCCTATTTTATCAAGTGGTTTTCAATTATTTAAAGGACTAATCGACGGCTCCGCAAAATCCATTCCCAATATTAATTTCTACATTGTAGATGTACGTGATCTCGCAGACCTACATATTAGAGCAATGACAAATCCTGCTGCAAATGGACAACGGTTTTTAGCATTGGGAGGAGAAAATATTTCCTTATTAGAGATATCGAAACTACTTAAAATAAAAATGCCTGAAGTCACAAAACATGCTACTTCTAAAACACGACCTGACTGGATAGTCCATCTTAAGGCCTTATTTAATGAGCGGGAAAAGACCATAGCTTCATTGGTAGGAGTTTATCATAATGCAAGTAACGAAAAAGCAAAAAAATTATTAGGATGGAATCCTAGAAGTAACGAAGAAGCAATATTAGCGACTACAAAAAGCATTCTTGAATTTGGTCACTTAAAAACAAATTAATAGTTGAATAAATCGCATGAAACGGTTTTTAAAAATTACAAAAAGAATTATGATTATAGTAATAAGTATTCTGGCAGTATTAACGTTGATTACGTTTTTATATATGATGCATCCAAAATTTGGAAAAGCACCCGAAGGCAATCGTTTAGAATTAATAAAAACCTCGGCAAATTATAGCCATGGTAAGTTCCAAAATACACATGACACCCCCACTCTTACAAAAGGATATAGTTTTGGAGGTATTCTCTATGACCAATTATTTGGAAATCATCCCCGACGAGAGCCTGTTGACTCTATCCCATCTATAAAGACCGATTTACATAATCTCCCTCCAAATGCCGATGTATTGATTTGGTTTGGACACTCCTCATATTTCATGCAAATAGATGGAAAACGTTTTCTTGTAGATCCAGTATTTAGTGGCAATGCTTCGCCATTACCAGGAACAGTAAGTTCTTTTAAAGGTGCAAATGGTTATACAGTTGCTGATTTGCCTACAATTGATTATTTATTCATAAGTCACGACCATTACGATCACCTAGATTACGAAACCATAATTGCTTTAAAGTCTAAAGTAAAAAAAGTAATTTGTGGTCTTGGAGTTGGAGGTCATTTTGAACGATGGGGATATCCTACAGACAAAATAATCGAAAAAGATTGGAATGAAACCATTGTTTTAGAAGATGGATTCAAAGTATATACAACTCCTGCAAGACATTTTTCGGGAAGAGGTTTTTCCAAAAACAATACTTTATGGTTGTCTTATGTTCTGCAAACACCAAGCATCAAAATATATATTGGAGGCGATAGCGGTTATGACAGTCATTTTGCAAAAATTGGAGAACAATACGGCCCAATAGATTTTGCGATTCTGGAAAATGGACAATATAATCTGGCTTGGGAAGCAATTCATATGTTACCGGAACAGGTATTAAAAGCTGCACAAGACTTAAAAACCAAGAAACTTTTTCCTGTACATTCTTCAAAATTCAAATTGGCAATGCATGCGTGGGATGAACCATTAAGCAAATTATCAGAACTTAGTAAAACAGCTAATCTACCATTGGTGACTCCTATGATAGGTGAAATTGTAAATCTAAATGATGATACACAAGTTTTTAAAGAATGGTGGAAAGACGTAAATTAGCATTCGATTAATCAAAAATAAGATGAAAATTTCAGAAATAAAATCATGTTATATTGGTCCCGAAATTTCTCCTGAACAATTTATTCCAGAACATTTCTTTTTATATCTGGCTGTGGGTGAAATTGAAGGACATGACGGACACAAGATGCATTTCCTTAAAGCAGGCGATTATTGCATTGTGAGAAAAAATCATTTGGCAAAATACAATAAACAGAAATACAATGGAAAGCTTGAAAAAGTTGTAGTTGTTTTTGATGAAGATTTTCTTGCCGAATTTAAGAAAAATCACAACATCATAAATGTAAAATCGGACTCTAAAAGCTCATTCTTCTTACTTGAAAAAGATGCTTTAGTACCCAATTTTATAAATTCCCTGATGCCATACTACAACGAGGGCGGTACCATAGACGAAACGTTTTCCAAAGTAAAAAGAGAAGAACTTCTATTGATATTATTACAAACCAATCCCGAAATTTCCAGTGTGTTATTTGACCATAGTATTCCCGAAAAATTAGACTTAGAGGCGTTTGTATATCGAAATTATAAGTTTAATGTAAGCCTGGAAAGATTGGCATACCTAACAGGCAGAAGTCTATCGTCTTTTAAAAGAGATTTCAAAAAGATTTTTAATGACACTCCTAATCATTGGTTAATGCAGAAAAGATTGCAGGAAGCTCATTTCCAAATTGAAAAAGAAAGAAAAAAACCATCCGATATTTATCTTGATTTGGGCTTTGAAAATATTTCTCATTTTTCATTTGCCTTCAAAAAACAATTTGGATACAATCCAACAAGCCTGATAAAAGAACATTTGTAAGTCATGACAATGAAAAAATAATAAATGGTATTACTTTTTTTTGGCTGTAAATTGCACAAATTAATCCAGACATAAAAAACTAAAAACAAATAAATTAAACTAATTAAAAATATTTTTTTCAACCTCTATTATCTGCGTTCCTTTTTAAAACTCTAACCAGATATTATTCTAAATAAATTCAGCTTCAAATAATTCAGCCATATGTTTTAAGATTTTAGCTTTTACCTCGGCTTCGTCTACTCTATCTACACCAAGTTCTACCTGAAGTGAGGTAACGGCTTTTCCGCGAATTCCACACGGAATAATATTATCAAAATAACCTAAATCGGCATTTACATTTAAAGCAAATCCGTGCATCGTTACCCAGCGCGAAGCACGTACTCCAAGTGCACAAATTTTGCGGGCAAACGGTGTTCCTACGCCTAACCAGACACCAGTTTCACCTTCGCTTCGACCACATTCTAATCCGTATTCTTTAAGAGTAAGAATGATAGACTCCTCGAGGAAACGTAAGTATTTATGAATATCGGTGAAGAAATTTTCTAGATCCAGAAGAGGATACCCTACAATTTGTCCAGGGCCATGATACGTAATATCACCGCCGCGATTTATTTTATAAAAAGTAGCTCCTTTGGCTTCTAGTTGCTTTTCGGACAAAAGTAAATTGCTCAAATCGCCACTTTTACCCAAAGTATATACATGTGGATGCTCTACAAAAATGAAATAATTAGGAGTTGGCAAATCAAGTTCTTCTCTCCTGTTTTTAATTTTTAAGTCAACAATAGCTGCAAATAATTGTTCCTGATATTCCCAAGTCGATTTATAATCTTTCTGACCTAAATCTAGAAGTTGGATTTTTTTGTTCATTGTATTATTTTTCAAACTCTACCTCAAGTCCCATTTTAGTTGGATTTTCCATATAATCTGTAAATGGATATTGTATCGTTATTGTTTTTCTGTCTTCGCTAAACATAGCATCTGCATTAGAAACTTTCTTTACTTTTTTAGGAAAACGATATTTTATAATATAAGTCGAAGAAGCAAAAATCATTTTATACATTCCTAATGAATCTTCTACAGGTTTATTAGTTTCTTTTGAATTTAAGGTAACCTTACGATTAAACTTTTTTCCATCGTAGCTAAAACTTACTGTACTATTATTACTAAAATCCCCATCAAAAGGCATCTTGTTATCTGGAGATTTACTCTTTTCGATATTCTGAAGCGTACTCATGGTTTTCATCATATCCTGCAATTCACTTACGCTTTTAAAATTCGTTTTTAAATCAAGTAAAAGTTGCTTTTGTTCTACATTCATTTTCATATGAACTACAAAATTTTCTAGTTTTTCTAATTCTTTTTTCGCTTCGGGAGAAAGTTTTGCAATACTATCTTTCTTGTTCTTGAACATTTCTTTGAATGCAAAAGTAGAATCTATACTTTTTGTTGCATCACCAACCTCGTTTCCTAGTTGCTGCCCTGCCATTGCCATAAGTGCAGAACCATCCATATCTAACGAAAATTTACCAGACCCATTATCTGTAACATCAATATTTTCTGTAAAAGTGCAACTTGTTAATGTCGCTATTAAAAGGGAAAGACTAAAGAATTTGATTAATTTCATGTGTAGATTATATTTTTTCTCAAAGATACGAAGTCTATTTAAAAAAATAGCTGCAAAGGTAGTAAGATGTAAAGTCCCTATGCATCAAGATTTCTATTCTAAAACAACTTCTAGATTTGTACTTTCAGGATTCATTAAACAATCAGAAAGCAGGAATGTAAGTGTTACTGATTTCTTGTCTGAGCTAAGAATTGCTGCTGAATTAGAAACCAACTTTATCTTACGAGGAAAATTATATTTGAGCGTATAAGTTTGCGTGAAATTCAGGATGTTGAATTTAGATTTAAAATGATCCATTTGTCTTTTATTCTTCTCAATTTCAGCTTCATTAATAACCTTTACCGCTCTTTTAAAAATAGCTCCATCAAAACTATATTTTATATCAAAAAAATGACTTTCTGCCGTAAGTGCATAATTGTTTTCAAGATCATTTGCATAATCTTCGGTATTATATAAGTTAGGAACAGCATCTATTTTGGTAAAAGAAAATGTAATAATAGTTTTAAATTCCTTATCAAAAGAACTCATTCTTGCATTCACTTTTGCATTGGCATATTTCTGGAACAACTGCTGTTCTGGTCGTGTATATTTTAAAAACGTTTCGTTATATTTTGTAATAAAATCTCGAAAAACATAGGTGGTATCTTGAAACTTTTCTTCTTTGGAATATTTTTCTCCCATCAAAAGCATATAACTATGTTCGTCTCTAAACTGTATTGTTTCGATAGTTCCGCTACCGTCTTCGTTTAAATGTATTGTTTCGGTAACTTGACAGCTTGTAAAAAATATTGCGAGTAAAAGGAAGGAGAAATAATTTTTCATTTAAAAGGCTTAGAATTTAAAATGCTAATGTAAACAAGTTTTGTAAGAAAAAGTTATCTCGCAAAGTTTCACAAAGAAAGCCACAAAGAATCACAAAGTTTTTATTTCACGCTGATTTGAAAGATTTCAGCTGATTTAATCATACACACGTTGTCCTCCTGAGGCGGAGTCGAAGGATTACTCGTTATTAAACCAATTACTTCTAGAGACGACGCATGTTTTACACACAACCCGAGTCTTTGTTTCTTTGTCCCTCTGTTCCTTTGTTCCTAAGAGAAGAGAATTGAAATACAATAAATTGCTGCTACAAAAAATCTAAAACCTGCATTCTAAAATCTACATTCTTTTCTTTATCTTTGCACTCTTATAAAAAAAGCGCAAAATGGCATTATCAGAACAAGAAATTATCCGAAGAGAGAAACTTCAAAACTTACGCAACTTAGGAATCAATCCTTATCCAGCGAATCTTTTTCCTGTAAATCATACTTCTAAGCAAATTAAGGAGTCTTTTGAAGAAGGTAAGAAGGTTATTGTTGCGGGACGTTTGATGAGTGTTCGTGATCAGGGAAAAGCTTGTTTTGCTGAATTGCAAGATAGCGAAGGACGTTTGCAATTATACGTGAATCGTGATGTTTTGTGTGAAGGAGATGATAAAACTTTATACAATACTGTATTTAAAAAATTAACTGATTTAGGTGATTTTATTGGTATCGAAGGGGAATTGTTTACTACAAAAGTTGGTGCACAATGTGTACGTGTAGATGGATTTACTTTCTTGAGTAAAACATTGCGTCCGTTACCTTTACCTAAAGTTGACGAAGACGGAAATGTACACGATGCATTTAATGATGCTGAATTACGTTACAGAATGCGTTATGTAGATTTAACGGTTAATCAACAAGTTAAAGAAACCTTTATTAAGCGTACGAAATTGTTTACCGCTATGCGTAACTATTTTAATGATGCAGGTTATCTTGAAGTTGAAACTCCAATTTTACAATCAATTGCAGGTGGTGCTTCGGCAAGACCTTTTATCACACATCATAATTCGCTTGATATTCCGCTTTACATGCGTATTGCAAACGAATTGTATTTAAAAAGATTAATTGTTGGTGGTTTTGAAGGTGTTTATGAATTCTCTAAAAACTTCAGAAATGAAGGTATGGACAGAACACATAATCCTGAATTTACCGCAATGGAAATATATGTAGCCTATAAAGACTACAACTGGATGATGGAATTTGCTGAAGGTTTACTTGAGCATTGTGCTATTGCAGTAAACGGAACTAGCGAAGTTACTTTTGGCGAACACCAAATTAACTTTAAAGCGCCTTATGCTCGTGTTACTATGACAGATTCTATCAAATATTTTACTGGTTTTGATATTTCTGGAAAAACGGAAGAAGAGTTGTTTGATGCTGCAAGAGGAATGGGAATTGAGGTAGATAAAACAATGGGGAAAGGAAAACTGATTGATGAAATTTTTGGAGCAAAATGCGAAGGAAATTACATTCAGCCAACTTTCATCACAGATTACCCTAAAGAAATGTCACCTTTATGTAAAGAGCACCGTGATAATCCTGAACTTACTGAACGTTTTGAGTTAATGGTTTGTGGTAAAGAAATAGCAAATGCTTATTCTGAATTAAATGACCCAATTGACCAACGTGAGCGTTTTGAAGATCAAATGCGTTTGTCTGAAAAAGGAGATGATGAAGCAAATGGTATTATCGACGAAGATTTCTTAAGAGCGCTGGAATATGGTATGCCTCCAACATCTGGAATGGGTATCGGAATGGATCGTTTGATTATGTACTTAACAAACAATGCATCTATACAAGAAGTATTATTGTTCCCACAAATGCGTCCTGAGAAAAAACAAACTATTGAATTATCTGATGAAGAGAAATTTATCTTGGATTTATTGAAAGGAAATGAAAATAAAATGGATCTTCAGCAATTAAAAATTACTGCTAATTTAAGTGGTAAAAAATGGGATGCGTCTATGAAAAACTTATCTAAACACGGTTTGACAAAAGTTGCTGTTGAAGGCGAATTCAAATTTGTGGAATTGGTTGGGTAACCACTTTTCATACTTATAATACACAAATCTGCTCTTCGGGGCAGATTTTTTTTGTTCTATATTTGTCTAAAAATGACTAACTTTTAAAATATACTTTATGTCTGAGTTTGAATTTATTTTATAAATATATCCCCGTAATATTAGCATTTCTTGGATCTTTTTCAGCAATCTATTTAGCTAGCTACAAAAAAATAAGAGAGATAGAAGCTGATTTAAAACACATTAGAGAATTTAAACAAATTGATCTTGAATATAAAAGAGCAGAATTTATTTATACTCAAAAACATAATGGGTATGAGAATCTACTAAAAATAATAAGCAAATATTCAAAAGAAACACATGATCTCATTTTTGAAGATTTTTTACTTACTGTTTTTGAATTTAATTCTGAAAAAAACAAGTCATATAACAATGAACTTGAATCTACTAGCGAACTTGAATTATTTTATGAAAAATTTCAAGAAAATTTTAGTTCCATATCAAAAAAATATAATGATTTATATCATTTATTAAATATAGAGATTCAACCTTCAATATTAAATTCATCTGATGAAGTATATGAATTAATTGAGAATGTAAAAAACAATTATAATTCAATTTTTAAAAAGTTTACAAATGACTTTCTTCCTAAATTTACGACATTAACTTTGGAAGAAATGGAAAAACACAATTCTGAAATAAAAGATTTTTCTGAAAAGTATCATTTATCATTTAATCAACTCAAAACTCAAATGAGAAAAGAAATAAAGGAAGAACAAGAAAAAATTAATAAAACAATACCAAGACTAAATTCATAACTACAACTTGATTAAACCTTATTTTAATGGATAATTTAAAAAAGCATAATAAACCAAGATTAGAATTTTATCAATTAAGCATACAAGAAATTACTTCCATAGAGAAAAGTGAAGAAGATATAAAATACGGTAGACTTATTTCGCAAGAAGATTTGGACAAGGAGGATTTGGAATAGCTAACAAAACAATAGTCTGGACTCACTCTGCTGTACTTCAAAGAAGAAAAACATTAAGCTATTGAACAAAACGAAATAAATCAACAACTTACTCAAAAAAATTTATCCTTGAGATTTCTCAAAGAGTTAAGTTTCTAGTTAACAATCCTGAAGTTTATATTGCCACTAATTTTATCGATATAAGGACTTCGCCTTTGGGTCATTATAACATTTTACACAAGACAACTAAAAATAAACTAATTGTAATTGCATTTTGGGATAACTGTCAGAATCCAAAAATGTTAGATAAAATTCTAATTAAACAATAAAAAAAGAGCTTCATAATTGGAGGGCACTGAAAAAGTCCCCCTTTCTGAAAAACCTCAAAAAAAGCTATTAAATAAGGCTTTGATTTTTTTTAAATTCTTTTTTAGTCAAATTTGATTTTCTGCGACTAAAAAGGCTTTATAATAATTAAAAAAGGTCGAAAACATAGTGTTTTCGACCTTTTTTGATTATTTCCATTTTACTCATTCGAAGTACTTTTTCAGTGCCCTCCAATTATGAAGCTCTTTTTTGTTACTAAACCAGCAAAGCCAATTTATTTTCGATATCTTTTCTTATCAGTAATTCTTTAATATTATTATAAGTTACAAGTACAATTTGTGTTAGCGCTTCACTCGTAAAGAAAGCCTGATGCGCTGTTACCAATACATTAGGAAAACTCATTAATCGCTGGATTACATCGTCTTTTATAATGTCTTCGGAAAGATCTCTGAAAAACAATTTTTCTTCCTGTTCATACACATCAATACCTAAATAGCCGACTTTACCATCTTTAAGCGCTTCAATAACACTTGTTGTTTCTATTAATCCGCCACGGCTTGTATTAATAATCATAACACTCTTTTTCATTAGAGTTAGTGAGTTTTTATTTATAATGTGCTTTGTTTTTTCGTTTAAAGGACAATGCAACGAAATGATATCACTTTCTTTAAAAACAGTATCTAAATCGGGAAAAACAACTCCGTCTTTTTCCATTTCGGGATTTTTCACTATATCATAAGCAAGAATTCTACAGCCAAAACCTTTTCCTATTTTGGAAAACGCCTTCCCAATGTTCCCCGTTCCAATTATACCAATTGTTTTACCATGCAAATCAAATCCTAATAATCCATTCAGGGAGAAATTCTGTTCACGAACCCTATTATACGCTTTATGAGTTTTACGATTCAGTGTCAAGATCATTGCCATTGCATGTTCGGCAACAGCTTCGGGTGAATAAGCGGGAACACGACATACATGAATTCCGTATTTCTTTGCAGCTTCCAGATTTACATTATTAAACCCCGCGCAACGTAAAGCGATAATCTTCACGCTTTTTTCTGCTAATTGCTTTATCACAATTTCATCTACGATATCATTTACAAAAACACAGATAATATTTGAATCCTGAATTAAACTTACGGTATGCTTATTTAGTTGTGTTTCGAAAAATTCCAAATCAAATCCAAACTCACAATTATGTCTGTTAAAGAAAGTTTTATCATAAGGCTGAGCCGAGAAAAACGTTATCTTATTCATACCTGCTACTCTATCTAAATACATATCTTGCTTCTTTAAAATTAGAACCTCCGAACACTTACTTGTTTATCCCTTAAAATTAAACAATTAATCGCAAAGTAAATTTATGAGCCAAAAAAAAGAGCTTCAAATGAAGCTCTTTTTTTTATTTTATTTTCTGAATCACGATATGTTTGGACTTTAATTTTTTATCGGTTGCATATTTTAATAACTGCTTCCCAGCTTCTACATTACGATCAGAAGAAAGTACATTGGCACCATTCTCAACTAGTTTATAATATAGTTCATCACCTTTAGCAGCAGCACTTTTATCAAGATTCCCCATAGTCCCTAGAATACAAGAAATTTTTCGACTGTGTAAATATTCATACACTTCTGGTTTTGGTTCAGAAGTACCTACAAAAGCAATCATTTTATTGGCTTTTACACCTAATTTCTCCATACGTTCCACATCTTCTTTTCCTCTTGCCGAAACCGAAATCATTAAATCTGGCGCCAGTTTAGCAATCTCAGCAGCCTGAGTTGCAGTATAGGTAATAATTACCGAATAAGCTTCTGCTTTATTTCTTCTTACTGCATCAATAATCATTTGCGCTGGTACTCCTTTTTTAATATCCAGATTATAAATTACTTTATCTTTCCCCCATTGTAAAAGTTGGTCTAGAGTTTCGATTTTATAAGGCGTGACTTTCCCCTCGGTATCTTTTAAGAAAAATTGTTGTAATTCTTTATAGGTATATCCTTCGATTACTCCTGTTCCTGTAGTCGTTCTGTCCAATGTGTTATCATGCATCATTACCAGAATCGAATCTTTACTCAATGCAATATCTGTCTCTACAATCGTAGGATTATATTTTATCGAATTGGCAAATGTTGGTGTACAATTCTCAGGAAACCCTTTTGTTGGTCCACCACGGTGCGCGCTTACCAACGGAATTGTCTTTTTAGAATAATTTAAAAACTGCTGTAATTCTTTAGAAGTTTTAAACTTTAATAAGTATTCATTTTCCTGGGCAAAACCAAAGTTAAAAATGAAAGAAACCAAAACTACAAACCACAAATTTTTATTCTTAAGCATATTATATTTTATTAAAATTGGACTGTAAAATTAAGCATTTCCAATTATGTTAGACATTATTAAAAGTGAAATTATTTTAACCATATAATTAATTTAAGTAAATATAAGTGCGACTTAATCAGCCTAAACTTAAATGGACTTACATTACTTATATGGTTAACTTTTTATTACAATCTTAAATCCATATAACCCTCAATTATTTTGTTCTCTAAATTTCAAATGATCTGTACTAAAAAGTAAACCAATACCACTGTATGGATCTCTTTTTAAATCATGAAAATTATTTACTCCAGCCAAATCTTTATATAAATTAGAAATTATTGAACCTGGCTGAAACCCATCTATTGTGTGTCTTATAATCGTATCGGCAAGACAAGTTAGTTCTTTTGTTGAGTTGGTTATACCTATATTATTCCCTGTTTCCCAATCCCAGATTATCCAATCCCAATCGTATTTTTTATAAATGCAATCCATCCATAAATAAGATAGATTATTAATTTTCACCTTCCCTAATTCCTTTCCTTTCCAATATTCAACACTTTCTATTATTGCTTGTATTGCAGCATCGGCTTGATCATAAACAAAGTCTGGATTTGAAATATGAATAATTTTTATTGCGTCTTTTATCTTAGTATCGATTGTTTTTAATTCCTTTTCATTCGGCATTCTTAAAAAAGCAAATTCAATATCCTGGCGCTCAAAAACAATTCCTCCTGATTCCTCAAGCATTTCCTTAGGAATACATTTTGTATTAGATTTTTCGTCAACAAATTCCTCTTTTGGGTTAAAAGAAAATTTTTCATCTTCATAAAAACCAGTACAATATTTCTCCTCGATTTCTTTTAGCAGTTTATAACTCTCATAGCTTATATCCTCTTTTATTTCATCTTCATTTTTAAACTTGCAAAAATAATCAGGCTGTAGTAACCAATATAAACACAGAGCCGTTCCTTTGTCGCAAAACTTTTGCTTAACAATCCAATTAAAAGGTTCGATTCCGTCATCATAATTCCAATGTTGCACAAACTGATGCAACTCTGGAGCAGTTAATTTCTTATAAGACATCTCGCCATTTACGGCTTTAAGAACGCGGTTTTTATTTTTCTTATTGAACTCCATTTTATCTCTTAATACTATCTATTTTAATTTTTCGATATCTACACAAATTTAAAAACCTATTTATACAAAACCATCAAGACAACATAAAATTTTCGTTTACTATCACACATAAAAAAACTTCTATATCAACAAACTGTTAGTTCATTAACATAGAAGTCTCCAAGAAACATTCTTAATCTTAATTTACAAAGTATAATTAAGATTTACACTCCAGCGGTAATTAGCTTCCATTGCTCCCCTAGATAAATTCTGGTTTATAGGAAGCATTGCATTTACACCAACAGAGAATTTATCTTTCCCAACCTCGAGGCCAAATTTACCAAAAAGGATATCTCCCGCAGTATTTGGCAAGTCCAATCCATGTTGCTTATTTGTAGCATAAACTTCCCCTGCAAAACCCAATTGCGGAACTAGTTGTACTGATGGTAAATCGAACAAATAAAAGAACGTTCCCGCATAATTAAACTGATTTCCATATTGATATTTCTGATCATTTTCGGTTTTAATAACGTAATTCAGCATTGTATTTAG
Source organism: Flavobacterium shii (assembly GCF_025847235.1). Classification (GTDB taxonomy): domain Bacteria; phylum Bacteroidota; class Bacteroidia; order Flavobacteriales; family Flavobacteriaceae; genus Flavobacterium; species Flavobacterium shii. The sequence goes on from NZ_JAOZEW010000002.1 coordinate 168,838, forward strand.
TCCTAAATTCTTTCTTTTAATTACATATTCCGAAACCAATAAATAATCCCAACTTCCTGTACCTAATTGAAAACTTTTATTAACTGTCCCTAGATTATTGGCTTCGTTAAACTTTCCTGTAGGCATTTTTACACCTCCGCCAAGTTCTATTTTATGTGTAAAAACAGCACTGTCTTTTTGAGTTTCAAAGATGGTATAAAGTCCCATTACCGAAATATCTCCCAATCCCGAAATACTCTCGGTTCCAGTTTCCAATGTACGATTATGAAAATGATACGGAACCAATGCCGAAATCTGGATTCTCTTGCTAACTGGAATACGTGCCCAAGCCTGAACCGTATTAAAATTCTCATCTATCCAGGGTGAGTTGGCAAAAATCCCATCGCGACTTGTATAACTTTGGTGAAAGTAACGCACACCAACAAAATTGGTATTTAACATCGAGCTAAAACCCATGCTTCCACCACTTGCCGAACAACCGCAAGCATCGCAATCAAAATCTTCCATCATTGCCATGCGCTGGAAAGTAAAGCTCGAAATACTATCTTTTACTGTTATACCAAAAGTTAGATTACAAACTAAAACCAAACTTAAAACTATTATTTTTTTCATTGTATTATTTTTTTTAGGAGCTATTCCCGCTTTCCGCTACAAGCTTTTCTTAAAATCCCTTTTTTCTATACGTTTACACAGTTTCCGCTGGTCACTTTGTAAACCCAAGAAAAATAAGGGCTTTTCTCAAAAAGGCTTTGCACTACAATCGGGGCTAAGACTCCTATTTTCATTATATTATTTATTCCTATCCTAACAGGTTTTAAAAACCTGTTAGGTATTTCCATATTGATTATCATATCCAAAAGGTTAGCAAAACATAACCATAATCGTTAAGTTTTAAAGTCTTGAATTGCCCCTCCTGCTTTAGCTGGAGTCAATTCAAAAATGAGAAGAGTATTTACATAAACTACCTTCATTAATACAACTTAAACTATTCCAATCACTCATATTTTTAAAAAACTCTTAAGTATCTTCACATTAATTATCATACCTACAAGGTTTCAAAAACTTTGTAGAAAACCTAAAACTCCGAGAATCGCTTGTCAGTCAAAAATTGATGATCGGTTAGTGTTTTCAAGAATGCGATTATTTGTTTTTTATCCGTTTCCGAAAGTTCTATTCCGAATTTTCCATTTTGTCTCAGGATTGGATCTAGTGTTGCCGATGCTTCTATTCCGCTAGCATAATGATCGAGAACAGCTTCCAGTGTTCCAAATCTTCCGTCATGCATATAGGGAGCCGAAACTTCTACATTTCGCAAACTTTGTACTTTAAACTTATAATAATCACTAGCCAATTCGGTTACTTTATAGCGTCCCACATCGTTTACTTTAGGATTTACGGCAAGACCATTATTCCTAAACGAATCGTCGGTCATTAAATCGGTTGCATGGCACGAAGCACATTTGGAATTAAACAAGGCGTATCCTGCCAATTCATCGGTTGTAAGGGTTCCACCTGATTCCTGACGACGGTATTTATCAAAACGAGAGTTGGATGAGGTTGCCATTACCATAAATTGCGAAAGTGCTTTTAGCATATTCTCGGTAGTTATAGCACCATCGGTAAAAGCCTGTCCGAATAATGTTCGGTACGTTTTATCACCTCGCATCATTTCAAGAATAGCATTTAGATTACCATTCATTTCGATATCACTCGTTAACGGAATTATTGGCTGTAGATCCAAATGGTTGGTTACACCATCGTACATAAAAGTAGTTTGGTACGCCAGGTTCTGGATTGGCGGTGCATTTCTTGTCCCCAAGGCATCACCAACACCGTGACTCACTGTGTGTCCGTGGTGTGTAAATGCATTTTCCTGAATGTGGCAAAATCCGCAGGAAACAATCCCATCGGATGCTAAACGCCCGTCGTAGAATAATTTTCTACCGAGTTCAAACCCTTTTTCTGTTGGCGGGTTTAAAGTAATATCATAAACCAAAGCCGGAAAATTTGATGGCACTTTAAAATCTAAAGGCACATTTATATATTCATCATCCTGATCACTACAACTATATAATAACGGAATCAGAACCCAAAGAAAATATTTTATCCTCATGGTTTCTAAATTTTAAAAGAAGCACAAAAGCTCATTCTTAGCCCCGATTGCAGCGGTATCCTTTTTTATTTTTTTTCAAAATAAAAAAGATAAAGCAAAAAGCGGGACGAGAGTTACTTATGAAAAATAACTTTTGTGCTCCTAAAAATGAAATTAATCGTTGTGTACGTGATCTACTCTAAACATTGTTGCTACGTTGGCAGTAATTAAAGGCAAAGCAGCTCCACCCATAATCATCGCACCCATTCCGCTAGTGTTGTAGTCTGTAAGTTTGATTTTATTAGGTCCGTCAAGAATCTTAGACAAATCGGTAATGATATGTACATCTGGGTTAATATTGGTTCTCACCAAAGCTTTTGTAGGGAAATCAAGTGTTACTTCGGTATAGTTATAATCGGTCCCAGTTTGCCCTGTGTGAATCATAAACGGAACCGCTGTTGTAACGGTTGGTGAAGTAAAATTGCCCTCAAGAGCAAAGAATTTATATCCTGCAGTCCAGTTCCACAACATCCCAGCTGCTTGTGCTTGTGCCAGAAAATCTCCTTGTCCGGTTGCCCCCAATTGCCATTGTGCCTTATCTACTCCGATTCCGAATTTTACTTTTACGTAATCTCCCGCAGGAATATCCGAAAGCTCAAAGTCTTGTCCCGCCTTAGTTGATTCATCGGCAATAAAATAGCTTTTTTCTTTTGGATACGTAAATATCGTTCCGTCCGCCTTTGTAAGCACTACATTACTAACGATGTATTTAACTGTAGTAATTTTTAGAATCTCATTGTTCGATGTTTTATTTCCTTGTGTTTGCAGTATTAAATCGTTTGATCCAAAAGCATTGTCAAATTCTAATGTAATTTTCCCTGATCCTGAAGCCTGATCGTCATTATCGCTTGAACATGCTGAAATTGTAGCAGTTAGAACTAAAATAGCTACTACTTTATATAATATTTTTTTCATTTTTGAGTTATATTCTTTATCTTTAATAAGTTTTTTTAAAATAGTATATGCATACGCTTACCTCAAATGACGAGAGTCAAATGAAATAGCAGACACAAAAGTGTTTTAATTAAAAATTTAAGAAATACTCGCAGGCGGGTGAAAAAACAAATCGGCATTAAGATGCGAATACAAATTAGCGTAAGCCGCATTGATTTGTAATTTATTATTGTTTGGGTAAAATTGTAGTGTAAACACAATAGTTGGCTCAACCATTAAATCGACTTTATCCAGAAAGGTATTTTTTTTATCAGATGAAGATGGCTTCTCGGCATCGGCAGCTTTGGCCAATTCCTTCATCAAATGACACTTTCCATTACAATGCATAATCGGCTTTGCTTTGTTCTCACAAAGGACTGTCGAAATGTAATCATAATTGACTATATATTCTATAACCGGGAATACTGGTTTTAGAAAAATAGCAAGAATCAATATGAAGACCATTTTTTTCACGTTGCGAATTTAAGAAACAAAATCTATTTTATCATCTGTTAAATAAATTATAATTAAAAAAAGCACATTAAACCTATTGATTTTATCAATGTCTAACATTAACAATAACCATTTAAAATTAAACAATTATGAAAAAATTATTTATCGCTGCTTTATTATTCGTAGGAATGGTAAGCTTTGCTCAAGACGCTACTACAACAACCTCTAAACCTCAAAGAGAAAGACTGACTCCTGAACAACGAAATGAAAAACATTTAAAAAAATTAACAACTGAGCTAAATCTAACTGCTACACAGCAAACCCAAGTTGGGAAATTATTAGCCGACAGAAGTGCTAAAGCTGAAAAGTACATGGAAGCCAGAAAAGCTAGAAAAGACAGTAATGCAAAACCAACTGCCGAAGAAAAAGCTGCTCTTAAAAAAGAAATGATGGATGAAAAAGCAGCAAACGATGCTCAAATGAAATCTATCCTAAATGCCGACCAGTACAAAAAATGGACTGCAATACAAGAAGAGAACAAAGACAAGTTTAAAGAAAAAATGAAAGACAAAAAAAGCAACCAATAAAATACATAAAAAAACTTCCAGCGTTCAAAACTGGAAGTTTTTTTTAAGCCATAACAGGCTTAATTTCTTAATGGTAAAATTTATTTAATCTAGAAAGTTTTAGAAACTTTATCAATTGCCTGAATTGTAAAGTCTAAATCTTCGTATGTTAATGCATCTGTGATAAACCATGTTTCGTATGCCGAAGGAGCAATATATATTCCTTCATTTAACAATCCGTGGAAGAATTTCTTGAACGTTTCGTTATCTCCATTCGCAGCACTTTTAAAATCTGTTACTGGAGCGGCATCAAAATGTACCGAAATCATCGATCCTACTCTATTAATTGTAAAAACTACATTATTAGCTTTAAGAACTCTGTCAATTCCAGCTTCTAGATAAGCCGTTTTCTCGTCCAAACGAGTAAAAATAGCACGGTCATTATCTAACGCTTGTAACATTGCTAATCCTGCTGCCATTGCCAACGGATTTCCTGATAATGTTCCCGCTTGATAAACTGGTCCTATTGGTGCTAAGTAATTCATGATTTCTGCACGAGCAGCAAATGCTCCTACTGGTAAACCACCACCGATTACTTTACCAAATGTTACGATATCTGCCTTGATATTAAATAATTCCTGAACTCCACCACGTGCAAGTCTAAATCCAGTCATAACCTCATCAAAGATCAATAGTATTCCGTTTTCTGTGCATAATTCGCGTAAGCCTTCTAAGAATCCTTTATTTGGCGGAATACAACCCATATTTCCCGCAACAGGTTCTATGATAATGGCTGCAATTTCGTTTTTGTTAGCGTTAATTAATGTCGCTACATTTTCCAGATCATTGTATTTTGCCAGCAAAGTATCTTTTGCCGTTCCTTCTGTAACTCCTGGACTATTCGGACTCCCAAAAGTAACAGCACCACTACCAGCCTGAATCAAAAATGAATCGGAATGCCCGTGGTAACAACCTGCAAATTTTATAATTTTATCTCTCTTTGTAAATCCTCTTGCCAAACGTATTGCGCTCATACAAGCCTCAGTTCCTGAGTTTACAAAACGAATTTTATCTATATTTGGAACCATCGAAACTGCCAAAGCTGCGATTTGCGTTTCCAATTCTGTTGGCATCCCAAAAGAGGTTCCTAATTTGGCTTTCTCAATTACAGCATCAACAACTGGAGCGTATGCATGGCCTAAAACCATTGGTCCCCATGAATTGATATAATCTATCAATTTGTTTCCGTCTTCATCATATAAATAAGCTCCTTTGGCGCTTTTTACAAAAATTGGAGTTCCTCCTACTGCTTTAAATGCTCTTACAGGCGAATTTACACCACCCGGAATTACTTTTTCTGCTTCAGCAAAAAGCTGACTGCTTCTTTGATATATCATTATTAATTTTAAATTTTAGAGTTCTGATTTTAGATTACACTATTAGGTTTAAATCTTCATCTATTATAACTCATTAAAAAATATTTTTTTTTGGATTTGTTTTTCTTTCGAAAATACTTGAATTTTTATTGGAATCCTACTTCACAATTAACTTCTGTCCGATGGAAAGAGTGTTATCAGCAAGATTATTTTTTTGTCTTAAATCATCAACAAGCACGTTGAATTTTTTTGAAATAGAATACAATGTATCTCCTTTTTGGACTTCGTACAAAGGAAGATTACCTGCATTATTATTATTTGTTGTACTAGGTTTTGTCACAACGACCGTTGTAGTTTTTTCTATTACTACATAATCTTTACCCATAGCTATGTTATCGTATTGGTGTAATTCATAACGCTCAATATAACTAATTAACTTTTCGGGATATTTAGGATCTGTAGCATATCCGGCTGCTCTTAATCCTTTTGCCCATGCTTTATAATCTCCTTTTTCGTAAGTAAACAAGGTAGCATATCGACTTTTTCCTGTTAGGAATAAAGCATGATCGCGAAACGATTCCGATGGTTCTTTATATTTTCTAAAACATTCTTGGGCCGAATCATCATCATGACGAACACTTTCTCCAACCCAATCTTTATGACATTTTATTCCAAAATGATTATTTGCCGAAAGAGCTAAATCTCCTTTTCCAGCTCCTGATTCTAAAATTCCTTGCGCCAAAATAATACTTGCAGGAATCCCGTAGTTTTTCATATTACCCATTGCAATATCTTTATACTGCAAGATATAATCACTAATTAAGGTATTGGTAACAACCGTTTTGGAAGTCGACTCGATAACTTCGCTCGTAGTATTTACTGTTGGTTTGGTATAAGTTGGCTTTTTCTTCGTCTGGATTGCTACTCTTTGTCTTTGTTGGGTAGTAGCTGCCTTTTTGGTTGTTGCAATAGCTGGTTTGCTAGCCGAACAACCTATTAGACTTATTGTTATTAAGAGTAGTAGTGTTTTTTTAAACATCGCTTTTAATTATTGGTAAATTTTTATTCCTCAGCTTCATATTCATTCCTTTTATTCCTTGCAATCCTCCTGTATGAATCAACAGAATTTTTGAATTTTCGGGAAAATATTTTTTCATTATTAAATCTATAACGCCAAAAACCATCTTTCCTGTATAAATTGGGTCTAAAGGCACTTGATTTTCATCAAAAAACTGATTAATAAAGGTAATTAATTCCAAATTTACTTTGCCATAACCGCCAAAATGATAATCTGTAATCAATTTCCAATTTTCATTCTTTGCAAAAATACGAATTTCATCTTTTAAAAAGTCCCCTTTTAACGCTGGAAACCCTAAAACTTTTTGATTTGGTAAAGCACTATTAATAATTCCCGCAATTGTTCCACCAGTTCCTACTGCACAACATACATAATCAAACACTGAATCTTCAGGCGTTAAAATCTCCTCACAACCTCGAACTGCTAATTCATTTGTTCCTCCTTCGGGTACAAGATAAAAGTCTCCAAACTCTTGTTTTAGATTATCCAAAAAGTCTTTTTCGCTTTTAAGACGATAGTCCTCTCTGGAAACAAACTCCAATTGCATTCCGTTTTCCTGAGCAAATTTTAAAGTTGGATTCCCTTCGATTTTATCGATAAGTTCATCGCCACGGATAATCCCGATGGTTTTAAATCCGCTTTCTTTTCCTGCATAAGCCACAGCGGCAATATGATTGGAAAATGCCCCACCAAATGTGAGTAACGTTTCTTGATTTTCGGCTTTCGCCTGAAGTAAATTGTATTTTAGCTTTCGGTACTTATTTCCTGAAATAAAAGGATGAATTAAATCTTCTCTTTTAATTGTAAGTGAAATATTACTGGGAAAAACGGTATGGTTTTTTTGATTCAAGATCTAATTTATTTTTAATTTAAATATTGTACAAATCGAAAGAATGGTCTGTTTTTCAGATAATCTATATTCGTTTCATTTCGATAGGCTTCTCTTTCGAAACTAATGTTCTGGTAGGCTAGACTTGCATTTTTATATTGAAATAAACGCACCACATATTCTATTAAATACCAAAGAAAAAATGGCACTATCAATAACTCCAATTGTTGGCGTAAATGTATTTTTTCATGATTAACAAAAACCTGATTCTTTTTGTCCGAAGGATATTTTACCAATACAAACGGAAACACAGCCATTCCTCGATATCCTTTCGGAATTAAATATTTAGCAATAATCAAAAACATTCGCTGTAAAATTTATAAATTTGTAGTAGTAAATTACTTCTATACAAAGAAAATCATAATCAATTGAATTTACTTAAAATTAAACATAAAAATAGCATTTTGCCTGATTCAGAATTATGAACGAACAAAATAAGGAAAATAAATTAATTGAAGGCGAAGATTTTTATTATACCCCCGAAGGATACAAATGTTTCACCGAAAAACACCATCTAAAAAGAGGATATTGTTGCAAAAGTGGATGTCGCCACTGTCCTTATGGATATGATAAAAAAACAGGAGAAATAAGAAAATAGATTGCTAGTCAATTAGAAAATGTGCCAATTTGAAAATTAGATAATTATCTTTAAACGAATTCTTGAATCTTTAAATACGAAATATGGATATCTGCTCTCAAAAATATAGGATTACAATCCACAAATCCTATCATAGGTCGGATATTCGGTATCCCTAGTTATTAATTTAGAAAAATGATTATTCAATTTTAGACTATTTCGGTTATTCGAAAGTCTAAAAAATTACAATTAAAAAATCCCATTAATGGATTCTTTAGATTACTTAGTTTGTAGAAATCTAAGAAGTCTAAAAATCCAATAATCTAACAATCTAAAAAAAATGACTTTCCAAGAACAAATTCAACAAGGAATTCCATCAATATTACCTCCAAAGGCAACCTACGATTTGGCTATAAATCACGCACCAAAACGTAAAGCGATCCTTTCGGCTGAAGAAAAAAAACTAGCCTTAAAAAATGCATTACGTTATTTTGAACCACAACACCATGCGGAATTAATAACCGAATTTTCGGAAGAATTAGAACAATACGGACGTATTTATATGTACCGCTTTCGTCCGGATTACAGAATGTATGCCAGACCTATTAGCGAATATCCTGGAAAATCGGAGCAAGCAAAAGCGATTATGCTAATGATTCAGAACAATCTGGATTATGCTGTAGCGCAACACCCACACGAATTAATTACTTATGGTGGTAACGGAGCTGTTTTCCAGAACTGGGCGCAATACTTGCTTACAATGCAATATTTGTCGGAAATGACAAATGAACAAACGCTTACCATGTATTCTGGACACCCGATGGGTTTATTCCCTTCGCATCCCGAAGCTCCACGTGTAGTTGTAACTAACGGAATGGTTATACCGAATTATTCTAAACCGGATGATTGGGAGAAAATGAACGCGCTTGGGGTTTCTCAATATGGGCAAATGACTGCGGGAAGTTACATGTACATTGGACCACAAGGAATCGTACACGGAACGACAATTACGGTATTAAATGGTTTTAGAAAAATAAAACTAAATCCTGAAGGGAACTTATTTGTTACTTCTGGATTAGGCGGAATGAGTGGTGCTCAACCTAAAGCTGGAAATATTGCAGGTTGTATCACTGTTTGTGCCGAAGTAAATCCTAAAATCACAAAAATCCGTCATGAACAAGGTTGGATCAATGAGATTGTAGAAGACCTTGACGAATTGGTAAAAAGAGTTGCTTTGGCGAAAGCCAACAAAGAAGTGGTTTCTATTGCTTATTTAGGAAACATAGTAGATGTTTGGGAGAAATTCGATCAAGAAAACATTAAGATTGATTTAGGTTCTGATCAAACTTCATTACATAATCCTTGGGCTGGTGGGTATTATCCTGTTGGAATTACCTTTGAAGCTGCCAATGAAATGATGGCAAATAATCCTGAGTTGTTCAAAGAGAAAGTACAGGAAACACTTCGTCGTCATGCCGATGCTATAAATAAACACACTGCCAAAGGAACTTATTTCTTTGATTACGGAAATGCTTTCTTACTAGAAGCTTCTCGTGCAGGTGCTCAGGTAATGGCCGAAAACAATATCGATTTTAAATATCCTAGTTACGTTCAGGATATCATGGGTCCTATGTGTTTTGATTACGGATTTGGTCCTTTTAGATGGGTTTGTACCTCTGGAAAACCAGAAGATTTACAAAAAACAGACACTATTGCTTCTCAAGTTTTAGAAGAAATGGCAAAAACTGCACCCGATGAAATTCAGCAACAAATGCAGGATAATATCAAATGGATAAAAGGTGCCCAAGAAAATAAACTGGTTGTAGGATCTCAGGCACGTATTTTATATGCCGATGCCGAAGGTCGTATAAAAATTGCCGAAGCTTTTAATCAAGCTATTGCCAAAGGCGAAATTGGACTAGTCGTTTTAGGTCGTGATCATCATGATGTTTCGGGAACAGATTCTCCTTACAGAGAAACTTCAAACATTTATGACGGATCAAGATATACAGCCGATATGGCAATACAAAATGTCATTGGTGACAGCTTCAGAGGAGCAACCTGGGTATCTATACATAATGGCGGTGGCGTAGGCTGGGGAGAGGTTATAAACGGTGGTTTTGGTATGGTTCTTGATGGATCTAAGGAGGCATCAAGACGTTTAGCATCAATGCTTTTCTGGGATGTAAACAATGGAATTTCAAGAAGAAGTTGGGCACGTAATGATGAAGCAATTTTTGCAATAAAAAGAGCTATGAACACGCAACCTTTATTGAAAGTGACCATCCCTAATATAGTTGACGAAAAATTATTCTAAATTAAAGTCGATATAACTTTTAAATTAATTAAACATGAAAAAATTATTTATTTTACCGATTCTATTCCTTCTTTTTCTAACTTCTTGTAGTACCGTTAGTGTGTACTCAGATTATGATAAATCTGTCGATTTTAATCGTTATAAAACATATGCCTATTTTAAAGCCGGTATTGATAAAGTAGAAATTTCTGACTTGGATAAAAGAAGGATTTTACGCGCTATCGACGAGCAAATGGCTGCTAAAGGTTTTGCCAAAAGTGATAATCCAGATTTATTAATAAACATTTTTACAAAAGCCAGAGAAGAAGTGAATGTGAACCAGTTTAGTGCTGGTTGGGGTTATGGATGGGGATATGGGTGGAATCCTTACTTAATGATGGGAAACCAAACTTCTGTTACAACATCTACTCAAGGAACTTTATACATTGATTTCATCGATGCTAAGAAAAAAGAAATGATTTGGCAAGGTGAAGGTGTTGGATCCTTAACCCAACAAGGAGGAGATAAAAAAGATAAAATAGTAACTGATTTTGTGACTAAAATATTAGCACAATATCCTCCTGTAATTGCAAAAAAATAATCTTTTTTATTATTCTTATTAAATAATTAATACATTTGTTTTTTCAAATAATAAATAATGACAAACTTAAATAACATTATTATCGCTATTAACATTATTGTAATTCTGCAATAATGGCGAGGTGTTATATAAATAAGTAAACAAAATACAATTTATTAGAACCTCCCAAATCGGGAGGTTTTTTTATTTTAATGGATGATTAAAAAATAGCCACGAATTATTTTCGTTTTAAACAATACAAATTAGTGCTAATTCGTGAGATTCGTAGCAAAAAACAAACACAATGAATTTATTTAATGAAGTAATTACAGCCAAAGAACAACTAAGCAAAGTAGTTGCCGCTACTCCACTAACACAAAACCTAAATCTCTCGGACGAGTTTAAATCGACTATTTTATTAAAAAGAGAGGATTTACAAATTGTACGTTCATATAAAATTAGAGGTGCTTATAATAAAATTTCATCGTTAAACACTACTGAAAAAGCAAAAGGCGTTGTTTGTGCAAGTGCAGGAAATCATGCTCAGGGTGTAGCCTACTCTTGTAATTTATTACAAATAAAAGGCAAGATTTATATGCCGAAAACAACTCCGAAACAAAAAGTAAAACAAGTACAATTATTCGGGAAATCATTTGTAGAAATTGTGCTTATTGGCGATACTTTTGATGATGCTTATGCCTCTGCAACTGAAGATGCTGAAAAAAGTAACAAAATCCTTATTCATCCCTTTGATGATTTAAAAGTTATTGCAGGTCAAGGAACCGTAGGATTAGAAATTCTGGAATTCTACAAAGAACCTATAGATTATGTATTTGTTCCTATTGGCGGTGGCGGACTTGCATCTGGACTTTCAGAAGTCTTTAAACATTTGAGTCCTGAAACTAAAATTATTGGGGTAGAACCCAAAGGGGCTCCATCGATGAAAACGGCTATTATTGATGGTAAAAACACACCATTAAAAACCATTGATAAATTTGTAGATGGCGCAGCGGTAAAACAAGTTGGCGATATGACTTTTGATATTTGCCGTAAAAACTTAGATGATATTATTCTTGTTCCCGAAGGCAAAGTTTGTACTACGATTTTACGTTTGTATAATGAAGAAGCGATGGTTGTAGAACCTGCCGGAGCATTAACCATTGCTGCATTAGACTTTTATAAAGACAAAATAAAAGGAAAAACGGTAGTTTGTGTTGTAAGTGGAAGTAATAATGATATTGAGCGTACTGCCGAAATAAAAGAACGTTCCCTACTCTATGAAGGATTAATGCATTACTTTATGATTCAGTTTCCACAACGTCCTGGTGCGCTTAAAGAATTTGTAAATGACATTCTAGGTCCCAATGATGATATCACTTATTTTCAATTTGCCAAGAAAAACAGTCGAGAGGTTGGTTCAGTTATAGTTGGATTAGAACTTAAAAACAAAAAAGACATCGTGAATATTAAAACCAATATGGTTACCAAAGGATTTGAATTTCAATATCTCAATGAAAATCAAGATTTATACGCGCAACTAATTGGGTAAAAATAAAAAATGCTGTCTGATTCTCAGACAGCATTTTTAAAACCAACTCAATTTTAACTAATCTATTCTTTAATGATTTTTTTGGAGTGTGTTCCTTTTTCATCATTGATTTTTACAATATAAATCCCTTTAGACAATTTAGAAATATCTATTTGTGCCTCTTTTGTACTTGCTAAATCATATTCTTTTTTCAAGACAATCTGTCCAGTTACCGAATATATTTGTACTTCTCCATGACCAGAATAAGTACTGTTTATTTTTAACGAATTCCCTTTTGCGTAGACAAAAACCGACTCGCCCTCTTCTACAAAAAGTGGCTGTTCGGCAATGTTTTTAGCAGTAGATTCTACTTGAACAAATTGCCATTGCTGGTTTAAACCTGAACCATATGCCCATACTTGAATATTAGCACCATTGGCAGTCGAAACATTTTCGACATCAAGTGATTTCCCGCTATTCACATTAATTATGCTATAATATCCTGAACCAATATCGGTAATTGTCCATTTAAATTCATTTGAGTTTACCAAAGATCTTTGCACCACTTTTACACCGTCACCAGTTCCGTTATTTTCGGTTGCCAGATACATTTGAGTTGATTTCACGATGATGTAATAATTTCCACTCCCGTCTGATACAAATTTCCAACGTTGGTTATTTCCTCCTCCATTTGTAATATCATATTGCTGAATGCGGCTTCCACTTATAGTCGAATTATCGGCAACATCTAGTCCTTTATTACTATTTCTAGAAATAATATTATAATATCCAGGAAATGCAGGCGTCGGTGTTCCTCCAGATGACCAATTAAATGTCACTGCAGATGATCCCGGAACAGTATAATTAAATGCAGATGATCCGGAAACTATCTTGATTGTATTACTTGTAGAACCTTGATTGTAAACTAAAAGAGCCACAGAACCATCAGGATTACGAAATCCTGAAGAAACTATCGTACTATTTGTGCTGGATGTTGCAACACGAAATGCCCCAGGTTTTACAAACTTTGATATTTGCCCAATAATATAATAAGCAACATTACGTGTGTAACTTGTCGAATTATTTATCGTCACTGCTCCTAAACAGGTTGTACAACCTCCTGGAGTATGTGGACCTAAACTCGGATTATTTGCCACATTCCACTCCAGAACTGTTTTTGCCCAATTATTTGTAGCGCCAACTACAACATTTTGCATATGCCAGCCAAAATCTCCCGAAAAACTTCCGTTTGGTCCAGTATATTGCTCTGTAAAATAGACATTTTTATTTGTCGCATTTCTCACCGTAGACATCGCCGAGATATTCCCTGCATACAAATGAAATGCTGCACCTTCGGCATAGCTGCTATTATTAAGAACATCTATTGCATAGGCAGTATTATCACAATTATGATCAAAAGCTATAATTCTTATTCCACCATATCCGGCTGCTGCCATTTGTGGACCAAGCTGAGAATTAATAAAATTCTTTTGCTCTGTAGAATTCATTAAAAGACTTGGTTCATTGTTTGGGTTTTCCGGCTCGTTTTGAGGTGTAATTCCCCATATGTTTATTCCTTGTGCCTTCATAGCATCAAAATATTTTACAAAATATCTCGCATAAGCAGCATAATATTGTGTTTGCAAAGATCCGCCAACCCACGAGTTATTAGTTTTCATCCAGCGTGGTGCTGACCAAGGAGTTGCTAATATTTTTATATTAGGATTTATAAGCAATATCTTTTTTATAATCGGAATTAAATAAGTAGCATCGGGTCCTGCAAGACTAAAATTATTCATATTTACATCTCCCGCAGTTTCATTATAACTATAAGATGAACTACTTAAATCTGAAGCTCCAATACTTATACGTACTACATTTGCATTTAAACCTGTAGTAGGATTATATAAATCATTAAGCAATGCATTTTGTTGAGTCGCTGCCATTGCAGTTATCACCTCAGCGCTTCCTTCGGTAAGAGTGTAACCAAATCCGTCCATCGTTTGGTACGTAGTACCTGTATTAATAGTTACAGTTGATGGGTTTGAACCCGAATTTGTACCAAAACTTACATTGCCCTGTTGTTGTAATAATTTGGTTTGATCACCAGTAGTCATCCACGGCGTAACGGTCTGCGCTTCTAATTTTGAAATAAACGAAACAATAACGACGAAAAACATCATTATTATTTTACATCCTTCTTCTTTAAATTTTTTAGTAATTTTTTTCATTTTTTGTAGGTTTTTAATAATTTGGATTAATTAAAAAATTTCTGTTATTTTTATTAATATCATGTAATATTATGTTAATTTTAATCAAAACAATAATTTAAAAGCATTACAAAAACACATCAAATAATAAACTTTACACTACAAAAACCCATCTTAAAACAACAAAAAAGCATTAATTATAAGCTTTTAAAACCTTTCATAAACATACAAATGAAATAACTATTTACTCATCAAACAGCTAAATCTCTTTAAAACAGAATTACAGCTTTATTCGTACAAATTTTTAGATTCATTTAACTAGTCAAAATGGTTAAACACTATATTATATCGTATTTTTGCATATAATTTTTTTATATAAAAACATGGCAATTCACGATATAACTACTATAGAAGACATAAAATTATTAGTAAACACCTTTTACGATAAAGTACAGAAAGACACTTACATTGGAGTCATTTTCAATGAGAAGATTCAGAAAAGATGGCCGGAACATCTGGAAAAAATGTATAAATTCTGGCAAACCATTTTATTAGAACAACACACTTATTCAGGAAGCCCATTTCCTCCACACAAACATTTACCTGTTGATCAATCACATTTTGACAGATGGATGGAAATTTTCACAGAAACTGTTGATAGTCTTTTTAAAGGAATTGTTGCTGAAGAAGCCAAAGTTCGTGCAGCTAATATGGCCTATATGTTTAATTACAAAATTGAATATTTTAGGAATTTAGAAAAGAAATTATAAATAGTTGTAATCTATAGTTTACAAATGAAATTAATTCATAAACCTGAACTAAGATCTAAAAAAAACCTTACAAAACTCAAAAAATCATTTCTGATTTTGACAAAGAATTTAAAAAACTAAAGTAAGTTTCAAATTTCTTATCAAAATGATAATGCAAAAAATTACTAATAAAGCTAAAAATAGCTTGATAAATTCGTAATTTCGCAGAAGAACTACAACGATTTCGAAATGAACCCAACTATTGAAACAAATCCATTATTGGACAGGTTGCCTAAACACTTAAAGCAATTTATTAAACCACAAGATTATAGCGATTATACGCCAATTAATCAAGCGGTTTGGAGATATGTAATGCGTAAGAATGTTGACTATTTATCTAAAGTTGCTCACCATTCATATCTAGATGGATTAAAGAAAACTGGAATCGAAATCAATAATATTCCAAGTATGTATGGCATGAACCGAATTTTAACCGAAATTGGTTGGGCTGCTGTAGCAGTTGACGGTTTCATTCCGCCAAATGCATTTATGGAATTCCAAGCTTACAATGTCTTGGTAATTGCTTCGGATATTCGTCAGCTAGAACATATTGAATATACTCCCGCACCCGATATTATTCACGAAGGTGCCGGTCACGCTCCTATTATTGCTAATCCTGAATATGCCGAATACTTACGTCGTTTTGGTGAGATTGGTTGCAAAGCCATTTCTTCGCACAAAGATTACCAAATGTATGAAGCGATAAGATTGCTTTCGATTTTAAAAGAAGCCGAAGGAACTCCACAAGCCGATATCGATCAAGCCGAAAAAGCAGTTGAAGATTTGCAAAACAATATGGGCGAATTGTCTGAAATGGCACAAATAAGAAACTTACATTGGTGGACTGTTGAATATGGCTTAATTGGCACAATCGAAAATCCTAAAATTTATGGAGCTGGTTTATTATCATCAATCGGAGAAAGCGCTTGGTGTATGACGGATAACGTGATTAAAATCCCTTACGATATCTCGGCTGCAAACCAGAGTTTTGATATTACAAAATTGCAACCTCAACTATATGTTACGCCTACTTTTGCCCATTTAAGTCTTATTCTTGAAGAATTTGCTAATAAAATGGCTTTACGTACAGGAGGTATCTCGGGAATTGAGAAATTAATAAATTCGAATGCTTTAGGCACAATAGAACTAAGCACAGGTTTACAAATTTCTGGTGTTTTTACCAATGTTATTGAAGCTGATGGAAAGCCTATTTATATACAAACAACAGGAAAAACAGCATTATCTTACCGCGAAAAAGAATTAGTTGGTCACGGAACGCTAACACATCCTGAAGGTTTTGGTAGTCCTATCGGAAAATTAAAAGGCTTTAATCTTGCTATTGAAGACATGAGTCCGATGGATTTGTATGCTTACAAAATTGTCGAAAATGAAAATGTCAAACTAGAATTTGAAGGTGGTATTATTGTAGAAGGAGAAATCATTACCGGTTCTAGAAATTTACATGGCGAAATTATTTTAATCAGTTTTAAAAACTGTACCGTAACTCACGGAAATACTATTTTGTTTAAACCTGAATGGGGGAATTATGACATGGCAATTGGCAAGAAAGTAGTTTCGGCATTTTCTGGTCCAGCCGATGTAAATAGTTTTGATCTAATAGATTCTATTCCGAAGACAAAAACTATCAAAGCCAAACATTCTAAAGAACGTGATGAGCTTGAAGAATTATACCAACAGGTTAGAACCATCAGAGAAACCAATTCTCACGAAACATTACTGACTTCTGTATTTGAGAAAATAAAAGCTAATCATACTAATGATTGGTTATTATCTGTAGAAATTACTGAACTTTTAAAGAACAGTAATCAACCTCAATTACTACAAGAAGTATTGGCCCATCTTGAAAACTTAAAATCAAAAAGACCTAAAGTTGCGCATTTAATTGCTGGAGGTTTAGATTTAATTTTTGATAAGGAAAAGTGTTAAAAAGAGACTTTTATTTATAAACTTGTCTTTCCGAGGAACGAGGAATCTCCACGAGTAGCTCTACAACGGAGAAATACTTTGTGTTAGTTTCTTGTGGAGATTCCTCGTTCCTCGGAAAGACAAGATTGCGGTACTTCGACTCCGCTCAGCATGACAAGATTGAGAGAAAAACTTTGTGCCTTTGCTACTTTGAACCTTTACACCTAGATTTTTACAACTTCAAATCGTTACTAAGCTCAGTTTCGTTTTGAATTGTTTTACCATCATATTGTAGTTTCCAACCCATAGTATTTGTCAGGATTAGAATCTTAGACAATTCGCTAATCAGTCGGTTTTGTGCATTTGCTTTAAGCGAAGATTTCTCTATTTTCTTAGCCAAACTCTCTTTTACCGATTTGTTTATTTTATTATAATCATCTCCTGTAAACGCATTTAACTGACTTTGCTCAACATTATAATATTGAATATCGGGATTGATTGTAATTTCTTCTTTTGGAATCGATATAATTTTTATGACTTTATTTTTTTCGTCAATTTCATATTTCATTTTATGCAAATCGTAGGCAACTGTAACATTTGCATTCACTATAATTAATGCTTTCTTTTCGAAAGAAATCATGTCTAGCAAATACTTATTTGAGTTTTTATAGGTCACTACTTCAGAGAAATGACCTTCGGTAACTACTAGTTTTCCAACATTTACAATTTGTTGCTGTATCAAATTGGTATTGTAATCCAAAGTCGATGCATCATTTTTCTTGAATTCACAATATCTAAATGCAAGAACAATTCCGACTATGATTACGATTCCGATTAAAACTCTTTTCAGCATAATTCTATTTTAGTGATGTCTATTATTAAGCCAATTTAGTGATTTTTTTAGAAAACATCACTACCCTTTATTTATGTTATCTATAACTTCTTTAAGAATTTTCAAACTTTTCATCTTATCCTGATGATCAAAAATTGGACTTGTAATCATCAATTCATCTATACGAGAATGATCTATGAACTGTTTTAAATCTTTTTCTAATTTCTCTTTACTTCCTGTAAAAGTACAAGCTGTCATTTGATCTACATGAAACTTCTCTTCTTCACTCATTAATCCTTCTAATGTTGCCAGTGGTGGTTGCATTGGTTTCCTATTGTTACGTATTAAACCTAGAAACATCTGATATAAAGTAGTCGATAAAACTTCGGCCTCTTCATTAGTATCTGCTCCAATAGCATTTACGCATGCCATTGTTTTTGGACTTTTTAGATATTTTGAAGGAATAAAATTCTCCCGATAAAACTCGAATGCCTGTAACATCATTCTTGGTGCAAAATGTCCAGCAAATGCATATGGTAATCCTTTGGCAGCAGCAAGAGAGGCACTATCCATACTTGAGCCTAATATCCAAACGGGCACATCTGTCCCTTCGGCAGGAAAAGCACGTACTTTTGCGGAAGCATTATCTGGTGAAAAATAATCATGAATTACCTGTACATTTCTTGGAAATTGCTGTGATTGCGCATAAAAATCTTCGCGAATAGCTTGCGCAGTTAGAGAATCTGTACCTGGTGCTCTCCCCAATCCCAAATCAATTCTATTAGGGTAAAGTGTTGCCAAAGTTCCAAATTGCTCTGCAATTATAAGTGGCGAATGATTTGGAAGCATTATTCCTCCTGATCCCACACGAATATTTTGGGTTTGACTTGCAACATATCCAATTAAAATAACGGTTGCTGTACTTGCTACGTGAGCCATATTATGATGTTCGGCCAGCCAGAATCGATTATAACCTAAACTATCTGCCAGTTGTGCAAGTTCTTTTGTTTTTTCAAAAGTTTCTGCAGCATTACTATCCTGAGTAATGAATGCTAATTCTAGTAAAGAAATGGGTATATTATTGTTCATTGGATTTTATCTTTTTACAAAATTAGCCATTAATTTTAAGTCTTAAAATTCTCAATTGTTAATTGAATTATAATTTTTTAACAGCGTTAAATAAATATAACAACGATAAATATAATTCATTATTTTTAATAATTATATAATAACTTAAAGACAACAAACTTCTTAGCTTAACTTGATGGATTCAAAAAATATTTTTTGTAACTTTAGATAACAAATTATAACTCCCTTAATTATGAAAACTCACAGAAAAATTAAGTATATCACCAAACGATATATTTACAGAATCATTCGAGATATAAGCGGTAAAAAGGACAAATCAAAAAAATTGCTTTTATCAAATTTATTAAAAACAAATGTGCAATTACTTAAAGGTATAGATGTTAATAGCACGATGCTGTTTTAATTCATTTATGATAAAAAACTACTTTTAAGTACACCTAAAAAGGATATCCTATTGCAATATTAAGTACCAGATTATCCTTTCTCCAGGAACCGCTTCCAAAATTAATATCATCTATTACCCATCGTTGCCCTTGTGGCAAATAAGGTATTCTTAACGGGAATGCTAAATCGGTTCTTAACACTAAAAAAGATAAATCAAAACGCAAACCTGCTCCGGCACCAACAGCAATTTCTTTCAAGAAGTCTTTACTGATTTCTGCCCCTGGTTTATTTGGATCGGCATTTAAAAGCCAAATATTTCCAGCATCAATAAACAATGCTCCTCTTACGATACTAAAAAGTTTAGCTCTATATTCTGTGCTAAATTCTAATTTTAAATCTCCCGATTGATCCGGCAAAAATGTAGTTGTCGTATCTCTATCTTTATAAGTACCCGGACCAATGGATCGAGCTCTAAAGGCACGAATACTATTGGTTCCACCCACTACAAATTGCTTTATGGAAGGCAATGATGTTGAATTCCCGTATGCGATACCCGCTCCAAGAACAAGTCGGCTTGCCAATTGACTTTCTTTCCCTAGCTTTAAATAATGCCTAAAATCGGTCTTTATCTTCACATATTGACTAAAAGGCACATTGAATATCTTTATGGTATCCATTTTTTTGGCATTGGCTCCAGTAACCAAACCAGTTATATTTCCTGCTAAATCCAGTTCTCCATTAAAATAGAATGTATTCTTTTTCCTTTTTTGCATTGTATTGGTATAAGTATACGAATACGTAGGTCCAAAAATCAATTGCTTTTCCAGTACCTTGGATAATGATGGATCGCTCAGGGCTTCTTGCTTATAATAAGGTGTAACGTTATTTGGACTCACATAATTAACTTCTAAAATATCCAATTGATGTTCTTTACGGATATTTTCTTTCCATATATAACCAAAAGATCCTTTAAAAGAATTTAGCGCATAAAGGTTAATTCGGTTTTGATATTCATATCCCAAAGTAGCTTTTGTTTTGGGAACAAATTCACTGGAACCTTGAAAATTAAATGGAGTAATTAATCTTGGCCATGTTAGGCTTGCTTCCCCTCCTACTTTATAAATGTTATTTCCTTTATTCTGACCTGAAATTTGAAAATCGGCGCCTCCAAATATAGATACCGTAAACAACTCGGCACCTCTAAGCAGGTTTCGATTATTCCAATTCACATTTACCTCTGAACCTGTATAACTAGCCGAATTTGTTTTTCCTAAAACCTCAACTCGTATAAATTTCTTAGGCAACAACGTAAGATAATAATAAGCATCTAAAGCATTCTTAACACTATCTGATTCTTTAAATTCGTTTTTAACGAAATTGAAAGTTCCTAAATTCACAAAGCGATTCAGGGAAAGATTATGATGTGTCCGATTATAAAAATCCCCTTTTTTAAAATATAAAGCTCTATCAAATACTCTTGGTCTAAATGTATTTGTAGAATCGATTATCGTAAAATCTTTATATTTTACTACATTTTCTTTTTTATAAACAACGCTGTCTTTTAAAATTGAGAAATTAGGATACACGACAATATCATTAATTGTATAAGCAATTTTGGCTTTGGCCGGAGTTTCGTCTTTTATTTTTAATTTAATACTTACTTCATAATCTCCTTTGGTACTATCGACCTGCGCCAAGATATAATCGGGATTAAAATAATAATATCCCTTTTCTTTTAATCGGGAGTCAATACGATCTCTCTCCGATTTTATAACATCCAAATCGTAGGGTTTACCTACTTTTAATAATGATCTACGACTTGTTTTGGCTATTTCTTTGGCTATAGCCGAAGAATCATCAGGAAACGTAACACTTTTTATTTTATACTGTCGCTTAGTAAAAACTGTATATTCTGCAGTTGCTCTCTTGTCTTTTGCTGTAGAATCGGCACTAACCTTTACTTTAAAATAACCTCTATTTTCGATAACATTTCTTAATACTGCCGAATTATAATCTAAATCTACCTTACTATAAAATACTGGAGCTTCCCCGACTTTGGTTCTAAGCCAATTTCTGATTCCTTTATTTTTCTTAGGAACTCCTGCTACATTATATATCCATAATTTGGGACGCAATCCTAAAAATTGTTTGTTAGGTCTGGGACGTAACAACGCCTCTAGTTCGGCCTCAAGATTTTTTCTTTCTTTCTTTTTAAGAATAGAATCCTCCACTTTAACCGAACCTCCTGTATATAATAATTCTCCTTTTGGCAGATATTTAGTGTTGCTACATCCGAAAGTAAAAAACAAGGAGAGCACTATAAAATTTTTAAGATAGTTGATTTTCATATTTCTATGTTTTTTGCTCTTGCTCATTATCTAATTCTTCTTGCTTTTTCTCGTCTTTCTTTTTCTGCTCGATTTTTTCTTTACGTATTTTTTCTTTTTTAATGAGTTCTTTTTCTTCCTGGCTACGATGAAACAGTTCTCGGAATTTATTATAATTCATTGTAATAATAAATGCAACTCCTGTTTCGACAACCTGACCTTCTACAGCAACCTGATATTGATTTTTTCGATATGCTCTTACCATATATCGCCCATCTTTTGTAAGCTGATAATCTATAGCAACATCCCCTGCAATATTAGTATCCTGCTCATTGTTGCGCTCTTGCCCTTCTAGTCCAAAACTACTTCCTATTGTAACTTTTAATCTATCATCAAGTAATTTTTTCGAAAGACCTACATTCAAATCGGTTCTGTTCTCTTTTGATCCCGAAGTATAATCTTCTGTCGATTGCAAATCAAATTCCAATTGTACACCACTTATTAAATCTCCCGCAAGATTATTTAATTGATCCGATAATATCTTACTAACACTTTGTCTTGCCATCGATTCGGCACTCATACCACCACTTTCGCTAGCAAAAGGATTCTCGCCCACAAATCGGTTTAAGAGTAATAATGCAAAAACTTGTTTGTTTAGTTCTCCAGGATCTTGCCTTAACTGCTCCAGTTTTGCCTGAGATGTTGTTACAATATCCGATGAGACATCATAGTTACCATCTGGAAGAACAATATCAAATGAAATTTCGGGTTTCATAAGTTCTCCGTTCATCTTTAATAAAGCTTGAAATGGAATTTTTTGTTTGTACGTATTTCTAACCGTTGCAGACTGAGTACCTAGTTGATTCCCTAATAAATCTATCGGAGCCGTATTTACTTTATAAATTGCAGTTAAATTTAAATTTGCCATTGTCGGCTCTCCATTCCATACAATATAACTACCTTTTTGAATATCAAATTTTCGTTTTATCATATTAAAACTCATCTCATAAGCCCCTTCGCTAAACTCATATTTCCCTGTAAGTGTAGTTTTCCCCGAAGGATCAATTCCACCAATAAGATCTGCTTCTCCTAATAATCTTAGGTAATCTCCGTTACCTTTATCGATTACCAAAGTAAGTTCTGCTTTTTTATCTATCGAAATAGCAACACTTACATCCATACCAATCAATCGAGACTGATTTAATTTACTTTCCATTGCTGCAGTTTGTGTCTTTAGCAAATTATCCTCATTTACAAACTCTACAATTCCTTCTCTATCGGCAATCGAAGGATCGGATTGCGGCATAACAACAGTAAATTTAGTATCCTCATTGATCTTGATATTTCCTCCAACAACAGGATTATTCAACGTTCCTTTAATAGTTAAATTTGCATCTAATGATAAATCTCCATAAAATAAATCATTATCGACTTCGGTAGAATGAATCGCTCTAAACTTATCTGCTTTTACTGTTAAAGCAAAACCAAAATCTCTGAAATTTTTTGAATTGATACTTCCATTTACAAATAGTTCATTCTTATTCTCATCGTAAACAGAGAAATTATCAAAGACAATCGCTTCATCTTCAAACTTGATTTTTTCGTTGCCAATTTTAAAAATAGAATTAAACTTTGTAATCTTAAAAGCTGTATCATTAAAATCTAACTCTCCATTAAGTTTCGGTGCATTTGTATTTCCTGTAATTTTAAATTTACCCGATAAGAAACCAGCTCCATCAGTAATATTACCCATGCTAAAACCTTGAATACTTTTAATATTTAAATGATTAAGATTTATATCAAAATCAAAAGTACTATCATCTATTTTATAATTACCGATAAGATTCACATCATTCCCTTGCTCGCTTAGTGTAACATTGGCTGCTAATACATTATCCGTTTTATTATCTACTTTTATACTAATATTCCCAATAGGCTCCCCTTTAAAAGCAAAATCTTCTATTTTTAAATCTGAGGTAAAAGTGGGTTTCGTCATGACATTTTCGACCAAAGCAGATCCATTAATCAACCCTTGCATCAATAATTCGTCTGTTTTAACCATATTCAAAATTGTCTCAATCTTGAAATTCACAAAATCAACTTGTAATGGCGCATTCTTTCCTTCATTTTGAGATTGAACTTTTAGTTGATTCCCTGAATTCTCTAAATAAAATTTATCAATATAAAGTCTTTTATCTCCAAATTCAACACAGTTTTCCGGATCTAAATTCCATTTATCGTAATTCAATACAAAATTATCAGAATCAAATTTTATTGTGTTTTTATTATTCTCATGAAGCAATTCTCCTTTAATGAAATACTGTTCTTTTTGTTCTTTATCTTTTACTTGCAAAGCATACTCCAGTACATTATTCTCAATTTTACCTGATACTCCAACATAAGGAATTTTAAAATCTCCGCTTTGTAACGGGGACGCAGAAACTTGATATTCTAATGCCGTATCTTTTGCTTCTATATTTATCTTACCATCAGAAATTGTATTTCCTGCATAAATAAGCTTCGGAATAGTTCCTTTTATCTCCAAAGAATCTACCACATTATTATATTTTCCTGTAATTTTAATAGGTTCCAATCCTTTAAGATCAGGAACAAGCTGAAAAAGTAATGGATCACTATCTATAGACAAATTAAAAGTTAATCGCTGCTCATCTGAATCTCCTTTGGTTTTAGGAACTTGCAAATCCATATATTTAGATAGCGATTTCTTTAATGCTGCCGGTAATGTTGTCAATTTATATTTACCATCTAATTCGACTTTCAGGAACTGAGATATTATCTTGATATTATTTTTTTCATTATCTGCAAAAGCCAAAATTTTAATAGAATCTAAAACAATTGGCTGCGCCTCTTTTAAAACCTGAATATTCGACATGAAAACTTTTCCGTTTAAAAAATCAGGATTACTATTGGCAATATCAGCATCGACATTACCACGAAGTTTCATCGGTCCCGCATGAAGATTTAATTTTTCGAGGTCGGCAATATCAAGATTTAATTTTAGTTTCACCGCTGGATATTTATCATCAAATCTTCCATTGGCGACTAGTCCAAAATTTAAATTTGGGTCTTTTATTCCAGATTTTACCGAAAATGCACCTTTTGCAATCTCTCCATTCAAAGTTAAATCATGGTATGTATATTTATTAAATACAGCTTTTTGTACAATTCCGTCCAAATGTGCCTGTGCTGTTTGGGGATCCAGTCCTTTCCCTTGTACTTTTGCTTTAAGCGTAATTCTTCCTATTGAATCATTTTTTATTAGTTTACCTAAATCAAAATCTGAGAAGGAAATTGTAGCATCATATTTTTCGGATTTCTTAATTCGCTGATCAAATAAAGCATCGATTTTGGCATTTCCGAAGCTACCATTTAGCGCCAGATTAGTTTTGAAATTACTAACTGAACCTTTAAATTTTCCTTTTAAATTAAATTGAGAAGGCAATTGAATGTTTTTGGGAATTGTTCCTGCTGGTACAAATGAAATTACATCTTTGGATGAACTCACAAAGTTTCTTATATCCAAATCATAATACGCTTTTTGTGCATCTGGTAATCCTGTAATTTTCCCCGAAACCGAAACTTTTGTGGTTCCGATTCCACTGATTTCAAACTGAGAAATTATCAAATCTTTTATTTTCCCATTCACTCTTGCGTTTATAGATAAAACCGCATTAGGATTACTCTTAAAAGGATTGGTATTTTGTAAATCAGGAACGAAAAGTAATATGTCTTTAAATCCAACTTTTGCCTGATTTAAATTGGCATCCAAAGTTAGATTATCAATATTCTTTGTAACGGCTGCAATTGATGGATATCCAATTTTAATATTCTTTTGCAATAAAGTTTGTGGCGTTTTTAAATACAAATCGTTTAAATAAGCATTTTTAGGTCCGTAAAAGAAATCTGTTTTAAATTCCTGAATTTTAAGTCCGCTTTTCTCATTTACTGCAAATGATTTTATACTTCCCAAAATTGTATCATTCGCATAATAGATCTTTTCGGCTTTCAGATTAAAATTATCTAAATCAAGATGCCCATAATCGACTCCTTTTTTACCAGGTTTCGATTGCATATCATCATATTTAAAAGCAACGTTTTGTATATCGGCAGATTTAAGTTTTAATTTCCACCCTGCTTGTTTTATAGCTGTAGTATCAAGATTGGGAGTTTTAAGCTGCTTATCTTTTATCCCTAATTGCAAATTCCCTTTTAGGTTTTTTAATTCAAAAGAATCAAAATCCAGCATTTGCTTGTTTAAATCTAATTTATTAACCTTCAATTGTAATTTATCCAAAACTAATCCTGAAGCTAGTTTAGAATCTTTATTGTCATAAGAAATATCAATTTTAGACAAGTTGATTTTATTCAGTTTTAAATTAAAATCTGATCTTTTCGACACTGTATCTACGGCATTTACAGACACTTCGGCGATTTTCTCTACCAAATCCTGATTTAAAACTAATTTCAATCCTTTTAGATCTATATTCGGAATATCAAAATCCATTTTATCCAAATCGAATTTTTTAAATTCTGTTTGAAAATTAGCTAGTTTAACTCGAATATCATTCTTAGATAAATCATCTTTAAAGTTAAAATTGATTTTATCCAAATTGATTTTTACAACCGATATTTTATAAGGTTTACTATTGGGATCCGCAGGTTTAGATTCTTTGGAAGCAAATGCTGCTATTATATAATCAAAATTAAAAACTCCATCTTTGTTTCGTGAAATATTTGCAGTGGCATTTTCAAGAGAAATCGAGTTTATTTCTACTTCATTATTTATTATTTTAAATAAGTCAATATCAACCTCCAATCTTTTTCCGCTAAGCAAAGTATCTTTCTTTTGATCTTCAAAATAAAATCCTTCCAACACAATTTCTTTAGGAAAACTAATTGCTATCCGATCCAAAGAAACTTTGGTTCTTATCTTCTTTTGTAAATAAGTGATGGCTTTATCTTTTGCGAAATTTTGGACTGCTGGAACCTGAATTAAGATTATAAGTAATAACAATAATGCCACTATTGTTACTACGCACCAAAGTAGCACACGTAGTATTTTTTTAAGAAAAGAAATTCGTTTCTTGTTCATATAAAGAAAATGAGGCTAATAAAACTGGTTTAGATTATCGGTATCTAGTTACTAAATTTAACTAAGTATATACAATTTACAAAATTGTAAAAAATATACCCCAACATTTTACAAAATTATCTAAACTTACTCTAGAATCAAACAATATTGTAAGCATATTTTTACTTAAAAACACAAGTAAAGAACGTCTTTAAAACTTTATATGCGGCAATTTTTCTGCTATAGTTTTTATTTTATTATCCAGTTTTGATAAAAAAATACGATGTTGTTCAGAATCTGGATTAAAACTGCGATGCGAAAGTCCCTTTTGTATTTCTGAGATCTTTTGCATTGTAGTAATTCCATCTTTGGAGATATAATTTTCACTGAATCGTTCCCAAATATAATCGATAGCAATTTGGTTGGGATGTAGCATATCTTCGGCGTAAAAACGATAATCGCGAAGTTCATCCATCATGATTTCATAGGAAGGGAAGTAGCTCAAAGTCGAAAGTCGAAAGTCAAAAGTCGCATGGATTGCGGTAAACAAATGCGATTTACTAAGTTGATTTTCTACAAAACCATCTTTTATATGGCGAACAGGAGAAATAGTGAATATGAATTTTGCCGCTGGATTGATTGAAGCAATTAAATCTATGGTTCTTTTTATACTTTCGGTGATTGTATCAACTGATAAAAGCTCTTTTGTAAATTGCTTTTGTGGTACTTTATGGCAATTTGCAACAAGCTCTCTACTTTCGATATTTCGATAAACCCACGAAGTTCCATAGGTAATTATAACATGCGTTGAATCGGTTAATTGTTTATATAATCTTTCAATAATCTCATTTAAATTATTGATTAAATCTTCTTTATTAGGATTACTCAAATCCGAGTGACTATCAAAACAGTGCCAACGCTCGTTATGAAAAAACACATCTTCTTTGGTAAATGTCTTATGCAAAACCGCAAAACTTATTAGTTTTTCAATTGCCAGAGGATGAAATAAAATCCCAAACGGATTACAACTATTCTGAAACTTAAAATAATCTAGCTTCTCCGCCATATTTACTGCAAAACAAGAACCTAAAGACAATACTCTGGAATTATAATCAATTGGATTGTTGCTTTGTGATATCGGTATTTGGGTTCTGAATTGCATCTTTTTAATTTATACACGAATTTCACCAATTTTCACCAATAAAAAAACCAAATACAGAAGTATTTGGTTTTTTAAACATTTGTTTTTAGTTAATAAGTGTATTCTATTACACCAGCTCCAGTTCCATCTGAATTATAAGAAATTACTTTAATAGGAAATCCATCAGCATTATATTCATAACTAGTTTTATAATCTATTGAAGAATTATCTGTTGAAAAAAAAGTTCTCTTAACTACATTATTAATACTCGCTGTAGTACCATAAACCCGTAAATTAAACCCTAAAATATATTTTTTAGGATTACTTTTAGTGTCATATTCATATAATTCAGAGCTAATTACTTTTCCTATTTCCCTGTTTATCGACACACTTTTAGTTAAATTTCCATTTTCAAAAGTCAAAACTTTGGCTCCAAAACTATCTTTATCTTCTATTCCATTTACATCAGTGTAATATGATTCTATATTGATACTACCATCTGCATTATAAGTATAAATATCTTTAATTAATTCAAATTTTTCCTCCGAAGAATGAATCGTAAAATTATACGCATGCAAAACCGTAGCTAATTTTCCATTTGCATAAGTATAAGTAGTCACCACTTCCTTTATATCTTTGCCATTCTCTGTATTGTACTGATTTTCTTTTACAATTACATCACCATCGTAAATAAAATCTACTCTCCTATCTTTACTTGTAACACTTAAAATCTTGTTACCTTCATAAGTATTTGTTGAGATTGACCTATTTCCCTCAGAATAAATAGATGTTGTAGTTTTTGGCAAGATCGAAGTATCTTCTGAAGGAACAGAAGAAGAATTATCATTATCAGATGAACAAGAAGCTAGCGTTAATAGAGAAGTTAGAAATAAATAGAGTAATTTTTTCATTTATAGATTTTAAGTTTTTTTTTGCAAATATAACAGAAACCAAAACTAATAATACAACAAACAACTCTCTTTTACCTGCAATTATCTCTGTTTATCATTACGCCTTTACTCTATTAAAAAACAACCAATTAAACCAATCTACTTCATTTAAAAAACTAAAAGATAAGCTTATCTATTCAAAAAAATAGATTTTTTAATAACTAAAATCAGATTTATAAAGTCAATCTATTCACTACTTTTGCATCTGCAATTAATTAAAATTCACATATGAAATTACTATATTCCTATATAATCAAACATAAAATGCTATTGTTTTTAGCCTTAATTATGGCGTCTATAAACATTTGCTTCAGTTTATCCGACTCTGTTATTACCGGTAAATTAATGCAGGATTGCGGTGTTGGATTGTATAAATACAAAGGAAATGAAATCGGATTTATTAAATCTGTAGCTTTCTGGCTAGGTCTTTCGCTTGGTGCGGCCATGATTTCCAGAATTACCAAAAATTTTCAGGATTATTTTACCAATGTAGTCATCCAGCGAACTGGCGCTCAAATGTATACTGATGGTATTAAAAAATCTCTCGATTTGCCTTTTGCAGAATTCGAAGATCAACGTAGTGGTGAAACATTAAGCAAATTGACAAAAGTGCGTTCTGACTCCGAAAAACTAATTACACTTTCTATTTCTTTAATTTTTCAAACTGTTATAGGATTCATATTTGTAATCGTTTACGTTGCCCGTATTGATTATCGTATTTCGATAATATTTTTAATTACTGCTCCAATTATTGCTTTAGTAAGTTCATATCTGGGTAAGAAAATAAAAATTGTTTCTCGCAAAATTGTAAATCAAACCAATGCATTGGCTGGTTCTACAACCGAGAGTTTAAGAAATATCGAACTTGTAAAAAGTCTTGGGTTAACGTATCAAGAAGAGAAACGCTTGAATTTAAATACGTTTAAAATCCTGCAACTGGAATTAGAAAAAATACGTTTTATAAGAAGTTTAAGTTTTATTCAAGGTACTACGGTTCACTTTTTAAGAACCTGTGTAGTTTTTACTCTGTATTATTTCTTGTTTGGACAAAAAATCATCGTGGGAGATTTACTTACTATGGTATTTTTTACTTTTTTCATCTTTGGACCTTTACAAGAATTAGGTAATTTTATAATTGCACTTAACGAAACCAAAGTTTCTATGGAAAACTTTAAAACCTTACTAAGCGCTCCAAAAGAATTCCGTCCGAAAAACCCAAAACACGTTGGTGCTATCCGTTCGTTACTTTTTTCGAATGTAAGTTTCCAGCATAAAACTGCCAAATTCAAAGCTGTAGAGAATATAAATTTCGATATCAAGCAAGGTGAAACTGTTGCTTTTGTCGGACCATCCGGAGCTGGAAAAACAACTTTGGTAAAACTATTAGTCGGATTATATGTGCCACAGGAAGGTAAAGTACTTTATAACAATATTGATTCTACCGAAATTGATTTATTAGATTTAAGAAAGCAATTGGGATTTGTAACTCAGGATGCTCAATTATTTTCGGGAACAATTCGCGAGAATTTACTATTTGTGAGACCATCTGCTACTGATGAAGATTTATACGATGCTTTAAAAAGAGCCAGTTGCGAGACACTATTACATCGTGCCGAAGACGGTTTAAACACAACAATTGGTGAGGGTGGAATTAAAGTTTCTGGTGGCGAAAAACAACGTTTATCTATCGCTCGTGCTATTTTAAGAAATCCTAATTTATTGATTTTTGATGAAGCAACTTCTGCATTAGATTCTATTACCGAAGAAGAAATAAATACTACAATCCGAAACATATCCGATAAGGACAGAATTACTGTTTTAATTGCACACCGATTATCTACTGTAATGCATGCCGATAAAATATTTGTATTAGAACAAGGTAAAATTATTGAGCAAGGTAAACACGATGATTTAATACTCGAAAAAGGTTTGTATTATGCAATGTGGCGCCAGCAAATTGGGGAGCGTAAGTAATAGTAAAAATATATTTTCTTTAAATTTAGGAAAGAAATAATTTCGCAAAGACATAGAGTCGCAAAGTTTTATATGGCTTTGCTGCTTTGTTTTTTTTTTATAAATAAAATTTTTAAGTTTAAAAAGCTAGAGATTAGAAACTACTCTTTTAATACCTAGTTTAATAATTGGGACGTTAAAATTTATTAGTAAGCCTAAATTTTAAAATAAGTCAGAACTTGTTTTGTGTGAACATCAGTAATTTGTTGAATTGATTTAATTTCCAAAATTACTTTTTCTTCAACTATTAAATCAGCTCTGAATCCAATATCTAATTTAATTCCGTCCCAAAATACAGGTAATGGCTTTTGTCTTTCTATTGATAATCCTCTTTTTGCTAATTCATGATACAAAATATTGCTTCATATACAGATTCTAATAATCCTGTACCAAGTTTAACGTATATTTTATAGCAGGTATCGACCACGGTAGTTGAAATCTCATTTTCAGTCATATTTAAAAAATAAAGTATAAACTTATAAAAATACAGCTTTCATAAACAAAAAAGTCGCAAAGCTTATAAAACTTTGCGACTCTGCGTTTTTGCGAGATTGAAAATAATGCTTACTTCACAAAATCAACTGCGCGAACCAAGGCTTCTGGAATACCATCGGCATTTTTTCCTCCAGCAGTTGCAAAGAAAGGTTGTCCTCCACCTCCACCTTGGATATATTTTCCTAACTCACGAACTACTTGTCCTGCGTTTAGTTTTTTATCAGCAACTAACTCTTTAGAAATATAACACGTTAACATTGGCTTTCCTTCTTCGGCTGTAGCCAATACTACAAATAAATTTGTTGCTGTGTTACCTAGTTCGTAAACCAAATCTTTAGCACCTTCCGGAGATAAATCTACTTGTTTTGCCAAGAACTGAACTCCATTTATTTCTTGTATTTCTTTAGCCAAATCTCCTTTCATATTTTTGGCTTTATCTTTTAATAAAGCTTCTAACTGTTTTTTAAGTTTAGCATTTTCATCTTGCAACGAAACAACTGCTTTTATAGGATCTTGCGCATTTTTTAAAACTGCATTGATCTCTTTTAATTTCTCTGCCTGACTTGCAAAATATTCTTTTACAGCTCCCGAAGTTATTGCTTCGATACGACGAATTCCAGACGCAACTGCACCTTCGCTCACTATCTTGAAATACCAAATATCGGCTGTGTTGTTTACGTGAATTCCTCCACATAATTCCATGCTATCCCCAAATTTGATAGCACGAACATGATCTCCGTATTTTTCACCAAACAATGCCATTGCGCCTTCCTCTACAGCTTGTTCAAATGGCACATTACGTCTTTCTATTAATGGTAATTGTTCTTGAATTCTTGCATTTACAAAATCTTCAACTTGTTGCAATTCTTCGTCGGTAACTTTAGAGAAATGAGAAAAGTCAAATCTTAAATGTTTCGGACTCACCAATGATCCTTTTTGCTCTACGTGCGTTCCTAAAATAGAACGCAATGCCTGGTGCATTAAGTGTGTCGCTGAGTGATTTGAAGCCGAGCTTTTTCTTGTACTTACATCTACAAAAGCTTTAAAAGTCTCCGATAGATTATTCGGAAGTTCTTTGGCAAAATGTATGATTACATTATTCTCTTTCTTAGTATCGATTATGTAAATTACATCTCCGTTACTAGCTTCAAAATATCCTTTATCTCCTACTTGTCCACCACCTTCTGGGTAAAAAGGCGTCATATTAAATACAATTTGATAGATTTCTCCATCTTTTGCACTTTCTACTTTACGGTAACGAGTAATCTTTACCATTGCTTCTGTACGATCGTACCCTATAAATTCTTCATCTTCATCATCAATCAAAATTTGCCAATCTCCTGCTTTTACTTTCGAAGCTGCACGAGAACGCTCTTTTTGCTTTTGCAATTCTGATTCAAAATCTCCTTCGTCCAACGTTAATCCTTTCTCAGAAAGAATTAAAGCAGTTAAGTCGATAGGAAAACCATACGTATCATATAATTCGAATGCTTTTTTACCCGAAATAACTTTACCCGAACTATTAGTAATTATATTATCCAATAATACCAATCCTTGGTCAAGTGTACGTAAAAAAGAATTTTCTTCTTCTCTGATCACGTTTGCACAAAGTTCTTTTTGTGATCTAATTTCCGGAAATGAACCACCCATTTGTGTGCTTAGTGTTTCAACCAATTTATAGATAAAAGGCTCTTTGGTATCCAAGAATGTAAAACCATAGCGAATAGCACGACGTAATATTCTACGTATTACATAACCCGCTCCAGTGTTAGATGGTAATTGTCCGTCGGCAATAGCAAAAGCAACTGCGCGAACGTGATCGGCAATTACACGAATAGCAATATTTACTTTATCCTCGGCTTCGTTCGTAGCTTTTATGTGATATTTTGTTTTTGTAATCGATTCTATTTCGTGGATAATCGGTGTAAAAACATCGGTATCATAATTCGATTGTACATTTTGCAAAACCATACACAAACGCTCAAATCCCATTCCGGTATCTACGTGTTGTGCTGGTAATTTTTCAAGAGAACCATCAGCCTTACGGTTGAATTCCATGAATACATTATTCCAGATTTCTACCACATGTGGATGATCATTATTTACAAGGTCTTTTCCTGGAACTAATGCTTTTTCTTCGGCAGAACGAATATCTACGTGAATTTCAGAACATGGTCCACATGGTCCCTGATCTCCCATTTCCCAGAAATTATCTTTTTTGTTTCCAAGTAAGATTCTGTCTTCGGCAATAAGTGTTTTCCAGATATCGTATGCCTCTTGATCAAAAGGAACGTTTTCTTCTTCGCTTCCTTCAAAAACGGTTACGTAAAGAATGTCTTTATCAATTTTATAAACTTCGGTTAATAATTCCCAAGCCCAATTGATTGCTTCTTTCTTAAAGTAATCTCCAAAAGACCAGTTCCCAAGCATTTCGAACATGGTATGGTGATAGGTATCAATACCTACTTCTTCTAGATCGTTATGTTTTCCTGAAACGCGAAGACATTTTTGCGTATCGGCTATTCTAGGGCTTTTTGGTATTCCATTTCCTAAAAAATATTCTTTAAACTGGGCCATTCCCGAGTTATTAAACATAAGGGTTGGATCATCCTTAAGAACAATTGGAGCAGATGGTACTATTAAATGTCCTTTGCTGTGAAAAAAGTCTAAAAATTGCTTACGTACGTCTTGTGATTTCATTTTTGTTAGTTTAATCTATAATTTGTTGAATCGTTGAATTGTTTTTAGTTCTTTATCGAATAACCGATTAAACAATTAACCAAATCAACTTTTTGCCCCGGATAGTAGTGAAAAGCTTCGAAATTTATAAATCTATTTTTTATTGAGTGGGCAGAGCGACCGAAGGAAGCTCCTGCTAACTCATTATAAAAAAGTTTTATAAACGAGAACTTGAAACGAATAGCCGGATTGGGCACATTATTATATTTATTATTGAAAAAAGGGCGGAACAACTGAAACATTTATTAAATTTGTTCGACTAACACTTTTACAGTGTGCAAAAATAGGGTATTTTAAAATATGGCGAAAGTAAAATATTATTACGATTCGGAAAATCTGGCCTACCGAAAAATAAAAACGAAAAAGAGAATAAAATTTGGCTTCATTATCCTATTTTTATTGGCATCGGCATTATTTGGTTTTTTAGCATTTGTAATATTGCTTAACACACCTTATTTCGAAACTCCAAAAGACCGATTACAAGCTCGAGAAATTGAAAATTTAAAGTTGAATTATTCGATTTTGAATAAAAAAATGGATCAGATTGATGCTGTTGTTGAGAGTCTTGAGGATCGCGACAATAATTTATACAGGGTTTATTTTAATAAAAAAGAAATTCCGGATTCTATACGAAAAGCAGGATTTTCAAGAATCGAAAGATATAAAGTTTTAGAAGGTTACAACAATTCACAATTAGTAATCAATACCACAAAAAGAATTGATGTACTCACTAAACAATTAGCGATACAATCGAGGTCATTGGATGAGATTTTGAAACTGGCAGGTGCCAAAGAAAATTTATTATCTGCAATTCCTGCCATTCAGCCAGTACAGAACGAGAATTTAAAACGTATGGCTTCAGGTTTTGGATATAGAACAGATCCTTTTACCAAAGTACGTAAGATGCATGAGGGTATGGACTTTACAGCCAAAGTAGGAACTCCTGTTTATGCCACTGGAGATGGTGTAGTAGACAGAGCAGACAATAATGCCTCTGGTTTTGGGAATCACGTCGTAATTAGGCATGGTTTTGGCTACGAAACTTTATATGCCCATTTAAGCAAATACAACTGCCGACCGGGACAAAGAGTAAAACGTGGAGATGTAATAGGATATGTAGGAAGCACAGGAAGATCCGAGGGGCCTCATTGTCATTATGAAGTTCATAAAGATGGTAAAGTAGTGAATCCGCTTAATTTTTATTACGGAAACATCTCTGCGGTGGAATATGTAGCCATTACAAAATTAGCAAACCAAGAAAATCAATCATTAGATTAACATAAACAAAAAAGTATTCTCTGTCGGTACTCAGTTCTGATAGAATCCTTAAATTAGTTATCTAAAAAATATTCAACTAGAAAGACAATATGCATATTGAATTACAACCCGATAAACGATATTATAGTATTGGCGAAATCGCCAAGGCATTCCATGTGAATGCTTCTTTGATACGGTTTTGGGATGGAGAATTTGACATTCTAAAACCAAAGAAAAATGCCAAAGGCAACAGAATGTTTACCCCTGAGGATGTGAAAAACTTACAATTAATTTTTCATTTGGTCAAAGAACGCGGTTTTACATTAGAAGGCGCCAAAATACATTTAAAGGAAGGACAAAAGAAAACTTTAGATAAATTCGAAATAATACGTAAATTAGAGACGATAAAAACACAATTGACTGAAATTAAAAACGAATTGTAACAATAAATTATTAAACTTAAATTAAACAAACATGAAAAGATTTTTGCCTTGGATTATTGGAATAGTTGTTATCATTGGTATTTACAGCTGGGTTAAAGGAATTAACAATACAGCAGTTACTTTAAACCAAAATGTTGAACAATCTTGGGGAGATGTACAAACTGCTTACCAAAGACGTAATGACCTTATCGGAAACTTAGTAAATACGGTAAAAGGTGCTGCTGATTTTGAAAAATCAACTTTAACAGCAGTTATCGAAGCGCGTGCAAAAGCAACAAGTGTAACTGTAGACCCTACTAATATCACACCAGAGCAACTTGCAGAATTCAACAAAGCTCAAAGTGGTGTTTCTTCATCTTTGTCTAGATTATTAGTTTCTGTTGAACAATATCCGACATTAAAAGCGAATGAAAATTTCTTGAAATTACAAGACGAATTAGCGAGTACAGAGAATCAAATTCTTACTGCTAGAACTCGTTTTAATGAGGCAGTAAAACCTTATAACAGTCATATCAAAACTTTCCCAAACAGCTTGTTTGCTGGTATGTTTGGATTTAAAGAAAAAGCATATTTCACTGCTGTTGATGGTGCTGATAAACCTGTTGAAGTAAAATTCTAAAAAGATTTAATATTATAAATTAACTCAAAACTAATTTCAATGTCAAAAGTAGAAGATTTTTTAACCAAAGAAGAAGAACAAGCAATTGTTGAAGCTATTCGTGTGGCCGAGAAAAATACTTCTGGCGAAATTAGAGTTCATATAGAAAGTTCAACTTCCAAAGCTCATTATGACAGAGCTTTGGAAGTCTTTCATGAATTAAAAATGAATGAAACACAACTTAAAAATGGTGTTTTATTATATGTTGCCGTTGATGACCATAAGTTCGTTATTTGCGGAGACAAAGGAATAAATGATGTTGTACATGCTAATTTTTGGGATTCTACAAAAGAAGCCATTGCATCACATTTTAAACAAGAAAACTTCAAACAAGGACTTATCGATGGTATCCTGATAGCGGGTGAACAATTGAAAAAACATTTCCCTTGGTCTGCTGACAATACCGACGAATTATCAAACGAAATCTCTAAAGGATAATGATTACACCCAAACTAAATACCACGATTTTTCTAAAATTAATCGTTTGTCTGTTCTTTACCCAAATAGGTTTTGCTCAATTTACAATTCCTGAAAAACCAAAATTTCAGACTTCTGTTTACGATTATGCCAATGTTTTAAGCCCTACGGAAAAAACACAACTGGAAGAAAAACTTATTCGCTATTCTGATTCTACTACTACCCAAATTGTTGTAATTACAATCGAGAGCCTTAAAGGTGAAGATATTGGAATTTTAACTCCAAAATGGGCACATCAATGGGGAATTGGAGGAACAGCAAAAGATGATAACGGTGTACTTATTTTATTGGCAAAAGCCGAAAGAAAAATATGGATCTCACCAGGTTATGGTCTCGAAGACAGATTAACAGCTGGTATTGGTGGGGAAATAACCCGAAATATAATTATTCCAGAATTTAAGGCAGGAAGCTATTACAAAGGACTTGATAAAGGTACCGATGCACTTTTTGACGTCTTTAAAGGAAAATATAAAGGAACCCGAAAACAAGCAACCAAAGGACAAGATTTCCCTATTTTTCCTTTCATTATTATTATAGCTATTGTGATATTCCTTATATCAAGAAATAAAAATAGTGACGGAGGAAATTCTGGAAACAATAGCGGTGGGGGCCCTAGCCTACTCGACGTTATCATCCTAAGTAGTCTTGGTCGAGGTGGCGGAGGCGGTTTTGGTGGTGGTGGTTTTGGCGGAGGATCATCTGGCGGAGGCGGAGGTTTCGGTGGTGGCTTTGGCGGAGGTGGATTTTCTGGCGGAGGATCAGGCGGAAGTTGGTAATTTTTAGTTTTCAGTTACAGTTAAGAGTCACAGTTTAAAAACTTATAATATATTTGCAAATTATAATTCATAATAATGTTATCACATAAAGCCAAATACGCCCTTAAAGCTTTACTTTATCTAGCTGAGCAAGACGAAAATCACATTTCTAAAACTATAGAAATTGCTGAGGGTGCCAATATTCCTAAAAAATTTCTAGAACAAATTTTACTTGATCTAAAGAGAGGCCATTTTGTGAGCAGTAAACAAGGAAAATACGGTGGTTATTACCTTATAAAATCCAAAAACGATATTACACTAGCCGAAATTCACCGTCTTTTTGATGGTGCAATTGCGCTTTTGCCTTGTGCATCTTTAAACTTTTATGAACCTTGCTCAGATTGCAAAACCGAATCAGAATGCCACTTAAGACACGGCTTAATGCTTATTCGAGATAAAACTTTACAAGCAATGCAAGGCATTACCATAGCCTCATTAGTGAAAAAATAAAAAAATATATTTCAAATTCTAGTAATCATGTAGAATTTATATATATTTGCCAAAAAAAAACTAATTAAAACCAACCCTATGAAACTACGTGAAAGTAAACTTGTTATAAAGACAAGCCGATTGCAGAGTACAATTTCAAGATTCTTTATAAAAAATAGTGATCGTATTATTATGTGTATGTGTTAGTAAAAAAATTTAATTTAAATTCTACTAATCACATATACTTAATATAAAAATGAAAAATTCTATAAAAAAAACACTTACAATACTATCAATTTTAACCTTCTCAATTTCATTTGCACAAAACATTGAAGGCGTCGTAACAAATAATCAAAACATTCCATTAGAAGCCGCCAATGTTATCATAAAAGGAACAACATCGAATACAACTTCAGATTCTAGCGGAAAATTCACAATAGACAGTAAAGGCAAACTTCCTATAACGCTTTTGGTTCAATATATAGGTTACAAAACCACAGAGGTAGAACTTACCAACTTACCAACAACTCCTTTATTACTAACTTTAAATGAAGAAAATGCACTTATAGAAGTTGTAGTTTCTTCAAGACGTAGAATAGAAAAAGTTCAGGACGTTCCAATCGCAATCTCGGTTATAACAGGTAAACAAGCAGAACAAACTGGAGCTTTTAACGTTAACCGTATTAAAGAGTTAGTTCCATCAGTACAACTTTATTCATCAAATCCTAGAAATACAGGCATTAACATTCGAAGCCTTGGATCTCCTTTTGGGCTTACCAATGACGGAATCGATCCTGGTGTTGGTTTCTATGTAGATGGTGTGTATTATGCACGTCCGGCAGCAACAACCTTGGATTTTATCGATGTAGAACAAATCGAGGTATTACGCGGACCACAAGGATCATTATTTGGTAAAAACACAACTTCGGGTGCTTTTAATATCACAACTCGCAAACCAAGTTTTACTTCGGGTGCAGACTTTGAAGTAAGCTACGGAAATTATGCCTTCCTGCAAGCCAAAGCTTCCGTTACAGGAGCCTTAAGCAGCAAAATAGCAGGTCGCTTATCATTTTCTGGTACTCAACGTGATGGTCTTATTGACAATGTTGTAACAGGAAGACCTACAAACACACTAAACAATCAAGGAATTAGAGGTCAATTACTTTATACTCCATCAGAAAATACCAATATTATATTTGCAGCAGATATCACCACTCAACGCCCAGATGGATATGCTCAGGTAGTTGCTGGTGTTGCTCCAACTCAAAGAGCTGCTTACCGCCAATTTGACGCAATTATTGCCGATTTAAACTACCAACTTCCAAGTCAGAATGCTTTTGACCGTAAGATTGACCAAGATACGCCTTGGCGTTCAGGACAAGACTTAGGTGGTCTATCACTTAATATTGATACAAAAATTGGAGGCGGAACTCTTACCTCAACAACAGCTTGGCGTTTTTGGAATTGGGACCCATCAAATGATAGAGATTTTACAGGATTACAAGTACTTGCAAAATCACAAAATCCAACAAGACAAACACAAATAACACAAGAGGTTCGTTACGCAGGTCAACTTACATCTAGAATAAGCGGTGTTGTAGGTGTATTTTATATTGATCAAACATCAAAAACAAATGGTACTGAAGAGTCTGGTAATGCACAGTGGAGATTCTCACAAAGCTCTACTAGTCCATTATGGAAAACTCCGGGTCTTTTTGAAGGATACGGAATCAAAACTAATGCTAGTATCAGATCATCAAGTGCAGCTGTATTTGGACAACTAGACTGGGCAATTACAGATCGTTTACACATATTACCAGGCTTAAGATACAATTACGACAAAAAAGATGCCGATTACGCCCGTACAACATACGGAGGACTTCAAACTACCGATCCAGCATTACTTGCTTTGAAAAAACAAGTTTACTCTGATCAGGCTTTTACATCAAATACAGATAATACCGACTTTTCTGGAAACTTAACAGTATCATATAAAGCAACAGACAAGATCAACGCTTATGCAACTTATGCAAAAAGTTATAAACCAGTTGGTGTAAATGTAGCTGGACTTCCAACAGATTCTGCTGGTAAGCCTCTACTAGATCTTGCCGTAATTAAACCGGAAAAAGTAAATCATTATGAAATTGGAGTAAAAACCTCTCCATTTAAAAACTCTATATTCAACTTAACATTCTTTAATACAGAAATAAAAGATTACCAAACAAATGTTCAAGCTGCTGAACTAGGTGTTAACCGTGGATATCTTGCCAATGCAGATAAAGTACGTGTAAGAGGAGCAGAACTAGATGCTAGTTTTGTAGTAAACAGACACCTAACCATAAATGGTGCTGCAACTTATACTGATGCTAAATATGTTAAATTTACAAATGCACCACTTCCATTAGAAGAAACAGGAGCTCCTGTAGCATTTAAAGATGTATCTGGTTCTTCTTTGCCTGGTGCTTCAAAATGGGCAGGGTCTTTAGGAGGTGAACTTTCTGATAATGCAAAATTCTTTGGAAACGCAGGAAAAGTTTTTTTAGCTATTGATTCTTATGCTCGTTCAGAATTCTCATCAAGCGCCTCAGCATCTAAATATCTAAATGTTCAAGGTTATGCAATATTTAATGCTCGCATAGGTTTCCGCGCATCACAAGGATTATCAATCCACTTCTGGGGACGTAACTTATTGGACAAAGATTACTACGAACAACTATTACCTGCTGGAGGAAATGCAGGACAATATGCTGGTGTACTAGGAGATCAAAGAACATATGGAGTAACGTTTAAATATTCTTTATAGAACTTATTCTTCATAAATTAAATTCCTATTAACTGGGGTAAGTCTTAAACAACTTGCTCCAGTTTTTTTATTTAGAACCAAAGATTACCTAAAAGGAAACACGAATTTTTAAAAGCATCAAAGAGAAATTCGTATTTATCTACGTTCTATTTTTTAACCAAGCAGTCAAATCATGAAATCTATAAGATGTAAAATGCAAAAGATTAAACTAAAACCTTTTTTACCAATACCTTTAACCTTTGTCACTTTGAACCTCTAAACCCTTTGAGCCTCAAAACCCCTTGACCTAAAACCTCTCCTTCCCTCTCTTCTTAGATTCTTTTTTATCAGACATGAAATTTCCAATTTTATAAGATAGCGAAAACATCACATATCTTTTTAAAACAGTATTTTCTTCGTCGCGAATCGATGTCGAAGAGATTGTTCTCGTAGCGCTTTGGTTTTGATTTAAAACATCGTAAACTTTGACTTTAACAAACATTTTTTTATCTAGAATTCCATAAGACAAACTTGTATTCCATAGAAAAAAATCCTTCTTGAAATCACTAGAAATATTAGAATTATAAGTATATCCAAAATCATTACCGAAAACCAAATTCTCTGGCCAATATGATGTTGTTTGCAAATTAATTTTATGAATTACATTGGAGGTAG
Organism: Flavobacterium shii; assembly: GCF_025847235.1. Classification (GTDB taxonomy): domain Bacteria; phylum Bacteroidota; class Bacteroidia; order Flavobacteriales; family Flavobacteriaceae; genus Flavobacterium; species Flavobacterium shii. Next base: position 210,809 of record NZ_JAOZEW010000002.1, read on the forward strand.
CGTCTCTCGAATAATTCTCATAACTTGTTTCATTATAAGATAAACTATATGATGGAGCAATGGTAAGCAACTCACCATAATCATATGCCAAGTACACTTTTGGAGTGATTGCAGTAGATTTTGCATTATATAAAACAGCATTTGTATATCCTTTATCAAAAGAATAACTACCATTTAACCCAACACCATATCTTAAAACATGGGCATCTTTCTTTATAGACTGATTCCAATTTCCGCCTACAGAAGTAATATAAGTTCCTGAAATATTAGCATAAGTAGTCGTTCTTTTTCCGCTATCATCATAAACAGAAGTCGAAACAACATCGTTATTATAATAATCTGCTTTTACAAACAAACTATAACCGGAACGTGTACGGAAATCAAAATTTCTAAAACTAAAATTAGCACTATTTTTTTCGATAGGATTTAAATCTGGATTTCCTATTATAGTGTTCAACGGATTACTCAAATTCAAAACTGGTAGTAACTGAGCCGAAGTAGGAAGCGTATTCGAATAATCATACTTAAACGTTAAGTTTTTTGATTTATTAAACTTATATCTTATTTGCCCTCCCCCATAAGGTAAAACATACTTTTGATTCAAATCTGTAGTTGTATTCAAGTATAAAGAATGATTATTATAATCTACAATTGCCGTTCTGGAATCCAAGTTTACAGTAAATTTATTTTTCTGCCAAGTAATACCAACTTTAGGACTAATCGAATTTTGTTTTGAAGTAATATAATTAGACAATGATAAATTTAAATCTGAATACGATTGTGTACCAGGATCAAAATTGAATGTTTTCTCATCATTTATAGTACTTGCCCAATCAAAATCCGACCCAAATCTTACTCTCAATGAATCGGTTATGGGTTCTGTATATTCAACATCCAATGAATAAGAATCACTAACTGTATTCTTCTTAGTATTCTGATTTCTATCGTCGTTAGGCTTAGTATCCTGATAAAAAATGGTTTTAGAAAGATTTAATGCGTCCGAGTCACTACTTGTATTAGCATTAATAAGAACTAAACTTAGATTACGATTTTTCTTCTCAAAAGCTTTATTAAAGTTAATAACGTTATTAAAACTTGTGTTTGTGCTTTCAGTATAAGATTTAGAATTGCTTTCGTTTAAAGGTTGTCCGTTCTCATCCTCAGAAAAACTAGACGAATCCGAATTATTATTGGAACGAGATTGACTAAGTTTTGGTAAAACAAAAATCTGGGTCGTGGGATTAATTTTGTATACTAATTCCAGATTAGCATTATTTCCTGTATTTTCATTTCTTGTATTCGATTCCGAACTGGTTTGAATATTTCCTGTTGGCAAAAAACTGGTTTGATCCGACTTACTTTTATTTTCATTAATCGTATTCGAAAAATCATAACTCGCCGTAGCTGCCAAATCCTTACCCCAATCATCCGAATAATTAAATCCAACTAAGTTAGACTGCGTAATTCCTTTTCCTCCTCCAGATGAGCTACCACTTAAACCTTTACTATTTCTCCCTCCTCCCATGTTATCAAATACATCATCCATAGAGAATCCTGTAGAATTAATATTATTTGAAGAGGCGAGAATACTTATCTTTCGTTGGTTATTAAAAAAATTCATGATAAGGCTACTTTCATAACGATCATCAGAGCCATAACCGCCAACTATTTTTCCAAAGAAGCCCTTATTTTTCTTTTCATCTATAGTTAAGTTAATACTAGAATAATCCGAAGTAGATTCTTGCTTTGACAACTCTTCTTTTTTGGTTTTATAATCAGATACCTGAACTTTTTTTATAATTTCTGCCGGTAGATTCTTCAACGCAATAGCACCGTCTTTATCAAAAAAAGGTTTCCCATTTACCAAAAACTGAGTTACCTGTTTTCCATTTACCGTAATTTTACCATCATTATCCACATCAACCCCCGGCAATTGTTTTAATAATGTTTCAACATTAGAGTCTGGACGCACTTTATAAGAAGATGCATTAAACTCCAGCGTGTCTTTTTTCATTGTAATTGGCGCAGCCTCACTCTTTACAACCACATTATCCAAGGCATTTACATTTTCGAGTAAATATAATTTACCATAATCTTTACTTGCAAGAAGTCCTTTTTCTTCCTCAAAATAAGGCTGATACCCCATGTAATTAATCTTTAAGAAAACAGGCTTATCATATTTCTTAGTGCTTATACTAAAAAATCCATTTTTATCGGTCGTAGCATATTCAATTATAGTAGAATCTTTAACTGTAGTAAAATATACTGTAGCAAGTTCCATGGGTAGTTGCGTATTAATATCAACGACCGTCCCTTTAATAACAATATCATTTTGAGCGCTGGCAGTAAAACCTAAAAAAAGAAACAATAAAAAGAAGTAAAATCTAAACATGAAGGAGTTTTTTAATACTATAAGACCTAAAAAAAGGACAAAGGTTTAATCTGTTTTTATTACTAATTACCCATATATTTTTTCAATCAGGTAAATAATCATCCAGACAAAGATAGCCTACTAAAAGCAAACGTTTCAAGTACCAATAAATTAATTAATACATTTTTTTATTGCTGCCAATTACACGAATTTCCACTAATTATTTGTGTCAACCTATAGAACTCGTATCTAACACTAACCCAAGAACAAATTCGTTTAATCTGTATTCACTTTTTGAAACAATCCTTATTTTAATACATAACGAACAGTTATATTAAACATTACATTAAAGGCATAAAAAAATCCCGATTACTCGGGATTTCTGTTTATTATTTCTCTCTAATATAAATATCGATTGGCACTCCTGAGAAGTCCCAATTTTCTCTAATCTTATTTTCAAGATATCTCTTATATGGTTCTTTAACATATTGTGGCATATTGGCAAAAAACACAAACTGAGGCGTTAGTGTTGGTAACTGCATACAATATTTAATTTTCACATATTTCCCTTTAGTTGCTGGCGGTGGATATGCTTCAATAACTTTCAACATAAATTCATTGAATTTGGATGTTGATATTCTTTGTTTTCTATTTTCAAAAACCTGAACCGTAGCTTCTAATGCTTTCAATAAACGTTGTTTCGTTAAAGCCGAAACGAACAAAATTGGCACATCAGTAAAAGGCATTAATTCTTCTCTAATTTTAGCCTCGTAATCACGTGTAGACATGGTATCTTTTTCGACCAAATCCCACTTGTTTACCAAGATAACAACTCCTTTACGGTTCTTCTCTGCCAACCAGAAAATACTTTGATCCTGTCCTTCAAATCCACGCGTAGCGTCAATAATCAAGATACAAATATCAGCATGTTCAATTGCACGAACCGAACGCATTACTGAGTAAAACTCTAAATCTTCTTTCACCTTAGCTTTACGACGGATTCCCGCAGTATCAACCAGGTTAAATTCAAAACCAAAACGGTCAAATTTAGTATCAATTGCATCACGAGTAGTTCCAGCAATATCGGTTACCATGAAACGTTCTTTACCAATAAGTGCATTGATAAAGCTTGATTTCCCAGCGTTAGGACGTCCTACAACAGCAAAACGAGGTAAAACTACCTCTTCTTGAACTGGTTCTGGTTTTACTGGAAAAGACTCAATTAAAGCATCCAATAAATCTCCCGTTCCACTTCCGGATATACTTGCAAACGTATAATATTCACCTAAACCAAGGTTATAAAACTCAATCGCATCTTTCTCACGCATAGCGTTATCTACCTTATTCACAGCCAATAAAACTGGCTTAGTCACTTTACGCAACAGGCGGGCAACAACGTCATCCATAGGAGTTATACCTTCTTCGACATCTACCACAAAAATAATTACATCGGCTTCGTCAATAGCCAATTCTACTTGCTTACGAATCTCCCCTTCAAAAACATCATCCGATCCACGAATGTATCCACCCGTATCAATTACAGAAAATTCTTTTCCATTCCACTCGCTTTTACCATAGTTTCTATCACGGGTAACCCCAGATACTGAATCTACAATAGCTTCTCTTCTTTGTATCAGCCTATTAAAAAGGGTTGATTTCCCTACATTAGGTCTTCCTACTATCGCAACAATGTTATTCATTTTTTTGAATTTTAGATCTTGAATTTCAAATTTTAGATTTTTAGTTACCCAAAAACCTAATCACTTGTAGTCCAAAATGCTTTATTTTAATTTTTTGCAAAGGTAGTCTTTTTTAGTTTGTAGTTATCAGTTTTAAGCTTTCAGTAAAAAAAGCTCTCAAACTGCTACTAAAAACTGAGACTAAACACTTTTATCAGGAGCTATTCCCTGCTCCCGAAGCCTCGGGACGTTTTAATCTTTTGTTCCGCTGAAGAAGCGTCACAAAAGGATCTCCACTACTATCAGGGCTAAAATCCAGTTTTCAGTTCAAGTTTTCAGTTTTACACTAAACGTTTTATTTGCAAAACTGAAAACTTAATACTGAGACTGTCACTGAATACTAACCTTATTGGTTATACCCAAAACGTTTTAACATATTAGCATTACTTCTCCAGTTTTTATTCACTTTTACATAAAGCTCAATATGAATTTGTTTACCAAAGAATTTCTCTAAATCAGCACGAGCTTCCATTCCTACTTTTTTCAAAGCAGCCCCCTTATGCCCAATGATAATTCCTTTTTGAGTATCGCGTTCCACCATAATCAAAGAACGAATGCGGATGATATTCTCATCTTCAAAAAATTCTTCTGTTACAATTTCTACTGCGTATGGAATCTCTTTACTATAATTCAATAAGATTTTTTCACGGATAGTTTCGTTTACAAAGAAACGTTCCGGTTTGTCTGTCAATTGATCTTTAGGGTAATACGCTGGAGATTCTGGCAATAATTCGATGATTCTACCAAAAACCTCAGGCACATTAAAGTTTTGCAAAGCCGAAATTGGGAAAATCTCAGCATTAGGAACTTTAGCAGTCCAGAATGCAACTTGCTCTTCTAATTGTTCCTGATTCGAATTATCGATTTTATTCAATAATAATAAAACTGGAATTTTGGCGTGAACAATTTTATTAAAGAAAGCTTCATCCTTAAGTTCCTGCTCCCCTATCTCGACCATATAAACTAGGATATCAGCATCTTCAAAAGCCGATTTTACAAAGTTCATCATCGATTCCTGCATTTCGTATGCTGGTTTAATGATACCAGGAGTATCAGATAAGATTAACTGAAAATCCTCTCCATTTACGATTCCTAGGATTCTATGACGTGTAGTTTGTGCTTTAGATGTAATTATAGACAATCGTTCTCCAACGAAGGCATTCATTAGTGTTGATTTTCCAACGTTTGGATTTCCGATAATGTTTACGAAACCTGCTTTATGTGACATTTGTGTACTATTTATTCTGCAAAGGTAGTCATATCAAGTCAATACAGAAAATAAAACATTTTTTAAAGTTTTTGTTGAAATATCCAATAATTGGTTATACCTTTGCACCCGAAACAACGCGGGATAGAGCAGTAGGCAGCTCGTCGGGCTCATAACCCGAAGGTCACAGGTTCGAGTCCTGTTCCCGCTACTAAGACAAAGCTTCAGAGAAATCTGGAGTTTTTTTTATGAAAAAATCCCGTTTCTTCATTTCAACATGTTTCCGTAGAAAAGCATCAAAGAAGGGATTATTCTAAGTTCATTTTCTTTTAAACGTAAAACCTTTTATGAAACTCCCATCTGGGGCTTTATAATAATAAGTTAATCTGCTATCTGTTATTTTAACACAATGCATTTCATTTTCTAAATGATTCACAGGATTAATTAATGAATAATATTTTCCTTTTTTTGAAATTATTTCCACTTCTTTCTTAGCTTCATAATTTTTATAGTTTTTCCATTCTCTCTTATTCGGTAATCTATAATCATATCTTGTCATTGTCGAATCTGAAGAAATGTGAATTTCAGCAACACTATAACTATAAATTGCACTGTAGTTGTGTGATCTTCCAAAATAGGTTTTTTCTTCCGATTGGCTGTTCAAATTAAAAATCGAAAAAAGAATTGAGATGATAAAATACATTGTATAGAGGTTATTTGTAACAGTAATGAAATAAGATTTTGTTTTAAAATTAATTTTGCATCATTAGCTTACTTTTATTTCAAACTAATATATGAAATGTTTCTATTAAAATTTATTAGATGTTTTGAAATAAAAATTCAATTTACAATTTAAACTGTCTATGTCAAGTAAACTTCTACTCAAGCAGATAAAATGCCATTAAAATCATCAACAAATCAGCTAGATATTTTGATACTTCCCTCCACTAAGACAAAGCTTCAGAGAAATCTGGAGCTTTTTTGGTTTACAGCAGTTTTTACTCGTTCTGATCGAGATTAAAGAACACCAAGAACTAGTTATAGAAAGTCAGGAGACTTTTTATGGATTTACGGTTTTTAAGAACACAAAAAAATGAGCAAAGTCAAAGATATTTGCGCATTTTTTAATTAGGAACACTTTCCGCAGTGGGCTTTCTTATTTCTATTCTTTGTGGATTATAGTTGCGGGTGCAAAGTCAGAGACGTTTGCACAGCCAGCTACACTTTGCGCAGCAGGGAAATCTGGAGCTTTTTTCGTTTTAAGAACTTCTGTTCATTTGTAGTTATGAATCTAATCTATCAAGCTTTTATTAAAAAAATTCATAAATTTCTAATTGTCCTATTTGATTTTTAAAAGTGAGTGTATTTTTATTAAAAGAGAAATCAGCTGTTGTACTGTAATTTGTAATTTCCCCTGTTTCTCTATCTGTATATTTACTTACTTCAGTTATCTTTTTTAAATATTTAGCATCATCATATTCATAAACACATTGTTTTTCGCTGTTAGTAAAAGGATCTATTTCATTGTATCCTAATAATTTACCATCGGTGTAATTATAAGTTTTTGAGCCAATAGTTTTAACAGGAAAACCAACGAAATAGGTTTTTACTGCTTTTGTTATTAGATTATTTTCATAAAAATATTCATTTTTTTCATACTCAATTCCATCCTCATATCGAGAAGACTCGATGAGTTTATTATTGTTATCATATTTATAAGTTATAAATTGTTTTTTTAAATTTTCTTGCGATGGTCTATAAATACTTATATAATATGCCCAAACTAAATTGTTTTTATTATCATAAACGGCTGAATCCCTAACAGCACTATATTGAAAAGGTTTCCCTTTACTACTGCTTTTTATTAGAACTAAATTATTATTACTATCATAAACATAATCATCTATATAGGATGATTTTGAATCAACATCATCTATTGAAGATTCAGATCTTACAAGGTAATTTTTCTCATAGAAATAATGCTTTTTTCCAGTATTGTTCGTGTTAATTTCTACTATTTTATCTCTATCGTAAACGATTTTAACTTGTTTGGTAATATCAATTGGTCTATAACCGTCATTTTCTTTTTGTTCAGATATATACGAAATCACACGATTTTTTTTATCTAAAATAGCTTTGTATGTATTCAATTTGTTTTCGTCATTAAATGAAGCTACTGCAACGCTTTGTTCACCTCTTTTTAAACTTTCTTTTATGTAAGCGGCATTCTCAGCATTATTCCTTTTCACTATTTCCGAATCCGATATTGTGGTCGTGATTTTCTCAACTAAAATATTATTTTTATAAGTGTAAAGTGTTGTTGTCGTCGAAGAAATCCCAGGATCTATTTCTTTGGTTATATTTCCATTTACATCATATTCCGTGATTTTTTTATCAATGATCGTTTTTTTAATTTTTTTATTATAAGATTTTGTATAGTCTTTTAATTGATTTTCTGGGAGAATAACTTCAGGCCGAATTATTGTTGGTTCAGGACCTTTAAATTGCCCAAAACTTATCATATATTGAAAAAAAAGAGAGAAAAAAAGTATTGTTTTTAGGTTCATTTTTTTATAAAATTATTTTATTACTTAAGTTTTTTTGTGATAGAGAATTCCCCGCTCTCCGAGAAGTATAAATCACCAACGCTACGCAAATGTCTATGACTTTACGTCATTTTTAAACAAATTTAATCCAAAAACTAAAAAGTTCTAAAATCTCTGACTTTCAAATATAGTTCAATATAAATTGTTTCTCACTAAATATTTAGAATCTAAAACATTAACAACAGGATTATCTGCTTTTTCGATTGCTAAAAGCCCTAAATCATTCACATAATTACTTGCACTAGAATAGACATAATCTGATGCTCTAGCAACAATTCCAGCCCTAACAGGACATTTGTGCTTTTTTTAATTAGGAACACTTTCCGCAGTGGGTTTTCTTATTTCTATTCTTTGTGGATTATAGTTGCGGGGGCAAAGCCAGAGACGTTTGCACAGCACTTTCTACAAATTTATTTTTCGCAAGAACTCTTCACAGAGCGGGTAGCTGTTAGCGGCTCCGTTTTATTTTCATTAGTCTTTCAGTTTCAGAATTATAAAGTTCTATACCTTTCGAAACTTCTTCATCGTAATAAATTTCGTCAATCCCAATATAAATTAGCTTATTATCATCCTCTAAATTTTTATTTTTCATCTCCGCTAATTCTATACATTCCTTTCCTTTAATTAAATATAAGTAATTTTTTTCATCAAAATTCACTTTAGCAATTTCAACTATTCTTTTGTATATTAATTCGTTAATTTCAGGATAACTTATTCCTCTGAAGCATTTTCTAATTGAACATAATTCTTCAGTTGGATAAAAAGGATATGTTTTTAATCGTTCCGTTTCGCTTAAGTTTTCATTGCAATAATTATAGTATTTATATTGAATTGTTCCTTTTGGTGGAATTTGTCCATGACAAATATTAAAAAGAAAAAGAATAACGATTATTTTAAATATCTTCATATTTTCTGTTTATAATTTTCTCTGCACTAAACTGACTTCTAACATTCCACTACTACAGCGGGTTTGGCACTAAATTAAGTAGATAAAATTTGATTAAAATCTTCTACAAATCGATTAGATATTTGAATGCTTCTCGCTACTAAGACAAAAGCTTCAGATAAATCTGGAGCTTTTTTCGTTTATATTAGTTTTTATAAAATTGATATTTGCACAACTTTTCATAAGCAACACTACTAAAAATCAAATACTTTTCTTTTTGATTTAGATTGCGGGTGCGAAGTCAGGAGACATTCACACAGCTTTCCACAAAAACTCTTAGAGAAGCGGTTTTTTTTACAATGTTGACTAACATATATATGACAAAATCATGCAAAGGCACCTAATTTTGGATTGATAAGAATGTCAAACGTTATATTTGTCTGAACTAAATATATTCATAATTCTTTACAAATAAACGAATTAAGTATTACAAAAGCCCAATTTATCGACTTATGACTAATTCTCCTATTACAAAACCATCTTCAAATTAATAAACCCACCACATTGCCAGACGGCGGTTGTGCTTTGTTATTTTATCGAAATTTCTTTACTTTTAGTCACTTTAGGAATATAAATAAGATAATCATACCCCTTTATAACTCTCAATAAGTATGCATCATCTAGTTTTAGCTTGTTTTGTAAAATAGATTTCTTTAAAGGTCTTAAATCAAAACAGTACCATTGTTCCTCTTTTTGCACATTTAGAAAAGATTTAAAACTTGTGTTATCTTCTTCGTCTTCTCCTTTACCAATAAGCATTATATGCAACGATTTCCTAAAACTTGCCTCTTCAACATTAAGAACTAAGTTGCCTATATCATATATATCAGTTTTCATTAATATGGTTTCACCTTTTGGTAGATGTACCGCACCAAATTTGAAAAGATTTTTTTTGTCTTTCCAGTCGGGCATTTGGTTTAGCAAGATGCTTTTCATCAATTGAATCCTTAAGGGATGATTTCTATTATTATAAATCTCTCTACTTAACTTTAATGCTTCGATTTGTTTTCGCTCATTGTCAGAAAGTTTTAACTTCAACAACAAATCTATTTTTTGAAGACAATCTTCGGATAATAGGTAGTATTTTTCAAAACCCTCTTTAGACGCAACTAGTTTGGAATTATGAAGCATTTGCTCATATATCTCAATTACTTTTTTATTTTTTGAAGTTTCTTTTAAAGTTGAAATTATCATTTGATCCGCAAAAACGCTAATTTGCTCAGCACCATATATTTTGGTGTTACGTTTAACTAAATCCTTAAACAAATTAAATTCGGGTTCATACTCCAAAAAAGAAAAGTTTGTACTATATTCTTTAACAAAAGAATTAAGCTTTTCGGCAGATAGAGATTTAATTTTTTTTTCGATTATATCTACTGAATAAGGATCAACCTCAAGAAAATAGTTATCAAACTTAACCTCATTGATAATAGCATTTGTGAAATAAGGAATTTCGTTTGTAAAATGACTTTCTCCCAACAAAACCGAATTAGATTGTTTTATTTCGTCTAGCAAAACATCCCATCCTTTTCCCTGAAATGAAACGTTTTTATCATTTTGGAAAGGAAAACTATTCTTTTGAACCAAACTGTCAAGTAATATGTTTTGGGCATAGTTAAAATTTGCAATGAATAATGTAAGAAGTAAGAGTATTTTTTTTTTCATGTTGTATTATCTTTTTTTTGGTTTATTATTTTTTTGGTTTATTATTTTTTTGGTTTATTATTTATTATTAAGGTTCCCGAAAATTGCCCCGACTTATTTATACGTATGTCAAAACCACACAAAACTCCCCAAATTAGGGTAGATATATATGATAAGTATTACACATTATTTATTTTCAAATATATAATTTTTCCATTATAAATTATTCAAAAAGACTTTTATTTAGCTGGATGTTTTTGATACTTAAATGAATGTGGATATCCAAAAAAGCTTCAGAGAAATCCGAAGCTTTGTTTATTTTATTTTTATTCGTTAAATGCTCAGTTTTGTTGAAATATCCAATAATTGGCTATACATTTGCACCCGAAACAACGCGGGATAGAGCAGTAGGCAGCTCGTCGGGCTCATAACCCGAAGGTCACAGGTTCGAGTCCTGTTCCCGCTACTAAGAATGACCCATCAAAATATTGATGGGTTTTTTGTTTTTTACTACTTAGATCACCCTTTGTAATCATTGAGATTAAAACAAAAATAGAATTCACTTTTCCAATTAGATATTCCCTATTTTTCGCCCCAATTGACAATCCTTCAGGAAACACCAAATTTTGAATCCTTATTTTACTATCAATATCTCCTTCTTTCCAGCATTTATTGATGTTTACAACTTTATCAACCACCTTGTCAATATGTTTCTTATGGTTAGATAGTTTCTTTTCATTTATGTTTATCTGCACTATGATTGCCTTTAATTCTGCTTCAAATTGTGTGACATATTTATTATATTTTTCATCACCAAAAGTTGGATTATCAAAATAGCGTTTGTCTAAATTCTCTATTTTTATTTCTAATTCTTTTTTCTTTACAAGTAAACTTTTTATTTCATCCTTACCCTCTGTATTCATCATATCAAAGAGTTTGTTTAACTGTAATTTAAAAGGTTCGACAAATCGAGCGTTAAGTGTGTAATTTGATAATAAATTTTCAAATGAATTGTTTAATCCCTCTGTTTTTGATTTTGGAGTAGTAATTGCATTAAAACTAGCATTTTTACACTTTTGACATTTGTAATAATGTTTGTTTTTTACACGAACTTCGTAGCTTGTAAGCAAGCTTCCACATTCGCATCGTAGAAATCCTGTCAGGGGTCTAAACTCATTGACCTTACTTTTGGTATGTTCCTTAACTGCATTGTTATTATTTTCCGAAAGGATATTGTTAATTATCAAAAAATCTTCTTGACTCAGTAATCCGTCCCAATTTCCTTTCACCGGCTCTTCCAGCAAAGAATTAACCAATATTCCACAATAAAACGGATTGCGCCACATAGCACTAAGCCCTTGTTTTGTTATTTTTAAATTTAACAGATCTAGTTTTTGTCTTATTACAAAATCTCTTTCGCCTGCGAGCTTCCATTTCCAAGCTTTTTTTAAAATAACTCCTTCGGCATTGACTGTAATAGATTGCGTTTCTTGAAGTAAGGCATAATCGGATACTTTTCTCCCTCTCATGGTATATCCTCTAGGTGCTTTTCCTAACCAATTACCTGCTCTGAGCAGTGCTTTCATGCCAGGAATAGTTTTCTCTAATCTATCCATGTTTTCTCTTCTGGCATCTAATAGTTTGCTATAAATATCCAACTTACTATATTCGTCATTAGTACAAAGCCCTGATGATGTTTCAATCAAATGAACTCCTAACTTATCTACTAGTTCTTGTACGATGGTTATAGCATTACCACCAGTTCGAGAAAATCTGCTGATAAATTTTATAGCAATTGCAAAAGGTTTTTGTTTGGAACTTTTAACCTCGTCTAATAATTTCGTAAACTCTTTCCTTGTGAAATCTCCCGAAGCACTTTCATAAGTTCCTCCAAGGATGTTTTTCAAAGTATAGCCGTTTTTGCTCGCAAATTGGACTATTTCATTTCGTTGCTCTTCCAAACTATTGTTTACCAATTGTAATTTGGAGCTCACTCTGGTATAACCCCAAACCTCTTTCACGGCAATCTTTTGGGTTATTTTTTCTTTTTGAAATCTTTTAAAATTTTCTATTCCCATAATTCACTCTTTTAAATTATATATGATTATTGCTAATTGAAACAAACTATCAATTAGCTCATTTGCTTCCGATTCTGATATTTCATCAAAACCTTTACATCTTCTTAATTCTTCAATTGTCAATTTACCTTGTTTCTTTCCCCCATTGCTTTTTATTTTACAGAGCTTTCTTTTTCTGCGTTGCAGCGTTAAATCCAGTCTTTTTGCCTGTAACCTTTTAAAGACTTTTTCTGGAGTGATTCTTCTTTTTTCATCTGTTTCTTCATTTCCCATCTTGTACCTCCCTCATTAAATAGCAAAAGACCGCTATAACGGTCTTTTGCTAATTCTACATTAAAATCATACTTCCTAACAAAGATAAGAAGCTACTTTTTTAAAATGATAGGTAAAATTTACCTATCTAAAAATAATAACTTCCTACCTTTTACAAAGGTAAGTTGCATTTTAATCATAATCATGGACATAATATATCCATGATAGAAAATGCTAACAGACTAAGTATCAAAAACGATATCGAACACCTGTAGAAAAAAGTAGATCGCTATTAATTTTAAATTTTACTATTATGAAAGCAATATGATGCCAGTTGCAGTTTTTGTACTGGCCATTTCCGGTGCATTTCTAACCACATCGATGCAAAGTGAAGCTAAAGTAGATGACGATCCTATATTGGGTTATGTTACCGTACCAGGGGCTCCTTGTAGTATCGAAGTAGAATGTAGTACGGACCAAGGTGACGCATGTCGTCTTTTTGATGACGAAGGACCACAAGCCTTTGCGAAAGACAGCCCAACGACTTGTACGGAAGTCGTATATCGTCCATAAATTTAATTTTTAAAAATACCCTTTAAAATGCAATGCAGTTCTTTTGGAACTGCATTGTTATTTAACACTGGTTATTATTTAAGCCCTGTCTTTATCCAAGTTGCTGGTGGTACATTTTTTAGATGATAATCAAACCACTGGTGTAATCGAATGGAAAGGTCTTTCTGATTGCCACTATTGGTAAGTATATGCTGTTCTTTGGGATAGAGTAACATAATATGTTTCTTTTCCAAACGACGCAATGCCAAATAAAGTTCTATACTTTGATTCCAGTTCACCTGTTTGTCTTCTGCTCCTGACCAAGACAGTAATGGTGTTGTGATATTCTTCACATGCACAATTGGAGAGTTTCTGTCGTAGCCTTCTTTATCTTCAAATAACGATTTCCCCATACGATGTTGGTCATTTTCAAAACGCCACATGTCAGGTCTCCCTGAAGCCCCCACTGTCAGATACCAACTTGTTAAGTCTGTTGCAGCAGCGCCAGCCACAGCAGCAGCAAAAAGGTTCGTCTGCGTGATGATAAAATCAGTTTCATACCCTCCAAAAGAATGCCCAATGAGTCCGATTTTATCCGGCAATATAAGACCTCGTGCAATTACCTCATTGGTTGCCGAAACAACACAATCAGTTGCTGACACTCCAGGGTTACCTATCTCATATGAAATATCCGGAGCGAGTACAAAATAACCTTGTGTTGTAAAAGTAGAAATGTTAAACATTCCATCCCCTGTAAACTCAGAAGGATTGATATATTTATTGTGTAGTCCCTGAGACAATTTTTCATAAATATAAACAATCATTGGATATTTCTTTTGATTGTCATAACCCGCTGGATAATACAAGATGCCTTGTAAGGATTTGCCTTTTGCATTTTTATAATGAATTAGTTCTGCTTTTCCCCAATAAAAATCCTGCTGTTGTGGATTACTTTGAAATAGTATCTTAGGTACTTTATCAGTAGGAGTTTGCAGCATCAATCGTGGAGAAAGATCATAACGTTCTTCTTTATATGCAAAGGTATCACCACTGGCAGACTGAATTAACTCATCCAGTCTCATATTGTCTGAAAATACCATTTTTTCATTGGACCTAGGAGACCATTTGTAATAACCCGAATACTCTTGTTCATTTCTAGCCGCTAATAGTAATCCCTGATTGAGGTCAATGGTTTCATGAATCCTTCCATTGTAATTTTCTTTGGATACAAATTTATTGGAAAATCCTGCCAGTCGAAAGCAAGTTTGGATTTCCCTGCCTTGGGTTAACCTACGGACAGACACTCCATCTGGGCTAATTGCCCAGATATCATAGGCATTATATAATAAGATTTCTTTATCCTGTTGTGTCCATCCTAAAGAGGAATAAGGACTCGCTTTTTGTGGATACTCATTTTCGTTGTTAGAAAAAGATTGTCCTATATTTTCAGTAATATTGGCATGGGTCTTCTTTGCAATAGTATAAACCCACCAATTTCCTTGTTGAAAATAAGAAATGTATTTTCCCGTGGGAGATGCAATGGTGTATTGAGAATGTCCCGAATGTTTCTTTAAAAGCAGCTCACTTTTACCAGTAGACAAATCAACCAAATAAAAATCCCGAGGACCATTATAAGCATATTGTGGCTCATATTGTTGGGGATCCGATAGTATGGCATAATTCTGATCTCCGCTTAGCATAAACTCTGATAAACTATCATTGGAAATAAGTCGATACCTATCTGTCAAGGGATGCCATAGTGCAAGATAAATTGTCTGATTTTGTTTTAGTTTTTCTTGCATTGGATAAATCAATTTGGCATTTCCATTCCATAATTGCACGTCGGAATCTGTTGTACTATCTTTGGCTTTTGCTCTTTGCACTACAGCAAAAAAAACGCTCTGCATGTCATCTGAAATTTTTAATTTATAACTTACTGTTGGTATAAATAGGGAGTCGCTCAGAAAGGTCTGCTCTATCTCAGGATTGGGTTTATATAATTTCTTGCTTGACAGATTATAATAAAAAATAGTATTGCTGGGACTACTTGCATCTATAGACTTTTGCATAAAAGCGAGGGCTTTTCCTTTTATATGCCAAACCAAATTAGAAAAAGAACTAGTGCTACTAAGCAGAATTGTTTTTTGGTTCTTCTTGGAAAGCTCCAAAAGACCAACAGTATGCTCTTTTCCCATTGTTGTTGTATAGAGGACTTTTTGGTTTGTAGGATCTATTGTAAATTCATTCACCCCCATAATAAGATCCTGTGCCACTCCATCTAGTTCCCGAATAAGCAGTGTGTTTAATTTCTTCTTTTCTTTTATCAAAATAAGGAGTTTCTTAGCTATTGGAGTATAAACATATTTGACTGCATCAAACACTGTTTCTTTCTTTCCTGTTTTCAAATTCATCAGTTGTAAACCTTCTGTAGTTTGGCAGGTAAACCAATCAGATGTTATAAAACTGCTTCTGTTTCCAAGTGCAAAAAAATGCGTTTTTAATGACTTGGTATTCTTTATAAATAATGTATCAAGACCCGAATGATAAGACATGGTATAACTAATCCATTCACCGTTTGGGCTCATTTTATCGATATTTAATCTGCCCCACTTTGGGTAATCGGCTACTGTTAATGTCTTTTTTTGCATTACCTGCCCCCAAAGGGAGCAGGCTACTAATTGCAAAATAAAAACTAATAAAAAGAATGGCTTTCGCCATGGCAATCTAACGGTTGTTCTGGGTGGTATTTTCATCTTAGCACTTGGTTTTATCACTAGAATTAAATTCTTAATAACCTGGATTTTGAGGCCCTAGATTCGGATTGACACTGAGTTCACTCTCTGGAATAGGCAAAAGACTATCGGTAGTGTTCCATCCTGACTTTCCACTCAAAGCAGCATCAAGTTTACCTCTGCGCTTGAGATCGAAAAAACGATGCCCATATTCAGAAAAAAGTTCTTTTCTTCTTTCCTGCTGGATTGCTTCCAAGAGTTCTTCTTTTGAATTTGTCACTATATCAGAGAGTCCTGCACGTTTTCTGATTTTATTCAAATCTTGTTTTGCTCCGATATGATTTTCTAGTTCTGCGCGAGCTTCTGCGCGAATCAGGTATTGCTCTGTCAACCTTAGTACTATGGAATATTCCTTTGAAGCCGAAGTAAATTTGGATTCCTTGTACTTATAGGCATAATACCATATCCCACTTCCTTTACTTACTGAGGCGGTCCAACGTGATTTACGAAGATCGTTCACAGCAAAAGAATTTATGAGTGATTCGCTGAGTGCTACCAGTGGAGGTGGTCCTGAAGTAAAAATAAAAAAAGCACCTTCATCTGTGTTTTTCCCTGCGACAGTAGGCATGAATTGCCAGATTGTTTCTGTAGCCGTTTTTAGAAATATCTTATCGAGATTGTTTTCAAAAACATACAACGTATTATTCTCTATCACAGCTGTAGCCATTTTATTAGCATCATCCCATGCACCTTTATAAAGATAAACTCGTGCTAAAAGTGCTTTTACTACAAATGAATTAGGACGTACCCTTTCTGTATTTGCATAGGAAGGTAAAAGCAATGTTTCAGCTGTTTTTAAATCGCTTATAATTTGTGCATAAACTTCATTACTCGACATTCTTTTTACAACACTATTGGCTTTGTAATCGGTGGTTTGCACGTAAGGAATAGCTCCAAAGAGTTGGAGTAAGTAAAAATGAAGTAGTCCACGTACAAAGAGCGCTTCCCCTTGTAATTGTGCCTTTTCTTCAACATTAAAAGTAGATGCTCCAACTCCTTCAAATACGGCATTGGCAGCATAAATTTGATTATAGGAATTGTTCCAAAACAGTGCTATAGTACTGTTGGAAGGCAAAACCAGATTGGTGTAAAAAGCCAAAGCCGAATTACTCGGGGGTCCATAAAAAATAAGCTCATCTGCATAATTGCCCAAATAATTTGAAATCCCAAATTGGCTTCCTGTAAGGACTCCTTTATCGCGAATCTTGGAATAAACATCTGCCATAGCAGCATTGGCTGTAGCATAATCCTGAAATACGGTAACATTGGTAAGTTGTGATTTTGGAAGATCTACCTCCACAAAGGAATCACAAGAAGACATGGATAGCACAAGACCTAAAAATAGTATTGCAGGCACTATATTCAAGTGCTTTTTCTTTTTTGCATATATCGTTTTCATACTCTATAGATTAAAAAGTTAGTTGAATGCCAGCGGTAATCACTTTTAACGGCGGGAGATAGCCACTACTTTTAAACTCTGGATCTCCATCTTCATAGGGAGTAAAAGTCAAAAGGTTCTGTCCTTGCAACGTAAGGGTACATTGTACTGCTTTTGTCTTTAATGGAACAGCATAACTTACTGCAACGGTTTTTAGCCTTATATAAGAAGCATCTACAACAGTAGCATCACTGGTACTGTAGCGAGATTGTGCTGTTACAGCAGCTGCATTGTATCCTGTACTATAGATTTGATAGGATCCTGTATCTCCTGTTTGTTGCCAACTATCTACCATTCTTTCCGGTCGGTTAATCATAAGTCCGCCAAGTCCTAAGAGATAACTTCGATTGAGTTGTTTTACAAATTGAAAAAGAAAATCCAGTTTCCAATTTTTGTAACTCAATTGATTTTGCAATCCTCCAAAATAGTCTGGATTAAGATTCACTACTGTTTGTTTATCATCCGGAGAAGATAATATCCCATCGTTGTTCTGATCTTCAAATTGATAAACGCCAGTTACAGGATCAATTCCAACATATTTGTATCCCAATTGAATGTTCAGTGGTTCTCCTATACGGTATCTGTCTTTGTATGTGGAGCTTTTTAAATTAGGAAAACTTAGGAGTTCATTACGGGAAATAGTGAGATTAAGGCTACTGGTCCAATTAAAATGTTTAGTAGAAAAATTGACGGTGCGCAGTGTGAATTCTAATCCTGTATTTTCCACCGTTGCATCCAGATTGGCTTGAAGTTGGGTAAAACCTGTGGTTCCGGGAAGTGGTATCCCAACGAGTTGATTCGAAGAGCGGTTTTGGTACCATGCTCCTGTGAAAAAGATACGATCCGCAAAGAATCCCATTTCCAAGGCAGCCTCCCATTTTTTATTGATTTCCCATCCAAAGTCAGGATTAAATAAACGTGTGGGCTGTAATCCGACAATACTTTCATAATTAACACCCGAAGAATTATAGGTATTTAAATATTGGTAATCCCCAATTTGGTCACTCCCTGTTGTTCCATAACTGCTGCGCAATTTTCCAAAGCTGAACCAGGAACTGTCTTTAAGAAAGCTTTCATTAGAAAATAACCAAGCTACACCAACTGCTCCGAAATTGGCGAATTGATTCCCTGGTCCAAAACGACTCGAGCCGTCACGCCTTGCAGTTAGGTTTACAATATAACGGTCGTGCCAATTGTAGTTCATTCTACCAAAGAATGCTTGGTACTTGTATATAGTTTCATCACTTAGGAGTACTTGCTTTGTAGTTGCTGATGCTAAATCATAGATTAAGCTGTTGGAGCTAAACCCACTGCCGGATTGAAACAATCGGGAAGTTGTTTGTTGCTGGAAGGTTCCTCCTAGTAGAATACCAAATTTGCCACCTCCAAATTTCTTTTCCCAATTGATTTGGGGTTCAATAATCCAAGAGCTACGTTTGGTATTATTGAGGTATAAACCAGAATTAGCACTAGTGTATCCATAAGAAGGGTTATAAATAGTTGAAGGACTAATACGACTCTCTTCATGTTGCAAATCGGTATATCCAAAGCTACTTTTAATTATTAAATTGGGTATTATTTCATAAGACAAGATTGTATTTGCCAGTAAGTCTTTGGTTTTGGATTTAGATTCCGCTGACAAGTTTCTAAGGGGATTGTCCCATGTTCCGTTTTCCCAATTGAGGTTTCCAACTGCATCATAGAGTGCAGGGGCATTGGGAGACAGCGCACGAGAATCATAGGTAAGATCTCCTGCTGGTTGGTTGTTATTCTGCGCAGTATATCCAACTGAGAATACCAAACGAAATTTACCATCTACAGATTGATGATTAAGATTGAACTGAGAACCTCCTTTTTTGTACAAGAAATTACCGGGGAATACTGTGGATTGGGTATTGTAATTCCCACTAAAAAGGAACTGGGTATACTGTGATCCTCCAGTTATGGTTCCTTGCAGATCTGTTATTACAGCTGTACCACCTATGAGTTCCTTTTGCCAATCGGTGTATCTATTTTGATCCCATGTGCCATTGATATCGTATGCACTGGTGGGATATGTAGTGATTTTATCATTGACAAATGCCTGACGGCGCATGGCAAGGTATTGCTGGGTATCCATGAGTTTCATGAACTTGGTGACTGTTCCTGCGCCTGAGGAAGCAGTGATGGTAAACTTGGTTTTTCCTTCCTTCCCTTTTTTAGTGGTAATGAGCACTACCCCATTAGCTCCACGGGAACCATAAATAGCCGTTGCATCGGCATCTTTTAGTATTTCGATACTTTCTATGGCATCTGGATTGATACTGTTTAGTGGGCTGGTAATCGTAGGAAAGATTGTGGAAGTTTGGTTGTAACCGATGGGGTCTGAGGCATAAGGCACACCATCTATAATATATAATGGATTGTTTCCTTCGGGTCGGATGCTGTTTTGTCCCCGTATCTGGATTTCAAATCCTCCTCCAGGGACTCCTGTGGTTTGGGTTACGTTTACCCCTGCCATACGTCCTTGCAGGGTTGCCAAGACATTGGTAACGGGTTGAGTTTCGATATCCTTGGCTGTAATTCTGGAAATACTGCCCGTACGCTCGCTTTCCTTTACGGTATAATAACCTGCGTTGACTCGGACTTCCTGCAATGCCATGGTATCGTATTCTAATACTATGTTTATTGCTTGCCTCCCTTTTATGGGGACCATTGCAGTTTTGAAACCTATAAAAGAAACGATTAAAGTATCTGAAACAGCAGCAGCGATGCTATACTGCCCATTGTAATCGGAAATACTACCGGAATTGGCTTTGCCTTTTAAGGCAATAGTTACTCCTGGTAAAGGATTAGTACCATCAGTAATGGTACCATGTACCAGATTTTGTTGCGTGTTGGACTGCTGTTGCCGCAGTACACTTTTTGCTAAAACAGGGGTAAAAGACAAGAAACACCCGAAAAAAATCAGGTAATAAAGAGCCTTACTACCCTTGTAAAATGAATAATTATTCATAATATTGGATTAGTTAAGTAAAACGTTTGTTTTGTTTGCTACGGTCCTCTATACTAGTTTGGTGACGAAGTAGAGGGCCATTTTTTATGCGTTAAGTGGAGTAGGTTATGGTATCGACTACCAGTTTTGTTGAATCATAGGCAAAGAATTTTAATAGATTAAACTAATTAAATCAATTGCAAGCCTAAAAAACAATGAAGATTTGGTGCTATGAATGAAAGCCGGAGAATTTGCTAAAGAAATAAAAAATGGCGCAGGTACTCAGCTTATCGTATCAAAGGCACTGGCGGCGCCCTACCACAAATAAGTGAGCCCACGCCAAAATAGACGTGAGCATCTTACTTATCCTCTCGTGGTATTTAAAACGCCAGTTTTTTGATACGAGATTCAAAGCGAATGCTTCAAATATTTTTAATGAAGAATCGCAAATTTAATAAAGGATACTAATTATTACTATAATAATTGTATCAAATCTTATTCAAAGATACTAAATATTATTTGTAATCCAAGTGGCTTACAGAATATTATAGAAAAAGATCAAAATTGCAGTATGGCAGAATTAACAAAAGAAGATATTGTATTGCAAAAAAAAATTGCAGAGAGAATAAAGTTTTTAAGATTAAAAACAAGTCCATCTCAAACAGACTTTGCTAAAAGACATGATATAGACCGCCAAATTATTAATCGTTGGGAAAGTACAAACGATAAAAGGGGAGTAACTATATATTCTATTCAAAAATTTTGTAAAATGTTAGATATAACGCTGAAAGATTTTTTTGATGATGAAAAATTTAAAGAAGATGCTTAGGTATCTTCTTTTATACTGCACTAAACTGTGAGGAATAGTAATTTTTTAAATATTCTACTTCGTCATAAATAACTAAACAAACTTATACAGATGTTACAGACAAGTTTATTAAAGTTTTAACTAAAAACCAAATGACAAAATGATTATAAACAAAATTGAAATTTTGAATAACATTTGTTACACTGAGCTAGTTTATGACAGAATAAACAAAAAACTAAATAGTAACTTTACAAAATCTGAAATTGAAACAATGCTTTTTGATATCATAAAAGAAACTCAAAAAAAATTCTTTCAGAAAAACGGCAAAAACTATTACGTTTCAAATATCGAAAATGACATCCGAATTACGGTAAACTCATACACATAAAGAATTATCACTGTTGACCGAATTACTAAAATTAAAAAATAATTACCTAAAAAAGACAAATGGATTTAAAATATCTGAAATAAACACTACCCCAATTATTCTAATGATTGTCAAACTTTTTTTTAAATTAAAAAAAAAAGAGAAATTAGACAAAAATAACCCCACTTAAATAATCTAAGCGGGGTTTGCTTTTTTAAGCGAAACTATTTTTTAGCAGCCTCTACAGAAACTTTTCTAAACTCTTTGAAAAGTTTCTCAAGTTCTAAGCTTGATTTACGAGCTCTTGCTCCAGCTGCTTTAACTCCTTTTTCAATTAGTGATTCAGATTCTCCTTTAAACGTTTCGATTTCTGTATTGATTTTTTCGATTAAATCTTTCATGATTGTGTTTTATTAAATTAGGTAGGTAAAAATAAAAGTTTGCATTCCATAAACCAAATTTTGCTCAAAAAAGAACGCAACATAAAGTTGATATCGATTGTTTCTTCCTATGGTTTTGGTTTCATTCAAAAAAATCTAAATATCACTAAAAGTGGGTATTGTGATTCTTAAAAATGAATCTAATATTTGGCAATCACTTAAAATACTGCTAGATACATAATTTAAGTTAGATATATAAGGGATTTAAAGAAAACTACTATGAAGAAAAAATTACTATTCGTGTTATTTGGAATTTGTCTCACCTCAAATGCACAAACATCAAAAGTGACTTTCAGTTATGATAGTTCAGGAAATCAAACTTTAAGAGAATTTTGCCTAGGAAACTGTCCAACTTCTAAACCCGTGACAGAAACACCCAAAGAAATCGAAGCAATAACAGAAGAGGATCTACAGAAATTTTCAACTGAAGATGTCATCTCATATTACCCAAACCCAGTAAAAGAGGAACTCTATCTTAAATGGCAACTGATTGATGAAAATTATGTTAGCTCTATACAGATTTATGGATTAAATGGACAAACGATCAAGTCTTATTCAAAAAGTAAAGAGTTAAATTCTCAGAACATTTCTTTTCGGGACTATCCAACTGGCGTTTATATAGTAGCCTTAGTTTATTCTAGTGGGGAACAAAAAACAATTAAAATCATTAAACAATAACTTATGAAACAATTCTACTTTTCATTGTTATTTATAACATATAGTCTATTTACAATTGCTCAAACTACTCCTACGGGTTCTTCAACTGAAACTGGAATTACAGATGGGCAGTTAACTGTTTCTTTAACAGGTGCAGCAAATTACAATATTCCTATTGATGTACCTCCGGGAATTAATGGTGTGGTACCACAAATAAGTTTATCTTACAGTAGCCAGAGTGGTTATGGCATTGCCGGACTAGGCTGGAATATTTCGGGTATCTCATCAATTACAAGAATAGCCGCCACTAAATTTCACGATGGTACTATAAATGGTGTTAATTTTGATAGTTTTGATCGCTTTGCTTTAGACGGACAGCGATTAATTGCTAAAAGTGGAACTTATGGAGCTAATGGAACCGTTTACGAAACGGAGAATTATTCTAATTTAAGGATTACATCGTATGGCGTCCATTCTAGTGGCGTAAAGTATGGACCAGCCTATTTTATTGTAGAATATCCCGATGGTTCAAAGGCATATTATGGCAATTCAACAGATTCAGTATCCGTTACCAGCTGGGCGATCACGTATTCGGAAAATCTTCAAGGAGTTAGAATGAGTTATAGTTACAACGTTGCAAATAACGTGCTAAACCTTGCATCCATTAAATATGGGACAAGAACAACCACAGCTCCCATAAATGAAATTAGATTTAGTTATGTTCCCAGAACAAGAGTTGAACAAGCTTATATTGGAGGACAAAATCTAATAACAGATACTTTACTTAAAGAAATTAAAGTTTTTGGAAATAGTGTTGGCTATCGAACTTATACTTTAGCATATATGTACACTTCTGCTCAGTACGAGCGTTTGGAAAGGATTACTGAAACAAGTGGTGATGGATCAAAAAGCTATAACCCTACTGTTTTTACTTATGAGACAACCGGAGACTCTATCAACTATTCCGCAAACCCACAATCATTAAGCGTTGGATCAATTACATCAGATAATGCCGAAACAGTTTCTGGTGATTTTGATGGGGATGGAAGTATGGATTTTATACTATATCCAACCAAAGGACCTCAAACGAAATCAAAATTTTGGCTTTTCACTGGTATTAACCCCAATCGAACTGACCAATCTGTACCAAACTGGGGAGTATCAAGAACTGTCGATCCATTTGATGAAATTTTCCCAGTCTCGTGGTTAAGTTGGAATAATAAATTAATGCCAATGCAGGGCTGGACCATCGCGTATCAAAATGGCGATGGTGCTAAATTAGTTACTTATTCCTACTGTGACACATTCCAAATATGCCCCCAATATGAGAAGTATGTTGGCTTTCCAACTTTTACTTACTATACTGAAGACCCTTTAAGTTGCGAAAAACCGCGACCTGCCCTTGAAGAAACTTTATCTATACCAAAAATGTACATAAGTGGAGACTTTAACGGAGACGGTCTAACAGATATTGTTGCTATAGAAAAGAAAGGTACATACAATTACCTAGGACCTTGTCAGAACGGTGAACTTCCAAGTTTAACAGGTGGTTTTGGTGGAGGCTCCTATTTTATTAATATGGATCGACGATTAACTACAAATTTCATGAATTCTTCGGGACCATTACCTGTGCAATCAACAAGTAAAGTAAAAGTTGCTGATTTTGATGGTGACGGAAAATCAGATGTTTATATTTTTGATACAGGACGAGTAAGGATCTACTCCTTAAATGACAATAAACAATTTGTTTTAGTAAATGAAACAACAGATGTCAACATTGTTTTTTCCACCGAAATTCTCATGGGGGATTATAATGGCGATGGAAAAGAAGACTTCATGATTGCAAGAGGTCCAGGATTTGGAGAATGGTATAGGTACTCATCAACAGGAGTAGGTTTAATAAAAGAAACAAAAACTTACGGATCCTTTACATTTCCAGCCAATGATCCCTATAATACATATAATTTTACAGCGACTGACTATGATAACGATGGTAAATCGGACTTATTAGTAGTAAGTAGTTCAAGAAATACAGCTAACACTGCAGGAACATTATCTATTAAATCATATTCACGTTTGGGAGGTATTGCTGTTAATTTAATGCAAGCCAGTAGTGGTCTACTTGCCGGAGTTGACATCAGTGCCCTTCCTGTCTTTCTTCCTACAGTTGACAAAAATAAACCAAAGCTAGAAATTGCTTTTTTAAATAATGACAAACTTTACTTTTTTAATTCATTAAAGGATTCCAAAAAAGATTGCCTCTTAAAAACAATTACTACTGGTAGTGGTGTAAGAGAAACAATTACTTATCAACCACTTGATCCTACTTACAAGAATAGTTTTAACTCGATTTACTCTTCTAGTCGAGGAATGGAAAACTACCCTTATTATGATATTGTAGCTTCCCCAGACTTTCAAATAGTTACCAAACTAGAAAAGCAAAGTGCAACGGTTTATAAAAAACAACTTTTTGGCTACTATGGCGCGGTTACTAATTATGAAGGATTAGGATTCATAGGGTTCCGTTCGGTAATGCAGACCAATTGGCATGATGACACTACAGCACCTTTATCAAATATTTCTAAAAAGGATATTTATTTAAGAGGCGCTCTCACAGAAAACTACGCTTTGAATTATATGGCATACCCATATGAAGGTTTTACTGCACCAAGTTTTTTATCAAAATCGGTACTTACTTATAATACGGCTACAGAGGCACTACAATTAAATAAAGTTTTTAAACTACAGAATAAGACCAAGATCGACACCAATGGCTTGAACCAGAGTAGTAGCGAAACTACCACTTTATATGATGCTTTGAACAATCCAATTAAGTCAACTACTTTAATTAAAGAAGGAGGATCCAGTATTATACAAACAAATATAAGTGATATTACTTACGAACCTCCTACAACAACTACTTCACTTTTCATTGTTGGCAGACCTCTCACTAAAGATGAAAGTGTTGCTATAGCTGATCATACGATGACTACTCAAGAATCGTATACATATAATGGACAACAATTACTCCATAAAGTTGAAAAAAAGGGAACAGGAACAGGAATAATTACAGAAGAGAATGGTTACGATATTTTTGGTAATATTACAAAGAAAACTATAACCGCACCAGCTCTTACTCCGCGGATAACAGATTATGAATATGATCTGTCAGGTCGGTTTATAACAAAAGTAACAGATCTGGAAAGACTGGAAACAAATTTTGAATACGACACAAATAATGGACTCCTTAAAAAGGAAACCAATGCTTATGGATTATCAAACTCCTATACCTACGATAGATGGTATAAAAAGCTTACCGCAAAAAATGATAATTTAAACAAAAGTACTGCGTATTCTTATTCAAAAAATCTGTTTAAAACAATAATAACTGAAACAGGAGATGATGGAAGTGCAAGTGAAGAGACTTTTGACGATTTGAGCAGAAAAATAAAGTCTGGCACAAAAGACATCAATGGCACTTTTTCATATGTTGACTATCAATATGATATTTATGATAGAAATTTCAAAGTAAGTGAACCCTATTTTGGAAGCTCTGCATCACAGTGGAATGAAACCTTATTTGATATTTATAGTAGACCCGTTCAAAACAATTTTTATACTGGAAAAGTTACTACTTCGAGCTATCCTCCTGGTATGACTTCAACTTTCACTGACGGAACAAAAACTAAAACCACAACAATAAATGCTGTTGGAAATATAATCTCTCAACAGGAAAATATTGGAGGAATTATTAATTATAAGTATTTCGCGAATGGAAATTTAAAACAAACTGACTATAATGGAACTTCCATAAAAATAGAGCAAGACGGTTGGGGACGTAAAACTAAATTAACTGATCCCACAGCAGGAACGTATGTATATGAAAATAATGATTTTGGAGAATTGAAATCGGAGACTGTTCAAAATCGAGGTGTTGTAACAACTATTACAAGAAATGAAGTTGGAAAACCAATAAAAAAAACTATTACAGGTCCATTAACCGATACAGAAACTATTTATGAATATGATAATACAACGAAGTTACCGATACTAACAACTTTTACAGATAAGCTAGAACCAACAGGAACTAATACCATTTACACAAGAATGGCATATGATCCTGTTTTTAAAAGGATTATCAGTATTGTTGAAGAAAAAACTGGGATTAGTAAATTTACAAACACTTTCGCATACGACGATCTAGGAAGAATCGAAATTGAAACTAAGAAGGCTGAACTTGGTGCAAAAATGAGTACCGTCGTAATAAAAAATGTATACAAAAACGGTGACCTTTTCCAGATAGTAGATAATTTAACTAATAAGATCCTCTGGCAAACAAATATCTTAAATGCAAGGGGTCAAATGGTGGAAAATATTGTTGGTAATGGAATAACAATGACTAATACATATGACTCAGATGGATACCTTACAAAAATACAACATGATAGAACTGTAGCTCCCGCAGGGAATGTTATGACCTTAACTACTAATTTTAATAAGACTACAGACAACCTTGATAATCGCAGTAACAATACATTTGGTAATTGGGCAGAAATATTCAAATATGATGATTTAGACAGGCTTAAAGAGTTCACTAATGGTTTAGGAACTCAGGTAAATCAAAACTATGAAGCATCCGGAAAGATAAAGGACAATATGCTGGGAACATATAACTATGACACAAGTACCAAACCTAATCAAAATACGTCGATAACTCTATCTCCAGAAGCCGAACTTTATTATAAAAACAGAGGGATCGCTTTTTTTGATGATATGGAAGGACAAACGGGATGGTCGAAAAATGCATATGATCCACTAAAGATTAGTTTTGGACTTTTTTCTAATTATAACGGTAAACATGGATTACGTTTAGATACATCAGGAGCTAATATGATTAACTATGTTACAGCGAATAAAACAATTCAAATTGATAATACAATCGATACAGAATACAAAATATCAGCTTGGGTTTATACTTCAAATCCAAAAGCACAGTTAACTTTCCTAGAATATAGAAAAAATGAAACCACTCCTTTCAAAAGTGAGATTCTAACAACAAAGACTAGAGGTGAATGGATATTTTTAGAGAAAACAATACTTGTACCTGCTAGCATCAAGCTATTAGAAATACGCGCAGATGCTATTGGGACACAAATAGGTAATGGTTTTGTAAGTTTTGATGATGTAAAATTAACTAAAGCTTCAGTGAATGCCCTTACAAAACTAGATCTAGATATTAAATACAATGCATCTAATAGTCCTTCAAGTATAGAGGAAAAGGGTATTGACATATTATACCTTACTTATAATGGAGATGGACAAAGAAGTATTATGTTTTATGGTGGTGTCGTTCCTGTTAAGGAATCACAACCACTTCGAAAACATTACTCTGCTGATGGTACAATGGAGATAAAAGAAAATCGAGTTACCGGTGCAATAGAATTTGTAACTTATGTTGGTGGTGATGGATATTTAGCCCCTGCGGTTTCAAAAAGTGACGGAATTAATCAAGCAAATTATCTGTACTTACATCGTGATTATCAGGGTAATATTATGGCAATCACAGATGAAAGCGGTCAGATAGTCGAAAAACGACTGTATGATGCTTGGGGTAAAATACTTAAAGTACAGGATGGAGTTGGTACTACGCTAGCGGGACTAACTATCCTCGATCGTGGCTATACTGGTCATGAGCATTTACAAAGCATTGGCTTAATAAATATGAATTCAAGATTGTATGACCCAGTACTTCATAGATTCCTATCCGCGGATAATTATGTACAGAATATTGGAAATACACAGAATTTTAACCAATATGGTTACGTATATAATAACCCCTTGAGATATACTGACCCAAGTGGTGATATATGTGAAGGATGTGGAGGAATTCAAATCAATCCAGGAGATGGTAATGGAAGTTATACAAGTACGGATCTTAATCCTATTTGGGATAAATTAAAGATTAAAGATTGGGCTAACAGGAATTTAAACTTCGATAAATGGAGTGATGGATTTAAATCTGGAGGTAATTGGGTAAGTGATAACTTTAAGTCCATATTTGGGATAAAAAGTCATGAGTCTGGACCTCCACCTAATATGAGTAACTATGTTAATATTAATACATATGGTGGTTCTATTGCTACTACAGGTAGTGGACAATTTTATGGAGGTACTGGAAACGGAAGTTTTATGGATTATTTTAGTAGATTTGTCTATGAAACAGATCAATTTAATCCAGTGGCACTCTTATGGGATGGATTAAAGGGAAATATTACAGGAAGTGATCGATACGGAAATGAATTATCAGGGTTTGATTCAAATCTAAAAATTGTAAGCGCTGTTCCGATGACAACTGTTGCCAATCTTGTAACAAATGGTGCAAGACAGGCATTTTTTGCTGAGGTAAAAGCTGTTGCCAAAGAAGCAGTTGTTCACGGAAACTCATTAAAAAGCTTGAAACCGACGTGGGGATATAAATTATACTCGAGTGATGGAACGTTTTTAAAAAACGGAATTACAAGTAAACCCAATCCTCTTTCGAGATACACTAAAGCTTTTATGGAGGATAAACAAATGATACGAATTAAGCAATTTCCTAATAGGCTTGAAGCTTATCAATGGGAGTATCAGCAAAATGTAATAAAAAGAGGTACATTAAATAAAAATATGCATTAAAATGATAAAAGATAATATTCTAGGATGTTTCTTGAATGTAGGGTTTGATCCTAATTTAAGTGAACAAGATTTTATAGATTTAGCAGATATGTTTAGAACATATATATGGGGAGAAAAGGGAATTTGTGATCCATTAAAAAAATTAAAACATGAAAATTATGGTAAAGATTTAATACTAATATTGTTTCAGTTTAACGTAAATCCCTCATCATTAGAACTTCTTCATTTAAAAGAAATAGAGAATTATAGAAAAAAGGAAAAATCTATCGGAATTCCTATAATTGTAAATAATGAAAATTTCTTTAATAAAAATGAATCCGAACGATATGATTTTTTACGAGAGTCAATTCTACAAAAACTGGATCTATTGGAGGAACTAGTAAAAAAGAAAAAATTAGATACAAATATGGAGTTGTTAAAAGCTGACGTAAAAAACGTTTTAATTGAGTTTTTATAGAACCTAGCAGGACTAACTATCCTCGATTGTGGCTATACTGGACATGAGCACTTACAAAGCATTGGCTTAATTAATATGAATGCAAGATTGTACGATCCAGTACTTCATCGATTCTTATCCGCGGAGAATTTACAATAACAATAAAGGCAAGAAAGCTACAACGATAAAAAGTTGTAGCTTTTTGCTTTCATGAAATATCTGTTTTTGGTATAGAATTGATAAAGCTTCCACGAACTGAAGAGTATAGACCTCATTTTGTTCTCTACCCATTATGGAAAAAAGAAATAAAAGATTGTTTAGATTTTCCAATTGTTCTTCATGAAAACACTCTAATTTTTTGTGGATATAAAATGTATATTGATTAAAAGAATATACTTATGCTTTTAACTTTATCTTTATTTAGATTTTGATAGGTTTACATCTCAGGTATATCTGTTTTACTTAAATCATCTCTTATTTTAGCTACTAACTCATAAAGAAAGTTATAAAAGTCTTAATATTATATTTATATAACTTATTATAGCCGACTAATTATAAGTTATTTCTTTACTTTATCTAAAATAAGGAAAATCAAATTGACCATACAATTTATTATCATTAAAAGTAATATTACATTAAGATTGTTCTGTTAACAGTTTTTTTATTTTAGTTAACTTTTAAAATATCACTAAAAGTGGGTATTGCTTTCATCTATATGATGTTATATTTTTGAAAGATTATTTTTACGTATTTTAATTTATTAATAAGTTCACAAATAAGTTTTTATCCAAATTACATATTGACGGGGGAGAGTACAATATCCTTGAATTCAATATTAGCTTTAAACAAGAAATAGATACAACGAGTAAACCTACTGGAAATGCCAAAGGTGGTATCATAAAAATGATAATAGAAGCCAACCAAAGTAGTAGTTTTTTATCTTGAATGTTATATGGAGATTTGGCTAAAGACGGGAAGATCATTTTTTATAGAAGGGATGCATTAAGCAAAATGAAAAAACTAACATTTGTTAAAGCCTTTTGCATTAGCTACGATAAGCAATTTACCAGTACTACCGAAGTACCAATGAAAATCACAATGGAATTGGTTTCTAAAGAATTGATTTTTGGCGATGCTAAATTTTTTAACAACTGGATTGCACTAGATTAAATTTAAAAATTAAATAAAACAAGTACATATTATTATGGCACATTTCTCAGAACAAGTACATATAACTATAGGGAGTTTTACTCAAAACGTTGTTTATTACGATTTAAAGCTATCGCAAAAAATGGCAGACCATCATCATTTTTCATTTATATGGCAATATACTGGCAAGGCAATAATCAAGCCCGCTGACCAAGCAAAAGCATTAAGAAGTTATTTGGGAGATGAAGTTATTTTTACTTTTAAGAGTCTTACAGGAATTAGACTAATGAGCAAAGGAATCGTAACAGAGCTTTCTTCAGTTGACCTACACGGTAGTCCAGTTGGTTTACATGTTACAGGAATAAGCCACACTATTGTTTTGGATGATATGAAGAAATCCAGAACGTACTTGGAGCGAGGAATGGACGATATCGCACTGGGTATTTTTGCCGAAGGTCCGGGTGAATTTTATCAAAGAGATGCTATAAGATCAACATACCTTAAAGAGTTCAAATACATGGCACAATACAACGAAACCAGTTTTGAGTTCCTAAAACGATTGGCAGCACGTTATGGGCAATGGTTTTATTTTGATGGAATGCGCATGCAATTTGGACAAACAAAAGCTAGTAAAACAAAACTAATTAACGGGGCATCTTTACATAGTTTTAAGATACAGACCAATATGGCTGCACATAAAATTTCTTTAGCGGGTTATAATTATAATAGTGCCGTGGGAATTCGAGATTCCGCTGCGAGGACTTCTTCAGGTAGTAAAGACAGTTTTTCGTCTATAGTAGGTTTTAACCAAAGGACTGTTGCACAAGGTGATTTAAGCGTTGCTGCTTATACAAACAATGCTAAAAGCAAAGATGAAATTGAGGAAATGGTTAGATTACAAACTGCGGGCAGCGATGCTAATAGTGTGTATTATAACGGAATATCATACCTTCCATTAGGAATTGGACAAGTATTTACAATCATAAATCAAACTGTAGAACATGAACTTATTGTTATAGAAGCCATACATCACTCAAAAGTACATGGGAACTATTCTTGTGAGTTTAAAGCAATTCCTGCTGATGTTGTAGCTCCTCATTATACAGATGTGCATGTTTTTGCAAAAGCAGAAACGCAACCTGCTAAAATAATAGACAATAACGATCCCGAAGGATTAGGACGTGTAAAAGTTGAGTTTTATTGGGCTAGCAGTACTAAGTCAAGCGAATGGATTCGTATGATACAGCCACATTCGGGGGCAGGAAAAGGGTTTTATTTTATCCCTGAAATTGAAGAAGAAGTATTAGTCGGTTTTGAAGGTGGAAATGCACAAAATCCATATGTTATGGGAACTCAATATAATGGTAACGAATCTTCGGGCTATGGCTCACCACAAAACGATATAAAAGTAATTCAAACCCGAAGTGGATGTAAAATCGTAATCAACGATGCCGATGGTTCTATATTAACACAAGATAAAGCAGGAAGTAAAGTTTTTCAAGACGGACAAGGTAATGTTACAACTGATGCTATTAAAACTTTTACTGTTAATGCTGAAAATATTAATTTTAATGCTTCACAGAGTATTAGTACCATTGCAGGAATGAATATAGGTGAAAGTGCAGGCGTTGATAAATCAACCGTAGTGGGTATGATGCACTCAACAACTGTTGGCGGTGATAATGTGTTAAATGTAACAGGTAGTTTCATAGAACATATCATGGGAGATTTAAAATCACATACAGAGCAGGAAAGACAAGAAATGAGCGAAAAAGGAATTGAATCCTCCAGTAATGGTACAATAAATAAGCATTCTGAAAAAGAAATACAGAACAACAGCGCAGAAAAATCTAAATCAAATTAATTAATGGTAAAAACAGTAGTCGAAATAAACATTATTCTGAATACTAATTCTTTAATTCTAATTAACAATAAAAATAAAGCTCGTTTTTATTATGATTTGATTACTCAGAGAATGAGTTTTGATGATTCGAATGAAAATAAAATTCAGAACTACAGTGCTACGATTTCAATTAATTTTGAAGTTTTTAACTTGACTCATGTAGGGCAAACCATAAATAGAAATGATGGAAGCATGATAGCTTATTTGCGCGATAAAGACATTCAGGAACTTGCAGAAAAGACCTTTTATGAAGATGAACAAATGCACATTTATGATTTTATGAATCTTAAATTTACTATCAAATTATGAGTAGAATACGAATTGTAGGAGGAAAAATAATTAAAACCACAGGTGGTAATTATAATATGTATGCCAAAGGAAATATAGTAACTACATCTGCTAAAACAATTACAGAAGTTGGTGTTGAAAACGGAATTACATACGGCGAGCCAAAAAGACCTCCTAAACAAGAAATCATCGAAAGTAAATATAAACTTGAAAGTACTTACGCGCATGAACAACTTTCAGCTTTAGCAAAACAATTAGATGAGTTGCCTTTTATGTTTTTTATGGTTGGGGTTTTTGGTGAAGAAATTGAAGCAAGTGCTTTGAGTAAGTTATATAGAGGGCTAAGTGATAAATCTATTACCCCTCCAGAGATTGTGGTTACAAAATTTCCTGCCAGAGGAAGAAAAGCCAATTATAGTAATCATAAAAAAAAGATATTAGTTTGGGAACATTTTGTTGATTTGGCAGTAAAAGACAATGATGCAAGGGCAGAATTGATGTCGGCTTTGGTAGAAGAGTATGGTCATCATATCGATAATATTTTAAGAACTGAGCTCGCGACCAACGGAATAGAAGATACTGATTATATAGATGAAGGAGCTAAGTTTGCTTATGCCTTATTTAATTTTGATATTTTTAAAGAAACACAGCTTTGTTTTGCTAAAGTAGAAACCCCAAACTTTACAGGAGATTTGATAATAGATTTTTCTGAGTTGCATACGCAGGTAAAAGAATATGTAGGAGAAGACAAGCAGTACGATGCCAACCCAAAAGAAGACGAAGAGGGTTTTGGTGCCGGTTTTGAGGCTGGAATGCACGGAGGAATTGAAAGAGAGGCATTAATAGGATTGAAATTTACTCCTTTAGAACTTAAGCAAATCTATTATGGGAATTGGCTTCGTGATTATTCTCAAATTATATTAGAAAGTACTATAAGACTAGAAAAACCAGATATTGACAAAATAAAACAGAGCAAGATTGAGCATCTTAATAGTTTGCTTAAAATGAATCCATACAAGATGTCTCACGATGGTTGGGTAAAACTTTTAGAAATATTAGCAGCCAAAGAATTCGTATTTGGTTCGGATAAATTTACTCCTAATTATAAAAATCATGTAAAGACTTTTCAAAAAGAATATGGAGAACTTACTAAAGATATTTTGGGTATATATCGACCAGAAGAACATATAGACAATCCGAAAGGTTTAAAAGATTTTAGTAGTCTTAGTGTTTCTTTTCAGTATGAATATCCAAAAGGAAGTTTTACTACGAAAAAATTATATGCAGGAGAAGACGCTAAAACACTTGTAGTAAATGGACTTAACCTAAAAAATTATATAGCTACAAAAGATGTCCCTGATCCTCAAAGACCAACATCTGATGTTTATATGTTTCAACAGCTTAAACTTGCGGTGCAATATGGTAAAAATAAAGATGGTTTTAGACATTTAGGAGCTGCTTTTCATGTGCTTGAAGATTTTTTTTCACATACTAATTTTGTAGAATTGGCGTTAATAAAAGCAGGAAGTTTGCTTCTTGATCAAAATAAAAATAGTGAGTTAGGAAAACAATTGAGTCTCGTGTATCCATGGGTACAAGACATGAAAGGTGCAGATTATAATACTATTCCTATAGTAACGGGTAAATTTTTGCTAGATGATACTATGGCAAGCGTATTGCCCAAAGCAGGAGACAAAATGTTTCCTGTTGGGATACAAGATTATGTGCAAAGAAAGCCTGGAGACAGAACTTTTCAGGATGCCTTTATATTGACCACTTTAGAAGATTTATCTACTGGACAACAGACCGATGGTCTGGAAAAAGATCCTGTTTATATGGGGATGAAGAGTTCAGAGTTACTTAATATGTATCAAAATTATTTAAAACTGATTGATATTAAAGCAGAGGCTGTAGAATTCTCTGGTTGGTTAGGAAGGACAATAGATAGAGGACTCAGTTTTATGGGAGATTCCTTAGCAACGTTTAATAATATAGCATACAACTTAGTTTTGGGCTCAATAGATGATGATTTAAAAATAGAACAAACAGAAAATAGTAATAAAAACTATGGTACCGATCCAACTCATACCCAAATAGCTAAAGATGCTCTTAATCACCCACTTAATCCTTTAGCTTCTGAACTTGCTAAAATAGCAGTGAAAGATGTAGCCACAAGAGTTTTGGATGCTTGGGAGACTGGTAGTGACCCTCAAGGAGATATACTTGCTAAATATGTGATAGAAAAATACACGTTGCATCCAGTTTACCAAGTTACGGATTGGGCTAATGAAGCAGTTAATAAATGGGCAATTGCTAATGAAAAATTAATATTTAGACTCCAAAGTGCCACGGTCTATGAACATGCTGAACAGGTAACTCAAAGAACTATAAGTAACAAAAAGACGCAGGAAATTTTAAATTATTTTAAATGAAACAATTAGTAATATTAATATTGAGTAGTTTTTTTATGCAATGCCAAAATTTTAAAAAAGAACCTATGCTAGAAACCGATTTTTATATTAGCGAGCATGCTATTACTTATAAAAACCAAGAATTGCCTTTTGGCAAACCCATAGCCGAATGGGAGAAAATTTTTGGTAAATATGATAGAAAAATACCTTATGAACAATATGTATGGGATTCTTTAGGAATATCAATAAATTCAACACAAAAGAATTCAGAAATTGATGAACTCCACATTTTCTTTATGAATCTTGATAGTCCTTTGGGACAAATGGGCAAATTAGAACAGGCAAAAGGTAGAGAAACATTAGAATCAATAAGAAAAAGGAATGATTACAGTGAATTGTATAATGATAAAAACATTATTGAAGAAATAAACAAAAATTTAACCATAGGATCTGATGCTCCAAAGAATTTCATTTATCCTTTTAAAATTTATGCAAAACCGCTAAACATAGAAGGAACAGAAGTAAAAGCAGGTATGAAAGTGTCAGATATTAATAAAAAAAGAGCAGCAGCAGATTTGCCTGTAATTAAATATTATGACGCAGATTTGAATGCAAAACTAGAAGATGGTTCTACTACTACTTTGTCTAATGGTTATTTTACAACTTTTAATGGTTTTTTAACTCCTGAAGAACAAGAAAAAGCTGATTTTTATAATATTATGTATCGTCAGACCGAAGGTGAAATAGAATACATACGCATTGTACATGATAAAGGACAGGAATATTATAAGTATTAATTTTGGTATAGATGAAGTATTTTTACGGGGATACGCAGTGGAATTTGCAGTTCATGGGAGTTGTGCATAGCAAATGGCAATACTATGCATTTTAAAAAAAATGTAATGATAAAATACATTTATTTGTTAATTCTAACATTTACAGTTAACTCTGTTTGTGCACAGAATAAATCAGAATTAGATATTATTCGTCATAGAGGTAAAGGACTAGGATATGCTCTTAAAAATGGTACTATAATAGTAAAGCCACAATTTAGTTCAGCATCATATGATATCGATGGATATTATATCGTATCCAAAATTGATAGCTTAAATAATACTCGATATGCATTGCTAAACAGAGAAGGAAAGTATATTATTAATCTAGAAAATAGTTTTGATTTTTTTTATGTGAAAAACGGAAAAATAGTAGTTAAAAAAAACAACTATTATGGGATAATTAATGATGATAATGAAATTATTGTTCCAATAAAATATAATGAGATAAGGCTAGAGAGTGAAGGATTTATTATTGCTATGCAAAATAAAAAATATGGAGTTCTAGATTATAAAAATAATATTTTGGTTCCTTTTTTATATGACTTTATTTCTGATTTTTCTACTGTGCATAATAATGGTAAAAGATATGCTGTTGTGGAAATTAATGGAAAAAATGGAGTTATTGATGATAGTAATAACTATCTCATAAAACCTACCAAAACAATAGAAATGAGTGAGGTAGTTAATAATTCAATTATAGTAACAAAAAACCATAAATGGGGTTTGATAGATTTTAGTATGCGGACTATTTTACCAATTGTATATGATTCTTTAAAGCATTATAGATTACAAGCCTATCTTCATGCTAAAAAAGATGAATATTATTATCATTTTACACTTGACGGCAAACTAATAAAGAAGTATAGTTTTGAAAATAAAAAAAAATCATTGATAGATTAATAAAATTAGAAAATCCAAATATATGAGCTTTTATCAAGTCTGATTTCGGTTTGGGATGCAGACGAAAAAAACATGTTTTTCTTGATTAACTTAGTATCTTACTGGAAGATAAAAATGAATTCCAAACCATAACCCTGTCATGGACATAATATATCCATGTTAGGTTTTACATTTTTTTCTTGTTTAACTTTGTAGGTTGGCAGAAGAATAAATTTGAAAAATGTATGGATATGGATTTTAGAAAAAAATGGCTCTCAACTGAGGAAGCTAAAAAAATTGATATAACCAATTATTTATCTTTATTGGGATACAATCCTACTAAAGTCATAAATGTAGATTTTTGGTATAGTTCTCCACTACGGGACGAAAACACTCCCTCTTTCAAAGTTAATCAAAAACTGAATCTATGGTTTGACCATGGTCTTGGTAAAGGTGGTAATTTAATTGATTTTGGTATACTGTATCATAACTGTACTGTTAGCGAATTTCTAGA
The DNA here is from genome assembly GCF_025847235.1 of Flavobacterium shii. Classification (GTDB taxonomy): domain Bacteria; phylum Bacteroidota; class Bacteroidia; order Flavobacteriales; family Flavobacteriaceae; genus Flavobacterium; species Flavobacterium shii. The sequence continues at coordinate 248,771 of NZ_JAOZEW010000002.1, forward strand.
AAAAGTCAATATTAATTTTTCACTTCAACAGCCTGCATTTGTACATCCAAATAAAAATATTGGAACAGATCCTAAAATCAAAATACTAGAGAATTTTCCACTTACTTCTCCTGTACTTTTAAGATATCTTGAAGAAAGAAAAATACCTATTGAAATTGCAGAACAATTCTGTATTGAAGTTCGTTATGAACTAAATGATACAAATTATTACGGAATTGGTTTTAAAAACAATTCAGGAGGTTATGAAATCCGTAATCCTTATTTCAAAAACAGTAGTTCTCCAAAAGATATTACGACCATAAATAATGGTTCTGAACAAGCGTTAGTCTTTGAAGGATTCATAGACTTTCTATCCTATAAAACGACTACCAAAAACCTTCCCGAAAACGCTCAGGATTTTGTTGTTTTAAATTCTGTTTCTTTTTTTGAAAGAGCACGTCCTTTTATGGAATATCATAAACATATTCGACTTTATCTTGATAGGGACTTAACAGGAATTACTTGCACCGAGCGTGCACTTTCTTTGAGTTCTAAATACAAAGATGAAAGCATGCTTTACAAAAACCACAATGATTTTAACGACTGGATTATGAATCCTGCTAAAGCTCCCAAAAAATCTTTAGGACGTAGATTATAAAAATCGCTCACAACTTATTTACGGTTTCAATGACAGTGAATTTTTGAGCAGTCACTGAAAAATTGAAAAACTAAAGAACGTAAAAAAAGTTAAAACAGTGCAACGTTCCTGCACTCAGCAAGATGTATGGTTGTCGGACAACCAGATCTTGCTGCCTCATACTCGGAACTCGTGGGCAGTGAAACTAAAAGGATAAAAAAGAGTTTGATAACAATGAAATTGAAAGATGATGGAAAGAGAAAATTCAAACAGAACACGCAAAATTACTTTGCGACTGACAGCAGAAGAATATGTGAAAATTGAGCAGAAATGGAAGATTAGTACTTGCCGTAAGCTTAGTGATTATTTGCGTAAGCATCTATTCGACAAGAGTATTACAACTACTTACAGGAATCAATCTTTGGATGATTTTATAGAAGAAACAATAGTACTTCGTAAGGAGTTAAACGCTATTGGAATTAATTTAAATCAGACAGTGAAAAAACTGCACACGTTACAACAAATTCCCGAATTTAAAGTCTGGATTATCAGTTTTGAAATTGATAAAAAAATAATAAATGATAAGATAGATTTGATTGGAAGACACACCTCCAAAATTACAGACAAATGGTTGCAATCATAAAATCAACACATTCAATCAGAAGTGTTTTTTATTACAATGAGAACAAAGTAAAAATAGGTGTAGCTGAGTGTATCGCAGCTGGAAACTATCCTACTTACGTCGATAAAATGACAGATATTATGAAGCTTAATCGCTTTATAAAACGAGCCGAATTAAACGAAAATGTAAAATGCAATACGCTACATATTTCGTTGAATTTTGACCCATCTGAAAATCATTCTAAAGAAAAGCTAATAACTATTGCAGACAGCTATATGGAGAAAATCGGTTTTGGTGAACAGCCTTATTTGGTATATCAACATAACGATACGAAGCACCAACATTTACATGTGGTTACTGTAAATATCGAAAAGGATGGAAAACGAATAGACTTACACAATATAGGCATGAGAAAATCAGAACCTGCCAGAAAGGAGATTGAAGAATATTTTGGATTGGTTAAAGCAGAGGGAAGAAAAAAGCAAGAAGAATTTGGTTTAGAACCTATTTCAATAGGAAGCATTCAATACGGAAAGGTTGTATCAAAGAAAGCTATATTCAATGTTCTTAATACAGTTGTGAACCATTACAAATATGGTAGTCTTGCAGAACTTAATGCAGCCCTTAAACAATACAATGTAATGGCTGATCGTGGTGGTGAAGATTCTAAAATGTTTTTAGCTAGAGGATTGGTTTATCATATATTGAACGCAAAAGGCAAACCAATTGGTGTTCCAATTAAAGCGAGTAGTTTTTACACTAAACCAACTTTAAAATTTTTAGAAGAGAAATTTAAGATCAATGAGATTAGAAATATGTCCGATAAATCAAGGGTGAAAAATGTTATTGATATGGCATTGTTACGAGAACCTATATTGCCCTTGACTGAACTAGCAAGAAGATTGCAAAAAGAAGGAATCAGTACCGTTTTTAGAAAAAGCACAGAGGGCTTGCTATATGGTATTACCTATGTTGACCACACTACAAAAAATGTTTTTAACGGCAGTAGTTTGGGTAAACAATACAGCGCAAAAGCTATTGAAGAACGATGCGGATTAAAGGTTGCGGGTGAAGAAAAAAGAAATCAGATTTATGATAAGCCTCGTTCTAAAAAATTATTGATTGATGACCTTCAATATCAAAAAGATTCGCTTACTATTCCTGATTTGGTTAAAGCATTGGATATAATTATGAGGGCTGAATATTCGTCTGATTATTTATCGAATCAATTGAAAAACAAAAGAAAGAAGAAAATGAGAAGAGGATTATCTAATTAAGTTATAGATTTTTTTACAGTATCAACTAAACGACAACGCTTTTCAAGACAACTCAATTAATAATTAAATTTTATTAGTAATCTTTTTTTAAAATAGGGGGGACAATCTCGTAGTAGTAGTAACTTGAAAAAATACTGCTAAACACGAAATAGTATTACTAAATACACATTGAAATTTTCAATATTTTATATTTTTGAATAGTTCTACAATAAAATAAATTTACTTATTTGATTTATTTATGTATATTTGCATTATAAATGAATAACATTACAAAAATAATGCAATGAAAATTAAGTTAAAAGAAATAGCAAATATTCAGTTTGGTTACTATGGTCAACCCAGTAAAAATGGCACTATTCCATATTTGCAAGCCAAACATTTTAATGAATTTGGGCAATATACCATAGATAATGATACTTTTTTGGAAGAGGATTCAAAATCGATAACAAATTTATTACAAAATGAAGATATTCTTTTTGCAGCAAAAGGATTTCGTTTTTTTGCATCATTGTATAGAGAAGAACTTGGTAAAGCTGTTGCGTCTTCTATATTTTTTATTTTACGTACTGATAAAACTAGAATTATCCCAGCTTATTTGGTTTCAGTACTTAATCTACCAAAAAATTTACTGCACTTTCAGCAATCAGGTGCTGGGAGTTCTATTCCTTCAATTCGTAAAAACGAGTTAGCAGACTTTAGCTTTAATTTAATACCATTAGAAGAACAACAAAAAGTTGTAGCATTACAAGAACTATATCTAAAAGATATTGAGCTTACAAATGCCTTAGTCAAAGAGAAACAAAAATTATTTCAAACAACAATTTCAACAATTATAAAATAATCACAAGATGACAAAAATAAAAAATGATGCTCCAGGAATGAGAGGGGACAGAAGCAGAAATGACAACGAAGAATTAAGACAAAAAAGAAGTGATACACACATAGGAACTATCGAACAAAAGTATAACATTGATCTGAATGTAAGAAGCGATATGCATTTGGGTACTTATTTAGAAAAAAACGATATTGCTTCTTTAAATGATTTAGTAAATAACAATAAAAAATAATAGCTCCAAAAAATAACCACTATGGCAGAGAATAAAATTACTCAAAAGGAAATCAATAATATTGTTTGGAAAGCTTGTGATACTTTACGTCCAGTAATGGGAAGTGAACAATACAAAGATTATATACTTACACTATTGTTTATAAAATATCTATCTGATGTTTGGAAAGATAAGGTAGAACAATATCGTATTAAGTATCCAGATAATGAAGAAATGGTAAAACGTCAATTACAAAGAGAGCGTTTTATATTACCAGAAATAAGCAATTTTGATCACCTATTCCAAAACCGAAACGAACCTAACATTGGAGAAATTATCGATATAGGATTAACAGCTTTAGAGGATGCCAACCGTTCTAAATTAGCAATGGTATTCCGTAGTATTTCTTTCAATTCTGAAACCGTTTTTGGTCAAACCAAACAGCGTAATGCTATTATGAAAAACTTATTAGTAGATTTTTCAGAACTGGATTTGCAACCATCACACTTAAAAAATAATGATGTCATTGGAGATAGTTATGAATTTTTAATCTCAAAATTTGCTGGAGAAAGTGGTAAAAAATCCGGAGAGTTTTACACGCCAAGCGAAGTCAGTACACTATTAGCAAAACTACTAGATCCACAACCCGGTAACAGAATGTGTGATCCCACCGCAGGATCAGGCTCTCTGTTGATTAAAATGGCAGATGAAATTGAGGGTAAAAATTATTCACTTTACGGACAAGAAAATAACGGTAGTACTTGGGCATTATGCCGTATGAATATGTTTTTGCATGAACAAGACAGTGCCACTATAGAATGGGGAGATACTATTAATAATCCAAAACTATTGGAAAATGACAAATTGATGAAATTCCATATTGTGGGTGCCAATCCGCCTTTTTCGCTTGACAAATGGGGAGCCGATACAGCTGCCTCCGACCAGTTTAACCGTTTCCATAGAGGAATTCCTCCAAAGAGCAAAGGAGATTATGCTTTTATAAGTCACATGATAGAAACCACCTATGAAGATGTGGGTAAAGTGGGGGTGATTGTTCCACATGGTGTGTTGTTTCGTAGCAGTAGCGAAGGACAAATTCGTAAAAAACTAATTGACGAAAATTTATTAGAAGCTGTTATTGGTTTACCTGCCAACCTATTTTTTGGCACAGGAATTCCAGCAGCTATATTAATTTTCAATAGAGGAAAAGGAAGTAATAAAGATATTTTATTTATTGATGCCAGTCGAGAATTTGAGAATGGTAAAAATCAAAATAAGTTAAGAGAAATTGATATTGAGCATATTGTAACAGCATTCAAGACATTTAAATCAGTTACTCCTTTAATTTCCGAAAAAGGAGCTATAGTAGAAGATAAATATAGCTACCGTGCTACTATTGCTGACATTATAGAAAACGATTACAACCTTAATATTCCTCGTTATGTAGATACATTTGAAGAAGAGGAAGAAATAGATATTAAAGCCACGCATAATAATATTACTGAATTGAAGAAACAACTAACCGAAGTAGAAAACCAGATGGAAAACTACTTGAAAGAGTTAAATCTTATTTAATATGACTAAAAATATTAAATACATTGAAACAACAATCGGATTAATTCCTTCTGATTGGGAAGTAATTTCATTTGGTGATTTATTTGATTTCAAGAACGGAATTAATGCGTCAAAAGAATTCTATGGAGAAGGAGTGAAATTTATCAATGTTATGGAAGTTATTTATAATAATTACATAACAAATGATATGATAAAAGGAAGTGTAATCATCACAAAAAAACAATTAGATAATTACGCAGTAAATAAAGGGGATGTTTTATTTAATAGAACTTCCGAAACTCAATCTGAAGTTGGATTATCAGCAGTTTATTTGAGTGATGAAAAAGTAGTTTTTGGTGGTTTTGTTATTCGCGGTGTTTCAAAAAATAACAAATTGAATTTAGATTTCAAAAAATTCTGTTTTCTTTCAAAAACAGTTAGAAATCAAATTATTCAAAGTGGTCAAGGGGCAGTAAGGACAAATATAGGTCAAGGAGATTTACAAAAACTCTACCTCCCAATGCCTCCACTTCCTGAACAACAAAAAATTTCTTCAATATTATCTACTTGGGACGTAGCAATAGACAATTGCAAAGGAATTGTTGATAATCTAAAAATTAGAAATAATGGGTTGTCACAGCAGTTGCTTTCTGGAAAAATCAGGATGAAAGGTTTTGATAAAAAATGGAAAGTAAAAGTTATGAATGAATGTTTAAATTTTGCCCCCAGACCTATTTTAAAACCTACTGAAAATTATTTGGCACTAGGTTTAAGAAGTCACGGTAAAGGGATTTTTCATAAAAAGGATTTTGATCCAGCTTCTATTGCAATGGAAACAATGTACGAAGTAAAAGAAAATGATCTAATTATAAATATCACATTCGCTTGGGAACACGCAGTAGCAATAGTTAGTAAAAAAGATGAAGGAGGTTTGGTTTCACATCGATTTCCAACCTATACATTCAATTTTAAAAATGCAATACCTGAATATTTTAGACATTTTATTTTACAAAAAAGGTTCAAATTTTTATTGGAATTAATTTCTCCAGGTGGTGCAGGTCGAAACAGAGTAATGAGTAAAACAGATTTTCTAAAATTAGAAATTAAAATACCTGATGTTGAGGAACAAAAAGTAATAGCAAACATTCTCGACAAAGCGACAGAAGAACTCAACCAACACCTACAAAAATTAAAAGCTTTACAGTTACAGAAAAAGGGCTTGATGCAACAGTTATTAACTGGTAAAATTAGAACCCTAGAGAAAAAACAACCAAACCAATATTAAAATATGAATACATCTGAAACCTTCCAAGAATTCCTAGGCAATATTAAAATTATAGATGATAAAGCGACTACAATATCTAGCAGATATGGTCGAATAACCAAGGGGTTAAATCAATATTTTCGTGATACAGAATCAACAACTGCAAATAGTTTACAGGTTGGCTCTTATGGTAGATATAGTGGAATTAAAGGTATTTCAGATTTAGATATGTTGTATATTATGCCTAATTCTAAGTGGAATGATTATAATAAAAGTGGTGGGCAATCAAAATTATTACAAGATACAAAAAAAGCAATTGAAAAAACATATTCTGCTTCAGATATAAAAGTGGACAGATGTGTTGTAACGGTAAGTTTTTCAGATGGTAGCCACATAGATATTCAGCCTGTTTTTGAAGTAGAATATCAAGATTATAAATATCCAGATACTTATGGCGATGGATCGTGGAAGATTACAAAACCAAGAAAAGAAATGGATGCAATGTTGGAAGCAGAACCAAATAAGAATAGAAATCTCAGGAGACTTTGTAAGATGGCTAGGTCTTGGAAGAATAAACATGGTGTTTGCATGGGCGGATTGTTAATCGATACTTTAGCATATAATTTCTTAAATTCCACTACAAATTATGATACTAAAAGCTTTGCTTATTTTGATGAAATGAGTCGAGATTTTTTTGAATATTTATACGATCAACCTAAAGATCAGAAAGAGTATGGAGCTTTAGGGAGTAAACAACGTGTAAAAGTGAGAAAATCTTTTAGAAGAAAATCTAAAAAAGCGTATGACCTTGCTTGTAAAGCTATTGATGCTGCTTCGGATAAGACTAAACATAATAAATGGCGAGATATTTACGGAAATGATTTCCCTAAATATCAAAACGAAGAAAGCGAAGCAAGAGCTCTTAATCTATCGTATAAAAGTAATGAGGAATATATAGAAAATTTATATCCTATTGAAATCAGATACAATCTTGAGATTGATTGTGAAGTTAAACAAAATGGTTTTAGGGAGGGTCTCCTAAGAGATTATTTAAGAAAAAAGTATCCTTTGTTAAGTGGCAAATCACTTCGATTTTTCATTTCAGAAATAAATATACCACATCCATATATTGTAAAATGGAAAGTCACAAACAGAGGAAATGAAGCAATTAAAAGAAATTGTATTAGAGGACAAATTACTAACGATTTTGGAAGTGAACAAATAATTGAAACTACCAATTTTAATGGTGAACATTATGTTGAGTGTTATATTATTAAGAACAACATAGTAGTAGCAAAAGATTCAATTGACGTACCTATTTCAGCATAATTTTATAAAAAAAGAACAAGCTATGAGCGAACAAAAAAAATTATTAGAATCTCAAATTAGAGAAATATACGGAAGAGTAATTTATACTCACAAAACGCACGAAAAATGTGCGGATGTTTTAAAAGAAAGAAATGATTGTTTAAAAATAACAGAGGTAATCCTATCAGCATTAACAACAACAAGTATATTAGTAGTGATCTTTGGAGAAGGAATTGTTTTTCAATTTCTTGCGGCATTGTTTTCAACAACGTTGTTATGTTTAACCTTATACTCAAAAGACTATAATTTATTGGCATTAGCTGAAAAACACAAACAAGCTGCATTGGATATACTAGAAGTTAGAGAGAAGTTATTATCATTATTAGTTGATATTAGAATTGGCAATAAAGATGTGGGTGATTATCAAATAGAGAGAAATAAGCTTAATGATCAATTGGTAAATACATACAGAGGTGCTCCAAAAACAATAAATAAAGCATATAAAATCGCTTCAAAAGCTTTACAAAAAAATGAAGAATTTACATTTTCGGTTGAGGAAATTGATAAGTTTTTACCTGAAAGTTTAAGAAGATCGATATAAGGATTTACTTTTTTGAACAACTATTATATAAAACTAAAAGAAAATTATGGGATTATCAATTTTTAGAAAAGCATCGAAGATACATGCTGTTAAATGTGAAAAAGCTTCAGATATGGAGATGGCAACTGAATCATATCTGAAGCTTCAAAAAATTAAATTAAAACTGGCAGACATTACTAAAGACCAACTAATTGAATTAAATAAAGAAATAGAAACCTGGAAGAACAGCAATCCAATTGTCAAAGATGGAGATATTGATGAGTTGATAAATAAAAAATAGAGCTAATTAATAATTTACAAAAGAATTAAAATAGTAAAACAATAGCTTCAGAAATTAGATAAACAATACAATAACTATCATATAGAGAAGATCCCATCAGTTAAATACTGGTATTGTAATTACTTATAAAAAGACCTTCAACTGAAGAGGAAATGAAATTATTCAATTAAAAAAATTAAGGTTTCAATAATTGGATATATCCTATGAACAGAATATAACAACACCAACAAATACCAATAGATTTACAGCTACAGAAAAAAGGATAATGCAATAATTATTGACCAAAAAACTAGAGTAAAAACAAACAACTAATTTAGACGATTATGGCAAAAAGCAGAGGGTTTTCAATCTATTTATTGAAGAGTACATTTTCAAATGAAAATGCACTTAAGGAAGATCATAGTTTAGAATTGTTATCTGAAGGAGTAATCAATTTGCCTGATGGAGCTTTTATGTATATAGCAGATAGACCCAGTAGTGTTCCTTGGTGGAAAAATTATTGGGGAGTACAAAAAGATTTGTATCAAATGCAAAAAGGAGCTTTAGTATTTTTGCCAATAAATAATCGTTGGGTTGTGTTGACTTTTGGAATGACTTATCATCAATTAAATGATAATTGTTATGAATATGATTTCGGATTGAGAACTACCTTAAACGCCTTAGATCCTACAAAAATAAAATCTACAGATATTCTGCAACCAGAAAATGCTAAAAGACAAAGAGTTCAAAGTCCAACCGCATCGGAGTTAAATTTCTTCGATCTTAGAAGTGATGAAACAATATTAAAAAAAATGACCGGTGCTGTAAAAGATGAATATGCAGATTTGTTTAAAAATATTACAGGAGGGAATAGCTTAAAAGTTTCTTCAAACCTACAAGCTGATGGAATATCAGATCTTTGTATAAATTTAGTTGAGATTTATGAAAAAGATGATTACAAAACCACTTTCCCTGAGTTGCAAAATATTGTACCTGTTAAAGATCCAGCACTTTTAGACTTATTGAAAAAAAATCTTATAGAAGCTTTTAATCGTAATCCTGCTCCAGTAGAATTAGTATTGAGTATTCCTGAATTATTTGATTATTCCACTGATTATAAAATAAAATTTTCTGGCGAAGGAAGATCAAATTTAGAATTTACAGACGTATATATTAAAGGATATAGAGAATATTTATTAGATAAAGGCATTGAAGAAGTAGAAGATGTTGAAAAATTCAATACTCATAAATTAAGAATATTGGATGATAATGAAATCCTCATTAAAGAATATTCTATCTATAAAAGTTTTTTATTTGATTGTGAAGTTGAAGGAAAAACGTATCATTTATGTGAAGGCGAATGGTATTTTATAGAAACAGATTTTATTATAAATTTATCTACAGAATTAGATTCAATTTTCATTGACAATCATTCCTTTTTACTTCAATGTGAGGATAAAAGAGAAGATGATTACAATATTTCCGTCAAAAATTCAAATCCCAATATTATTTGTTTAGATAAAAAAAGTATATCGCCAAACGGTCAATATCAAGTAGAACCTTGTGATTTAATTTATATTAATAATAACTATTTAGAACTTGCACACGTTAAAATATCAACACGCTCTTCTAGTTTGAGTCATCTTTTTAATCAAGGTGTAAATTCTGTACAGTTATTAAGAAGTAATAATCAGGCAAAAGATAAGCTAAAAGAGTTGGTAGAAAATGAAGTAACAATATTACCTTTTATTGATGAAGGAAAGTATAGTGTAACTTATGGAATTATTACCAAAAACGACAAAGCAAAGAAGTCTAAAAGCTTACCTATTTTCTCTCGTATAAGTTTGTTAAGAACTGTGAACGCACTAAGAACAATGAACATACCTGTTTCCGCATATTATATTTTTGATAATGTTGATAGAAAAAATTTAAATCAAGAAGAAGATTAAATAATGAATACATAAAAAATCAGACATTCAAATAGAGAGTTTGCAAAATGTATAGAAATAGTAAATTTATGAGCAACATTCAAAATGCAGAATTTGGCAGTATTGTAAAACTAATACAAGAAGCACAAAGTAGAGTAAGACAATATACTAATACGGCTTTGGTAACATTATATTTTGACATTGGTAAAACTGTAAGCCAAAAGGTAGCGCAAGGTATGTGGGGACAAGGCACAGTACAACAACTAGCCGATTATATTCAAGCTGAAATGCCTGCATTAAAGTCCTTTAATCGTAGGGGCTTATACCGTATGAAACAGTTTTACGAAACCTATTGTTTAGGGTCGGAATTTGACGCTGTATTTCAAAATATTGCCAGTCTAAATATTGAAAATCAAAACAATAAAAATGTGTCAGCACCGCCGACACATTTAAGTTTTGAATTTGTCTCAACAGCGTTGACACAAATTCAAAAACCACAAAATGAAAAAGTGTCGCCACTGGCGACACAATTAGGAAATGACGATAATAACGAAAAAACAATTGTCTCCGCATTGCAGACACAATTGAGTTGGTCAGTTCATTTAGAGATTTTATCAGCTTGTAAGTTACCAGAAGAGAAACTATTTTATTTGATTATGGCTTCAAAAGAAAAATGGGGTAAATTAGAAGTGAGAAGACAGATCGATAGTGGTTATTTTGAACGCTATGCTTTGAGCAATACAAAAATGTCGCCACTGGCGCCACAATTACCAGCCAAGATAAGCGAACACCTAAAAGACATTTATTCATTAGAGTTTTTAGAGTTAGGCGATGATTTCAGCGAAAGCGATTTACAAAAATCAATAATAAAAAACCTAAAGAAATTCATTTTAGAAATAGGAAACAATTTTTCTTTTGTTGGCGAAGAATACAGAGTACAAGTAGCTAATAGAGACTATGAAGTAGATCTCTTGTTTTATCATAGAGTATTACAATGTTTGGTTGCATTTGAATTAAAAATTACCGATTTCAAACCTGAGTATTTAGGTAAAATGAATTTCTATTTAGAAGCACTTGACAGGGATCACAAACAGCCACACGAAAATCCAAGCATCGGAATAATCCTTTGTAAAAGTAAAGACGATGAGATTGTAGAAATAGCAATGAGCCGCTCACTATCTCCAACAAAAGTAGCAGAGTACACCACTAAATTAATTGATAAAAAACTACTCCAAGCTAAATTACACGAATTGGGAGAATTGTATAATCAGTCAAAAAACATAGAGCCATAATGAGTATTCCGTCATATATAGAAGACCACATTAGTCAAATTCCAGCATTGCAGTTACTCATAAAAATGGGATATCAATATGTATCGCCAGATGAAGCAATGGAATTACGTGGCGGTAGAACCAGTAATGTATTGCTGGAACCAATTTTGAAAAAACAACTCGAAAAAATAAATAGTATTCAATACAAAGACAAAGAGTTTTCCTTTTCAGAGAGTAATATCAATGCAGCAATTATTGCTTTGCGGGAATTACCAATACAGGATGGTTTTATAAAGGCAAATCAAGCATTTTATGACTTAATAACTTTGGGTAAAAGTTTAGAACAAACCATTCTAAACGATAAAAAAAGTTTCTCTTTTCAATATATCGATTGGAAAAATATAGAGAACAATACATTCCACGTTACCGAAGAATATGCTGTATTACGTAGCGAAAGAAACGACACCTATCGCCCAGATATTGTTTTATTCATCAATGGGATTCCAATGGTAATAATTGAATGCAAAAGCAATGTGATAAAAGACCCTGTAACACAAGGAATATCTCAACATTTAAGAAACCAATTAGAAGACGGAATAAGAGGATTATACCAATATTCTAATATAGTGTTATCATTAGCAGTAAACGAGGCAAGATATGCCACGACAGCCACACAAAAAGAGTTTTGGAGTGTATGGAAAGAAGTATTCCGTACCAAGGAAGAAGGAATACAGTATGGCGATGCAATTAGACAACTAAAAAACAGCGAATTGCCTAATACAGAGCGAACAGCGATTTTCAAACAACGATTTAGCAGTGTATTACATTATTTCAATGAACTAGAAAAAGAAGAAGTAATCGTAACCGAACAAGATAAATTAGTATTCAGTTTATGTCAGAAATCAAGAATAATAGACTTGATTTTTAATTACATAATTTATGATGATGGTATTAAGAAAATAACCCGATACCAACAATATTTTGCGATCAAAGAAACACTGAAAAAAATTAGTGTTACGGATGTAAATGGCAAGCGAACTGGTGGTGTAATTTGGCACACACAAGGAAGCGGAAAATCATTGACAATGGTAATGTTGGCGCAATTAATTGCAACTCAAAAAGAAATAAAAAATCCAAAAATAATCCTCGTTACCGATAGAATAGATTTAAATACACAAATTACAGAAACATTTCAAAAATGTCACGTTGAAGTAGAAGAAGCACAAACTGGAAAACATTTAGTAGAACTAATCAATAGCCCAACGGATGCAGTAATCACCACATTGATACACAAATTTGAAGCGGCTATAAACCAATCAAAAGAAGGATTTACTTCACCCAATATTTTTGTGTTAATCGACGAAGGACACCGAAGCCAGTACGGTACGTTTAATGTAAAAATGCAAAAAGTTTTCCCGAATGCTTGTTTTGTAGCATTTACAGGGACACCTTTAATGAAAAAAGAAAAAAGTACAGCAAATAAATTTGGCGGATTAATTGATGTCTATTCTATAACGGATGCTGTTGAAGATAAGGCAGTAGTACCACTACTTTACGAAGGAAGGCATAATTTAATCGAAGTAAATGAAAAACCACTAGACACTTTTTTTGATAAAGTTTCCGAACCACTTACTCCTTATGGTAAAACAGCACTAAAAAGGAAATACAGTACAGCAAATCAACTAAACAAAGCCGATCAGGTTATTTATGCAAGAGCTTGGGATATTAGTGAACATTTCGAGGATAATATTCAAGGTACTGGTTTCAAAGGACAATTAGTAGCGCCCAACAAAACCACAGCCATAAAATATCGTGAATACTTAAAAGAAATTGGAAAAGTAAGTTGTGAGGTGTTAATTTCTGCACCGGATACAAGAGAAAATTACGAAGATGCTTTTGAGGAAAACGAAGATGTAATCTTGAAATTTCACAAAGCAATGATTAGTAAATATGGAAAACAATTAGATTATGAAAAATCAGTAATTAGTGCTTTCAAAAAGCAAGAACAACCTGAAATAATTATCGTAGTAGATAAATTATTAACTGGTTTTGATGCGCCAAACAATCAAGTATTATACATTACCAGATCATTGAAAGAGCATACTTTACTTCAAGCTATAGCAAGGGTAAACAGAGTAGCACCAGGAAAAGAATATGGTTTTATAATCGATTATTTCGGAAATTTAGAAAATCTGGACAATGCTTTAAATACATACAGCGGTTTAAATGATTTTGAGTTAGAAGAACTATCAGGAACAATAATAAACATCAACAAGGAAATAGAAAAATTACCACAAGCACACAGTGAATTATGGGATATTTTCAAAACGATAAAAAACAAATACGATGCAGAAGCATATTCTGAATTATTAAATGACGAAAGCATAAGACATCCTTTTTATGAAAAACTTTCTGCTTTTGTCCGTTTGTTCAAATTAGCAATGGCATCAATAGAGTTTAATGATATTAAAAACGAGAAAGCCATTGATAAATACAAAAAGGACAGTAAGTTTTTCTTGCAATTAAGAGTAGATGTTAAGAGAAGGTATTTTGATGATTTAGATTATGCAGCTTATGAACCTCAAGTTCAAAAATTAATAGATAAACATATAACGACGGAAGGCGAAGTATTAAAAATAACCGAACTCGTAAATATTTTTGATAGAGAAAAAAGAGAAGCTGAAGTAGAAAAAGTAATAGGAAAAGCAGCAAAAGCCGATCATATTGCAACTCGGACGGTTAAGGCAATTAATGTTAAAATGAATGAAGATCCAATCTTCTACAAAAGTTTATCGGCATTGATAAGAGAAGCTATAAACGATTATCATCAGCATCGAATTGATGAAGCACTATATTTACAAAAAGCTAAAGAATACGAAAATCAATTCCTGACAGGAAAACAAAATAATGTTCCAAATGCGATCCAAGACAAACATAATGCAATTGCTTTTTATAATCTGATAAATGCAGTTTTAGAGAATAGTTTTAGTAATGCTCCAGAGCCAAAAGAAGTACAAGCCAGTACAGCATTAGAGATAGAAGATTGTATTAAGAATATAGTGTTTGAAAACAATACACTTATTATTGATTGGCAAACCAATACGGAAATTGAGAAAGAATTGAAAAACAATCTCGATGATTTACTTTTCGAAAAACAGCAACAATACAATACGCAATTCTCATTTGATAAAATAGATGAATTGATAGATGAAGTAATTAAAATTGCTAAACTAAAATACGTTTAATGCTACAATCAATTCAACAAGTAAAGTATGGCAGCAAAAGCATTGAATATAAATTGTCTTTTGCTGAAAGAAAGTCATTAGGCATAAAAGTATTGCCTGACGGATCGGTATTAGTTATTGCTCCAAATGATACGAATTTAATAGACATCAATAAAAGGGTAAAATTAAAAGCCAATTGGATATTAAAACAACAAACCTTTTTTTGTAGTTATAAACCAAATACACCAGAGCGCAAATACGTTAATGGAGAAACACATTTGTATTTAGGAAGACAATATAAGTTACAAATCATTGAAGATATTATAAATGAAATTAAACTTTATAGAGGTGCAATGATTATGAAAACTAAAAAATCAAATCCAGAATATTTAGAAAAAAAACTAAACGAATGGTACAAGGAAAAAGCAATCTTTCACTTCGAAGAAGTGCTTGATAGTTCTATAGAAAAATTCAATAAATATAAAATTGAAAAACCAGTTTTAGATATAAGATTGATGCAAAAACGTTGGGGCAGTTGTACTAAATCAGGCAAAATAATTCTAAATACAGAATTGATAAAAGCCTCAAAAGGAAGTATTGAATATGTAGTAATTCACGAACTTTGCCATTTAGTACATCACAATCATAACAGGGAATTCTATGATTTGCAAAACATATTATATCCCGATTGGAAAAAATGGAAAGAAAAGTTAGAACACACACTGTCTTAATTTTTTTAGATTAAATTAAACAGAAATCATGTTTTTATGTCTCTCGCTAAAATTGTAGTAGAATATAAATAACTGTTTAGGTCTATAAACAGGTCCTCAAGGACCACGATAAAACTAATAAAATAGTGGGCGGTAAGCACTTCGAATCTTTATGCTAGGCACCATTTAAAATCTTTAAATCTTCCAAGAAGTGGTTCGAATTCTATATCGTCGAAGTCACATTCAAAAACAAAGTAAGCCAAAGTAATACTTTGTAATCTTTTCTGTTTTTAGTGACCGCGTGGGTTCAAACCTTATTAATTTAAATAATTTTTGATTCGTATTTTTTGAGACGCATTTATCAAATGATTGTTTATTCTTCTAATATCTTATTTAATTCCCTCACAAAGTTCGGGAATCGCTTGCGGGCGCTAGCAAAAAATTCCCCCATAAATGCAGGAAAAAAATCCTGCTTTATTGCGTTGCTTTTTGCGCTTGCTAAGCAATTCCCGGTGGATGTTCCATAATTAATTTAAAATATAGAAATTATGGAAACTTTAAATCAAAACTGGCAGACTGCATCTGAAATTGAACTGATCTACAAAACGAAAGTAAAAAACTCTGAAAGACCACAAATCAAATCTTCCAAAGATGCATACAAACTAGCTCTTTCAGCTTGGGATTATAATAAAATAGAATTCTTCGAGCAATTCAAAGTATTGTTTATGAATCAAGCTCACAAGGTACTTGGAATTTACGAAATCTCATCTGGAGGTATTACAGGAACTATTGTAGATCCAAGATTAATATTCTCAGCAGCTCTTAAGGCAAATGCTACATCTCTGATAATGATTCACAATCATCCTTCAGGAAACCTCGCAGCCTCCGAAGCCGATAAACAAATAACTCAAAAAGTAAAAGAAGCTGGAAGACTTCTTGAAATCATATTACTAGATTCATTAATTATAACTACCGAATCTTATTACTCCTTTGCAGATTAAGGCGCTTTGTAAGCGCTTTCATAACCAATGATTATTAAATTAAAAAGAAGATTATCTAAAAGATCTTCAAAAAAATTATAAACGTTTTGCAATATTAAATTAAGAAGCAGATGCAAAAATCTTATAATAGTCATCTAAAAAATGGTTAGATATTTGAATGGTTCCCGCTACTAAGACAAAGCTTCAGAGAGATCTGGAGCTTTTTTATTTTATATATTTAGTTTAATGAAACAAAAACTACTCCGTTTATCTTATTTACTTGGCTAAAATTGTTGGCATAAAGCCAGGGACATCCGTACAACCTCTCATTAAAACTCTTCGAATAACAGACATTTAAAAAAATCAATAGAAAAAACACAAGAGTATTCTTTCAAAACAAATATTTATCAATAAAATTGAAAATTATCTTTTTAATAAAAGAAGAAAAAAATCTTCTTTATCCCATTTCTTCATACAAAACAACCAATTATTAATCAAATAAATACATCTCAATTAACCCAATTTATTTATGATTGATTATTTCTAAATGTGATATTTTTAAGAATAACTAATAAAAAAATATTTTGTGTATTTTAAAATTAGTTGCACTTTTGCACCCGCATTAGAAAAGTAGGCCCGTTCGTCTATCGGTTAGGACGCATGGTTTTCATCCATGTAAGAGCGGTTCGATTCCGCTACGGGCTACTAATAAAAAGCTCCAGATTTCTCTGGAGCTTTTTTTATACCGTAAAATTTTCTTTTCTATTCTCTTAATCCTCAATCTTGCCTTCATGAAGAAAAGGAAATCACTATAAGTAAATTATATTTATACAAATAAAAAATACCTAAGACCTTTTCGCAAAAAATCAGGAAACTTTTATAAGATTTATAATTTATAAGGACTATAAAAAAATGTGCAAAGTCAAACGCATTTACACAGCATCTAGTGATATATACTTCGGGAAACAAGGATAAAAAACAAACCTCACAATTGCTTAATAATTTTAGCTCTTATAATATCTTAATTAATATTACCTACACTATTTGAGAAATCATCAAAATAGCAATAAAGGAAACTACAACAAACACTATTGAGTTGATGATTCTATCTTTTCTCTTCATAGAGTTACCTGATACATCCAAACTAGTTACATATTTTTTTCTTGTTTTATTTGCTTTCATATTTTTTATTTTAATTCACAACGTTTTGCGTTAATGTTATTGTAGTTTTCAAATTTTATCATAATGATTTATATAAAAAAACTATTTTTTGATCTACTCACAATAAAGGCAAATGGTATGCCAAAGCAATCAAAAACAAACAAAACACTAAACATCAATACATTACAAAACAACCAATATAATTTAACTTATATATACCTATCAAAATGATATGGCTAACCTATCAAAATGAAAGTGACAGTAAGCATTCATCACAAATATTCTGGATTATAAGCAATATAACCCGACTCGATAGCACAGAAATTCTTCCCTGTACGTTACAATTAAACACAAGAGGGCTTAATAAATGAATATTAAAAACAGCTTGGTTTGTGAGCACAGAAAGAATTTCCTTGCAATCGTTAGCTATATCCGAGTGGTCAAAGTATACGATTTGATTAATTTACTAAAAACATCATCTCCTAATTTTTTATTTCGCTTCTAAATCACTCGATCTCGTAATTTCATAAATGGTTTCTCAATTAATAAATTAAGCATATAAGCACCAACCAAACAGGTTAAAACACAAAAGAGCATCATTAAATTGCTATCAATTTTTACATCTTCAAGCAACTGTTGTGTTATATGAATTATTCCTTTGTGAGTTAGATAAAGAGCAAATGACAACCTCGCAATAAATATCGTTGCTTTTGATTTCCATTTATAAAGGAAGCTTGTTGGGGATATTGCACCAATTACCAAAAATCCATATCCGATAGAAACCAACGTAAATCCAAAAACCGAAGCATAAAATGTTCGTTCGTGATAACACAGGAAATAAGCAAGAGTCAAGATGATTAAACTCAATAGTATAATTAGATTTCCGGATTTTGAGATTCTGTTCCATAAATTAGGCATGAATTGATAAACTCCCGCAATTGAAACTCCAACCAAAAGGCCATCTAGTCTATTATAAGTTGGATAGTAAATGAATTTGTACCAATACATCCAAGAATTTTCATCGTTTAGTTTTGGAATATAAAGATTATCCCAACTATAAATTCTTACTATAAACCCAAGAAGAAATAAAATTATTAATAGCCAGTATGATTTTCTAAATAAATTTGTAGCTTGTAATAGTATCAAAATGATTGGTAAGAAGAAATAAAAATGCTCTTCTACACACAATGACCAGGCATGAGAGAAGGTTCCAAAATCTTTTAGATTCGTTCCAAAATTTTGTGTAAATGTTAAGAATTTCCATAGTGGCGGCAAACTTTCTTTTTCTCGAAAAAATGGAATCAAAAAATAAATCCCAACAACTACTAAGTACGCAGGAATAATTCTGAAAATTCTTTTTATAAAAAAATCCTTATATGAGATTTCTTTTCCTTGCTTAATTTTCAGGAATAATTGAGACGAAATTAGAAACCCGCTCAACACGAAAAACAAATCAACTCCTGTCCAACCAAACTTAGCATAATCATACAACCATTCCGGATGTTCAAAAATTGGATTTTGATAATGATAAAAGAATACTAAAAAAATTGCTAATGCTCTCAAATGGTCTAAACCATAAAATCTTTCTGCATTTTTATTCTCAAGAGTCACTATTTCTTTTCCTTGTATTGGTTACTATTTTTCGATTCTTATAAACTAACGCAGCCCTTTTTCACAGGAACTTTAAAAATGATTTCTCTTATCTTACTGCGGGTAGCTTTATGTAATTATAATCACTAATGTAAAACTAATTCCACAACAAATAATAAATTATTTCAAGGAATTAATACAACTATTTCCTATAATTATAAAACAGCCAACTAACTATAACTTTCGTCGAATCTCCCATATAAATAGTTCATAAACAAAACAGAAACTCCAGCGTAACTACAATAGTATAAACCTTTATTTCTTTTCACTCTCTAATCTTTTAAATTCATTTTCGATTATTAGCTTTGCTTGCTTAAAGAATGTAATACATTTTACTTCGAGGAGTTTACTATGTTCTATATTGTCTTCTTCTGCATTATCTTGCTTTGAAATCTCTTCATTTACAAACAGTGATTGGTAGAGTGTTTTTTCTTTTTCATTCGTAAAATCAAAAGGAAGCTCAACTTCTTGTGTATATTTCAAAAGAGAAAACAAATAGTTAATAGAGAAATTGATAGGATGGTAACCCAGAAATAAGTTAATAAGCCCGACCGAAATTTGTTCCAGAGCCTTATGAAAGAATACGTTTTTAATAAGAGCCGAATCCTCATTGAAACAGTTTTGGGCAAGACTAAGAAATTGTTGGGCAAGCAGCATGCGATCCTCCGAATATTTTTTTGAGAAATCAATATCCCTCTCTACATCAAAATTTTTAGTGTAAACGAGGTACAAAGGATTGTTATAGACTAAAAATCCATTTGCCATAATAGTGTCAAAAAAATACTTTTGGTTTTGGTTTTTCTTGCGTAAATAATTGGCGCTGTGGTTAAGGATTGTCACTTTATACTTGCCCTCAAATTTTTCTCGTATTAGTGCTTGTAGTAATGGTATCGCATTTTCTATATGCTCTAGATTAAGTACTAGTAAATAAAAATGATAACCAGGAAGCACTTTACTATAATTACTGTTTTTGGCAGTACTATCCTGATCATGAATCGTTGCATATCCAAAACAATATATGGCTCGTGTTTTAAAGAATTCTGTGATTACAACACTTATCCTGGAGAATGCATCATCCATGATATAATTGGATCGAATTTTACCATTGAAAATAGATTTTCCTAAAAAAGTCTGGTTATTGAGTTCCCTCACTTTTTCCTTGCATGATTTTATATATTCAAGAAATAACCTGTTGATTTCTCTTTGCATTGATTCAATTTTCACTCTTGCCACATTAATCAATGTACTATTGATATAAGCCATTTCATGATTTTGCTGTATACTGCAATACGCTTCATTAAGCATTATGAAAACTTCTTTATCTTCTTGGATATCTTTATTGAGTATATTCTTAAACGTAGGTGCAAAATCAATTACATGATCATAGTGCATTAGCAAACATGTAGAACCGATAAATTCTGGTGTAAGAAATTCCGAAGCACAGATATAAATATAACGCAAGGTTTGATGCATTATAAAGGCAGCTTCTACATTCTTATTGTTTCTTGTATAAATAGGAACGTTACGAAATGTTACCACAGCAGCTTCAAGATCCAGATAGAATCTTTTCTTGGCCTTTTTTATTAACTCTTTGGAAATATCTGTACGGGGATAGAACACTTTATTATCCGGCACAAAATAAACCAACTCTTTAAGGGTACAATGCTGAATAAAAAATGGTTTTCCTTTTTTAAATCCATACGAAGCCCAATTGAAATTGATGAACTTAAAAACAAAATCGGGATATAATTTTGTAAGCTTATAAGATGCCTCCGCCAATGTATCCCCATCCTGACTACAATTTTCTTTCAAGATAAAAGTTACAACAACTGCATTATTGCTGTCATTATAAGATATGTAAACAGCTCCAGCTTCGATAAAATGAAGTAAGTCTGTGATTGCTTTTTCCAATCTTTCACGATGGGGATTGCTTTGCGCTATTTTCATTGGATAATCCATAATTTATTTTTACATGTTAAAACAACCCTCTTTTTAATGGTTATCTATACTCCCCCCTATAACCATTTAAACATTAATAAACATGAAGCTGCTTGTCCATATTTTCGACCAAACCGTTAATGATACTTAGGTCTTTGGCATATTTCTTCTTTTTTTTTGTACGTTTGTCTAATACTTAATACTTTTCTTATAATATTACAAATATATAGAGTATATTCTACATATTGTAATAAAAGGAGTGAATAATCTATAAAAATATACAATGATTGTCAATAGAATACTACAACTTATTAAATACAAAGGGATTAACAAGAGAAAATTTTACCTTGAAACAGGCCTTTCTAATGGTTATTTAGATAAGGTTAAGGATGTTGGCGTATCAAAAATAGAGCATATACTCAATACCTATCCAGATGTTAATTCAGAATGGTTAATTACTGGAAGAGGAAACATGATTATAAAGCCATTTCCTATTGGCGAAGAGTTGGATATAGAAAATGCTTTGGTTCAGGAACCAAATAGTATTTATAAAGTAAAAACACAAAAACAACAAGTACCGCTATACGATGTAGAAGCTCCTGCAGGAATAGTTTCTTTGTTTAAGGATTCCAGTCAAGCAGCATTAGATTATATATCGATTCCTAATTTACCTAAGTGCGATGGTGCAATTTATGTAAATGGTGATAGTATGTATCCACTTTTAAAGAGTGGAGATATCATCATGTATAAGAAAATAAATATCGCTGCAGAGAATATCTTTTGGGGAGAAATGTATTTGGTTTCTTTAACGACTGATGATCTTGAAGAATTTGTCATGGTAAAATGGGCGCAAAAATCTGACAAAGGTGATGATTGGATAAAATTGGTAAGTGAAAATCCTCAGCATCAACCCAAGGATGTTAATTTTAAGAATATCAAAGGACTTGCCTTAATTAAAGCTACAGTGAGAATAAACGCTACATATTAAACTTATTACAAAGTCTTAAAGATGCCGTTTTAGGAGCTATTCTCTTTACATCTTAGTATTTTTACAAAACAAACAAAGCTTCAGAGAAATCTGGAGCTTTGTTTGTTTTGTAGCATTCTCATTTAAGTCTGACTCAAAATAAATTATATATTAGCTAAACAATTAACATCAATCACCTTAGCTATTTAGACCAAAACCACATGATCAAAAAAACCATAATCTTACTTGGCTTTATCATTCTAAAATTTGTTTTACAATACACCCTAATAAGCCCCGAATACGACTTACAACGTGACGAATACCTACATCTCGATCAGGCACATCATCTAGCTTGGGGATATTTATCGGTTCCACCTGCAACATCATGGATTTCTTATATTATAATGCTACTTGGAAATTCCGTTTTCTGGATTAAGTTCTTCCCAGCACTTTTTGGCGTTTTAACACTTATAATCGTCTGGAAAACTATTGAGAAACTCTACGGAAATTTATATGCCTTAACTCTAGGTGCAACATGTATTATATTTTCGTCATTGTTACGAATAAATATACTTTACCAACCCAACTCTTTGGATGTATTGTGCTGGACAGGATTTTATTATATCATAATTCAATACATCACTACCGAAAAACCGAAATGGCTTTATATAGGAGCAATTGCATTTGCCCTTGGTTTCCTCAACAAATACAATATTCTTTTCCTGCTTGTAGGCTTACTTCCTGCACTTTTACTTTCGAAACAAAGAAAAATACTTACAGAGAAAAAGCTTTATTTCGCCTTGGCTTTGGGATTAATATTAATTCTACCTAATCTTTTATGGCAATACAACAACCATTTTCCAGTTGTTCATCACATGAAAGAATTAGCCGAAACACAATTGGTCAATATGGATCGTTTTGATTTTTTGAAAAACCAATTGCTTTATTTTATAGGTTCCTTTTTTGTAATTCTTGCAGCTTTATATGCCTTATTATTTCACAAACCTTTCGAGAAATATAAGTTCTTTTTTGCCTCAATTATTTTCACTCTTATTGTTTTTATATACTTCAAAGCCAAAGCTTATTATGCCATTGGTTTATATCCTATTTATATTGCCTTTGGCGCAGTTTATCTTTCTCAAATTTTAAAAACAGGCTGGAAACGCTATTTACAACCTGTATTCATCATTATTCCGCTATTGTTTTTTATTCCAATGTACAATTTGTCATTCCCCAATAAAAGCCCAGAATACATTATAAAACATCCCGAAGAATACAAAAAACTAGGTATGCTACAATGGGAAGATGGTAAAGATCATGACTTGCCACAGGATTATGCCGATATGCTTGGTTGGAGGGAACTAGCTCGTAAAACCGATTCTGTTTATGCAACTATTCCTAATCCAGAGAAGAAGAAAACCCTGGTTCTTTGCGACAATTACGGTCAGGCAGGAGCTATTAATTATTATACCAAAAAAGGAATCAAAGCAGTTTCTTTTAATGCCGATTATGTAAATTGGTTTAATCTCAAAATACAATACACCAATTTAATACGAGTTAAGGAATACCACGAAAAGGACAACGAACTTGCAGAAACTGGCCCTTTCTTTAATTCATCTGTAGTCGCAGATTCTATCACAAATAAAAATGCCAGAGAATACAAAACAACCATATTTGTATTTACTGGTGCAAAAATAGATATCAATAAGAGAATTATTGCCGAGATTAAAGAATCTAAGAAGTTTTGAGGAAGGTTCTGAGGCACAAAGGCTCTGAGGTTTCTTTGGTTTGTCAGAAGACAAGGCTCAAAACTTTAAAGGTTCAAAACTCTCGTAATATTATACTCAAACTTGTCATCCTGAGCGGAGTCGAAGGACCGCAAGCAGCTCGACACAGTTTGAGGAGCTATTCGCGGAATTCTTCTACTCCGCTCATAATGAAAATATTATATTCAAACTAAACCTTTGTCCCTCAAAACCTCAGTACCTTCCTCAAGCCATAAACAATGCATGCTTATTATAGTTATACAATACCAAGTCATAAGGTACCAAGTTTGGTAATACTTTTTCGGAAGTAGGATCGAATTTAATATTATTTACTTTTCTGAATAAGTAAATATCTTTTAAACAATTGGATAAACTCTGGTGTATCATTGATGAGGTTATTGGTAATTTATTATCTCCCACCAATAAATCTATTTGATAATTGGAACTGGATTTAGAAAGATTATTACCTATTATTCTTATTTCGAAAGTTGTGGGTTTTCCGTTATGTTCCCCTTGATATTGTACTCTCATAGTTTTATCAGTTTAAATTAAATACGATTTCGGTTATAACAAGATGCCTAATGCTCTTTTTTAAAACATAAATTTACTAATAAAAATCTTTTTCATTCTTAATTAATTCTGAAATATTTAAAATATAAATACACTTAACTCATCATTATCCTATTCAAGAAAACTCATAATAACAGATTAACAATACAACTGCGAAGTCATTAATTTGTTTCCTGAGTTAGCTGCAATTCCCCTCTTACGAAATCGATGTAATTAACGTTTAATATTTCATTAAATTTGGGCAACTAATATTAAACCTAATTTTATGGAAATGAACTTTTTAGCATTTTTTATTGCTGCGCTTTTTACACTTGTTATCGGCTTTATTTGGTATAGCCCAAAAGTTTTTGGAACAATCTGGATGAGAGAAGCCAGAATTAATCCTGAAGATCTTAAGAAAGGAAGTATGCTTAAAATTTTCGGATTAACGTATGTCTTTTCATTAATGATTACCATGGTTGTTTCGGCATTGACAATCCATCAATCGGGTGCAATAGGAATGGTAGGCGGACCACCGATGATAGCAAGTGCAAAACCATCTTTTGCAGCTTTCATGGCCGACTACGGAACTGCGTATCGCACATTTAAACATGGTGCTTTACATGGCTTTATATCAGGATTATTTTTTGCTTTTCCAATGATAGCAATTAATGGTTTATTCGAAAGAAAATCATGGAAATACATTTTCATTCATGCTGGATACTGGATTGTTACCCTCACAATAATGGGAGCAATTATTTGCGGATGGGCATAAAATTAATACCATAAAAATCCGTTTGATGTTGAAATTTCAAACGGATTTCTTTTTTTAAAACTTTCTATAGCAAAACAGAGTCTAAATTGTAATATTCTGTTATTATTAAGTAAATTTGAACAATATAGTACCTTACCTTGAATATATCTTATTCCTTCCAGATTTATAACAATACAACATCGCTTCCTGCAACATGGGATACCTTGGCTATAGATAATATTTTCTTATCCAGAGAATATCTCGAAGTACTAGAAAAATCGGCTCCAACCAATATGATATGTCATTATATCGGACTTTTTAAAGACTCCGATTTAGTTGGCATAGTACTCACCCAGTTTTTGGATTCGAATAAATTGGAATCATTTGGAGAACGAGATCAATGTTTAAAAACTTCTGTTCGTAATTTTACTTTCAAAAAGTTTGCTTCACACGTTTTGTTTGTTGGTAATAATATGCTAACTGGTCAAAATGCCTTTTCATTTTCTGATAAGATAATTAAAACAAAAGCGATCAAGTTAATGCATAAAGGAGTTAATGCATTAAAAAAAGATTTTAAATCGAAGGGTAAAAAAATTCACATTACTACAATCAAAGATTTCTCGGCAACAGAAATTGATCTGCTTTCGACCGAATTTAAAAAAGGATATACATTTTCGATTCAGCCTAATATGGTTTTTAAAATCGATGAAAACTGGAAAAGTGAAGAAGATTATATTAATGCTCTATCCAAAAAATACCGAGACCAATATAAACGTACCCGCAAGAAAGCTATTGGAATCGAAAAAAGAAAAATGAAACTAAGTGATATCATCGCTTTTGAAGATACCATTTATGAATTATATCATCATGTAGCCCAAAATGCCCCTTTCAATACTTTTTTTCTAGCCAAAAATCATTTTAGGGTTTTTAAAGAAAAACTACAAGGCAACTTTCTTTTTTACGGCTATTTTATTGATGAAAAACTAATTGGTTTCAACACTTTAATTAAGAATGGAACTTCAATGGATACTTATTTTTTAGGTTACGATGAAAGTATTCAGCGCGAAAGAATGTTATATTTAAACATGCTGTACGACATGATTGCACATTCTATAAATAAAGGATTTAGTGAAATTATTTTTGCCAGAACTGCGCTTGAAATCAAAAGTTCTGTGGGTGCAAAGCCTATTAAAATGTACGGACTTATCACACATAGCAATGCTTTAATCAACCATAATATTGCTAAATTGTTCAATTATCTCGAGCCTAAATCAGATTGGCAGGAACGGAATCCTTTTAAATAATTACATATAATTTTTGATAAAGATTCGAATTTTGCCAACTGTTTTTAAGGAATGGCAATTTTCATTTGCTTATGCAAAATATGAATATCCAATTCTGTTTGGGCTCCGCAATATTCTCCATCAATTTGAAAACTAACCGGATAATTCGTTTTCATAACAGCTTTGTCTGTCGAAATAATCACAATATCATCCGAGTCTATAGGCATATTCCCTGTAATTATTTTGCCCAGAATTATTAGATCCAGATTTTTTAAAACAACCAATTCAAATCTGCCATCATTTACTGCTCCGCTTGGATTAATTACAACACCAGTCCCATATTTTTGAGAATTTGCAATTACAACCATTCTTGCTTCGTGTTCTTCGGTTTGGTTATTCGCTGTAATAGAAACGACAAAAGACTCTCCAGATTCCTTTATCGTAGTGTAGGCTTGCGAAGCGTAACCCCAAAATCCTCTTAGATTACTTTCTTCATAATTCTTGATTAAGTCGGCATTGAGTCCAATATCGCTTAAATGAATACTTTTTTTTCCATTGATGCAAATCATATCCATTTCGATATAGTTACTATGAAAAGCAATACTTAAATTCTCATCGAGTGTTCTAGGCAAATTTAAATCCACAGATAATCCATTGGCAGATCCAGCCGGTAATATTCCGACTATGACATCATACTTTTCCATTGCCTCGGCGACCATCTTGACTGTTCCATCACCGCCGGCAACAATAATTCTGGATGGAAAATATTGATTATACAATGCTCTTATTTCGGTGATATCATTTGCTCCTGTGGTTTCATAGACTTTTAAATCAACATGACAACTTACAGCATACGATTTTACTATCGAAACAAGTTCGGACTTATCCAGATCTCCAGAAATGGGGTTTACAACAAATAAGATATTCCTTTTCAAATTTTTATCTTTATATTTATTCAAAAGTAATTACACTAGTTATTCCAAAAGTACGCAATTAATGAAGCCAATTTTAAAATTATATCGCGGTTATGCTAATGATCAGGAACTAATTGTTATGGGACATGTGTTTAAACCTTCCTCTAGTAATGATTATGATTTCCAAAAGAAACATTTTAAAAATGCAACTTCAGTAATTAAACTTTTTCAGATAAAAACAATCCCAAATCATGATGTTTATTTAAAACATGGAGATCGACAAATTCACACCAAAACTCTCGATGATGGTTTTTTTAAATTCTGCATTCCGCTAAAGAAGCAAACTGGATTTGGATGGATGGATTACCACGTTAGCATTACTCATAAAAATGAAACAATAACTTGTGCCAGCACTTTCATAAGACCTCACGAAGGTGATCTCGGAATCATCTCGGATATCGATGACACTTTTCTGGTTTCGCACACGCATAATTTTTTCAGGAAGTTATATATTCTTCTATTTAGAAACGTAAATGATCGCAAGATATTCGATGAGGTTGTACCACATTATAAAGCATTAAGTTCGGCTGGAAGAGATAACAAAAATGAGAAAAATGCTTTTTTTTATATCTCAAGTAGCGAGTGGAACTTATACCGTTTTATTGTTCGATTTGCCAAAATACACGAATTACCAAGAGCCGTAATATTATTAAAAGATATTAAAACTGGATTAACCGATTTTTTTATGAGCGGTAGAGGAAATCACGATCATAAATTTGAAAAAATCAAACATGTATTAGAATTTTACCCAAATCTTAAATATGTTTTATTGGGTGATGATTCTCAACATGATCCAATATTATATGAGAGGATTTGCAAAATATTTCCTGTAACCGTAAAAGCAGTTTATATAAGGCAAACCGGTAAACACAAAAAAGAAGCAACAAAAGCTATTCTGAAAAATTTAGAAAACCTCGAAGTTTCTGTTTGTTATTTTAAAAATAGTAGCGAAGCAATAGAACACTCCAAAAAAATTGGGATTATAAAGTAATTGGGCTTTGGGCTTTGGGCTTTGGGCTTTGGGCTTTGGGCTTTGGGCTTTGGGCTGCGATTATAAACATTGAAACTGTCACTAAATACTGTAACTAGCCCAGATTGTAGTGGAAAGCCCGGAACAAAAAAAACCGCATTTCCTGTTTTAAAAAAGCGACTTTAGAAGCTCTTTTTATAACAATGGAAATGCAGTTTTTTTGGTGAGGACTTGTAACGAAAAGCTGGATTAGCTCCAGATTATTTTCTTTTTATTTTAGATTGTCTATTTCTTCCTGAACAACTTCCCATTCTGAAAGTAATTTATCCAGCTCGGCTTTCTTTTTATTGTATGCCATAAAGAAAGAAGCATCTTCGATATGCTTGTCATAATTAGAAGCCAACATTTTATCGTCATGCTGAATGTCTTTTTCTAATTGTTTAATCTGACTTTCTACCTTGCTCAAGCGATTTTGCAATGTTTTATTTTTCTTTTGATCTTCGTAAGAAGCTTTATTGCTTTCCTTAGGTGCAGCAGCTTTTATAGCATCTTTTTTCTCTACTTCACGCATATTTTCCATATTACGTTGCTCTAAGAAATAGTTGATGTCACCTAAATATTCTTTTATTTTTTGATCCTTGAATTCATAAACTAAATTGGACATTCCCTGAAGAAAATCTCTATCGTGAGAAACAAGTAATAAAGTCCCACCAAATTTTTGAAGCGCAGCCTTTAATACGTTCTTAGACTTAATATCCAAGTGATTTGTAGGCTCATCCATTAGCAAAACGTTTATAGGTTGCAACAACAACTTACATAATGCCAAACGGTTTCTCTCTCCTCCAGAAAGTACTTTTACCTTTTTCTCTACATCATCTCCACGAAACAAAAATGATCCAAGCATATCGCGCACTTTAGATCGGTTCGTATCCATTGCAGCGTCTTCCATTGTTTGCAACAATGTGATTTCACCGTCTAGATATTCGGCTTGATTTTGAGCAAAATATCCTAACTGAACATTGTGTCCTAATTTTATACTTCCCTGATATTCGAATTCATCAACAATTGCTTTAATAAAGGTTGATTTACCTTGCCCGTTCTGTCCCACAAAAGCAATTTTGCTTCCACGTTCTACCAACAGGTTTATATCTTTAAGAATAACTTTATCTCCGTAGGCTTTAGTAACATTTTCAGCTTCTACTACTACTCTACCTGGTTCTTTTGAAACTGGAAATGTAATATTCATTACCGAATTATCATCTTCATCAACTTCAATTCGCTCTACTTTATCCAGTTTCTTGATAAGAGACTGCGCCATAGAAGCTTTCGAAGCTTTGGCACGGAATTTCTCAATTAACTTCTCTGTTTCTTCAATTTTCTTAGCTTGATTTTTCTGAGTTGCCAATTGTTTTTCACGAATTTCATGACGTAACTCTAGGTACTGAGAATATGGTTTATTAAAATCATACGCTTTACCTAATGAAATCTCGATAGTTCTATTGGTTACATTATCCAAGAACATTTTATCGTGTGATACAATTACCACAACTCCGGGATAATTACGCAAGAAACTTTCTAACCAAATGATACTCTCGATATCCAAGTGATTCGTAGGCTCATCCAGCAATAAAATATCATTGGCTTGCAATAATAATTTTGCTAATTCGATACGCATTCTCCATCCACCAGAAAAAGTTTCGGTTTGATTATTAAAGACTTCTCTCTTAAAACCTAACCCTAAAAGGATTTTTTCTGTATCTCCTACATAATTATAACCACCTAATAATTCGAAACGGTGTGTATAATCGGATAAATCTTCGATAATCTGACTGTATTCTTCGCTCTCATAATCGGTTCTGGTTACCAATTGATGATTGATTTGCTCTAATTTTTTCTCTACAACTTTAATATCTGTAAAAGCTTCGTAGGCTTCTTCCAATACTGTTCTTCCTTGTTCAAAATCAATATCCTGACGCAAGAACCCCATTCTTACTTCTTTTTCGGTCGCAATTTGTCCTGAATCTGGTTTAAAATCTCCTGCCAGAATTTTTAACATTGTCGATTTTCCAGCACCATTTTTCCCAACAAGACCCACTCGATCTCCCGCACCTAATCGAAAAGTAACTTCCTCGAACAAATAAGAACCCCCAAACGAAACAGATAAATTATGTATATTAAGCATTTATTGTTATTTTATAACTAATTGATTGTGTAATCTTTTTTGCAAAATCTGCTATCATTTATCAATAAAAAAATAGTAGCCTTACATTGTATTTTTAAAAGTGCAAAGGTAGTGAAAAGGAATGTATTATTATATATAGATAAAATACGGTTTTTACAATCCATAATATAAGCTTAAAATAGCAATGCTTTTATTATATTAAGAAGTGAAAATTGTTAATGTCATGGTCAATCATTATCTTTGGTAGATATTCTCCTATAAAGATTCTAAACTTTAATAGTATCTACAGAATAGCTACACACTGCAAAAAAATATTCAAAATGTTCAAAAAAGGATCTAAACTAAATAGTATTATAAAAGGAACTTGCCCAAGATGTCAAAATGAAAGCATGTATTCTGATAAAAACCCACTACATCTAACCAAGGTTTTAAAAATGAATGAATCTTGCAGCCATTGTGGGCTTAAATACCAGATTGAGCCTTCCTTTTTTTATGGAGCAATGTATGTAAGTTACGGATTAAACGTAGCATTAGGAATTGCAGCTTTTATCATATCCTACGTTTTCCTGAGCTCTAGTATCGAAGCTTCTTTTATAGCAATTGTAGTAACACTTGTTGTGTTATTTCCTTTTGTATTGAGATGGTCGAGGAACATCTACATTAATATGTTTGTTTCTTACGATCCAACTACTAATATAAAATAATAACGATTTTAAAAGGATAAGCAATCACACCATTTTTTTGATTGATTACAAAGATTAACCATATAAGTTATCTAAGCTCATTTAAGAAATACCTAAACTTATATTTCCTTAAATAACTTACATGGTTCAAACAGTAAAGTTTATAATTAAAACAACAACCATATAAGTTTTATGTAAGTCATTTAAGAAATATGTAAAATTTATATTTTCTAAAATGACTTATATAGTTCAAAAAAACCTTTAGCAAAAAACTATTGAGTAACTTAACAAATTACTTGTTTTTCTTTTTGTAAAAACGCTCAATATTTATCTCCGCATCTAGAGGAATTTCATTTTCAATACTTTCGAATAAAGCTTTTGCCATTGCAGGTCCAAGCATCACACCTCGAGTTCCTAATCCGTTAAGAATATGAAGTGAATTATGCATATTATGCGTTCCTACCAAAGGTCTTCTATCTTTAACAGTAGGACGAACACCTGCAAAATGTTTCACTATCTCAAAGTCACAGGTAATAATTTCATGAATGCGATCTAAGAGTTCCTGTTTACCTTCTTCTGTAGGCAAATCTGTTTTATCTTTCCAATTGTATGTTGCGCCTACTTTGAACAAATCATCCCCTAATGGCAATATAAATACACTTGTATTAACTATTACATCAAGGTTAAGGCTTGGTGCTTTTATAATAAACAATTCTCCTTTTGTCCCATCCAAAGGCAAATCATTAAAAAAGGGATTTTTATGCAACCCGAAACCTTCTGCAAAAACAATATGACGTGCCTGAATATTTTTATACTGAATACCCGCATCCAAAAAATCAATTTGATTATAATCAAATGATTCTTGCAGCAACAAATCATTCGATAATAAATAAGCCCTATACTTTTGCAATAACAAAGCGGTATCTACATAACCCGTATGTAAAACTTCACCATAATCATATGGAGAATCAATACTACTATACTTTTTAGTAATTAATTTAGTAGATAAAAAAGGAGCTAAATTTTTCTTATCCGAAGCACTAAACCAATTATTCTGTTCTTCAATTGAGAAAAACTTTCTAAGAATTGGAAGTTCAAAATTAAATTTACAAGAAAGCTTTTCTTCGATTTCTTTATAAAAAGAATCCATTAAAACAAGTTGTGATTGTGATTGCCAAACCTCACTAAAGCGTTTTAAAATAACCGGATTATATAATCCTCCTGCAATTTTTGATGAATTTTGAGATTCATCATCTATCACTAAAATAGATTTATTATGCGACAATGCTTTTTCAGAAAAAGAAATCCCTGCTAATCCTGAACCAATAATTAAATAATCAATCATTATAAATAAATTAAGCTGCGGTCATTAATTGTAAATAAAAAAACTCTTACCATAAATGGTAAGAGTTTATATTAAAGAAGGAAATTAATTTTAGTAATTCCACATATCTGATTCGAAATTTCTAATTTTCTCTTTCACTCTCTCAGATTCTAACAATTGATTCTGAGCGTTATCCTTCATGTATTCTTCGATAGCTCTGTCTCCATAAATATTTTCTTCTTTATAGATTGTACTATTAAAACGTCTAGAGTTTAAGATTTGATCAAAAGAAATTGGCATTGCAGAGTTTTTGTCATTAAAAGCTTTAGCTTCATGCAAAACATTTCTAGCATCTGGGAAGAATACCCAAAACAACTCAATATAATCTTTCTCTTCACTATTAATCGTATAAACGTCTGGAGTAACAGGACAGATTCCTAATAAACGATACTTCAATTCACTTTGACGTTTATCAAAATACCAATACCCTTTAATTTTATATTCTGTAACATCCTGAGCTGTTAAATCAGTTTTCAAGATATATTCAGAAGATATAGTTTTAGATGGAGGAACAGTAACAGTTTCTGTAGTTGTCACTTTGTTTTTTCCTTTACCAGTAGTCTTCTTTTTTTGAAGCGTTTGTGTAACATACGCACCTGGATCCTGATTCAATTGCTCTCTACCAGCATCTGTTGTATCGATACGTGATAAAGATGCCTGAATATCTTTCATAGACTTTTTGGTATTGAAATAACTATCAGTGTAAACCTCAGTAATTTTACCATTTTTAATCGCTTTTGTCAAAACATCGTACATAGAACGTCTGTCTGAACCGATATTTGCAGTATCAATTGGAAAATACATAGAAAAGTTGATTTTCTCGTTCAAATCAATGATCTCCCAAGTTGTTTTCCCCATCAAAACATCTCTGTCATGAACATAACCATAAGCTAATGGTTTGTCATTATCAGAAATAAGTTGTGCTGGTGTTTTTAAACCAATTTCGGCAGGTGTTTTTGCATTAAGCAAATTCGATTGCGCAAAAGAAGAATAACTCCCTGCAACAGAGATAATAGCTATTAAAAAATTTCTTACATTCATCATGGTATCAGTATAAGATATTGAAGTAGTTTACTTTATAGAACTACTTATTATTGTATTTCAAAAATTACTGGAGCTGTTCTTGGTAATAAATAACTACCTGCTCCAACAAGTTTAGTTTTAATCTCAGAAATAGTAACCTGGTCTCCTCTACCTGCTTTTGAAAGTACAGATTTACATTGTGCATTTAATTTATTACCCGCAACAACAACTGTAGGTTGTCCTGTAACTTTTAAATTAAATCCAACAACATCTAATCCAACTTCGAAATCAAAATCAACTAATTTAGCACCAACTGTAGCTACTTCTAGATTTGATTTAGGTCCTTTCACAACACCCATTTCACCTCTAATAGTACCTGTAGGTCCTGGAATACCTTTAATTCTAAAAGTTTTCTTATCAGAAACAGTAGAACCATTTGGTAATGTACCCGTAACAGAAATTGTAGTTTCAGTTCCTGTTCCTGGGCTCATATTGTATTTTCCTGCTTTACCCGCAGAAGACAATCCCGGAGCACTTGCAACAACTTTATTATCTGCAACACCTGCGAATGATACTGAAATTGGGTTAACAACTCCTCTGTAAACTACATTCATTTTATCTGCAGAAATAGTAGCAGAATTTGGTTTAGGTACTACAACATATTTTCCAGAAAATTTAAGTGGAATTGTTTTTCCATCTTCCAAGAATGTAAATTGACCATTAATATTTTGTTCTCCAATTCCACCAGCTGTCATAGATATAATGGCTTGACCATTAGCATCAATTTTACCTGGACCTGAAAATGAAGTAGGTTTGGTGTTTTCGTCATAACGACCTAAAACAACTTTACCTGTAACAGTTTCTCCTTGAAAATAAGCATTTTTATCAAGAACTACAATTGCTTGGTAATTACTGTAAGATGCAGCAGCAACCGCAGCTTTTCCTAAAGCAGCACTATAAACATCAGATTCTGCTTTTTGAACGTCATTTTGCCAAGCAGACAGTTTTGCAACTGAAGCAACTGCTGGAAAACCTTTAAAGTGATAAGCTAAATACTTATCTTTTAAACCTTCTTTATTTTTAACGTCAGAAGTATTAAATTTATTCTCAATTTCAGCTAAAATTGCACTATACTTTTTATCAGTCAATGCAGCTTTCATATCAGCTTTATATTTGTCGATCTTAGCAATAATCTCGTTACCTTTTGCAGTATAACCTTCTCCAGTAAACCAATTATCTATATTATCACCTTTGTCCATAGACTCGTAAGGTAATTTTCCTGTTGCTTTATCAACTTCAAATCCTTTTAATACATCCCCTTTTAGAGTACCTATATAATCATAAAATTCTTTAGTTATAGTTTCTACTTTGTGAGCTGTTCCTGCAGCCATTGCAAACTCTCCTTTTGCTTCAGCAGCTTTCTGATCTAATGAAGACAACATTTGCGCATTGGTTTCTGTTGATGCAGAATTAGCGCTTTCAAATTTTTCATTCATTAAGCCAAAAGCAGATAATACTTCTTTTGACATATTCATTGCTAACATTGCGATGAAAACCAGATACATCAGGTTAATCATCTTCTGTCTAGGGGTTAATTTTCCTCCTGCCATATTTTCTAAATAATTAGTTTTTTATTAATAATAATTGTTTTTAACTAATTATCCTTTATTATTCATAGCTGAAAGCATACCACCGTAAACATTGTTTAAAGAAGCAATATTTGCAGTCATTGATTGCATTTGCTCTTTTAATTTTGTTGCGTTTTCTGCAATTTCTTTGTTAGCTTCTGCATTTCTTGAAGCACTTTCTAATTGAACTTTATATAAACTATTTAATGACTCCATTTGCGCAGCAGCTGTAGACAACTCTTCGCTGTATTTTTTAGTAGAAGCAATTGAATCAACTGTTGGAGCAATACCTTTAGCAGCAGACTCAAAGTTTTTGATACTGTTACCTAAGCTTGACATAAGCTCTCCGTCGATTTTAGCTTCTTTAAGCATAACATCTAATTTTTGAGATAATAAACCTTGTGCATCAGCTGTGGTATCTGCTTTTGCGGTTTTAGTTTTTGCTTGTCCATTAGCCAATTCTGGATATACTAATGTCCAATCTAATTCATCATCAACTGGTTCAAAAGCAGAAAGCGCGAAAATTAATGCCTCTGTTACTAATCCAATTGAAAGCATCAATGTACCTGTTAAAGGTCCGATTTCAAAGTGGGTGATCTTGAATAAAGCTCCAATAATTACTACTGCTGCTCCCATACCGTAAGCGAAGTTCATCGCTTTTTTACTCAATAATGCCATAATTTGTTTGTTTGTTTTAGGTTTTAAAATAAGGATTTGGTTATTGTTTTTAATTTACTCTCTAATAATTAATTATTTCTTTTTATTCCCGGTTACTTGTGTACCCATATAATCTTGAACCGTTCTAAAACCAATAAAACTTCTTGCTGAATCTGCATATTCAAAATCTCTGGTACTTACTTGTAGGAAATAAGCAACATCTTTCCACGAACCTCCTCGAACAACTTTACGTTTGTTCGAACCATCCTGTACATTAGGATTCATCGTAGATACATATTCGTAAGCATTTGGACTGTATGAAGAATCTGTCCACTCGGCAACGTTACCTGCCATATTATACAAATTATAACCATTTGGATCATACGATTTTGCTTCTACAGTATACAAAGCATTATCTGCAGCATAATCCCCTCTATTTGGCTTAAAGTTAGCCATAAAACAACCTCTATCATTTCTAATATAAGGACCTCCCCAAGGGTAAGTTCCAGACTCTAGACCACCTCTTGCAGCATACTCCCATTCTGCCTCTGTAGGCAATCTGAAAGAGTTCACTAAATCACGACCTTTCTTTTTGGCTTTTATGTAAGAGTTTTTATTTAATGTTCTCCAAGCACAAAAAGCTTTTGCCTGAGTCCATTTTACACCTACAACCGGATAATCCCCATATGCTTTATGCCAAAAATAATCATTATGCATTGGCTCATTATATGAATAAGTAAAATCCTTAATCCAAACTGTTGTATCAGGATAAACCGCTACTTCTTCAGTCTTAACAAAATCTTTTCTTTTTCCAACTTTAGCTTTAGCTGCAGCTTGAATATCCATCCAAGAATATCTAAATTTCAATTTATTAACATCTACAGTTCTCAAACCATTATATGACTCAGCAATAGGAACATACATAGAATCCATTACTTCTGTATAATACTCATCTGGGTACCCTTTTGTATCTTTTACCAGTTTAATTTTTTTGTTTAATTTTCTTCCTGCATAAGGATCATCTGCTGTACCTACACTATAATAATTATCATACATGTATTTATCGTAAGCTGTCATCTTTTCTGGATCAGAATCATTAAAAGCATAATCACCTATACTTCCGCCTTTTTTACCTTTACCATCAGCACCTGGTTTTTGTCCCATTTCATCTGCCATAATAGCCAAACGAACTCTCATTGTAGAATCTTTTACCCACTCCACAAATTGACGGTACTCACTATTTGTTATTTCAGTTTCATCCATATAAAAAGAACGAACAGTAACAGTCTTAGTTGGAGCATCTTCTACTTGAGCCAAGTCATCATCAGACTTACCCATAATAAAAGATCCACCTGGAACTAAAGTCATTCCATAAGGCTTTTCAGGATACCATTTCCCACCTTTAACACCTACCAATTCTCCTTTGTCACTTGACCTACCACAACTAATCATTAGTGTTAAAAATGCTGCAAATGCAATAAACTTCTTCATATATATTTGGATTATCTATTCATTATTATAAGTCCGTAAACCTATTTATTATTTTTCTAAAAAACAATAGCTTTTTTGTAATTTATTTCACGGTTCAAAATTAAAGTTAAAAAAAATAAAAAAAAAATATTTAGTCGATAAACTACCGCTTAAAATCGACATAAAACGTTAAATTTTAATATTTGTACGACTTAACTCATTAATAAAAACAAAAACAAACATTTCAAAAACCCTGTAAATACACGCGTGTTATTACGAAAACGATTACACTGTATTTTTGCGTTGTGCTTTCCACCATCTTTCAGGTAATTCCTGATTACAAGCCGTTAAATATTCGTCATAAGAACATGATAATAACGTATTTCTCTTCAATTTATTACTGCCATTTGAAATAAACGGTATTTCGATCCACCAACGATCTGTTTTATCACTTTTGTAAAAAACCAGCTCTTCCTCTTCCAACGGAACAATATACTTTAAATAGTTTTTTCGACTACCATAAGGATATTCATTCGAACGATAATGATATCCCTCGATGAAATACCAAATAATTTGCGCGACAATCGGAGCTTCCTGCAAAGTATTATCATGATTAAATAATCCAAAAGCAGTTACTTTATCACTAATCCCAGCATATCTTGCAAGTGAACAAATTTCTTTACCATTAAAACCATTAGGTTCAAATGAAATCATATTTCCTGAATCTGCAGACTTTATTGAATTCAAATCAAAACTCACCAAATCGGCATCTCTAAAAACTGGCTCAGCAAGAGCAATATTATTAGACATTTCCCCCAATCGATAAGCATCAAAAAACAACTTTTCGATTAAATCAATTTCCTCTTGTGAATTGTAATAAGTCTGATAACCTATATTGCAATAATTAAATAGATTATTAGGTGCATCTACTATAATTTTAGTCAAGTAGGAAGTCGACGAAGAATCTTCGCTTTCTTTCCCGAAGTCAAATTTATTATCAACTGCTACCAAATTTACCATTTGCTCCAACTCATCGTAAGCACGATACAAAGAATAAGTTAAATCCTGAGAACCTCCAATGACAATAGGAATAACTCTATTTTTTATTAAAGCTGCAGTTATTTTCTTTAAAACATAGTAAGTATCATCTACCGAATCTCCAGGCAATATATCCCCTAAATCTGCAATAGACATTTCCCAGTTTCCAGGAAACATCCCGTATAATTTCTTACGAACAGGATTCAGATTCACATCACTAATCGCAGAAGTATTTCCGCGATTTTCCAAAACTCCTATTATAGCAATATTAATTTTAGCTAAATCCGGAAATTGCTCTTTCGTATGCAAAACAATCTTACTTCCCAATTCCTGAGAAGACAATGTATCAATGTAGTTTAGAATTTCTTCGGCAACTGGTTGTAGAAAATCAAATTCCATTTCTTATTTCTTTTTTGCTACTGGTTTTTTAGCTACAGCTTTCTTAGCAGCTGGTGCTTTCTTGGCAGCTGTCTTTTTTACTGGCGTTTTCTTAGCTATCATTTCCTGAACTTCGGCCAACGTTAATTTTGTTGCATCAACATCTTTGCTTAATTCAATTTTGATCTTACCTTTTGTAATAACCGAACGTCCCCAACGAGCTTTCTCTACAAGAATCCCTTCTTCTTCCCAATTATGAAGTACTTTATCAATATTTTTCTGAAGTTTATCTTCAATCAAAGCTTCGATATCTGATTGTGATAAATCATCAAAATTGTATTTTTTGCTTACGTTAATAAACAATCCGTTCCATTTGATAAAAGGACCAAAACGACCTACACCTTTTTGCACTCCTTCTCCTTTATATACAGCAATAGGCGCATCGGCAAGTGCTTTCTCATCTATTAACTCCTGAGCCCTTGTTATTGTTACATCCAGAGGATCCTCTCCTTTTGGCAATGAAATAAAAACACTTCCGTGACGAACATACGGTCCGTAACGTCCATTACTCACCTCTACTTCTTCTCCTTTATATTCCCCTAAGTTTTTAGGCAATAAAAACAAGTTTAAAGCTTCTTCCAGCGTTATATTACCAATATTTTGATCTGCCATTAAACTGGCGAATTTTTTATCTTCATCATCCGGCTCTCCAATTTGAGCCATTGGGCCGAATTTACCTAAACGAACAGAAACCGGTCTTCCAGAAACAGGATCTTTACCTAAGATTCTTTCTCCACTTTCTCTATCGGCATTAGCCTCAACATCTTTTACATTTGGATGGAATTTATCATAAAACTCCTTCATCATTTGTGCCCAGTCAATATTTCCTTCGGCAATTTCATCAAAATCCTGCTCTACTTTTGCAGTAAAATTATAATCTAATATCGTTTCGAAATTCTTTACTAAGAAATCTGTAACAATTGTTCCGATATCAGTAGGGACTAATTTCCCTTTATCTGAACCTGTATTTTCTTTTAGTAACCTCTCCCCTACCTTATTAGACTGCAAAGTAAGTTGTGTATAATTACGTTCTTGCCCGTCAAGGTTTCCTTTTTCTACATAGTTTCTATTGATAATAGTAGAAATAGTTGGCGCATAAGTAGATGGACGACCAATACCTAATTCTTCTAATTTCTTAACCAAAGATGCCTCTGTATAACGTGCTGGCGGTCTAGAATATCTTTCGGTTGCCGTGATGTAATTATTTATTAATTTCTCATTCACTTTCATCGCCGGCAACATTCCTTCTTGCTCTTCTTCGTCATCATCATGACCTTCAAGATACACTTTTAAGAATCCTTCGAAAAGCAAAACTTCTCCAGATGCTGTAAAAATTTCGCTATGATTATTAGCTTCTATTTTCACATTGGTTCTTTCCAATTGTGCATCACTCATTTGTGAAGCCAA
This sequence comes from Flavobacterium shii, assembly GCF_025847235.1. Classification (GTDB taxonomy): domain Bacteria; phylum Bacteroidota; class Bacteroidia; order Flavobacteriales; family Flavobacteriaceae; genus Flavobacterium; species Flavobacterium shii. Next base: position 289,353 of record NZ_JAOZEW010000002.1, read on the forward strand.
TGTTCTTTTCCAGATCAAATCATATAACCGAGCTTGATCTCTGTCGATATTCACTGTATGACGTGACATATCTGTAGGACGGATCGCCTCGTGCGCCTCTTGTGCTCCTTTGCTTTTATTAGCAAAAGTTCTCGGCTTAGAGAATTCTTTTCCGTATGATTTAATAATTTCAGCCTGAGCTGCATCCATTGCATCTTTGGAAAGATTAACACTATCGGTTCTCATATAAGTAATAAGTCCCGCTTCGTATAAACGTTGTGCTAATTGCATTGTGATTCCAACTGGTAAATACAATTTTCTTGCAGCTTCTTGTTGCAATGTAGAAGTTGTAAATGGTGCTGTTGGTGATTTTTTGGTAGGTTTCGTTTCTAAATCTGAAACCTTATATGAAGAACCAATATTTTTATTTAAAAAATCTTCGGCTTCTTTTTTAGTATTAAAGTTTTTAGGTAATTTGGCTTTAAAAGTTTTTCCGGCTTCATTGGTAAACTCTGCCACAACAGAATATGATGCTACTGCATTAAAATTCTGAATTTCGCGTTCCCTTTCTACGATTAAACGTACAGAAACTGATTGTACACGTCCAGCTGATAAACCTCCTTTAATTTTTCTCCACAATACAGGAGATAATTCATACCCCACTAATCTATCTAATACACGACGCGCTTGCTGTGCATTAACCAAATTATAATCTATTTCTCTTGGGTTTTCAATCGCTTTTAAGATTGCTGTTTTTGTGATTTCGTGAAAAACAATTCGCTTGGTTTTTTTAACATCAAGCTTTAATTCTTCGGCAAGATGCCATGAAATAGCCTCACCCTCGCGATCCTCATCACTTGCTAACCAAACCATTTCGGCATTTTTAGCTAATGTTTTCAGTTTACTAACTAAAGCTTTTTTATCGGGAGAAACTTCATATTTAGGTTTAAAACCATTCTCTACATCTACACCAATTTCTTTGGAAGGTAAATCGGCAATATGCCCATAACTTGACTCTACTTGAAAATCACTTCCTAAAAATTTCTCTATCGTTTTTGCCTTTGCAGGTGACTCAACTATTACTAAATTCTTTGCCATTACTCTATTTTTCTGGAACAAAAGTATCTATTTTTTTTAAATGAGAGTGCACGCAAATCGTTTTTTGAAAAAAATCTATTTTCGCAGTTGTTAATTTATACCTTAATATATAACAAAAATATTCGCGTTATTACTTTCCTCATTCTTTCAAACGAAGTAAAAATCGAAAACTTTATTACAAAACGATTACCCGATAAATACCTGAATTAAGACTATTAAAAAAATCTGAATAATGAAAGAGAAACTATAATTTACCGGCAATGACTACATCAATTCCCATTTCTTCGAGATTCGTTTTAGTTTCAAGATCAATACCGGCATCTGTAATCAATACGTCAATTTTATTTAAATCACAAATTTTACCAAAACCTCTGACATTCATTTTTGTTGAATCGGCCAAAACTATAACTTTCTCTGCAACTTCGATCATAGCTTGATTTAAATGTGCCTCCAAAGCATTTGATGTACTCAAACCAAAATCTAAATGAACACCATCTGTCCCTAAGAATAATTTATTACAAGAGAACTGACTTAAAGTTGCCTCTGCAATCGGACCTACAGCCGAAGTCGAACTATTTCTAATATCTCCCCCTAATTGTATTGTATCGATATTTATTTCTTTACTAAGTTCCAAAGCCACTTTTAACGAAGGTGTAAGTACCGTTAATTTTTGAAATCCTTTAATAACCTGAGATAAATAATGAATATTCGAACCCGACCCTAATATAATATAATCGTGATTACTTATATATTTTACCGCCTCTTCTGCTATTTGTTTTTTTTGCTCTACCTGCAATCCTTCTTTATCATTAACATCCCTTTCAAAAGCATAAATAGGCTGTTTACTTGCTCCTCCATGCGTACGATGCAATAGCTTTTGGTTTTCCAAAAAATTCAAGTCCTTTCGTATGGTTACACTTGAAACATTAAGTGTTTCACATAAATCAACTACATTCACATATCCCTTTTGATTTAATTCTTTAAGTATATCCTCTTGTCTTCTATTGATTATAGTCATAATTCCTCTTTAATATTAAGATTTCGCATAATTGAAAGATACAAAAATAAAATAAAAAAATAAATTTCATTTAATTTTATTTAGTTTCATTTAATTTCGCTAACTTCGTTATTCGAAAGCGAAAAGACACAAAACGCAACAAATAAAACATATAATGAAACGACTCGAACAATTAACAAAACTAAAACAAACACCTGAATGGGATGTAATCGTGATTGGTGGCGGAGCTAGCGGACTAGGCACAGCACTCGATGCTGCAAGTAGAGGTTACAAAACAGTTTTGGTTGAAGCAATAGATTTTGCCAAAGGAACATCAAGCAGAAGCACAAAATTAGTTCATGGTGGAGTTCGCTACCTAGAACAAGGCGACATCTCTTTGGTAAGAGAAGCATTAAAAGAAAGAGGTTTAATGGCTCAAAACGCAGCCCATTTGGTCAAAAACCAATCTTTTGTTATACCAAATTACAATTGGTGGGGTGGTTATTTTTACACTATAGGACTTACTATCTATGACTTGTTAGCTGGGAGACTAAGCCTGGGTCGATCAAAGTATATTTCGAAGAAAAAAACTATTGAATTGCTCCCTACTATAGAACAAAAGGGTTTAGTAAGTGGTGTTATCTACCAAGACGGACAATTTGACGATTCTCGCTTGGCTATAAATATTGCACAAACTGCAGCAGAAAACGGCGCTTGTATTTTAAACTATACCAAAGTTATGGATCTATTAAAAAATGACAACGATAAAGTTATCGGCGTTCAAATAGTAGATCATGAATCTGGCGAGAGATATGATATAAAAGGTAAAGCTGTTATTAATGCTACTGGCGTTTTTACTAATGCGATAATGAAACTAAACGATGCTGTATATAAAAAATACATCGTACCAAGTCAGGGAATTCACCTTGTATTCGACAAATCTTTCCTACCAAGCGACCATGCTTTAATGATTCCAAAAACAAGCGATGGAAGAGTATTATTTGCCGTGCCTTGGCATGATAAAATAGTAGTAGGAACAACAGATACTCTAATTAAAAAGCATAGCCTAGAACCTATTGCACTAGAATCAGAAATTGAATTCGTCTTAGAGACAGCACAAAGATTCTTAGCAAAAAAACCTACACGAGCCGATGTTTTATCCGTTTTTGCAGGATTAAGACCATTGGCCGCGCCAGAAAAAGAAGGAACAAGCACTAAAGAAGTTTCAAGAAGTCATAAAATAATTGTCTCCGAAACTGGATTGATAACTATAACTGGCGGAAAATGGACCACTTATAGAAAAATTGCCGAAGACATCATAGACAAAGCAATCGTTGTACACCACTTACCAAAAAAGAAATGCAAAACGGAACATATTTTAATTCATGGAAGTAAAGAAACAAATTCTAAGACTCGAGAAAATCATTTATATATATACGGAACTGATATCCCAAAAATATTAGAATTACAAAAACAAGAGCCTGAATTAAAAGAAAAACTACACCCTGATTACGATTATACCATGGCAGAAGTAGCCTGGGCGATTCGTTCTGAAATGGCAAGAACAATAGATGATGTCTTAGCAAGAAGAGTACGTTTATTATTTCTAGATGCACGTGCTGCCATTGATTCATCCGAAAAAGTTGGAAAATTACTAGCAAAAGAACTTGGGCATGACGAAACATGGACACAAACCCAAATATCACATTTTAAAACCATTGCAAACGGATTCCTTTTGTCAGAATTTCAAAAAAAACATCATTAACAATATACGATCATGCAAGACAAATTAATCTTAACACTAGACCAAGGAACAACTTCTTCCAGAGCCATCGTATTTAATCATGGCGGAGAAATCGTAAGCATTTCTCAGAAACCCTTTGAACAGATATTCCCAAAACCGGGATGGATAGAACATGATCCTAACGAGATTTGGTCTTCACAAATTAGCGTCGCTGCCGAAGTCATTGCCAAAGTAGGCGTATCTGGAAAAGAAATTGCCGCAATTGGAATTACCAATCAGCGCGAAACAACAATTGTCTGGGATAGAGAAACCAGCGAACCTCTATACAATGCCATTGTTTGGCAGGATCGCAGAACAGCAAAATATTGCGATGAATTAAAAGCAAAAGGTCATGCTAAGATGATTCAAAAAAAGACAGGATTAATATTAGACGCCTATTTTTCCGGAACTAAAATAAAATGGATTTTAGACAATGTCAAAGGTGCACGTGAAAAAGCAGAACAAGGAAAATTATGCTTCGGAACAGTGGACACATGGCTAATATGGAAACTTACTCGAGGTAAAATATTCATGACCGACGTCTCTAATGCAAGTAGAACTTTATTATTAAACATTCACACATTAGAATGGGATACCGAATTACTAGAATTATTTGACATTCCGAGAGCAATGTTACCCGAAGTAAAACAAAGCAGCGAAATATATGGAGAAACCAGCACTACCCTATTTTCTACAAAAATTCCAATTTCTGGCGTAGCCGGAGATCAACAGGCTGCGCTTTTCGGACAATTATGCACTGACCCCGGAATGGTAAAAAATACCTACGGAACAGGTTGCTTCATGTTAATGAATACTGGAAACAAACCTGTTTATTCCAAAAACAACTTACTAACCACCGTGGCGTGGAGAATTAATGGTGAAACAACTTATGCCTTAGAAGGAAGTGTATTTGTAGGCGGAGCAGCAGTACAATGGCTCCGAGACGGCGCCAAATTGATCAATTCTGCCGACGAAATTGAAACCTTAGCCGCAAGTGTACCAGACAATGGCGGCGTATATTTCGTTCCAGCCTTAACAGGTTTAGGAGCACCACATTGGGACCAATATGCCAGAGGTGCAATTCTAGGAATTACAAGAGGAACGACAAATGCGCATATAGCGCGTGCTACATTAGAAGGAATTGCTTATCAAGTATTAGATTTAGCAAAATCAATGGAAGCTGATTTTGGAAGAAAAGGAAAAGAACTAAGAGTAGATGGCGGAGCAGCTATCAATAATTTAATGATGCAATTTCAATCAGATATATTTGGTTTTAACGTAATAAGACCCAAAACACTAGAAACAACTGCCTTGGGAGCAGCATACTTAGCTGGATTAGCCGTAGGATACTGGAAAAATATAGCCGAATTACAACAACAGTGGTCTGTCGACAAGGTATTTTCTCCCAAAATGCCAAAAGTAGAAGTAGACAAACTAGTAAAAAACTGGGATAAAGCCGTTGGACGTACCAAAAACTGGATTGAGGACTAAAATATGAATCATTAAATTTTAAAAGATGTCGCCATTTATTGCAGAAATCATAGGAACAATGCTCGTTATCTTACTAGGTAATGGTGTTGTTGCAAACGTAGTTCTTAAAGGAACAAAAGGAAACAACTCGGGATGGATTGTAATCACTACAGGTTGGGCATTTGCCGTTTTTGTAGGCGTAACAGTTGCAGGACCAATTAGTGGTGCACACTTAAACCCCGCTGTAACAATAGGACTTGCTCTTATTGGTAAATTTGCCTGGAGCCAGGTATCTTATTATATTATTGCTCAAATAATCGGAGCTATGTTAGGGGCATTCTTAGTTTGGCTATTTCATAAAGATCATTTTGCCATTACCGAGGATGAAGGCGGAAAACTTGCTTGTTTTAGTACAATACCAGCAATAAGAAACACCTTTTCTAATTTGATTAGTGAGATTATCGGGGCTTTCGTTCTTATTTTCGTAATCTTTTATATTGCAGGTCCAGAGCTCAGCATCAGCACTGCTTCTGACGCTAAAATCGGACTTGGATCTATTGGCGCTCTACCTGTTGCTATTTTGGTATGGGCGATTGGACTGTCTTTGGGCGGCACTACAGGTTACGCTATTAATCCCGCTAGAGATTTAGGACCACGTATTATACACTCTCTTCTTCTTAAAGGAAACAGTGACTGGAGCTATGCCTGGATCCCAATTATTGGCCCAATTATAGGAGCTTGCTTAGCAGCACTCTTATATGTAACAATGCTTTAGTATGGCTTTATAAATCAAAAAATCATGAAAAAATTATTATTTTTCTCTATAATCTCGATTATAGGGCTAGCCGGATACGCTCAAAAAAGAACTATCCAAGATAGCATTTCTACCCCAGTAGAAAATACTGAGCCATCTCGTCTAGACTTTAATGTAGGTCTAGAAACCAGCCATCTATGGAGAGGACTCGTTATCAATGATGGTATGACCGCAACTGGAAATATCCATTATGCATTAAATGAAGGACGAAATTATACAGTTGGAATTTGGGGAGGTGCTGGATTTGACGGAACCTATCGCGAGATAAATTATTATATTCAATATCAAAAAAATAATTTATCAATCGGACTATGGGATTTATTTAATACTACAGGAATTGAAAACCCTGAAGTTTTTAATTACAATAAACTAACCACTACTCACCTAATTGATTTAAGAACTTCATATCGCTTTCCTGAATCATTCCCTATACGAATAGAAGCTGACGTTTTACTTTATAGCGGTTTAAACGATAGAGAATTAGACAACAATAATAAATACAAAAGCAGATATTCAACTTACGTCGAATTAAGCTACCCCGTTATCCGAAATCAAAAAGTAAATTTAAATGTTTTCATGGGAGCTGGTTTTGCAATTGACGGAAAAAAATATTTATATACCACTAAAGCAGAAAGCAGTTTCGATATTGTAAACACAGGGATAAAAGCTTCCAAAGATATTTCGGTATTTAACTATAAATTACCTGTTTCCGCAACTGCTATGTGGAACCCTGCAAATAAAATTGCAAGAGTACAGTTAGACGTCAATTTGTTCTAACCATTGCATAGATTTTTAATTTGTTAATCAAAGCTCTCTTTCCCTCAAAAGAGAGCTTTTTTTGTGCTAATTTTAAAATACAAAAACAATGTTAAATCTTCATATGACATCTTGTCATAATCATACAAATAATTGTACCTTTGCAACCTTATTAAAATACACTTTTGAAAGTGACTTATGGAAAAGATTATTGAAGAAAGCAAACAAGGAGAAAGTCTTGTTTTAGAACATAAACCTGAGAATACAAAGAAACTCTTTATAGAAAGTTACGGTTGTGCGATGAATTTTTCGGACAGCGAAATCGTAGCTTCTATTTTATCGGCAAACGGTTTTAACACAACTCAAAAGCTTGAAGAAGCTGATTTGGTTTTGGTAAATACCTGCTCCATTCGTGATAAAGCCGAGCAAACTATACGTAAACGTTTAGAGAAATACAATGCTGTAAAACGTATTAACCCAAAGATGAAAGTTGGTGTTTTAGGTTGTATGGCCGAACGTTTAAAGAGTCAGTTTCTGGAAGAAGAAAAAATCGTAGACCTTGTTGTTGGTCCCGATGCCTATAAAGACTTACCTAATTTATTAAGTGAAGTTGAAGAAGGTCGCGATGCTATAAACGTAATTTTATCTAAAGATGAAACCTATGGTGATATTTCGCCTGTGCGATTGATGAGCAACGGAATTACAGCTTTAGTTTCAATTACTCGTGGTTGCGATAATATGTGTACGTTTTGCGTAGTGCCTTTTACTCGCGGACGTGAGCGCAGTCGTGAACCGCAAAGTATTATGAACGAGATTCAGGATTTATGGGATAAAGGCTTTAAGGAAATTACACTTTTAGGTCAGAACGTGGATAGTTATTTATGGTATGGTGGCGGATTAAAGAAGGATTTCGATAATGCTACAGATATGCAAAAAGCTACTGCTGTAAACTTCGACCAATTACTAGAAATGGTAGCGGTTACTTTTCCTAAAATGCGTATTCGTTTTTCGACTTCAAATCCACAAGATATGCACGAAAGTGTTTTGCATATTATTGCAAAATATTCTAATATTTGTAAACACATTCATTTACCGGTTCAGTCTGGAAGTAACAGAATCCTAAAAGAAATGAACCGTTTACATACACGTGAGGAATACATGACTTTGATTGATAAAATCAAAACTATAATTCCAAACAGTTCCATCTCTCAAGATATGATTGCAGGTTTCCCAACAGAAACCGAGCAAGACCACCAAGATACCATGAGCTTAATGGAGTATGTGAAATATAACTTTGGTTATATGTATTCGTACTCGGAACGTCCTGGAACTTTGGCTGGAAGAAAAATGGAAGATGATGTTACCGAAGAAACCAAAGCAAGAAGATTACAAGAAATTGTCGATTTACAACAAAAACACGCTTGGTTTCGCTCTGAAGAATTTATCGGACAAACCGTAGAAGTTCTAGTTGAGAAGGTTTCAAAAAAATCAACTGAAGAATTCTCAGGAAGAAATTCACAAAGTATTACCGTAGTTTTCCCAAAAGAAGATTATAAAATAGGTGATTTTGTAAACGTAAAAATCACAAGTTGTACCAGCGGAACTTTAAAAGGTGAAGCTGTTGGATTAAGTGACATGAATTAAGCTTTTAACCGCAAATTTCACAAATTTTGACAAATTAATTCTTCATGACTAGTACAACCGAATATTATTACAAAAAAGATGAGAATTACCAAATAGTAGGAATCTGCATGGAAGTGCATCGATTATTAGGCCCTGGTTTACTTGAAATTGTATATAAAGACGCATTAGAAATCGAATTCAAAAATCATAGAATTCCTTATCAACGAGAAAAGGAATTTTCAATTGAATATAAAGGAGTTATTTTGCCTCATAAATTTTATGCGGATTTCATAGTTCATGATGACATAATACTAGAAGTAAAATCTGTAAAAAAAATAAGCAATGATCATCTTGCACAGACATTAAATTATATGAAACTAGCTGATACTCCTGTTGGAATAATCGCAAACTTTCAAAACAAATCATTAATACACAAACGATTAATAAATTCATAAAATAAATTTGCGCTAATTTGCGTAATTTGTGGTTAATTTAATAATAATCATATTACTCAAAAAAAGTTATTCATTGACTCGATTTCAAAAAATTGTGAAATTCGTGGTAAAAGATAAAAAATATAAATGGAGACAGTTCAAGCTATAAAACAGCGTTTTGAAATTATTGGAAATGATCCTAAGCTTAATCGCGCCATCGAAAAAGCAATTCAGGTTGCGCCAACCGATATTTCGGTAATGGTAACTGGAGAAAGTGGTGTTGGTAAAGAAAGTATCCCAAAAATCATACATTCACTTTCGCATAGAAAACACGGAAAATACATTGCTGTAAACTGTGGTGCAATTCCTGAAGGAACTATAGACAGTGAATTATTTGGTCACGAAAAAGGAGCTTTTACAGGTGCTACAAGTACTCGTGAAGGTTATTTTGAAGTTGCCGATGGAGGAACTATTTTCTTGGATGAAGTTGGAGAATTACCACTTACCACACAGGTAAGATTACTTCGTGTGCTAGAAAATGGTGAATTTATAAAAGTAGGTTCATCTCAGGTACAAAAAACAAATGTGAGAATTGTAGCTGCAACCAACGTCAATCTTTTTAATGCAATCGAAAAAGGTAAATTTCGTGAAGATTTATACTATCGTTTAAGCACTGTTGAAATCACCCTCCCTCCATTGCGTGAGCGGAAAGACGATATTCATTTATTATTTAGAAAATTTGTATCTGATTTTGCTCATAAATACAAAATGCCTCCATTAAGACTAGATGATAACGCAGTCGAATTACTGCAAAAGTTTAGATGGAACGGTAATATTCGTCAGTTGCGAAATGTGGCAGAACAAATTTCGGTACTGGAAACTAATCGCGATATCACGCTTGCAACATTGCAATCTTATTTGCCTGCCGAAGGGCCAAATTTACCTTCTGTCATTAAGGAGAAAAAGAACGACAGCGATTTTAATACCGAGAGAGAGATTTTATACAAAGTACTTTTTGACATGAAAAGTGATTTGCATGATTTAAAGAAGCTTACTCTAGAATTAATGCAAAATGGTAGCGCAAATGTGCAGGAAACCAATAAAAATTTGATTAAAAAAATATATGGTTCGCAAGAAAATGATAGTGAAATTGACTACGAAGAAGAACCAAGAACAGCTGTTATGACAACTCCTAATCGTGAGGAACAATACCAGTCGAATGATGATAATTATTTATTTGCAGAAACAATCGAGGAAGAAGAAGTTTTAAGATTGGAGCAAAAAGAAATTGAAATGATCAAAAAATCATTAGAAAAAAATAAAGGAAAAAGAAAAGCAGCAGCAGATGAATTAGGAATTTCTGAGCGAACTTTATATCGAAAAATAAAACAATTCGATTTATAAAAACTGATCCTTTATAACTCTACAAGATTAATTGAAAAGTGATAATTAAAATAAAATAATACCTTTGATTCTTTAAAAAATAAAATGAGAAATATACAGTACCTAATAATAATTGCTATTGTTTTCACCTTTAGCAGCTGTTCAGTTTACAACTTTACAGGAACTGGTAAAATCGATGCAAAGACGTTTCAAGTAAATTACTTTCAAAACAATGCTGATTTAATTCAACCTGGATTAGATCGTGATTTTACTTTGCAACTTCAAGATCTTATTCAAAATCAAACGAATCTTAACTTGGTAAGCACAGGTGGTGATCTGGTTTACGAAGGAGAAATTACAGATTACAGAATTAGCCCAATGACAGCAACTGCAGATCAACAGGCATCTCAAAACAGATTAAAAATTAGAGTTAACGTAAGATTCACTAATAGAAAAAAAGAAACTGATGATTTTGAGAAATCATTCGAATTTTATTATGATTATCCTGCACAACAACAACTTGTAGGCGCTACATTAGACACTGCCCTTAAAGAAATTTTTGACCGAATTACTCAGGATATATTTAATGCGTCATTGGCTAAGTGGTAAAAAAGACTGATTCGCTTAATTGGTTAATCGTTAAACTGATAAAAGTGATTAAACAAACGACCGGATTAAACGAATAAACAATTTCAACGAATAAACAATTTCAAAACAATGAATGTCAACGATTATACTTACCTAATAAATAGACCCGATGCTATTACCGAAAAGCAAACGGAGGCATTGGGTAATGTGTTGAATGAATTTCCATATTTTCAAAGTGCAAGAGCATTGCGTCTAAAAGGGCTTCACAATCAAAACAGCTTTAAGTATAATTATGCTTTAAAAGTCACTGCTGCACATACTACAGACAGAGCTATTTTATTTGATTTTATAACATCTGAAATTTTTTCGACTATTCAGAAAGAATATTACGACAAGAAAGCTTTGGCACTTTTAGACATTACAGTTATTGATAGTGAACACCTTTTACCCGAAGTTGCAATAGAAAAAGTTGCAATAGAAAAAGTTGTAATAGAAAAAGCTGTAATTAAAGAAATTGTTGTTGAAGAAGTTGTAACAGAAAAAACAGAACCTAAATTAACAAATACTATTGAGCAATCTATTCTTACTTCTATAAAAGAAGCTTCGGCACCAAATATCGATATAAATATAAATACAGAGATTACTGAAGCTGTAGAAACTGCAGAAGAAAATCTGGAAATAGGCAAACCTCTGGATTTTTCTAAAAACGAAAAACACTCCTTTCAAGAATGGCTTCAACTTTCCAGAACTGAACCTATTGAACGAAAAGAGGAGAAGAAAGAAGAAAAAATTGAAAAAGAAGAAGCGCCTATTGAAGCTGAATCTCCTATAATTGAAGTTGAATCACCTATAATAGATGAAGAGAAAAAGAAAAAAGCCGAATTAATAGATAAATTCATTGAGACTAGCCCAAAAATTTCTCCTGTAAAACAAACCACAACTGTTGCTGCAAACATTCAAATCGACATTAATAAAGATGACAATTCTTACTTAATGACAGAGACTTTGGCTCGAGTATATTTGGAACAAAAAAAATATACAAAAGCAATACAGGCATATGAAATATTAATTTTGAAATATCCAGAAAAAATTAGTTTCTTTGCAGACCGTATTTCGGATATTAAGACATTACAACAAAATAACAATAATAATTAAACAATGAGTACATTTTCAATTTTTTTAGTTTTAATCACAATAGTTTGTTTTCTATTGATCGTAGTAATTATGGTTCAAAACCCTAAAGGTGGAGGATTATCTTCAACAATTAGCGGATCTCAAATGTTAGGTGGAGTACAAAAAACAACAGACTTTTTAGACAAAAGTACTTGGACTCTAGCTACAATTTTAATTGCATTAATCTTACTTTCTAGTTTAAGCTTTACTGGTTCATTAAGTGATGTAGAATCTAAAATCATAGAAAAATCTACAACAACTGCTCCAAGCACAACGCCTGTAGCTCCAGCACAACAAACACCAGCTGCGACTAATCCAGCGAAATAATATATTCTTTATAAAATATAAAAATGCCAGCCTGTCAAAGCTGGCATTTTTTATAAGAAATAATGTCAGTTTATTTAAGGTGGCATAGTTTCTGAAAGTTTATAAGCAAACAAAATTATAAATATAACATAATTATAAAATCATGACTTTAAACATTAAACCGCTTTCAGATCGCGTACTTATTGAGCCAGTTGCAGCTGAGACTAAAACTGCGTCAGGGATTTTTATTCCAGATACTGCCAAAGAAAAACCACAAAAAGGAACTGTTGTAGCCGTAGGAAATGGCACTAAAGACCATGCTATGACTGTAAAAGTTGGCGATACAGTACTTTATGGTAAATACGCAGGAACTGAATTAAAACATGAAGGAACTGATTACCTAATAATGAGAGAAGACGATATTCTTGCAATTATTTAAATCCCCCTAACCCCCGAAGGGGGGCAATAAACTACATAAAAAGAATATTAATCATCTACCCTGGCTCCCTCTCCTTTGGAGAGGGTTGGGGTGAGGAAAACAATAAACAAAAAATGGCAAAAGATATAAAATTTGATATTGAAGCACGTGACGGATTAAAACGTGGTGTTGATGCATTGGCAAATGCAGTAAAAGTAACTTTAGGACCAAAAGGTCGTAATGTAATCATCGGGAAATCTTTTGGTGGACCAAACGTAACCAAAGACGGTGTTACTGTTGCTAAAGAAATCGAATTAAAAGACCCATTAGAAAACATGGGAGCTCAAATGGTTAAAGAGGTAGCATCAAAAACTAATGATTTAGCTGGAGATGGTACTACAACTGCTACAGTTTTGGCTCAAGCAATCGTAAAAGAAGGTTTGAAAAACGTAGCTGCAGGAGCTAATCCAATGGACTTAAAACGTGGAATCGACAAAGCTGTTGAAGCTATCGTTGCCGACTTAGCTAAACAAGCCAAAGTTGTTGGAAGTGATTCTGAAAAAATAAAACAAATTGCATCTATTTCTGCAAACAATGACGAAGTAATTGGTGAATTAATCGCTACTGCTTTTGCAAAAGTTGGAAAAGAAGGTGTTATTACTGTTGAAGAAGCAAAAGGAACAGATACTTACGTAGATGTTGTAGAAGGAATGCAGTTTGACAGAGGATACCTTTCTCCATATTTCGTTACAAATCCTGAAAAAATGGAAGTAGAATTAGAGAATCCATATATCCTTTTGTACGACAAAAAAGTTTCTTCTTTAAAAGAACTTTTACCAGTTCTAGAGCCAGTAGCTCAATCAGGAAAACCATTATTAATTATTGCTGAAGATGTTGATGGTGAAGCTTTATCAACTCTTGTAGTGAACAAATTACGTGGAGCTCTTAAAATTGCTGCTGTAAAAGCACCTGGTTTTGGAGACAGAAGAAAAGCAATGCTTGAAGATATTGCTATCTTAACTGGTGGGACTGTAATCTCTGAAGAAAGAGGTTATACATTAGAAAACACTACAATCGAAATGTTAGGTACTGCTAAAAAAGTAACTATCGATAAAGATAACACTACAATTGTGAGCGGTGCTGGTGAAGCAGATATCATCAAAAACCGTGTGAACCAAATTAAAGGTCAAATGGAAGCTACAACTTCTGATTATGACAAAGAAAAATTACAGGAACGTTTGGCTAAATTAGCTGGTGGTGTTGCTGTTCTTTATGTTGGTGCTGCATCTGAAGTAGAAATGAAAGAGAAAAAAGACAGAGTTGATGATGCATTACATGCTACTCGCGCTGCTGTTGAAGAAGGAATTGTTGCTGGTGGTGGAGTTGCTTTGTTAAGAGCTAAAAACGCTTTGAGCGAAATAAAAGCTGACAATGCTGATGAAGCTACAGGTATTCAAATCGTATCTCGTGCTGTAGAATCTCCATTAAGAACTATCGTTGAAAACGCAGGCCTTGAAGGTTCTGTAGTTGTTGCTAAAGTTGCCGAAGGTTCTGGTGATTTTGGATACAATGCTAAAACAGATGAGTATGTCGATATGCTTAAAGCAGGTATTATTGATCCTAAAAAAGTAACTCGTGTAGCTTTGGAAAATGCAGCTTCTGTAGCTGGTATGATCTTAACTACCGAATGTGCTTTGATCGATATCAAAGAAGATAATGGAGGCGGAAACCCAATGGGTGGAGGTATGCCAGGAATGATGTAATCGTTCTTTTTTAAACTTAAGGCGTCAAATTTCGATTTGACGCTTTTTTTTTACCATGAATTGCTAAATTACATGAATTCGTCCGTTCCCTATCAATTGTGCTGTAGCAAACCTTTCTTTTATAATTGTTTAACATTTTTCTTTTACTGCTAAAAGTAATTATCTGTAACTTTGTTACTTCAATATTTTTTACAAATGAAAAAGTATTTCACTCCTCTTCTATCATTAATTTTTCTTTTCCTTTCTTTTATTTTAAATGCCCAATCCAATAAAGACACTTATGTAGTTTTAGTTTCTATGGATGGCTTTCGTTGGGATTATGCGAAACAATTTAATCTCCCTAATCTAAAACAAATTGCTAAAGAAGGTATTCACGCAAAGTCTATGAAACCTTCTTATCCAAGTAAAACTTTCCCCAATCATTATTCTATTGTAACAGGACTTTATCCAGATCATCACGGGATTATCAATAATGTTTTTTATGATGCAACACTAAATGAATCTTTTTCATTATCAACTAATGCAAAAAATGATTCCCGTTTTTATGGCGGAAATCCAATTTGGAATGTAGCTGAACAGCAAGGTATAAAAACAGCTTCTTTCTTCTGGCCTGGATCTGATACTGATCAGAAAAGACCAAGTTATTATAAAAATTACGACAATAAAATTCCGTACGAAACCAGAATCGATACAGTACTGAAATGGTTACAGCTACCTGAGAAACAACGTCCACATTTGGTTACTTTGTATTTTGATGAACCGGATCATACGGGACATAATTTTGGTCCGCTTTCTGTTGAAAATAAAAAAATGGTGATCAAAATGGATTCAATCATGGGAGAATTATCCCATAAATTAGATCAGTTAGCCATTGGAAAACAAATCAATTTAATTATTGTTTCAGATCACGGAATGGCTAGTATCAGCAATGATAAAAAAGTAGCTATCTTAGACTATCTAAAACCGGAATGGTTGGATTATAAAAATGTAATTAATCCTATTATGAGTTTGCAGGCAAAAAGTGGTTATCAGGATTCTATTGCAAAAGCTTTAAAAAAAGTACCACATATTAAGTTCTGGAGATCAACTGACGTTCCAAAGAGATTGCATTACGGCACAAATCCACGTGTACATGATTTTGTTATTGAAGCTGAAAAAGGATATAGTTTGGTAAATAATAAAACGCAGAATATAAAAGGAGGTACACATGGCTACGATAATAAAGAGAAAGATATGCATGCCATTTTTTATGCAAAAGGTCCTGCTTTTAAAGTAGACAAAGAAGTTAAATCATTTCAGAATGTTTCTGTTTACCCTTTAATTGCCCACATTTTAGGATTAAAAATTGATAAAGTTGACGGGAAGTTAAGCGAAGTAAAATCAATGTTGGCAAATTAGAGAATTTTAGCATAACTAGCTTCTTGCTTTAGCGGAGGATTATAACATAAAAATAAAAAACAGCTTTAGCCAAAATTTTAAAATTCGGTTAAAGCATTTCGTTGAACCGCTTTCATATATATATAAACCATTCTCGTTTTATTTCGGGTTCTTCATCCTTGTTTGCACCAATTATTAGTCAATCAAATTACAATAGAGCCTACCCTATTTATAATCAACTTATCCTCTCACTATTTAAATTGCATGTGACTCCAAATTAAATGAGTTATCAAAATAAAATTAATTACGAGAACATATAAAACAAAAAAAAGTAGTAAAATTATTTTTACTACTTTTTAGCATTTTAGCTTATACCTAATAATCTGTATCGTTTTTTACGACGAGATATATCTATTATATTTTATCTACTGGTCTTTTCTTTAATAGTTTCATTAAAACTGGAAAAGTTGTTATGATAACAATAATTATAATAATGTATTCGATATGTTGTTTTAAGTCGATTCCTTGTTTCAAAAATATTCCGTAAAGATAATGTCCGGAAAATATTAGAATAAAAGCCCATAAAAATGAACTCAAAATATTATAGAACATAAATTTCTTTTTGTCCATAGATACGATTCCGGCAACTATAGGAGCAAATGTTCTAAAAATTGGTAAAAAGCGTGCATAAATTATTGCTTTACCTCCGTATTTTTCAAAGAAATCTTTTGATTGTAATAAGTATTTTTTCTTGAACCAAAAAGTATCTTCTTTTTTAAATAAATAATACCCACTTTTGGCTCCAAACCAATATCCGGTCATGTTACCAAAAATCCCTGCAACGGCAACCATTAAAGCAAGTAAAAAAACATTTATAAAATCGTTCTCGATAAAAACCATGTTCTGAATTAAATCACGGCTATAAATTCCAGCTAAGAAAAGTAAACTGTCACCTGGTAAAAAGAAACCTGCAAAAAGTCCTGTTTCGGCAAAAACTATAAATAAAACAATGTATAAACCAATTTGAAATCCACCGATGGTAAGGGTAATATAAAACTCAGGATTGATTAATTGAGTCCAATCAAAATTATTCATATAAGCGATTTATTCGTTAAATTTATAAGTTGGTGAAAGTAATAATAAATTAGTTTAACCACAATAAATTGGCATATTTTAAAGTTTTATTAACGCTAAAAAAAGCCCAAATTCTCACTTGGGCTTCAATATTAATTTCTTTCGTATTTACAACACATAGGAAGTCCGTTGTAAACATCCTGTGTAGTCTTTGCAATGTCAGTATCATGACCTGCTTTTGCAATAGCATTTTTCACATCTGTTGGAGAAGTTTTCTCTTCGTTAAGGATTAAATTTAGTTTATGAGTACTAATATCCCATGTTGCCGATTTTACTCCCGAAACACCAAAAGCAGCTTTTTCTATTCGTTTTTTACAATGCTCGCAATTTCCACTTACTTCGGTTTCGTATTTAGCATTTTTATTCTTTTTATCTTGTGCCTGAGCGGTAAAAGAAAAAAGAGCTACTAGTAAAACCATTATTACATTCTTCATTTTGTTTTATTTTAAAGTGTTTAATTATTTTATTTTTGAGTTTTATTTTATTTTAAATCGCAATCCTGCATAATACATTTGTCCAAAAACCGGAGCATATACAATCGATGCGTCAAAATTTGGTCCAAATGGATTATCGCTTCCTAAAATCGCTTTGTCTTGTCGGTAATTCCCAATATTCTCCCCCCCTACATAGACTTCAAAAGTATCCGAAAAAACTCTTGTAACCTGAGCATTCATTAAGGAATATGAAGGTGAAAATTCGGGCAATCTGTCTTTCTCAGGATTTGAGGCCGTATTAGGCAATTGTTGTTCTCCAATCCAATTAAAGGTATAATCCATTTTCCATTGTTTCCCATTAACTAGATTTGTCTCATATTCCAAATTACCAAAGAAACGATGTTTCGCCTGTAATGGTCTTTCGAAATTTCCTGATAAATAATCTGTTCGGATATCATAATATTTATATGCTGAACGGAAATTAAAATTCTTTAGTAATTCATAGTTAAATTCGACTTGTAAGCTATTTGCATATGATTTTCCGTTTAAATTATAAAACAAAACCTCCTGCGGACTTTGCATTACATCTACAACAACC
Organism: Flavobacterium shii; assembly: GCF_025847235.1. Lineage (GTDB taxonomy): Bacteria > Bacteroidota > Bacteroidia > Flavobacteriales > Flavobacteriaceae > Flavobacterium > Flavobacterium shii. The sequence goes on from NZ_JAOZEW010000002.1 coordinate 307,481, forward strand.
TGATTTTTGAAATCGGTTCTGTATAAATCAAAAACAACTTCGGCATTTTTATTAAACAAAGAAAACTTTTGCGAAAAGCTTAATCCATAATTCCACGCAATCTCAGGGTTCATTCCGTAAATCTTTCCGCTATTATCTAAAATCGAAAATACTCTTGAACTAGCAAAAAGCTGCTGATTCTCGGCAAAAATATTAGCAGAACGTTTTCCTCTACCTGCCGAAAATCTCAAAACTGCTTTCTCCCAAGGATTGTATCTCACATGTAAACGTGGTGTTACAAAAGTCCCTAAGCGATTATGATTATCGATTCTTCCGCCTAAAATTATGCTAAAATTATCGGTGTTATCATATGTATATTCAAAGAAAGCTCCAATAGAATTATCGATTCGGCTATAATCCGTTACATTTACAAACTCTTGGTATTGATCATAGGTAAAGTTCAATCCTGTTGCAAATTTATTCTTGGTATTATCTACAATCGAATTAAAAATCAAATTTGAATAATAACTATTCTGCTTGATATTATATTGGTTTAAACCAAAGTAAGATTTTTGATTATGACTATTAAATGCATTCTGAAAACCAATACTCTGAAAAGGCATATCGGGAAAAACATATCCTACTTTGGTCGATACATCGATTCGCTCTGTATTAATCTCTGATCCCCAATAATTGGTTGTTCCTTTATCTCGATCTTTATCAAAATCAAGTTCGCCAGTTTGTTTTTTATCATTCATATACCTCAAATTAACAAACCCTACCCAGCCTTTTTTGGCGTTATAATATTGATATCTATTTAAAATATTGATTTGTTTTGCCAATGGATTATCCATAAATCCATCATGATTCATGTCTGTTTTTGCAACACGTGCATTCCCATGAACCAATAAACTAGTTGCCCATTTATCTGAAAGTTGTTTGGTAAAATGAGTATTTAATTCAAACCGAGAATCGGTAGAACCATAAGCGTTGAGAAAAAACGGAATGTCATTTATAGGTTTTAATAATTCTGTATTTATTTGCCCCGAAATACTTTCGTATCCATTTACAACACTTCCTGCGCCTTTGGTAATCTGAATACTTTCGACCCAGGTTCCAGGCGTAAATGACAATCCATAAGCCTGAGAAGCACCACGAACCGATGGAACATTTTCTTCGGTAATCATTAAATAAGGACTGGTAAGACCCAGCATTTTAATTTGCTTAGTTCCCGTTAACGCATCCGAAAAATTAACATCTATTGATGGATTGGTTTCGAAACTTTCGGCAAGATTACAACAAGCTGCCTTTAGTAATTCCTTACTCGTTATAAGTGAAGTATTTCCTGTAAGGGTATATGATTTTTTAATTCCTTTTTGCTTTTTAGTAATCTTAACTTCTTCTAGATTTTCTTGCGAAAAAACAGGAATACAAAGCAAAAGCATAGCAAAAAGCGCTATATTTTTTTTCATGAAAATAATTTTTAATGCTTAAAAAAGTACATTCAAATCACGATAAATGATTTGACTTTAAAAACATTAAAATCAGGCGTAAAATATATATTGATGATAGAGTTTAAATAGCGGTGGCGCATGAGCATCGCTATAATAAGTAGTTAACTGTTTGCTTTTAAAATTTGGAACAGAGAAAAAAGCAACTGTTTTAATTTCTTGAATAGTAAAAGGAAAATCAAGCTGAAACAAAAATGTCTTAATAGTAGCTGTATCTGATTTTTTCTCAAAATGAACAACTTTATCTTTACAGCAGGATGACTTTTTTTCCTGAGCTGCTCCGCAACATCTTTTCCCAGATGAAGCTTGTACTGTTGTATTTAATGAAATCGAAGCTAGTTTGCCTCCACAATAATGCACGTCGAAAGCTAATCCTACATTGGAGACCAATAGCAGGAATGCCAAAAACAAACTAGTGCATCTTTTTAAATTCATACTGCAAAATTAGCATTATAATTATTTCCCAAAATGAAATTCTTGTTAAAAATTAAAAAAAGTAGTATCACAATTCAAACTCCTGCCCCATTAAAGGGATTGTACAATTAAATCCATACTTTTCTTTGATTTTTATACGAAGTGCATCTGCGGGAACATTTTCTCCATGCACAAGAAATACCTTTTTGGGCTTTTGCTCCAATGCCGAAAGCCAATTAAGCAAATCATCTTGATCCCCATGAGCCGAAAGCCCTGCTATTTCTAAGACTTTTGCACGAACCGAAAAATATTTTCCACGAATTTTAATTTCTTCAGCACCTTCTAATAATTTTCTACCTCGAGTTCCTTCAGCTTGGTAACCAACTATGATTACTGTAGTTTGTGGTAAACTAATATAATGTTCAAAATAATTCAACACCCTCCCTCCAGTAGCCATTCCGCTTGCAGCAATAATCACTTTGGCGCTTTTATTATAAATAATATCCATAGTTTCCTGATAATCCGAGACTAGAGAAAACATCTTGGTCATACCTTCACACTCCTCCATCGTTAATTTATGCCAGTCTTTATTATTAATAAATATTTCCAAAGCACTAATTCCCATCGGGGTATCTATAATATATGGCATATTCGGAATCCTACCTTCTTTTTTTAATTGCCACAACAAGTACATTATACTTTGCGCTCGCTCTACTGCAAAACTTGGTATAATGACTGTCCCTTTTTTTTGGAATGCTTTATTAACATATTCTGCCAGTTCTTCTTTGGCATCTGTATCCGGATGCAGTCGATTACCATAAGTACTTTCTAGAAATATATAATCTCCTTTTTTGGGTTTTTCCGGCGGGTACAACAATACATCATTATCACGACCAATATCTCCAGAGAAAACCAATGTTTTTTTCTCGGCTGTCAATGCAATACTACATGCTCCCATAATATGCCCTGCAGTAGAAAAAACTGCTGAAATATCTGCTTCTAATAAAAACGGCTCGTTGATTTTTACTACTCTAAAAAGCGGAAAAACTTTCTTGGCTTGCTCAACCGTATAAAGTGGCTCTGCAATTTCATGTCTGGAATATTGCTCTTCATTGGCTTTATTCGCCTCTTCTTCCTGAATTTTGGCACTGTCTAAAAGAATAAGTTTGGCTATTTCTTTTGTTGGACCCGAACAATAAATTCTCCCTTTAAAACCTTGATATACCAATCTTGGTAACCAACCACAATGATCTAAATGACCATGAGTAAGCAACACAAAATCTATCGTAGAAGGTAAAACCGATAAAGGCTCCCAATTGAGTTCCCGTAGAGGTTTTATACCTTGAAACTGTCCACAATCAATTAAAACTCTAACACCATTACTCTCAATCAACGTTTTAGAACCAGTTACGGTTCCTGCACCTCCAATAAATTTGACTTTCATTTCATTTGAATTTAATATTATACTGGAAAAAACTTTATCCTCAAGAATACCGACATAATTCCGACGCTTCTTTTACAATACTTATTATTCTTTGAGAACTCAATCCAATTTCTTCTAAACGATTCTTATTACTCAATAACTCTTTTACCAAAATAACATCCAAAACCAATAATTTATCTTTCTCCGCCAGAGTTAATGTAGTCAAACATGTTATTGGATAAAGATTATGGCCTTCATTCATTGTTCGCAAATTACTGTCCTTGGGAAAATCCCAACTCAATAAATTTAACCCTGAGCACACGCCAAACGCAATTGCATCTGATGTAAATCGATTATTGGTTACAATCCAACACCCTGAGATACTATCTTTATCTGTAAAAACGGAATGCCTTCTTTCTTTTAAATCATTATATCGAGATAGGATATACATAGGGACTTTCACATCGGTACTGGCTTCTTTTCCCATATGAAATTTACATTCTACCATCGCGATGCTGTCATTTTTCTTTATCAAAACATCTATTTCATGCGAAACACACTTGCCTTGCAAAGTTAGATTGGTTTTGGTTTCATAATTTTCCTTGGAAAAAAGTCGGGCAATATATTTTTCAAAATAAAACCCTGCCGGACCTAATAGCTGGATTGCTTCTTTTAAATTATAACGTGCTGCATGAGAATGGGAGTCCTTTCTTAACAATCTAAAAGCCATCTTATAGATTTTCTTTGTAGAAATACCTTCATAAATTTCTTTATCGATTTTTTGCAAAACATCCTGAACAATCGATCGGCTAGCGCCAGAATTAAGTAGAGATTGTTCTAATTTTCTCCGATCAAAAACAACTAAATCTCCAGACTTTTTTACAACCTTCATATGTTTTGTGATTTGGCAATTAAACAAATACAATCCAACTATTAAAGATACGAAAAAAGGTTTATTTATTTATTTTTTGATAATAAAATCCCGGAATAAACAATAAAATAAGAATTGGCTGAATCAGAAAACGACGAATATAAAAAAGTATCAGATTATTTTTATTCGTATAAAAATAAAGAACACTATAAAAGGCAATTACCAAAACTATGAAAAACAAAACATACAATACTGTTGAGAATTTAACCAAATCGATTTCTTCAAAAAGAATATAGATTATCGCCAATGACAATATCATATTTAAAGAGTACCTAAATAACAATCCAAAAAATAACTTAACCGAGTTAAATTCAGGCAAAGGAAGTTTATTATAATCCCCTTCGAAATAACTTAAAAACGGATCATAAAATAATTGATTTTCAAATGCTCTTATAATCGCCAAAAGCAATACAAGACCAATCAAAGAAATAATTCTCACCTTATTTTGGAGTAATTTATTTAGCATATTTCGAAAATTTACTCACCCAAATAATCCATAAAATAAAAACAAAGCCATAAATTACTAATGGAAAAAGTACTCCATGTAAAAGATGATTTTTCTCTGGAAAATGATACAACAAAACTGTCAATAATGCGATTCTGGATATATTTAAAATATAAATAAAAAAACTTCCCCCTAAAATATAAAATACTGTAGGTTTTAATTTTCCTGAAAAAGCAACTATAAAAGATACAAATAAGATAATTACACTAATTGCATTACAACCTTCTATAATTAAAGCAACCAACCTATTATTATACCGTATTCCTAAACTTAATTCCGAAGGATTTTGATCAATTTTAACATTACTATTAAACAATTGTAATAATTGTTCGGTATGATTCCCTACCAACTCTGTTATCCCATCTAATTTACCTGTTCCGAAACTACTTAAATAGAACTGATAAACGAATGTTAGTAAAATATAAGTCGCAAAAAATGTCCCAATAAAGAGGAGAAACGGCTTGTAGAGAATTAAATATTTTTTCAAAAGAAATTTTTAACAAATTTATATATTTTTTGAATCTGGCTTTAAATACTTTTGTAAAAAATTAAATAAGATGACTTTTCAAGAATTACAACCAGAAATAACTGCTATTGTAGCAGATACAAATAATACTAGAGACGAAAAATTATTAAATATCTGTCAATTATTAAGTAATAATGTTGACTATTACAATTGGGTTGGATTTTATTTTGCCAATCACGAGAACAAAACATTGCATTTAGGTCCTTATGTAGGTGCCGAAACTGACCATACAGTAATTCCTTTTGGAAAAGGGATTTGTGGTCAAGTTGCAGTATCAAATGAGAATTTTGTTGTTCCAGATGTAGCAGCCCAAGACAATTATATCGCTTGTAGTTTTACTGTAAAATCAGAAATAGTAGTTCCTTTATTTGTTAATGGACAAAATATTGGACAAATCGATATTGACAGCCACGTTTTAGATCCATTTACCGAAGCTGATGAGAAGTTTCTGGAATTTGTAAATCAAGAAGTCGCTAAGCTGTATTAAAAAAACTATTGTTTTTCAATTCCCAACACCCAAAAACACAAGGAGTCTTTTTATAGTTACATCGTAAAAGCAATGTATATCCCCAAAGAAGCCTACAAGACAGCATTGGGAAATATACTTATGACTTTTGCAGTAAACAAAGATGGAAAATTAGTTAAACAAAAAATAATAAAAGGGCTTGATTACAGACTGGATAAGAAAGCAATCAAATCAATTGAATAGTCCAAAAATTGGAATCCAGGACCAAAAAGAGGTATTCCCATAAGTGTTCTTTATTCATTACCTATAACAATTGTAAAAAACCCTTGATAAAATTTATTTTTTGAAAAAAAAGTACTATTTTTGCACCCGTCTTACAAAAGTTGTATGACATACATAAAAATCATTAAATAATATTGGAATGTATTTAACTAAAGAAATTAAAGAAGAGATTTTCGCAAAACACGGTGAAGCAACAAACACTGGAAAAGCAGAAGCTCAAATCGCATTATTCACTTACAGAATTAGTCACTTAACTGAGCACTTGAAAAAAAATCGTCATGATTATAACACTGAGCGTTCACTAGTACTACTAGTAGGTAAAAGAAGATCATTGTTAGATTACTTGAAGAAAAAAGAAATCAACAGATATCGTGAGATTATCAAAGTATTGAATATCAGAAAATAATCAATATAAAAAAGAGGTGCGAGAGTGCCTCTTTTTGTTTTTACATAAACAAAGAAAAAAAGTTTGGTTTTTCATTGGGTTTTAGGCATTAACTACGCACAACAACAACTACAACACAACTAAAACCCATTGTATAACCAATAAGGAAAAATTTATGATTCCACAATTATTTGTAGAGAAAATCGATTTAGGTGATGGCAGAAGCATCACAATCGAGACAGGACGTTTAGCTAAACAAGCTGATGGTTCTGTAGTAGTAAGAATGGGCGACACGATGATACTTGCAACAGCAGTTTCAGCTCGTACCGCTAACCCAAATGTTGATTTCTTACCTTTAACGGTAGATTATCGCGAAAAATTTGCTGCTGCTGGTCGTTTTCCAGGAGGTTTCTTTAAGAGAGAAGCTCGTCCTAGCGATAGCGAAGTATTAACAATGAGATTAGTAGACCGTGTTTTACGTCCGCTTTTCCCAGATGATTACCATGCTGAAACGCAAGTTATGATTCAATTAATGTCTCATGACGAAGAAGTTATGCCTGATGCATTAGCTGGCTTAGCTGCATCTGCAGCATTAGCAGTTTCAGACATTCCTTTTTACAACTTAATCTCTGAAGTACGTGTTGCGCGTATCGACGGAAAATTTGTAATCAACCCAAGCAGAGAAGACTTAGCAAAATCTGACATCGATATGATGATTGGAGCTTCTTTAGATTCTGTTGCAATGGTTGAAGGTGAGATGAAAGAAATCTCAGAAGCTGAAATGGTTGAGGCAATTAAATTTGCTCACGAAGCTATTAAAGTTCAAATTCAGGCTCAATTGCGTTTACAAGCTGCTTTTGGTAAAAAAGAAATTCGCACTTACGAAGGTGAGAAAGAAAACGAAGAAATTTACAAAAAAGTAAAAGCTGCTGCTTACGATAAAATATATGCTATTGCAAAAGTTGGTTCGGCTAAACACGAAAGAACTGCTGCTTTTGCTGAAGTAAAAGAAGAAGTAAAAGCTTTATTTACTGAAGAAGAATTAGCTGCTGATGGAGATTTAGTTTCTAAATATTTCTACAAAACAAACAAAGAAGCTGTTCGTAATGTAGTATTAGAATTAGGTGTTCGTTTAGACGGTAGAAAAACAACAGACATCAGACCAATCTGGTGTGAAATTGATTATTTACCAAGAGTTCACGGTTCTTCTTTATTTACACGTGGAGAAACTCAAGCATTGGCTACAGTAACTTTAGGAACTTCTAGAGAGGCTAACCAAATTGATTCTCCGTCTGAGCAAGGTGAAGAGAAATTCTACTTACACTATAACTTTCCTCCTTTCTCAACTGGTGAAGCTAAACCTCTAAGAGGAACTTCAAGAAGAGAAGTTGGTCACGGTAACTTAGCTCAAAGAGCTTTGAAAAACATGATCCCTGCTGATTGCCCTTACACTATCCGTATTGTATCTGAGGTTTTAGAATCTAACGGTTCTTCTTCTATGGCTACAGTTTGTGCTGGTACAATGGCTTTGATGGACGCTGGAGTTCAAATGGTAAAACCAGTTTCTGGAATTGCTATGGGATTAATTACTGACGGTGAAAAGTTTGCTGTATTGTCTGATATTTTAGGTGATGAAGATCACTTAGGAGATATGGACTTTAAAGTAACTGGAACTGCTGACGGTATTACAGCTTGCCAAATGGATATTAAAATTGATGGTTTACGTTACGACATCATGGAGCAAGCTTTAGGGCAAGCACGCGAAGGACGTTTACACATTTTAGGAAAATTAACTGAGACTATTGCTGCTCCAAGAGCAGACGTTAAAGCGCACTCTCCAAAAATCATCACTAGAACTATTCCTGGAAACTTTATTGGAGCATTAATTGGACCTGGAGGAAAAGTAATTCAAGAATTACAAAAAGCTACTGGAACAACTATTGTAATCAACGAAGTTGATGAGCAAGGTGTTATCGAAATCTTAGGTACAGATCCTGCAGGAATTGAAGCTGTTTTAGCTAAAATTCAATCTATTACTTTCAAACCTCAAATGGGCGAAGCTTATGAAGTTAAAGTAATCAAAATGCTAGATTTTGGAGCTGTAGTAGAGTATACTGCTGCACCAGGAAATGAAGTTTTACTTCACGTATCTGAGCTAGCTTGGGAACGTACGGAGAACGTTACTGATGTAGTTAACATGGGAGACGTTTTCCAAGTTAAATACTTAGGACTTGATCCTAAAACTAGAAAAGAAAAAGTGTCAAGAAAAGCACTTCTTCCAAGACCTCCACGTGAGGAGAAAAAAGAGTAATCAGATCTTAGTTTACTAAAGGTTTATTCATAGAAAAAACCCCAATTCATTCATTTGAATTGGGGTTTTTCAATTTATTATAATCATTTTATTACTTTTTAACATATTTACGTGATACTTATAACATTTTTTTAATACTTTTGAATTCAACCAAAACCAAAATCAGATATTCCTTTGAAAAATCATAAAAAACAATACATCCACATACTCTTATTTGGATTATTCTTAAATATTCCCAATTTATATAGCCAAACTAATAAAGAAGCCACAATTAACAATTGGTTTGACAACACCGTTGGCAAAGAAAATATGGGTCTTAATAATGGTCCTCTCTACCAAGATACCTACAAAACAATTGGCGATAACAACATGTATTATATTGCTAATAAATTCACAAAAGGTAGTGTAAACTATGATGGGCAAATGTATTATGATGTAAACATCAAATACAATACTCATAAAGATGAATTGATATTAAACCCATACGGAGAATCTGAATATATTGCTATAACTCTTATACGAGACAAAACAGACTCTTTTTCTATAAATGGAAAAAACTTCATAAAACTAAATAAAAATATATCATCATTACCACAGCTAACTACTGGCTACTACGAATTAAATACCATCCGAGAAGGCTTTATTTTTTATACCAAGCATCATAAAGATGCTGAAAAAAGAATAAACGATTTTGGATTATATTACAATTTCTCAGAAAACGACAGTTATTTTATCTTTTATAAAAACACCTATTATAGTGTTAATAGCAAGAATGATATTTTAAAAATATTTCCAAATCAGAAAAAACAGATTAATGATTTTTATGTAATGAATAGAGAAATGCGAAAATCAGACAATAATCAATTTATGGTCAACTTATTTAAATACATAAACTCTTCTCTATAAATTACTGAAAAATATACCCATGAGAAAAATTCTACTTATTATATTTACTTTATTATTTTCCAATCAATTTTTATTCGCACAAGAAACAAATGATAAATTATCATTTGAATTTAAAAATGCCAATTTAACGACAGTTATTCAATCTATTGAAACTTCGTCTTCATATAAGTTTTATTTCGACCCTGAATGGATTAAATCAAACCAGAATTTAATTTCGGGAAGTTATAAAGATGCTACTATTGATGAAATATTAAATAAAGTATTCAGCAACACAAATCTTAATTATCTAGTTCTTAAGAAGAAAATAATTTTGACAAATAGCAGTAGTATCCATGATAAATTACCTCCTAATTATTTTGCTACATCTAATACAAATAATTCAGACAAACTAGCCGACAAGATCGCTCAGAACCCTATCTTTTACCAACAGTATGACTCTTTAAAAAACAATAAAGGTTCTTCCAAAAAAAATAGCTCTGTAGTCTTTATCGGAAAGGAAACAGATATTACGGAGAAAAAAAACTGCATCCTATCTGGTTACATAAGAGATGCAATTACAAACAAACCTGAATCCAATATCTACATCAAGGTACGTAACAAGACCATAAGCGCTATAAGTGATAATGAAGGTCACTACAGTATGCAAGTACCTCCAGGAATTAACGTAATAGAAATAAAATCGCTTAATTACAAAAAAGTAGTACAAACGGTAATGGTTTACAATGACGGTACACTTGATTTTGGCATTCAAGAAGACACTAATTTACTTGATGAAGTAATTGTAAAAAACAAGAGACCAAAAACTACTGAAACTGTTATTTCGGGGCTTGTATCTATTGATATCGAAGCCATGAAAAACGTCCCTTTAATATTAGGAGAGCGTGATATTCTTAAAATAGCAACTACATTTCCTGGTATAAAAACTACTGGAGAAGGTTCTGCCGGATTTAATGTTCGTGGAGGAAAAGAAGATCAAAACTTAGTACTATTAGATAATGCAGTTCTTTACAATCCACAACATTTCTTAGGCTTCTTCTCTGCCATAAATCCATACACAGCAAAGAAAGCCGATATCTACAAAGGAAGTATCCCTGCTGATTTTGGAGGACGTTTATCATCTGTTTTTGATATTACTACAAAAAATGGTAATGCCGAAAAAATTTCTGGTGAAGGTGCTATAGGCCCAATAACTTCCAACCTAATGTTAAGTTTACCAATTCAAAAAAATAAATCCAGCCTTATAGTTGGATTCAGAGCAACTTATTCTGATTGGATTTTAAAATCTTTGGATGATGAAAACTTAAAAAATAGTGAAGCAGGATTTTACGATGGAATTCTTAAATACAACAATACTATAAACAAGAATAATGCTGTAGAAGCAACTTTATATTATAGTCATGACCGCTTTAGTATAAGTTCGGATTCTTTATATAAATACAGTAATCGTCTTGCTTCTGCAAAATGGGATCATACGTTTAATAAGAAGAATAAAGGTTCTTTAATTTTCACAAACAGCGAGTATAAATTTAATATCGATTATAATTCTGCAGGAGATAATGCTTTTGATTTTGGATACAAAATCGATGAAACACAACTTGCATTAAAACTGAACTATGCCTATAGCCCAAAACATAATATAAACTATGGTATTTCCAGTAAATTATACAATGTCGCGCCAGGTTATCAGCATCCTAAGAAGCCCGAATCAACTTTAGTTCCAATAGATATTGACAAAGAAAAAGGTCTTGAATCTGCCATTTTTATATCGGATAATTTTAAAATAAACGATAAATTATTAATCGATTTGGGCTTGCGTTATTCATTTTATGCAGCATTAGGCGAAGCTAATGAGCGTATATATCAAAGCGGAGTACCTCTTGATGATGCATCTGTTATTGGTACGGAACATTATGGAAATAATCAAGTAATGAAAACTTACGGAGGTTTTGAACCACGTATAGCTGCACGTTATTTCTTTACTGAAGATTTCTCGATAAAAGCAAGTTTTGATGAAACGAGACAATACATACATCTTCTTTCAAACAACGTTACACAATCTCCTACAGATACCTGGACGCTCTCTAACTCAAATATAAAACCTCAAAGCGGACAACAATATTCTCTAGGTTTATACAAAAACTTACATGATAACGAAATAGAACTTAGTCTGGAAGGGTATTACAAAAGATCACAAAATATTCTGGATTATAAAGTGGGAGCACAATTGACATTAAATGAAAATGTCGAAACAGAGCTTTTACAAGGAGAAGGAAAAGCATATGGTATCGAGTTTTTAATAAAAAAACAAGTAGGTCGATTAAACGGGTGGATTGGTTATACTTATTCTCGAACTTTTATAAAACTTGACAGTAAATTTGACTCAGAAAGAGTAAACAATGGAAACTATTTTGCTGCAAATTTTGACAAACCTCATGATCTGAGCGCTGTTTTAAATTATAAATTCACAAAACGCTATAGTTTATCTACCAACTTTTTATACCAAACCGGAAGACCAATCACATATCCTATTGGGACTTTTCAATATGGAAATGCAGAATATACACTATATAGCGACAGAAATAAATATCGCATTCCTGACTATATCCGTTTAGATATTGGAATTAATATTGAAGGTAATCATAAGATAAAGAAATTAGCTCATAGCTTCTGGAACATATCTATTTACAACGTATTAGGAAGAAGCAATCCATACTCTATTTATTTTGTAACTGATGCAGGACAAATAAAAGCATACAAAACTTCTATTTTCTCAATTCCAGTTCCAAGTATTACTTATAATTTTAAATTTTAATTTATAGTACACAAATAGTGAAAATTAAAAATTTAAATAAAACCCTTTCTCTATTACTACTATTATGTTATATAACAAATAGTAGTACCAAAATGTATGCTTTACAAACAGATACCTATGAAGAGGTTCTGAAAGAAGACTGTGTAACTTTACCAATACGTTTTATCAGTGATAAAGATTATATCACAACAAACAGATATAGCATATTGGTAAAACAATATGTAGAAAATCTGGAAGCATATACTTTTCATAAAACCATAAAAGAAATAGCGAGTTCTTCTAGTATCTTATCTCCAAAACAACCTGGATTGGTTAACGGAAATCTCAAATGCATCTCAAATGCCGATGAAAAGGTGATTGTTTTTTTTGATGTAGCAGCTACTTCATCAAATATAAAACCATCATTTTGGATAGATTAAGAACCATTCATTATTTACATATAAATGCTTATTTTCTAAAATTAAAAGAACTATTCAATACATAAATCATGAATACTAAAATAAATAAAATCATTCTTCTGTTACTATTGTGTTATATCACTAATAGCTGTACAGATACATATGCCCTACAAACAAATACGTATGAAGAAGCAATAGTAGTAGAAGCCACCTTGACTAATGAACTTAAAAAACAAGAAATAAAGATTACCAAAACAGCTAGATTTGAAGATGAGGGGGTAACTGTAGAAAAGGGTGCAAATGTTATAGTAAAAGACGATCAAGGCAATGAATACAACTTTACAGAACAATCGGGCATTTATGTTTCTCAAACGGAATTTAATGTTGTCCCAAGCAGAGCCTATTATCTGGAAATAGTAACCAAAGATGGTAAAATTTACAAATCATCTAATGAAACTTTAACAACAGAAACACCTATAACAAGCATTGTTCCCACTGTTGTAAGCAATAAACAAGGGATGGGCGTACAAATCAATGTAAATAGCTATGATCCAAACAACACATCTAAATATTATCGCTACGAGTACGAAGAAACATATAAAATTGTAGCTCCCAGATGGTCTACCTTTAAAGCAGTCGTAAGTGGCCCTCGATCAGTGGATCTTATTCAAAACTCTACCGACACCAAAACCTGTTATAGTACTAAAAAATCTACTGATATTATGTTATTCAACACTAGTAACTTAACAGAAGATCGTGTAAACTATCCAATTCGATTTATTGAACAAAACGATTACATCATATCTCACAGATATAGCATATTGGTAAAACAATATGTAGAGAACTTAGCAGCCTATACATTTCATAAAACCATGAAAGAAATATCGAGCTCCTCAAGTGTATTATCACCAAAACAACCGGGTATTATCTCCAGCAATATAAAATGCATCAGTAATACTGATGAAAAAGTCATTGGTTATTTTGATGTGACAACGGTTTCATCTCGACGAATCTTTTTCAACTACACTGATTTTTTCCCTTATACCCCAGACCCTGCCTATATTAACCAATGTGATGACATTCCTTTTAAATTTTGTTTTGATGGAGAAGACTGTGAAGGAGAAACAATGCTTTACAAAATAACAAACAAAGCTATTACATACGTCTCAGGCGGTGGTAGTAGCTACACAATGGTAGATTCAGTATGTGGTGATTGTACAATGTTTTCGGCTAACATAGTACCCTCATTTTGGGTAGAATAAAAAGCCTAAATAAATTATTATTTATAAAATTAAACTAACCAAACAGCATAGATTAATGAATTCTAAAATAAATAAAATCCTTGTTTTGCTACTATTGACCTATGTCACTAATAGTTGTACGGAAACCTATGCATTACAAACAGATACATATGAAGAGGCTATTGTTATCGAAGCCACTTTAACCAATGAATTTAAAAAACAAGAAATAAAGGTTACCAAAACAGCTAGATTCGAAGATGAGGGAGTAACCGTAGAAAAAGGCGCAAATGTTATAGTTAAAGACGATCAGGGTAATGAATACAGCTTTATAGAACAATCGGGCATTTATGTTTCACAAACGGAATTTACTGTTACACCAGGCAGAGCATATTATCTGGAAATAGTAACCAAAGACGGTAAAATATATAAGTCCTCCAATGAAACTTTAACTACAGAAACACCTATAACAAGTATTGTTCCCTCTGTAGCAAGTAATAAACAAGGAACTGGCATACAAATTAATGTAAATAGTTATGACCCAAACAATACATCTAAATATTATCGATACGAATATGAAGAAACCTATAAAATCATAGCACCTCGATGGACTTCTTTTGATGCTGCTGTAACTGGTCCACAATCCGTAGAACTTGTTCCACGTTCTCCTGACACCAAAGTTTGTTACGCAACCAAAAAATCCACCGATATTATTTTGACCACCACTGGTAATCAAACAGAAGACCGTGTAAATTTTCCCATCCGCTTTATCGAAGAAAACAATTATATCATTTCTCATAGATATAGCATTTTAGTAAAACAATATGTAGAGAACCTAGAAGCTTATACTTTTCATAAAACTATGAAGGAAATATCAAGTTCTTCGAGTGTCTTATCACCAAAGCAACCCGGTGTTATTTCTGGTAATATAAAATGCATCAGTAACATTGACGAAAAAGTTATTGGCTTTTTTGATGTAGCAACAGTTTCATCCCAAAGAATCTTTTTTAACTATACAGATTTCTTCCCATCTAACCCACAACCTTCTTATGTTACTACATGTGAAGATATTCCGTTTAAATTCTGTTTTGGCGGAGAAGACTGTGAAGGAGAAACCATGATTTATAAGCTTGTAAACAAAAACGTTGTATACATTTCAAACGGCGGAATAAAATATATCATGGTAAACTCTGAATGCGGAGATTGCACAACATTTTCATCTAACATAATACCTTCATTTTGGAAAAACTAAAGTACATTTTATTATTGATATTGGTTATCAATACAAAGCAGACTATCGCTCAACAAAACATCTCTGTAGATGAAACAGTATTTATCCATGCAAATGCAACAACATTTGTATCGGGTGAAACAATTTTGTATAAAATTTATTGTGTTAAATCCATAGATAAAACACCAAGTCCGGTTAGCAAGTTAGCCTATGTAGAACTTATTGATGCTAGTAATAGTAGTATTTTTAAAAACAAACTATTCTTAGAAAATAGTACTGGCGAAGGAAGCTATTTTATTCCTACTACCCTTAAAACTGGTAACTACAAACTTATCGGTTATACCAATTGGATGCTGAATTCATCGACTTCAAAAACATTCCAAATTGATATCAAAATTATAAATCCATATCAGGTTAGTGAAGCTAATACTTTTGAAAATAAAACAATTACTGAAAAACCAAATTTAGGCAACTTAAATACCGCTACACTCCCTCGTACCGAAGAACCTGTATTGGATAAAAATTTTAAAATCAAATTAAACAAAAAAACATTTTCTAACAGAGAAAAGGTGGCGTTAGAAATTGAATCTTCCGCTACAACTCCCGAAAAAGGAAACTACTCTTTATCTGTTCGAAAAATAGATAATTTGCCAACAATAAATCAAATTAGTACAAATGAATTTTCTAAAATTCCTATAACAATTGATACCGATTTACAAAATAAAGAAAAAGTAATTCTTCCGGAACTTCGCGGAGAAATGATTTCTGGTAAAGTTCTTCAAAAAAACAATACTGGTAATGTTCAAAATGTCCTTGTAGCATTATCATCTCCAGGAAAATCATTTGCTCTTAAAGTTGTAAAAACAGATCAAACCGGTCATTTCGTTTTTAATTTAGACAAGGCTTATTACAATCCCGAAACAATCATTCAGATTCTAGGCGATGAGCGAGAAAACTATACTATACAGCTGGATAAAATGAATCAACCAGATTATTCAAAACTATCCTTCCAACCAGACTTTAACTTACCGATCGAGGTAAAAGAAAGCTTATTAGAAAGATCAATTGCAAGCCAGATAGAAAATGCTTATTATCAAGACAAAGCAGACAGTATTATTAAGCCAGCTAAAATTAGCCCTTTTTACTATCCTGTTGCCAAAGAATATGTTCTTAATGACTTTACCAGATTTCCATCCTTAATGGAGACAATTATAGAAGTTACAACCGAACTATATCACAAAAAAGAAGGAAATAATTATTCTTTACATGTAACTGACTATAAAATTTTCCCACAGTTGCCTGAGCCTGCATTAGTACTTGTAGATGGTTTGTTACTACAAAACATAAACGAGCTTTTTAATTATAACATGAAAAATGTATATAGCATTAGTATCATAACAGGAAGATATTACGTAGGACCAAAATTTTTTAATGGTATAATAAGTTTAATTACTATAGAAAATGATTTTACAAGTCAGCAAAAAGAAAACTACATTTTAAAAGCTACAGTTCTTAGACCTTCGATAAAAAAATCGTACTATAAAGCAGACTATACTGATAAAGAAAAATATGAAAGAATCCCTGATTTTAGGAATCAACTACTATGGAATCCAGAAGTAACAATAAATAGCACTGAAAACCCTATTTCATTTTTCACTTCAGATATCCCTGGAACATACGAAATTAGCATGGAAGGTTTTACAGAAAAGGGAATCCCTGTATCTTTAAAAGATACATTCAAAGTGGAATAATGATTTTAAATAAAAAATATTATTCGCATTTTGTAACTTTTTTGCAACTTCATACGTATAACTATTTGTACACTTAAAAATTGAGGAGACAAAAACATGAGACAACTTAAAATCACCAAGCAGGTAACCAATCGTGAGACTGCTTCATTAGACAAATATTTACAAGAAATTGGAAAAGTTGACCTAATTACCGCTGACGAAGAAGTAGAGTTAGCACAAAAAATAAAAGCTGGTGATCAAAAAGCATTAGAAAAATTAACAAAAGCCAACTTACGTTTTGTGGTTTCGGTGGCAAAACAATATCAAAATCAAGGGTTAACACTTCCCGATTTAATAAACGAAGGAAATTTAGGTTTAATCAAAGCAGCACAACGTTTTGATGAAACACGTGGTTTCAAATTTATATCATACGCAGTTTGGTGGATTCGTCAATCGATTCTTCAAGCATTAGCAGAACAATCACGTATCGTTCGTTTACCTTTAAATAAAATTGGTTCTATCAATAAAATCAACAAAATGTACGCATTATTAGAGCAATCTAACGAGCGTCCACCATCTGCTGAAGAAATTGCTAAGGAACTAGACATGACAGTAAATGACGTAAAAGAGTCTATGAAAAACTCTGGTCGTCACCTATCAATGGATGCACCTCTTGTAGAAGGAGAAGATTCTAACCTTTACGATGTATTGCGTTCTGGAGAATCTCCAAATCCTGACAGAGAATTAATTCACGAATCACTACGTACAGAAATTGAGCGTTCACTAGAAACATTAACTCCAAGAGAGGCCGATGTAGTTCGTTTATATTTTGGTCTAGGAGATCAACACCCAATGACTCTTGAGGAAATTGGTGAAACTTTCGACTTAACTCGTGAGCGTGTACGTCAGATTAAAGAAAAAGCAATCCGTAGATTAAAACATACTTCAAGAAGTAAAATTCTTAAAACTTATTTAGGTTAATAAACCCTAAGATCAGAAAGCCTTTTGACTTTGAGACATTTGACTTTCGGCTATAAAGCAAACAACAGTTTGATTGACTGTTCGTTTTTTGATTGATGATTGAAACTCCGGCTGATTACCGGAGTTTTATTTTTTTAATACCCTCAGATTTCTATCACTTATATTGAGATTTAACCGCAAAGGCCACAATCCCGAAGCTTCGGGATACGCAAAGAACGCAAAGCTTTGTGTTCTTTGCGTTTTGTTTAATCTTATTTATAAGCTCTTTGCGCCCGCCCTTTGCGGTTAATTTTTTAGCCACCGATTAAAAGGATTAAATAGATTAAAAGCTTTTGCGAACTTTGCGGTTAAAAAAATTATCTTTGCAAAAATAACACAACACACAACTACACAATGAAAAATACACTTATTGCACCGTCTGTTCTTGCAGCCGATTTTGCCAATTTACAACGCGACATCGAGATGATTAACAATAGTCAAGCCGATTGGTTTCATATAGACATCATGGATGGTGTATTTGTTCCAAACATTTCTTTTGGAATGCCAGTTTTGGAAGCTATTAATAAACATGCAAAAAAAACTATCGATGTTCACTTGATGATTATTGATCCAGATCGATATATCAAAACTTTTGCCGATCTGGGCGCTAATATATTAAGCGTGCATTATGAAGCTTGCACACATCTTCACAGAACCTTACAAGCTATTAAAGCAGAAGGTATGAAAGCTGGAGTAGCAATTAATCCACATACAAATATTGATTTACTAGAAGATGTTATAAACGACATAGATTTAGTTTGTATCATGAGTGTAAATCCAGGTTTTGGTGGACAATCATTTATTGAGAATACGTATGCAAAAGTAAAAAAGCTAAAAGATTTAATTATCAGAAAAAATGCATCAACCCTTATAGAAATTGATGGTGGTGTAACTAATAAAAATGCAAAACAATTAGTCGAAGCTGGAGCAGATGTTCTAGTAGCTGGAAGTTTTGTTTTTAAAGCCGAAAACCCGACAGCAACTATTGCAGATTTAAAAATACTGACTTCTTTCTAATTTTTTCAGAAGCAAATAAAAATACCAAAGCCGAGGAGAAATCCTCGGCTTTTTCTATGTCCGATACATCCGAGCGATTAGGTTAATTACTTATTTTAAAGTATGTAAATAATTAAAAATGGGTATTGTAAGTTGAAAATTATACCTATCATTGTAAAAAAGAAGTAATAACTTACAATAATGTATTATGTTTAAAAACTTTGACTCAGAAAATTACTTTCATAAAGATAATGCCGATCTTGGGCAGTATTCTTCCCATGCATCTTACAACAGAGATTTATTGCAATTGGTCGATTTTTATGGGCGAACACCATTTGATTGGTACAGAAATAAAAAAAAAGGAGAACTAATCTGGCTTGACGGACATGCTAAAATTTGTCATTATTCTAATTTAGGACATACATGGGGCAAAACGTTTGTTAATGGTAACAGAATATTATTAGATGGAGATACCAAACTAATAACCTATAACGGAGAAATTATTCACAATTTTAGTAAAAAGAAATCACCCTTTTTTAGTGGAGGATTTGCATTCTCCGATGGAGGAAACTACCAAGACCCAACCTCATTACGCATGGGTGGAAGAGATGTTACATGGATTGATTTTGGAGGTGCATTTGAAGCTCTTACTATAATATTGGGATTTGAAGTAAAAGGAAGTACTTCCAAAGGAAAAGGAACAAATGGTGGAAAACCAACACGAGAAAACAAAGCAGATGATTTTATGACTGCAACAGATCATGGCGCGAATGCAATAAAGGCTGGGAAATCTGTAAAAGAAGAAACAAATAAGAAAAAACCAAATTCAACCCCTTCATTAGAAAATGAGTTTGTCAGAACTGGCTATAATTCAAAAACAGGAAATCAGACTTGGGAAAGAAGGGAAGATTATGAGAAACATAAAAAATGAAAAAATGAAAAAAAAAATATTAGCAGGGATATTGTTTACTGTAATTTTTGGATTGATATTATTTTTTTTTAATTCTAACGATGAGAAAATACATATTTTAAAACAATATTTTCCAGATACAAAAATAACAGATATATCAGAATATATTATTAGAAAAGGAGATACTATTTTCGAAGGTAAATTTACACGATACAATGAAAAAGGAATAAAAATAGCAGAAGGTCAATTTGTAGATAATGAGCCAAATGGTATTTCTTCTTACTACTATGATAATGGTAAAATAGAATCAATCCATTACAGAAAAAGTAGCAAAATTACTTTAGAAAGTACTTTTTATGATACAATTGGTACAATAAATAAATATGTGTTATATGATGATAGGGCGAAACCATCCTTTATTATTCATTTTGATGAGAAAGGAGCAACAAAATATGATGGCTATTTTCAATTAGAAGTTTATCAATATAAATTTTCTCATAAAAAAGAATTTAACATTAAAGAAAATCAATATTTAAAAATAGGAGATGTTTTAAAGTATAGATATATTATTGCTAACATTCCTAATGCAAAACGTAATTTTAAAATCGAAAATATAGGAATTGATAATTCACAAATTAAGAGAGAAATAAAGCAAATACATCCTACCCAAATAGATGTTGAAGAAGTTTTAATTAAAAAAGGTAAAAACACGATTAGAAGTATTGTTCAATACAAATTTAATGATAAAGTCACGCCTGTTTTTAATGACACACTTTCTTTTGATGTGAATGTTCATTAACGTCAGCTAATATTCAGATTTCTTAGGAATCTCAACAAAAAAAGAAATACCTACTAATACTCATTGTAATACTTGGTATAATATTCTTGTTTTTTTACTTTAAGGATGAAAAAGTATGTACTTTAAAAGAATACAGCCCATCAGGAAAATTAATAGGAACAAATGAATACATAATTAAAAATGGAGATACAATTCTACAAGGGAAATTTATAAATTATAATGAAAAAGGAATTAAAATTACTGAAGGTCAATTTATTAATAATGAACCAAATGGAAATTGTTTCTATTATTATGATAATGGTAAAATAGAATCGGTTTATTACAGAAAAGATAGTAAAGTTAATTTAGAAAGTACTTACTACAATCCAAAAGGCTTAATAGATAAGTACATTATGTGTGATAGTCTTGGGAATACTCGTTTTATTATTAAGTTTGATGATAGAGTCGTTAAGAAATACGAAGGTTATTCAATTTTGCCAATTGGTCTATATAAAATTATAAATAAAAAACAGGACGAAATTAAAAAAGAGGACACTATAAAAGTCGGAGATATTATAAGGCATTACTATTTAATAGCTAATATACCTTACGCTAAAAGAACTTTTAAAATAGAAAATGTTGCTATTGATAAACTCCAAAGCTAAAAGAATTATTAAAAGTAAAAAACCAGCAGAAATTATTGTTGAGGAAATTTTAACCCATAAGGGTCCCAATCAAATCAAGACAATAACCCAATACACATTTAATGATAAGATGATGCCTATTCTTAGTAGTACAGTGTCATTTGATATAAAAGTGAATTAGGATAAAAAACAAGATAAACGGTATGCTAAAAACTTGTTTTTTTCACAACTTAATCCAACATAACCTTAGCCTTTCTATACCCTGTCAAGCTAATGTTTCTATGTTTTTTAAAAAATTTATTAAGATGACTTTCGTCAGAGAAACCAAACTCATCTACAATCTCATTAATCCTCATATCACTAAAACTTAACCGATGTTCTATCAAGCGAATCTTATAATTGGAGATAAAAGACTGAATTGTTTCTCCACAATGATTCTTAAAATAAGTTCCCAGATAAGTATCAGATATATCAAATTTCTCTGCTATCGCCGAAGCTTTTAATTTTTGAGGACAAAAAATATTAGCCTGAATATAATTAATTATATCCAAAATTCTCTTATCGGCATTTTCTTTTATCCCAACAGGTTTTATTTTATCAATATTTCTTGCGGCAATTACAATCAATGCATTTACATAATGAATAATTAAATCTTCATCGTAAACATCCTTACTCTCTATAGTTTGCATCAAGGATTCTACTATAGATTTAACAAGGAATTCATCCTCTTTGCGCTTTAAAATACATCCCGATAAATGACTTGCATAATGCAATATACATTCGATATGATCAATACTTTTCGACTTATAATCTCGTACATACTCACTATTAATTTTAACTAATAAAAATTCTGTAGTAGTCACAATATCAAACGTATGATAATCATTTGGCGTAAGCAACATTAAATTCCCCGCTTGATAAGAAATACAATTTCCATTAATATGAAGAAATCCATTTCCGGAGATAACATAAACCATCTGAAAAAAGCTGAATTGTGAATTTCCAATAGGGCATTCATTAACCTTCTTATAAATTACCTCTACAGATTGATGCATGTTTTCTTTTCTCATCTTGCAAAGATACTTCTTTATCATAAAATTATACTGAAATATAAATCATACTCAGTTTATTTTTGCTAAATATAAAAATATAAGAAATGATGCAAAAATTTAAACTCTCCAAAAATACAATTGCCTTAATCGCCATTTGTCTAGCCACACTAATGTTTTCACTAGAGATCTCGAGTGTTCCGGTAATACTCCCAACTCTCGAAAAAGTCTTAAATGCCAACCTTCGAGATATGCAATGGATCATGAATATCTATACTATTGGTTGTACTACTGTCTTAATGGCTGCCGGAACTTTAGCCGATCGATATGGTCGAAAACGTATTCTCATAATTACTTTAATTTTATTTGGTATTTCATCTTTAATTTGCGGTTTGGCAGAAAATATAGCCGTCTTGATAATCAGTCGTTTCTTTCAGGGAATAAGTGGCGGAGCAATGCTTATTTGTCAAGTGGCTACTTTATCACATCAATTTCAAGAAGGAAAAGAACGCAGTAAAGCTTTTAGTATCTGGGGAATTATTCTTGGTGTAGGATTAGGTTTTGGTCCTATTATTGGCGGCTCAATAGTCGCATTATTCTCTTGGCAATGGGTATTTTTAATACATGTACCAATAGCCATTATTGCAGTAATCCTCGTTTATAGCAATGTAGACGAATCCAAAGATACACAAGCCAAAAAATTAGACATTTGGGGAATGCTCACATTATCTATAGCTATTTTTGGCCTTACTTACTTTATTACCCAAGGTCCGGATTTAGGTTTTACAAGTCCAATTGCTTTAAGTAGTATTATCATTGCAATACTAAGTTTTATTATTTTTTTATGGGTCGAAAAAACAAATCCGCACCCTATGTTTGATTTCTCAGTATTCCGAATCCGTAATTTTTCAGGCGCTATTCTTGGCTCCATAGGCATGAATTTTAGCTTTTGGCCATTTATAATTTATTTGCCTATTTATTTCCAAAGCTGTTTGGGCTACGATGTAGTAACAGTCGGGCTCTCTTTACTTGCTTACACTTTGCCAACTTTAATCATACCTCCATTTGCCGAATATCTTTCGGTACGATATCGCTCTGGAATTGTAATTCCATTAGGTCTATTCATATTAGGATTAGGTTTTATCGTTATGCGATATGGGAGTCTGGCCGAAAACGCGAGTTGGTTAACAATGCTTCCAGGGTCTCTATTGGCTGGTATAGGACTTGGGCTAACCAATACTCCTGTAACCAATACAACCACAGGTTCTGTTTCCAGTAATCGTGCAGGTATGGCATCAGGTATAGATATGAGTGCCAGATTGATTACATTATCTATTAATATTGCATTAATGGGGTTTATATTGGTCGAAGGAATTTTATCTCATATAACAAATGCTTTTTCTAAATCTCTGGACAAAATAGCATTACGTTCATTAGCAGAAAAAATAGCTGCAGGAAACTTTTCATCTCTCCATCAGGATTTCCCCGAACTAACTTCGTTAGATTCATCTGGATATATTGTACACGCAGCCCTTGCACATGGTTTTGACATGATATTATTGTATGGTGGGTTTGGCGTTTGGATATTAGCCTTAATGAGTTTTGTGATTTTTAATCCAAGAAGCAGTAGTAAGATTTAAAAAATTATTACCAAGAAGTTAAGTTAAGATTAAAAACTAGGACACTCACACATTCAAAAAATACGTTAACATCTAAAAATCAAAACCTTAAACAAAATACTTCTCCTGATGAAATATATTCTGTTTACAATTTTCAGTATATTTATGTAATCAAAAGACATATCCTACGATGGCGCTCCCGTTTTTATCACTCACATTCGCATTCTGGTTTGGATGGAGAAACCGTCGAAAAGCAGCAATAACACTATTTATAGTTAGCTTGATACTTATCATTGCGCTATTACAATATCATATAACAGCTTCGCTTAACCTTCAATTCTAAATTTAGCATTTATGAGTAAGCAAGTCATCACATATATTAATATTCTCGGAATGTTTATAATTTCTGCTATTTTATGTGGTGCTTATTATTTCCAATTTAGATTAAATGAATTTCCTTGCCCTTTATGTCTGCTGCAACGCATGTGTTTTTTGGGTATTATTTTCGGATTATATCTAAATTTAAAATTTGGTTTTAACCCAACACATTACGGATTATCGATATTAAGCGCCATAATAGGCGCTTCTATATCTTATCGCCAAGTCTTGCTACACATATGCCCAAACCCAGATGATCATGGCTATGGCACCCCTATTTTTGGCATGCATCTTTATACGTGGGCTTTAATTGCATTTGTTGTAAGCATTATTATAATTAGCATTTTACTACTAGCTCCAAAACAATTTAAGAAAAAAACAAAGAAAAATCATTTATCTCCCACACCTCTTTTCTTAACCGAAATCGCTTTTGGAATAGTTCTTATACTTGTATTAACCAATGTGTTTTTCACTTTTATGGAATGTGGTTTTGGCTTTTGTCCAGATGACCCTATATCATATCAGATATTAAATGGACATTGGTGGTGATTTTTTTAGCGCATATTAATAATATAAAACTTCCTTAATTCTCACTCTTATTTATTATTTTGAATGAATTTTTTTCCAAAAAAAATAGACATCCAAAATTAAGTTCTTAACTTAGCGTAAATTCTTATATTTTTAAGCAAATGACTGGCTAAAAAGTATCATTCATTCAGAATTTGATTTTCTATTACCCATTAAATAACAAATTAAGAAAACATGAAACAAGCTTACTTTTATCCCCGTGTATTATTCTCCTGCTCGATATTCCTATGGAGCACTAGTAACAATGCTCAGGAAAAAACCAAATTTTTAGATGCAGAACAAAGCGACCCTGTTAAAATGGGCTGGATGATAGGTTCTCCCCCACCAACAGATCGTATTCTTCGTTTTGATGATGGCAGTTTTTTTCAATTTCCAGCACTAAGATGGAGTGTAGCACACATGCGACAATTTATGCCTACAATAAATGTTTCCAACGGCTTAAAAACACCAACCCCATTAGCAACAAATAGCAAAGAGGACATCGACAAAATTAAATTCACTCCTCTAGGCGAAAAAAAATCAATTACTTGGGAAGAATCATTGCAAAAAGTTTATGCAGATGGTGTGGTTATTATGCATCATGGGAAAATTGTATATGAAAAATATTTTGGAGCATTAACTCCCGAAGGACAACATGCCGCTATGTCTGTTACAAAATCTTTTACAGGTACACTTGGAATTATGCTAGTTGAAGAAGGACTTATAGATCCTACCAAACTTGTTTCTGAATATATTCCAGAGCTTCAAAATTCGGCATTTGGAGACGCAACAGTAAGACAAGTTATGGATATGACAACTGCTTTACAATTTAGTGAGGATTACGCTAATCCTAATGCCGAGATATGGAAATTTTCTGCTGCTGGTAATCCGCTACCGAAACCTAAAGATTATGATGGTCCAAAAACATATTATGAATACCTACCAACTGTAAAGAAAAAAGGAGTTCATGGAGAAGCTTTTGGCTATAAAACAGTTAATTCGGATGTTTTAGGATGGATTATCGCCAGAGTTACAGGAAAAACTATTGCTGAAGTTTTATCTGAAAAAATATGGAAAAAACTCGGAACCGAACAAGATGGTTATTATTCGGTAGATGCTATCGGAACACCTTTTGCAGGTGGCGGATATAATTTAGGTTTAAGAGATATGGCGCGTTTTGGTCAATTAATCTTGGATAATGGTAAAGCCAACGGAGAACAAATTATTCCAAAATCGGCAATTGATGATATTAAAAAAGGAGGAAACAAAAAAGCATTTGCCAAAGCAAATTATTCTTTACTAAAAGGATGGAGCTATCGAGATATGTGGTGGATAACCAATAATGATAATGGAGCATTTTGTGCTCGCGGGGTACACGGACAACTTATTTACATAGATCCAAAAGCCGATATGGTTATTGTGCGTTTTGCATCCAATCCTGTTGCTGCAAACTCGGCAAATGATCCTTACTCACTGCCTGCATATGAAGCGGTGGCAAAATTCCTTATTAAGGCCAAATAAATACCAATTAAGTTATATCAGATTACAATAAATCTAAGATTATAATCATGTAAGTGATGTAAGTTCATCTAAGTTTAACGCTAATTATTAGTAGTGCTTATGTTTACTTGCATCACTTATCGTATTAAAGCAATTTCATTGAATTATAAATACCTAGATAGTCAATCTGTGACGTTAGCCAAATCAGTACTTCAATCACAGGATATGATTATAATACATTAATTTGATTTCTTCTTACCCCAAAAAGGATTAGAATCAAGCCTCCATATATAAGCAATCTGGAAATTTCCAGAAGATAAACTTATGTTACTGCTATTATTATTGTTATTATCTGAAAATGAAGAAAATATAAGATTATTAACATAGGACAACCCAAGAGACCATCTTTCTTTATTGTATCCTATAGCCGTTCTCGGGAAAAAAGTTGGGTATATTTCTATCTTCTTTTTACCAAAATCATTTATTCTTTCAGTACTCAAATTAGCACCAACTGTTATTGAGCCACTGGCAAACCATCTTTTATTAATTGCCCAAGTATAAGCATAACCTCCGCTTACACCAAACTGGAAATTACGCAATGAATTCTTATCCTTATGCACAAAAGAACTATCCGAACCGATTTTTGTAAAATAAACTCCTCCTCCAAGTAAAAAACTTCCTGCCGATTTTAATTGTCTTTCATTTTGATTAAAAGCAGCTTTATAGGAGAATTTTTTATTATTAAAAACATATTGTCCAAACGCTCCATATTGCTGAATATTTAAATCTGGATATAATTCTATGTTTTTATCATTTTGATCAGCAGTATAAAATCCACGATATTTTTGGACAAAAAGATCAATTATAAACTTTCGTCCATAATTATGGATTTGGAAATCAAATGCTTTGGTTCTTCCCTTGTCTTTATCTTTCATAAAATTCAAGCCATAACCATAACTCAAATTAATTATTGTGTTATTTATAGAAACTCCAAAACCTAAACTCATAGGAGTATTGGGCATAAAATTTTTAACCTTCCCATCTACTTCTTGTTCCATCGAAATAAGTTTCATTGAAAAATATGTTCTTAGCGAAAGCTTATTCTCGAAAGGTTTAATATATGTCGTGTCAATTTGCGCCTGGCAAAAATAAGGAAGTAAAAAAAGTAGAAAAAGGGAAAAATATGATTTCATCATGATTTAAAACGGAAATTAATCACTCTTATTATTTCAGAAAAAACTTATTTAATAAAACACTTATAAGCCATAAAAGTAATACATAATGGATTTACTTTAAATACAAATTTTAAAAACATACAAATGAAATCCGATTTTAATATGTGCCTATACTTAATAGACAAAAGACTTCTTTATAAAAAAAACAGCATACTCTTCAAATTTATTTTTTATCCTACATTTCTTTTCTACTATATTTTTTATGTAAATTTGGTTAGTATCGGATTACACAACAATCTTATAATGATCTCGTTATATCTTACCGGCATTCCTGTTTTTTATAATTATTATCTATAAAACATTTTAATTAGTAACCCCAAATAATTAAAACGAATGAAGAAAAATCTAGCTATTGCATTCGGGGCAGTTTACATGCTATTTTTTGCGATTCCTTTTCCTATGCTTATATACTATTCTGTTAATGACGAATATGATATTATACCTCTTAAAGAAAAAGATCCTTGGTTGGCATTAATCCTTGTATCGGTATCTATAATTCTTTGGTTAATACTTTTTATTGGATATTTCCGTAAATGGATTTTGCAGGTTTTCATTACAAAGAAAATTCTGGAAAGAGCAAAAATTAAAGGAGTACTACGTGAGGCCAAAATTATAAGTGCCGAAAAAATTTCAAAATCAGGGGCTAAACTCAACACCTACGAACTTGAATTGTTGTTTAAAAATCTATCTGATACCGAAATCTCACATAAAACAACTATTACCGATGCCAAACCTCATGAACGTCGTTTTGAAATTGGAAAAAAAATAAATTTAACACTCAATAGAGATCCAAAACAACCTCCTTATTTCATTATCTCAACTACAACGGCAAGAATTAACATAGTAAGTCTAGTCTTAAAAATAATAGGCTGGTTAATTCTTTTGGCAGCAATAATAGGCTATTATCTCTATTCGTACCAAACTGAAAGTAACGGTATGGGCTGGCGTTTTATGAGTTTTGGTCATCCTTTAATTGTATGCCCAACTATACTTTTATTCTACAGGTTTCTTGCAAGATTTATCTATAATAAGCTTACTGGGATAAATGACAACAGCATTCTTATAAAATTTAAGGGAATAAAAACATCTGCAAAATTAATTAGAGCCAGTCAAACCGGAGTTTATATTAATGAACAACCAATGATTCGTTTTGAACTTGAATACACCGATCATCATCATCATACTCATAAAAGCAGTTTGAAAAAAATTGTTGGATTACTTGAATTGGACCTTACAAAACAAGAGCAAATAGACATTTTTTATCTACCAGAGGACCCTAAACAAATTGTCTTTGCGAGTGATTTAAATAATATGATATGAAAAAAATAATTATCTTAATAAGTTGCAGTAGCTTCTTTATAAGTTGCGAGCAAATATCCAAAAGTATTAATGATACACTCAATCCTAATGATACTTTAGCAAACAGTCAAACTAAAGAGCCGAAAAATGAAACACCCGAAAATACACAACCCGATATTCAGACAATTATAAATACTGTAATAGAAAATCATACAACAACTCACACACAACAACATATAGAAAGTAACAGTATAAATTTCTTAACAGATATAAGTGCGTTACAAAAAGCCGAAGATGCTTTGAAGAAATTGCCTCAATATGCCGGGAAAGAAATTTTTGTTTACTCTACTCTTTATTTTTATGATGATGGAAGGATTAATGTTATGCTCCAGCATCCTAAAATTCCAAAATATGCAGATCAATATGATTATAAAGATGGTAAATGGTCGGAACCTAAACCTGTCCAATTATCTGTTCGGGACGATATACAAAATCGTTTAGTTGCACTTAATAAAACCCGTTTTGTGAATGCTGCCAGAGTAACTAAAATTTACAATGAAAAAGCAAAAGAAATTGAAGGGGCAAAACCTACTACAAGTGTTTATATCTTGATATGGGATAATCAAATACGTTGGTATCCTACAAATATAAATGGTAGTAGAGAAAGATATTCGATACAATTTAATGATGATGGGACATTAAAAACATTTAAACAAGACTAGATTTTTCATTCCAAACTGTAAACTAAACTTATTTTATCAAACAGTTTTTACATAATCTTAAAAGCAATGATAGAAAATTTGCCTGTATATATTTCAATGATTTTCGGACTAACTACAGCTGCGACACTCTTACTATTTTATTCGGCTGTCAAAAAATCTCGTTTAGAAACTACACAAAGAAATGCAAATCTAATTTTTTCGGGTTTGATAATCTGGTTGGTAATTCAAGCAATTTTAACTTTGAAAAGCGTGTATAATTCGGACACAAATTCAATTCCTCCAAAGATTTTATTGTTTGGGATTTTACCTCCTGTTCTAACAATCATTTTTCTTTTTTCGATACAAAAAGGAAGAACATTTATTGACAATTTACCATTGATAAATTTAACTTATCTAAACATTGTAAGAATTCCTGTTGAGCTTGTTTTATTAGGTCTTTTTTTGAATAATACAATTCCACAATTAATGACTTTCGAAGGGCGAAACTTTGATATAATCGCTGGAATTACAGCACCGTTTATTGCCTATTTTGGATTCACAAAAGCTAAAATAAATAAGAAAATCATTCTGGTATGGAACTTTATTTGCCTTGCTCTTTTATTGAATATAGTTATTAATGCATTATTATCTACTCCATCTCCATTACAAAAGTTTGCATTTGATCAACCAAACATCGCAATCTTAAATTTCCCATTTAGTTGGTTACCTACATTTATTGTTCCTATCGTTTTATTTGGACATTTAGCTTCAATTAGACAGCTCATAAAACGAAAAATTGTCTAACGATTTCATAAAAGCTAACTATATAAGTTTCAATTAGCATAATCATCTTAATTTCAATTTCAACCCTTCATGACTTGGTATAAAACCGAGTTTTTCATAGAATTTAATAGCCTCTAATCTTCTTTTATCAGATGTTAATTGAATTAAGTTACAACCTTTTTCTTTTGCACGATTAATTGCATACACAAATACTCTTGTGCCTATTCCTTGTCCTCTATATTTAGAGTGTGTTCTTACAGCTTCAATTTGAGCTCTTAATGCGCCTTCAAAATTTAGATATTGAATAAATGTTAACTGAAATGTTGCCACTTTAGCCCCATTCAGCTCCACAATAGTTAGCTCTTGATTTGGATCTTCCTGAATTTTTTTAAAGGCATTTATATATTTATCAGAAACTATAGCAGTAGCATTTTCCCTCTCGGCTCCATAAACATCATCTGCAAGCATGCTAATTATTTCCAGTAAATCATCTATTGTTGCAAGTCGAAATGTAAGATCTGTATTCATAATTGAGAATATTTTTTATAAGTAGACACTATTGTCTGGCTAAGTTCTTGTTGTAATATAAAACTTCTCATTGTTTATTACAATAAAACAGCAGAGTCACAATGTTAAGTTTTATAAATTGTTGTCTTTCGGTCTTGACTGGATTTTAAATATTTTGCACACTACAATATAAATCCGCAAGGAGTTAATTCTCTTACCAAGCCTTTTATTCTTTCTTATTTTTAAGGTTTTCGTCAAAATAACGACATATTGCATCGGTTACATACTTTTCGCCTTCTAGATAATGTGTTCTTCCCGGTAGCAACAACAGGTCGTATGGCTTATCTGCTTTAATTAACGCATCAATCATTCTTATGGTTGTCGAAAGTGGTGCATTGATATCGCTTGTACCATGAATAAAAAGTAATTTCCCCTTTAGATTTGCTGCATGATTTGTATTTGTTCCAAATTCATAACCTGCCTTATTATCGCTTGGCAATTTCATGTAGAGTTCATTTATCTCTGCACCCTCTGTAAGTTCTCCCGGGGCCGAAGCAATGCCTACACGATATATATCTGGCGCCATCAACATAGCACGAATAGCATAATAACCTCCCCACGAGTGCCCATAAATCCCTATTCGTTTCATATCCATAAAAGGGTGTTTATCCCCAAGTTGTTTTAGTGCTGCTACACGATCGGCTATTTCATACTTGCCTATATTTTCATAAACGACATCTTGAAACGCCTTACTCCTTTCGGTTGATCCTCGGGTATCGATCATGATTGTGATATAACCAAGCTGTGCTAATGCCTGAGCATTTACAGCCAGCCCTGTAGATGGCATAAATCCGTGGGGTACAACGCTCATAAAGGGACCTGCATAAACAAATTCAATTACAGGATATTTTTTGGTAGGATCAAAATCATACGGCTTATACATGATTCCGTACAAATCTGTCACGCCATCATCTGCTTTAACTACAAAACTTTCCGGAGGATTAAATCCAATAGCTTGTAATTTACTAATATCTGTTGTTCTTAGTGCTTGTAAAAATTTCCCATCTGTACTACGTAACTCAACCGAATAAGGATGTTCCGGACTAGAATATCTATCGATGAAATAGCTGCCAGATGGTGAAAACTGTAAATAATTATGTAATCCCTTTGCTTCGGTTAATTTTTTGAAGTTTTCCCCCTTAAAATCAACTCTGTAAAGATTCGTAGAATAGAGATTCGTTTCACCATTGGCAGTAAAATAAATCCAATTTGCTTTTTCATCAACCTTAACCACACCAGTAACTGGAAAATCACCAGTAGTTAAACGACATAAAAGCTTTCCATCCATTCCGTAGAGATAAAGATGTTTCCATCCGTCTCTTTCAGAAATCCATATAAATTTATTACCACCTTTTAACGGTGTAAACTGCTTTTTCCAGTTGCTAATTAAAAAGTCCAATCCACCAACAAACGTTTTTTGTTCCTCAACAAGAATCACCCTGCTTACTCCTGTATTTGCATTGGCAGCAAGTAATTCTAATTTATTTCCAAGACGACTTAAACGCATAAAAAGTACTTCGGAGCCATCGGGTCTCCATCCTAATGGAAAAACATATTGTTGAGAATCCATTCCTAGATCTATCTTTACTTGTTTCTTTGAGCTTGCATTAAGCACAAAAAGTTCGGGTATTTCTATTGCTCCGCCTGTTTTGGCATATACATTATAATCAACGGTTTCAATTGGTGTTGAATAATTGATCACTGGCAAATGATGTACCTTACGCCCGTCTGACCTTTTTACAAACAACAACTTGCCATCTGGCGACCATGCATTGGGCTGAACATCCCAAGGATAATCATCGGCACCATCAAAAGTAAGCTGTGCTTTTTTGGGATTTATTGAATCTCCAAGCCACAGATTATTATCTTTAATAGAAACATTACTTTTTTTATCTGGGGAAGGTATCTGTGAAGGCAATAATTTAATAGCTTCTTTAATTTCTTTAACAGGTACTATTTTATAATCATTTAAATTTAACTGAAATTTTTTTCCCTCGACAACAAACTGTATCGGACCGTTTTCGTTTTCGTTAACGAAAGTAAAATCGGTAAAAGGAATTCCCTTATTTATAGGCTCATTGTCGAGAAATGGTCTTAAACTATTTCGAAGATGTTCTTTATCGAAAAAAACTTTCTTAGTATTCTTTTTAGGATCAACCAGATAAATCACAGTATTCTCGGGAGTTCCTCCGGCAAACCAAAACCGATTCCCATCTGCATACCAATGTGGAGTAACTGTACTACCCTGAACAAGTGCGAAAAATTTGAGATAGCTTTCATATCTGTCTGTATTGGTTATTTTGTCATTAATTTGACCATAAGTAATTGATGTCGAAAACATCAATATCATGCCTATAACCAAGGCAAAAAATCTGGAACGAAATTTCATGTATATTGATTTAATAGATTAAAAAAAACACTTTAAGTTCAAGTAAATAAGACTAGCCTTTAGTCCTGCAATTTGCAGTTATCTTTTGGAGTATATTCTTCAATAATTCCATTTCCTCGACAGAAACCCCTTCGATAGCATTTTTTCGGTTTAAATCGACAATCGGCTCAATCTTAGTCAATGTATCTTTTCCAAATTCTGTTAGGCTCAAATCAAATCTTCGCCTGTCCTCTGAATTAAAATCTCTTTTTAAAAAATCTCTTTTAACCAAAAGTTCAATAATCCTTGTTATAGATGCATGATCCTTAAAAGCTCTTCTCGAAATTTCTTTCTGTGATATACCCGGATTTTCCTGAATGATATTAAGGATTAACCCTTGATCTATGGTAATATCATAACCTTCATCATTAATATTCTTCTGGGCAAACTGTCGGTATGATTTGATCGATTCTTCTATGTTGTAGAAAATAGTCTGTTCTGGTTTTGCCATAATTTTAATTTTAATTGATACAAATATAATTGATATATCACTTATATGCAAATAAAATAAATACTCAATAGGCAAACCGCTATAAAACACCCGATTATCATTAGCCTAGCTAAAACATTTTAAGCAAAAAAAAAGATGCTCAATGTGAGCATCTTTAAATAGGTAGTTTAATTTTTTAACTATTTTTCTTTAATTAAATATAGTATTAATAGTATGAGAGTATATACTCAATCCTTATTTTCCTTGGTTTTCGTCTTTTTTAATTACTGGTTCTTCGGCAATTTCTGCTCCTTTTAAATACGCTGGTAAATTTAATCCAGCCATATTAAACAAGTCATTAAGTGGCGGGACTGTTTTCATCATTCCCGAAACAAAATTTGCGGTAGATGAATTTCCATTTTCTCCATTTCCGTTTCCAGAATCCCAAACAGTAATTTTATCAATTTTAATGTTTTTAACTGCTTCTACCTGTGTTCTTACAAGTTCTGGTAGTTTTTCTAATAAAAGTAACTGGAATGCTTTACTTGGATCTCCACCAGCTGCAGCAACAACTTCTTTATAACCTTGAGCCTGTTTTGTTAATATTTCGAAAAGTCCATTTGCTTCAGCTTCCATTTTGGCAAAAATTGCATCGGCTTCTCCTTTTGCATTTTCTCTTATAGTTTCTGCCTGTGCCTGTGCCTCGATGATTGCTCGTTGTTTATCAATTTCGGCATGAATTACAATATTGGCAATTTGTGTAGAACGTTCTCTTTCCGAACGTGCCAATTCGGCTTTTTGTTCTGCGACATAAGACTCTTCCAAAGCTCTTGCCTGCTGCACTTTTTCGGCAGTTATAGCAATACGTAAAGATTCGGCTTCTTTTTCTCTACGTAGTGCTTCAGAGTTTGCAATGGCAATCTTCGCCTGATTTTCTCCTTCTATAGCAATTGCATTTGCTTCGGATGTTTTAACCCTTGTATCTCTTTCTGCTTCTGCCTTTCCAATGGTTTCATCCTTTGTGGCTGTAGCTATACTTATTTCTCTGTCTTTTTGAGTAATAGCAATCTTTACATCTCTATCTCTATGAGTTTCGGCTATTTGAGTATCTTTTTCTCTATCGGCCAATGCCTTACCGATTTCACCCATTTTCTCTTGTTCTGCAACACTAATCTTTGCTTCGTTAATCGCTTTTGCAGCAGCTTCTTTTCCTAATGCTTCAATGTAACCCGATTCATCTTTAATATCCGTAACGTTTACGTTAATTAATTTTAAACCAATTTTTTTAAGTTCACTATCAACATTTTTCGAAATATTATCAAGGAATTTATCACGATCCGAATTGATTTCCTCAATTGTCATTGTAGCAATTACCAAACGCAACTGTCCAAATAAAATATCTTTGGCTAATTCCTGAATTTGTTCTGATGATAAGCCCAAAAGTCTTTCGGCAGCAGTATTCATACTATCCGTTTCGGTAGAAATAGCAATTGTAAAACGACACGGAACATCTACTCTAATATTTTGGCGACTTAATGCATTTGTTAAATTTGCCTCAATTGATAAAGGCTTCAAATCTAAGAATGCAAAATCTTGTATTACCGGCCAGATAAAAGCTCCTCCACCATGAACACATTTTGCAGATGTACCACCTGTACGTCCATAAATAACCAATATTTTATCGGATGGGCAACGCTTATATCTTGATACTAATGATGAAATTGTTACGAAGAAAACTATTGCCGCAACTACAATGACTATTATTGGTGTCATATTGAATAAATTAAATTGTTTCTACTATTAAAATGTTATTATCTTCTATCCTTACTACTTTTACTATTGCACCCGATGGAATTTTATCTTTCTCGGTCATTGCTGCCAATTCGTGAAATGCTCCATTTACACTAATCATAATTTTACCCTTCCCTTGTTTATTTTCGGGAATTGTCAAATAAACCTCAGCTGTTTTATTTAATGTATTTATGATTCTAAAAGAATTGTCTTCGGCTAATTTTTGTATTTGTCTAATAATGATAAAAAACAAAAAAACAAACGTAATTCCAACTGCCAAGGATAAAATTACAAGTAAAAGTTTATTGGATATCGTTGTATAAAAAGAGATTCCTGTCCAACTAAATCCTAAAAGAAAATTAATTAAATTTCTCAAAGAAAATAATTGAAATGGTGCATCTGCTCCACCTAAGTCTCCATCAAAATCGGGCTCAAGCCCATCCATTGAGTCAGCTCCAACAAACGTCATTATGGTTTGAACAACAAAAATTAAGCTTGCTGGTATTGCTACAAACCAAAAAGTTCTAAGTAAAGGATCTAAATTCTCTAGTATTTCCATAGTTGTCAAATTTTCTAGTTAAAAAACATATTAATCTTATGATCCAAATTAC
This sequence comes from Flavobacterium shii, assembly GCF_025847235.1. Classification (GTDB taxonomy): domain Bacteria; phylum Bacteroidota; class Bacteroidia; order Flavobacteriales; family Flavobacteriaceae; genus Flavobacterium; species Flavobacterium shii. Next base: position 343,835 of record NZ_JAOZEW010000002.1, read on the forward strand.
AAGTTGAACTTACTTTTTATCTAAAATTAATTCAGGCAAAATACAAACTATTTTAATCAATAAAAACAATAATAAGATTTTAATATATAAGAATATGCTTTTATTTTGATTCAATTTAAATAAAACAATCTAATCATTTAGTAATCCGAAGATTAATAAAAATAGGTTCTGAGATTCAGAGAGGCTAAGGAACAAAGGTTTTCTGTAGAGACACAGAGCAGTATGTTTTAGTTTCAGAGATGCAAAAGTTTCCTGTACAGAAATAACCTCATCAAGTATGCCAAGCAAGCATAAAAACAAAAAAGCCACTTGTCTTTCGACAAATGGCTTTTAAAATCTAATTAAAATATTTAATAAATCACTTTTCTATTCTCTACACGATTATTATCGAGAACTACTCTTACCAATAAAACCTGATTGCTGGATCTTAGGTGATCGATAATCAATTTCGAATCTCCTACTCTATCTCTATTATAGAGTAAATTACCCGAAACATCATAAACAGATACCTGATTAATTTTCTGTTCAAAAACATTAATGTTAATCACTTTGTTTAAAATAGACACCGAAATTGTATTTCCAGCTGAATCTGTCTTGGACGGTACTAAACTTGTGCTAATTGCTGGTCGTGCTGTACATGATGTTATTGTAACAGCTACTGGAGTAGATCCATTACAAATACCATCGACGTAATACATTGTACCTGTATAAGATCCTGGTTGAGCATTGGCAGATATTTCAATTCCATTTATAATACCACTATTATTCTCATTAACAGCAAATGCAGTGTTGTTTTGATCTTGCAACAAAGCATTATTTGCTGCCTGATCCCAATCAATGTAGTAAATTGTGGGATGTCCCTCTGCATAAGAATATGCTACTGTTGTAGTTTGAGAATTAGTACTTGAACAAACCGATTGAATAGGCTCATCTATACTAATTTCAGTGAAGTCTCCTATATTCATATCAAAAAAAGTACCAGAACTACTAACACCATCTGCATTTTTTATCGTCAATATCCCTGTATAAGTCCCCCTTACTGTACCCAGAGGTACAACAATCGTGATTGGACTAGATGGTAATTCAGCATCGTTGACAGCTGTAAAATAATTTGTTGGAGTGGAGTTCCAAATTATACTATAAGTTATAGGAGCACCCGTGGTTCCTGTATAACTTAATGTTGTAGTTACTGCAGAACTAGCGGCTACTAAACAAACATCTGCTGTAGATGCTGACAACTGTATGGTTGGTGCAGGATCATTAATCGTTATAGACACAGGTTGAGATTTAATACAAGTCGTCTCGCTAGAAATATACATTGTACCCATATAAGTTCCTGCTGGAACATTAGCTGGAATCTCAATGCTATTTACAATACCACCGCCAGCTGCAAAAATAAACGCTACATTATTCTGGTCTATTAATAAAGCTGCATTTGCCGCAGCATCCCAATCGATAGAATAGCTTGTAGGTTTTTTAGTAACTCCAGAATATGCTAATTCCGCAATTTGGTTGCTAATACTTGCAGTAACCGGAGTAATTATTCCTGTTGTGTTAATAGTAGGCGTATTAGCTATAATTATAGTAAAAACTGAACCTGGACTACTAACAGCACCATTTGCATTTTTTACAGTTAACGTTCCTGTATAAGTTCCAGGATTTGATCGACCAGCTATACCAATTGTGATTGGGCTAACTGGTAATACTGCATCGGTAACAGGATTAAGATAACTTACTGGCGACGCATTCCAAACAATACTATATGTTGTAGGGTTTCCTGTTGTTCCACTATAAGATAATGTAGTCGTTGTATTACCAGGTAGACTAAGATCAATACAAGCATTTTCTGCCGAAGTTGCTAATGCGATAGTTGGTAAACCATTTATTGTTATAGATACCTTTACTCTTTGGTCACAAGAAACTTCATTGAAAACATACATAAAACCAGAGTATGTGCCCGCTGGAACATTTGCTGGTATTTCAATTGTATTTATAGTACCTCCATTTGATAAAAAAGTAAATGACGAAGTAGGTTGATCCGCCAATAAAGCAGCATTTGCGGTGTCATCCCAATCAATATAATATTTTGTAGGCATACCCATACCTGCAGGAGGCCCAAAAGTTCCTGTATATACTAATGATGTATTTTGCGAATTGCTGCTTGTAGTAACTGAAGCAATCTTGCCATTTGCAAGAACATTAGCGAGTAAACCTATATTTACATTAAAAATAGAGCCTGGGTTACTAATGGTACCATTTGCGTCTTTTACTGTCAATACTCCTGTATAAGTACCAGCAAATGCACCCGCTGGTATAGTAATCGCAATTGGGCTAGCCGGCAAAGCAGCATTGGTAACAGCTGCAAAACTATTCGTAGGAGATGCGTCCCAAACAATACTATAGGTTGTAGAATTTCCTGTAACCGCACTATAACTTAAGGTTGTACTTTGTGCGGTAGCACTTGAACAAACACTAGTTGCTGAGGTAGCTAATTCTATAGTTGGTTTAGGATTTACTATAACCGTTGTTGTGGCAGAATTAACTGCAGTACATAATCCGCTCTGAACAACTGCTCTAAATTGAGTAGTTTCTGTTAATACTCTCGAAGTATAGGTTGTGGTTGTATTAGCAATATCTGTCCATGCCGAAAACGAACTTACTGAAGATTGCTACTTAACAACCGTTCCTGTATGTCCTGATAAGGTTAACAATCCGCTTGTACTTCCTGCATTAATAGTAGTTCCGCCACTTACCGTTCCGCCAACTGTTGCTGCCGATACTGTAACTGTAGCTGTATTATTAGTCGTAATAATAGATGAACAAGTGTCGGAATCAAGTTTTGTAATTGTTATTGCACTTGATCCTGCAGTAGTTAATCCTACTGCTGTAAAAGTTCCTGTACCTGCAGTACTAACCGTTAGATTTGCAGTTAATGCTATACCACTGGGGCTACTTCTATTATAAGTAACCACATAATTACCAATAGGCAATGACGCAGCATTACCTGATACTGCTATAGAAGATGTTGTACCACTAGAAGCACAAATACTTGTAGCAGTAGTAGATGTAATACTATAATTAGGACAAGAATAAGAAATAATCACCCTTCCAGCAGCACCTGCCCCCCCAATTTGTGCAGCACCCAATGCCGAATTTATAGCACCACTACCTCCTCCTCCAGCTGGTGAACCTGCGATTCCTGGTGCATTACTTAGTATTAAACCTGAAACTGCACCTCCTCCTGCTCCTCCTGAATTTGCTCCAGCACCTCCAGCACCAGACGAAAGCAATAATCCTAAAAGGTTCCATGAGTTACCATTACCTCCATTTACTCCTGCAAACTTACTAGAACCAGCAGAAGCTGCAATTGTTCCTCCTGTTCCTCCTGCGGGTGAACCTCCTGTATTATTGGCGTCTCCACCTGAACCTCCAGCTGCTAAGATAGACGATTCAAAGCCTGTAATAGTAGAGTTTCCTCCTGCAGCACCAACTCCACTAGTACCCGCGGTCTGACTAGCAACTACTACATTTAGTGTTGCTCCGGGTGTTACTAAAATTGGAGCACTGGCATATGCTCCTCCACCTCCACCAGCCGCACCTCTTCCTAAAAGTAATGGAGAATCACTGGCTCCGCCGCCAGATCCGCCACCGCCCCACGCTTGAACAATAACACTAGTTACACCGGCGGGGACAGGAAATGTCCCGTTATTGGTGAACATTTTCGTCGATCCCGCCTGGGACCACGAATAAAAACTAATAAAGACGAGTAATAAAAATAATTTTAATTTCATAATAGTAGGTTTTAATAATGAAAAAAATCAGTTAATTATTTGGGGTAAAAGATATTTATGATAAGGGGAATTAAAAAGAAAGGCTTCCTAATTAGAATATAATCAACAACATTTCTTTCCTTTAGAAAAAAAAATAATAAGTTACTGATTTACAGATATTTAAAAATTTAAAAGTAAAATTAACCAAATATTTCTGTACATAATTAAATAATTACGCATATTATTATGTAGTACAACAGATAAAAACAAATTTTCATCATTTATCTAACTTCATATATATCAACAAGTTACAATTGTAATTTTATTACAAAAAACAGTTAGTTCTTACAGTTCTGTTTAAGTAGGTAAGGTTTTAAGGCTTTTAGTAATTGAGGTACAAAGTTGGTGAGTTACAAAGTCGCAAAGGCTTAAATTGTGCATAAAGAGCAATCACAAGCTTGTTTGAAGAAAGTACAAAGGCTTGGTTTACGCACAAATCTAGCAATCCAGATGAAGGAAGGTGGTTCGACAAAGATTACGGAGTTTCTTGCATACTCCTTTCGAGGTGACAAGATTGCTTAGAAAAAGGTACGAAGAAATAAAGGAACAAAGATTCAAAGGCTTCGTTTACGCATAAACTGCCACTCTTAAACACGCAAAAACCTGAACATTACACGCTTTTTGTGTAATGTTCAGGCCATGGAAAACTTGCTTTTGTGAACTCCTTGGTACAAAATTCGAATCTTTTACTGGAAGATTTTCAGATTTTAAGCAAGCATAGGTCTGAAAATAAAAGCATTTGATTTTTTAAAAGTTTAAAACAATCTTTAACCCAAAAAAGCCACTGCCTAATTTGATGACTACGTGAAATACTCTTAATACGATTATTTAACAATAAAACGCTCCATATAAGCAATCTTTATAAAAGTGTAGCTATCAATATCACTCGAAATTGAACTTTAGAGCATAACTTAAGAAAGAAAATTAATACAATAAATATCTAAATGAACACTAATAAAAAACCGCCTCTATTTTGTTTTGAGACGGTTTCTTGTGTGTTTTTTTAAAATTTACCCTACTCGGATAACAGAACCTTTATTTGATACTTGAGATGCTTTCCCATCAACATTCAATTTGGTTGATAAATCTATAAATGAATAAAGACTTGAAGAAAAACATCCAAGAACAAACATTAACAATATTCCTTTTTTTGTAAATAAATTCGTTTTCATTGTGAGATTTTGTTTAAGATTATTCTATAAAAATAATTAAATTAATCACATGGTTAGCTATGTGAAAAAAATATTTTTTTTGCACTCTTTTTATTCATAAATATCTATGTGTTAAATCAATTTTTCGATCCTTACTTTTCCATTTTTAGCGTCCAATTCACGTTTAAAAACCAATAGTTACTAATGCAACTACGTAAAAGACTCTTATAATCAACAAATTAACAATGTCTTACGGGTGTTTTATAACCCAAATAATCATATCCAACGGGTTGAAAACTGCATTTTTATATTTTGTCCCGATTTTGACTATTTTAAGTGATCTTTTTGATAGTGACAAAAACATCCACCAGTATACCTTTACATTTATGATAATGAAAACAAAAAGAGGGTCAATTGGACGTTATGCCATTTTCTTTTTCACAATTTTTTGTGGTGTTTTCTTTATGCTTAAAAGTGAAAATCATCTGTTATTAAAAACTAATAATGATAAATATTCACAAAAAACAGATAATCAAATTTCGACTAATGTTTTTAATTTATTCGATATTCAAGAAGGACTTGCTATAGATGATGACTTGAATCAAGTACTATTTGATGCTAATATATTATTTGAAAAATGGAGCCCTTATACTTTAAATCTTCATTTTTATTCTTCCCAGCCGGTTATTATAACCACTGATAACTATTCATATATCACTTTACCCCGATATATATTATTTCATTCTCTACGAATTCCCAGTTGTTAATTTCTTTTTTAAACTTCATTTATAAGTTTATAATTACGGGTAAAATTTAACTTTTGCTTTTGCAGAAAAGGAGTTGCTAACTTTCTTTCCACCGCCAGTGTTTTATGATTAATTCTCTAAATATGCTGGAAAAACCAAAAACAGATATTGATATAACTCATGTTAATTCTTAGTAATAGATACTAACCTATAAATGAATTCTTTGCTGATTAAATATTTCCTTTTCATACATTCATTTTATTTTTTTTAAATTTTTAACAAGACAAATAATACAATTAATTCGATTTTAAAATAAAAAAAACTATGCACTTAACACCAAGAGAAATTGAGAAGCTCATGTTACACACAGCAGGAGAGCTTGCTCTAAAAAGAAAGGCCAGAGGCCTAAAATTAAATTATCCAGAAGCAATAGCTTTAATTAGTCATTTTTTACTGGAGGGCGCAAGAGATGGCAAAAGAGTTGCCGAGCTAATGCGCGAAGGAGCTCAGATCCTCACAAAAGATGATGTAATGACAGGAGTAGCAGACATGATTCATGATGTCCAGATTGAAGCTACTTTTCCTGATGGAACCAAGTTAGTAACAGTACATGATCCAATTCGTTAATCCCAATTATTATGACACCAGGAGAAATTTTTGTAAAAGAAGGTACAATCATCTGCAATGAAGGCAGAGAGACTGTAAAAATAAAAGTGACCAATACAGGAGACCGTCCTATTCAGGTGGGTTCCCATTTTCACTTTTTTGAAGTGAATAAAGCGATGAGTTTTGATCGTGAAAAGGCATTTGGAAAAAGGCTAAACATTGTTGCCAGTACGGCTGTTCGTTTTGAACCGGGAGAGGAAAAAGAAGTAATACTTGTAGCAATTGGAGGAAACAAAAAAGCAATGGGTTTCAATAATCTTGTTGACGGATTGGTAGATTCTGATTCTAAGAAAAATGAAAGTTTAGCTAAAGCGAATCAATTAAATTATAAAAATTCATAACATGAGTTTAAATGTAGACAGAAAACAGTATGCCAATATATTAGGCCCAACTACTGGAGACAGAATCAGATTAGGAGATACCGAAATAATTATTGAGATCGAAAAAGATTTTACCCATTATGGCGATGAAGCTGTTTTTGGAGGTGGAAAAACTGTTCGTGACGGAATGGGACAAAATGTTGAATGTACAAGAGATCAGGGAGTATTAGATCTTTGTATCACTGGAGCAACTATTATTGATCATTGGGGAATTGTAAAGGCTGATATTGGAATCAAAGATGGTAAAATCATAGCTATAGGCAAAGCGGGAAATCCAGACACAATGGATGGAGTAACTCCTAATATGATTATCGGGGCTTCTACCGAAGTTCATGGTGGTAAAGGTTATATCGTAACTGCTGGAGGAATAGATACGCACATTCATTATATCTGCCCACAACAGATTGAAACTTCTCTTTATAGTGGTATTACAACCATGATTGGTGGAGGAACAGGACCAAATGATGGAACAAACGCGACTACTTGTACTCCAGGAAAATTCAACATTCAAAAAATGTTGGAAGCTGCAGAAGATTTTCCTATGAATTTAGGCTTCTTTGGTAAAGGAAACTGTTCTGCAGAAGCACCACTTGAAGAACAAATTGAAGCAGGAGCATTAGGTTTAAAAATTCACGAAGATTGGGGAGCTACAGCCGGAACAATTGATACTGCACTTAAAGTAGCTGATAAATATGATGTTCAGGTGGCTATCCATACTGATACTTTAAATGAAGGTGGATTCCTGGAAGATACCATGAAAGCTATCAATGGAAGAGTAATTCATACCTTCCATACAGAAGGTGCCGGCGGTGGACACGCTCCAGATATTATCAAGGCTGCAATGTATCCAAATGTATTGCCTGCTTCTACAAATCCTACACGTCCTTACACAGTTAATACAATAGATGAACACCTTGATATGCTTATGGTTTGTCATCATTTGAGTAAAAATATCCCTGAAGATGTAGCATTTGCTGATTCTCGTATTCGTCCTGAAACTATTGCTGCCGAAGATATTTTACATGATATGGGAGTTTTCAGTATTATGAGTTCCGATTCTCAAGCTATGGGAAGACCTGGAGAAGTAATTACCAGAACATGGCAAACGGCAAGCAAAATGAGAGAGCAACGTGGTCAGTTAGAAGAAGATGAAAATTCACAAAATGATAACTTCCGTACAAAACGTTATGTAGCTAAGTACACTATCAATCCTGCTATTGCTCATGGTATTTCTAACCATGTTGGTTCTATTGAACCAGGCAAAATAGCTGACTTGGTAATCTGGAAACCAGCTCTATTTGGTGTTAAACCTGAGATGATTGTAAAAGGAGGCTTTGTAATTGCTGCTAAAATGGGCGATCCAAATGCGTCTATCCCAACTCCTCAACCGGTGATTTACAGAAATATGTTTGGAGCCCATGGTCGTGCTAAATTCACAACTTGTGCAACTTTTGTTTCTCAGGCCTCAATTGACAATGGATCTATTGCTAATTACAAATTAGAAAAAATGATTCTTCCTGTAAAAAACTGCAGAAACATCTCTAAAAAAGATCTTATCCACAATGATAAAACACCAGTAATTGAAGTGAATTCGGAAAACTATCATGTAATGGTAGATGGTGTACATATTACTTGTGAGCCAGCAGAAACACTTCCATTGACTCAATTGTATTATTTATTTTAATAGTAGTATCCATTAAAAAAGACCTAACAGATTTTTAAAACCTGTTAGGTCTAATATAAAAAAATAAAAAAACGATGACCATCAGTGAAACTTTAGGCACTATTTCGAATAGTACAATTAATGGAAAATCAATAGATTATCTTGACTTAGAATGGTTCGAATCGACAAAGAGAATTCAACGTAAAAAGACACGTCAGGGCGAAGATATTGCGATTAAATTCCTTAGAGAAGGGCAACGTCTTCGAGAAGGAGATATTCTTTTTGAAAATGAAAAGAAAATAATTGTCGTCAATATTCTGGAGACCGAAACTATTGTTATCTCTCCGTTTTCAATGCTCGAAATGGGAACCGTATGCTATGAAATTGGAAACAAACATATTCCGCTTTTTATACAAGAAGACAAAGTGTTGCTGCCTTTCGAAATGCCAATGTTCAGATGGCTGGAAGTGAGTGGTTTTAAACCCGAAAAACAATCCGTGAAATTATTGAATCTACTAAAATCGAATGTAGAACCTCATGGACATGGAAGTTTGGGTTCAACAATTTTTACTAAAATCCTAAAAATGGCAGCTCCAAAAGATGAATAATATAAAATTTTTAGCCAGTCTTTTGCATATTTCCGACCCTACATTACCTATTGGAGGATATTCTCATTCCAACGGACTTGAAACGTATATACAAAATAAAATTGTACACAATGCAGCAACTGCACAGGAATTTGTAGAAAACATGCTTAAGTATAATCTCAAGTACAACGACGGTGCTTTTGTAAAATTGGCCTATGAAGCTACTGAGTCTGGTGATCTAAAAACCATTTTAGATCTGGATCAGGAATGTAATGCTTTAAAGTGCCCAAGAGAAATCCGTCAGGCAAGCCAGAAATTGGGATTACGTTTGATTAAGATTTTTAAAAGACATGAGAATTTCCAGTTTATGGAAGCTTATGAAGAAGCTGTTCGAAATCATGAAGCAAGTTCTCATTACTGTATTGTTTTTGGAATGTATTGCTGTCTGCTGAAAATTCCTTTGCAAGAAGCACTTTTCGGATTTTACTATACTTCTACCGCAGGAATGATTACCAATGCTGTAAAATTAGTACCACTGGGACAATTGGACGGACAGGATATTTTGTTTCGCCTATATCCTATAATGGAAAAAACAGCTCAGGAAACTATAACATTAGAGCGAGAATATGTAGGACTATGCAATACCTCTTTTGACATTCGCTGTATGCAGCACGAAAGACTGTATTCAAGACTATACATGTCCTAATTAAAATTAAAAATTAATTTACAAAAAAAATGGAAAATAGAAAATATATAAAAGTAGGAGTTGCCGGGCCAGTAGGTTCTGGAAAAACTGCTTTATTAGAACGATTGAGCAGACACTTATACGGAACGTATGACCTTGGTGTGATTACAAATGATATCTATACCAAAGAAGATGCAGAGTTTATGGCTAAAAACAGCCTTCTACCTCATGAACGCATTATTGGGGTAGAAACAGGAGGATGTCCTCACACGGCTATCCGCGAGGATGCAAGTATGAATCTTGAAGCAGTAGATGAGTTGGCAAACCGATTTCCTCATATTGAATTGATTTTTATTGAAAGTGGCGGAGATAATCTATCAGCAACCTTCAGTCCTGATCTTGCCGATGTGACCATCTTTATAATTGATGTTGCTGAAGGGGAAAAAATTCCAAGAAAAGGAGGACCAGGTATTACAAGATCAGATTTACTGGTTATCAATAAAATTGATTTGGCGCCTTATGTAGGAGCAAGCCTTGAAGTGATGGAAAACGATACAAGAAGAATGAGAAAAGGAACCCCTTTTATATTTACAAATCTTAAAAAAGATATAGGTGTGCCGGAAATTATAGGCTGGATCAAAAAATATGCTTTACTGGAAGAATGTGAAGAACCGAATCTAGTAAGATAATGGACAGTCGCTTACATATTATAGCAGGTTATAAACAAGGAAGTTCCTATGTAAAAGACCTCTATGTATCTCCTCCTTTTCGTGTAGTCTCAGTAGGACAACGCAAAAGTGACAATAAGCTTTATCAAATTGTGATGAGTACCTCGCCAGGAATTCTATCTGGTGACCGTTACCAATTGGATATTGTTTTAGAGAAAGGAGCTGCCCTACAGCTACAGTCACAATCATATCAAAGATTATTTAATATGAAAGATGATGCTGTGCAGCAACTTACTATCTCAATGGAGGACGATACTTCTTTTGCCTATGTCCCGCATCCGGTGGTACCACATGAGAATTCTAATTTCAAAAGCAAAGCCGAAATCCGTATTGGTACAAACAGCCAAGTGATAATCAGTGAGATTATTACTTGTGGAAGAAAGCATTCCGGAGAGCTTTTTAAATTGAAAAGTTTTCAGAATCTTACAGAAATTTATCATAAAAATAAATTAGTTGTAAAGGACAATGTGCTTATCCAACCCGATCTGATTCCTGTAAATAGTATAGGAAATCTGGAAGAATTTACGCATCAGGGAACACTTATTTTTTATAGTACAAAAGAAAATGTAGATAAAAATGTCTTAGTCGATACGATCTATTCTATTATTAAATCTCAAGACGAGATGGAAATCGGCATTTCGGCAATGGAAGATAACGGATTCGTTATTAGAACACTGGGACATGGCGGAGAAGTAATGTATAATTTTTTTCTCAGGGTCCAGGAAATCCTTTGGGAATTAGAATAAAAAATAAGTTATGAATACTACTATTTGGGCATTAATACTAAGTGCTGTATCTATCAGTTTTATCCACACGGCATCAGGACCAGACCATTATTTGCCATTTATTGTTTTGTCGAAATCAAAACAATGGAGCAAAAGCAAAACAATTCTACTAACAATTGCCTGTGGTTTTGGCCACGTTTTGAGTTCTTTGGTTTTAGGCGCTCTTGGGGGTTTTATGGGATGGCAACTCAATAAATTCTCATGGTTTCAGGAAATCAGAGGCAATATTTCAGGTTGGGCATTGCTCATTTTTGGTGTAATTTATCTCATATATGGAGTGATTCAGACCATAAAAAATAAACCTCACAAGCATTTTGATGTATTAGGAGATGATGTTTATGTTTATGAACATAATCACGGAGAAGTAGTTATGCCTCAGAGCCGAATAAAAGTGACTCCCTTTGTGTTGTTCATGATTTTTGTCATGGGACCTAGTGAACCACTTACACCACTTCTTTTTTATTCGGGGTTAAATCGTTCCGTGACCGAAATTGTTGCACTAGTAGTACCATTTGCACTTACAACTGTCGCAACGATGCTCGGCATGGTTTTACTTGGACGATACGGATATTCAACTTTTTTCAAGACCGACAAACTAGAACGCTATATGAGTGTTGTAAGTGGCGCAGTAGTCACTGTATGTGGTATTGGAATGGTCTTTTTAGGATGGTAAAATCAAAATAAAAAACAATTCATGATGAATAAAATTTTTACAAAAATTCCTTTTATAGACAATGTATTAAAAGGGATAGGGCAAATTATGCTTCAGGAAAACAGATGGACAGGACTCTTGTTTCTTATTGGTATTTTTATAGGAAGCTGGCAAGGAGGTATTGCTATTTTGTTGGCTACAAGTGTTGGAACATTTACAGCTATGAAACTGGGTTATGACAAATACGAAATTAATGCCGGATTATATGGCTTTAGTGCGGCTTTGGTGGGAGTGGCTTTGTCTTTTTTCTTTCAGGCCACACTATTAATCTGGATTCTGATTGTTTTGGGTGGTGCACTGGCAAGTATCATCCAGCATTTTTTTATTAACAAAAAAATTCCAGTGTTTACATTTCCATTCATTTTTATAATTTGGGTATGTGTTTTTCTACTACATCATTTTACAAATATCCCACCTTCGGAAATGATTAGCGCAAAACCGGAAGCTGTAGCTTATAGCGAATTCATAACACCTATAAATGGCTTTGGCGAAGTTATTTTTCAAGGGGGATTACTATCCGGAGTCATTTTCTTTATTGCAATTTTTATCAGTTCCCCTGCAGCAGCTTTATATGGTCTTGCAGGATCTTTATTGGGAGCTTATTTTTCTTACATGGATGGAGAATCGATTGAAGGTATTCATATGGGACTATTCGGTTTTAACGCGGTACTTTCTGCTATTGTTTTTTCAGGTTTCAAAAAAACAGATGGATTGTGGGTCTTAATTGCAGTCCTGATTACAGTTGGTATTGATGACTTCCTGATTGATAATAATATCCTGACTGAAGTAGGCGGAGTATTAACTTTTCCCTTTGTTGCCGGAACGTGTATTACATTACTTATTCAGAGACTTTTTATTCCTAAAAAACTAAACTAAACTCATCTCCTTTACTAATAATAACACTAAATCAAATTCAAATAATAACCGCTTTTCTTGCTTTGATAGCAGAATACATCAGCTAAAAATTACTTAAATCATTAATAAAACAAACAAAATGGCATCAAATAAAATAAATTCAATACTAGCTAGAAATACCGAAAATGCTCCAAAAAGTATCGGTCCATACTCACAAACTGTAGCATTCTCACATTATAATAATCTTTCGGCTCAATTACCAATAGACCCAAAATCTGGTAAAATAGTAGCTGGCGGTATAAAAGAACAGACGGAACAGTGCTTTAAAAATATCAAATCAATTCTAGATAGCATCGATCACGTCATGAGCGATGTTGTTAGAATCACCATATTCGTCAAGAATATAAAAGATAGTGATGCTGTAGACGAAGTTTACAAAACATTCTTCCCTACTTATGTTCCTACACGAACTACAGTTGCAGTTGTTGCTTTACCTATGGATGCTTTGGTGCAAATTGAAGCACTTGTTTCAAATGGCGAGGGTACAATCCCCAATGCACCTCAGGCAGGTAATCTGATAAAACTTATCAATAACACGGCAAATGCACCTATGAGTAGTTTGTCTGCACAAACAGTATCATTCTCTCATTACAATAATATTTCAGCTCAATTACCTATCGATCCAGAAACTGGCAGATTGGTAACAGGCGGTGTAAAAGAGCAAGCCGGACAGTGTTTAAAAAACATCAAAACAATTTTAAACAGTATTGATGTTCCCCTTGATGATATTGTAAAGATTAATATCTTCCTTAAAAACCTATCAGACATTGAAGCTATAAATGAGGTTTATACAACATTCTTTCCTGATTCTGCTATTGCCAGAGCTGTAGCTTATGTTCCGGCAAGAACAATCGTGGCCGTTTCGGCTTTATCTATGGATGCTTTAGTGCAAATTGAAGCAGTGGTGTCACACGGAGACGGAACGCCTCCGCAAGCTATTGAAGACAGGCACGGAATCGTAATAAAGGTAAGCAATACTGAAAATGCACCAAAGAGTTCTTTGTCTACACAAACGGTAGCATTCTCTCATTATAATCACATATCAGCTCAATTACCGTTGAATCCAAAAACTGGTAAAATGGTAGCCGGAGGTGTAAAAGAGCAGACTGAACAATGCTTGAAAAATATCAAAGCAATTTTAGAAAGTATCTCCCATACTATCGAAGATGTGGTTAAAGTTAATATTTTCCTTAAAAACATCACAGATAGCAATGTTGTAGATGAAGTTTATACCACATTCTTTCCAGGTGGTATTCCTGCACGAAGAACAGTTGGAGTGTCAGCATTACTACAAGATGCATTAATCCAAATTGATGTCGTTGTATCAAATGCAGAAGGAACACCTCCACAAGTATAACAGTCATTTATTTAGATGAGTATAGCATCTCATTTTGATAAACATTCAACTCAAAATATAATTTATAAAAGGGGGTAATATCATTATCCCCTTACCCTTCTGCTTTACTTCTTTAGATTTTTTTATCCAAAAAAACTAAAAAAGTTTTTAGCATTAGACAAGTACAGTTGTTTCTTATTGAACTCCAAAAATCAAAATTGCCTTATACTTAAAATAAAAACAATTATGAAAAATAGTAAATTCGCATTTTTATTATTGTTTGTTACTGGTTGTTATACAGCACAAGCACAAATTAATTTTCCTTCGCAACAGAAAACAGATGACGGAAAACCGCTTTATGAGATGGAGTTTTCCCCTCGTTTAAAACTAAATGGCTACTTAAATTTGGGAGGTAATGACTTGAATTCTCAGTCAATCAACTTAAATTCAGCCGATCCCTACAATCCAATCGATCAGAAAAATGCAGGTTTTAATATGTACCAAACACAGTTGGCATGGAAGACTACCTATAATGGATTTTCGAAAGGTCCTTTAGTTACTTATGTCGAAGCACAATGGTGGGGCGCTCCTGGTGCAGGCGGTAACTTACAATTAAGGGTAGCATATGTAGATTACAATCATTGGCATATCGGTCAGGACTGGACTTTCTTTGGCAATGGTGTTCCAAGCTGGTACAATACACTAGATTGGGAAGGACCTAATAGTGGTACATGGGCGCGTCATCTTCAGGTAAAATATTACAATGATTTCGGTGTTGACAAATCGTGGAAGTTTGAAAGTGGTATCGAAAGTTCTTCTGAATATCTTAAAATCGCTGGCGGAGTTACTCCAGGTCAGTTTTCTGTAGACCCAATTGTAGCATTTACCAAAAAACTGCATGACCAAACAGGTTTCTTACGTTTAGCTGTTATGGGACGTACTCTTCGTTATGAAAAAGACGCTAATGCTAATGCTATGACAATGGGATGGGGTGTTAATGCCAATTACAAAACCATGCTTAATGAAAAGAGTTATTTTATGGCTCAGGCTGTTGTTGGTTCTGGTATAGGAGGCTCCTATACTTTATCCGGTGCATTGTTTGGTAATGGAGGCGCAGGAAATATGTATGACGCTATTTATGACCAGAATGGCAATTTTAAAAGAGTGCCTATCTACGGAGGTTCTGCAGGCGTAGAATACTACTTTGGAGAAAAGAAAAGGTTACATTCTAATTTAGTTGTAGGTTATACTACCTTGACGTATAATGCAATTCCTATTTCGCTTGTAAATAGTAAAGTTATAAATGATAATTCAACTGCAGATTTTGTTAACAATAATTCGAATTCAAATACGCGAATTGCTTTGCCTTCTGCTACTATCAATGCCATGTATGATGTAACTAAGAACTTCTTAATAGGTTTAGAATATGATACTGGTGCCAAACAGATCATCAATACAAATACACAGTCTTCTACAGTCAATCGCATTGCTATAGGCATGATGGTTGGATTCTAGCCTTTACTGATAATAAACTTTTGAGTCACATTAAACATAAAATCCACAAAATCTGTGTGGGTCTTTTACGAGCAGATTTTGTAGATTATACTCAGGGCAAGCAATCTATGATTGCCTAAACATCAATGCCTTTGCTCTGACATTTCATATTAAAAACCAAAATGACGACAATTAAAAATACAATAGCCTTCCTTGTCTTAATGATAAGTGTAGCCTCTGTAGCACAGAAGAAAGAAAAGGAAATGCAAACTTTCCTTAAAGATACAGACAACAAATTCCCAATAGGTAACGCCTTGATAGAATACAATCACGGAAACATACACA
Source organism: Flavobacterium shii (assembly GCF_025847235.1). Classification (GTDB taxonomy): domain Bacteria; phylum Bacteroidota; class Bacteroidia; order Flavobacteriales; family Flavobacteriaceae; genus Flavobacterium; species Flavobacterium shii. Next base: position 359,858 of record NZ_JAOZEW010000002.1, read on the forward strand.
CCCATTCAGAACCAGATGGTTCATTCAAATTGCATATTCAATCCTTTCCAGATACGCTTGTAATTAGTCATGAGGGATATGATCAGAAGAAATGGGTTGTTAATAGCAATACAGAGTACGAGAATAAAATCGTTTTTCTTCAGCGTAAACCTATTGAGATTTCCGAAATAATTATTAACCACAATTCATTTCTTTCAGATATTACAAAGGTTGATCTTAATAAATTTCCGGTAAATTCGGCTCAGGATTTGTTGCGCAAAGTTCCTGGTTTGTTTATTGCCCAACACGCCGGCGGTGGAAAGGCAGAACAAATTTTTCTGAGAGGTTTCGATGCAGATCACGGAACAGACGTTAGTGTGAATGTAGACGGAATGCCTGTAAATATTGTATCCCATGCCCACGGTCAGGGATATTCGGATTTGCATTTTGTGATTCCCGAAACCATTAATAATATCGATTTTGGAAAAGGAGCCTACTATGCTGACAGAGGAGATTTTAATACTGCGGGGTATGTAGATTTTAAAACTTATAGCTCTTTGAAAAATAGTATGATTAAACTCGAAGCAGGTTCTTTTAATACAAGAAGAATTCTGGGAATGTTCAATATCATAAACGATCCCGACAACAAGAAAAATTTCTATATAGCAACAGAATACAATTACACGGATGGACCTTTTGATGTAAAACAAAATTTCAACAGGCTTAATATCTTTGGAAAATATAACCAGTGGTTAACAGATAATGATTACTTCAACATTCAATTTTCTACGTTCAATTCTTCCTGGAATGCTTCCGGACAAAATCCGGAACGTGCCGTTAATGATGGAATTATTGATCGCTGGGGAAGTATCGATCCTACCGAAGGAGGCAGCACTTCCCGTACCAATATTCAGATGAATTTTAAACATATCATTTCTCCATCAGAGCATATTGAAGCGATGGGTTGGTACTCTAAGTATAATTTTAATCTCTATTCTGATTTTACATTTTTCCTAAATGATCCCATTCATGGAGATGAAATTCAACAAAAAGACGGCAGAAATATTTATGGAAGCGAATTTAAACATATCAAAAATTTCATCCTTTCTAATAGTTCTATAGAATTGATATCCGGAATTGGGTTCCGAAATGACGATATTGGAACTTTGCAGCTGAATCATGTTTATCACAGAGATTTATTGTTGGATAAAAAAATGGATGATACTGGCGTAGAAACCAATTTGCATGCTTATTCAGAATTGATATGGAAAACCGGAAAATGGACTGTTGCTCCAGCGTTAAGACTGGATCATTTTATTTTCAATATGCATAATTTACTGGATCAGGAGCAATTGCCTGTCGGACAATCATCAGAAGCAACCAGACTGAGTCCTAAGCTTAATTTGTCTTATGCTTCCAGTGACAAAGTTGTGTGGTTATTAAAAACTGGTATGGGATTTCACTCTAATGATATGAGAGTCGTAATTCCTCAAAACGGGCTTAATACCTTACCATATTCTATAGGAGCTGATTTCGGAACAAGACTTCATCCCTTGAAATCATTGATTATTACCCCCACAGTATGGTATTTGTTTCTACAACAGGAATTTGTTTATGTAGGTGATGATGCCGTAGTGGAACCTTCGGGAAAATCACGACGTTATGGTTTCGATTTAGGTATTCGCTACCAGCCATTACCAAATCTGTATTTAAATGCTGATATTAATTATTCTCATGCTCGATTAATAGAGGAACCAAAAGGAGAAGACTACATTCCATTGGCACCAATACTTACCAGCACCGGATCTATAAATTGGGATTTTTCGAAAGGTTTTTCTATAGGAATGCAGTATCGCTATCTGGGTGACAGACCAGCAGTTGAAGATAATAGTCTGAGAACAAAACCTTATCTTGTAAATGATTTGATACTTTCCTACAACCGTGTAAAATGGGGTGCTAATTTGCAAATCAATAACTTACTCAATGTAAAATGGAATGAAGCTCAATTTGCTACAGAAACCCAATTGAAAAATGAGGCAGCACCCATTACAGATATTACTTATACTCCGGGAAGCCCTTTTGGAATAAAATTAGGACTATTTTATAAGTTTTAAATAATATTCATTATTAAATTTACACGATCTATAATATTATAATTAATATGGAAACACTTTCTAATTTTCAATATAAAAAGCTTTTTCTTCCCAATATTACAGAAAAAACACTTTCTAATAATGCGGATATACAGCTTTACAGACTTGAAGATTACCTAAAAGGTATTCTTATGCCTGTAGTTCCGTACCGCACTACTTTTAATTTTGTTCTGTTTATTACCAACGGACATCTTAAACAATATCTGGAAAACAAAGAATATCGTGTAGAAAAAGGAGGTGTTATTTTTATCAAACAAGGAACAATTACCGCAACCATAGAATTATCTGATGATGCTGAAGGTTTTTTCTTAGCCTATGAAAACAATATTGTATCCGAACAGGAATTACCCAAACATAAAACCAGCATTTTTTTTATGCCCCCTTTCCTAAATCTGGATAGCCTTACTTACGGAACCATTAAACAATTGCTTACCATTATGGAACAGGAGTTATGGCTTAATGAGTTAAATTTAAATGAGATCATTATTACTATGCTTCATCTTATTTTGGTTAAGATATTAAGTACAGATTCTGATAGTCATCATAAATCAGCTACTCGTCCTATGGAGTTGTCTCTTCAATTCCGAGACATTTTGTTCAAATATCACAGAGATGAAAAAAGAGTCACATTTTATGCAGATAAACTATCTGTTACAGAAAATTACCTTAATAAATGTGTGAAAAATATAACTCAAAAATCACCAAAACAATGGATTAACGAAATGGATATTAATTATAGCAAGGCACTCCTTCAATCCAGTAAAGATATTGCTGAAATTGCTTATCAACTCAATTTTCACACAGCTTCTCATTTTACACAGCTTTTCAAAAAAATTACCGGAATTACACCTAAAGAATATAGGCTACAATTTTTAAAATAAAATTATATTTTCCTAGTAAAAATAGGACAATAACATACCCTGTGTGCCATTTCATACAGAATAAATAGAGGTAGAGAATTTGCATATCAATATAATACGCGTAAAATAACAAATGTCGAAAGATTTAATTTATCCTTAATTAATGATAATGAAACATTTAATGTATAAGGAGTTGATTGCGTAAAATACAATCATTGATTACAATTTTCGCTGTCAACTTCCCACTAGAATTCATTGGGAAGTTTAGTGGGAAGTGAAAGTCTTTTTTTGTAGATAATAACATAAACAGGAATTTTACGATTACCCCTTAAATAGCTAATGGCGTGAACATTACACATTTTTTATGTAATGTTCACGCCATGTGAAACTTGGGTTTGTGACCACGGTAGGGTTCGAACCTACAACCCTCAGAGTCGAAATCTGATATTCTATCCAGTTGAACTACGCAGTCATTTTATTTTAGAGTTTAGATTTCCAATTGGGAATCTAAACTCTATTTTTTATACTAATAATTTCTTTACAATAGTAGAAATCGTTTTTCCTTCGGCAGTTCCACCTAATTGAGCAGAAGCTAATCCCATTACTTTACCCATTGAAGCAATTCCCGAAGCACCAGTTTCTGCAATGATTTTTGCAATAACTGCTTCTACTTCTTCTTCACTTAATTGTGCAGGCAAAAATTTCTCGATTACAGCAATCTGAGCTAATTCTGGCTCAGCTAAATCTGGACGATTTTGCTCTGTGAAAATTCTAGCACTTTCTTTACGTGTTTTAACTAGTCTTTGAAGTAATTTAATTTCATCATCTTCAGTTAATTCTTCTTTAGATCCAGTAGCTGTAGCAGCCAATAACATTTCTGATTTAATTGCTCTTAAAGCCTCTAATGCAACAGTATCTTTTGCTCTCATGGCGGTTTTAATTTCGTCCATGATTAATGTTTGTAAACTCATTTTAGTATTATTTTTTAATAAGCAAAGCTTATATGATTTGAAAATTTGATTTTTTAATTCAAAATCTATATATAGAATTCTATCGATTTCAATTCTGTGCGAAGATAAAAAAAATAACCCGAAAATTAAATTCAATTTTCGGGTTACTTCATTTTGATTTAACCGTATTAATCTACGTTGTCGTGCAAAAATGAATTATTGGAACGCAACTGCAAATCATTATTACTATCTGTTCCTACAGAGATTCTGGAGTTTGTATTGTTCTGTGAATTATTAGAAAGATCAATACCTAATCTTTTATAGGCTGGCTCTTTCTCCAATTCTTCAACTCTGGAAACGTTATTATGGAACTTATAATTAAATTCTTTTAATTTTTTTCTTCTTTCATCAGCTCTTAAGCGCAATGTTTCTTCGATGGTTAATTCCATTGGAGATACTTCGGCAGAAAAATTAGTTTCTGGCGTCATAACTCTATGGTGAACCGTAATATTTAGCTCTTCCGGAATAACTTCTTCAACTACTTTTTGAACAGGTTTTGCTGAAGTCAAATCATTTTCAACTTCCATATACTCTTCAAGAGAATGCTTGATAATTCCGTTATCAGAAAGCTCTGTTACAGGAACAAATCGAACTGGCTGATTTACTTTAATATCACGTGTTTCATTTGTTAATTCAAATAAAACTCTTTTATCTTCAACTACTGGTTCAGCTTTAACTTCCGGTTCTGTTCTAAAAAGTGGCAGGTCGAAAGAGAAAGTTGTTTGTTCTTCTTTTTCTACAAATTTTTGCTGTACAGCTCTTACAGGGGCAACTTCTGGAGCTGAAATTGTAAAATCAATATCGGTAATCGGAGAAACGATTTCAAAAGTTACATCCAAATTTTTAATAAATTCAGACATTACAACTAACTCATCCTCGTTAATCACTGGCGCTTGAACAATTGGCGCAACTGCTGTAGGTGCAGGAGTATCGTCTATTAATTCAAAAACTATTTTTTCTTCTGATTTTGGTGTTGAAGGTGTTTCTGCATTTAAATCAAAAGAAGTAAGCGTTCTATTCGTTAGATTATGAACACTTCTTTGCTCATCTTCTAATGTATGGATTATTTTTTTAGGCTCAGTATTTACGATTTCGTTTTGTTGTTCCACATCAAAACCTGTCGCAATTATTGTAACTGCAATAGCCTCACCAAGGGTTTCGTCTTCACCAACCCCCATAATGATATTAGCATTAAAACCTGCCTCAGCTTGAATGTGATCATTGATTTCACCTATTTCATCAAGTGTAATCTCATTAGAACCTGAAACAATAAGCAACAATACGTTTTTGGCTCCTGTAATTTTATTATCGTTTAACAATGGAGAATCCAATGCCGAAACAATAGCCTCTTTAGCTCTTGTCTCGCCAGAAGCTATAGATGACCCCATTATAGCCGTTCCACTATTAGACAATACTGTCTTAGCGTCACGTAAATCGATATTTTGAGTATAGTGATGCGTAATTACTTCGGCAATACCTCTTGAGGCTGTTGCCAAAACTTCATCAGCTTTGGAGAATCCTGCTTTAAAACCAAGATTTCCGTATACTTCTCTTAATTTATTATTGTTAATTACAATTAATGAATCAACTTGTTTACGTAACTTTTCAATACCCAAAAGCGCTTGCTCCTGACGTACTTTTCCTTCGAAAAGAAACGGAATAGTAACAATTCCAACTGTAAGAATCTCTCTTTCCTTAGATAACTGCGCAATTACTGGAGCAGCACCTGTACCGGTACCACCACCCATACCAGCAGTAATGAATACCATCTTGGTATTGCGATCCAACATTTTCTCGATATCGGCGATACTCTCAATAGCCGATTGTTGTCCTACATCCGGGTTGGCTCCAGCTCCTAAACCTTCCGTTAGATTAACACCTAACTGAATTTTATTAGGCACAGAACTATTTTGAAGCGCTTGTGAATCTGTATTACAAACGATAAAATCTACCCCTTTAATTCCTTGCTTAAACATATGGTTTATGGCATTACTACCTCCACCGCCTACACCGATAACTTTTATTACATTTGATTGATTTTTTGGTAAATCAAATGAAATGCTTCCAAATTCTGAGTTGCCCATCATATTTTTGGTTTTTGATATTAAATATTAATTCTTGTATTATTTCAAATCGCTTATTCAGCGTTGTCTAAAAAATCTTTGATTTTATCGACATATCGGTCAAAAAAGGATCTTCTTATTTTTGTTTCAGTTGATTCTTCTTTAACTACCTTCTTCACTTCTTCAACAGCCTCTACATAAGACTCTTCAACCTCGTATTGTTGTTGCTGTTGCACCGGAGCTCTATATTGTTGTGCCTTAGGTTGCTCTATCACATCCTGTCTTACAGCACTTTGAGTTCTATTTTCAATACTGTTCATTACTAATCCTACTGCAGTAGCATATAACGGGCTGGAAATTTCCTCATCCGAGTTACCTGCCAAATGCTCATTTGGATAACCAATTCTCGTATCCATTCCTGTAATGTACTCTACTAATTGTTTAATGTGTTTTAGTTGAGCTCCACCACCTGTAAGAACAATTCCTGCAATTAATTTCTTGCGGGGATCTTCATGACCGTAAGCTTTTACTTCTGTAAAAACCTGATCTACGATTTCGACTACACGAGCATGAATTATTTTTGACAAATTCTTCAAAGAAATTTCTTTTGGCTCTCTTCCTCTTAATCCCGGAATCGAAACAATTTCGTTATCTTTATTTTCTCCTGGCCATGCCGACCCGAATTTAATTTTTAATAACTCAGCTTGTTTTTCGATTATCGAACAACCTTCTTTTATATCATCAGTAATTACATTTCCTCCAAAAGGAATAACTGCTGTATGACGAATAATTCCATCTTTAAAAATCGCCAAATCTGTAGTTCCACCACCAATATCAATAAGCGCAACACCAGCTTCTTTTTCTTCCTGACTCAATACTGCATCTGCCGAAGCCAAAGGCTCTAATGTTAAACCCGATAATTCAATTCCTGAACTTTGAATACATCGTCCTACGTTTCTTATGGATGACGCTTGTCCAACCACAACGTGAAAACTAGATTCTAATCTTCCTCCGTACATTCCGATCGGCTCTTTAATCTCCGATTGTCCATCAATTTTAAATTCCTGTGGTAAAACATGAATAATTTCTTCGCCTGGTAACATTGCAAGTTTATTAACCTGATCTATTAAAAGCTGAATATCATTTTCTCCAATTACCTCTTCAGGATTGCTTCTGCTTATGTAATCAGTATGCTGGATGCTACGAATATGTTGCCCTGCAATACCTACAACTACATCTTTAATCTTGTAACCCGAATTATTCTCCGCTTCATGTATCGCCTGTTGAATAGATTGTATTGTTTGAGTAATGTTGTTTACAACACCTCTTGCAACACCTAAGCTTTTTGATTTTCCGATTCCTAAAATCTCAAGCTTACCATATTCATTTTTCTTACCTATCATGGCAACAATTTTGGTTGTACCAATATCTAGACCTACTGCAATATTATCTTTTTCCATTATCTATTATTTTGTGCAAACTACTTGTTCCGTAAACCTGAGATCAATCTTATTGTATTTGTATAACGAACTATCTAAAACAGCCTTTTGAAAAAAGGCTTTATAATTGTTAAATTTTCGCTCAACATTTATCGTTCTGCCAAAATCTATCTCGTAATTAAAATTTCTGTTAAGCATTTTTAAGCTACCATTAGGCATAATCTGTATTGCAATGATATTTTTTTTCAAAAATGCATCGTCATAAATCATGCGAAATAAAGTAGCTAAATCTTCGTTATTTTTATTATTTATATCCCCCGAAACAAGAGGAACTCTCGCTGTAAAATTATCCGACAAAGGCATTTTACTACCCTCGTAATCAATATAGAAAGACTCATTCCCGTTCATAACGCGGGCTATCGGTGTCTTCTGTTTTACTACTGCTTTTAGAATACCATCTATACTCACAAATACATCTGATTTTTCAATCATCTCTTGCGAATTAAGGGTTTTCTCTATCTTATTCAAATCTAACCCTTCTTTTTTAATACTAGAAGCATCTCTTTTATTTTCTATTAACAATTTATTAACCGCTTCTTGTTTTACAAAAAGTGAGTTATCCCCTATAAAAACCACAGTCGATTTCTTTAATTTTCGCTCTCCATTTCTATGTGAAGTGAACGAAAACAAAAAAATAACTACCCCAAACATGAGTACTAAACGGATATTTGTCCAATTAATTAGTTTCATTTAAAATATTTTTAATTGACGGCACTAATTCACCTATATCACCAGCTCCAATTGTAACAATTATCGTTGCATCACTAGCTTTAATCGATGCTAATAAATCATTTTTTGCAACAATTTTCTTGTTAGAATTGTCCATTTTATCCATTAACCATTGCGATGTAATTCCTTCCATCGGCAATTCTCTAGCCGGATAAATATCCATCAAAATCACTTCATCAAAAGCTGATAAACTTTTAGCAAAACCATCTGCAAAATCTCTCGTTCTGCTAAACAAATGTGGCTGAAAAATAGCTAACACTTTTTGCCCCGGATATAACTCTCTAACAGCTTGATTTACTGCATTTATTTCTGTTGGATGATGTGCATAATCATCTATATAAACTAAATTATCAGTTTTTATCTGATAAGAAAAACGTCTTCTTATTCCGCCAAAAGAAGCAATTGCTTTTACTATAGCTGCTGTTGGCGTACCACCAGTTTTTGCCATTGCAATAGCCATTAATGCATTCATTAAATTATGCATACCTGGTAATGCAAAATGTAAATCTTTAATCGTCTCTGATGGCGTTTGCACATCAAAAACATAACTACCTTTTGCAATTCTAACATTAAACGCTTTAAACTGGGCATCTTCATTAATAGCACATTGCACTCCTTCAAGAGGCAATTCTTTGGTTATAAAAAGATTCCTCTTATCCTCAACCTTATTAGCAAACTCTACAAATGAAGCTTCGATGGCTTCGCTTGTGCCATAAATATCCAAATGATCGGCATCCATGGATGTAATACAAGCAATATTTGGATGTAAATGCAAGAAAGAACGATCAAATTCATCTGCTTCAACTACCGTAACAGTTTTCCCGTTTCCTATTAAATTCGAACTATAATTCTCAACAATTCCTCCAACAAAAGCAGTAACATCAGCTCCACTTACATATAAAATATGTCCTAAAATGCTTGATGTGGTCGTTTTACCATGTGTTCCCGCAACTGCATAACAAAAAGTCCCTTTGGTTATAATTCCCAAAACTTCGGCTCTTTTCTTAACCTCGTAATTTCTTTCTATAAAATAATTCCATTCCGAATGCGTAACAGGCACTGCTGGTGTAACAATTACCAACGTATTTTCTATAAAATAATCTTTAGGAATTAGATTAATATTATCTTCAAAATGAATATTAATTCCGCTTTCGATTAACTCATTTGTAAGCGTTGAAGGTGTTTTATCGTAACCTGAAACCTGTTTTCCAATATTCTTGAAATAACGAGCCAGAGCACTCATTCCGATGCCTCCAATTCCTATAAAATAGACGTTCTGTATTTGGTTTAAATTCATTTCTTTTTTGCTTTAGGCTTTAGGCGCTAAACTTTATGCATAGACCTTCAACTTTATAACTATTTTTTTATTTAATCAACTTTATAATTTCTTCAACAATTGCTTTTGTCGCACCTGGCATAGCCAAGCGTTTGATGTTCTCACTAAGCAGTTTTTGCTTTCCTTCATCCTTCAACAGCGCTTCAAAAACAATGCTAAACTCGCTATTTAGCTCAGATTCTTTCAATAAAACCGCACCTTTCTGATTTACAACAGCTTGTGCATTTTTTGTTTGATGATCTTCGGCTACATTTGGCGACGGAATAAAAATAACCGGCTTCCCAACTATACATAATTCCGAAACCGATGATGCTCCAGCTCTTGAAATGATAATATCAGCGGCTGCATAAACAAAATCCATTCTTTCGATAAAATCAACCACTTTTACATTTGGTTGATTGTATTTTTTATAATCTTCAAAATATAATTTCCCACATTGCCAGATAACCTGAATATTTTGAGAAAGGATATTTGGTAATTCTTTTTCTATTAATTGGTTTACTCTTCTCGCACCAAGGCTTCCTCCAAGAATTAACAACGTTTTTTTATTTGAATCCAAATTATAAAACCCAATTGCTTCGGCTCTTTTGCCATCAATATCAATTAAATCCTGACGAACCGGATTACCAGTTAAAACAATTTTATCTACGGGGAAAAATCGTTCCAAATTTTTATACGCTACACAAATAGCACTAGCTTTTTTACTAAGCAATTTATTAGTAATTCCCGGAAATGAATTTTGTTCCTGGATAACTGTTGGGATTCCTGCCGAACCCGCCATTTGTAATAGCGGACCACTTGCAAAACCTCCTGTTCCAATAACTACATTTGGCTTAAAATCTTTTATTATTTTTCTTGATTGCAATAAACTACTCATTAACTTAAAAGGAAACATGGCATTCTGAAAAGTTAATTTTCGTTGTAATCCAGCAATCCAAAGACCTTTTATATGATATCCCGCTTGTGGTACTTTCTGCATTTCCATTTTGTCTTTGGCACCAACAAAAAGAAATTCAGCATTGGGATATTGTAACTTTAATTCATTCGCAATTGCAATTGCAGGGTAAATATGTCCTCCAGTTCCACCACCGCTTAATATGAATTTATATTTTGTCATATTTTTAAATGTTACTACATTTTAAAAATTATTATATTCTCTTTCTTTAGTCTAATCATCTCATAACAGGTTCCATGGGATTCTTTGCATTATCTTCTATAGAATAACCTGCTGCTACTTCATCACCATTCACTACTTCATTCTCTTCTTCTAATTGTTTGTCTATTAATTTTTGAAGCGCTTCTTCTCTTTTTTCTTTTTCCTTTAGCTCCTCTTCTATTTCTTCGTCTTTTTTGGTAACACTAATAATAATTCCAAGTGCAAAACAAGTCATCCAAATCGAACTACCTCCACTACTAATAAGCGGTAATGTTTGTCCTGTTACCGGCAATAATTCAACAGCTACAGCCATATTAATCATCGCTTGAAATATCATTGGGAAACCGAGCCCGACGACGACTAACTTCCCAAATAGCGTATTGGCTTTATGCGATGCGATTACAAATCGGAACATCAACAATAAATACAAACACAATATTGTCAAACCTCCTATTAAACCATATTCCTCTACAATTATTGCATAGATAAAATCGGAAGATGATTGTGGCAAAAAGTTCTTCTGAACACTTTTCCCCGGTCCTAAACCTCCTAATTTTCCAGATGCAATAGCGATCTTTGCCTTTTCTATCTGGTAATCATCTTCATCTGGCTTATCGGTCGTGAAATTTTCAATTCTACTTCCCCATGTTCCTACCCTGCTAAAAAAGCGAGATTCCGGAAAGGCTTTCGCCAAAAGAAGAAAGAAAAGAAACATTACAACACCCGAACCTATAATGAATCCAATATATTTTAAAGGATATTTACCAATAAATGTCAGCATTATTACCATCGAAAAAATAAGTGCCGTAGTCGAAAAGTTCGCTGGCAAAATAAGCATCAACGTAATAAAAACCGGCATCCAAAGCTGTATTAATGAAACCTGAAAAGGTTCATCTTCATCTCTGGTTTTAGATAAATAACGTGCCACAAAAATGAACAATACCATCGATGCCAATGTAGACGTCTGAAACGTGATTCCGATAAACGGAACCTGAATCCAACGACTCGCATTTGCCCCAGCAATAACAGTTCCTTTTAAAAGCGTATAAGCCAATAAAAGCCAAACCACTGGTAAAGCCACTTTGGAAATTGCTCTAAAATAATGATACGGTACTTTGTGAACCCAGTAAATAATTAAAAAACCAATACAAATATGAGCCAGATGTTTTACCAAATAACCTAATGTATTTCCTGTTCCATGACCTATATAAGCCAAATTACTACTCGCACTAAAAACAGGCATAAACGAAAACAAAGCCAATAAAGCCACGAATGACCATATTACCCTATCTCCTTTTAATTTGTTTACTAGTTCTTTCATCTTCAATTTTGTTTAAAGTTATTTTTGTTTAATGTTTAAAGTTGCTCAACCTTAAACATTAAACCTTAAACTTTTATAGATTGTGTACTGCCAACTTAAATTGCTTTCCTCTGTCTTCGTAGTTTTCGAATAAATCGAAACTTGCACAAGCTGGAGATAATAATACCGCATCTCCTTTTTCGGTTAAGCGTTGTGCTGTTTTTACAGCGTCATTCATATTATTAACTTCAACCATAATATCAACTACATTTCCAAAAGCATCGATAATTTTTCTGTTATCAACACCAAGACAAATAATTGCTTTTACTTTCTCACGAACTAATGACATTAATTCGTTATAATCATTTCCTTTATCAACACCACCAACAATCCAAACTGTTGGAGCATTCATACTATCCAAAGCAAAAAAAGTAGCATTTACATTTGTTGCTTTTGAATCATTAATATATTGTACGTTCTGAATTTTCAGAACTTTTTCTAAACGGTGTTCAACACCTTGAAAATTAGATAAACTTTCACGAATTGTTGCATTTCTTATCTGCATCAATTTAGCTACTGAACTTGCTGCCATTGCATTTTTCGTATTATGTTTTCCCTCTAAAGCAATGTACTCAGTATCCATTGTAAACTCTTCTTGGTTAATCTTAATTTCCATTTTGTTGTTTTTTATAAATGCTCCCTCATTGAGTTCTTTAGTCAACGAAAAAGGAATTAGTTTTGCTTTTGTGGTGTTATTTTTAAGCCATTCGGTTATTGCTTCATCATCGGCATCGTAAATAAGATAATCACTTTCTGTTTGATTCATCGTCACCCTAAACTTCGAGTTGATATAATTCTCATACTTATAATCATATCTGTCTAAATGATCCGGACTAATATTGGTAATAATTGCAATATCAGGTCTGTAATCTATAATCCCGTCCAATTGAAAACTGCTCAATTCAAGCACATAAACATCAAATTTGTTTTCGGCTACCTGCCATGCAAAACTCTTTCCGATGTTCCCTCCCAATCCAACATTTAATCCTGCCGATTTTAACAAATGATGCGTTAACATTGTTGTTGTCGTCTTACCATTACTTCCTGTAATCCCGATAGTAAGCGCTTCGGTATAAGGCTTTGCAAACTCAATTTCGGAGATTACTTTAATCCCTTTCTCAACAAGTTTTTTTACTATTGGTGATTTCTCAGGAATACCAGGACTTTTCATTACCACATCGGCATTTAAAATCAAATCCTCAGTATGCTTTTCTTCTTCCCAAGCAATTCCATTAATGATAAGAACTTCTTTATAACTCTCGTTTATCTTTCCATAATCGGAAACAAAAACATCATATCCTTTCTTCTTTCCAAGAATAGCGGTACCAACACCACTTTCTCCTCCACCTAAAACTACTAGCCTCATATTATCTTAGTTTTAATGTTATGATAGACAATATGGCCAACATGATAGCAACGATCCAAAATCGGGTCACAATCTTACTCTCGTGATATCCTTTCTTTTGGTAATGATGGTGTAATGGTGACATCAGGAATATTCTTCTTCCTTCACCAAAACGTCTTTTAGTATATTTAAAATAAGCTACCTGAATAATTACCGAAGCACTTTCCGCCAAGAAAATACCACAGAATAAAACAATCAACATCTCTTTACGAACTGCAATTGCCAAAACAGCTATTATCCCTCCTATTGTTAAACTTCCTGTATCTCCCATAAAAACCGATGCCGGATAGGAGTTGTACCAAAGAAATCCAATTAATGCCCCCACAAAGGCCGATATAAAGACCGTCATCTCTCCCGAATTGGGGATGTACATAATATTGAGGTAATTCGAGAAAATAATATTTCCAGAAAGGAATGTAAATATCCCGAGCGCAAGCACCGATATTGCCGAAGTTCCTGCTGCAAGACCATCTATCCCATCGGTTAAATTAGCCCCATTGGAAACTGCTGTGATAATAAAAATCACAACTGGTATAAAAATTAACCATGCCCATTTTTCATATCCTTCGCCTGTCCAAGCCAATAATTCGGCATAATCAAATTCGTTATTTTTAAAGAAAGGAATTGTTGTAACCGTTGATTTTTCTTCAATAAGTGCTGGAACTATAACACTCGTTGTTGATTGAACTCTATAAATATTACTGTTCCCTGTATCGGTTCTTACAGTAACATTTGGACTAAAATAAAGTACAGAACCTACAATTAAGCCTAAACCTACTTGCCCGATAACTTTAAAAATTCCTTTAAGTCCTTGTTTGTCCTTTTTGAAAATTTTAATATAATCATCCACAAAACCAATTACCCCCATCCAAAGTGTGGTAACAATTAACAATACAATATAAATGTTATGAAGTTTAGCAAACAACAAAACCGGCACAAGCGTAGCAAATATGATGATTAACCCACCCATAGTTGGCGTACCTGCTTTTTCATTTTGTCCAGCAAGACCAAGCTCACGAACAGTTTCACCCACTTGTTGGTTTCTTAGAAAATTGATAATCCTTTTTCCATAAATTGTAGACAAAAGCAACGAAAGCAAAAATGCCAATGCTGATCTAAAAGTAATGTACTGAAAAACACCTGTTCCTGGCACATCTAAAGTTTTGTCTAAATATTCAAATAAATAGTATAGCATATATCTGGTTTTATTTGTTTAGTTGTGCTAAAATTTCCTTAACAACCTGCATATCATCAAAATCGTGACGTACACCATTTACCTCTTGATATGTTTCATGCCCTTTACCTGCTATTAAAATAATATCGTTAGGCTGAGCCAATTGACAAGCTGTTTTTATAGCTTGTTTTCTATCTGTAATCGCCAATGTTTTTTTATAATTTTGTGGTTCAACACCTTTTTCCATTTCACTAATTATAGTTTCTGGATCTTCATTTCTAGGATTATCCGATGTAAATATTGCCTTATCACTTAATTCCGAACCAATTTGTGCCATAATCGGACGTTTGGTTTTATCTCTATTACCTCCACAACCTACAACCGTAATTAATTGCTCGTTTTTAGTACGAATATCATTTATGGTTTTCAATACATTTTCTAACGCATCTGGAGTATGAGCGTAATCTACAATCGCCGTGATATTAGAATCTGAAACAATGAATTGAAAACGTCCAGAAACACTTTCTAAATCCGATAGCAATCGCAACGCTTCAAGACTATCAATTCCTAATTCAATTGCAGTTCCATAAATAGCCAATAGATTATAAGCATTAAATGTTCCTATCAATTTTACCCAAACTTCATTATCATTTATTTTTAATAACAATCCTGATAATTGATTTTCTAAAATTTGCGCTTTATAATCTGCGTATGTTTTTAAAGCATAAGTACGTTTTTGAGCTACAGTATTCTGTAACATTACAGGACCGTTTTTATCATCAATATTTGATAATGCAAATGCAGATTTAGGTAATGAATCAAAAAACGATTTTTTAACATCTCTATAATCTGCAAACGTTGGATGGTAATCCAAATGATCGTGTGATAAATTTGTAAAAATCCCACCTACAAAATGCAATGCTTCAGTACGTTTTTGATGAATTCCGTGTGAACTCACTTCCATAAAACAATACGTAACTCCAGCCTCAATCATTTCATTTAAATAATGATTGATTGTAATAGAATCTGGTGTTGTATGAGTTGCTTTATATTCCGTCTCGTCAACTAATATTTTTACTGTAGATAATAAACCTACTTTAAATCCTGCTTTTTTAAATAATTGATACAACAATGAGGCAATCGTAGTTTTTCCGTTTGTTCCTGTAATACCAACTAATTTTATTTTTTCTGATGGATTATCAAAATAATTAGCCGCCATAAAAGCCAAAGCCGAATTGGTATCTTTAACTTTAATGTAAGTAACTCCTTTTACTAAAACCTCTGGCAATGTATCACAGATAATAGCTGTTGCACCAAGATCGATTGCTTTTTGGATATAATCATGACCATCAGAAAGTGAACCACGAATGGCCACAAAAACATCATTTCCCTCTATTTTTCTAGAATCAAAATCTATTTTATGAATAGCAATATCTGTTGAACCGGTTACCGACTCAATAGCTACTTTGTATAATATGTCTTTTAATATGCTCACGATAATTCTAATACTATAGTTGTGTTTTTGGCTATATTCTGCCCTGCCTGAAGTGATTGATTTTTCACTTTTCCAATTCCGTTAATTTTTACTTTAAGCCCTAAATTTTCAAGTAAGGCAATAGCATCCATACCCGACATTCCTTTTACATCTGGAATAGATTGTTGCTTTTTTTGTACTTGAGTATAATAAGCATCGTAATTACTTTCTTGCTTAGGAATTTTAGTATCTAATCTCTTTATTTCATTTGTCGATGGCGCATCTGTAAAAATCTTTTGAGCAATTCTTTTAAAAACTGGTCCTGCTACATCTGCTCCGTAATAATTATTTCTGGATGTATTTGGTTTATGAACAACCACAATACAAGAATATTTTGGATGATCTGCCGGAAAATATCCAACAAAAGAGGATGCATAATACAAACCTGCTCTCCCTACATTTCCGTAATTTACCATAGCCGTTCCTGTTTTACCTGCCATCGAAAAATCCTTCGAATACAACTTAGATCCTGTTCCTTTTTTTACCACATTCGCCAAAACTGCTTTTAGCTTTTTGATTGTTTCCGGCGAACATACTTTAGGATTCAAAACCTCGACATCAAACTTTTTAATCGTTCTATTCCATTCTTTTATCTCCGAAACAAACTGTGGCTTAACCATTACTCCATTATTTGCAACAGAATTATAATAAGTCAACGTTTGCAATGGCGTTACTGAAACACCGTATCCAAAAGCCATCCATGGCAATGAAACCCCCGACCAATGTTTGTCTCCTGGTTGTGGTATATAAGGTCTTCCTTCTCCTTGAAATTGCAATCCTAGTATTTTATTTAATCCGTACCCATTAATATGATTTACAAACTTAGAAGGGTTGTTTTTATAATTATCATATACCGCCTGAACCATTACTGTATTCGACGATAATTCAAAACCTCGTGCCAATGATATTTTTCCATAACCGCCTATATGTGAATCACGTACCGAACGCCCATAATATTTTACAATCCCGTTATGACTGTCATAAACGGTACTCGTATCGGCAACTTTATCTTCTAGAATCGTCATTAAATCAACCAATTTAAAAGTTGATCCCGGCTCATGCGATTCAGCTATAGCATAATTTGTTGTTTCGTAATAAGATCCATCATCTGCTCTACCCAAGTTGGAAATTGCTTTGATATGTCCCGTTTCGGTTTCCATAACAACTACACAACCGTGATCTGCCTCATAATCTTCTAATTGTTTTAACAATGCATGATGCGCGATATCTTGAATAAAAACATCTATTGTCGAGATTACATCATATCCATCTTGAGGATCTACTTCATTTACATCACGAATAGGTTTCCACTGCCCTTTTGCAATTTTTTGCTTTAGAATTTTACCGTCTTTTCCATTCAGATATTTTCTAAAAGCCCATTCGATTCCTTTACCCATTGAGTCCCCACTAACACCGCCTTTATCATAACCGATAGTACGCTCTGCAATTTTCCCGATAGGATGTTCTCTTACCGTTTCCTGCTCAATGATGATTCCTCCTTTATAAGCTCCCAAATTAAATAATGGGAACCTCTTTATTTTTATATAATCTGTATAACTCAACTTGCGAGCAATCAAAAAATACCTGTTTTTATTGGCTCTAGCCTTTCTTAATTCGTTTTGATAATAGCCACTAGGTCTTCCTAAAACTACCGACAAAGAATCCGAAAGTAATTTTACATTCTTCTCGAATGCTTCTGTTTTTGGCGCAACAGCGTCAAATCGAATTTCATAATTAGGAATAGAAGTTGCCAAAAGGCTTCCGTCGGCAGAATAAATATTCCCTTTATTAGCAGGAATAACAAAATTCTTCACAGTACGTTGCTTGGCCAATTTTCGATAATAATCACCTTCAACCCACTGAATATTAGTTAACTTCACGACAATACCAATTGCCATCAAAAAGATGAAAACTGCTACCAGATAAATTCTGTAGGATATATTTTTATCGTCTACTGCCATATGCGTTTAAAAAAGCTCTTTTCTTTTTCTTTCTTTACTTCAATTTTAATCGGTGGAACTGTCGATGGATAAATTTCTTTAGCAAGCATTTTTTCCGATACTGTCGATTCCATTTTTAACTTCATCAATTCCGAACGCCTGTCTACAAACTCCGATCGCAATTCCTTTACTTCATTATTCAATTTTGCAATTTCAAAAACCTTTTGTTCGTATCGTTGTGTATTTGCAATCATTATTATTGCCAGCAGAATTATAAAAACGATAAAACGCCAATTTTTCACAGCGTCATCATTAATAAGAAATCTTGCTTTTAATATGTCAAATACTCCGTGTTTCATTATACCTTATTATAGTACCTATCTTTTTTCGGCAATTCTTAGCTTTGCACTTCTTGCTCTGTTATTTATTTTAATTTCCGCATTGTCCGGAACTATTAGCTTTCCGATGGTTTTAAATGGAACCGTAAAGTTTCCATAAAAATCACGTTCTGGCTCTCCTTCAAACATTCCGTTTTTAATAAAACGTTTCACCAGTCTATCTTCCAGTGAGTGATATGAAATAACACTTAATCTTCCACCTGGGTTTAATATCTCCAATGATTGCTCGATGAATTCTTTCAACACATCCATTTCCTGATTTACCTCAATACGAATGGCCTGATAAATCTGAGCTAATATTTTATTTCGAACTCTTTCAGGTAAATATTTCGCCAAAACCTCTTTCAATTCGTCTGTAGTTTTAATTGGTCTGTGCTCTCTGGCCTCTACAATTGTTCTTGACAAAACTGGTGCATTTTTCAATTCTCCATAATCCAAAAAAACTCTGCGTAAATCCTGCTCGTCATATTCATTAACCACACGATATGCATTTAAATCATTCTTCTGACTCATTCTCATATCTAGCTCAGCATCAAAACGAGTAGAAAATCCTCTTTCGGCAACATCAAATTGATGTGATGAAACACCTAAGTCTGCCAAAATCCCATCTACTCCTCTTACACCATGAAAACGCAAGAACCTTTTTATAAATCTAAAATTCTCATTTATTAAAGTAAACCTCTCATCAGGCAAGGCATTCGCCAAAGCGTCTTCGTCCTGATCAAAAGCAAACAACTTTCCATTTGGCCCTAGCCTGTTTAAAATCTCTTTTGAGTGTCCACCACCACCAAACGTTACATCTACATAAATGCCGTCAGGCTTAATATTCAAGCCATCTACTGTTGGATGAAGCAAAACCGGATTATGATATTCCATTGTCGTCGTCATTTATATTTCCCATTACTTCTTCGGCTAAATCTGCAAAATCCATATCTTCGCCGCTAATTGATTTTTCGTATAACTCTTTATCCCATATCTCAACAATATTCACTGCTGATGAAAACACTACATCTTTCGAAATACCAGAAAAAGTCATTAAATCTTTCGGAATCAATAAACGTCCTAATGCATCAATCTCAACAATCTTAACTCCAGCGGTAAACCTTCTGATAAAATCATTGTTCTTTTTTACAAAACGATTCAGTTTATTAATTTTCTGCATCATCAAATCCCATTCTTCCATCGGATACAACTCCAGACAAGTCTGAAATACGGAACGCTTCAAAACAAATCCGTTTTGAAGTGAGGTTGCCAACTGCTTTTTTAAAGGTGCAGGCATCAAAAGCCTCCCTTTAGCATCGACTTTACACTCATATGTCCCGACAATTGTGTTCAAAAAAAAGTATGGATATGTTACACAGCAAAAATATAAAAAATATTACCACAATTTACCACTATATACCACTTTGTTGATAAGTTTAACCACTTTTACCCCAAAACCCTTAAATTATGCAGAGTCAGAACGTTAGCCTCTTTTAAAATTCCTTGTAAGAATGATTCTACATAATAAAAACCAAAGCGATATTGTTAAAAATTCACTGTCCGTTTTTGACTATTTTTATGATAAAAAAGAAAAAAATCAGAACATATAGCGACTGATTTTTAGGTATTTATTACTTCTACTAAAATTATCTAGTTAAAAATTGTTTTCAAAAATCCATATTTATGTATTAAACCCTATATTTGTCCAAATTGAAATCGGTACTTAGTTAGATGGATAAACATTACAAAAAAGAAGGTAGATACAGCTATTATGAAGCTGGAGAAGGGACACCTATTGTTATATTACATGGCCTCATGGGAGGACTTAGTAACTTTGATGCCGTAGCCGAATATTTTTCAAATAAAGGGTATAGAATAGTAATACCCGATTTACCGATATACACACAAAGTATCTTAAAGACAAACGTAAAGAGCTTTGCAAAATACGTTAAGGATTTTATTACTTTCAAAGGATTCGACAAAGTTATCTTGCTAGGGAATTCGCTAGGTGGACATATTGCCCTATACCACACCAAGCTATACCCAGAAAAAGTAATAGGTCTTGTTATAACAGGTAGTTCCGGACTTTATGAAAGCGCAATGGGAGACAGTTACCCTAAAAGAGGCGATTACGAATACATAAGAAGAAAAGCTGAAGATGTTTTTTATGATCCTAAAATTGCAACACCAGAGCTTATCGATGAAGTTTATGCCTCTGTAAATGATCGCATAAAATTAATTAAAACACTTACGATTGCCAAAAGTGCTATTCGTCACAATATGGCAAAAGACCTACCTAAGATGCAAGTTGAAACTTGTATCATATGGGGTAAAAATGATAAAGTAACTCCTCCAGACGTAGCCGAAGAGTTTAACAAATTACTTCCTAACTCTTCTTTATACTGGATAGACAAATGTGGACATGCTGCCATGATGGAACATCCGGAAGAGTTTAACAAAATTCTTGAAGAATGGTTGCAAAAAACCAATTTATAATAAATGCTTTCGAATTTGAGGAGGTTTTAGAAATAGTATAGATATGAAAATAAATACCGCCGAATTTATAATTAGTAATTCTGATGTTAGCAAATGTCCTAAGGACTTCTTGCCAGAATATGCTTTTATAGGAAGATCAAATGTAGGAAAGTCTTCTTTGATCAACATGCTGACCAATCATAAAAACTTGGCAAAAACTTCTGGTCGCCCTGGAAAAACACAATTGATAAATCATTTCCTGATTAACAACAATTGGTTCCTTGTGGATTTACCAGGATATGGATATGCCAAAGTTTCTAAAAAAACAAAATCTGTTTTCCAACAGTTCATTACTGATTATTTTGAAACTCGCGAACAATTAGTTTGCGCTTTTGTATTAATCGATATTCGTCATGAAGCTCAAGCTATCGATATTGAATTTATGTCGTACATGGGAGAAAGCGAAATTCCGTTTTGCATCATTTTTACCAAAGCTGACAAAATCAGTAAAGTAAAAATCGATTCTCATGTTGCCGCTTACAAAAAGAAAATGTTCGCCAATAACTGGGCCGAAATGCCTCATTATTTCGTAACATCAGCAACAGAATCAACAGGTAAAGATGAAGTCTTAAATTACATTGATGAAGTAAACCAAGAGGTATTTAAAAACAATAGTCAGTTTTAAAATACTCTTTTCAGAAATAAAAAAAATCCCAAAACTTTTATCGGTTTTGGGATTTTTAGTTTTGGATCAATTAATACGGTACTGGTTTTGTAAACGTTTCTTGCGATACTATTGCTTCTTGTAAATCTATTTCTCTATCATTAGTTTTTAGTTTTATAGAGATTCCTGTTGTTTCTCGTGGCTTGGTATTTCTATCTATATTAATTACAAAACCAATACCTTCATTGGGTTTGGTTTGCTCAAATAGAGTTTTTATTTTTTTTTCATCAAAGTAAACATAGCTTTCCATGCGCCTGTCGTTTATATCGTGCCAAACAATATTCATTTTTCGTGGTGCTGCTCTCTTTTTTATTGGCATTATATTATTGTTTAAACTCAGGAAAATAGATTCGAACTCACCGTTAATATAATTAAATTTTATCGTCTCTACTTTGTCTTCGGGTTTTACTACAGGTGTTAATGAGTAGGTTCGAAACAAAGTATCCCAATAGCCAAAAGGTATTGTTTCTTGTGTAATCTGGTCTTTTATTTCTTGAGGTAAATCTTCATTCATATAATTAACATATTCATCAATTCCCTTTTTATCCGTCATTGATTTATGTGCAACTTTCCAATCTACATTTTTATCTTCATGGGCTTGGTAACGCCCTACAATTGTCATACTAGATGGGCTAAATACGTATAACACCACTATCCCACCAGGGAAAAGTGCTGCATTGATTGTAAAATCATAATCTTTAACAATTCCTGCTTTTTTAGTTGGTACATCCCAATAAGGTCTTTCACTACCGTTAATCATCAATGCCTCTATTTTATCAGTATCAAGATTAAAAATCCCTGAATAACTTTTGTTTTCAGTATAAGACATCCAAGTAATATCTAATACTTTTGGTGTATTTCCTGTAGTTTCACCAGAAGATGACCCATCATTATCTCCTAGATTTTTACTATCAATAATACAATCAAAAGGCATATACACATATGCACTGTTAGGTTTCGTTCCTAATATTAAATGCCCTGAGAAAATTTCGGCAGGATAGTTTTTTGGCGTGCAAGCAGCAGTGGTCCAGCTGTATTTTTTTTGTTCCATGTTCTTTTGGCACGAAGCCAGTGTTAGGTTTAATAATGTAAGTAATACGATTACTTTTATTTTGTTTTTCATATTATCCATTTATTATAAATCGTTCCCAAATTATTTCTCTATAAGAGTTTGATCCCACTCCGGTAGGTTTTGTCATGCGGGGTTCCATGCCTATGCCGTCCATGCTCGCAGAGCAATGTAAGTATTTATTGCGTAATGTCATTAACATTTTATGATCTTCGGCTTGGGAATAAAATTTATCTATTTCGGTTTCATTATTTCCTAAGCGTTTCTCTTTTTCTTCTAATTCCTTTTTACTAAAAAATGTCATCTTGGGCTTGCCTTCAAAGGCATATTCGTCAAGACGTTTTTTGATAGCATCAAGTGCTGACGGGATTTCATATTCTTTATTTAAAACTTTTCTATAATCCCACGGAATTTTATATTTACGTTTTCCAAACTCTGCCATTAAGTGTAGGATTACAAGACTGTACTCATTGCTTGGGAATCTGTTGCCTTCGAGAAATTCAAAATGTTCTATCATTTCTTTTTCTTTGAACCAACCCTGTTCCTGCATTTTTAGCATTTCGCTCCTTAACATGTGTGAGGATTCTGATAAAATGGTTTGTTCCCACTCTTTATTTTTATACCCGCCACCTATGTCTGAGTGTACCCCTGGTAAGTATAGCTCTTTACTGTTTGCACCTGCACTGGCAATATTAGTAAGTGGGAATTTTTCGCGATGTTCATCCTCAGCAGTAAGATGTACTGTAAAGCCTACTATAGGAATGTGTAAGGGTATTTTATCGACCGTAATATCGTCGAAAACATTACCTCCATAAGACGAAACTGTATCGTATAAACCTAAGAGTCTTATTTTTATACGGTACGGTTTTTCTTTATAATCCAGCTCTTTAAAGGCTTTGCCTAAACAGCCCATTGCATAACTAGCGCTGTCTCCGGAATCTTTGGTCTTATACAACTCATTTACAAAAATGCGTGCTGCGGCTGCGCCACGGCTAAAACCAAAAACATCGATATATAAAGTGCTTATATTTTCCTCATTTTTTTTCTTTAATTTCCTTATAAGATCAAAACATCCTTTTTCTACTTTTTCATAAAGTCCTGTTTCTCCTTTGCCACCTGCTTGTCCACGTGTAAAATCACCATAATAACTCAATGAACCATCTTTGTTCTCTTTTGGGTTTTTAGTACCAATACCTTCTACATAAATAGAGAAATAATGTGTTTCATCTGGATATGCTTTTTGGAGTTTGTCTACATTGGTATTGTCGTTACCAAAACTCACGTTTCCAAGCCCTTTTTTTAGATTAGGATTTTTTCTTCGCCCTTCAATATTTTCTCTATTGTTCGATGTTCCATCAAAGAATACACCAATCGTTACGTCATTTCTTTCATCAAAATCTTTTTTTGGCACTACAAATCGGGGCTTTCCAAATATTATGTTCGACATATTGTTATGATTTATTACCTCTTATGATTACTTTTTTATTCGAAACTAGTGTTAGGTTATCTTTGGTTGCTACAATCTCGACCTTTCCAGTGGTTTCATAAATCGTCTTTGCAATACAGGTATATTTATTCTTAATTTCTATAGTTAAGTTCTTTGCGGTTTTATTAATTGCCATAAAATGAGTTTTAAATATTAAAAAAAGTTGGATTGTTCTGCGCTATTTATTTCTACTGTTTTCTGGCTACTCTCCAAAAGCATATTTTCGTCGGTACTTAAAATAGTTACTTTTTCGGCATAATGGGTAGATTCGTGAGAGCTTCGGGTAATTGTTTTTTCTATATTTTCACTTTTATTGTCTGCGGCCTCATTAATATTTCCACCAGCATTAATATCAATATCATGCGCTGCTTTTTGTATTATATCTGTTCCTGCATTATAAGTAATCCCCTCTGAGGCATTTATTATAAAGTTTTTGCAATTAAAAGTGACCGTTTCGGGAGACGTAAAGTTCATGTTTTTGTTATTTTCATCCAGATGAATTTCATTCCCGCTTGGA
>NZ_JAOZEW010000020.1 GCF_025847235.1 Flavobacterium shii
GTGTCACTTCCTGTGGTTACTGCCCCAGCAGTAATATCTACCGTGTTTGGTGAACAAACTGCTGCAGGATTAGTAATTGTTATAATTGGAAGCGCATTGATAATTACTGTAACGGGTACAATTGTGCTACAGCCATTAGTATTAGTCCCTTTTATGTAATACGTGCCACTTGTCGTTATTGCTGAAGGTGTAGCTAGCGGAGTCGCTGCTAAAGCATCAGTAAAATAAGTATAGGTTAAACCTGTATCACTTCCTGTGGTTACTGCCGTAGCGGTAATATCTACTGTGTTTGGTGAACAAACTGCTGCAGGATTAGTAATTGTTATAATCGGAAGCGCATTGATAATCACTGTAACTGGTACAATTGTACTACAGCCATTAGTATTAGTCCCTTTTATATAATACGTGCCACTTGCAGTTACTGCTGTAGGAGTACTTAATAGAGTAGTTCCCAAAGCATCGGTAAAATAAGTATAAGTTAGACCTGTATCACTTCCCGTGGTTACTGCCACAGCAGTAATATCTACTGTAGCAGGAGAACAAACTGCTGCGGGATTGCTAATTACAACTATTGGAAGAGCAACTCTAGTTACTGTTATAATATAAGTTCCTAATGTTATTCCGTCCTGAGCAGTAACTACTGTGGTAACAGTAGTTGAACCTACTGCCAAAGCAATTGCTCCGGAAGGACTTCCGCTTGTAACCGTTACTCCATTTACTTTTACTGTTGCGTTAGGGTCTGTTGTAGTTGGTGTCACGGTTAAACTTGTCGTAGCGTTTGGTAGAGTAACAGAATAACTTGTGGTACCTGTTGCAAAAACCGGTGCTAATATACCCTGACTTATCGTTAAATTACTTAACGTCGCTATATTACTAAGAGTAGTCACGTTGGCAGGATTGTCTGTACCTACTGTAGATAAATACATTTCGTCGCCTGCTGAACCATTTCGTTCAATTACCATCGCTCTATAATTCGTTGCGG
This sequence comes from Flavobacterium shii, assembly GCF_025847235.1. Taxonomy (GTDB): domain Bacteria; phylum Bacteroidota; class Bacteroidia; order Flavobacteriales; family Flavobacteriaceae; genus Flavobacterium; species Flavobacterium shii. The sequence continues at coordinate 983 of NZ_JAOZEW010000020.1, forward strand.
CTGTTAATCCTGTTATGTTTATGGTTGTTCCGGTGCCATTGTATACACAATACCAGCCTGATGTGCCAATTTGTGTTCCTGTACCAAAAGAAGCGTTTGCTGTATAAACCGTAAGATCTATCGGTAAAGGGCTACCTGTAATTCCAGCATACATAAACACGGCTCTAGATGAACCGTTACCAATGGTCCAGGTAGCTGTAGTTGTTGTTGCTGTTGTAGTAGTAAAAACTACATTGGTTGCCTGAACAGTTGGAGCAAATAAAGGATTATTGCGGAAAATAGAAATATTAAGACTGGCATTATTGGCTGTTACCACATCATTCTTACCATCTCCGTCAAGATCACCAATAGCTAACCCTCTACAATTGGTATCATTTGCAAAATCAGTTCGAGTACCCAAAGTAATAGTACCACCTGATGTTGATGTGTTATGAAAAAAAGATAAAATACTATTGTGTGAAGCTGCAACAACATCAAGATTTCCATCACCATCTATATCAGCAATCCCAACAGCAGTAACAATATTAATTGCTGTCACATCAACTTTAGGGTCAAAACTAATGTTCCCAGCTCCTGATGAAGTATTTTTTAAAATAGATATAGTAGTACCACCACCGTTAGCAACTACAATATCTGGTTTACCATCTTTATTTAGATCCCCAATTGCACTGAAAAAAGGAGATGCACCTACAGGAAAACTAACCACATTATCAAAATTAATCGTGCCACTTGTAGAGGTATTTCGTAAAACTGATACTGTACCACTTGCATTGTTATTGGGTGTTATCAAGTCCATTTTGCCATCACTATCTATATCTCCTATTGATAAACCATAAGGAGCACTATTTATTATAAAATCGTTCTTAGCAGCAAAACTGAAATTTCCAATTCCAGACGATAAATTTTGAAAAACAGACACCAAATTAGTACCATTATCAGCAACCGCAAGATCAGTTTTCCCATCTCCATCAATATCTCCAGCTACAATACCAAAAGAACCAAGACCAGAAGTTAAAGTTGTCTGACTAACAAAAGCTATGTTTCCAATACCGCTCGATGTGTTTTTTAAAATCGTAACAGAAGCTCCCCCGCTATTAGTTATTGCAAGATCAGGTTTACCATCTCCATCAAAATCGCCCGCAGCTGCTGCTCTGGGTGTACTACCAACAATAATGTCTATACTAGGAGCAAAAGAACCCGCATTAATACTACCACTCGTTGATATGTTACGAAAAATAGATATTGAAGAAGTACCTGACGAATTTATTGTTACTAAATCAGGCTTACCATCCCCATCAAGATCGATAATAATTACGTTAAAAGGCGCAGAATTATTTCCAGTCGGAAAATTTACTTTAGGCTGTATATCATCAATCGTTATTCTTGCTTTATTGGGGGTAAATGTTGTAATAAAAGGTGTAGTAGAATATCCTACTAATGTAGTTGTAGAATTTAATACTGACATAGGCTCAAAAGTTGCCCCTACTGGTACTGTTACGGTTAAACTCGCAGTACTTGCAGCAGTAATTGTAGCCTTAGTGGCGCCAAAAAACACTATATTTTCAGCAATTGTAGCACCAAAATTAGCCCCACTAATAGTTACTGTACTACCCACTGCACCACTTGTGGGACTAAAGCTGGATATTGTAGGTGACTGAGCAGTAATTGTTTCGAACGCAGATAAAAGTATAATCAAACAAAACAAAAAAGACATTCTTGTAAAAGAGTAGGTAGAGGTACTAATCATGCTAAATATTTTTTAATTTTTAATCAATGACTTATATGATAGAACTGGTTTTATAATTTATTTCCAATTTTTAAATACATAAAAACTAATATTCTGGATAACAAATTCTGATATTTTTGCAATATTATTTTGTAGTACTATTTTGTAAACTCAATAAAGATACCTATCCCTTTGTAATTATTTTCTTAAAACAAGTGTCGTATTCTAAAATGCAACGTGTTGCATTTTAGAATGACTATCAAATCATTACGATAGACAACTGTAAAAGGTTCAAAGCTGCAGAGAGAAAAAGGTCTTGAGGCACTAAGGTTCTGAGATTAGAAAAAGAGGAGATAGAAAAGATGAAAGATGAAAGATTTGGAGATAATAGATGGAAGATGAAAGACTGCGACTGAAAACTTAAAGCTTCAGGATCGGGACTTCCGTACTTCGCGATTAATTTTAATCTAAAAAATAAGCTACTTAATACCGAAACTTACCAATTCATGAAAACAAAAAGGCAGCGAGAATAAATCTCACTGCTTTTTTAATTACACCCAACTGGTTATATTATAAAACCAGAATAAAAAGCAAATCGGATTACAAAGATGTTTTCGAAGAAAAATAATGGCTATCAAAAAAAAATAAAAAAGCCACAGATTTAAAAGGCTTAAAAATTAGAATTAGTACTATTCTTAAATTAAACCCTTCAATCTGTGGCAAAAAAAAAAAAATCTTCAACAGAAAAGCAATACTTTTAAAATATCCCTTTTTTATACTTTATTCGGAGACTTCTAACTGAAGTACTACCGTTTGATATTTTTCTCCCAGAGAGAAAACCTGTTCTACCAAAAACATTATGATAATCGGAACAACAAAGAATTCTATTTTATTTTCGATATACAAAAAATAAGTTGTACAAATAAAAATGCGGAAGTATTCGAGATAATAAATCCATTTTCGCTGTTCTAACAATGCCCCACAGTTAATAAGCGTGATACCAATAAAAGATAAAACGAATATTTTATCGGATGTGTCCAAAGAATCAAAATAATAGGTAAAAATTGTTAGCAAGAACGTACTTACACCAAGTTGTAAATAAAGATAGTTCTTGAATTTAAGTCTATGGCTCGGGTTCTCTTTATCCTGCAGAAAACGTTTTTCCAGAGTCGGGCGAATATCTTGATCCATATCGGCAGGACTTCCAAATACAGCATTCCATCGAGCTATAAATCCTTTGGAACGTTTCCATAATTCATAAATTTCGAAATAATAATGAAAATGTTGCCATAAGAAACTATAACTCTTTAAGGGATGAGTCAATCCATATTTTGGTTTTTCTTCCTCTTCCTGAAAAGTTCCAAAGATACGATCCCAAAACGTAAACATATCACCATAATTTTTATCCAGATATTTTTCATCCGAAGCATGATGAATACCATGAACAGATGGGGTAACAAATACATATTCTAACCATTTTATCCTTCCTATAACCTGAGTATGCGTAAAAAAAGAATACGCACCGTGTACAATAAGCATTGTAATAACCATCTTGGGATGAAAACCTATAAACGGCAAAACACACCAAAAACCAGTACGTACAATAGCCTGAAAAGTAGTTATTCGGGCAGCAGCAGTAAAGTTGAATTCATTACTATGATGATGTACAATATGTGCAGCCCAGAAAAAATTAACCTCATGACCGAGTCTGTGGTACCAATACCAAACAAAATCGGTGGCGAGAATTAATGCAATCCAAACCAAAAAATTACTCGGAATATCAAAAATTCTGTAGTTATTATAAATGAAATAATACAATTGGTAAAAACTCGCTGCAATGAAAAGATTGATCAACCGTTCTGCAATACCAATACTTATATTAGAAACAGAGCTTTCATAATTGAATAATTCTGGTCTGTTACTTCGCTGTGCAAGTCGAAACTCGATATACACAAAAAGAAAAAAAGCAGGCATGGCAAATGCCAAAAAATTAATATGTTCCATTTTTTAATAAATATGTAGGTATTCCGGGAATGAACTATTCAAAACAATTTAATACTTAAATTTCAGAAAAAAGACAATTCCATTGATTATATACAACCAATGAAATTATCTTAATCCAGTTGAAGTCAGTTTAATGCGTAATAAATTTTAATTCTGTTTGAATTTTTTCTCAGTCAGTTTGATTTCTTTTACAGCCTGACTATCAGCAACTTTACGCAAAGCAATAATATAAGCAGCAATACGAGGTGTTACTTTATATTTTACAGAAGCAGCAAAAACTGATTCGAAACTTTTCTCCAATATATCTTCCAAACGTTTATTTATTTGATTGATTCTCCAGGATTCTAAAAGACAATTCTGAAGCCATTCAAAATAAGATACTGTAACTCCTCCTGCATTGGCCAAAATATCTGGAACAACCAAAACATTGTTCTCATGCAAGATTTTATCAGCATCCGAAGAAACTGGACCGTTCGCCCCTTCTACAATAATTTTGGCACGAATAGATCCCGCATTTACAGCAGTAATCACATCCTCTTTGGCAGCAGGAATAAGCACATCTACATCCAGCAATAATAAATCTTCATGTTTTATGGCTACTGCATTCGGATATCCGTTAACACTTTTATTATTTAAATTATAATATAAAATAAGTTCTGGAATATTAATTCCGTCCGGATTATAAAAAGCTTCAGAGACATCACTAACAGCAACAATTTTCAATCCTTTTTCGAATAAAAACAAAGCCGAATGAAGTCCAACATTGCCAAATCCCTGAATAGCTGCTGTGGATCTTGCCGGTCTTAATTTTAATTTTTGAAGTGCCAGGATACTTATAATACTTACACCTCGTCCAGTAGCTTCTACCCGACCCAGAGAGCCTCCAGAATGTAAATGTTTCCCCGTTACAACGGCATGAATTGTTTTACCATGAACCAAAGAAAACTCATCCATTAACCAACCCATCTCATCGGGACCAGTTCCCATATCGGGAGCAGGAACATCTTTATCGGGACCAAAAATATCCGACAAAGCATTGGTATATTCTCGTGTTATTTTTTCCAATTCGGATTTAGAATGTAATCTTGGATCACAGATAATTCCTCCTTTTGCTCCTCCAAAAGGAATTCCTGTAACTGCCGATTTCCATGTCATCCAGGCTGCAAGTGCTTTCACCTCATCAAGATTTACAGCCGTATCATAACGAATACCTCCTTTGGATGGCCCTAACGCTGTGTTATGGATTACACGATAACCTTCAAAATTTTGTTCTGTACCATTATCAAGAATAATAGAAAAATTAACTACGATTTGCTTTTCCGGGCGTTGTAGCTTTTGTCGAACCGATTCATTTAGTTTAAGAATATCGGCAGCTATATTAAAACGATCAATCATAGATTGAAACGGGTTCTGTTTTACGATTTGTGAACTCATAATTTTATGGGATGTTATAAATTATATATTTTATTAAAATAAGTATAGTAATTGAAAAATGACTGGCATAAAAAAACCCTTTCGCAAGTGTTACGAAAGAGCCTAAATATTATTTTATAAATAACAGCAACTTCTGCAACAGGGAGGGATTTTCATGTGGCAGCACTGCATCATAATATTAGTATTTATAGTATATAATCTCATCTTTTATTTTTTTTTCTATTAAAGAATTAAGAACCATTTAGATTCAACTTTGTTTTTTCTTAACATCTTAATGGTTTAAGAATTTTAAAAAGCCTTTTTAAATATAAAAAGGCTTTTTTAACTAAATAACTAAACCATAGAAAGCTGTTCATACACCAAATCATACATATAACACATTATAGAGTTACAATTATAAGGAGTTGTATTTGGGCTTTCATTTCTCATTTCTTTTACAAATCTATAAATATAATTCCAATATTCTATAGAATTAGTCGAGTTATTTTTATAAAAATTTAAAACTTACTGATAAACAAGCTATTAATCACTCTTTAACCAACCCGTAATACTCATTCTTGTGTTTTGGGTAACCAATACTTCATGAACCAGCTCATCACTTTTAAAAAAAACTGTCTTACCCTGAGTAGGGCTAATTTTTTGATTGTTATCCAACTGATGAATAAGAAGTTCACCTCCATCGCTTTCTTTCCAATCGGCATTTAAATAACTAATCATAGAATATTTTCTGCTCGGATTGTTCTTAAACTGATCTAAATGTTTGAGATAAAAATCACCTGTTTCATATAAAGAATAATGAAACTCATAACCTGTTATCCCCGCGTAACAACTTATGTTTAAATAATCGATAAAAGCTTCAATCTGAACAAAGAATTCATTCTCGAATGCATTATTATGTTTTTTGTCAAGCCAATAAATCGAATCGCTACGGATAGCTCCATCATAAGTCACTTTATCCGAATTACCTATTCCGGCGTCTTGCAACAAGCTTTTGGCATTTAAATCAAGTAAGTTTTGTTTTAAATTATTAGCCAATTCCGTACTCAAAAAATGTTCGGATATACCTACTTTATTTTCAATATAAGTAGCAATCAAAGCTTCAAAGCTATTTTCCATTTGTGTTTTTGATGGAATGTAAATACAACCAACGTGACAAGGTAGGCTAAATAAAATATGCAGCACTATAATCAGTAATAAATAGTAAAACCTTTTTTATTTAATTTTTTAAAACTATAAAAAAGGGTCCGACAATTATCAAACCCTCTTTAAAATCTTTATAATTTACTTATGTAACTTCCGTACATATCCTTGAACTCATATCCTTCGGAAAAACGATCTTTACTCAGTTTTTTATATTCAACCAATCCCCATAATACAAACTCTTTCATAAAATAACAATCTTCAGCAGGCAATTCCGGTTGATATTTTTTTAACAAAATATCCAATGGAAGAATTCCATCAAGGATTTTCTTGTATTTGGCATCCGAGCAATCATCTAATAATTCAAAACCACTTTCGGTAAAAAACCATTCAATAGTATCTGTATATGGTGTTTTCTCGTTTGGTTTTTCAAGTTTTTCAATCTTTGGGAAATACATCGGAAAGAAAGTTCGAATTGCATCACCTATTAAATGTTGTGCAACGATAGCAGCTCCCTCCTGCTCTCCTTCATAAACCAACTCGACTTTTCCTGTAATTGCAGGGATAATTCCCATAAAGTCAGATAAACGTAAAGCCGTTTTATCAATTCCTGCACGCAAAGCGCGACGTTCAGCAGTACTTAATAAGTTTTCGTATGCCGTAATACTCATTCTCGCACTTACACCACTTTTATTATCTATAAACTCACTTTCTCGAGCTTCAAAACTTATTTGTTCCAATAAATCTTTGGCTAAACTCGGGATATAGACCGATTCATGTTGCTCAACATCCAACTTCGCTTCTTGCTCCGTAATTGTTCTGGCAATTGCAATAGTCTCGGGATAATGCGTTAGAATTTGAGAACCAATTCTATCTTTTAATGGCGTAACAATACTTCCACGATTCGTATAATCTTCCGGATTTGCAGTAAACACAAATTGCATATCCAGTGGCATTCTTAACTTAAATCCCCTTATCTGAATATCTCCTTCCTGCAAAATATTAAACAACGCAACTTGTATTCTAGCTTGCAAATCAGGCAATTCATTAATCACAAAAATGCAACGATTCGCACGCGGAATCATTCCGAAATGTATCACACGATCATCAGCATAAGATAATTTTAAATTTGCTGCTTTTATAGGGTCTACATCACCAATCAAATCGGCAACAGTAACATCTGGCGTAGCAAGTTTCTCAAAGAAACGATCCTTTCTATGTAACCATTCAATTGGCGTTTCATCCCCCTTTTCGGCAATTATATCTTTTGCAAAGCGAGAAATTGGATTCAAAGGATCATCATTAATCTCCGAACCTGCCACAAACGGAATATACTCATCTAATAATTCGACCATTTTGCGAGCCAATCGAGTTTTGGCTTGACCACGAAGTCCTAATAAATTGATATTATGACGTGATAAAATAGCACGTTCTAACTCTGGAATAACTGTATTCTCAAAACCATGAACACCTTCGAAAACGGGCTTCCCAGATTTGATCTTTTCACGAAGGTTATTTCGCAATTCATCTTTGATGCTTTTACTTTCGTAACCTGATTTTTTTAACTCCCCTAATGTTTTTATATTTTCTATTTTCATTTTTGTTGAAATATCTATATTGTTATATTTTTATTTTTATACAGATGAGCAGCATTGTGTCATCACTTTGAGGAGACGCACTTCTGTGCACTTTTACTGCAAATTTTTGAGAATGCAAAAAGCGCTTCGACTCCGCTCAGCATGACAGTTGAAAACTACCTCACTCTCTTCTTCCTATTTGCTTCATAATCTTCAAAAATCATTTCACCAAGACCTTTCAGCCCCGTATAGAATGCTTTTCCTTGATTGGCTTCTGTAAAATGATTAACAAAACGCTGCAAATACGGATCACTTGCAATCATAAATGTGGTAATCGGAATATGCAATTTTCGGGCTTGTTGTGCCTGATTGTAACATTTATCAACAATATACTCATCCAAACCATTACTGTTCATATAATAGGAACCATCACGCTCACGTACGCAACTTGGTTTTCCATCGGTAATCATGAATATTTGTTTGTTAGTATTTCGTTTTCGGCGTAATAAATCCATTGCAAGTTGCAAACCTGCTACTGTATTGGTATGATAAGGTCCAACTTTTAGATATGGTAAATCCTTAATCGCAATTGTCCAGGCATCGTTTCCAAAAACAAGAATATCAAGCGTATCTTTAGGATAACGTGTAGTAATTAATTCGGCGAGTGCCATGGCAACTTTTTTGGCTGGAGTAATACGATCTTCACCATATAAAATCATACTGTGACTAATATCAATCATCAATACCGTACTCATTTGCGATTTGTATTGCGTTTCTTCAACAACCAAATCATTTTCCGTAAGCATAAAGCTATCTACCCCATTATTAATTTGAGCATTACGCAAACTTTCTGTGAGGGAAATTCTTTCCAAACCATCGCCAAAATGAAACTCACGGAATTCCCCCGTATGCTCATCTCCAATTCCTGCATATTTGGTTTTGTGATTTCCATTTCCCGAACGTTTTAAATTCCCGAATATCTGATCTAATGCTTGTTGTCTTATTGCACGTTCCGTTTTGGCAGTAATTCCTATACCTGAGGTTCCATCATCTTTAAGTTCGTCTTTTATATAGCCTTTCTTCTTTAAATCTTCTATAAAATCGTCGATGGTATAGTTTTCATCGGTAAGTTTATATTCCTTATCCAATTCCCGAAGCCAGTCTATCGCTTCATCAAAATCACCCGAAGTATGGGTAATTAACTCCTTGAAAATACCAAAAAGTTTTTCAAACGGAGACTGATTTGGTGCTTCATACGTTTTAAAATAAAACCCATTTTTATGTTCCTCTTTCATAATTCTAAAATTACATCATTTTAGAATGTAGCTAAAACAAACAGATATTAATTTTTAGTTAAAAAATTCTATCAAAAAATCTAATAATTAATTGTCATACAGAATCTATTCAACTTCTTTCAGGATAAATTCATACCGAAGTGTAATTATTCAAACTTTCCTTCCAGATAATACCAAACCCCATTTTCTTGTTTAAAAGTAGAAAATTCATAATGTATTTGAGGCAGTTTGTTATCATCCAAAAAGTACGCTTTAAACGCTACAGTAACTTCAGTAAAGTTGATAATTTCCAATCGAATCCATTCATTGGCAGTAGCCCATTTTAAAATTTCTTCTTTCGAATAATATATCCTCTCAGAAGGATGTGTTGTAGCCATTAAATAATCGGCATCTTTAATAACATAAGCCGAAAAACGAGAACGCATTAATGTTAATGCTGTTGGTGCTTTTTGCTTGTTCTTGAGATATAAACCACAACAATTATCAAAATCCAAACCAGTATCGCAATAACATTCAGAGTTTTCCATAGTATAAAATCAAAATTATTCGGCAGTATTAATCTTTTGATGCAATTGATTTAATAAAACCTGATACTTACTGATTTCGATTAAATCTTCGTCTTCTTCCGAAAAATCAAGTAAATCATCCAAAATCTCACTTACTTCTACCAATTTATTATTAGCAGTTTTGTTTTGTTTGGCAGCAATTAAATCAATTATCTCCTGAACGCTTTCTTTTAAACCAGCGAATTTATCGTTTTCCATTTATTCTGTTTTATTTATCAGATGAAGATTTATCCTCATTGAATTTCTTTATAATTTCTTTCAACTGTGCTTTGCGCGCAATTTCGGCTTGTTTAACCTTGTCCTGTGCTTTGTGCAACTTATCGTTGTGTTTCTTGATATTTCTTTCGTTATTCCTTCCCATTATTCTATTTGTCTTTTAATTTCTTCCAATGTTTTATTGGTAAAAATAAGTTCATTTATAATTGCTTTGCGCAAAAGATCTATATCTTCATAATCAAAATGCTTTGCCCATGAAGTCAGTTGCTGCAAATTTCGAATTTGTTTAATCCTTTTTGTAATTTCAAAACTTGTTCTAAGTATTGCTATCTTATCATATTCCGGATTATTCTTATGCTGATAAGTGACAGTATTATTATCATAATCGGCTTCTATATAATACAATTCATCAATTGCATTATCCGGATAAAAAGAACTCCAGAGAGCAAAACCTAACTTAAATTTAGTATCCGTTTCTGGTTTCAAACCTATTAAACGCCATTTACTATTGGCTAATCTTCCCCAATGATTAGAAAGACGAAACATCCCTAAATCCGAATAATAATACCTACTTCCCGCTTTACTTTCAAATTGAATACGTAAACCCTGAACCTCACTCATCGCTACTTCCTGAAAAACACAAAATGTATTCTTGAATGAATTAGGATTTGGTCTAAAGTTTTTTTGCATGTGCAAATATACTCAGATTGTAATGAACTCCCTAAAACAAACAATATATTGATTAACTTTGCAGCATCAATTTTTAAATAAAAATATCATGACGAAGGCTTCTCAAGAAAAAATGTTGCAAAAAGGAGTTTACACAGGAATAATGGAGAAGGATGAAAACAACAATTATTTTTGTGGTATATACCTTTTAGATTACAAGATGGCACATGCTAATCATGTAGTTGGAGATTGGATTACTATAAAATCTATAATCGAAAATCCTAGCGACATCAGTTATAACAAATATCCAAAAAAGTCAAAAAACTTTGACAAAGCAAATAATAAACCAGAGCAAAAATAAAGGAATAATTTTTAAAGTCTCAATATTAAGTCGCTGTTTGCATAAATAGCAAACTTTTTACATTTAAAAATCAACCTTTTACATATTTTTAGAATATTTTTTACTACGAAAGTAAAAAGTTAAAAAAAAGTGTACCTTTGCAAAAAATTTGTCTTTTTTGAACTAAACAAATATTAATTTCAAACTAATAGACAAGTAGTTATCTTATTTATGAAAAAAATAGTTGAATACCGCAAGTTACTAAACGTAGACAAAACTGCAGAATTAAAAGATTTAAAAACCATTTACCGTAATGCAATGAAAGAATGTCATCCTGACAAATTTCAAGGTAATGATGCTGGTTTGAAAGAAGCAGAAGAGAAAAGTAAATTAGTTATTGAAGCTTATCACTTTTTGGTAAGTATCAATCCTGAGACAATTAAACAAAACTTGCCAGAATATACTGAAACAATCGCTACTTCATCTATTACAGATTACAAATTTGTAGAAGGTAGATTAATTATTGATTTCTCAAATGGAAGTGTTTATGAGTACATCAGTGTACCAAAAGCTACTTATGTAAAAATGGTAAATGCAGATTCTCCTGGAAGATTTGCAAAAAGACATATTCTTAACTCTTTTACTTGGAGAAAGAAAACAAATCAAGACTAAATTTTATAGTTATATAAAGAAAAGCATCCCATTGAAGGATGCTTTTTTTTTGCTGCAAAAAGATGTAAATTATTGTTTTTTATTTTAGAATAAATCTAAAAGAGCAACACACGCACTCAAATACCCAATCAATACAACTGATTACAAGGTTTTTACCTTACAAAAAACTATAACAAAATTTTAGGTTCCAAAATTATTTATCTTTTATAATTTTAAATACTTTTGTTCCACAAATCAATTAACTAATTAATAATGAAAAAAATATTTTTTTTACTTACTGCTTCTATAGCAATAATTTCATGCAACAAAGTTAAAAACGGTGAATATCTTATTACTGGAACTGCAAAAGGAATTGAAAACGGGAAAACTATTATCCTACAAACTCAAGATCAAACAACAGGTGCTCTTATCTCTCTAGACACTGCAAAAGTTGAAAACGGGAAATTTGAAATTAAAGGTAAAGTTACTGAGCCTGCGTTTCATACATTACAACTTCAAGGAGCTCAAGGACCAATTCCTTTTATCTTGGAAACTGGAGAAATTACTGTAGTTGTGGATAAAGATAGTATCCATAAATCTAAAATTTCTGGAACGTACAACAATGACGAGTACGTGAAATTCAATGACGAACTTATGAAAGTTCAGAAAAAATTAGTTGATTTTCAGAAAAAGAACACAGCAGCTATGAATACTGCTCAACAAGCTAAAGATACAACTGTAATCAATGGCTTAATGAAAGAATTCATGAAAATCCAAGGTGATGTTCAAACTGAAACTAAAGCTAAGTATACTACTTATGCTGAATCTCACCCAAAATCATTCATCAGTGCTTTAATTATTAAAGGAATGTTGAATGATCCATCAACTGACTTGAAAAAAGCAGAAGCTCTTTATGCTAGCTTAGACGAATCAGTAAAAAACACAAAACCTGGTAAAGAAATAAAAGAAAAAATCGGTCAAATGAAAATGCCTGCTGTTGGTGCTACTGCCCCTCCAGTTGGTAGCGCTAAATGAAGATCAGATTTTTCTGCTCCTAATCCAGAAGGAAAAATGGTATCTCTTAAAGAAAGTTTAGGTAAAGTAACCATTGTAGATTTTTGGGCTTCATGGTGTGGACCATGTAGAAAGGAAAATCCAAACGTTGTAGCTATCTATAAAGAGCTACATTCAAAAGGACTTAATATCGTTGGTGTTTCTTTGGATAAAGAAGCAAAAGCATGGAAAGAAGCTATTGCAAAAGATAATTTATCTTGGACACAAGTTTCTAACTTAAAATTTTGGGAAGAGCCAATTGCAGCTCAATACGGTGTTCAATCAATTCCTGCAACATTTATACTAGATGCATCAGGAAAAATAGTAGCACAGGATTTAAGAGGCGATGAACTAAGAGCAAAAATATTAGAGCTTTTAGCCAAATAATACCAATATTTAGAATAAAACAAAATCTCCCTAGTGGAGATTTTTTTGTTTATACACCACACATACACAAATTTCCAACGAAGAAGCCAATAACAACTCAATACGGCTGTTTAATCAACCCCTACTAGGACATACATACATCAGGAAAAGTCGCAGCAGAGGATTTAAGATGCGTTGAACTAAGAGCAAAAAATTAGAACTTTTGTCCAAATAATACCAACATTTAGAATAAAACAAAAAATATCCCTAGTGATTTTTTTTGTTTTACATCATATTACCTATCCTTAACATGAGTTTCTAGCTTAAATTTTAAAGAAAAGTCAATACTGTTCAATATAGTTTTCAATAAATTCCACAACAAATACATCAAAAAAAGTAAGCAAACAGGATTTAGTAAGCGACGAAAATTGAGTAAAACTTTATAAATTTTGCCCAAACGGCACCAATTTTAAAAATAAAACAAAAAACTTTCCAGTCGCTACATTTTTATTTTATTCAATACCAACCAATTAAAAAATAACTTAAAATTAAGTTCGATTTTAGTTTGTAAACATTAAAAACGTTCCTATATTTGCAACCGCTTAGAACAACAAAGCGCATCAATACAAGCTTCGGGGAGATACTCAAGCGGCCAACGAGGGCAGACTGTAAATCTGCTGTGTAAACTTCGCAGGTTCGAATCCTGCTCTCCCCACGAAAAGGGGAAAAGAAGTGAAAAAGGCAACTTTATCAATCTTTTCAAAAAAAACCCGAAAAACGTGTTAAAACCTGCAAATCCAAGGATTCGCAGGTTTTTTTGTTTTAAATCACTTTTCATTCTTTATAAAAACACGGCGCAATCCAGGATTCAAGACATAAATCTGTGGAGTAGCAAAAATTAAGCATAAATATTAGTTAGCCTGAAAAGGAAAAATTCTATATTTCTTACGCCTCTGAATCTTGATCTGAATGCTTTTATTTTTGCATTAAAAGATTCTGCCGAAGCATTTGTACTTTTGTTATCAAAATCGTTTAAAATCGTTTGATAGTGATTCATAATTGTACGAGAGATTGTACTGAAAGATTTAATACTTCTATTTGCAACTTGTCTATTTTCAAATAAAGCGGTACTCCCATCAGCCTTAGTTTGAATTGCGGTTCTTGATGTTTCTAGAGCATTTACATATTCTCCGGTGTAAATAGGTCTGCTAAAAGCATCATACTTTGTAAACAGCCATTTATTTGATGCTCTTAAATTAGCATCTTGTGTTAAAATAGGTCTGTCTAATTTATCATAAACAATATATTCCCATTCTTTGCCAGGAAGTTTTTTCTCAACCAATCTATTTTTTGCATCATATCTGTACTGATATCCTAACTCTTTTAGATTTGAAGCGCTAATAGACCCTTCGGCTTTAGGTGGATATGGCAATAAACATCTGCCAAATAATTTACAGCTCCAAAATGGAGAAATAACCTTTTTTCTTCGTCAGATTTATAATTGAATACTTTTTTATACCAAACAATGCCTTCCAAATAAGTGAGTTCGCATAGTTGCGAGTTAAAATCGCCAGGTACTTTTAACATTGGACCTCCATCAAAAGAATACTCAATAAAGTCCGGCTTTTTTTGAGGCTTTTTTTCCTGCCAAACCTGTTTCCAGTCACCTGCGCCCAATGTATCTAAAATCACCTGCCACTCACCATTCAAACTTGTCAAACTTCGAGATTGAATATTGATCATTGCCGTTTGGGCAATTAAATAATTACCCCATAGAAGAACGATTAGAGTAATCAACATCTCTTTTTTAAACATTATTTTTTTCTTATTCATCTTACTTTTGGTTGTTTTATTAATCACTTCACCTAGGCGAAATACCATTAAATTTACATTAATCTAAATTACCTATCTTATACATAAACTTGTCAAAATCAGCATACCCTTTAGTATTTTTACTTTGGGATGCGGCATATAATCCAATATAAACTCCCGTGAAACCTCCATTGGTTTCAGAACTCAGATACCATACGTTTATTTTGTTTAAGAAATTAAATTTCTTACCGTCCACAGAATAATAAAACGAGTAAAAGTCCTTGTCTCCTTTCACTTTCAAATAAATTTTATCGCCGGGAATTTCCACTTCGTATGCGGTGTGGTTCAGTACTCCCATTTTATAACGTACTACCAATTTACGTTTGCCTTTTTCCGATTTTTTTAAAAAGATGTCATAATGCGCCTGAGATGAGTAGTAAACTGTCATTCCCGCTTCGTCATCTTGCATTGCATCATTTAACGACAGTGCAGTGGCAGCCGAAAAATCAATATGTTCCTGTCTGCGTCCCACAAAAGTAGGGGAATCAGCAGCATCCAAAGAAACCGGGCTTGCTTTCAATCTCAATGAACCTTTCTTTTCTGTCAGGGAATAATTATTCATAAATGGGTTTCGGAGGTAGTTCCAATCAACACCTAACTTCGCTTCATCAAAATCGGTAGAGAGGTCATGTTGTTTTACAGGTTTTAATGGTAAAGTAGGTACATCCATATCAATATTAACCGTACCGTTGCCATTTATTACAGGCCAGGCATTAGCATCCCATCTTACCGGAGCTAAAAATGTTTCACGTCCCAATACGTGATGCAGTAAGCTTTGTGGACGAAAGCCCAGGAATACTATCCACCAGGAACCATCATGTGCCTGAACAAAATCGCCATGCCCGGTACCCTGAATTGGGTTGTTTTGGGAGATTTCATTTATGTGCGTAAAAATCGGATTAGACGGGTTCGACTCATAAGGTCCATAAAGAGATTTGCTGCGCGCAATTGTCATTTTATGTCCATACTCGGTACCACCCTCAGAAATCAATAAATAATAAAATCCATCTTTTTTATAAATATGTGGCGATTCGGGATAACGTCCTCCTGTACCATTCCATACAATTCTGCTTTCAGTAAGTTTTTTTCCTGTTTTAATATCTATTTCAGAAATAGTAATGCCTTTGCCGTTTGACACAAAATAACATTTGCCGTCTTCAAAATACAACGTAGGATCAATACCTCCCTGATCTACATAAACAGGTTCAGACCATTCGCCCGCAGGATTATCTGTATACACATAAAAATTTCCACTGGATACATTTGTGGTCACCATATAAAAAAGACCTTCGTGATAACGGATTGTCGGTGCATAGATCCCGGCAGAAGGCAGACATTTGTCTAATTTGAGTTGGGAAGGACGAGTTAAGCAATGCCCAATCTTTTCCCAGTTAATTAAGTCTTTACTATGAAAGACAGGAACCCCCGGGAAATATTCGAAACTACTGGTTACTAAATAATAATCATCACCAACCCTGCACACACTAGGATCCGGATGAAAACCGGAAATAACAGGATTTTTATATCCCTGAGCGTTAGAATAGTGATAGAAACCAAAAATGCAAATTATAAAAACAATTATTTTTTTCATATTTAAAATTTATTTAAAATCAACGACAATGACCTATTTCATATATGTAAAATTTATTTATCATATGTCATATATGTTATCGCCTTTTACTTATGGATGTTTGCTTAAGCAAACTTGTTATTTATGGCGATTTCAAAATAAAGTCTTCTGTACCCCTGATATCGGTGGCCGAAGCTCCAATCATAATTTTGAATTTGCCTGGTTCTGCAATCCATGTATTTTTTTTGTCATCATAATAAGAAAGATCCTCTTTTGTTAAAGTAAAACTCACCGTTTTTTCCTCTCCCGGTTCCAAAGAAATTTTCTCAAACCCTTTTAATTCTTTAATTGGACGTGGCAAACTTGATTTTTCATCATTAACATACAGTTGAACTACTTCTTTTCCCGAAACTTTTCCTGTATTTTTTACTGAAATTGTTACCACTAATGAATCGGCTACTGTAATTGATTTTGAAGAAATTGTAGGCTTCCTATATTGAAATGTTGTATAACTCAATCCATATCCGAAGGGGAAAAGAACAGGAATGTTTTTGGTATCATACCAACGGTAGCCTACTAAAATATCCTCTTTGTAATACACATTGACACCATCACCCGGATAACTGAGTTTATCAAAGGCATGTGCCCCAACATCTTCCAATTTTTTAGGAAAAGAAATAGGGAGTTTCCCTGAAGGGTTTACTTCACCGGAAATAATATCTGCTAAGGCATTTCCAGCCTCAGAACCAAGATACCATCCTTGCACAACGGCTGGTGTTTTATCTAACCAGGGCATCAAAACTGCATTTCCGCTTAGTAAAATTACGGCAACATTTTTATTGACTTTCTGTATCGCTTCAATGAGTTTATCTTGTCCGAATGGCAAACTAAGGGATTTACGGTCTCCACTTTCACAATCCTGAAAATAATTTTTATTCAAGCCACCGACAAAAAATACCACATCGGCATGACGGGCAACTTCAATAGCTGCGTTTTGCAATGAGTCTATATTTAATTTGGAAGGTTCTTCTGCCCCATATAGTGGCCGGCCTGAAGCATATCCCATGCTGTAAACAATATGATTTTCACCGTATTTATTCTTTAATCCCTGCAATGGTGTAATTTCATAAGCAGCTTTCAGCGACGTGGAACCTCCCCCAACAATCAGACTACGTGTCGCATTTTCGCCTATCACGGCAATCTTTGTGTATTTCCCTTGTGGGATAGGTAAAAATTGTTTGTCGTTTTTAAGAAGGACAATACCCTCTTGGGCTATTTTTCGGGCTGCCAAACTGTGTTCTGGCGATACAAAACGACCGAAAGGACGATTGGCACTCATGGTCGTGCGAAAAATCATTCGCAGGATTCGGCTCGCTTTATCATCAAGTTTCGATATTTCGTATTTCCCCGATTTAATTCCTTTCAGGAAAGGATCGGCCAAATAATAGCTGGAAAAAGGAAAATGACCTTGTGTGGTCAATCCATTGGTATAGGTACCCATCTCAATATCAAGTCCGCCATTGACAGCTTCATCGGTATTGTGTACACCGCCCCAGTCACTGACCACCACGCCATCGAATTTCCAATCATTTTTCAGGATTTTATTCAACAACATGTCGTTGTGACAGCAATGCACGCCCCATATTTTGTTATAGGCACCCATGATGGACCACACATTCCCTTCCTGAACGGCAGCTTTAAAGGCAGGAAGATAAATCTCGTGCAACGCACGGTCACTTACATTTACATTAATTTCGCCACGGGAAATTTCCTGATTGTTCAATGCAAAGTGCTTTACGCATGCAGCAACTCCATTAGACTGTACACCCTGAATGTATGGAACCACCATGCGTGAGGCCAAAAAAGGATCTTCACCCATATATTCAAAATTCCGGCCATTAAGCGGTGTACGATAAATATTGACTCCCGGTCCTAACAACATGGTTTTGTTTCGGTATCGGGCTTCTTCTCCAATAGATTTTCCGTAAAGCAGTGATATCTCAGGATTGAATGTTGCCGCAAGGCATGTTAATGCCGGAAAAGCGGTGCAAGAGTCATTTGTCCATTGCGCCCCACTCCATTCATCCCATAATTTCTCATCGCTCACGCCATGCGATCCATCGGCAGACCATACATCCGGAATGCCCAATCGGGGAACTCCTTTTGAACTGAATTTTGACTGAGCATGACACAGGGCTACTTTTTCTTCTAATGTCATCCTTGACAATGCATCCTTGATACGGGCTTCTATTGGTTTGCTTTCATCTAAGTAAACAGGCTCTTGTGCCCATCCGCAAACAGACAACAGCGTAAGATATATTAATACTAAAACGTTAATTTTTCTTTTTATCATGATATGTATTCTTATATATTTTTTTAGTATATGTAATTGGAAATCTGGATTATATGCCGATTATCCATTTATCTACTATTAGTTTTATCGTATTAAATTATTTTTCAGGACTAATTATAATTGCAAAACCACCACCATTAGCCATATTGACTGTTAGCTTATCGATACTTGTAACTTTAACAAGTTCGCGTTTATAGTCTGTAGCATCTTTATTTGCGTTAATTCCATCTTTAAAAATTTCGGCAGAGTAGGTTCCTTTATTCAGGAAAGATAGATCTATGGTCATTTCCCTTGCCGACCAGTTGGTTAAACCTCCTACAAACCACTTATCCCCCTTGCGCCTGGCAGTAGCAACGTATTCTCCAACTTTCCCATCAAGGGCAACTGTTTCATCAAAAGTGGTCGGGATCTGAGCAATAAAGCTGGTACTTTCCGGCTCTTTCATATATGCTGTAGGACTATCGGCCATCATTTGCAGGGGCGCTTCAAAAACGACATACATACCCAATTGATGAGATCTTGTTCCCTGACTCATCGGCATGGAACTACTTGGACGAAAATCTGCTTTTGTTGCATTACGCATTGCCCCCGGTGTATAATCCATAGGTCCGGCCAGCATTCGGATGAAAGGGATGCTGGTATCATAGCGTGGCATATCATCATTGGCTGTCCATTTGGTATTCTCTAAGCCTTTAACCCCTTCAAAATTGACAATGTTTGGGTAGGTTCGTTGAATACCAGTGGGTTTATACATGCCATGGTAATCAATAATAAGTTTATACGACGCTGCCTTTTTAGCAATATCATAAATCGATTTCACCATTTTTTGATCATCACGATCAATGAAATCAATTTTAAAGCCCTTCACGCCCATTTTTGAATAGTTAGAGAAAGCATCATCTAAAACCTGATTTATAGCATACCATGAGGCCCAGAGAATAATACCTACATTTTTCTGCTTTCCATAGTTGATCAGTTCTTCTATGTTAACGTTGGGTGAAACTTTCAGCATATTGGTATTTTCACTCCAGCCTTCATCAAGCACCACATATTCAACATTGTTTTTGGAAGCAAAATCAATATAATATTTATAGGTCTCTGTATTAATTCCTGCCTTAAAATCAACCTTTGATATGTTCCAGTCATTCCACCAATCCCAAACTACTTTGCCCGGTTTTATCCAGCTTACATCGGCAATTTGCGAAGGCATAGAGAGCTTTTGAACCATATCATTATTCGCTAGGTCTTTATCGTGCTCACTTATTATGATTACTCGCCATGGAAAATTACGGGTACCGCTTGTTTTAGCGATATAAGATTCCCGCTTTACCACCATATAGTTCATTTTATTATAGCCACCCAAACGTTCTTCCTTGGGATAATGGGCAAATTCGCCTTGTAAACCTAGCTGCGTTTGATCATTCTGTGTTAAGAACATGCCGGGATAATCTTCCAGTTCGGCCTCAAGGATGGCCGCCTTTTTTCCATTTTCTAAATCGATAAGGAGCGGAGAAATAGCCAGTGATTTTTTTTCAAATTGAGAAAGCAGAACCTCATCATACATGGCTTCGAAAGCAGTTGTATATTTATCATTTTCTCTTAGATCCCGTACATAAGGAATAAAGGCTTTATGATCTTTGCTGAAGTTAAAATTAGCTTCCTCGGATTCAATAATGACCTGCCCTTTCTTACTTGTAAAAAAACGATAAGCTACACCATCATTATAGGCTCTTAAAATCAAACCAAAATCACCTTTAAAGTTTACAGTTAGCTGATTGTAATCATCAACCACCATTTTCTTTTTATAAAATGGTGTAGCAAAAGAGGTGTTGACTGTTGAATTTTTAACACCAATAATTTTTGCATTGCTGCCTAAAACTACGCCGTTATCTAGTGTTAATGAAATGGCCGAAGGCGCAATGACTTCTGTATTTTCATGTTTGACAGACCATGAAATTTTCGCTCCACTTTCCAAAGCCATGTCAATCTTACCATTGGGTGATTTTACATGAAGTACATTATTTTGAGAATAAGTGAACGAAGCACTAAGTAAAAGAGAGGAAAACATAATTCCTCTGAAAAATTTTTTAATCATATTCTTTAATTTATTTGTATTAATATAACTACTTGAATCCAAAATAATACATTCCATGATTATTCTATCTTATCACACCAACGAATCCTCCTCTTGGAAGACATTCAATTTTTAATGTATCTCCTTTTTTGACTTTTATTATTTCCGAAGAAAAAGATTTATCATCCTTCCCGTCTTTGATAAGCTGAAAACTATGATTTCCTTTGCCAAGAAAATCAAATTTTACCATTAAGGTCAGAGCTACATCTGTTCCGTTACAACAAAAAAACTCACTTGGGCTGGCAAAGCCTTTCTTATTCGGAGAACCCAATGGTAAAGAATAAACATTCCATCCAGTTTCGGGATTTTGTAGTGCGAAAACGGAATTATAAAGCGTATTCATATATACATCAGCATATTCGGGCTGGGCAGTCCAACGAAACAAAGTACTGGTGATTTTTTGAGTGTTATGTGAAACGCATGATTCAGATGTTTTGTCAGTAAGAGTTGTACTTAAACAATCTGGTTTTCCCCAATGTTCTGAAGTTTGAGCAGTTGGAGTCGTAGCAATAGGTCTTGGACCACTACTGGAACCATTCGCATAACAATGATGATGTTCCAGCATATCCCAAAAATGGGAAACAACATCACGATAATAGCTGTCTCCGGTATTTTCATACCGTTTGGCAAACCCAATTATCAAAGGCAAATGAGTATTGGAATGCAACCCTGACAAAATAACATCTTTATTTAAAAATGCAATGGATTGCTTCGCCGTGTCAAGGAATGATTGTCCAAAAATCGTCTGACAAACAAACAAAAACAACCCAATATATTTTATTTTATTTTTCATATTGAAAATTGAATATTAGAAAAAAATTACTTTTTATATTTAATTCTATTCTTTTAAATCCCTGTCATCATCTAATGTAAAGTTTCAAAACGTAATATCGTTAACGAATTCCCTGGGAATGAACGTGTAATGGTGGTTCCTGAAAATTTCACATTTTCTGTTTTTGGGGAAACTTTAGTTGGTTGTTCCATTGAATTTTCATCCAGCGGACTAGCTGATGTAAGAACAATAGATTTTCCTTTTCCGCTAAGCTTTTCGGCTCCGGACAAATTAATTTCTGTTTTTACAGTGCCAGGTGCCGCATTAACAATCTTAAGGATAATATCTCCCGAAAGTTCATCATTAGCTGCACTTACACTAATGCTGTTGGTTTTTAGATTTGGAGTTGATATTTCCTGAATAAGTTTACCATCAAGGTACCCTTTAATTGTGCCCCCTTTAACTTCAACTTTAATATCATACCATCGGTCTGCTTCTATACTTCCGGGAATGATTTGCTTGCTGAATCCATTGTCCAACGTAAACCCGGTATTTCTATTACAGCCGATTTCCCATCGCATCTGATCTTCTTTATTCTGATTCCTGAAATAAATCTGGATACCATTCTCTCCGGAAATTTTACGTCCTTTGAAGGTAACTGTATAATCGGTCCATGATTTGTCTCCGAAAAAAACTGAAGTATTAGTAGTTGTTGCTGACTGGCGAAGTACGCCATCTTTTACCGCCCACTCCCCTGCTGTTTTTTGCCAGTCATCAATGTTTTTTGTAAAATCCGATTGAAACAAAATACGACCATCAGGTGCAAGTACTTTTAAGTCTTTAAATTCTGCCGAATTGTTCGAAGTCCCAAATCCAAGACCTCCTTTGTCATAAAATGCCAGAAGCGGTACTGCTTGTACTTTTACAGGTAAAGAGATGGTACCCTGGTTTTGGGCAAACAACTGTTGAACATAATATCCCGGCAGACCATACCAGCCTTGACTATCAAAATTAATCAGGTTAATAGGCCATGCTATATGATTCACATTACAAAACAGAGGCGCATAAGCACTTATGGTAACCACGTCTGAGTTTCGTTCCAGACCCGTCATCCAGGCAGCCTCACCAATAGCTCCTCTCAAATTACCTTTTCCGGTTTTACTTGTTACAGCATATTCACCGATGAATATTTTCGGAGCTTTTCTGTCGTAATTGTTGTACTTGTCAGCGTTCAGGATAAACCACTCAGGATTATCATAATAATGTTCATCAACCAAGTCAGGCATGGGGTCTTTAGGATATGGTCCCCAACTGTTGGCAATAAGTGTAATATCAGGATATTTTGTGCGGATGGCATTAGCAATAAGCTTCCATCGCTCTGCATACAGGTCGCCTCCATTTTCGTTTCCTATCTCAATATATTTCATATTGAACGGTTTTGGATGCCCATTTTTAGCACGAATGCTTCCCCACACCGAATTCTCAGACCCATTTGAATATTCTATTGCATCGAACGCATCCTGTACCCATTGTCCCATTTGATCCATAGGTACAAAATCTCTATGCGACATTCCGGCATTTATACAGAACAAAGGCTCAGCGCCAAGATCTTCTGCCAGTTGCAGATATTCGTGATAACCTAAACCCTGAGTAGCATTGTAGCCCCAGAAATTCCATGACGAGGTACGTGTATCGATGTTTCCAATTGTTTTTTTCCAGTTGTTCATTTGTTTGAAACTATCTCCTTCTACCCAACAGCCGCCTGGAAACCTGAAAACCTTAGTCTGCATAGCATTAAGGGCTTCTGCCAGATCTGTCCGGAGCCCATGACCTTTCCAAGTTTGATCAGGAATTAGTGAAACCATATCCATATGTAAACGGCCATTACCCTTCGCACTTATCTCAATATGGGCTTTAGGGTCGCTGCCTGCCGCTGTTAAATTAACGCTATAGTATTTCCACCCCTCATCAAAGCCTTTCACTTCAGCATTAGCCAGCTCGATACCGGCAGCACTTACAATACTAACCTTGAGCGGTGCATTGAAGCCTTCGACACTGCGTGCTGCTAATTTGAAGGTGTATGAATTACCTTTAACGATATTCATTCCCCAGAAACCATAGTTTTCAAGTTTAAATTCTCCTTTGGCCTCAATAGAAAGATATTTTCGATTGAATACGTTTAATCCTCCAATTGGGGGATATAGTGCATCTACATTAATGATAGAAGCCTTGCTGGTATCATTTTGGTTTATAAATTTCCAGTTTTGAAGCGTATCAGAATCTTCAAACGAACGATTCCTGATAAGCTCCGGATAAAGACCGCCATCGGTTGAATGGTTAATATCTTCGAAAAAACTTCCGAATAATGTTGATGGAATACGATGTCCCGGTCTATTGACTTCAACAGTAATTTTAGCCTTATCCGCTTTGTTCGCCTGAGCGTTCAGAACAGTGCTTAATCCACAAAGCAGTAAACCCGCAATAAACTGTTTATTTATGTCTTTTTTCATTCGTTTCTTATTTTTTTTAATTTACAGCTAACTGTAATGAAGGTGGCAGTTATTAACCGCCACCAGATTATTGGCAGTTCCCTGTCCGTCTGGCTTTATCTGACTCTTTATGGCTATGTCGCTTGTGGAACTGCCCGTTGAAATAATACTTTTTAAATTGATTTTATCGGGCAATTATAAAAGGTATACTTTTTTTATACCTGCTGTTTTTTACTGATAAGAAATACGAACCGGCAGAAAACGAACTCACATCCAGCGTATGTACCACTTGTGGGCCACTATTTACAGTCAAGACTTTTAGTCGTTGCCCTGCAAGATTATACACTGTCATTTCAGTTGGTTCTGTAATTGCCAAATCAAATTTTACCTGAAGTTTATCGTTTACCGAATTAGGATAAATAATTACTGTTTCATTAGTCGGCAGTGTGTTTATATCACCAACCGACAATGGGGCTGTTGCCTTAAGCAAAACTGCAGTTGTTGACAAAGCAGGTACAGTAATAGTAAGTGCATTTGAATTAACGCTTACAGAGCTCTTTTTTAAGGCATTATTAGTATGAGATACAAATGTTTCTGTTGCTGGCAGTGAAGCAAGCTGCAATGTTTCAGCATTTCCATTTTCGGCAGAAAAGCCAGTAAGATTTACCGTTACTGTTCGTGATGCATTCATATCCTTGTTCACGATCATTACAGTCATTGCGTCTGAAGTTTGGCTGACAGTGGTGTATGCCGAAACTGTGTCTTCAAGCGAGGAAGTGCTGGAAACACTATAATCTTTTGCATAACGACTGAAAAGATGTAACGTTTCCCACATACCTACAGACCAGTTCCATGGAGAGAAAAGTTCAACACCATTATTGGCAAATGTGCCCAAATGCGAAGCATATATAACAGATTCCAGGTTTGCGTTGCTGCTTGACATGGTACCCCATTCGCTTACACCAGTTGTTATGCCATGATTTGCCCCAAAATGTTCGTTTAACCAGCCATCGATACGTTTTAAAATATATTCTTTTGTAATGGAGTTATTGTAGCCTCCAGCTACTGTTTTAACTCCGTTTGAACTCGGAAAATCATAGGTTTCATCGTAATAAATCCGGTGCCCCTGCAGTGCCACAGCATCATTATTATTATATGTAGGGTAGCTGTGAATATCTACTACATCGACCAGCTTAATACCAGTTGCCTTGAACTCATCGCCAAGGCGCTTTATGAAATACTCAATCCAGGGATAATAACGGCCATTTACATAGATATCTTCATTTGACCATTTGTACCATTGCCATTCATTGGTTGTGACCGGTCCGCAAAGCTTGATACCCGGATAGATCGCTTTCGCTTTCTTTGCCAACTCGATGTAACGATCAATAAAAGCAGCCGCCGATAGCTGCGTTGGCATAGCCCAATCATGCGTGCCACTCCATATATCTACCTCGTTGTCCATATTCCAGTATATAAACTGGTCTTTGTTTAGCCCTAAACCATTGGCCCCAAACCAATGATTAAGAATGCCCACCGAAGAGTCGGCTGGCCATGCCTGACTGAACAAATTAGGGTTTCCATCAACCAGGGCCTTACCCCCACCGTTTGGATCGGGAGTTCCTCCACCAGCTAAATTCTGATTAACTCCGGACCAGTATTGTGCCTGATTGTACCCCCACTCATTGAAGTTGTTATTGGTGTTGGATGCAACCCACCCCAGTAACTGAAAGGCAAACATGCCTTGCATATCAGGAAAATTGGTGTTAATTTTTTGTGCTGATACATCCCAATCAGCAGCATAAACATTATTATACCAGTCGGGATGAACAGCAAGTTTTGCCTGCCAGTTATAGGCTGATGCATTATTACCGCCATTCATACGGGTAAAGCGCAAGCCTGCATCTTTATAAAATTGGACAGGGTGGTCAAAAAAGTCATTTTTCCCATAAATGTATGGTGATACCTTTTTTTTGTTTACAGCAGCATTTACTGTAATCTGAACAGCCTGAGCAAACGTTGCAGTACTGGTAAGACAACAAAAGCTTACTATAAAAAAACATTTTTTTAAGGTCAAAAATTTCATATTCATATCTAATTTATTTTACTATAATTTTTTTAAGTTGGTATTGTGAGTTATTTATTTATTTTACAGAATATAATTCATTGGATAAAAGGATCGGGTATGCACAAAACAGGATCTCTAACTGCTGTCTTGTATTTGTCCATGCTCCGGTAGTCGTGTTGAGCTTATATACCTTTCCGAATCCTCCACTAGTTCCGGGACCTTCATTATCCGAATAGGTAACATACATGGTCGTTCCCTGCAGCGCTGCCCTGTGTGGCATAAAATGTCGTTAAAGGTGGCGCCTCCGTCTGTACTTTTATAAATGTTTCCTCCCCCTATGCGGGAAACGCCAATGTAAATGGTTTGACTAGCTCCGTTTACCACACTGCCTGAAGGATCAAACGAAACAAAACATATTCCGTTTCCGTTGGTAGTGGTGGTTACTCCGTTCCAGGCAAGGTTCCAGCTAATACCGGCATCTGTGCTTTTCCATAATCCGTTAGCCCTGCTTCCGCAGAATAAAATGTTACTGTTTTTTGGATCTACGGCAAGACGTTCTCCGTTCCCGCGTCCGTTCCCATTTCCATGTGCCTTGAATTTAGCCGTAACATCCGTATACGTGAAAGTATTTCCTTTGTCGGTGGATTTCAATATAGCCGTTCTTCCGCCCTTCATATACTCGGTACCGCAGAGCATATAAACGTTATTGGGATTCTGCGGATCCTGCGCCAAAGCCTCCACGCCAACAAATCCACTTTCTGACTCGTTGAGCCAGTCGAGTAGTTGAATCCATTTACTGTTGGCTGCATCCCAGCGGTAGGCTCCGCCCACATCCGTTCGGCAATACTTATCGCCGGATGTTTGGTGGTTAATGATTCCCGTCACAAATCCGCCTCCTCCGATGGGTGCATTCTTCCAGGTATAAGTCTGGGCGTTTGTTAAAATTGGACTAAATACCAACATAAGGTGTAAAAAGAAAATTTTTACATTATGTATATAGTTCTTCATATTTAATATTATTATTTTATCTTTTCTGTTTCAAATTCTGAATCATCTGAACTCAAAAAAGCTTTATTACTTTTTCGTCCGTATTGTTATCACCAACAAGAAAACATGGTAAGCGCTGTTGGTTATAAGACTAGCAGTGGATTAATAAATGAATTTCCATTCATCAAACAAAAAACCCTCTCCATTAAATACAAAATAAATATTCCCTACTCCTTTATCTATTTTGTGTTTTATTTTCTTTGAAAGTGTAGTCCATTCCTTCCCATCACATATAAGGGAAACAACAGGAGTACCTTTCAGATCATTTACATACACATCAATTGTACCTTTTCCTTTTACTCTGGCTTCGAATTTGGCAGGAATCTGTTTGCTGAAATCGGCTCCTCGCACCATAAGACATTGTTTGTCTGTTTTTCCTTTGGCAACCATATTGCCTACATTCCCAACAGCTTCGAACTGAACTTGCCCTGAAGTGCCTGCAGTAGTTTCTGCCTGCTGAAGAACGAATGGATTTAATGGGTTAAGTTGTGACGGACCTTTAAAAGTTGCTTTGCCCATGGGGATATTCACATTCTCTTCATCCACCTGTATTTCTTCGATACCCACATTACGAAAACCACCCTTAGTGCTAAAATAATCCTG
Source organism: Flavobacterium shii (assembly GCF_025847235.1). Taxonomy (GTDB): domain Bacteria; phylum Bacteroidota; class Bacteroidia; order Flavobacteriales; family Flavobacteriaceae; genus Flavobacterium; species Flavobacterium shii. The sequence goes on from NZ_JAOZEW010000020.1 coordinate 28,928, forward strand.
TAAATACATGGCATGGTAAGCAATATAATATTTCCCTTTAAACTTGAACAGGTGCGTGTGATTGTTTGTCAAAGGACCCACATTAACATCACCAGTATTCTTAAAGTAATTATCGCGATACTTCCAACTATCCGGATTTAAGGGTGTTTTACTCGTCATATAGGACATACTGCATTGGGTTGGTTTATCAATATTTGTATAAGGCCATTCAGTACGTTGTTCCCAACTCGTATTATAGGTATAAACCCAGGTTCCATTGATAAAGTTTAGGTCACTGGCCTCAAAAAAATAAGGAGCGGGTATCTTGGCAACATTGCTGGCCAAACTGATCATATCTGCTCCTAATTTGACGATTCTGGCATTATCCGGCATATATTTCGTTTTAGGCGTTCCACCTCCAAAAGTCAGCCAGCCTGTACCCTGGTCGTCAATCACAACTCCGGGATCGAATGGAGCATCTACATCTACACCGGGAACAGAACGGTCGACTATGTTCTTTCCTAAGGGGTCACTCCACGGGCCAACGGGAGAGGTGGAAGTAAGCACGGCTGAGCCACCACCGCCATTGGAGTAATATAAATAGAAGTGTGTCTTACCATCTGCTTCCAGTCTGGATGTAATGGAAGGCGCCCAGGAATTCTGACTCCATGGTGCCAGCTTTGCAGTATCTATGAGGCCATGATACGTCCAGTTGACCATATCATCGGTAGATATCATGACCAGTGTACGGATATGCTCATATGAATTTTTCCCATCCTTTCCTACATGCTCATACTGTTGATGATCATTCGTGCCATACACATAAATTCTTCCATTGTATTCTACAGCTGTTGGGTCGGCCGTAAACATAAAATCTAACAGTGGATTTCCATCATTGGAGGTAAGTTTCGGCGAAACATTTGCGAATTTTTCAGCTAGGTTTTCAGCTAGGTTTTCTTTAACCACTATCGGTTTAACTGCGTTAGTCTGAGCCTCTGCGGACTCTCTGCCTCCCAGAAAAGCCATAATAGCGACTGTACTTAACAATACTTTTTTTCTAAACATGCTTTTTTTTATTTTACCCAAAAAACGGATACTCGTTAAGGGTTAATTTCAATTAATTATTATTCTTTAAGCTACTGTAACAAAAAGGTTAAGAAATCTTATCCTGCTATTTAACTGGCGTAAATTTGTACAGAACCACTCCATGCATCGGAACCTTCACCGAAAGAGTCTCTTTGTCTTCATGGATTGTTGCAATATCTTTCTGGCGCCATAGATCACGCACCTTTTGCTTTCCTGAAATACCAAGCTTTTTTAGATCCTTGTAAGGGATATCCACTTTCTCCAGACCGAAATTGCAAAAGCCTACTGCACGACTGCCATCCTCCAGTTCTTTTACATAAATGCGCAGATCTCCGATAGTCTGAACACAGGTAGCCTGTTTGCCAAGAGCATCCTGATTAACAGCAATCACTTCATCGTTTGTTAATAAATTCAGGGTAAAGGCATCCAGCTTTTCCATATCGCAACCAATTAGCAGAGGCGCTGAGAAAAGGCTCCAAAGGCTAAAATGAAGATACTGCTCATCTGGTTTAAGCATGGTCGGATGAGGGCTACCCCAGCCTACTGTTCCTACAACCAGCATATCCGGATCGTTCCAGTTACCGGGTTTAGCCCAGGCTGCAGACTGATCCTGAGCTAATGCAATGCTTTTAACGCTGGGCCAGGTGTCCGTTATATCATTCGTTGTACGCCAGGTGGTTCCACCTACCGAATCACCCCATTTCCAAACGTCAGACATTCCATACTGACACAAGCTGAAAACAATGTCGCGGGGTTGCTGACGGAGATAATCTCCCATTATTTTGAATGGTTTGACGGCGGTAGACAATTGATAACCTCCCTCGTAAGATATGACGCTTACTTTGTATGGGTCGTTATCAGGTATTCCATTTAGCACTCCTCCATAGCTGCACCAATCGTATTTCAGATAATCAAAACCCCATTTGGCATAACTTTCGGCATCTTTTTTTTCATAGCCATAGCTACCTGCACAACCACCACAAGTCCAGGGACCTGGACTGGAATAGAGGCCAATTTTTAAACCCAGGCCATGCACATAATCAGCTAGGCCTTTCATGTCGCCGAATCTTTTATTAGGAACTATATTACCACCTTCATCCCTCAGCTTACCTTGCAGGGAAGGATCTTTCGAATCGCGATGATTTTGCCAGAAGTCGTCAATATTTACATAATTCCATCCGTGATTGACAAGTCCGGTTTTCACCATTACTTCCGCAGCGCGCTTAACTTTTTCAGCAGAAACTTCTCCAGCGAAACAATTCCAGCTATTCCAACCCATTGGCGGGGTAAGTGCAATTTTATCACCACAGATAATGCGTAAACTTTTTTCGGCTATACCTTTCGCATTCTTTGCCTTCAATTGAATAACGTAAGTACTGGCTTTTACAAGTTTACCAGTGATAAGTCCTGTTTTTTGATCCAGCTTTAGTCCATGAGGCAAGCCGATAACCTGAAAGGTCATTGGACGGTCTCCGGTTGCAGGTATCCTGAACTGAAATGGCGAGCCCGGGCGGACACCGAAAACGCTTGCGCTATTAATCTTCGGCTTTGCCAATGGCTGAGGGGTAAGGATATAGGGCTCACTTGAGACAGGATAATAAGTAGCAAAACTTGCCACACCGACCGCCTCAAATTTTGCATCTGCCCAGTCGGCATGATCGTTGTTGTCACCGTTTCCTCCGCCAGTTACCACCAGCTCAAGTTTTTTCACACCCGAAAGTTTCACACTACATAGCCGGGCAGTATCACCTTCATGCATTACACCGCTCGACCAAAGCTTCGCTCCATCGCCGTATGCAATAAACTCTACGGCGGGCTGACGCCCTTTCACCTCATCATCAATGCCAACCTGCGCGGTAAACGAATTTGCCTTACCATCGAGCTGAATAAAAAGAGAGCTTTCTGCGTGTGTACCGAAGCCACGCTCAAAGGTTTTGCCTGCAATGGTCATGATGTTACCATCAACCGACCTGTTTTTTTTAGGTACGCCCCAGCCCTGTGTAGTTGGGCTGAGATCCAGTTGATCTAACCAAACAGTTTGTGCGGAAAGAGTACCGCTAACGATCAGGAGTAAAATAATTTTATAAAAATGTTTAAGTTTCATTTTTTGTTTTTTTTAGAATCAATAAATTTTAAATCCATTGTTTCATTGAGAATTCTTTATAAGTAAATCTGTGACTCCTAAGAGTCATAGATTTTTTAAATTCAATCCTATGAACCTCTGCAAAACTGTATTTCTATTTAGTTATAGTGTCTCTTACTATTTACTTAGATCCTGCAATAAGGGCATCTAGAATTCCCTGGTCAAGCACCATATTGTTTTTGCGGTCTAAAACGGGACCTTGCTCCCAATAGAATGGCAGAAGACCATGCGCTTTGGCCTGTTTGGTCACAAAATATGTCCAGTCATCTATAGATTTATTGTGCTTATCTACATCCATGGGAATATATTTGGTAAAACTGGCAGTCCGTCTAAAGGCTGCATATTCACCCAGCACGACAGGGATACCTTTATCAACAAACTTCTCTTTCATCTTTTGGAATTCAGCAATAATTGCATCCTCATCTCCCCAGGTAGCGTTGTGCTCTGGTTCAATAGTAGAATAATTCCCTTTCCCCCAATAGTAAGCCATTTTGCCCCAGGTTGCATCTCCATTTGTTAATATTGTAAATGTAGAAGGCGTGTAGTTATGCACCTCAACCATCAACTTGTTAGGAACCTTGTCTGTTGGCAGCGTATTCATCAGATCATAAGTTTTATTAGCGTCAGTGCCAGGTCCCTGCAATACCAGTACCCGGTAACTATTCTTGCCTCCGGTAGAGCGAACTGCTTTAATAAATGTCTGGTAGTAACTATTGAGTATTTCCATCTTTTCGGCATTATCAGCCGGAGGTTCATTTGCGCCGGCAAATATAAGGTGCTCATCAAAATCTCTCATTGTGGTAGCTATCTGTTCCCAAAGCGCCTTTTGCTTTGCATTAGTTGATTCTTTATGAGCCTTATCGATATTTCCATCCAGCCAGCCGCCATCCCAATGAATATTCAGTACCACATACATATCATTATCCACACACCAGCCAACTACTTCTTTCACACGGTTAAGCCACGCAGGGTCAATTTTCGCTTTTGCCGGATCGCTTAAATGACTCCAACTCCAGGCACAGGGAATGCGTACAGCATTGAAACCTGTCTGTTTTAAAAATTTCACATACGATAGGGTAATTTTACTATTCACCCAGTCACCTTCGGCTTGGGATTCCATGGTATTGCCAAAATTTAATCCCATATGCATTTTTGCCGCCAGTTGCACAGCGGTACTGCTCATTCCTGTTTCGTCGGGAGCTTTAGGCGTTAAATTATATGTTGGATATAAATTACCTGTTTGTGTAATCGTAATTCTTCGGGCCTGACCATTATCTGCCTCAACAGTTAGTATAACAGAGCGGGTTAATCCGGTTTCATTACTTAAAGCTGTAAATTTTGTTGCAGTAGCTCCACTATTGCCACTTATTTTGATTAATTGCAACCAGGATGTTGCCGAATTACTAACACTCCATGTACTGTTTGCTTCAATGGTGATTTCTTCTGATGTACCTCCTTCCGGCTCAAAAGAAACAGTTGTTGCTGAAACCGATAATTGTGGTTCCTCTTCGTTTTTTGAACAAGAGACTGAAAATCCGGTAACGATCAGCAGTAAAACAATTTTATAAAAATATTTAAGTCCCATTTTTTGTTTTTTTTTATTAATATTTTTTTTATTACAAGACCTGCGGAAGTTCAAGTTTTATGGAATATCCGCAGGTTTTAATTTTAATGACTATTAATCTGTTTATTAAACTAATAGAGTTATTTTATTTTCACAACCCTAATATTATCAATGCCTGCACGGAGACCTGCTGTTGGCTTGTCACCGTTATTCATGGTAAAGAAATTTATAGTCTTCTTTTTTGTGCCAAATAATTCTGACAAGCTTATTGCCGAATTACCCGTACCATCTTTGCCATCCTTTTTTGTACGGAATTCAGTCAATGGAATTGTTACTGTTACCCATTTTCCTGCAGTAGTGAAATTAGTTGTTTTAGTTTCTGAAAGTTTCCATGGCTCAAAACGTGCTATAAAATCCCAATTGTAATCTCTAAGAATAAAAATAGAGGTATCGTTCCAATTTCCAGGAACATTAAGTTCAAACTTAAGCAAAAATTGATCTATATCTAAATCTAAATCAGCTGTTGCAACCCATTCTGACCCATTTTCAATATTAATGCTTCGGCCGCCTTCCCACCAGTTTCCGTTACCGGCACTAAGAATGCCAGTGTTTAGAATAGGATACCAACCATGGTTGCCCGGGAAATCGGGATCGTTATTACTGGTCGATGTACCCCATGCCATGCTACCAATAGTATCAAAATTACAAAGCATGCCTGTTGTTAAATCATTTACATTAAATATTGTAAGAATTTTACCAGATGCTGTAGTTATTTTTAAAGGCCCGCTTGTTGTGATATTAGGCACAACAAAGCTAATGGCAGTTCCATCATCTTTACTTATATAATCGCTTATTGCTGCCCCGCCAAAACTAAATTCACTTATAAGAAATAAATTTGTTCCATATACGGTAACTATTTCACCTTCAACCGGGTTTTCGTTTGAAATACCAGCAAGTACAGGTGGTCCGGCAACGATATCAATATTGAAAATAGTTGAACCGCCTGTCGTAACAACCTCAATAGTGTTTAGTTGATTTTCAGGAACCGAAGGAAAAGGAATTACAAAAGGAATCTGTACAACAGCATAAGTATCCGAAAATAATCCTGCATCGAACTGAGCTGCTACACCGTTGAAGGCTATCTTAACAGCATTTTTTAAATTTGAACCTTTCAGGACTACCCACTGACCTGGTACCAATTTATTTACAAGAGTATCATTAGGAGCGGCTGCATAATTCCTTACTTCTGTAATAACAGGAGCACCATTTGAATCATCGTCATTATTACAAGATGTCAGCATTGTAATCATCATCATCATGCTTAAAAAAAGCAAGTGATTAATACGGTTATTTAATAATTTTTTCATATTTATATATATTTTATAACTATTCATAATAAGGTACTGATGGTTCATTCAATTTAGGATTAGCAATCACCTCCGATGTAGGCAACTGTAAAGTAAAAGTTGTGAAGGTAGCAGGAGAAATAGGCCCAATAGGATCAGTAGGTGTAGCTACTTCGGTATCAGCATTATAATCAAACGGAACCCTTTGTTGATTACTAAGAATATTAACCGCTTTTACAGGATTATAATAAGACAATCTTACCAAATCATACCAGTATTGTCCTTCACAGGCAAACTCAACTCTTCTTTCATTTAGGATGACATCTGTATTAAGTACTGTTACCGGATCAACACCTGCACGTGCTCTTACCTTATTAAAATACAATAACGCATCAGCATCACTTGTAGATGCATTATTACCAAGGATAGCCTCTGCATATATTAAATAAACATCTGCTAATCTTAATAATGAATTATGCTCTATAGAAGATAAGGGTGTCATTGCAGGAGCATTGTTATCTGCCTCATTACCAATAATATGTTTCTTCATACCCGGTGCCGTTGCAGTATAACCACCACCGGCAGCGTTTAATTCGGCATAATGGTCTCCGGTCAGCATAATACTCGCTTTACGTCTTATAGAATCCTGCTTCGTATAAGCCAGATACAGATCATAACTAGGTGCTGGAGATCCCCAGGCTGATGATTTTTGTGGATTAATCTCATTACTTGGCGAGTAGGTCAACAATTGATTACCTTCATTCCATCCACTACTGATACTGGACCATTGCAGTGCAAATAATGATTCGGGGTTATCATTATATTGCGTTTTAAAAAGATCATAATAACTTGGAAGCAAAACTAAACCACTGTTTTCGATTACATCCTTTGCATACAGTTTTGCCTTGTCTAAATAGTCCTGATCACGGGTACCTCCGAGCTGTCCTAATCCTGCCATAGTTAAATACACTTTACTTAACATCCCTTTTGCTGACCAGCTGGTAACCCTTCCTTTCTCATCAGTTGCAGGAAGATTTTCGGCAGCAAAAGTTAAATCTTCAGCAATAAATCGGTAGACATCTGCGGTTCTGTTTTTATTTACCAAAGGCGATTGTATCAACTTCGTATTATCTTCAATAATAGGTACTTCTCCCCACAACATGGCAAGATGATAGTATGCCATGGCACGTATAAATCTTGCCTCAGCTATTCCGGCATTTTTATCTGCGGCAGAAACTGTTTCCGGCGTATTTTTATTAATACCATTAATTGTAGAATTACAGTGCGCAACTATAATATATAGTGCTGTCCAGCCGGTTGTTAAACGTGCATTAGATCCTGAAAGGGTAAAAGTATTAAGCTGCACCAGATCTGCACCCTGATATTGGAGAAAAAGATTCCCGCTTAATAGATCTCCTAATGGAAGATATGCCTGATTATGCCATTGCCCCCATACTTTACCACCATAAAGCCCCGCCGTAGCTAACCTGATTTCTTTCTTTGTCTGATAAAAATTTTCAGTGTTTATCTCTGACTGAGAAGGGCGATCCAGAAAATCATCCTGACAGCCACTCAAAACCAGTACTCCCAACAGGGTTAAAATAGTTATTTTATAAATTGATTTCATATCTGTTAAGTTTAATTTTTATTTAGTTAATCCTACATTAATTCCCAAAGTAAATGTTCGGGCTTGTGGATAAAAGCCATTATCAATTCCGGCCTGTAACGGATTCCATGAACCTACTTCCGGATCCATTCCTTTATATTTTGTAATAAGAAAAGGATTGGTGACACTAACATACATACGTAAAGAACTGATATGCATCTTTTGCATCCACTCATTTGGCATTGTATACCCCATAGTCATGTTCTTGCATCTGATAAAAGATCCATTTTCAACGTACTTGTCAGAGAAACGATTATTTCTGTTACTATCGCTATTTCTAAGTCCAATAATTGTAGTGTTTGGATTGGTAACATATACGTTATTGACATCTGATGCCGAACCATTTGGATCAATTAAAGCCAAAACGGCATGATCATTTAATGATTTTAGGTAACCATAGTTTGTTAAAGGATTTTCTCCATTAACCCTCATACCATTTACCACTTCATTACCAATATTAGCGCTAAAGAAAATATTCAGGTCAAAACCTTTATAGCTAAAGTTATTACCAAGGCCCAGTTGAAAATCCGGGATAGGAGAGCCTAAATAGGTTCTGTCTTTTTCTGTAATTACACCATCACCGTTTAAATCCTTAAATTTTAGGTCTCCATACCATACCCCACCGGAAGTTGGTCTGACCGGCAAAACATTACCATCGGTATCAGTAGGCAAAGCATGCGTTTCAAAATCGCTCGCAGTTGCAAATATCCCATCTACTTTATAGCCGTAAAAATCACCAATTGATCCACCCACTTTCGTTTGGGCAACAATCTCATTTCCAAGGTACCCAGGCAATGAAGCACCGTCTGTATTTAATTTCATTACCTTATTTTTGTTATGGGATAACGTAAAATCGGTACTCCAGTTAAAATCATCTCCGTTTCCTGTTATATTTCTTGAATTCAAATGAAGGTCTATCCCTCTGTTTCTAACAGTTCCTACATTTATGAATGGAGCTGCAATTGCTCCCGGAGAATACCCGGCAGTTGTTCCGGAATACAATGGTAAAGGAACCTGTAGCAACAGTCCGTCTGTAAGACGATTATAAACATCAACAGAAAAATTAAGTTTCCAGCCAAAAAGTGCTACATCAATCCCTGCATTGCTATATTCTGTTTTTTCCCATTCAAGTTCAGGATTTCCTAAATTAGCAGTAAGTTGTGCATTACCAGCCAAACTATTTTGAGCTGAAGCTAATAAAGTTAAATTAGCATTATTTCCGGCATTTTGATTATTAGTAAGACCGTAACCTGCCCTTAATTTTAATTCATTGACAATTTTTGAGCCTTTTAAAAATTTCTCGTTATTTAATTTCCAGGCAAATGCTCCTGAATATGTAGTCACCCAGCGGTTCTCTGCTGCAAATTTTGAAGTACCGTCTGCACGGACATTAGCTGTAAATAAATATTTGTCATTATAAATAAAATTTACCCGCCCAAAATAAGATTCCTGTGCACTCTCTCTTTTAATTCCGCCATTGGTTGCTGTTTCCGCGTCACCGCTACCTATATTAGTAATATCGTCCGAAATGAAATTTCTTCTTGCTGCAGAAACATCTTCGTACTGAGACAATTGCGCCTCATGTCCTGCCAGTACATTAACATTATATTTGCTTTTAAACACTTTAGCATATGTTAAGAAACTTCTGAAAGTCGTAAAATAGTCCTGACTATAGGAATAAAAGGCGTCATTCACTACTCTCTCCGCTAACCCAAACTTGTAAGCAGGGTTATATCTATCCTCTGTCCTAAATGAAAAATTCCCTGACACCTCATTTCTAAAAGACAAGGCTTTTGTAAATGCTATTTCTGTATATAAATTACCAAATAATTGATTTCTTTTAGGGTTATTTTTATTAATAAGGGCGAGGGCATAAGGATTTACACGCTTTGCAATCCATCCTTCACTGCTTTCTTCTCCGGCAAAACTGCCATCAGGATTTCTTACCGGGATATCCGGTGTCTGACTTAATGCCTCTGCAATAACATTTGAACCTGTTGAATTTACATTCTCATCAATATGGGTTAACTGTAAACTGGTCCCAACTTTTAACCAGTCTGTAGTTTTGTTGTCTAAATTCAACCTCAACGAAGTCCTTGTAAACTCAGACCCAATTGCTATACCTTCCTGATTAAAATAAGACCCCGACAATAAATACTGTGTTTTATCATTACCGCCGCTTAAAGTAAGCGTATGGCTTTTTACCGGAGCTTTTCTGAATAATTCGTCCTGCCAGTTTGTACCCTTGCCCAAATACTGTGGATTGGCAAATTCCGGTCTGGTATCAAAACCCCAAACAGCAGCCCTGTCGTTAATAAACTCACCATATTCCCTTAAATCCATAGTTGGATATTTCTTGATCAGTTCCTGATATCCGGTTGTAAATTCATAAGTAATTTTTGGTGCTCCTTCTTTACCTCTCTTAGTAGTAATAACAATTACACCGTTAGTTGCCTGAGAACCATAAATAGCTGTTGCTGATGCATCTTTTAAGACGTCAATAGACTGAATATCCGAAGGACTAATAGTCGCTAAGGGGTTTGTGCCATTAGCTCCGCCATAACTTTGTCCAATTATAACGCCATCTATTACATATAAGGGAGAACTGCCGCCAAAAGAAGACAGACCACGTATTTGTATATTAACACCCCCTCCGGGCTGACCCGAAGTCTGTTGCACAACTACACCGGCTACTTTACCCTGTAAAGCCTGGTCAAATGTTACAGGACGTGTTTTAAGAAGCTCCTCACCCGATATGGAAGATATGGATCCCGTAAGATCTTTTCTCTTTGCTTTACCATAACCAATTACCACGACGTCGTCTAATACTTTTCGATCTTCTTTCAGGCGAATTTTTAATTGATTATCTGTAACTTTTACTTCTGCACTTACATAGCCCAGATAGCTTGCAACAAGTGTTTCTCCAATTTTAGCTTTAATAGAAAATGACCCGTCTACGTCCGTAGCCACACCAGTCTTAGTTCCTTTAAGATAAATGCTGACCCCAAAAAGTGGCTGGCCATTTGAATCTTCTAATACTGTACCGGTAATTTTCACATCAGAATTTTGGGCTGATACCAGGCTAAACGAACAAAGCATAAACAATAAGGCATACTTGCCAAAGAGTTTTTTTGCTTTTACAAAGCGTTGAATTACGTATTTTTCATTCATAATTAAATTAGTTTTGAGTTAGTTAATTAGTTAATTAAGTGGTTAAATTTTACATGAAAAGATGTCTTTTGACATGAAACATTTTTAATATTTGTTATTTCATTGTCTTTATACTTTTCCACATAACATTAGGAACAAATTAACAATAAAGCAGCGCCAAACTACGGTTCATTTTGTGTCCAAAAACGGTATCAATTGTTGCAATCATAAAGTTGCCATAAAAAAAAACCTATAAATATTTGATTATCGTATTTAATGTCATAAAAAACTATCATTTCAATAATTAAAAATGAACCCTGATTCGAGATAAACTGAACATATAAAAATTGGCTTTTTAACATTAAGTTTGCGTATTGGAGGAGTTTCTTTAACAGAATTCTATAGATTTTGAAGGAGTATTTTGTCTGTTGGAAGACTGCTTTATTTCCTGTTCTTTTTAAAATCAGTTTTGCTGGAAAAACAGATTCGTATGAAAGCTCCTAACAACACAAATTAAAGTCCTGCTAAAAAGGACAGAATAGAAATAGAAACTGTTAAGTAAGCTTCAAATAATTTTAGAAAAGACCTTCATCAGTATTCTTCTGATAAATACTTGTTTTAATCTGGATTCGATTATTAAAAGGAAGGTTTTGAGTTGACTTAAGGCTTTGGCTGGAGGATTATAATTTAAATATACCAAAGCTTAGTCGAATCACTTTCGAAATAAAAAGTCTTCGACTTTAGCCTGTCCTGAGCTTTTGTCGAAGGGTTCGGGTTCAGGATGACAATCATTTCTGGAAGTATAAAGTTTTTTACTCAAATATTATTTTTTCCTTTTATTATTATTGAATAAGAAAATCCTATATCTGTAAGCAAAGCTGCCGCACGAAAGGATTCGTGCGGCAGCAGGGTCATTTAGAAAACAAATTGCTTTTATGGTAAAACTATTTTAAGAATTTCCAATAATCAAAATACAGTATGTCGGTCTCCGCTTCTCCTTTAAAAACAAAATACAAATCGTGAATTCCTGAAACTTTTTTAACATCAATTGTCTGCAATGCCCATTTGTCATTGCCTCCTGCAATTGGTACATTTACGGTTCCGATTAATTCTCCGCCTTTAGTGTCCAATCGTATCTCCATTGAAACATTTTCGTTGTGCTTTGTACCAATTCTTGTCATGAATTTCGAAGCGCCTTTACGGAAATCCACCTCTTTTACTTTGATAAAAGCATCATTGTATTTTGCCGTAACAAAATTGCCAGTCCCATTATCATTCATTGACTTCACTCCTTCAGACCAGGCAATGGTTTCAGCTTCAGTTTTGACAAGGATTTAATGGACTTAAACTCTGTTTAATACCTTCTGTCATATTCATTTGCACAATCGAACCATCTTTATTAAACCTGGCTTCTTCTACACATACTGAACGGGTAAAGCCACCACCTCCCGGCAATGTTGCATTGTGATAGAAAAAATAGGGTTGCCCCTTAAAATCAATTATGCCGGGATGATTGGTAAAAGAACTTCCTTGTGTAGGCATGACGACACCTTGATATTTCCAGGGTCCTGTTATACTTTTACTGGTTGAATAACCAATATGTTCCGATATTGGCCCAGCGGCAAAAAACAGATAATACAGACTATTGCGTTTATACAGCCATGGTCCTTCCTCATAAGTGGTAGGTCTGTCACTTTTTTCTCCTTCGCGTTTACCAAAAGATTCTATAGTATTGGGGATCTGTTTAACTTCACCCGAACAGGATGTCATGTCCTTATTCAGTTTTACGTAATACAAGCCGGGATTTCCCCAAAACAAATACGCCTGACCATCCTTATCAATAAATGGGGTAGGATCAATATCGCACCAAATATGATCGGAATTGATAAGTTTCTTGCCTATAGGGTCTTTAAATGGACCATAAGGACTATCTGAAACTAAAACTCCTATACCTCCGCCATGCATGGGACAGTATAAATAAAATTTACCATTTCGTTCAATACACTGAACTGCCCAGGCACCATTATCCTGCTTTGCCCAACTAAAATCTTTTAGAGAAGCAACTATTCCATGATCTGTCCAATTGACCATGTCTGTTGATGTATAAAGTGACCAATTGAGCTTTTTAAAACCCTTGCCGTCGGCATTGGCATCGTCTTCATCATGACTTGTATAAAGATATACTGTCCCGTTATGTACCATTGGTGCAGGATCTGCCGTATAATTGGTTTGCACAATAGGATTTTGTGCCTCTCCAATAGAACAATTTATAATAGCTATAAGTGTCGCTATAAGTTTATAGGTATGTTCCGTTTTAGTTATTTAGTAACACGTTGGGTGTAATTATTAAAAACGTCAGTTCGAGTGTTTTTTGTGCAGAGAAGCGGAGCAAACTTCTCGATACGCTTCGCACTCGAAGTGACGTGTATCGAGAACCGTTTTTAATAATAATTTTGCTGTTCTCGATACAATTTTCTATCGAAAATTACTCGAACTGACGAAAAATTATCATTAAAAACTAATTACACCCAACGGGTTTTAGTTAATAAAAATCCTTCGCTCTTTTGATTTATCTTACTATTTAATTCTGAACCAATCAAAATCAACATGTCCACCGGTATTTTTTGTGGCGTAATTGAATAAAGCAAAACGATAGCCCATAAAATGCGGAATGTCATATTTCATTTTCAATATATTTCCAATAGGATTCCACACTTTTCCATCTAAGCTGTACGAAAATTTAGCTTCATCTTTCCCATTAAGAGCGTAAAGGTTTTTAGCTTCATCGTTCATGCCGGTAAAATCGCAATCGATTCTGAAGTAAATTTGGTCTTGATCCAATGGAATTCGCTGTACTTCGACAGGCTTATCATTATCACTAGTAATCATTACTATCGACTTTTGACCCGCGTCAATTTTAACCCCCGCCAATCCATACTTTTTTTGGAGAACTGAGAATCCGGCAAAATCGCCGTCTTTCATTTTGGAAACATCCAGAGCAACAGAAGCTGAGCTGGTTGGACCAATAGTGCGTTGTGTAAGTGTGTTTCTGGCCTGAAGAAAATCAGTATCGATTCTTCCTGTTTTGAGACGCAGGAATCCTTTACTTTCAGTTACAGACCACAGTGCATTATCCGGATTATGATTCCATTGCCATACTAAAGGAAGTGCTGCTTGTCCTTTCTTGCGATTGAATTCATCAGAAGAAACCAAATTCGGAATCAAACTGGTACTGGCTGGCAGGTCTAATGTTTCCGGGACTTTGCCATTTTCTCCTAATACAGGCCAACCGCCTTCCCACTTGACAGGAACGAGATAAGGAACGCGGCCAACAGCACCAAAATCTCGGAAAAGATAAGAGAACCAGCGTCCGTCTGGAGTGTCTATCAATCCTCCCTGAGCAATTCCTCTATCCTGTAAGCCAACTTTTCCTTCCCAGGGACCGTTGATATTATCTGCCCTATGTATAATTACAGTTCGCATTCCACCGCGTGGCGCGCAAATATTAAATAAGTAATATTTGCCTTTTACTTTAAATAATTGAGATCCTTCAGCTCCAAGTCCTACTTCTTTTCCTGTTGGTGCGCTGGCGTTTTCGATGAGAACTCTCTCCAGAACGCCTTGTTTAATTCCTGTCAGATCGTCATTTAATTCAACAATTTTAAGTCTGTTTGCGTCATAAATTAAATATACCTTGCCATCATCATCAAAAAACAAGGAATGGTCATGGAGGGATGGCTTAAAAGAAACTCTTTGCCAGTTTCCTTTTTCTATATCTTTTGTTTTAAAAATATAGGTTTCACCTGGTGTGTCATGTGCAAAAGTGGTTACATAATACATACCGTTATGGTAGCGCAGACTACTTGCCCATGAACCTCTGCTATAGATGTTTTTTCCATCTGTCAAATTTAGCGCCGGCAAGTCTGCCAAAGTATCGTAGGCATAGTTAATGATTTTCCAATTGACAAGATCTGTAGATTTCATAATGGGCACACCCGGGTTCATATGCATCGTGGTACTGCTCATATAATAATTTTTACCAACCCTGATCATAGACATATCAGGCACATCAGCAAAAATTATTGGATTTTGGGCTTGCGCCAAAGCAACGGTCTGAACAAGTAAAACAAGGAAGGCCAAAATAGGCCTAATTTTTTTTCTCATAATTTAAAAATTGGTCAAATAGTTATAAATGGTTTCTTCTAAACAAAATAACAACAAAACAATACCATACAATGTTTCCTTTTGTATTGAAAAAGTGCGCCAATTGTATTAAATGAAACCTATACTATCAAATACATTTATAAATCAATCTGAAATTATGTCTATAAGATTTGGAAATAGTATAATTCATTGACTAGGTTAAAAATAAGCAGTATCAAAAAAAAGTAGTAAACCTAAGCTTACTACTCTTTAAAATTGTAGTTGTATTTGTTATTTAATCCTATATCACTTTTTTAGGATTAGGCATTTAATAATTCCTCTCAACAAATATTATTGCTGTTTATATATGCGTAGATATTCCGAAGGTAAAGAACCAAATTCTTCTCTAAAGTACTTGGCAAATCTTTTTGGGGAATTAAACCCTACTTCATATGCTATTTCGGCAATTTGCATTTGGCTTTTTTCAAGAAGCTGGCGTCCACGTTTTAATCGTATGGTTCGAATAAATTCGATTGGCCCTTTACCGGTAATGGCAATTAACTTTTTGTATAAATGACTACGGCTTAGACCTAAAGCTATACTAAGGGCTTCAACAGAAAACTCAATGTCGCTTATATGTTCCTCTACTACCTTAATAGCTTTGGCTATCAGGGCTTCATCCAAAGAGGTTATAGTAATTTCTGCAGGAGAGACATCTAATTTCTGACTAAACGAGACATGACTTTTCTCTGTCCATTCTACAAATTTTTGAATGCGCAGTTTTAGCAAAATAAAATTAAAAGGTTTGGTTATATAATCATCAGCGCCTAGTTCCAAGCCTTCCATTACATGTTCTTCGGCGGTACGTGCCGTCAATAGGATAACCGGAATATGAGACCAATAAATATTAGTTTTTATCTGTCTGCAAAGTTCTATTCCGTTCATAACAGGCATCATTACATCACTTACAATAATGGTTACATTAAACTTATGCAGCAATTGCAGGGCCTCTTCTCCATTATTGGCAGTTATTACATAATATTCATCTTCAAGATTATCTTTAATAAATTCACAAAAATCATTGTTGTCATCTACAAATAATAATATTTTTTTATCTGTAATGATATTTATTCCTTCATCTTCTTCAATAGCAAATTCGTTTAAAAGATTTTCTGTTGAATATTCTTCTACTGTATCTAAATCAGCCATTCTAATTGGGATCCGGAAGGTAAAAATACTACCCTGCGGCACATTATCTGTAACATTTATTGTTCCTCCGTGAAGATTGACATATTCATGTACAATATGTAATCCTATACCTGCTCCGGTTTTTTCCTGTTCCTGCTGAGCCTGATAAAACCGTTCAAAAATATGTTCTTTTTCTTTGTTGCTAATGCCAGATCCTGTATCAGAAACACTTACAGAAACAGTATCATTTACTTGTTTTATATGGATTCGGATTGTACCTCCATCCAGAGTATACTTGAATGCATTTGAAAGTATGTTTGTAAGTATCTTTTGAACTTTATCCCGGTCAAATGACATTGTTAAACTTTCTATATCTGTGAACAACAATAGATTAATATTACGCTCTTCTGCATAAACACAAAATGAAGTGTAAATTTCATTAATAAAACTAACAAAATCACCGGACTTTAAATTCAGCCTTTCTACACCAACATCCAGTTTATGAAAATCAAGCAATGAGTTTATTAATGCCATTAGCTGTTGTGCATTTCTATACATTACACTCAGCTTTTTTCTCATGCTTTCGTTGGCTGCATCTTTCAATAAAATCTGCAAAGGGGTAATAATGAGCGTAAGCGGCGTACGCAAATCATGGCTGATATTGGTAAAAAACCTTAATTTTATCTCATTAATATGTATTTCCTTCTCATGATCAACCTGCATACGATGCTGTTCCAGTTCTATAAGATGCTTTTCTTTTGTTCTGCGAATATAAAATGTCACTGCACTAATAATTAAAATTCCATATATGATAAAAGCCCAAATCGAAAAATAGAAAGGAGGCATTACATTTATAAATAATTCTGTAGGGACATTGTTCCAAACACCATCACCATTACGCGCTTTTATTAAAAGTCTGTAATTACCGGTTGGAAGTGAAGATATTACTATTTTATTTTTTTGAGTAGGTAGCCAATGTGTATCAAAGCCTTCAATTTGATAAATATATTTCACTTTATCAGCACTCAATAAATTTCCTGTTGTAAACTGCAAGGAAATAAGTTTATCATCATGCCTGAAATTTAACTCGGAAGTTAATTGCATTGGCTGATCGAGAAACTTGCGTCCATCATAGTAGGAGTCTACCTGAATAGTATTATTGCCCACTGTCAATTCAGTAAATATAACTTTTGGTGTAGATTGGTCTTTTTCAGACATTTTATTCGGATTCAAAATAGTATATCCTTCTACATTACCAAGCAGAATATCTCCATTTTGTAGTTTGCAGACAGCGCGGTCATTAAAAAAATTATTCATAAGGCCATCTTTGACCGAGTAATTTTTACTTGAAAAAGAAAATCCTCCATTTGATACTGGCCTAACAGTAAGTATTGAAAGCCCATTACTTGTTGTTACCCAAATATTATTGAGATTATCTTCTGTTATCCCTTTAATTGAATTATCACATAATCCATTTTCCTTATCAAAAGAATAAATAGTGTCCTTTTTTTGATTCCAGATAATCAGTCCTTCACTACCACCTAACCATATAATACCACGTTTATCTTTATATACATTTGCAATCAGACCTTGGGGGAAAGTTTGATTTCCTTTCTTATTGCCAAGATATAAAGTCTTTTTGTAATTCGTAATATCAATTACCAAAAGGCCAAATACAGTACCAACATACATTTTATCACCACCATCATAAAACATATCCAACGCATAAACAATATCATCAAATGGCGTAATCACAGCATTAAAATTATCCGAGTCTGATTGTAATACCTGAATTTTTCCACCTAATGATCCTATCCACAGATTTCCATACCTGTCTTCTTTTAAATTCCAAATACTATTACTGGTCAGTTTACTGTTCTTTGTAGTA
The DNA here is from genome assembly GCF_025847235.1 of Flavobacterium shii. Taxonomy (GTDB): domain Bacteria; phylum Bacteroidota; class Bacteroidia; order Flavobacteriales; family Flavobacteriaceae; genus Flavobacterium; species Flavobacterium shii. The sequence goes on from NZ_JAOZEW010000020.1 coordinate 47,081, forward strand.
TACTGGATCATTTTGCCATTTTCATAACAAAAAAGTCCTTTTTGATAGGTCCCAATCCAAATACGATTCTTCCTGTCTTCCAGTATAGATATTATCGCAATGTTTGGAATCGGGAGTTTCCTAATGGTTCCTGAGTTTTTTTCTTTTATATATAATCCGTTACCATCTGTTGCTAACCAAATATTTCCATGATAGTCTTCCATTATAGACATGATGTCAGAACATTCAGGATATCGAAAATTGATAAAATTCCGGAAGCTTTCATGATAAAATGAAAGTCCTTTTTTATTGTATCCAATCCAGACAGTCTCATTGTTGTCTTTGTACAGACACTTTATACTGTTCGATGATAGGCCTTCGCCCCATGGATCAGATACTACATTTTTAAACAAATCTTTTCCTTTGTCGTAGATAAACAATCCTTTGTGGTCTGTTCCTACCCAGATTTGTCCCGGCTGATTTTCGATAATACTTGTTATATGATTGGCTTCGGTTTTTAATTTTGAAGGCAATTCTAATCTTTTCCACTCTTCAACTGAATTCTTTTTGTAAAAAACCTGTTCACTTTTATCCGAACAAATCCACAGCCCATTATTACCATCTATGTAAACTGTATTGGCAGCATTAACAGCATTCTGTTTTATAAAGTCAGGTAATTCTATAAAGGTTAAAGCTCCGGAATTTTTATCCATTTTCCAGAAAACCCCTGAATTATATTGAATTGCGTACAGAAATTTACCATTATCAGCAACAGAAATTTCCTCTTTTAAAGGAGTCTTTAATTGGAATACAGAAGTCTTTTTTTTCTTAATATTATAAAAAAACACCTTCTTTTTGTTTAGCACCCAGAGATTACGATTTTTATCAACAAAAACTTTAGCATTAAACTCCGACTCTATCCCCAGATTAAGCAACAACACTTTTGTATCTGAAAAGGAATCTTTATCTCTTTTATATACCATGTAAGAGTACCCAAAGTCTATCCAGATATTACCCATATCATCTTCCTGCAATTCAAGTATATTATTTGAAGACAGAGCATTAGTTACACCTGAATGCGTTTTATAAACCTTAAATCCATATCCGTCGTATCTATTTAGTCCAGACTCTGTACCTAGCCAAAGAAATCCGTAACTATCCCTTAGAACAGACCTGACATTATTATTGGAGAGACCTTCATTAGTTTCTAAATGATGAAAAACATAGGGAGACTGTCCAAAAACACTTTGAAAAGTAACTATCAAAAATACTGTACTTAATAAGTATAAGAATCCTTTATTTTTTTTCATGTAAAATAGTTTATTTCAACTTTTGGATAGCTAAAAAATTATTAATATTCTTTAATTTCTATAATAAAAAAATTTACAAATCAATTAAATTTTGGACTTTTTATTAAGACTCATTCAGATATAAATATACTTCCATTATTTCATTTTTTTATATGATTTAATTAAATAAAACACTTCTAAATTCATCCAAGTAAAGGATAAAAACATGGAAGTAATAATTTATTTTCATACCTCATGTATCGATTACTATCATTTTAACCTAATCGGAAACGACAACGCCTTTGAAGCCCCATTCCTCTCGCAAAATGGTGTTGAGCATATAATCGTTTTCACATAAATATTCGCCTCTAAACTTGTTGTAGGCGCCCATTATACTGTATGCTTTTGCTTCTTTTACGGAAGCTTCAAATGCTGGTAAATAAATTTCACGAAGGGTACGTTCATCCATTTGAACATCGTAAAAATCCCGATTGGTTTCTTGATTATTGGCTGCAAAATGTTTAACATAAGCCATTACATCATTATCTTGTAAACCAATTACCATTGGTACTGTTAATTTTTTATTAAAAAAAGGATCTTCCGTCATGTACTCATACGTTCTTCCTCCAAGTGGTGTTCTCACAATATTTATAGCTGGTGAAAGCAACATATCTTTATCTCTGGCACGCTATTCTTGCCCAACGCTATTCCCAAAAGTATAAGCCATCTCTTGATTAAAAGTCGCAGCCAAAGCACCTGCAGCGGGATAATAAGTTGCAAAATCATTTGTTAATCCGGCAGGAGCCCAACTATCACGTGAAATTTCTTCACGAACACCCAAAGGACCATCGGCCATTTTCAATTCCGGAATTCCCAAACGTTTTACACCACCAGTAGAAAACATGCTATTGCCATGCAACATTCCTATTTTTTCCTCCAGTGTCATTTGAGTAATCAATTTGTCTATTTGGGCATCGTATTTTGAAGTTAACGATTTTACTGTGATTATTGTTGGTTTCATTTTTTTACTTTTGACTGTTTGAGAATTAACTTGATAACCCGAAAACAGTAACATTGAAAAAATGGATAAAGTGATTATTTTATTTTTCATTTAGATTATTTTTACTTTATGGTTTTGTAATTATTTTAATGTAATAGTTTGTTGGTGACCATCATAATTAACTACTTGCCCTTGAACATCATATACAAATGCTTTAGGATTTTCTTTACTCACGGGAACAATGACAAATTTTCGGTTTTTTAACATTCCTTTAAATTCTCCTTTTCGCTCGCCAATAGTTAAAACACCGTTTGTTTCATTATAATTGAATGCAATAGTAGAATGGAATCCTTTTTCATAATTATAATTTACACCTTCATCTTCATATAAATTAAAACTTCCGTTCTTTCCTTTATATACATAGAGAATAATAGTATCTGCTGGTTTTTCATCAGTATATTGTACTTCTGGTCCTACTGGAATAATAGCACCTTCAGGAATAAATAATGGAATGCGACCGTATGGTGCGTCTACAGATAAAGTTTGTCCGCCCTTAATATATTTAGCTGTATTAAAATCATACCAATTAGTTCCTGCAGGAAAATATACATTTCTTTTGCGATCTCCATATTTATAAACTGGACAAACCATAAAATTTTGACCAAACATAAATTGATCATTACTATTTACAACGTTTTTATCGTTAGAAAAATCCATTACTAAAGGACGCATAATAGTATAATCGTCAAAATGGGTCATCCCTGCCATGGTGTAGATATAAGGCATTAATCTATAACGCAAATTATCATAAAACAAAATGGACTCATATGCAGGATGTCCTTTAGGAGCTATATTCCATGGTTCACGATAAGGGAATTGCCCATGTGATCTATATAATGGTGCAAAAACACCAAATTGATGCCAACGTGTATTTAATTCTCTCCATTCTTTATTGTCGGCATTTTCTTTTCCATTTTTATCGTATTCCGTTTGAGCTGCCACATAACGATCTTCAACACAGAATCCACCAATATCCATAGTCCAATATGGAATACCACTAATGGCAAAGTTTAAACCTGCCGAAATTTGTGCTTTCAAATCTTCCCAACGTGTTGCAATATCACCACTCCATGTTGCTGTTGAATAGCGTTGTAATCCTGCAAAACCAGATCTGGTTAATAAAAACACACGTTTATTTGGATCTACACTACGTTGCCCATTATAAATGGCTTCGGCATTCATCAGAGCATAAGTATTGAAATATTCTGTTGCTGATCCTAAAGCTGTTGGCCCTTGCAGTTCTTTACGATAGTCCATATCCGTACAATCTAGAACATTTGGTTCACTGGCATCCATCCACCAGGCATCAATTCCTGTTGGATATAAATTTTCATAAATTTGTTTCCAAAATAGTTTTCGTGCACCACCCGAATAAGCATCATAGAAAGAACCTACATAACCAGGACCAACCCAGTCACGAACATTATCTTTTATGGCTTGTTGATACATCCATCCTTTTCGGTCAAATTCTTTAAAATGTTCTGTTGTTTTATAAAACTTAGGCCATACCGAAATCATCATTTTTCCATTCATCGCATGGATAGAATCTACCATCGCTTTTGGATCAGGAAAACGTTTTGGATCAAATTTATGGCTTCCCCAAGAATCCTCTTCCCAGTAATTCCAATCTAGTACAATATTATCAATAGGAATCTTACGATCTCTGAATCCTTTTAAATTGCTTAAAACTTCATCTTCGGTTTTATATCGTTCACGGCTTTGCCAATAACCCATTGCCCATTTTGGCATAATTTGAGCTTTTCCTGTTAGGGTACGATATCCTTTGACTACCTCATCCATAGAATTACCATGAACAAAAAAATAATCTAATTTTTTGTTCATTTCACTCCACCACACTTGATTGCTTTTCTCTTCAACTAATTGAGGTGTTCTTACTCTTAATCCGCAATAGGATGTTCCTCCATTTGGTTTCCATTCTATTCGTAAAGGAACTCGTTTACCAGCTTCTAAATGCATAGAAAACTTATAGCTATTAGGATTCCAAGCTGTTCTCCAACGCTCTGGAACTACTAATTGATTGTTCAAATACACTTTAACATAACCTGAATAATATAAAGTAAATTTATATTCTCCATTTTGTGGCGCTTCAATATCACCTTCATAAGTAACGTTAGCGTTTTTTAAAGGAAAATTTTCTGGTAAATTTTTAAAACTTTTAATATCTTCAAAGAAAACAGATGCTTCTTTTCGAACTAGTTCTATTTTTCCATTATCTGGCGTAACATAAGTACCTGTTAAGTTATTAGGCTCACCATTTTTATCGAATAATTTAAAAACAGCATTTAATTGCTCATAAGGACGACTGTCTCCAAAACGGCTTAATGAATAACTATCCCATAAAAGACCATAATTTTTATTTGAAACAATAAATGGTACCGAAACTTTAGTATTGTATTGAAATAATTCTTCGCTTTTGTCCTTGTAATTAAACTCGTCTGATTGATGTTGTCCTAAACCATAAAAAGCTTCATCTTTTGGCGAATCGAAAATTTGACGAATTGTATACCCCTTAGTTCCTTCAACTTCTATTGGACTAAATGTTTTACCTCCACCAGATCTTTCTGCCAAAATAATTTTTCCGTTTTTATCTTTAAACTTAATACCTCCATCTTTTGACGAAATCATAACATTTAAAGTTTCAGTAGCTAATTTGATAGAATCTTTTACTTCGGTAACCTGAAACGGAACAGTCCCAATATTAGGCACAATAATTAAACTGGAATCTTTTGAAAATGCGTTATCTGCTGTCGCAGACACATGTATCAAATCATTCCCTAAAACCTGCAAGCGTAATTTACTTAATGCTAATTCTTTAGAATGACTTATGTTTACAATTACACCATCATCAGTTTTTTCGTACTGTTTAGTAGCGCAGGATGCTAATACCAATCCGGTAATTAGACTTAAGTATATTTTATTTCTTTTCATACATGTAAAAATTATTTGTAATAAATCGTATAATATTGTCTTTTTATTTATCCGCCTTTGTTTGCAACAAACAACTTATTAATGGCTATTTCATATAATTTAGTTAGATTATGCTTCATAAAAACTTAATCTCCAATTTGCGTTTGTTTTCCACTTTTTTTCTGTATTTCTACCACTAATTGATTGTAGTGGTTTCCGATGTTTTTTTCTCCCCAAAACTGACCCCAAGTTTCATCAAAAGTAGATTTTCTCACACTTTTGATTTCGAAATCAGTACTTAAATTTTCATTTAATTTTAGTAAAAATCTTACATATAATATTATAACCATTTTATTAATAACCATTTAAACAATACCCTTAGGGACATTTTCACTAACTTACATTTTATTTTACCGTCAGGTAAAACTACTTAATAACTATTCTTTTTACTTTGACTAAATCCAGAGATTACAATTGAGAAGTAAAGCAACTATTATATTTTTTGTGTCATTTTCAATTTTTAACTAATAATTCAATAAACCAGGGAGACTATAAAACTCCCCAGTCTAAAAACTAACCAAGTTATTATTTTACCAATTCTATTTGATAGTATTTTTTTTCTTCTAGCAAATTTGATTTATTACATAATTATTCCTTTTTCAGAAAAGCTTATTATACTTGTTTGATCAAATTAGTCAATTCAGTTTTAAGTATATTAACTAACATTCAAAATAATTAATGATTTAATATATAATCAACAAGTTAAATTAGAATGATTGTTGAAAAAATACTTTATTTTTCATTATTAAAAATTCTACAAGAAATTACATTTACAAATATCCTTAAAACCCCATTACCTTATGGTGTTCTTTTGTGTCAAAACACTACCTCATTTGTTGCAATTTCACCATATCAGTAGTCTTTTCATTAATACGTATACTAAAAATTGGAAAAACCGGTCAAATTGACCACCAGTTTCCAGTGTAAATTGACCACCATTTTTCGGGGTAAATTGATCATTAAAAACTACTAGCTTTTTCATGTTGTTAGAACCATACATTCGTTAAAAAAACACGGATTATGCCAAACAAAATAACAGACATGAGTAAAATTAGAAAAGTAATTAAATTCTATTGTAATGGAAAAAGTAAGTTATTTATAAGTAGCTACTTATCCCTATCTAGAAATACAGTAAAGAGGTATTCGATATGCAAACAAAAAGTAGAGAAAAAGTTAAGCTACATTTTTGTAATTAGTTAATTTATTAAATTCTTCAATAGTTTTATAGTTCAAAGCAGAGTGCCTTCTTTTTTTATTGTACCAAATTTCGATGTATTCAAAAATTTCAAGTTCCATTTGTTCTTTAGTAATTAGTTTATTTCCATAAATTAATTCTGTTTTTAGTGATTTGAAAAAACTTTCTGCAACAGCATTATCCCAGCAATCTCCTTTATGGCTCATACTTCTAGTGACAGTCTTAAAAGAGTCAAGCATATTAGTAAAGCTTTTATTAGCATATTGAATTCCTCTGTCGGAGTGGAATATTAATTCATTTGTAATTTTTCGATTTTTAAGTGCCATTTTCCAAGCTGCTACTGTAGTTTGTTTAGTACTCAAACCATTGCTTAGACTCCAGCCAATTATTTTTCTATCGAACAAATCCAAAATAATTGTGAGATACAAAAATCCGTCCTTTGTTTGAATATAAGTTATATCTGAAACCCAAGCTTTAGATGGTTCTTTCACTGTAAATTCTCTTTTTAAGATATTTGGAACAACAAAATGATTATGTTTTGAATTGGTTGTTACTTTAAATTTTTTACTCAATTTACTGTACAAACCTAATTGCTTCATGTATTTAGCGACTGTTATTCTAGATATTTGATATCCTATATTTTGAAGTTCTAAAGTAATTCTTGGACTTCCATATCGCTGTTTAGTATTAAAATATATTGAAGTTATTGCTTCTTTTATTAAAATCACTCGTTTTTACCTTTCTGAAACAATCTGTTTTTTCCATTTATAGTAACTGCTGTTGCTTACTGCTAAAACTTTGCACATCTTTTCAATCGAATATATTTTTTCATGGTCTTTTATGAAAAGATAAATCATCAACCTCCCTTGGAAAAGATGCTTATTGCTTTTTTTAAGATATCACGTTCTAATTCTGCTTCTTTTAATTTTTTTTCAAGTTCATGAATTTTTTCTTGTTCCGGACTTAGTTTTAAATTGCCTTTTCCAGGAAAACTTCCCGTTCCAAATTCTTGAAAATCTTGGCGCCACTTATAAAGCAAAGCAGCTGTTATACCTAGTTCCTTGGCAAGTAGAGAGATATTATCTCTTTCATAACTTAATTGGACTGCTTTCTCTTTGAAAATGCGGTCGTAATTTTTACGATTTTCTTTCATGGTCTAAAGTTAAGATTTTGTCCTTAACTAGAACTCCACGCTAAGTTAGCACATCCATATTAGTAATGAAAAGAAAGAAAACATATTTTTCTCTTATAAAATCCTATACTCTTACCGCTGCCCGCTGCCATGAAAGAAGCATAAAGTCTATAAAAATCATAATTCACAACTTATAAAAATCTTATGAAATCTGCTTCTGGATTACCTGAAGCAGTAAAATAATTTTAAACTTTTCTGGATTTAAATTTTATATTAGTACTTCTAAAACACCCGGCCGTGAAATTAAAAGCAGGCAGAATATAATAGTTCTTTTCATAATTTCTCTGCCAAAAAAACTACTTAAACAATCTAAAAAAATTTCAAACAGTAAAACTAACTAACTAACTAACTAACTAACTAACTAACTAACTGATGAACAGCTTAAACTTTTTTATTATGGAGGACTTCAGGAATGGAATAACGTAAAAGAATATCTGATGGATACCTGTCTTACTGCTCACGACAATTATAAATCAACTCTAAATTATTTCGAGATTGAATACAATTAAAAAATAGGACAAATCAATCAATTTCACAAATTAAACCTTATACTTACAGCATAAAGAAGAGTAGCAGTAAAAATACAATTCAAATAACTAAAAATAACTGGTTAGCCTTAAAAAATTGAGAGTTTTATTTTTATGGCAACTTCGTGGCAACTCAGGTTAAAAAAAAGAATAAATGCAGTATAGGCAAGGGTTTATGGCTTAAGGTTCGAATCCTGCTCTCCCCACGAAAAGGGGAAAAGAAGTAAAAAAGGCAACTTTATCAATCTTTTCAAAAAACCCGAAAAACGTGTTAAAACCTACAAATCCAAGGATTCGCAGGTTTTTTGCATTTAAGGCAGTTTTCAAACTTTATAAAAATGGGATCAGGTGCAAAAGTTGGGTATTAAAGTTCTTCTAATACTGCAAAAAAACAATAAATATGTTGTTTCATTTTAGAATTTGCAACCAAATAAAAAAATAATTTCTGAATTTATTTTGTAAATTTGAGTTTAGCATCTATCTGAATATTATCTTTTTTAGAAAGTGCACCAGCCCCCCATTAATATTATTTAATACGATCGTTTAACTGCCTGTCTATTAATTTTAGCCTATGGAACAATCTATACTATTTAGGGACTCTTTAAAAAAAAATATTCTAGCGACACTTATCGTTTTTTTATATTCTATAAATTCATTTAGTCAAAACTGTTCTATAAATGCTGGTGTACTTAATGTCACTATATGTGCAACAGATTCTTTAATCCTTTCCGGAAACTCTCCATCTCCTATTACTGGCAATGTGTTGTGGACACAAATATCGGGCCCTACGGTAGTTATAGACTCTCCTAATAGCCCAACAACAACAGTTGGTGGTTATACTGGTGGCAATACTTATATTTTTAGATATAGCGCAACTTGCGGTGACGGAATAGCAACTTATCAGGACAAAGTTGTTAATGTACAACCCATTACAATTGCAAATGCTGGTAATAATATATCTAGTTGTCCTAACGGTAACGGAACACTTACGATTATGGCAAATGCACCAAAAAATTCAGGCGAAACTGGATTTTGGGACATAGTAGGGGCTAATAATGCTGGAGTTGTAATTAATTTTCCAAACCTACCTACGTCAACGATTACATTACCACAAACTAGTTGTGGTACAAGTACTCTTGAGTGGGTTATAGAAGGTCCTGAATATTCGCCAGGGCAACGATGCCGAACTTCATCACAAATTACAGTTACTAATTATGGTGGAGTTACTCCAGTTACTGCTGGTACAGATCAAGTCTTGAGTAATTGCTACACTACAACACAAACTACAAATCTTACGGGGTCTTACGGAGGATGTAACATAAACGGACAAGTTGGTTTATGGACATTTGTAAGTGGACCTAATACGCCAACAATTGGTACTCCAAACTCTAATAAAACTCAAGTATCTAACCTTGTTCAAGGTATCTATACTTTTAGATGGTCTGTTACAGGACCATGTGCATCTGGAAATGATTTGGTTACGATTACAGTTCCTGCTGCAACGCAAAATGTAACTACTTTGCCAGGTGGTGATGAAAATATATATTTCTGTAATAATACCATTACTCAGGTTACGCTTATAGCGCAAACGCCTTTGTATACTGGTGAAACTGTGCTTTGGACACAAATAGCGGGAGATCCTGGTGCTATGATTGTTTCCCCTACTAATTCTACAACATTAGTTACTAATATATCAAATGCAGGAAATCCTTATAAATTTAGATATACACTAACTAATAATAACACAGGTTGTGTTTTTACCAAAGATTATAATGTGCAGTATAATGGGGCATCAAGAACTATTGTAGCTAATAATGGTAATGATCTGGTGGGTAGTTGTAATGCAACCGTATTTACGATTCCCCTTACGGTTACAGGAACAGGCGTAAATCAATACAGGATTGTAAGTGGCCCAAGTACTTCGCCATTAGGCCCATTCCCTACTGCTTTGCAAGATATTGGAAATTCTTTGACCCTTACCCTTACTTCTTCGGGAGAATATAGTGTGGAGTTTATTAGGAGCCAAAATGGATCTCCTGTAAATTGTGATTTCGGATTTGATTCGTTATCTATCTTAGTTTCAGGGGCTGCAATACCTTCAAATGCAGGTTCAAACGTGAGTTTGCCTTGTGGAGACACAACAACAACGTTATCTGGAGTAGCAACCGATGATGGTATGCACTTTTGGAGCCAGTTAAGTGGCCCCAATACCGCGGTTATTGCAGATAATTTTGCTGTAGATACACAAATAAGCGGTCTTATTCCTGGATCATACGTTTTTGAATATATAACAAAAGGTGGTGGTGCAACATGTGGTTTTTCTGTGGCTACAGTAACAATATATGTTTCGGCAAGTAACCTTGGTACAATCGATGCAGGACTCGATCAGGTAGTTTGTGCAAACTCTCAAGTAACTCTGGCTGCCTCACCTCCACTGAGTGGTGAAGTCGGAGAATGGAGTCAGGTATCAGGCCCTAATATAGTTATATTTTCTAGTCTTAATGATCCTAATGCTGTTGTTACAGGTTTTGCAACAACTTCATCTGCATACGTATTTCAATGGACAGTATCTTATCTTCATCCAGGTCCAGCCTGTAGTGCATCAATTTCTGATTTAGTTACGATTACAACAAACAACGCTCTCGCTCCGTCAAATTCTAATGCAGGTCCTAATGCTTGTTATCCTTCTGGCACCAGTACTTTTAATCTTGGTGGTAATACGCCTACTCTAACAGAAACTGGAACCTGGACTGTAACTCCTACGACTGGAGTTGTAATTACTAATCCAAACGATCCTAATACAATGGTAACTGTTCCCGGAAATGGAACGTACGTTTTTACATGGGCTATTGAAACGTCTACTAGACTATGCGACCCTAACAAAAGTAGTGTTTCTGTAACTATTGCAGATACTCCTCCAGAAGCTAATGCTGGACCAGATCAGGAAATATGTGGAAAAGTAATTACGATGGCTGCAACAGCCAGTAGTGGTGGTGTTGGAACTTGGACAAGAATTTCAGGTCCCGGAAACTATAGCATAAGCGATGAGCATGATCCAAATGCTGTTTTTACCTTTACTTATAGTGGATCTTACATATTTAGATGGACTATAAATGCTGATGTTTGTGGTGTTGCCTTTGATGATGTAACAGTATCCGTGGGGATTCCTCCTCATACTGCTGTAGCAGGGCCAGATCAATATGTTTGTAACAACACTAGTGTTACCATGGCTGGAAATAGCTATGATAGCTTTTTTGAAAGCGGACAATGGACTTTACTTACAGGAGCACCTAATCAACCAAATATCGTAAATCCATCTAATCGAAATACTGTTATTAATGGACTTGTAGCGGGTACTTATATTTTTAGATGGACTATTTTGGCAAAAAATATTTATTTATGTTCAGGTAGTTTTGATGATATGACTGTTGTCGTTTCTCCTGCTGCAAATGCTGGATCTGATCAGTCATATTGCGATGTAACCAGTGTACAACTTATAGGAAATAATAATTCTAACGGAACCTGGGTTCTTACCAGTACAACCGGAAACGTAAATGATGTTGTCATTACTCAATCTCCACCAGATAGCTATATCGCAAATGCTACTGTTGTACCTGGTAATAGTTATGTTTTTACTTATATGACTAATGGTATTACTTTTCCTGACAGTTCAGTTTGTGCAGGATCATCAGATTCCGTAAATATTACTATTTTTAGCGGAGCCAGTGTAGATCCAAATGCAGGACCAGATCAAATTTTATGTATTCAGGATGTTGGCGGTACTACTACTTTAGCTGGAAACATCCCTCCTCCCGATGTTAGCTTGGCTCAATGGCGTTTTGCTTATCAACCTTCAGGAAGCGTAGCTGTTATTGATACTCCTACTGCTCCACAAAGTACAGTCTCAGGTTTAACGGTACCAGGACTTTATATTTTAGAATGGGTATTTGAGAGTAATAGCTGCCGAACATTATCTGATATTGTTCGAATAGAGATGAATGCTGCACCAAGCACTGCAAATGCAGGCCCTGATGATACCGCTGCCTGTCAGACAACGTATAAAACTGCTGCAGTACCACCTACTGTAGGTATCGGAACGTGGTCTTTTGCCAATGCAACAGATGATCCCTCTGTGGGCGCTGTGGTAATAGATAGCCCAAACAGCCCTGTAACTACTTTATCAAATATTACAACCTTAGGAACATATATTTTAACCTGGACAGTAACAAACGGGCCATTTACTAATCCGTCTTTATGCCAGCCTACCTCAGATACTGTTCAGATAACTTTTAATGACATACCTCCATCTATTGCCAATGCTGGCCCTGATCAAGAGTTATGTGATGTTACGCTTGCTACTATGAATGCAGTCGCTGTAACTTCAGGTTTAGGAACTTGGACACAAGCTCCTGGTGGTCCTAATATAGCCACTATTGCATCACCTAATAACGAAAAATCCTTAATGCTAGGATTGATTCCTGGAACGTATGAGTTTTTATGGACAACTACGACTCTTAATTTAAACGGATGTATCTCTCAGGATTCTGTTAAAATTACAATATATCAATTACCATCAACGGCTAATGCTGGTCCAGACCAGATCATACCACAATTTTCGCCTGTAAATTTAAATGCTGTTCCACCAACTGTAGGAACTGGAGTTTGGACTCAGGTTTCTGGTCCAACAGTAATTGGGTTTGATGATAATACATCTCCAACAACTGCAATTGCAGGAACGATCTCAGGAACTTATGTGTTACAATGGACTGTGACTAATGGCAATTGTGCCGTTTCTATAGATACTGTTACACTAACTATTCTTGCCGTTGCTGATCTTGAATTAACTAAAACGGTTACGCCTACTAAAGGAAGTGCAGGTGATGTTGTGACCTTTAATGTTCAGATTTTTAATAACAATTCACTGGGTGGTACAGTCGATGCTACAGGTGTAGCGGTTCGCGATTATCTTCCTATTGGTTATACCATAGTACCGGGTTCTGTTAATCTGGCTGGTCAGTACAATATTGGTGATAATACGATTTTATGGTCTAATCTAATGGTTCCTAATGGAGGCAGAATAAACTTAACTTTTAAAGCGACTATCAATTCAACAGGATCTTATGTAAATGTTGCCGAGATTGTTGCTTCAGATCAATTTGACCCAGATAGTACGCCAAATAATCATATACCTAGTGAAGATGATCAGGATTCAGCTGCTATAATACTAGACATTGTCGATTTATCGCTTGCCAAATCAGTTTCACCTACAGTAGTAAGTATCAATGATAATGTAGTATTCACTATTAGTGTTACCAATAGTGGTCCTAATAACGGTAGCGGAATAACTGTTCTTGATAAATTGCCTATAGGATATACTTACGTGAGCGACAATGGTGCTGGCAAATATAACAATAGTACTGGAATCTGGAATATAGGGAATCTTAATAATGGAAACTCTATTTCGCTTCAAATTACTGCAAAGGTTAATGTGGCAACTGCTGCCAATTATAAAAATATTGCCGAGATTAAAACTGCGCGTCAGCTTGATCCAGATAGTACTCCTGGTAACGGATTGCCAGAGGATGATATGGATGATGCTTCTATAACTTTAAAAATGGCAGATTTAGAACTTAGTAAAGCAGTATTGCCTACAAGTGCAGCTGCTGGCGATGTAGTAGGTTTTACCCTCACTCTTGTAAATAAAGGCCCGGGGAATGCCACTGGAGTAAGTGTACAAGATGTTATTCCGGTTGGCTATACATTGGTTCCGGGATCAGTATCCAGTGGCGGAACATATCAGGTAGCTAATGCAACACTTGAGTGGAAAAACCTAATATTACCTAATGGAGGAACTACAAGCCTTACTTTTAATGCAACTGTAAACCCTACAGGGAATTATTTAAATACGGCTCAGGTAACAGCAAGTGATTTACTTGACCCTGATAGTACACCTAATAATGATGATGGTGATCAGAGTGAAGATGATGAAGCTAATGCCAAAATTACCTTTATTGGCCCATCTGCAGATTTGTCTTTGATTAAAAATGTAGTTGCAGGAAATTCAACTCCATTGATAGGAAGTCAAATTTCTTTTGAACTTATTATTACTAATAGTGGACCAAACAATGCTACAGGGGTTCAAGTACAAGATTTGTTACCTTCTGGATACGAATTTACAAACTATAGCTCATCTGCTGGTCTTTATGATGATGTTACAGGTTTTTGGAATGTTGGTAGTATTGATACGGGAGTTTCAGAATCTCTTATTATTGATGCAAAAGTTCTACCTACAGGAACTTATTTAAATACAACTCAGGTTACAGCAAGTGATTTGCCTGATCCTGACAGTACACCAAATAATGATGACGGTAATCAGAATGAAGATGATGAAGATAGCGTGTTTATTAATCCGATTCAGCCTTTTACAGATTTATCATTAACTAAAACGGTTAATAATGCAACACCTTTAGTTGGTTCACAAGTTACTTTTGAAGTGATAGTAACCAATAATGGTCCTCAAGATAATACAGGTGTACAAGTAACCGATTTGATTCCAGATGGATACACCTATAATGCATTTACAATTTCGACAGGAACTTATAATCCGACAACTGGATTATGGATTATTGGTAATTTAATCAACGGAAAATCAGAAACATTGCAAATTACAGCAACTGTAAAAGCCGCAGGAGATTATCTTAATATTGCTGAAGTAACTGCAGCTGGTCTTCCTGATCCTAACTCTACACCAAATAATGGAGTGCCAACAGAGAACGATTATGCAACGGCAACTATAATCCCAGTAAGACAGTCTTCGGATTTATCATTAACAAAAACGGTAAACAATCCATCACCAATAATTGGCTCGCAAGTTACTTTTGAAATTGTAGTGACCAATAATGGTCCCCAAGATAATACAGGTGTACAAGTAACCGATTTATTACCTTCAGGGTATACCTACAACGGATTTACTGTTTCAAGAGGAACATTTAATGCTACAACAGGATTATGGATAGTTGGTAATTTAGCTAACGGTACATCAGAAACATTGCAAATTACAGCAACTGTAAAACCAACAGGAGATTATCTTAATATTGCCGAAGTAACAGCAGCAGATCTTCCGGATCCTAACTCTACACCAAATAGCGGAATACCAACTGAAAACGATTATGCAACGGCAACAGTAATACCAACGATTCTGGCTTCTGATTTATCTTTGACTAAAAAAGTAAACAATCCAACACCTTTAGTTGGTTCTCAAGTTACTTTTGAGGTTGTAGTAACCAATAATGGGCCAGAAGACAATACAGGTGTACAAGTAACCGATTTAATGCCTTCAGGATATAGTTATAAAGGATTTACAGTTTCTACAGGAACTTATGATTCAGTAACAGGAATATGGACAGTTGGTAATTTGATTAACGGAAAATCAGAAACGCTACAAATAATAGCAACTGTAAACCCAACAGGAGTTTATACAAATATTGCTGAAGTAACTGCAGCAGGTCTTCCCGACCCTAACTCTACTCCAAATAACGGAGTACCAACAGAAAATGATTATGCGACTGTAACGACTACTCCAAGTAATCAGGCGGCAAACTTATCATTAACTAAAACTGTAGACAAATCAAGTCAGTTAATTGGTAATCAGGTTACTTTTGAGGTGATTATAACTAATAGTGGACCTCAAAATACTGCAGGAGTTGTGGTAACCGACTTATTACCTTCAGGATATACTTATAGCAGTTTTACAGCTACCAAGGGAACTTATAATAAGAATAACGGAAAATGGAATATTGGATCTTTAGTAAATGGAGATTCACAAACATTACAAATTACAGCCGTTGTAAACGCAACAGGTAATTATGTAAATGTTGCAGAAGTTACAGCGAGTAATTTACCAGATCCTAATTCGACCCCTAATAACGGAGATATAACCGAGGATGATTATGCAACAGCTGTAGTTACTCCTACTAGCCCTGTAGCCGATTTATCTCTTGTAAAAACGGTATTAGGAGGCAATTTAAATCCAGTATTTGGCTCAACAGTTACTTTTGAAATTACGGTAAGAAATAGTGGCCCACAAACAGCAACTGGCGTAAAAGTAATTGATTTACTACCAAGCGGATATGAATACATTACCTATAGCTCAACAGTTGGGCAATATCTTAACACGACTGGAATTTGGGATGTTGGAACCATTACAAATGATAGCGCAGCATCTTTATTTGTTACTGCAAAAGTAAATAATACTGGAAATTATGCCAACACCTCAGAAGTTTATGCATCAAACGAATCAGATCCAAACAGTACGCCAAATAATAATGTTCCAGGCGAAGATGATATTTCTACCGTAACCCTTATTCCTGTTGCTGCTGTTGCAGATCTTTCGCTAGAGAAAAAAGTAGTTAATAATATTCTTACTCCAAATGCAGGATCTCTAATTACTTTCTCGATTACCGTAACCAATTCAGGACCTAGTACAGCAACTGGTGTAACTATTAAAGATATATTGCCTCCAGGATATGATTATGTATTTTATAATGCAACTTCAGGAAGTTATAATCGAGTTAACGGAATTTGGTCGCCAGGAACAATACTAGCTGGGAACAGTCATAGTTTGTTAATCAATGTGTATGTGAAAAATCCAACTGGAGCTGCAAATGAATACCTTAATATTGCCGAAATAATGACTTCAGATCAAGTAGATCCAAATAGTACACCAGGTAATGGCGTTACTACCGAAGATGATTACGATAGTATATCGGTAACACCTGTTATTGTCATGGCAGATTTATCTATTAGTAAAACAGCATTAAATCAAGACGCTACTCATGATGTTGGTTCAACAGTTATTTTTACTGTAACCGTTACAAATGATGGTCCTGGAGATGCAACCGGTGTTGTGGTTAAAGATTTACTTCCACCAGGATTCACCTATTTTACTAGTAGTCCTACCAGTGGCCTTTATGACTTTATTACCGGAGTTTGGAATGTAGGATCTATTACCAATGGCACCAATCAATCTTTAGATATTTATACTACAGTAAATAAGCCAACTGGAGTTGCTGGTGAATATACCAACATAACCGAGGTAATTGCCAGTAATCTGCCTGACCCCGACTCTACGCCAAATAACGGAGTGGTTACAGAAGATGATTATGACAGTTTACAAATTAAAGTGGCTGTTGCCGATTTAAGTTTAGAGAAAACAGTAAGCAATAAAAACGCAAATGTAAATGAAGTCGTAACTTATACGGTACAAATTAACAACGCTGGGCCAAGTATAGCTACAGGAGTTGCTGTAGAAGATATGATTCCTATTGGATTATCTAATATTACCGGTATCAATAACGGTGGAATATTTAGCAAAAGCATCATAAAATGGGTAGATTTAACGGTACCTGTTGGCGGTATAACGTTAACATATCAAGCAACGGTTGAGAATCCGCATGGGCTTGATAGTTTCGATTATCAAAATATTGCTCAAGTTACCGCTAGTAATCAGTTTGATCCAGACAGTACACCAAATAATGACAATGGAGATCAAAGTGAAGATGATGAAGATTCCGAATTCATAAACATCCCTTCAACAGATATTGCAATAAATAAAGAAGTAGATAAAACTGATGTTCCTATGGGCAGTGAGGTAATCTTTACAATCACGGCAGAAAACCTTGGTGGCATAACAGCAACAAATGTTGAGGTACAGGATGTTCTCCCAAAGGGATATTCAGTAACTAGTTTTACTGTAACATTGGGAGCATACAACAGCTCTACAGGAATCTGGACAATACCAAGTGTAAATGCAGGAAGTTCCCAAACATTGACAATCCATGTTAAAGTATTAGATTTTAAAGATTATCTAAATACGGCAAGCTTTATAAAAATGGATCAGATAGATACCAATCCGTCGAACAATCAGGATACTGCAACGATTGCTCCTAATTGCTTGAAAGTTTACAATGAATTTTCTCCAAATGACGACGGGCAAAATGATACTTTTTATATCGATTGTATTACACAATATCCTGATAATCGCCTTCAGATATTTAACCGTTGGGGGAATTTAATTTACAATAAAAAGGGATATAATAACACTTGGGATGGAAAAGCAGATGGATCTGCGAAAGTGCTTCCAGAAGGAACATATTTCTACATCCTTGATCTGGGAGATGGTTCGGCTAAAACCTCAGGATGGCTTTATTTAAAATAAAATGAATAACCAAAATTAAATTGGCTATGATTCAAAATATAAAAAAGATTTTCACCATCATTACGATGCTATCTGTATTTGGCGCTATGGCACAGCAAGATCCGCAGTATACACAGTATATGTATAATACACTAACTGTAAACTCGGCATATGCCGGTTCGTTAGGGCATTTGGCCATAACCGGAATATACAGAACCCAGTGGGTTGGTCTTGAAGGTGCGCCAAAAACCGCGTCATTTAGTTTAGATACGCCACTAGGAAAACGTGTTGGACTAGGTTTATCTGTAGTTAGTGAAGAAATCGGGCCATCAGAAGAACAATACATTGATGCTAATTTCTCTTACACCATACAATCAGGATTAACTCATAAATTATCGTTTGGTATAAAAGGGGGCGGACGTGTATTAAATATCGATTGGACAAAAGGGAGTTACAGAGATCCCGATGCTCAGTTTCGTGAAAACATTACCAACAAATTCTTACCAGTTATTGGTGCAGGTTTGTATTGGCATGGCGAAAGAGATTACATCGGTTTATCGATACCAAACTTTATGACACGTGAACGATATGATTATGATGATATTGCAGATGATCTTGTTAACCAACGTATGCATTTATACCTTATTGGAGGGATTGTTTTTGACTTATCCGCCAATACAAAATTTAAACCTGCAACTTTGTTTAAATACGTTGCTGGTGCACCGTTAATTGCTGATTTTTCGGCCAACTTTATGTTCAATGATTGTTTAACTCTTGGCGTATCCTATCGTACCTCAGATTCTGTAAGTGGATTGTTTTCTTTGCAAATCACACCGCAAATATTAGTAGGTTATACGTATGATTATACCACAACCGAATTGCAAAATTATAATAGTGGCACACATGAAATTATGCTAAGATTTGAATTAGTATCACGCAAAAAAGGGTTAAAATCGCCTAGATTCTTTTAATACTATGCTATATGAAAAGAACAATTACTATACTTGTATTATTAGTTATGCAGCTAGTTTATTCGCAAACGAAAAACAAAACTGCCGACGCTCTATTTGATAAAATGTATTATATAGAAGCGGCAAAATCGTATGAAATATCCATAAAAAAAGGAGATGTTTCTAAAGAAATTTTGCAGCGTGCCGGAGATGCTTACTATTTTAACACGCAAATGGAAAATGCAAGTAAATGGTATGGTAAACTTCTTGATGATTATTCGAATGAAGTTTCGGCAGAATATTATTTCCGTTATGCACAATCCTTACAAGGAATCCAAAATTATGAACTGGCTAAAAAATGGATGAAAAGCTTTTCTGAAAAACAAAAAGCATCAGATTCCAGAGCCGAGAATTTTTCATTAAAAACGATAACCCTTGAAAATATTAAAGCTATAAAACCACAATTTATTCTTGAGAATCTTGATATTAACTCAGCTTATTCTGATTTTGCCCCCATGTTTTATAAAGGCGATTTAGTGTATGCTACAACCGTAGATTCCTCCTATTTTAAAACAGATAAATACGGATGGAATGATCAGCCGTACTTAAACCTTCAGCTCGGAAAAATAAGTCCAACACAAACTAACGTAACTTTTAAAGAACGTTTTGGAAAAGAAATTACAACAAAATATCATGAAGCTTGTGTGGCTTTTTCGCCTGACGAAAAAATAATTTATTTTACAAGAAATAATTATAACGGAAAACTGAAAAGAGATTCAAAAGGAATCAATAATTTAAAAATCTATTCGGCAAAAGCGGTTGAAAGCGGAAACGGCATTGTGAAATGGGAAAATATAAAAGAACTTCCTTTTAACAGCGATAATTATTCGGTTGGACAACCTTCTGTAAGCAAAGACGGAAAGAAACTCTACTTTGTTTCGGATATGCCCGGAACAATTGGTTCTACAGATGTTTTTGTGGTAGATATTTTAGGCGAAGACCAATATTCGAATCCTAAAAATTTAGGCGAAAAAGTAAATACTAGCGGACGCGAAATGTTTCCTTTTATTACAGATAAAGCGTTGTATTTTTCCTCTGATGGATTTTTGGGTCTAGGCGGACTTGATGTTTTTGAAAGCCGATTAAATAATGAGATCTTTAATACACCAGTTAATCTTGGCGCTCCATTAAATAGTAATCTGGACGATTTTGGCTATATCGTAAACGAAGAAACGAACAAAGGTTTTGTTTGTTCCAACAGAAAAACGGGCAAAGGCGATGATGATATTTATTCTTTTGAAAGAAGCTGTACACAAACTATCAAAGGGCATGCTTTTGATGCTATTTCTAATGCAAAAATAGCAGGTGCCATTGTTACGCTTAAAAATAAAGAGAACCAAAAAATCGACGAAACCGTTTCTAAAATTGACGGAAGCTATGAATTTGATGGAAACATTGCTTGTAGTACATCTTATACGATTGAGGCTGCAAAAGATAATTTTACAACCAATACAAAAGCAATTACTACTAGCGAAAGTTCTGGAATAATTCAAGTCCCAATTGGTCTTGATCCTGGACTTATAGAGCGCAAAGATGGTTTGTTAAAAATAAAAATCGGTATTATTTTCTTTGATCTTGATAAATCAGATATTCGATATGATGCTGCAATAGAGTTAAACAAAGTAGTTTTGCTAATGACTCAGTACCCGAATATGGTTATTAAGATAGAATCCCACACCGATTCCAGAGCTAATGACCAATACAATCTCGAACTTTCTGACCGAAGAGCAAAAGCAACTAGAGATTATATAATTTCTCAGGGAATCGCAGCCGACAGAATCGAAAGTGCAATAGGTTATGGAGAAACACAACTTCTTAATAATTGCTCAAACGGAGTTCCTTGCACCGAAGCTCAACATCAAATAAACAGACGTAGTGAATTTATTATTACCAAGATGTAAAGTCTTGAAATTTTAAGCTTATCTATACAAATGCATTCTCTATACAAACCTGGCTATATGCCATAACACAATCATTTTTTTGATTCTGAGCCTAAATAATGATCACTTTATTAATCGTTAGATTTACTAATTCCTAAGTTTTCATTTTTATGTAAATCAGGGTTTTCGATAACACTTGCTATAAACGATGCGATACTTTTCCTTGAAATTGCAGACCCTGTTTCTGGATTACCTTTATGAGTAATCTCATAATCAATTTCGTTGTTGTTTGTAAACCAGTCAGGGCGCAAGATAGTATAATCTAAACCTGAATTTTCTACCAAATCGGCTAATTTTCTGTAAGGAACCAGTACCGATTTTAAAGGCGTTTCATAAATTCCAATAGAACTTATGGCAATAATACGTTTCACCTTATTTTCCTGCATTGCTTTGACAATATTATTTCCCATTGCTTCCAAATTCCCAGCAAGGTTTATATATACAATATCTTGTCCTGCAATAGCGTTTTTTATATCACTATAATTCATTGCATCACCTTCAATGATAGTATAATCTTCTAATTCACTCTTTGATAATCTATTTTTATTTCTCAAAAATAGAGTGAGTTCAATTTTCCCAAGTCCCTTTATCGCTTCTATCACATGTTTTGCAAGACTTCCAGTAGCTCCTATAATTATTACTTTTTTCATATTATTTCATTTTATTTTTTTGCAGCCATTGTTGCACTTCGGTTGTTGCTTTCACTTTTTTATCTCCTTTCATTACAAACAAAATACCCTCTTTTTCTTTTCCTCCTTTTATTTCAAAACCTTCCAAAACGGTACTATTATTACAATTTTTTTTTACTGTTTCAAAACTGCTTCCTACGCCATAACCTGCATTGGTATTAAAAGGTATAATTGTTTTTCCGCTTAAATTATATTGTTTCAAGAAACTCTTTATTGGTGGCGGTAGCTGCATTCCCCAAGTAGGAAAACCAATAAATATGACATCATACTTTTCAATATTTTCTAGTTTTGTTTTTAAAGGCGGAAAATAACCCGTTTCATTTTCTTTAGATACCTGATCAACTGTTTGTTTGTAATTCTCAGGATAAGGCTTTTGTAATTCGATTGCTATCAAATCACCACCAACATTATTCTGAATAATTTCGGCAATTGCTTTTGTATTGTTAGTACGTGACAAATACACTATCAATATTTTTTTCGAAGATTTTTGAGCATGAGAATAAAATGATGAAAAACAAATAAGTATCATTATCGCCCATATATACGCTGTTTTATTCATAATGCTAATTATTTTTCATCTTATATTTTTAGTTTCCTACTCGTTTTTGCAAATGAGCAGGGTAACGATCTCCATGAATCGTTGTCTGCGTAAATGCATAATCAATTTTTTTAATATCATTGATAGATAAATTAATCGATGCACCTCCTATATTTTCTGTCAATCGATGTGATTTTGTCGTTCCGGGAATAGGTACTATCCAAGGTTTTTGTGCCAACAGCCAACCCAATGCAATTTGCGCAGGTGTAGCTGCCTTTTGATAGGCAATCTCACCTAATAACTCCACTAATCTTTGATTGGCTTTTCTGTTATCTTCACTAAATCGAGGTACAATATTTCGAAAATCAGTACTATCAAATTTCGTATTTTCATTGATTGCTCCTGTTAAAAATCCTTTCCCTAAAGGGCTAAACGGAACAAAACCGATTCCTAATTCTTCAAGTGTTGGTAAAATCTCTAACTCTGGCTCTCTCCACCAAATAGAATATTCGCTTTGTAAAGCCGTTACGGGTAGAACTGCATGTGCTTTTCGAATAGATTCAACACCAGCTTCTGAAAGTCCAAAATGTTTAACTTTTCCTTCTTTAATAAGTTCTTTGACCGTTCCTGCAACATCTTCCATAGGAACATTCGGATCTACTCTGTGCTGATAGAATAAATCAATCACATCAGTTTTTAATCGTTTTAAAGATTCTTCGGCAACTGCTCTAATTCGTTCAGGTCGGCTATCTTGTCCGTTATTAGCATTTCCATCTTTAAACCCAAATTTGGTTGCAATAACAACTTCTTTTCTAAACGGATTCAAGGCTTCTCCAACTAATTCTTCATTTGCAGCACCATAAGCTTCGGCTGTGTCAAAAAAGGTAATTCCTTGTTCGTAAGCTTCCCTAATCAATTTTATAGCTTCTTGTTTATCTGTTGCAGGACCATAACCGTAGCTCAATCCCATACAGCCCATTCCTAGAGCAGATACTTCTAATCCGTTTCTATAATTAATAAATAGAAATGCACAAATACCTAATATAAAAAAGGTCGAAAATATCAATAAAATAAGGCGTTCACAGCTAAAAAGGTCGAAATTGAGATTAAATTGAAATGTACATTTATACTACTTTTGACTAGCCTTAGATTAGCCTTTTGAAGAAACAACAAGGCTAATACTAACCCCGCATAAACCTTATAACTACTTTGATATGGCTTTATAGTCTAACCCTAACAAAACTAAGGCTTTCTGTCTATATATGTAATACAATTTAAGCCCTAGATATAGGGCTTTTTTTTATGTCAGTTGCTTAACAATCCAAAACTACAAAAAGCACCTTTTTTTATAATGGGTATATGGTTGGGTTTATAGTTGGGTATAAAATCGCGGTACTAAAAACCATACCTTGAAACACCCATAGATACCAAAAACATATAGTAAAACACTAAAAATAGACTTCAACTACACCCCCTAATTGCTGTATAAATACGTCTGAAAATAGTAAAATGCTGGTAATCAATATATTACTCCAATCGTATTACTCCCATCACGATAGAAATAGCGTTTATCTTGGATTTATGAAGCTGAAACGGTCTATATTTTTCGTTATCACTCACTATCATAATATGATCGTCATCTGAGGCGATATCTATTCTTTTTATTAGTGCTCCTTGCTCAGTGTCTAAAACGTAAACTTTATTCCATTGGAAGAATAAATCATTTAATTGTAATTTCTTGCAAGCGACAATATCACCACTATTGTATTTTGGATACATTGATGATCCCTTCACTTGAATTAAAAAATCAGCTCCCTTAAAGGTAGGAACTACAAACCTTTCACTTTCAAACTCCATAATTTGCATTTCTCCACCTCCGTAACCTGCCATTGCTTCAATCGGAATTAACGGAATTCCTTCTTTTTGTTCGTTTACTGTACAATTCTCTAATAAATCTTTCTTCTCGTATTTTAACTCTGAGATTACATTTTCTGTACGATCAGACTTCTTTGGGTTTTTCAACATAGGTTCTTCTCCAGTTAAAAGCCATTCAGAATTAAAAACTAAACACTTTGTGTAAATTAATTCAACGTCAAATGTATTTCTTGATTTCCAATTTGATAAAACTTGCGGTGTAATTCCTAAAAAACTAGCAAATTCAGTATTACTCTTGAAAGAATAATACTCCTTTATCTTGTTTAAAATCAGTGACTTATCCATATAATTTATTTTATTTTAAACAAATTGTGTATTTTGCTTACGGTTTTACACAATTTGTTTATATATTTGCATAACACAATCGTTTAAAATAGTTAATACAAATAGTTTCTAAACCAAAGATATGAAAATACTACTCCATCCCGAATTAAAAAATCAAATCGCACGAGAATTTAATACATCAAATCAAAATGTACTTACGAGTTTAAGTTATTTCAATAACTCTCAAAAAGCACAAGCGATACGTACTAGAGCTAAATTGTTATTGCAGCAAGAAGCCGAAAAAGTACAAATAGAAAAGTTTGAAATAAATAAACCGGAATAGACTATGAAAACTAAAATCATACATCACATCAATAGAGACTTCACCCATGAAGTTGTTGAAACCCAAACGTTATTTTATGGATACGTTGTAAAAACTGAATTTTCTAACGCTATAAATTTATAAAACATGAGACCAGTAGTAAACATAACAAACCTTATCGGAACAATGGTAATCATTGTCGATAAAGAAAGTGGAGTAAATGACATCGAAGAAAAGGTTACATCCGCTTTATTGAAAGCTGTAAGCAATGCTCAGATAATGTTATCTGAGCAAACACAAGAGTCAAATAATCCTACAAAGTAATAAAGATGAAATTATCCCAAATGTACTTACTAATAAAAACCTCGAAATACTTCGTAATTGATAAGGATTACATAAAAAAAGAATTTGGTTGTTTAGCGTTTCTTTATTATAACCCCAAGTTTAGCAAGATGTATATAGCCATTTATAACTTCTTTAGCCGACCTATCCGTTTTTACAGAAAAAGTGTTCGTAAGCATTTCATTAAGATCCCCTAATGGTGCAAGTTGTTCTGGGGTCAAACGTTCTTGAAATTCGTTTATAAAATGCGGAATTGCAGTGCTTAAAAGGTTCGTTCCTACGAACATATCAAGTTTATCCCAAAGTTCATTATCAATCATATTACTATTATTTATTTGTGAGAATGTAAATATAGTAATTCCCCCCGAGTGGCACACTCCCAGTTTCGAGTACTGGGCGGGAACAAAATCAATCATTATGGACAAAGAAATTCCTTATGAATATTACGATAAAAAGCTAGGAGTGAAAATTAAGTTTTTGATTTCCGATTTAGATAGGAAACACCCCGATAGTTTAAGTCTTATAAAATATATCACATTGTATAAAAGAATGAAAAGTAACAATAGTACCGTAACAGAACTTAGACGCTCTTGCTTTGGCAGTGATGCCCTAGTATTGTTCTCCTCACTAGATCGTGAGACAAAGGATGCTGTTATTTTCAAATTTGGAAAACCTGCTGTCGAGGTTGAGAAAAGCTATTTTTCTCAACATTACCAACCTGACCGTTTAGCCTACGACTTTTTTATAGACCATCGGTATGGCGAAGATGAGAAGAAACTCGATTTGAAAAAGGTAGAGTTATACACCTATAACGCCTCTGTTCTGAATACTGTTTTAATTATGAAACCCACTCGAAAGCAAGATATAAAGGCAAGAGGTGCAACCGAAATAGATATATGGCAATCGCTCTCAAATGATGTAAATGCCTTTCGGGAAGTAGAACATAATTTGCCAACCAATAAGGATAGTTTGAGACGAAAAGTAGTGCAATACAGTAAAGAGGGTTACGAATGTTTAATATCAGGAAAATACGACATGAAAAATGCACAAGTAGTAACCAAGAAAATTGAAAGTTTATTAGTGAGTTTGTATTGCCTACCAAACAAACCGGATGTAGGTGCTGTACACGATTTGTATTTACAATTCCTAGGAGGGGGTATTGATGTGGTAAATATAAAAACGGGGGAATTATATGAGCGTAAAGAATTCTTTAAAAATGATGCCCCAATAGAACTTTCGGTGGCAACGATTTGGAATTACTTAAACGCTCCACGTAACAGCCTTGTTATTAAGAAGGCACGTAACGGAGCCTATGATTTCAGTCACAAAAATAGACCTCACGTAAACAGGACAGCTCCTAATTACACTATGAGTAAGATTACTCTCGATGACCGTGATATTATGCATACTAAGATGCATGACGGTTCTAAAGTAATGGCCTATTACGCTTTTGATGATTTGAGCGGGGCAATGATAGGAATTGCACATTCCAAGTCGAAAAACCATCAGTTGTACATCGATTGTATTCGCTCGATGTTCCGTTTTACCACTTCAAAAGGTTTAGGAATACCAATGCAAATGGAGGTAGAACAACACTTGGTAAGCGATTTCAAAGACGGTCTAATGCAAGCGGGAAATATGTTTCCATTCGTGAGATGGTGTAACCCTACTAACTCACAAGAAAAGTATGCGGAACGACTGATAGGTACTAAGAAATACGGAGTGGAAAAAGACAATAACCAAAATGTAGGTCGTCATTATTCTCGTAGAGACAGTAATCGGGTAACATTACAAAAGATATTTGATGAGCAAAACGATAATTATAAAGATGCAAAAGCAAGTTTTGAGCAAATTGTCGCTAACGAATTACAGGAGCAACTGCAATATAATAATGAATTGCATCCTAATAAAGAGAAATACAACGGCATGACACGAATGGATGTTTTCTTGCAAAATATAAATCCAGACCTACCAAAATTAGACAAAGGACAATTGGCAAAATACATAGGTAACCGCACCGATACCTCTATCAGACGTAGTCAGTATGTAACGGTTCAGTATCAAAAGTATCAACTAGAAAGTCCACAAATTCTAAACAGGCTTGCTCCGAATAATTACGATGTCGAAGCGTATTATATACCAAACGATAGTAACGAAATAAACGAAGTGTACCTCTATCAAAACAATCAATATGTAGGCGAATGTAAACCTGTTCCAACCTTCAATAGAGCCAACGCAGAGTGGACAGACGCGGACAAAAAAGGTTATGAAGAAGCGACGAAATACATCAGTCAATTTGATAAAATGGTAAAAGAAGACACAGGCAATGTATTAGAAAAACTGTCGATAATCAAAACGAATTATTCATTTATAGATGTTACTCCAGAAATAGTGACCGATATAGAACACGAAGAGGTTTTCGAATTGGAATATATGGACATACAAACAGAACGTAGTAGAGCAATTAACGACTTATAAAATCAATCATTATGTTATCAGCAGAAGTAAAACAAAAAATCCTAAATCAGTTGAACATTCATCGTGGCAACTACACAAGCGACACTAAACACGCTAGGGTACTAGACATCAACACAGCACAATATTCACGCATCAAAAGTGGCGAACTGGAGCGTGTGATTTCAGAAACAAAGTGGATTTCACTAGCTCGAATACTCAATGTTCAGCTACAGGCAAACAGAGTGTGGGAAACAGTTAAAACGGAAACCTTCAACTACATAACAATCCAGTTAGAGAGTTGCCAAAACCGTTCTATATCTGCTATTTTTTGCGATATAGCGGGCATAGGAAAATCACACACAGCAAAGCACTACGCGGAGAATAACCAAAATGCGGTGTATATAGATTGCTCCCAAGTAAAGAGTAAACAAAAGCTAATCCGAAAAATAGCTAGAGAGTTTGGAGTCGATTACACAGGACGCTATAGTGATGTTTACGAAGACTTAGTTTATTACGTGCAAACAATCCCAACCCCACTTATCATATTGGACGAAGCGGGAGATTTAGATTACAGCGCTTTTCTTGAATTAAAAGCACTATGGAATGCCACTGAGTATTTATGCGGTTGGTACATGATGGGAGCCGATGGACTGGAGCAAAAGATAAACCGCCAGAAGGATTTAAAAAAAGTAGGGTATACCGAGTTGTTTGATCGCTACGGTAACGGCTATAAGAAAGTAACTCCAAATGGCAAAGATGCTCTCAGAGACTTCAACATGCAACAAATAGCATTGGTATCGAAAGCTAATAAATCGAACGTATCACCAACGGTAATGTATGGAAAAACACTCGGTTCATTGCGAAAAGTAAGAGTCGAAATTGAGAAACAACATTTAGCTGCATAATGGAAAGCAAACCAAAAAAAGAGAAACCTAAACCATTACTAAAAGCTCTTACCGTAGCTAATATTCAAAATCAAAAAACACAACGCATCAAGTTTACAGAGAAATGGTATGATGCTTTCAAAGAACCGCAAAACAAAGGAGTTTGGTTCGTGTGGGGCGGTTCGGGAAGTGGTAAGAGTACTTTCGTGATGAAGCTTTGCAAAGTACTGGCATTACTCAGTTTTAAAGTTTTTTTAAACATCCTAGAAGAGGAAACGGATGATACCGATTTTATAGATAGAGTCAATCTCAACGAGATGCAAGAAGTTGAAGGCAATTTTTTAGCTAGAAGCTACGACTATAACGACATGGTACACTATCTCAAACGAAAGAATAGTCCAAAAGTTGTAGTGATTGATAGTGCTACTTATTTCTTTGAAAGTTTTGAACAATACAAGCAGTTCAAGCGAATGTTTAAAGATAAAATAATCATTATCACAGGACATGCTAGCGGTAAAAATCCAAAACATGCCCTTGAAGATGCTATTATGTTCGATGCCAAAATGAAAATATTCGTAAACGGATATTTAGCCTTATGCAAAGGTAGAACGATAGGTCCTAACGGAGGAAGATTCATTATTTGGGAAAGTGGATATAAAAAACTAAACGGAGAAACAAACGAATAAGACAGTAAAATCAAAAATTAATGACCTATGGACACTATCAATCAACTATTAGGACTTAGTCCTGAGGAATTCGAAAAAGAACGATTTGGTTACTATTGGAAGTGGTGTGAAAAACTAACTACTAATATTTTAGAAGCCCAAAAAATACTTGCAAACAGTTCAATTAACAGGTACTACAATATAGAATTGGCTAAATGCGAAAAGGAATTTTTATTTAGGATAAGGAATTATCAAGATAGCGAAACAATCACTGCAAAAGATCGAAAAAGGCTTTATGAAAAATGTATCCAAGTTATGGAAGAAAGCCGAAAACCAATGTCGCTAATTGAAAACGTTATCCGGGCAAAACCAAAAGAAATGTCTTTAAGCATAAGTATAGCCTATGTAGCTGTAAGGGGTGTAAAACTTGACTCAATAACATTAAGACTAAACTAAAATGACAAATCAACAATTAAAAAACAAAATAGCACAGCTCGAACAGTGGCTATTCGACAATGCATCAGAACACGAAGCTCGTCCACAAATCGAAACAGATTTACGCAAAGCAAAAGAACAACTAGCAAACTTAAACAATGAGAGAAAATAAAATACCAAAACGCCTTATAGAACTGGGATTAGTTCTGCAATATGATAGTGAAGTTTTTAAATGTGAACTTAAAGAAGAACAGTTTTTAACATGGATAGAACGTTTACTTATCAATCGTGAACGTGCAAAGATAATGTCAGGAGATACCACTTATACGCAAACAAAGGTACTTGAAAGCAAAATTGAAGCGGTTTTAATTGAAGTCAAAAAGAGCAATTGGCATCCATTTAAGGAAATTGAATATGCGAAAGTTATTTGAAATTTCAGCAATAGAAACGATTAAACAACAGGCTTTAAAGCCTTTTAAACGTTCCTCCTTTGATAACAGACGGTACAAATTGCATCAAAAAGTTAAAAATATATGCGAATTGAAATCGGCACAAAGAACCATAATAGTGCATTATGCTTGTCAAATCTCAAACAAATATATCATCGAACTGCAAAGTAAATTTCAATACAACATCTAATGTGAAATGTTTGAAACCAATAACATAGAAGTAAAAGAACCAATAATAGTAAAAAACTAGTAATAATGAATAAAGATAAACCAACAGTAACGCTGGCAGATTTAACGCCAGAACAAAGAAAAGAATTAGCGCTTGAAGCCAAAGAAAGCATCAAAGCAGAACGAGAAAAAAAGAAAGGCAATTATATAGCTTTTAAGGAATTAGGTGCGGAATTCATAGAAAGAAATATTGCAGCTCTTACTGAGTTGCATTCCGTAAATGAAAACGTAATCTTAAATGTTTTTAAGGATTTTAGCCCAACATTGGACATTCGTAAAGAGCTCTATGGAATAAAAGACCAGGATAGTTTTACAACAACACTTCCCGATGGTTCACAAAGTATAACTATTGGTTACAATGTGACTATCAGTTTCGATGGAACAGAACCTGCGGGTATCACAAAAATAAAGGAATACTTAGCTACTCTTTCCGGAAATAATGTAAACGCAAAAAAACTTTCTGCTAGTCTTAACCTCTTACTTAAACCAAACGGGAAAACGGGAATGTTAAAACCAAACGTAGTACTACAACTAAAAGCATTGCGTGAGGAGTACAATGATGAGGGGTTTGATGATGGCATAGAGATTATCGAAAAAGCTCAAATATTCACAAGAACAACTCAGTATGTTCGAGGTTGGAACTATGTTACAGCCGAGAACGGCCAACGTAAAAAACTAACATTCAATTTTTCAGTATAACAATTAATAATTAAAACACAAATACATGAGCAGCAATTCAACACAACAAAATGGAATCGGATTTGGAGGAATACTAACAATAGTATTCATCATATTAAAACTAACAAAGTATATAGATTGGTCATGGTGGTGGGTTCTGTCGCCAGTGCTAATTCCAATTGCATTTGTTTCAGTCGCTTTTTTAATCGCAGTACTAATTACAGTGATAAAGAAATAATAATAATTCTGAGTAAAATAAAATCTAATTTTTAAATAGTAACAAGTAAAAATATGTCAAATCAAAGAATACAATTAAATGATACAACAATGAGTGTTGTAGCAAAAATGTCAGAAGGTAATTTCGGAGCAATGGGTGTTCTTGTAAATATGTTAAAAAAAGATACCGAAGCTATTGACCCCGATAACTTAATGGGCGGTCTAGGAGTAATTCTATACTTAGATGCTTTAGGGATTTATGGAACAGATATATATGTTCTTCATAACGATATCTGCGATAGTAATTTAGTAAAAACACTTGCTGTGTTAAGAGCCACGCAATTAGGAATATTTTCAGCTATGGTATTAAATGATGCTTGTCATAGACAAGATGGCTCAGGTAAAAACCTCATTCCAGTTGATGAATTGTATCTAAAAGTAAAAGAACATTTACCAAGGTTCGATGAACAAAAAGGTTAATTAATTCGGTTTCCTGAGTGCCTATGGAGGATAAAATTTAGCTGAAAGGGACAATAGAATTTTGAAAAAGTGACTCGCCCGCCACCCGTAATGTCAAGGCTATGTCATAAGTGGGTTCGAATCCCACCTCGGGAACAAATCTAAAATAATATAAAAATGAAAAGCAGAATAAAATTATTTCAATTCACAGAATTATTACAAGCTACACTTTTAAAACTTGTAAATGACAAAGAAAATGATTGTATAAGAGTTAGTGTTTATGGTTATACAAAACAATTAGATCATATAGAGTTTAGCTATGATATAGAATTTCTCGATGAAGAAGCACGAGACTTAACATTTGATGAAATAACATCAGACTTAATGTTTGAAGATATAAAAAAAATCATTTCATCTTCAAATATTCCAATTCGTATTTAATTTATAACAAATGACAACAACAAAACCAATATCATATACAGGAACCAGTTCCGCTGTAGATAACTACAACAAACCTAAAAAAGCCCTAGAGGCTATTGTTCAAGGTGTAAAAAGTCAGAGTAAAAGCAATTGGGGCATATTTGACAAGAATAACCAACAGCATAAAACAGTGCTTTCATTGTTACGACAGCTTCAATGGGTAATACAGAATGAGCGTTACGGTGAAGTAGCAGACATTAATAGACTAGGTGAGTTTTTAAAGAGTGATAAAACACCAATTAAAAAGCCTTTAAAGGATATGGAACCGTGGGAGGTTTCAAAAATTATAGAGTGTTTTAAATCAATGATAATAAAAAAGTACAAATAACATGGAAACAAAACTTATATTTTTAGGATATCTTTCTTTAGGAATGCTAAATGGATTTCTAATTGGTTATGGAATTAGAGGTTTAAAGTTGAAAAAAGAACCAAAAAATCGAACATCAAAATTTCCAAAATGTAATTGCAAAGATGTTAACGAATGTAGTACGTGGTGTCATGCAAAAGAATTGTTTAGTAAAGATTATCAAGATGGAATCATATAGCATCAATAAATTATGCCTAACTCATGTACCAGTAATTAGAGTAATTGAAAGTGTTGGCACTTGTGAAACAACAGCCCTTTTTTGCACAGTATGTGACGAACAATTATCAGAATCTCAAATAGAATTGTAACTATGACACGACAAGAAGAAATCGCCCAAGCATATAAAGACTGTGAATATTATGTAAAAGAAAAAATTAATAATGAAGGTTGGGTACCACATCGTTTTTTATTAGACTTATTATGTTTCTATCATAAATCAGAGATAGATGTAATAGGAAAAGAATTAGTTAGACCTAAAAAATTGAGACAATGAAAGTAGAACTTAAACTTACAAATTATCAATTGTCTTTCTTAAATGAAATGGTAGCCGATAATTTGTTATCACCATCTGAAGTCATGTCTAAAGAAAACAAAAGTTTTATTTATTTAATGACTGAAATTGGTAGTAAATTATTAAAGAAAGCAATTGACAAAAGAAGCCATTTAAAACCTTTTAAAGTATCTTTTAAGTACTATGAAGCATTTGCTTTGCACCAGTTTCTTTACATGTATGTCGATTATGTAATTAAAGATTATGAAACTACAGAACAAAGGAGGATAACACGGGAGATATTAGGTATAATAAATCAAAAATTAGCGTAATGAAACAATACGTAACATATAAAGTAACTTTTAAAGAGACAGCAGATCAGTGGTTATTCCAGTACCGAAATAGTGATAAAATAATTTATAGTTTTTTCAACATCAAGGGTAATCGGATTTTAAACCTTTTCAGAGATCGACAATTTCCTCAAACCATCGACATGATGGAGCAATGGACAAAATATAAAAAAGTGGTAACCATTGAACTGGTTTTAGAGAGTTATGAATTTGCCGATTTTTGGGAAAAATACAATCTTAAAAGAAAAAAAGAACCTGCTCAAAAAGCATTTGAAAAATTGAATTTAGTGACCCGAATACAATGTTTTTCAGTTTTGCCAAAATATGATGCTGATCTTGCTAAAACAGGGCAAGCAAAAGCACATTTAGTAACATGGCTTAACCAAAAGAGATATAACGACGAATATTAAAAATTATGGAACTATTAAACTTAGAAAAAGAGTTTGAATTTTATCTGGAGACCGTTAAACTGGATCCAAAAAACATGTCTAAAATTCAACTTCAAGAAACTAAAAGAGCCTTTTATGCAGGTATAGCCCAAATGTGGTTAATGTTTAAAAATCTCAGTCAATTAGAACACAAAAAGTCTTACGCCTTTTTTAATGATCTAGAAAATCAAATTTCAATCTTTTGGCTTGATGAAATAAATCGGCTTAATTCCAGAAAAAACATAAAAGAACACAAACGACAAACGTAAGTAAAAGATTATCAATAAATAAAAGAAATAATTAAGTTCCTAACGGTTTCCCGTAATGACAAATTAAAAACAATCTAGTACCTTTGAAAATGATGAAACACAAATATCAAGATTTTATTGACAAAGAAACAATTGAACTATCTAAAAATTTGGCTCAATTGGACAAAAAGTATAAAAGGCAACTATGTCTTGTATTCATAGTTGGAGCTACCCTAATTATTGCAGCAATCAAATTTATTTAGACATCTCTAATTTAAAGTTTAAACACCAAAATACATAATAAATTAATTAAATATAAAATCAGAATGAAAAAATTAATACCCTTTTTAGTTTTAATATTAACTGTTTCTTGTAGCAATGACGAAACAATCAAAGAAGTTGAAGTAATAAAAGAAGTGCCAGTAATAAAAGAAGTAATAGTTGATAACACTGCTCCAAATACACTTTTAAAGACTGAAAACTGGCTTAAATCGCATAATAATGGATATGGTAGCGAAGATGCTTCAAGTATTTTAAAAACAGAAATTAAAAAGGTTTTAGACGAAGGTAACAATTATCAATTTTTCAATGTATATATAGGTAATCATAGACATGATATACAAAATGAACGATACGGAAATGAAAATACTGTAATTCTAGTATTTTTTAAAAATAATCAAAATCAAGAAATTAGAGTTTATGAATCGTATGGGCAAAATTTAAGGTACAGAGATGATTCAGTAAAACAATCCAACTACTCATTTGCTCCTGATTTCTTTAAAAACGAATTGATAGGCTCAATAACAACGCCTGATTTTCTAAAGTTATAAATACCACAGATTAACCAAGGAACCACTTTAATTGAGTGGTTTTTTTATGCAGTTAAAATCGCCTTGACAAGTACTATTTGATACTTTATTTTTGTCGTTAAATAAGTATCAAATGGCAACTCCTCATCAAAATACTATAAAAAAGGCACTTCTTGTTACTGAATTATTAGATCAGAACTACGAACAAGGGAACCAAGCTAAAATGATGCACGGGGTTTTAAGAAGTAAAATAAGTAAAGTTTATCCAATGTCATACAGAACCTTGCAACGGTATGTAAAGTTGGCAAGAAATTTGCCTGAAGTAAAACAGGATCAGTTATCGTTATTTTAATACTCTGAAATATGAAAAGAATACTATTCACCATTTGTTTTTTAACCTCACTTTTTGGGTATTCTCAGGAATACTACGTAGACAATAATAACATTAATGCATTAAAAGTGTATGAGGTCAATAGTCCGGAACAAGCAAATATTTTGGTTTTCTTAGTGAGAAATAAAGAGCAAACTACTCAAAATGGCTGTTGGTTTATTGGAAAAAGAACACCAACAAGTAAACCCATCCGATATGTGAATTTTCCACAACAAGCCGATTTAAGAGTATATCAGGTAAGAATAAAAGAACAGGCAGGATACAAAAAAGGAAGCTAATCAGCTTCCTTTTTTTGTTTTAACTTCCCTTTTAAATCAAGGGTTTCAAACTCTCCAAACTCAAAAACAGGAGTTTCGATTAAATCTCGTGCATAGCTCTCAAACTCAAAAACAAGTATGTGGTAATCCGCGACAGGATTATCAACAGGTACTTCCGATATAAATTTCAAAGGCGAGCTCGTGCCTAACTTTCTACCTTCCAAAATCTCTTGCAACAACCCCACGTAAATAAACCGGTTCATTCCAAGTACCTTGTTTGGAGCTACATTACTGGCATCTTCTTCCTCATCGATAACAAGGTGTAATGTCATTTGTATCAACCTAGGCTTGTCTTTGCCTTGTCCTGTATTTGTATAATTTACAAAAAGAGCCGGTAACGAATAGTATTCGTATAACTCAGGGTCAACAGGTTGACTACGGTATAAATCTATAAAGAAATTACCATTGAGGTTTTTAGTTTCGAATTTTGCTTTTTCTGCTTCAATAACTCGGTATAATTCAAGGATAGGTACAATCATTTTATTGTTTTTTATGGGTTCATCGCTTTTTCAAAGCGGTTTAGTGTCAAATTCTCAATGTCATTGGCTAGTACTGCACTGCTACCTATAAACTGACGTTGGGGAATAGTTAGGTTCATTTTTCTTCGATGCCCTTTTACAGTATGCGACTTTACCGTTTGTGCGCTAACTGATTCAACGGTTCCTTTGCGGGTTCGGGAGTGTGCCTTGCGGGTATGTGCTTTTTTAGTAAAGGATTTAACGGTGGCAACTTTCGTTATTTTGCCACCGTTATTGAGAATTTCTGCATATGGTACATCGGTACCTATAACTACTTCTTCCTGGCTTACTTTTACCTTTCGGATGCTACGTTTTAAACGTCCGGTATTAACCAATAATGTTTGGCTTTTACGTTTACCTCCCTCACGTCTTTGTTTTCTACTTGCCCAGGGCTTTCTTGTTTTATCTAACCAAGCCTGATCCCTAAATCTATCTTTAGTAAAGCGAACCGCTAAAACTGCTATTTCATTCGGCAGCGCTTTTCGAGCTTTGATAAGATTGTCCACCATTTGTGTAAACTCATTCATTTTACTTATTAGGTGTTAAAAAGCAAGCTCCCCACTTCGAATCACTCTCATTAATATTTCTTTAAGCGCTTTTTCGAGTTCTTGGGGATTCATTTTGTTAAACTCTTCACTTTTTGTGTTTACAGTTTCTACTAGTGAACCAATGTTAATGGTTAGGTTCTTTGCTTGCCCTCCCCCCGAAATCACTTTAGAATCATCTACTGGACTACTTGGTGTAGCTGTTGGAAGACCGTCCGTTTTATTTGGTTCGTCCACTAAATCCGTGTCTGATGGCTTTTTAGCATCAAGCATTACTTTGGCGGTAATTTCATCTAAATTGGGAAATTTAAAATTGGCTATTTTGTCCTTTGCATCCATAAAATTCAAAGTAAAAATGTCATACATTATACTGCCAATCTGTTCTAAAATTTCTTTCATCCAAAGAAAGATAGGTTTCACTTTTAGGTACAGATTGGTGAAACCGCCTGAAAATCCAGTAACTGCTTTTATACCATCCCAAATTTTGGTAATAAAGAATGAAAAGATACCAACAACATTCTTTAAAGCATTCCAAATCATACGCAATCCAGTTGTTGCAATTGTAAATGCCAATTCAAATACCCATCCTAGCGCTGCAATCACATCTCTTAAAATTACAGATTCAGCCCATAGTTTTTTGAAATAATCAACAAGGACTAAGACTCTATTACCTGCTTCTGACATTATTGGTAGAAATAACTCTCCAAATTTCAAAATGTAAACCTGTATTTGATTCCAAATAATTTTCCATGACTCCATAGGTGTTAAAGAGTCCTGATAAGCTTTGTTAAGTGCGCCTTGGGAACCTGCCGAATCATCAATTGCTTTTTGTAACCCTTTGATATCTTGTATCATCGTTCCAAAACCTACAGAGGAAGACTGATCTAATCCTAAAGATGCCATTTTTTTCATACGTTGATTATCAGTCAATCCTCTCATTTTAGATTCTAACTGTTTCATGATGTCCAAAATCGGTTTAACCTTACCGGTTTTAATATCAAAAACATCAATGCCAATTTTTTTGAATTTACCTACTACTTTAGTATCAGATAATGATCGCATAATTCCCTCCAATGCTGTGGATGATTGCTCAGCCGAAAGTTTGGTGGTCAATGCTGCATAAGCTCCCGCAGTTTCATCCAGTGCAAATCCAACGTTCTTGGCCAGTGGAATAATTTTAGGTAAATAGGTTGCAATATCCTTAAACTCCGCATTACCTGATTTTACAGTTGCAAAAAGAATATCATAAACCTTATTTACTTTTTCACCACTGGAAGACATTACCGAAATAGCTGCACTTGCCACTGTTTCAATATCAGTAAATCCTGCTTTGGCTGCTCGAAGGGTTGGTTCCAATGCTTCCATCGATTGATTTACTGTTAAACCTGCGGATATAATCCGATTAAAAGCCTTTGGTATTTCTTCCAAAGGGGCTACGTTCCGGCTACCAATTTCGAGTAGCTTATCGGAGAGCTTTCCGAGCTGTTTCTTCGAGAGCTCGGCGGTGACGTTAATTTGCGCCATACTCTCCCACCAGGCGTTTGCCTTTTTGGTAGCATACCCAATCGCTGCTCCCATTGCTCCAATAGCAGCTACTCCCAAAGCTATTGGATTAGTTAATAAAGCCATTGCACTCCCAAGTTCAGGTATTTCACCACCAAGAGCACTAAGCGCCTTTGCGCCACTTGACCGTAGTCCATCAAGTTTGGACTGCATCGAACCCACTGCTTTGTTTACTTTATTTTTGGCACCGTTAAGCCCCATAGCTAGCTTATCCCGTAAGGATAAGTGCAACTCCATTCTTGCTGTACCACTCATGTGTTATTTGTATTTTATATTCATTTTTTTGTATCTTTGTACTATCAGGCTTGAACATCGAGGGGTGCGCCCCACGGTTCCTGATATTAAAGCAATCTATGTCATAATAGATTGCTTTTTTTATACAGTTCTTTTGCGTCTTCATCGAGGATTAAAAGCCCTTTAAAGTGTTTTTTATCGGTGTTTAAAAACCACATATCCAATTTTTCTTTTAACCATTCCTCTTTTAATTTACTTTCCCTGGTTAACATCATTACTGCATATTCACTTTTATCGGAAGCATCTTCCAAGTAGCGTTTAATATGTTTTCCGTTACCAGTCAAATATTTGAATTCTACCACAGTGTCTTTTCCATTTATCTGAATTAAAGCATCAGGGTTTTTTGCTCCTATATACTCATGCCATCTTTTAGGGTAAAACTTCTTTTTCAACTCCAATTCCTTATCACTGATATTTGGTAACAATTCAATTTTACTTATTGATTTATACTTATCTATCAGTGTATTTGTAATAATCTTATTGTTATGCAACTCATGTGCTTCGTGCAATACATGCGTTAAAACAGGTGTGTTTTTGTATGTTTCAACTCTAAAAGCATCTTCTTTAGGTATGTGCTTTAATGTTTTGACTAAGACATGTTCTGGGATATCTTCATAGTATGGATGTCCTTTTGGGAAAACCAATTTATTTGCTGCTAGGTTTGTTCGGAACATTTTTGGGATAGTCACATCAGGGGTTTCATTAGCCGGTGTTGTATCTGTTTCCAAGGTTTGAACCGCTTCACATCTACATCCCCATCCATTAGGCGGGTAATGTGTTTGCCAAAAAACATCCTGAATAGCCTTGATGATACCGTCGAGTACTTGGTGTTCACTACGCACGAATTTGTCACCAACAGTTTGGTATTCTAGATTTGGAATCGTGTCCTTATCTTGTACGAACTCAATCCAACGTGCTGCATTTTGACTACTTGATATGGCGGTATTAACCTCAGTTTCTATCCAATTTTCATTGTATGTTCCAATAACTTTTGATGCTTCGGTTTTAAAATCTGAAAGAGAGCGCAATTCTCCTTTTTCATCTTTTAATAAAAGTGTCAAATCCCGTAACTCCTGATAGTTTTTAGCACTCGAAAACTGCCAAACATCCTGCGTTAAACGCTGTATCATTTCGGTATCAGGAGCATTCCAATCTTGCTTAATTTCGCTATACGCTTTAATGACCGTACTAGCCAATTCCTTAGCCGTTATACTGGTAAGCTCAGCGTTATAATTGGAATTGTACCCGTCTTTAATAACCCTGTTTATCGCTTCATTTACGGCATCGATATACTCTTTTGAGGGGTTTTCGCCACTGGCTTTGTGAACTTTGCCTTTACATTTTGGACAAACATCGGCGTATAATTCGGGGCTAACCGTTTGCTCCTGACCCTTAGCCACAGGCAACTTGTCGTTAACCCCTATCGAAAATTTTCAAATAATCCTTTTGCCTTTGGGCTCTTTTTATTATCTTTTGGTGGTTCGTTTCCGGTATTTTTAATTCCAATAATTGGAAGGTTAAAAGTTTTAGCCACCCATTCCGGATCAAGGTCATATTTCTCACTTGCCTCATTAACCATTTTCCAATGGGCTGCCAAACTCATTGCTTCAGTTTCGTCAAATACAAATTTCATTTTTGTATTGTCAAACGGAAGTCCCATTGCTTGCAATACCGGAAACAATTGATCGTTGACAATAAATGAAATGAAACGTTTGTCATTGGTGGCAATCTTATCATCTAAGGTACGTTCGTGCACTTCTGTTTGGCTTCGATTCCCTGCTGTATCAGTCATTGTGGCACTTCCCACAATAGGTTTACTGATCTGTTCATCATGCAGACGGATCTGTTTTTCATAGGTGTTAACAGGGTTACCGGCATTAGCCAAATCATGTATTTTAATATCAGTACCATGTGGCATTACCGCTTGCGCTGCTTCTCCAAGTTGACGCAACATGCTCTCAATTCTTTTGATATCATTTCGGTTAGCCGTTGTTGCTGTAATGAGTGGCATACCGAATTTTTCAGAAAACTCAGCCCATGCCTGCATAGCATTACGTTTCCAGATAATATTTGGAATAATGCTATTAATGATTCCGAATTTACTTCGATGGTTAATTTCAATTACATTGGGAGCATCCATATAATTGACATACTTATCTCCATAAGCCTCGAGATACATCCGTTGGTCTTTTATGGAAACATTACGATATGGAACCGTAATAACTTTAATTTTATCCTCCTTAGTAATTGGATCAACTTCAGTAATCAACTGTATTACATTGTATTTATGGACAAGCGCATCCAAACAGTCTTCTAAGAATTTATAAAACCATTGTTTGTTTAACAATAAATTTTGTTCGTCCAATTGGTCTCCTGTAGTAATATCGGCTACATAAAAGCGATGATTTAAAGTTGCAGCGTCGCGAATGAGCAAAACAGATTCCACATGCCCATCTACAATCATATCATCTATTAAATCCTGCATCAACCCCCAACGAGGTTCAGTCGGATGTTCGGCAGCAGTCATAGCTTTACGCCATTTTTGTATGTCTTTACGGGTTCTGTCCTTAAATTCGGCTACAATAGTGCTAATGATACTTTCATCCGTTTTTTTAGCTGTACTTATTGCTTGAACCGCCTGAACCGGAGAAACTTTTCTTTTCTTAAAACTCATTTTAAATCTATTTTAAAAATTACCACTTATGATCTTCTGGAGGTCTTGCACTCCATATTTTTACTTCAGAGAAAGTTTCCCCCGCATCGTCTTTTATTTCAGGAAGATCAGCGGGTATTGTTCCTTTACCTACTTCTTTTAACCAGTCCAATGCATCCTGATACCTATCGTCTCGGTGTTTAGGAATGTCTTTCATTCCTGTTTGGGAATACAAATGATATAAGGCAGCATCAATCAAAAGTGTAATGATGAATTCATCACGTGTTGTGGCATTAAAAAAGGCTACCAAATCATACCGTTTACCAATATATTGACGCATTTGGTCAATGGCTGTTTGTTCAGCACGCTTCAATTTTGTTGAATTATAAAAATCTGTTGCTGTTAATAAGCGAATGATCTCGTTCTTAATTAGCATTTCGTAATCGGTCTCTAGTATGTATCTCATGGATTTTGGTGTATTGTTTATTAAAAATCTCTTTTTTTGTAACTTGTTCTTGAAGCTGTTTGTATTTCAAAACTGCTCACGAAAGTGGCTTTGTTCAAATCGGCAATATCTGCTTGTACCGCATCGGGTGCATCGTCATTAGCACCGCTGCCTTTTTCAAATGTTAAGTGTTGGTCTATAGCAGTGGTTTGATCCAAAGTATCTTTTTCGACTTCATTCCAAAACACCCTTAATCTCTCAAAGTGTCCTGACCCAGCTTCGATACGTTCGTATTTCCCGTCCTTAGGTCTTTTGTCAGCGATAACGGGAATGTAGTACCCTCTTGAATCTCCTTCTGTATCAAAATCACTAACAAACTCATCCATTGCAAAAAGACCTTCAATTTTATAGACAATCGAGTATCGTTCGAGTTTGTGCTTTTCATATAGATCATATAGCCATGAAGCGCACACTTGTCTTGAAGTTTGACGGCAAAAAGAGAAAATGACATGAAAATCACGACCTTTTTTGCCCATCAAAAACATGGCTTTGTAATCCCCTTTATCCTTGTAGCTTAAATCCCCATACAATTCCAACGCATCGTATTTGTCCAGGGAAAGCATTTTGCAAAACTGAAACCATTCGGGTTTGAAAACAGCTCCATCCATAAGAGGCGTACACATGTATTCGCGCATCCAACTTCGGTAAGGAGTTGCAAGACGTTTTTCTCTCCAGTATAAAGCGGTGTATTTGGCTGGCCAACTTGGTGTGAAATTATCGTCAAGTACAGCCTTAGTCTTAATATGATGGTATGGATTGGCAAATCCCTGCTTTTTACTTTCGACATTCGCAATTTTGGCAAGCTCGATAAGCTTAGCCAAAATGGAATTTTTATGGATTAGGTTGTTATTGAAAACAAAACGTTCCCTTCCTTTATCAAAACATCCCCATAGGGTTCCGGTGATGTAGTCAATTGCTTCCCGTATCAATCGATCGTTGTTACAACGTTTTAGGGTATCTATATCATCGCAACCAATATAATCGGGTCTAAACTCACCAAATCGTAATCCCCTTGGGTCTTGTCCAAAACCTAAGGCGTGAAAATGGATTCCATCTTTGGTAGTGAAATTCCCTTCTGCCCAATCTCCTTGGTTGAACTGTTCGCCATAGTCATTAATGAAACGATTATTATGTTTTAAATTGGCTTGTATATCAGAAATAAGGCGTTTTGCTTTCTCTTCATTTTCCCCAATAAGCAACATGAAATTCAGCTCCTTTTTTACATAAGCTAAATACAATGGTACACCTAGCATTGTATGAACTGATTTTGCCGAGCCCCTGAAGGCATCATTAAGAAGTTTACATACTTTATTCTTTATAATGATGTTCGATATTTTGACATGAAATGGAGCCGATTTACAGGTTGCATAATCCACAAAATAATATTCAAACCATTCGATGTAATTTTTTTCGAGTTTACTTATTCGCTCCGTTTTTTCAGCTAAAGACTCGTGTATATTAATAGTAGTCGCTTTGTCAATTCTCTTGGCATGCGCTTCATATATCCTGGTTAACTTTTCGTAATTAACTGCCATTATCCTTGCATTTGGATTTTATGCAACAAGAATTGTTTATGTATTGCCGTTTGTTTGGCTGCCTCTTTTGGGTCAATCTGTGAATGAAAGGTGTCCAGTTCCATTAAGACATCCATAACCACGGTAGGGTTGGTTTTTTTAGCCATATAATCAAAGGCTTTCATTACCCTACCCAATGCCACGGAATCAAAAGAAGCAACTCCACCCTTACTAATATTAATAGCTTCTTTCAATAATAATTTATTGAGTTCCAAAGGGCTTGCTTGTAGTAACTCTTTGGCAGTATCCCACCCATATTTATCCCTCCAACTTGCAATGGTTTTCGGGTGCTTTCCCAACTTCTCAGCAATAGCCTTAATAGTGAAATTTTTCTCTATAAAGAGCATTTCCGCAATGTTGATTTCTGCACTTTTTTCTACTAATTCAATCTTTTTCATGGTACAAAAATGCCATTAAAAACACCTATCAAAAATTACTTATGACACTGTGACACAGGAT
The DNA here is from genome assembly GCF_025847235.1 of Flavobacterium shii. GTDB lineage: Bacteria > Bacteroidota > Bacteroidia > Flavobacteriales > Flavobacteriaceae > Flavobacterium > Flavobacterium shii. The sequence continues at coordinate 91,008 of NZ_JAOZEW010000020.1, forward strand.
TTTGAAATTAAAAAATTACGCTTGTAGGTTTGCCAAACAAATAAGACAAACATGCAATTTCAATACATTAAAAACCAAGTAGAAGTAAAAGCACATGGTGACATCAATCCTTATGATATTTCTAACGCTGCTTTCACCCAAGCAATCGCATTGGCCAAAGAGAAAAAGAGTATTCTATTTATTGATGTTCACTGTTTTGGCGGGTCAGTTATCGAAGGCAACCTTATTTATAACACCCTTATAAATGCTGGAGTTAAAAAACACCTCGATATTACTGGCATAGCTGCTAGTATGGCAACCGTAATGATGATGGCAGCCGATATAGTTAGGATGAACGATGACTCCTTTATCATGCTGCATCGTCCTACTTGTGTTGTCGAAGGTGATGCCGAAGAACTGCAAGAAACAGCCAAAGTACTTACCTCTATGAGTGGTACAATGGGGAAACGTTACTCGGAAAAATCAGGTAAAACAATTGATGAAGTCAATGCATTATGGCTTAACGGAAAAGATAATTGGATGGATGCCACCGAAGCTTTGGAAGCTGGCTTAATCGATGAAATTATTGTTACTGGTAGACAGCCTATTTCTAAGGTAGAAGTACTGGCTAATACAAAAGGCATCTTCGAAAAGTTTACAGCAAGATTGCATGTCCCTGCACCTAATTTAAAAAAAACAGATATGAAAAAAGACTTGATCGCCTCTTTAAAATTGGAAGGTGTAAACGAAGCTTCGACCGAACAGGAAATTATCGAAGCAATTAAAAAGCAAAGAACAACTCAGGATGCTACAATTCTTGATTTGCAGAAAAAAGCGGAAGACGATAAAGAAAAAGCAATCGATGATTTGTTAGAAGAGGCAGCTACTGCAGAACAAATTACAGCTGAGCAAAAAGGAACCTACAAAGAAGTGGGTAAAGCCTTAGGGATTGACAAAATGAAAGCCATGTTACCTGCCAGTAAAAAAACAATAGCACCTGTGGGAAGATTGGACTTATTAATTAAAAGTACAGGTACAGGAAATGCTCCTGTAGGAACTATTGCCACGGCAGAGGGAGCTTTTGCTATTTCAGCCAAATCTTGGGACGAACTAGCAACACAATCAGGTGCTCTAGAATCAATCGAAGAAAACAAGCCTGAAGTTTTTGCAGCCTTGTATAAAGCAAAATGGGGTAAAGAGCTTAAATAAAAAAATCACAAACATAAAAACAGAAAATAATGGCAGGAGTTTATAAAGAAGTCTGGACAGGAGAACTTGTAAAATCAATCAGTACAGCAGAATCAGGAACATTTTTAGAAACCATCCCTGATAGCTCGCAATATGCGGAAAATGATGTAATTCACTTAGTGGATATTGGCATCGACCCAGATGTGTTAATCAACAATACAACGTATCCTATTCCGATACAAGAACTTCCTGATGATGATATCCCAATTAAACTAGATAAATTCTCAACTAAAACAACACCAGTTACGGATGATGAGCTACATGCTTTGTCTTATGACAAAATTGCAACTGTTAAAGAGCGTCATGGATCTGCTATTGCGAAATCAAAGTTTGCTAAAGCATTGCACTCAATAGCTCCCGCAACTCATACAGCAGAAACACCTGTAATCAAAACTACAGGTCCAGTTGTGGATGGTAGAAAAACGCTACTTCCTAAGGATGTCGTATCTCTTAAAAAAGCATACAACGATATGGGAATCGATAGTGATTTGATTTTAGTGTTATCTACAGACCACGTAAATGATTTAATAGCTGCTGACCAAAAATTCAAGGATCAATACTATAATTATACTACTGGCGCATTAATGAACATGTACGGTTTTACAATTTACTCTCATGTTTCTTGTCCTGTATTTACAAGTGCTGGTGCAAAGGGTTCTTTAGGGTCATTACCTACTGCAACCAATTTCAGAGCGTCGGTTTCATATCACAAACCTTATGTTTTCAAATGTACAGGATCAACAAAAATGTACTATTCAAAAGCAGAGAATGATACAGACTTTCAGAGAAACAAAATCAACTTTACACATCGATTTATTGCTATGCCTAAAAAGACAAAAGCAATGGGGGCAATTATGTCTGATGTAGCTTAATCCTAGAAACATGGTAACAAAAAAACAAATAGCTGTGGCTAAAGAATATTTGGCAGGCAAAACAATTAAAGGAATTTGGGTCAATTCAGAAGCAGAATTATTCACTAGTGAAGATTTAGCAAAAAAGAGCGATGAAGATGCTGAGTTTGTGAAAAACACGAAAGAAGAAAAAGTATCAGATGAGGACGCACAAGCCGAAAACTTGAAACTTTTGGAAGATACAGAACTGATAAAAGAAAACTATCCTGTAATGGCTGCATTAATAAAAGCCTTTGCTATAAAAACTGTAGGTAAAAATGCCGATACATACATTGAGGCTTTAACCCAATTTAAAGAAACTTTAAAAACAAATTAAAATGAGTTTAAGAGGTGTAGGTATAAGCGAGGGCAATATTGGAGTTAACCAATCGGGCGATGCCCGGGAGTTTGGGTTAATTGGTAATGGAATTGCCATTGCAAAAAAATTAGACTTGAATACGGCGTATATACTACGGCGTATTCAAGATGCGGAAAGCCTCGGTATCACTGCTGAATATGATACAAAAAACAATGTACATGTACACCGTCATATTTCGGAGTTTTACCGAAATGCTAAACCGGGCAGAAAATTAAACATCATGTTACTGGCAGATACCGTTGTGTTTAAAGACATGACTGTGGAGGCAAAAAACCTGATGGTAAATGCTGACGGAATGATCTCCGATTTAGGGTTCTTTTCAAATTCTACAGATGCAATTACATTAATCAATGGATTGCCAACAGCAGTTAGTGAGGCTATTACGGAGTTTCAAAATTTGGCACAATGGGCGAGTGTAAATGACATGCCATTACATATTACTGTTGAAGGATTTGGTATTTCGGAGACATTAAGTAACCTCGCAGATTTGCGTGATTTTGAAGTAGTAATAGGAACAGAACCCGTTAAAGTATCGGCAACTAAGGTAAGTATGGTAATTGCTCAAGACTGGCAGCATGCGGAAGCGTTTACGGGAAATGCCAAAAAATATGCAGATGTAGGTACGTTCTTAGGAATTGTTGCTTCACATGCCTGGAATAGAAATCCGGGTGAAGTGGAAACAAAAAACATTCAAAATGTGTCTTTAAACTCTTGGATGATTGGCGGTTTATCCAATCATAAAAAATACAGTGAGGTCTTCGAATCTCTCGAAACCTTAAATGATAAAGGATATATCATACCTGTGAAGTACCAGGGAAAAGCAGGTTATTGGTTCAATGATGGTGCTACAATTGCACCAATTGTAATTGATGAACAAGGAAACGTGAACCAACATGCTATCTATTACTCTCATACGATTGATGAGTGTACCAGAGCCTTACGTCAGGTGTATCTGCCTGAGATTAAAAAGCCGGTTCCTTTAGAAAGTAGATTATTACCAATTGATATGGTTGAATATTACAACGCCATTGGTGATGCTGTTTTTAAAAAATTTGAAAAAGCAGGGCTTATTAGTGAAGGTAAAACCAATGTAGACCCTTTAAGTGATCTATTAGGAAGTAAAATACTAAATGTTCAGTTTACAGTAGTTCCCACTGGAACAATTAATGAACTTATAGGAACCATTAACCTTAAAACCAGTTTATAATGGCGAAAGTAAAAAGAATGCACGAGGTGTATTCCTCCGGTGATGTTACTGTAACACTAATGGGGATATATGATATTAATCCGTCCGCAATTGAATACAACTCTAATTATGCGCACGAATATCAAAGAGGGTTGAGAAGGGATGCCAGAGGTTGGCGCATGGGAGCTAAGGAAATGGACGCAAAAATTACGCTTCCACTTGATGCCATAGCCATTATTGAGAAATATGCCCCAAACGGTGATATTGCTTTGCTTAGACCCTTTCCAATCATTGTTACTTTTTTTAATACAGAGAATGTTTTAATAAAAGATGTGATAACAGCAAAGTTTAAAGGTAACGGTAGAGCTGTTACCAATGATGGAGAGATTGAAAAAGAGTATGAATTATTTCCAACGGAAATGGAATTTAACATTTAAAAAATGAAAAAAATAGAATTAACTGAAGGCATTACCCAAGAAATGATTAATGCAGAAAAAGCAAAATTACCTGAAGGTGTTACTCGAGAAATGATTAATGCAGCAAAAGTAAAAGGACTGGATGTAAAATTAGCCGAAGTTCCAGTTGATGATGAAGGAACCACAAGAACCTTTTTGGTTTGTGTACCATCAAGAACCGTTTTAGGGCAATTCCGCAGATTTATGGATGCTGATCCTAAAAAAGCAGATGAGATTTTGGTAAAAAACTGCCTGTTATCCCACAAAGAAGAAGTATTGGCTGATGATGAATTGTTTACTGGAGTTATGTCAACGCTTTCCGAACTAATTGTGATTAGAAAAGGAACAATAAAAAACGTTTAACGCAATTAGCGGATATTCCACTAATTGCGGAGTCAGATGATATTGACATCATCGAAATGTGTTTCCAATATGATGCAATGATTCGATTTTATTTCAAAGAAAACCCTGATACTTTAAATGACTACGAGTATGCCAGGAGAATCAAAGAGTTAAAATTTCTGTCCGAACAAGGAATGCTAAAATCAATATAAAATGAAAGGTAATTTAGGCGATAGGTATAAAAATGCATTTGGTTTTGTTGCAGCAAATATGAGTACTACACTAACCGATAATGGGTTTGAAGAGGAAATACAACAACCACAAAACACACAAGTATTTCTCCTGGACAATAAAACAAAATTTGACGAAGTAAAATTGTACCGGGATAAAATCGAATTTGATTTTGCCTTTCGCCAAATAGCCGAAGAATATAATACGGTATATGCTACTCCTCCGATGCTCTCTTTCAGTCGTCAAAAAAAATTGATCGTTACGGCTATTGATAATGTGGATGATATAGAAATAGTAGAACGCTACAATACATCCCCTTATGATATTGATTGGAAAGGGTTACTTATAGATATGGAAAACCATAGTTTTCCTGCTGACAAACTCAAACAACTCAATCAAATTTTTAAACACAACGGTATTTGGAACGTTTCGAGTGAGATTTTTGATGCTTTGGAAATTACTGCAATTTACATTCAAGATGTGCAGATTGACTTTGTTGAAGGTTTTGAAGACACCATTGCCTATAGTTTCAAGATGAGAGCTATTAAAGATTTAGAGTACCAAATTTTAACACAAGATAAATTTTAGAATAATGAAAAAAGTAATTTATAGCTGTCTGCTGTTATTGTTTACCACATTAACTATTCAAGCTACAACCCCTTTAAATCTCAATACAATGCTGTATTTGAACATGAATTCAAAAACTACAATTGGAAATGTTCAATTAAACAACATGACCAGTTTTGAAGTTACCCAAACGGTGCAAGAACTGAGCAGCACAGCAAAGCTTATTGTTCCAAAAGGATATGGGAAAATTGGACAACAACCTATTTTAGAACTCCTGAAAGTTGGCGATCCGGTAAAGGTAGAATTAGGCTACGATGGTAACTATAATGTAGAGTTTGAAGGCTTTTTAAGCGAGATTGAAGCGGACGCACCTTTAATACTTCACTTGGATGACAAGATGTGGCCATACAAGCAGAATAATTGGGTAAAGAACTACCCAAAAGCCAATTTAAAACAAGTGCTTCAGGAGTTGTTCTCCGGTCTTACAATTGACTGCCCAGACGTGAATTTAGGTAAGTTCCAAATTGACAATGCGAGCTCGTATAAAGTTATCCAGGATCTGCAAAGCGATCACGGTTTATACAGTCGTATCAATGGTAACATCTTAAAAGTGGGCTTGGCTTATGATTTTGCCGATACCTCTCAGGTTCATATATATGATATCCGGAAAGAGGTTAAAACAAATGATCTGAAATACAAGCGTAAAGAAGACATGCAGGTACGATTTAAAGCAACTGCCAATTTACCCAACGGCAAAAAGAAAACGGTTACTGTAGGCTCTAAACATCCAAATGCTAGTGAAAGGACTTTAAATTTTGCTGGAGATTTTTCCGAAAAAGAACTCAAGCAAAAAGCCGAAGCGGTTTTATCCAAAGCGGTATTTGATGGTTACACGGGATCAATAACAGGATTTGGAAGCCTCTTAACAAAAGCCGGAGACTGCTTAAAAATTGTAGACGAACAAAACCCGGAACGCGAAGGAACTTACATGATTGAAACTGTTGAAAAAAACTATAGTGATAACGGTTTTTCGCGAAAAAACACTTTGAGTTATAAAGTTTATTAATCCCAAAAAAATAAAAAATGTCTGATGTTGACGAGTTATTTACCCGGGTTATAAAAAGGCAGATTAAGGGTAATCAATTCAATCAGGTTATAACCGGAACGGCAGTTGATATTAACGAAACAACCTGCACGGTAAAACGTGAAGGGTCGCCCGATCTAACAGATGTTCGCCTTGATGCTATTGATGACACTATTGAAAATCAGTTTACGGTCTTTCCAAAAGAAGGGTCATTTGTAATCGTTGGCATTGTGGATGGTTTAAAAACTGAGGCCGTTATACTTCGATGTTCTGAAGTTGAGCACATCAAAATAAAATGTGGCGGTGTATCGCTCATTGAAACTTTTAGCAAATTCATTGACGAAATTAACAAAGCAATAATCAATACCCCCGCAGGAGCAGGAACCGTGAGCCCGGCAACGGTTGTTAAACTCAAAGCCGTTGAAAACGACTTTAAAAAAATATTCAAATAATGGCACTGAGTAAAGCAATTTTAAAAGGCAGTTTACTAGCAATTTTTCAGGAAATGTCAACCAATAACGATCAACAAAATTCAATTGAAACCTTAGCAGAAAAGTTGTCAGGAGTTATTTTCGACTTTGTAAAAACGGCTGAAGTAGTCGCCGGGCAAGGTGTAGCCACAACAGGAACCGCAGCGGCACAAACTGGAAAAACCACTACTAACGGAACCATTATATAACATGAAAGGAATTGTTATTAATCAGGACTTTGATTTAAAAATCGAAGTGAAGAAAGATGCTTCAGGGAAAATAACGAGTGGTTTATTTCTGGACAACATCGATTATCAAAGGTGTCACTTGATTACAATCGCTCAAAAAGGAGAATTCAAAGCCAATCCTACATTAGGGTTTGGTATCGAAAATTACATGAGAGATACAGTAATTACCAACAATCAAAAATTTAAAACAGAGCTTCAAAAAGAATTAAAAACCGATGGGATTACCGCCGACGTTATCGTATCGAGCGATAATACTCATTTTAATATTATGCAAAAATGCCATTACGTGAAAAACAAGTAGTATTCTTAAAAAACTTCGCCTTATTAATTATATGGGCATCCGAAAACGGATATGAAGTAACTGCAGGTGAGCTTTTCCGAACTGAAGAGCAGCATGCTCTTAATTTGAAAAAGGGAACAACAAAAGCAAAAAGAAGTAAGCACCAGGATCGTTTAGCCGGCGACTTAAACTTATTTAAAAATGGGGTTTACCAAACTACTCGTGAACCTTATAAACCATTAGCCATTAAATGGAAATCCATCCATCCTAGTAATGTTTCAGGTTATGACTGGGGTTGGGATGCAAACCATTTTGAAATGACTTAAGGCAATGGAAGGAATTTTAAGCGAAGCCATTACAGCAATTATAACAATGGTAATTATGTACATCATTAATTATCGAAAGAATAAAATAGAAAATGAAAGCAAGGAATTAACCTCGGTAAAAAAAGCTATTGAGATTTGGCAAAAAACGGCTGATGATTTACAAAAAGAGACAAAAGAACTTCGAGAAGACATGACACTCATTCGTAAAGAAAACAGCCGTTTGCATACCGCAATAGCCAAATTGACAAAAGCCTTGCAAAAATTTGATGCCGATTTGGCCAACGAAATTAATAACGAAATCAACAATGAAAAATAGCATTATAATCGTAATGATCCTTTTCCTTTTACTGGGATGTAAAAGCGTAAAAAGCACGCAACAAATAATTGAAAAACAAAAAGACAGCATTAGTTATGTTGAACGTGTTGTAGTTGATACGCTTCGTATTCCGGGTGATATTATTTCGGTTAACGTTCCATGTGACCAATTGACAAACCAAAGTTTTTCAAAAGGCAGAGCGAAAGTAAAATTAGAACCTAAAGGAAATGGATATACCATTACTGTAAGTTGTGATAGCATCGAAAAGCTGATACTAAGTAAAAATATAGAAATTAATAGGTTATCTAAATTAATAAAAGATAATACTAAGGTCATTGGATTAAGCATTTGGCAGTCTTTTTGGATTGTCATAGGGAAATTATTGACTGCTATTCTAATCTTAATCTTATCATGGAAATTTTTGCTCTAGAGGGACAAAGTTTTTTAGACCTAGCCATACAAGGGGGGGCTTTGGAATCCATTTTTGAAATAGATCCTAATATCAGTATTACCGATAACCCTGTAATTGGCGAAAAGTACACTATTGCAATTTATACTTTACCAATTGCTAATTATTACCAAAGACATATAATAGAACCTGCAACTGCATTAAGTGAAAATGATTTGTCCATCATCATTCCTGATGATGGTATTGGGGCAATGATAATCGAAAATACCTTTATTATAAGATAATGGCAAGAAAGCAAACAGAAATAAAAAAAGAGATCACAACCTCATTTATGAGCAATGCGGTTTTGGCAACTAATTACGGATTTCCAATAAATGCAAATTTTGAAGACGTGTTTTCAAAGGTTTCGATCGAGAATATTTTGTTTGAGATTGTTGCTTTTAGTACTTGGACATTGGAAGTCCTTTTTGACTTTCACAAAAAAGAGAATGACGAAAAAATTGCAAATCAAAAGTCCGGAACATTACCCTGGTACAGAACTATGGCTTTGCTTTTTCAATATGGTTTTGACTTAGTTAAAGACAAGGATTACTTTAATAATGAAGGTGTGACGGATGAACAAATTGAAGCTTCAAAGATTATTAAATACGCTGCTGTTGCCGAGACTGATGAATCAGATAACAAAAGTCGTGTAATTATAAAGATTGCCGGAGAAACAAACGGAAAATTATCCCCTATAACCCTAGATCAAAAAACAACTTTTGAAAAAACGTATATCAAGGATATTAAATGGGCAGGTATTTCAGTAACAGTTATTAATTATTTGCCTGATAAATTATACCTAAACATTCAAATTAAACGGGATGCGCTTGTACTGGATAAAAATGGCATGAGCATTTTATATGCTAATTTTCCTGTCAATGATGCTATAATGGAGTACATGAAAGAGCTTCCATTCGATGGAGATTTGAGATTATCCGCCTTGGTTGATAAATTACAAATAATACCAGGCGTTTTAGACGCAACTATTTTAAGTGCAGAGAGCGCTTGGATTAATCCGCAAATAGACGATTACGATAATCCACAGCCAATCTTTATTTCTAAAATTCCTGTTAGTGGCTATTTTGAAGTAGTAACCTTTGATAATATCAAATATGTGGCATAAAATAGATTACAACCGTCTCGGGATTCTATTACTACCTACATTCTTACGAAAACAGAGTATAGTAGCATACGTTCAGACATTGCTTATACCGATTAAGTCACTGCACTATATTTGGTCGAATTGGCGCATCGAAAATATTTACAAGATTGAACATAGCGGACAGGTTTGCTCTTTACGAGGTTCGCTTAATGATAAGTTTGATTCAATACAAAGGAGAATACGCATTGGTGAAGGTAATATACATGATGTACTATACATATATACAGAAGGAGAGCACCAAGATGTTTTTATACATACTGAAAGTGAAGGTCAGGTAATTTGGTTAAGAACCGAAGCTGAAACAGCCGATACGGGTTTAGACTTTATTGTTTTTGTTCCGGAGGGATTATACAACACACAACTTGATGCGCTACACGCACACGTTAAATTTTACAAAGCTGGCGGTACCCGCTACAATATTTTTATAGATGAATAAATCAATTTTCAATCAGATACTTGGGTATCCATTAACAACCGAAAGGTTACAGGAGCTTCAGACTACATTTGAAATTTTCAATGCATTTGGAAGCCTTGCCGGAAACTTTACCATAATTGAGGGGTGTAACCTTGTAGGAACTACAGTTCAAAATGGTTGTATTTTCTTAAATGGCGAATTGTTAGAATTTAAAAAAGCAGACGTCACTCCAACATCGGCAGTTATTATTGTTGAAACTGCCGTAATTCGACCATTTCAAACAGGTCTACCCAAACAAATTTATACCAAACGTCATGCTACATTTGGAACTGCTGATATTTCATATCCTTGGACTTCGTTTAAAAGACCAATGGAAACAAAAGAGATTCAAGAGGCATTGGATCGTAAACAAGATAAAACATCATCAGGTGATCTGTTAGCTAGAATTGAAATTCTTGAAAAGAAAAATGCTATTTTTCAGGTAGGTGGTGGCATGCTGTTATGGAATAAGCCTGCAAACCAAATTCCATTAGGTTGGCGCGAAGTAATTAATTGGGAGGGGCGAATACCAGTTGGTTTTGATCCGAAGGACATCGACTTTAATTACGTTGGTAAAGTTGGAGGATTGAAAAACAAAAGATTATCGAAGGAGGAAATGCCTGCCCACAAGCATAGTATACCAGGAGATTTCGACGAAAATGACGACGATGGAAAATATGCTATCAATGGCGGAGAATTCAATGTTAGGACTTCTTATACGGATATAGCCGGCGGTCCCCCGGGGTCAACAACTGAAGGACCAGGGCAAGCTTTTTCACTTATGAACCCATTTAGAGTAGTAATATTTATTGAATATATAGGATAAATATGGCAACAGATATAAATACAATTTTAAGTTGGTTTAAAACCGGCTTGAAACCCACACAAGCGCAATTTTGGGCTTCATGGACTAGTTTTTGGCATAAGGACGAAATGATACCCCAAAGCAGTATTAGCAATCTCACAAACGTTTTAAATGCGAAAGTAGAAAACGATCAGTTTGACGCTCATAAAGAAGACCCAAATGCACATCCTGAACTCTTTGGGAAAATCGGCTTTATTCAAGTAGGTAAGTTTCTTGTTTTTAAGCACCCCAATAATTCCGATCCGACAATGGCATACACACTAGAAGCAAATGATTTGGTTATGGGGTACGTAGGTTTGATTTGGATAACAGGAAATTATTTGGGAGGTGATATTACCCAATTAGAAAGTTTTGACATATCAACAAAAATTAATTAAACTCTTTAAAATATGAAAAAAATAACATTGTTTTTATTGTTGTTAGCTGTATCATTTACAGCGTATTCACAAAAAACATATTCAATTGATAGACCATTACAGCTAGAAACTGTAACGAAAGGTATAAAAAAAGATAGTGTCTTGGTACGAGGTTCTGACAAGATTGTCAGGTTTATTCCTAGGAGTGAGCTCGGCGGTTCTCTAACTTTAGATCAAACCCTTGGTTTTGGAAGTACAGCTATTAATAAAAGTATAACCATTAAAAGTTCAGATGGATGGTACGAAACTATATTAGGACTTGGAGGGTTATCCGTTAAAGATCCACTTTCAGGAGCTAATTCATTTATTCAACAGGGAAATATTAGCGTTTCTTTTAATTCAAAATTCACTTATATCAGACCTACAGAAATTAGAAATTCTGGAGGAGGTTTTACAAATGTATTAAGTTGGGAAAATTCTATTCCGGGTACATTTGGTCAGATTTTTCAATCTAAGTCAGGGACTATTGCGTTGACAAGTGATATTATAGCAGCAAAACAAACTTTACAACAAGTTTTTAATCAAACACCAGGTGTCGCTTCTGCAACTTATTCTGATGTAATTGGAAACACTACCACCTCATTGATAGTGGCAGTTCCCGCTTCTGGTAATCAGGCAACAGGATTTACAGGTCAAATACCGACATCTGGTGCAGAAATATTGATACAAAATGGAGAAATATCATTAAATCAAAAAGTAATTAGCTCAGCCGGAATACTTGGACAATCTCAATTAAGTTTTGAAACTCCGATTACAGGATCTGGAATACCTGCAAAAATAAAAATACCTGCAAAAGCACCTAGAGTGGATCCGTATGTTTTAACTACAATGGATGATGTTTCCTTGACAAATGCTATGAAATCTGGCATTGGGTGGGGTAGCATTACTAGCCCAAATGGACTAAATACGGTTAACCTTCAAACTTCTGCGTTTAATAATTCTGTAATTGGATATATTGGAAGTCAATACAAAGATATTTCTGATAATAATATACAAAAAGCAGGTAGTATTATTAGTGCAGATGGTAGACTTGAGTTTACAGAGAGATATACACCTGATGGTGGAGTATCAGATTTTAAAACTAAATTATATTTTCAACAGCCTCTTTCTGATTCTTATATATATGTTCCATCGCCAGCTATTGGTGGTACCTATGCTTTGGCGCTTGCTAAAGATCTTGCGTTACTGAAACCATACAAGGTTTGGGTAGGTACTTTAACTAATAACGGAACTAATGCGCCCACAGGTGTAGTTAACGAAAATACTTTAGGAGGAACTTTAGTATGGACTAGAACAGGTATAGGAGAATATACAGGAACTTTAATGGGGGCTTTTAATCCTGCTTCAGGAAAAACAAATTTAGTAGTTAATGGCTCAGGGGTCACAGCTAATGGTTTTTTTGGACAAATTACAGGATCAGCCAATACGGTAGTTTTTAAAACTTATGTTTCTGGCGCAGCTTCAGATAATGTCCTTAATGGTTTTACATGGCTAGAAATAAGAGTATATCCTTAAATAACATCTTAAAATTATAAAACATGAACAAATTTTTAAATCTCATTCTTGGTACAACCGATGTACCAACATATTTAGCTGGACTTTTATTTGCTTTAATAGGATTAGCTTTTTATTACAAAGGCAAAATTGCCAAACGTGATAAAACTTCAAGTAATACGCCTTATCATTTCTCTTTTGCCTTTTTTACGCAAGACAATTTGGTTGAAATCGTATTTTCTGTGTTAGCTATCTTCTTGGCATTACGCTTTTCAGTAGAATATTTTGGCGTAGATATTACTATGTTTTATTCACTTGGTATTGGCTGGACATTGCCGAAAGTAATTTCTTTAATGTACTCAATACAGAATAAAGCAAGAGAATAGTTCCAAGGAGGGCAGGAAGTAAAAAAGCCCTCCAACAAATAAAAAACTTCTCACGGTTATTTAAATTTAGCACAAAGCCAACGTTGGAGGACAATATATCTTCTAATGTTGGCTTTGCTATGTTTTATAAATTCCGTGAGAGGTGCAAATATAGAATAATCAATCATCAATCAAAAACAGAAATGAATAAGTATCATCATATACTAACTAAAATTATCGAAAAAGGTAAAAATCAAAAGAATAAAAAAGGCTTTATAACTTATTTATTAAATCAAACGTTAGAATTAAAGCCAATTGATTTACTGGAGTTATTTGAGGGTCATCCTGTAGCAAAAAAGAAACTAAAAGATGAGTTACAGCTGTTTATGAACGGTGAACGATCAACAGAAGCGTACAGAGAAATTGGGGTTTCGTGGTGGGATTATTGTGGTCCTATTTTGGTAAATAGTTATCCAACTTACTTCGAAAAGCTTCCAAAGCTTATTGAAAAGATTAATAGGGAGAAACGAACATCTAAAAATTATGTATTGTTTCTTGGTTCTAATGACACTGAAAGCAATCAACAGCCGTGTTTAAGTTTGATTCAGTTTCAAATCGATAAAGGTAAACTGATAATAAGCGCATATCAGAGGAGTTCTGATGCGAATCTAGGATTACCATCAGATATTTATCATTTGTACCTTATAAGCAAGCAAATCAACCTACAATTGAAAAGCATTACATTGTTTCTAGGAAATGTTCACATCTATGAGAACAATATCGACGGTACAAAAGAATTGTTAGCAGGAAACAATACTAAATTCAATCTGAATGTTGCATAATTATGCCTTTCAATAACACTATAAAGATAGTGAATAACAATCTATTATACTAATTTTTATATAAAAAACCTCTATTTATGGAGGTTTTTTTTTTTTTAAATAGTGTTTAAACACTATTTAAAATTATATGATGTTTTCGTTATATTTGGTAAAAAAATGTACATTTCATTTTAGATTTGTGTACATTTTAATTTTTCGATTATATTTCCTAATATTCTTTTTTCCATGACTTTATATTTTTAATCATTTTTTAAAATGTGATTGCAACTGAATTGAGAATAATCCACTTCCCCTTTCGTTTTTCAAGATGCATCGTTTGTTGCAAACGCCAATTATTTCGTGTGCCCCAAATTCGGGCATCCAGAAGATTTTGACCAACAAATACAGCTTTGTCTTCATCAATTTTTACTGAAGTTTTTACCTCAGTATAGGAATAATATTTCATTCGTTCACTTTCAATCTCTGAGAACCATTCGTCTTTTGACTGCACATATCCTGTGATATGTGTAAGGGTGAAACCTTGATCTAAAATTTTTTTTATTTCAACTGTATTCTTATCAATCATCAATTGAGTCAGCTGACGAGTTACATCAAGAATTTCAGATTTATTAGTATCTATTTTATCCGTTTCCATAATACCTTGTTGTTTTAACTTTGTTTGTGAACATGCAATTGTTGAATTAAAAATGAATATTAGAAACAATAATTTTATGAATCTTTTCATGTTTTCAATTTTAAATAATTCGGTAACTTAAACTACTAATACTTCTCTCGATTTTAATATTTAAAACATTGTTATCTTATTTCTTAAAAGGTGCTTCTACTCCCGAGTAAGCTAATACAGCTGCAGGTAATCTTTCTCCGTTAATTTGAATAGTATCTAATTCTTTGCTGAATTCCTGTAATTCATTGGCAGTAAATACAACATTATTTGATCCAATATTTTCCAACATATGTGCCATCTGTGTTGTTCCGGGAATAGGTACAACCCAAGGTTTTTGCGCCAGTAGCCAAGCCAATGAAATTTGCGCCGGACTAGCGTTCTTCTTTATACCCCAGCTTTTTATCAAATTTACAAGTTTTAGATTCTGAGGTAAATTCTCTGATAAAAATCGGGGCTCAATGCCACGAATATCTCCCGGAGCAAATCGAGTATTTGCGTCGATAGCTCCAGTTAAAAAACCTACTCCCAAAGGACTCCATGCAACAAAACCAATACCGAGTTCCTCGCAAAGCATAATAATTTCTTTTTCCGGACCACGCCATAATAACGAATATTCGTTCTGAATGGCTGTTACTGCATGAATCGCATGCGCTCTTCTTACGGTTTGTATACCTGGTTCTGAAAGTCCATAATGCATCACTTTTCCCTCTTTAATCAAATCTTTTATTGTTCCAACGACATCTTCAATAGGAACATTTGGATCTACCCGATGCTGATATAATAAATCAATACGATCTGTTCGGAGGCGTTTTAGCATTCCCTCGACTACTTTTTTAATATGCTCCGGCTGGCTATTTAATCCAGGTAAACGCTTGCCTGTTTCTAAATCAATATTCCAACCAAACTTTGATGAAACTACTACTTTATCACGAAAAGATGCAATGCCTTCTCCTAGAATTCGCTCTACCTCATGAGGACCATAAGCTTCGGCTGCATCGAAAAAAGTAACACCTTTATCAAAAGCAGTTCTTATGATATTGAACATTTCAGGTCGTGATGGAATTGTTGTTTGATACGTGCGACTCATATTCTGGACACCTAGACCAACACTGGAAACTTCCAAAGAATTACCTAATTTTCGTCTACCAGATAATGGTTGTACCGCATTGTTGTTCCCGAAAAGGTTAGATTCAGACGGGACTGTTTGTGCAAGAGAAGTTGCTGGCAATAATGCAGCTCCGGCAATAGCAAGTCCAGCTGATTTTAATAAGTCTCTACGATTCATAAAAATAATATTTTGTTAGATAAAAGCTTTGATTTTGTGAGCAACTCTTCGATTATATATCTAGCTTTCTAGTACTCAGCCATTTTACCATTTCGGGATCGCGATGATCAAAAAACAAACTTTTATTTGTATCCAATGTTATAATTTTTTCCATATCCTGATCAGAAAGCTTGAAATCGAAAATATCAAAATTCTCTGCCATTCTTTCTTTTTTTACCGATTTCGGGATCACAATTACACCACGCTGCGTAAGCCAACGAAGAATAACCTGAGCAATGCTTTTATTATATTTTGTACCGATAGCACTTAATAATTCATTTTTAAAAATGTCATTTCTTCCTTCTGCAAATGGACCCCAAGATTCAATTTGCACATTGTTATCCTGAAGGAATTTTTGTGTCTCGATTTGCTGATGAAATGGATGTGTCTCAATTTGATTAATTGCTGGAACAACTTTGTTATGCAAAATCAGATCGATTAATCTATCAGGATGGAAATTAGCAACACCAATGGCTTTAATTTTTCCTTCAGAATATAACTCTTCCATTGCCCGCCATGAACCATGTACATCACCATAAGGCTGATGAATTAAGTATAAATCCAGATAATCTAATTGCAGTCTATCCAATGATTTCTGAAATGCTTTTTTTGTATTTTCATAACCGGCATCTTGAACCCAAAGTTTAGTTGTAATAAATAATTCTTCTCTGGCAATTCCGCTTTTTTTAATAGCATTACCCACCGAAACTTCATTTAAATAGGAAGCTGCAGTATCAAGTGAACGATATCCCACGTTTATAGCATCAATTACACTTTTTTCACATTCTAATGGATCTGTGATTTGAAAAACTCCAAATCCTAAAATGGGCATTTCTATACCGTTGTTTAAAATAATATTTTCCATCTTCTATTTTTTTAAATTAAAGGCTGTCCTAAATCTACTTTTTCTTGCCACGTAAAAAATGATTTTCTTTTCGATATTAGCCATTTTTTGTCCAAACGTTCAAACTCATCATGATAAATAACACCTAAATTTGTTTTCATTTTTTTACCATTTTCATCACCCACAAGAGTTACATGACAATAGGCAATACTATTTGCTTTATTACCATTTAATTTAACTATTTGTTGTCCGTTGATATGATAAAGAGTTTCAAAGTTTTTAACAAAATCTGAAAATCCCTCACTTATTTCTTTTCTTCCATTATAGGCTAATGCAAGCTGCCCGTTAAAATACGATTCTACTATTGCGTTCTCAGTAAAAAGAAGCGCTTGTGTTTGTAAATTTCTTTCATCTGCCAAAATTGAAAAAGTATCAAATACCTCTCTTATTGCCATTTTATCTTCGATGGCACTAATTCTAATTGTTAAATTTGTTTCTTCCATTATATGTAATATGTAATTAGTTAAACTTATTTCTGCTCTAAAAAAACACTTATTAAATGCGTCCTTTTTTTATTCTTCTGATAAACCTAAAAGACCTTCATTCAATCTAGCGCCTTGAAAAGTTATATTTGCAAGTCCGCTCTCGATTTCTTCCAAATCTTTTATTGAAAGTTCCACATTTACAGATTTAATATTGTCATCTAAATATTCTACTTTATCCATTCCTGGAATCGGTACAATAAAAGTTTTTTGAGCTAATAACCAAGCCAATGCGATTTGAACTGGTGTAGCATTTTTGGTATTTGCAATTTTGGTAAGCAACTCCACAACAGGCATATTTGCTCTAATTGCTTCGGGTGTAAAACGTGGGAAAGCAGCACGTAAATCTGTATCACTATCAAATTTGGTCTCAGGCGTAATTTTACCCGTTAAAAAACCAGTTCCTATTGGCGCCCAAGGCACAAAACCAATTCCTAATGCTTCGCAAAGTGGTAAAACGGTAACTTCTGGTTCTCTTGTCCAAATCGAATATTGATTCTGAACTGCCGAAACAGGTTGAACAATATGAGCACGCTTAATAGTTACGGCACCAGCTTCTGAAAGTCCAAAATATTTCACTTTTCCTTCTTGAATTAAATCTTTTATTGTTCCTGCAACATCTTCAATGGGTACATTTGGATCTACACGGTGTTGATACAATAAATCAATATAATCGGTTTGTAATCTTTTTAAAGATGCTTCAACAACTTTACGAATATGTTCAGGTTTACTATTAATTCCAGTATCTGAAATCATTCCGAATTTTGTAGCTATAATTACTTCTTTACGAAAAGGTTTCAGGGATGCACCAACCAATTCTTCATTAGTAAATGGTCCGTAAGCTTCGGCAGTGTCAAAAAAAGTAATTCCTTTATCATAAGCTGAACGAATTACTTTAATTCCTTCGTTTATATCAGCTGCCTTTCCTGTTCCAAAACTCAAGTTCATACATCCCATTCCTAAAGCTGAAACTTCTAAACCCTGTGTTCCTAATATTCTTGTTTTCATTTAGATATTCTTTTAATTTAATCGTATAATAATCTTGTTACCATTTTGACAATACAAATTTCTTTCAATAACCGTATCTTTATAGTATACAGATTACTGCTATTATTACCATTTTTACTGATTTAGATCTCCGCCCTAACTATCTAACAATCTGAGCAGTATATTTGTATCATAAATTCAGAAAACGAAGACATGGAACAGATTATAAAAATTGAAAAAATAGCAGAGTATAATGATCTTAAAGGTGTTGAAACTCTGCATCCCTTAATAAGTGTCTTCGATAATTCCAGAACTAAAGCCTTGCCAAATCATAGTCGTATGCATTTTGATTTTTATGCTGTTTTTTTGAAAGCAGGAAAATGTGGTGAACTAAAGTACGGACGAAATAACTATGATTATGATGATGGAACGATGGTTTTTGTCGCGCCTGGACAAGTCATTGAAATTAAAAATGAAGAGGATTACCAACCTACTGGTTTGGCTTTACTTTTTCATCAGGACTTAATAAAAGGAACTTCATTAGCCAAACTAATGAGTCAATATTCTTTCTTTTCTTACGAGTTTCATGAAGCGCTTCATTTATCTCTAAAAGAGCAACAAATTATAAAAGATTTATTTAGTAAATTAGAATACGAACTAAGTCAATCTATTGATAAACATAGTAAAAGTATTATTGTCAATAATATTGAGTTGCTACTAAATTACTGTGTTCGGTTTTATGACAGGCAATTTATAACCCGTGAAAATATCAATACAGACATCTTATCAAAATTTGAAAACTTATTAAATGATTATTTCCAATCTGAAACTCCTCAGGATATAGGTCTTCCTTCTGTTGGATATTTTGCAGATCGGTTACATCTTTCTCCAAATTATTTTGGTGATTTAATCAAAAAAGAAACTGGTAAAACTGCTCAGGAACACATTCAATTAAAATTAATCAATTTGGCCAAAGAACGAATTTTTGACACTGAAAAATCGGTGAGTCAAATCGCATTTGAATTGGGGTTTAAATATCCACAACATTTTAATCGAATGTTTAAAAAGAATACAGGTTACACGCCAATTGAATACAGAAGCTTAAACTAAGATTTCCCTTTATAAACTAAAAAAAACATTTGATAACTTCTTTTTTACTTAGGTCTATTAATAATTATTTTATTGTTGATTATGTTGGCTAATAAAATTAAGTAGTTTATCCTGTATTATTAATTTTGACTGGATTGGTAATTAGTTTTATTCCGGGATTTTTATTAGGCGGAATTGTATCGTCATCAAATTGGAATTGCTACCTTTTTTACCACAGATAATTATTTAAAAAATACTATGCAGGCTCTTTGCAAGATTCAAAAAACTCGTAAGCTCTTTTCTCTACATAGGAATGCATTGAATTACGTAGTGGAAAAGCACAGTGTCCTCCATATTTTGGGGTTTCCAGATAAACATATGCACTGTCTTGAGCTATAGCTCTGGGGTAACATCTTTCACCTAAAAAAGGATCATCCAGGGAATTAATAATTAAAACAGGAGTGGTAATATTTTTAAGGGAAAATTCAGGAGAAACACGCTGGTAATAGTCATCACGGCTTGCAAAGCCATGCAACGGTGCTGTAAAATACTGATCAACTTCATCAAAAGAAGAAATTTCATCAATCAGATCACGGTTTATAAAATCAGGAAACTGAGCCGCTTTGTATTTCAGCTTTTTTTTTATATCAATTGTAAAATTCTTTAAATAGACTCTGTTAAAACCTTGCTTGAGTACAGCAGCACTTGTAGCGATATGAGTTGGTACTGAAATCGAGACTGCCGCCTTTATGCGCTCATCGATTTTTGTCCAACCTAAATAATTCAAGAGCTGAACCCCTCCCATAGAATATCCAATCAGATAAACATCTTCAAATTCTTTTTGTAAAACAAACTGGACTACTTCATCAAGATCATCAACGGCACCGTGATGATAAAGTCTAGGAAGGCGGTTCATTTCTCCTCCACAGCTACGATTGTTCCATGCGAAAACCGAAAAACCCTTCTCCTGAAAATAAGCCGCGCAGGTATTATTGTACGTTCTACGCGAATCGCCTTCTAAACCATGACATAAAATAACTGCTTTTTTAGGATCCTTTATAATAAAGTCGATATTAATAAAATCTCCGTCACTTAACTCATGTTTTTCTCTAGTATATTCTGGAGCTTCAAACCTTTTAAACAAAGCAGCATAAATAGTAGATATATGTCTATTGCGATAAATAATAGAAGGAAAATTATATTCTGATTGTTCAATTATTGGCATGATAAAAAAGTTTTAATGATGCTTAATACAAATCTAAGAAATCAATCAACATCTAATTTAATACAGTCTTTTTTATTTCACTTTTTATAAATACAGAGTTTTAATATCCAAAATAGTAAAAGTTAAAAGATATCTCTTTTGAATTCTCTTTCATAACATTTATAAATAAGTTAAGAAAAAGATAATATCTCACAACTGGAATTACTAGAAAAAAACGGACAGATTTCTATATAAACCAAAATAATTTAAACTACCATAACAATGTAAAATTATGGCTCAATTTTAACCGTGATAGATTAATTTATAACTAATTACATTTGAAATATAAAATTTTATATTTTATAACAATTCCTGAATATCTCTAATATTTTGAATATTTTATTTTACTAAGATGTTGTTTACAATATGAATAACCGTCAAATAAACGCTTCTAATCGGGTTTTCTTAAATTTTAACCTTTATTTAACAATTGTGGAACAAAAAAATTCTTAATTTTATTAAGATTAAGCAAACATCCTCATGTAATTCTGTTATATTATAATAAACACTTTTTTCAAGTGTTTTAATGTTAATTTTAGCCGAATACTGTTTAATAATACCACATTTATTATTCTTATTTAAGAAAAAAACACATTAGATTCATCATTTATAACTGTTAACTCTAAATTGCTAAATTTATGACTAATCACCATACTTTTATAAAAAGTAAATATTACT
>NZ_JAOZEW010000021.1 GCF_025847235.1 Flavobacterium shii
GGGTCGGGCTATTCGCTACAAGTCCTCGCACTTCCTTCGTCAGGCTGTCGGCAATCCCTAACGCAATCCCGTTTTTATTAGATAAATAAATTTGTGAGATTATATTGCAATGAAAAAGCATTATTTTAGCAATCATTTAAATACTAATACAGAAGAAATAAGCAAATTAGATTGGAATAGTCGAAATATCATTGAAAATCCACATAATGAAGAAAAATGGGGAGAACAGATTGAATATGAAGCAAAAATCTTTGGAGATATGATAATTAGATATTCAAAATTAAACTAAGAAATTAAGAACCCAACGAAATTGAGACTTATATAAAACCAACATTTTCATCCGTGTTTTACCTAAAATAAAACACTGACAAACAAACAACTAAATTCACCAAACAGTAAAACACTAGTAGCATTACAACAAAACAACCATGACAAAAATCTACCATTTAAACTGCGTAAAAATAGTTTCACCCGTTAACGACAATGTTTCTGGACATTGCCTATTAATTAAAGAGAACGATAAACTCATTTTGATAGATACAGGTATTGGACTTTTGGACATTCAAAAACCAGAAGAAAGAATAGGACAACAGCTTATAGATATGGTTGGTTATCGTTTTAACGAAAATCAAACTGCTATAAGGCAAATTGAGAAATTAGGTCTTAGCCCTAATGAAGTTACCGATTGCGTTATTTCGCATTTGGATAATGATCATATTGGCGGTCTTGCCGATTTTCCTAATGCAATTGTTCACGTGGGAATTGAAGAATACGAAAACTTCAATTCTGGAAATCCAAGGTATTTAAAAATCCCATTATCGCATAATCCAACTATTACAACCTATAAAAAATCCGACATCGATTGGTTCGGATTTGAAGCGAGAAAAGTAAATACAAATACTGAAACAGAAATCTTTCTTATTCCGCTTTTCGGGCATACTTTAGGGCATTGTGGCGTTGCAATAAAAACAGACAATAAATGGTTGTTTTACATCGCCGATGCCTATTACATGAGAATAGAACTTACTGATAGCAATCATCCAGTAAACCAGTTAGCCAGAATGAGAGCAGAAGACAATGATTTAAGATTAGAAACATTAGATAAAATCAGAAATTTAATAACCGAACATCCCGAAATTGAAGTTTTTGGATATCACGACATCGAAGAATTTAAACTTTACGAAAATTAAACTAATTTAAAAGATAGCCGCAAACAGCATTACAGATGAAGAACTTTTATCATTTTTTAATTCTTTTATCATTTACGTTTGGAAACGCCCAGGTCAAGCTTAATCAACATCAGGAAAAAAGACTTAACCTCCAGATTCGAAACATAGAACATCTATTTATGACTCAGGATTATATTTCATTGGCAAATAATATTTCACCAAAAGTCACCAAACTTCTTTACAATAGTAAAGACAGTGTTGCTGTTGTATTCAAATTTCTTTTTGATGAAGCCAAGAGAAAAGGGGTAACTAATACCCAAATAACTTTAGGAACACATTCCAAAGTATATAAAACTAAAGATGAGCTACAATGTAGTATCCCAATGACTACAATATTAAAAAAAGACAGCATTAAATCTGTATCTGAAGCATTTATAATAATGGTATCAAATCATATTGGTGAAAAATGGTATTTTTCGATAACCGATGGATATTATAAATCCATTTTAAATATACATCCTAAACTAATAGTTCCAAATAGAAAGTTGTTGGTTTATGAAAATGATAAATTAATTGACCGCGAATAAACAACCTTAAACTGAAGTTTTTAGACATTCCGACATCGAAGAATTTAAGCTTGACGAGAATTAAACTAATAAAGAAAAACCTATAACTCATGAATAACTCACCTAAAAACCTGACGCTGTTCTTTGTTACAGGAATACTCTCTATTATCACAGGTATTATTTATGCAATAATCCTGATAAACGGAAATTCTGCAGAAGATGGATTAATGGGAATTTACATTTTGTTTTGGTTAATTCCGATTCTTTTAATCATACTAATTGACCGTTTTATGGTTCGGAAGTTTGGAAGTCGAAAAGTGAATAAAGTTCAATTCTCTTCTCTAGGATTTATTATACTTTTATGGATCGTTAGAGCGATTGCAAATTTGTGATTGCATCTCTATTTTAGAATTAGAGAAACTTTCACTCAACAGAAATCATAAATACTAAATTGAAAATTTTTAATCTGATTAATATAAAACCAATCAATAACTCAGAATTTGAGGAGACATTTTCATCTTTAAAAAAAATGGGAAACATAACCCAAAGTGCAAAAAAGACTTTTGAATTATTAAAAGAACTAAATCTAGAAACTACCAATTCACAATCTGATGTTTTAATCTCCGAATTCCATAAAATTCAATACGCATCTAACACTAATAGCTATTTTTACTTCTATTTCCCAATAGTGAGTCATATTTTATATTATAAGCCTAAATACGAAAAGGCTATTTTAAAATATTTAATAGGTCCAAATTTTGCAAATGGAACATCCGAAGTTGATGAAATGATTCCGCTAATTACTGGAGCAATGAATGTTAAACTTAACGAGAATAAATACTACCTGACTAAAGAAAGTCAGTTTTGGGTTATAAATGAGCTTCCCAAGTTAGAGAAACAAATTCAACGAGAAATAAATATTTGCTGGAAAGAACTAGAAGAATAAAATTCCAATAGATTTCAATTATATAATTGTATTTTTAACAAGCAAACGTATCAAAAAAACATCCATTTAAAAAGATAGATAATGAGAGAAAGAATAGCATTAGAATATTATGTCTTGGATGTATTCTCCAATACAAGTTACAAGGGAAATCCTTTGTCTGTTGTCTTTACGGATGGCAATCTAGAATTAGAAGTTTATCAAAATATTGCGAAAGAATTTGGATATTCCGAGACTTCTTTTGTTTATTATTCCACAGCACAAAAAGCGCTAAATGTTCGTTCTTTTACGCCTATAGGTTTTGAAATAGATGGAGCGGGACACAATTTATTAGGTGCAGTTTGTGGCGCATTACTAAAAAAAATGCCAATATTCGATGAGCAAGACGAAGACAATCGCTTTGTAATGATGAAGAACGCTCCGATACGATTAACGGTAAGTTTCGATTCGGATACTCAATATCCTATCGTGCAAATGCATCAAAAACAAGCAGTCATTAAACACCAAGTTCCTACTTATAAAATAGCAATAGCGCTCGGTTTAAAAATTGAAGATTTAGAAGTAAATATGCTTGTTCCAACGGTGGTTCAAACAGAAGTTTCGCATGTGATGGTACCGATTAGGAATAATCAATTACTCAACGATTGTACTCCTGACAGCAAACTCTTAATCGAAATCTCCAAAGAACATCAATTTGAAGGTTTTTATTGCTTTACAATTACCGACGAAGATCAGGACAATATCGTCGAAGCGCGTTTTTTTAATCCAATAATCGGGATAGAAGAAGATGCTGCTACAGGAACGGCCGCTGGACCTTTAATCGGTTTTTTGACAAAAAATAGATATACACAACCGAATAAAGAATATAAAATTTTACAAGGCGTAAAATTAAATCAATCGTCGCTGATTGAAGTAATGTCTAGGCAAAATGATATTTTGGTTGGTGGTTCTTCCGCCATAACAATGCGCGGGGAGCTTTATATATAGACAATTTTAACAAACAAAAAAAGCTGCATTCTTAGTGCAGCTTTTCTATATAATAGTAGAAAACGAAATTCTTAGCTTGTTTTCATTGGTGGCAAATCGAATGCTTTTGAATCATGTTCAAAACTATTGCGGTGTGCACCATCGCAAAAAGGTTTGTTTGATGACAATCCACAACGACAAAGACCTAATGCAGCTCTTCCTTGTAATCCGTAAACAGTTCCTTCGGAATCCATTATTTCAAAATCACCTTCAATTTTTATAGATCCGTTTTTATTAATTATTAGTTTAGTCTTGCTCATAATGTTCTTTTCTTTTTTGGGGTCAAAGATTGCAAAATATATTTCGAAGGATTTGCATTGAATTGCGGTTTTTATCCTTGAAAGCCCTAGTTTAAATTAATTCTACTTTATAAAGGTGTTTTTGCAAAAAAGTTATTACACGCGAAGTTGTACGAAGGCTTCATTAAAGACTCGCTAAGATTATTTTAATTTCAAAGACTTAAGATCTGCTTCACGCAAAGTTTTAAAGACGTGGTTTTTACACAAAACATCCTCAATATTATCTTTGCAACTTAGTGCCTCAGAACCTTTCTCAAAAAGATAAATTGTCCCGAAGTGTCGGGAGCAGAAATTGCTCTTAATAAAAAACAATATCACGAAGCGTCGGGACTCAATTCTATTGCTTATTTTTGCACAGAATTTATCATGTTAAAACTTGAAGTCGGCTTATTTACGGCTTTATCAGAAAAATAAAAATCCATTTTATGTTACAAGATCCTAAGAGATATACCATCACTGCTGCTTTGCCTTACACAAACGGACCGATACACATTGGCCATTTGGCGGGGGTTTACGTGCCAGCAGATATTTATTCTAGATATTTACGTTTGCAAGGAAAAGACGTTGCGTTTATTTGCGGAAGTGATGAACATGGCGTTGCAATATCGATGAAAGCCAAAAAAGAAGGAGTTACACCACAACAAGTTATTGATAAATATGACGGAATTATCCGTAAATCATTTTCTGATTTCGGAATTTCTTTTGACAATTATTCTAGAACTTCGGCTAAAATTCATCATGATACCGCTTCGGAATTCTTTAGAACATTATACGATAAAGGAGATTTCATCGAGGAAGTAACAGAACAATTATACGATGCAAAAGCGAATCAGTTTCTTGCTGACCGTTTTGTGGTAGGAACTTGTCCTAAATGTGGCAACGAAGAAGCTTACGGCGATCAATGCGAAAAATGTGGATCGACGCTTAATGCGACAGATTTGATTAATCCAAAATCAACGATTACTGGAGAAACTCCAATATTAAAAAAGACAAAACACTGGTTTTTACCTCTTGACAGATATACTGATTTCCTGACCGAATGGATTTTGGTTGGACACAAAAACGATTGGAAACCTAATGTTTACGGACAAGTAAAATCATGGGTTGATGGCGGACTAGAACCTCGTGCAGTAACGCGTGACCTTGATTGGGGAATTGATGTTCCGGTGGAAGGTGCCGAAGGAAAAAAATTATACGTTTGGTTTGATGCTCCTATCGGATATATTTCATCGACCAAAGAATGGGCTGCTCGTGAAGGAAAAGATTGGGAGCCATACTGGAAAGATCAAGACACAAAATTGGTTCACTTTATAGGAAAAGATAATATTGTTTTTCACTGTATCATTTTCCCTGCAATGCTTAAAGCCGAAGGAAGTTATATTTTACCAGACAATGTTCCTGCAAATGAATTCCTGAACCTGGAAGGAAACAAACTTTCGACTTCAAAAAACTGGGCTGTTTGGCTTCATGAATATTTAGAAGATTTCCCAGAGAAACAAGATGTTTTGCGTTATGCATTGACATCAAACGCTCCGGAAACTAAAGATAATGACTTTACATGGAAAGATTTTCAGGCGAGAAACAACAACGAATTGGTTGCCGTTTTTGGTAACTTTATTAATCGTGTTGTGGTTTTGACCAATAAGTATTATGACGGATTTATTCCTGCTCCAAATGAATTATCAGAAGTTGATGAAGCTACTTTGGCTGAATTAAAAGCATATCCTGCAGTTATTACAAGTTCGATAGAACGTTACAGGTTCCGTGAAGCATTGGGAGAATTAATGAATATTGCTCGTTTAGGAAATAAATATCTTGCCGACGAAGAGCCTTGGAAAGTTATGAAAGACAATCCAGAGCGCGTAAAAACTCAAATGTATGTAGCGCTTCAAATTGCTGCTGCATTGAGCATTTTATCAGAACCATTCCTGCCTTTTACTGCTGCTAAATTATCAAGAATATTGAAAAACGAAGGCATATTAAAATGGAATGACGTTTCTGAGAATTCAGAATTAATTCCAGAAGGGCATCAAATTGGAGAAGCTGAATTGCTTTTTGCTAAAATCGAAGACGAAGAAATACAAAAACAAATAGACAAATTGGAAGCTACAAAAACCGCTAACATTGCTGAAAACAAAAAAGCAGAACCTCAAAAAGATTTAATTCAATATGAGGATTTTGCCAAAATGGATTTACGTGTAGGAACAATCATTGAAGCAGAAAAAATGCCGAAAGCCAACAAACTTTTGGTTCTTAAAATTGATACCGGAATTGATATTCGTACGATTGTTTCGGGAATTGCTGAAAGCTTTACGCCTGAAGAAATTGTTGGTAAACGCGTAACTGTTTTAGCAAACTTAGCTCCAAGAGCTTTACGTGGTGTGGAAAGTCAAGGTATGATCTTGATGACTACAAATGCTGAAGGAAAATTGGTGTTTGTAAATCCTGATGCTGATGTTCCTAATGGGGAAACGATAAACTAAAGTCATAAATAAAATATAGGAAATTTCGTGTATTTTATACTTTTTAATCGATTTATATTTATAAGTTTGTATCGACAAAATACCTTAAGGAGCAATCCTGAAACTTTATTATAAGTTAACATAAGCGATTCCCTCGCCATGATGTCCCTGTGGAAACTATGGGAAATCTATCCTTACGGGTATTTTGTCACATCTAAAGCGAGGGTTTCGTATGTTTAATATTTTCGATTATGACAAAAGAAAATCAAAAACCATCACATGATGATGTAATGCCATCGGTGGCAAATTTCCTTTCGGCTCTTTGGCTTGAAGGTGAATTTAGGAACCAACCAGAATATCTGGTAGAAATATTCGACATGATTCTGGAATCTGAAATTGGGAATAATCTCGATATCAGAACTAAAATGATTGGTTGTATAAAAACCAGTCGGATGCTAGCCAAAGCGCTGGAACCTTTTTCGGATAAACAAATTGAGAAAGCTTGTAATAAGATTATTACTGCTTGACATCAAAATAATAAAACGCGTGAATTTCATAATTAATTCATGCGTTTTACTTTTAAATACATCACAAATAATTCCAAATTGCTGTATTTTTGTTTAAGAAATTAAGCTTTTAGCTAAAAGCTTAATTAAAATTAAAAAGCTTAGAAAATACATCTGTTTTATTAAGCTCCAAAAACATTAAAAATGAAAATCACAAAACCAAGATTAGCCTTAATCTGCGGAATACTTTGTATTTCGATTTTTCCGATATTGGTTAAACTTAAATTAGCGCCGGGATTAATTTCGGCTTTTTATCGCATGGCAATTGCTCTGGCTTTTCTTTTGCCTTATGTGCTTATCACGAAAAGTTTTAAACTTCCGAAGACTAAATTTTTAATCCTCGCAGCACTTTGCGGAATTTTATTTGCCTCGGATGTTGCCGTTTGGAATATCGCCATTCAGGATTCAAGTGCAACTCAGGCTTCATTATTAACAAATTTATCTCCGCTTTGGGTTGGTATTGGTTCGTTTTTATTTTTAAAATCCAAGCCTGCAACCAATTTCTGGATCGGAACTGTGGTAGCATTATTTGGAATGATTACGTTGGTAGGATTTAGCTTTTTTATTAATCTGAGTTTTGATGCTGCTTTCCTTTTTGCAGTATTATCTGGAATCTTATACTCTATCTATTTATTGATTAGTAAAAACGTTCTTTCAGAAGTTGATGTTTTGTCCTTTATGACGATTACTTTATCGGCTTCAAGTATTTATCTTGGAATTGTATGTTATTTTTTAAATGAACCTTTTACAGGATTCTCCGATACTGGTTGGTTCGTTTTGGTGCTTCAAGCTGTAATATGTCAATTGTGCGCTTGGCTTTCCATAAGTTATGCAACACAACATATGCGTGCCACGAGAGTTTCGCTAAGTTTATTAAGTCAGGCGGTACTAACTTCGATATTGGCTTGGTTATTTATAGAAGAAAAAATAACTTTACAAATGATTTTCGGTGGAATCATCTTGCTCTTCGGGATTAGGATTACTTTTTACGATAAGACGATTACATTTAAGAAACTGCTTTCTAAAAATTAAGATTGAGAAAAAGTACACAGATGACACAGATTCGTTAAAGCGAAAACACAGATAAAAACGGATTTTTTATTTTTAATGAAAACGTTTCACGCAGATTTGGCTGATTGAGCAGATTTTATTTTTTAATAATTCGTGGCTAAAAACTTTAAACAAAGAAAACTTTAAACTTTAAACAAATTTTTAAATGTTACATAAAGACAAAATATCAAAACTAAAAGTAATCGCATTTGATGCCGATGATACTTTATTTGTAAATGAACCATATTTTCAGGAAACAGAACAGAAATTTTGTGTCTTGATGGAAGATTATCTTTCGCATCAAGGATTATCACAAGAATTATTTAAAACCGAAATTCAGAATCTATCATTATATGGTTACGGAATTAAGGGATATATTCTTTCGATGATTGAAGCTGCGATACAGATTTCGAATAATACGATTTCTATCGAGGTTATTGGAAAAATCATTCAGTACGGCAAAGAATTGCTTGAAAAACCTATCGATTTACTAGATGGTGTTGAAGAAACTTTACAAGCACTTCATGGTAAATACAAACTTGTTGTTGCCACAAAAGGAGATTTAAAAGACCAACACAGTAAATTACATCGTTCTGGTTTGGGACATTATTTTCACCATATCGAAGTAATGTCAGACAAGCAAGAAGTTGATTATAAAAAACTATTAAAACGTTTAGACATTAAAGCCGATGAATTCCTAATGATTGGAAACTCGTTAAAATCGGATGTTTTACCTGTTTTAGGAATTGGAGGATATGCTGTACATATTCCGTTTCACACGACTTGGGAACACGAAAAAATAAGTCACAAAGTAGAGCACGAAAACTTCTTTACTTTTGAAAAAATAACCGAAGTAGTAAATAAATTAATATAATGAAAACCCTTTTAGATCTGGATAATTGGAACAGAAAAGGACACTTTCTGTTTTTTAAACAAATGGATGAACCTTTTTTTGGTGTAACCGTCGAGATCGATTGTACAATTGCTTACGCAAACGCCAAGAACTTAAAGACTTCTTTTTTTATTTATTACCTACATAAAACATTAGTTGCTATAAATGCTATTGAATCTTTTCGTTATCGAATTGCCGGCGACCAGGTTTACATACATGACAACATTGGTGGTTCGGCAACAATTGGTCGTGAAGATGGCACTTTTGGTTTCTCTTTAATTGACTACGATTCTGATTTTAGAATATTCGAAAAAATTGCATCGGCCGAAATCGAACGCGTACAAAATACAACGGGACTTTTTACACTAACATTTAATGAAGAAAACATCATTCATTTTTCGGCAATTCCGTGGATAAATTTCACTTCACTTTCTCATGCTCGGAGTTATTCTTTTCACGATAGCTGCCCGAAAGTTTCTTTTGGAAAAATGATGATTTCAGAAACTGGAAAAAGAATATTTTCTATGTCTGTTCACGTACATCATGGCCTGATAGACGCTTTACATGTAGGTCAATTTGTAGATCATTTTCAAGAACTAATGAATTCTCAATCAACAAAACCCATCATAATACCTAAAAGTCAGCTACATAGCTGAATTTTTTATTGCCAATTCTCATTAAACAATTTGACTTATACTGTTGCTTAAATGTCTTTTATTGGATAGGGAATTTTCTGATAAATTTGTTTGTTTGGGTAACTTTAAAAATCCCAATAAAAATGAAAAAAATTGTAATCACTCTCGCTTTTGCTTTAGGTCTAACAGGCTTACATGCACAATCGAGAACAGAGAAAACTACTGGAAATGATTTTAACAAATGGTCTATAGATTTAGCAGGTGGTTTCAACAAGCCACAACGCCCAATGACTTCAGATTATTTCACTTCGACACCGAGTCCATATGTTGCCGATTTAGGTGTGCGATACATGTTTAATAACAAATTTGGTTTAAAAGCCGATTTTGGATACAACAGTTTTACAGGTAAAAATAATTCTATCGACTTCGATTCTAAATATTACAGAGCCGATTTACAAGCTGTAGCCAACTTAGGAAGAATCATGAACTTCGAAACCTGGACTAAAACAATTGGTTTATTAGGACATGCCGGTTTTGGTTTGGCTCAACTTGAGAATAAAGACTTACATGTTAAGGACCGAATGGGTAATTTCATTGCTGGTGTAACTGGTCAAATCAGACTTTCGGATCGATTTGCTCTAACCGGAGATTTTACAACAATCCTTAATGCATCTCAAAATGCCAGTTTCGATGGTGCGACTACTGGAGACACAAGAGGATTTACAGGAATTCTTTTTAATGGTACTGTAGGATTAAATGTTTACTTAGGTAAAAATATAAAACATGCCGACTGGATTGTAATTTTACCAAATGCAGATGAAATTTCGGCATTAGAAAGCAAAGTAGCTGGCCTTGAAGTTTTGGCAAATAAAACACCTGAGAAACAAGTTATTATAGATAAAGTAGTAGCCCCAGTTGTAGTGGTAGAAAAAGATCTTATGAAGGAAATGATTAACGACAAATATTACAGCGTTTATTTTGACTTTAACAAATCGACTCCAATAGAAAATTCTACTGCTGCTATAGATGTTGTTCTAACTTATTTAAGAAAAAACCCTTCGGCTTCTCTTGATATTCTAGGTTATGCAGATCAAGTTGGTAAATCAGAGTATAATGAGAAATTATCAAACTTAAGAGCCACCAATGTTAAAACTATCCTTGAAAAATCGGGTATCTCGCCTTCTAGATTAAATGTTATCCCTAACGGAGCTGATACATCTATCCAAAAAGATTCTGAGGAAGCAAGAAGATTAGCAAGAAGAGTTACTTTTAGAGTAAAATAAATTCTTTTTTAAATTAAAATCATGCCCTAAGAGAAATTTCTTTTAGGGCTTTTTTTTATACTTTAAAACGAGTCTTAATTTAATATCTACAAAGCAATATATTTCTATTCAACTCTTACATAAAGCCTTCCAAAAACAATAAACAAAGCATATTGTATTTAGTCTGAATCTGAATTGTTCAAATCGAGTTGATGGTTTCCTTGAATTGCTTAATTTTTTTTAACTTTACAAAAAACTCACGATTATGTTATCAAAAAATATAGAAACAGCGCTAAACAAGCAAATTCGTATAGAAGCAGAGTCTTCACAAACTTATTTATCAATGGCTTGTTGGGCAGAAGCACATGGACTAGAAGGAATTGCTGAATTTATGTATACACAATCTGATGAAGAACGTGCACATATGCTAAAACTAGTTCGTTATGTTAACGAACGTGGAGGAGCAACTACAATTACCGACCTTAAAGCACCAAAAACCAGCTACGCAACTTTTAAAGAAATGTTTGAAGAGTTATACAAACATGAATTGTTTGTTTCTGAATCTATAAACGAATTAGTACATATTACTTTCTCCGAGAAAGATTATGCTACTCATAACTTCTTACAATGGTACGTTGCAGAACAAATTGAAGAGGAAGCTACAGCTAAATCTATCCTGGATAAAATTAACTTAATTGGCGATGATAAAGGTGGCTTATACCTATTCGACCGTGATATCCAGCAACTAACTGTTACAAGTTCTATTGCAATTAATCCAAAATAGTTAAAGTTTATTTAGAATATATAAAAATAACTTATATTTGCATCAGTTTTTTAATTCACAGGAAAATTGGGCAAGAAAGATAAGGTTAAAGACAAGGACAAAAAAAAGGATAAAAAGAAAAAGAAGAAAAAAGAGATCCTTGATAAAATTAAACGTGCTGAAAATTGCAAGTCGAGTTGTTGCGAAAAATACAAAAAAAACGAAAACAAGCGTTGTAGCCGTTGCCCAATGTTTGATTTAATCAAAAAAGTTGCTTAACACTATTTATAGATATACAAAATGCTCTCTTAATCGAGGGCATTTTTTTTATGAAAAAATTCTTTTCCCAGGATAATTATAAGCAGGTACCACTAACCCAATATGCCTAATGAAAACTAAACACATACCCTTTCTAGAACGACTAGATTTTTTTATCATACTAATTAGTCTAGCCTTATTATTTTTTTCAAGTATATTCATCTGCATCTTTGGATACGAGATGTCTAATTTTGACAAAGTATATTACCCTATCCTTATACCGTTATTCATTTCCTGTTTATTCTTTTCTCTGGGATTATATAGCTTCATAAAGACATATAAAAAAGCGATTATTTTTATAAATGAAATTCAAATAGACAACAAAACTATAATCCTAAAAGGCTTAATATATAATACACCTTGGGAGAAATCTCTAGCCATCAAAAATATCGATATTAGTCTGAAAGAACAAACGAACAGAAAACCATATACCTATCATTTAGAATTCATTGATGAAGACGATACCAAGTATTCTATCAATACATCTCTTTATTGGACTTATCCTGAAATCTTAGCTATATATAAAGACATTAAGAACTC
The DNA here is from genome assembly GCF_025847235.1 of Flavobacterium shii. Taxonomy (GTDB): domain Bacteria; phylum Bacteroidota; class Bacteroidia; order Flavobacteriales; family Flavobacteriaceae; genus Flavobacterium; species Flavobacterium shii. Next base: position 12,492 of record NZ_JAOZEW010000021.1, read on the forward strand.
TCAGAAATAAGAATTTCTTCAATACTATAAATGCTAAAACTTCCTTTTTTGATAAGGAGTTCCTTCACCATCTTCGCAATAACTTTTTAGACTTAGCAGGAACATTGCCCAATTATAATTACACCATTGGTAAAATTCTGTCAGTTCGCGCCAATCAAAGTGTTTGAGAACAACAGATGTTACTCCATTTTTTTCTGTTAAGTCAAATGAAATCTTCGTTCCAACCCACTCTGGATCCGACTCTACACATTCCCATAATATTCTTTGATTTGGAACCAATTCTAACACTTTCATTTTTGTGTTATCATTATCTCCAAAATTAAATTCATTGATAAAACCCAATTCTGGCTTAACAATTAATTCTTCTGTCCAGACAGCTCCAAGTCCTGCTTGTGTTGTTAATGCCTTGTAAACTTCTGCAATGGGCGATTTGACGTAATTAATGTGCTCGATTTTTTCCATTTTTATGACTGATTATATTTTGCAAACACAAAGTTAAAAAGTTTTATATATCTCTGACAAAGAACCGCTTTAAAATAAAAACACATTTAAAAAGAGTTTATCTGAAGACAATAAAAATTCGAAAAAGTGTAAAATTAGCTTTAACAAAAAATGTCTAAAACAAAAAAAACCTCTTCTTTCGAAGAGGTTTTTGTACCCGGAGCCGGAGTCGAACCGGCACGGTTTCCCACAGGTGTTTGAGACCAGCGCGTCTACCAATTCCGCCATCCGGGCTTAGCAGACGAAAAAAAATCTTTTTTAAAAATTAAAAGCGATTCTTTTAACGCAATAGAACAGTTTTTATCCTTATAATAAACTCTTGTTCCTTTAACACGGTGCAAATTTATAAAAATATTTTACATTTTCTAACAAAATACTTAAAAATTTCCTTTCAGTGTTCAATAAATTTTATAAATTTGCACCTCGTTAAAACGACGCACACACAACTAACTACAAAACAACAAATTATAATGTCGCACCTAGAACCAGAAGCTAAAATTTTTGCGTGTTCAAAAAGTGTTTATCTTGCCGAAAAAATTGCAAAGCAATATGGGATACCGTTAGGCAAGGTTACAATGTCTACTTATAGCGATGGCGAATTTCAGCCATCATATGAAGAGTCTATCAGAGGGTTACGTGTATTTATTGTTTGTTCAACTTTTCCAACAGCAGATAATTTAATGGAATTGTTACTAATGATCGATGCTGCAAAGCGTGCATCGGCCAGACATATTACAGCTGTAATGCCTTATTTTGGTTGGGCTAGACAAGATAGAAAAGACAAACCAAGAGTGCCGATTGGAGCTAAACTAGTTGCCAATCTATTAGATGCTGCAGGAGCAACAAGAGTTATGACAATGGATTTGCATGCAGATCAAATTCAAGGATTCTTTGAAAAACCAGTAGATCATCTTTTTGCCTCAACAATCTTTTTACCATATGTAGAAAGTTTAGGTTTAGAGAATTTAACAATCGCTTCTCCAGATATGGGAGGTTCAAAAAGAGCTTATGCTTATTCTAAATTTTTAGAATCGGATGTAGTGATTTGTTACAAACAAAGAAAAGTTGCCAATATTATCGACACCATGGAATTAATCGGTGAAGTAAAAGGCAGAAACGTAATATTGGTAGACGACATGATCGATACCGGTGGTACATTAGCGAAAGCAGCCGATTTAATGATCGAAAAAGGAGCATTAAGTGTTAGAGCAATCTGTACACATGCTATTTTATCTGGCGATGCCTATGAGAAAATAGAGAATTCTAAATTAAGCGAATTAATCGTAACAGATTCAATTCCGCTAAAAAAGGAATCAAAAAAAATAAGAGTGTTGAGTTGTGCACCTCTTTTTGCTGAAGTTATGCACATGGTGCACCACAACAATTCCATTAGTGGAAAATTTATAATGTAAAAGCAGTAAACTTTAGGCAGTAAGCCATAAGCATTGTTACACATTAAAAAAAAGCCTAAAGTCAAGTACTTAAAGCTAAAGAAACAAGAATATTTATTAATAACTATATTTTTTTACAATGAAATCGATTACAATTAAAGGATCAGAAAGAGAAAGCGTGGGTAAAGTGTCAACTAAAGCCTTACGTAATGCTGGATTGGTTCCTTGCGTATTATACGGAGGAAATCAGGCAGTTCATTTCTCAGCAGAAGTTATGGCATTTAAAAACTTGGTTTACACTCCAAACGCACACACAGTTGTGATTGAGCTTGGAAAAGGAAAATCATTCAATGCAATCTTACAAGACATTCAAGTACACCCAGTATCTGACAAAATTTTACACATTGACTTCTTTCAATTATTTGATGACAAAGAAATCACTATGGAAGTTCCAGTAAAAATCGTTGGCACATCTAAAGGTGTTCTAGGTGGAGGTGTTTTACGTTTAAACACTCGTAAACTTAAAGTAAAAGCATTACCTAAAAACCTTCCGGATTTTGTTGAAGCAGACATTACTCCACTTGAAATGGGTAACAAATTGTACGTTACTAAAGTTGGTGCTCCAGAATACAAAATTATGCACCCAGAAAACACTGTTGTTGCTCAAGTAAGAATTTCTCGTGCTGCTATGAAAGCTGCTCAAGAAGCTGCAAAAGCTGCAAAAGCTCCTGCAAAAGGAAAGAAAAAATAATTTTTTTCAAACAATTACAAAAAACATCAGTTGCAAAACTGGTGTTTTTTTTTGCCCTATATTTTCCAGGAGCAGAATCTTCACAATTTCAAACAACCTAAACTCCTGCTATCCGCTATATCTTTTATTTTGAAAAGAAAATAAAAGGATGCCGCTACTATCAGGGCTAGCAATTACGTTTCGTTTTTTCATTGGCCCAAAGACCCAAAGACTCTGAGGTTTTAATAAAAATATCAAAATCTACACTCCTTTTTCCTTGAACGCTCCTTTCGGTTATAAACCCACACATAAAAAAAATACCTCATCATCTAATTGACACATTTTCTAATTATCCGATTGCCTTATTACTCAATTAACCGTACTTTTGCATTTATGATAAAATGGATAACAAACCTGTTTTCATCAACAAAAACAGAAGAGAAATCAGATTATATGAAGAAATTTTTAATCGTAGGATTAGGCAATATCGGAGCCGAATATGTAAATACAAGACATAATATAGGTTTTAAAATAGTCGACTTTTTAGCACGAAAAGAAAATATATCTTTCGAAACCGTAAAACTAGGCTCACTTGCTGAATACAAATTTAAAGGGAGAACATTTTTACTTTTAAAACCGAATACTTACATGAACCTAAGTGGGAAAGCCGTAAAATATTGGATGGACAAAGAAAACATTCCGTTAGAAAACATCATGGTAATTACTGACGATCTTAATCTTTCATTTGGAACGATCCGCATTAAACCAAAAGGAAGCGACGGAGGCCATAACGGACTCAAAAACATTAACTTGGTCTTAAACACACAACAATACACCCGTTTTAGATTCGGGATAAGTGATGAGTTTAAAAAAGGCCAACAAGTAGATTACGTTTTAGGCGAATGGGATGAAACCGAAAAAGCAAAACTCCCTGAACGTCTGGAAATAGCATCCGAAATCATTAAGTCTTTTGGAACTGCCGGACTCGAAAACACTATGACAACTTATAACGGAAAATAAGAAATTCTAAAAATATAAGTCCTAGAAAATCAAATTATCAATTAATTTAATTTAATTATAGTCAAATAGTATTTTCAATTCCAAAGTTAAATGTATAAATTTGGATTAAATTTAATTATAAATCATAAAACAATAATATTATGGCTTTCGAATTACCACAATTACCTTATGCGTATGACGCATTAGAACCACATATTGATGCTCGTACGATGGAAATCCACTATACAAAACATCACAATGCTTACACAACAAATCTTAACGCTGCAATTGCAGGTACAGATTTAGAAGGAAAAACAATAGAAAACATCTTAATCAACTTAGATAAAAAAAACGCGGCAGTTCGTAATAACGGTGGCGGATATTACAATCATAACTTATTCTGGACAGTAATGTCACCAAACGGAGGCGGATTACCTACAGGAGATTTATTAGCAGCTATCGAAGCTTCTTTTGGAACTTTTGAAGAATTCAAAGCTAAGTTTGCAAAAGCCGGAGCTACACAATTCGGTTCTGGATGGGCTTGGTTATGCGTGCTTAAAGGAGGAAAGTTAGACGTTTGCGGAACACCAAACCAAGATAATCCATTAATGCCGGAAGTAGGTTGTGAAGGAACTCCAATTTTAGGAATGGATGTTTGGGAACATGCTTACTACCTAAACTACCAAAACAGAAGACCTGATTATATTGAAGCTTTTTTCAGTGTAATTAACTGGACTGAAGTTGCTAGAAGATATGCTTTAGACAAATAGTCGAAAATAGAACAAAGAGTAAAGAAAAAAGACGGATGACTTAAATGTTGTCCGTCTTTTTTTATGTTTAATTTTTTAAATTCTCTTTGTCCTTAAATCGGATCTTTTTTCTATGTTCTTTATTCTTTTCTCTGCTTAATAAAAAATAAAAAAGGTGGAATTGCTTCCACCTTTTTTGCCCCAAATCTACCATAAACTTAACCTACTAATGTTATGGTTCTTCAAATGTATGTTGACGTTGTAGCTTTACCAAATATTCCTGTTTAACTACAAATAAAATCGATTATTAGACTTATTTGATCTTTTGAGACAATTCTTAAGAATATTTTCCTTGACTTTATTCCAATAAAAAAGGTGGAATCGCTTCCACCCTTTTTGCCCCAAATCTACCATAAACTTAACCTACTAATGTTATGGTCTTTCAAAAGTATGCTAGCAGTGCTTTTTTACCAAACAATCAAGACAAACGGCAAAAAAAACCGATGAAATGCACTATTTAACCTTTTATTATGTTTTTAATATGCTCTCGCGTCTTTTCCTTCATAAAAATTCATAAAAGCACGATTCACTACTCTATTTCCTCCAGGAGTAGGATAATCTCCAGTAAAATACCAATCTCCAAGGTTTTTTGGACAAGCAATATGCAAATCCTCTACCGTTTGGAAAATAATTTTCACTTCGGCTTTTATTTCAGGTGAACTCAACATTTCGGCAATTTTATCCGAAACCTCTTGTGGCTCAAATGGTTCATAAATTGCTGTAACATAATTCACAACATCGCTATCCAAATAATTTTCCTGTGCTTTACATTTAGCATAAACTTCATCAACGATATGATATAGATTACGCTCTTTTAATAATGCCAGTGCTGCTCTAAAAGCTACTAACCCTTCTAGTTTTGCCATGTCTATTCCATAACAATCCGGGAAACGAATTTGCGGCGCAGATGACACAATTACAATACGTTTTGGATTTAAACGATCCATCATTTTTATGATGCTCATTTTAAGCGTTGTACCACGAACAATACTATCATCGATAATAACCAAGTTATCCGTAGGCTTAATCACTCCGTAAGTTACATCGTAAACGTGCGCTACTAAATCATCACGACTACTATCCTCGGTAATAAAAGTTCTAAGCTTAGCATCTTTAATAGCCACTTTCTCTGTACGTATTTTTACAGCAAGTAATTCTTGCAACGTTTCAGCAGTAAGTGTATTTCTATTAGCTATTATATAATTGTTTTTTCTTTGATTCAAGAAATCCTGAGCAGCTTCTACCAAACCATAAAAAGAAGTTTCGGCTGTATTCGGAATATAAGAGAAAACCGTATTATCAGTATCACTATCAATTGCTTTTAAAACTGCTGGTAAAATTAACCTGCCTAAGTTCTTACGCTCTTGATATATTTCGGCATCACTACCTCTTGAGAAATAGATTCTTTCGAATGAACATGCTTTTTTAACTGTTGGAGTTAAAATTTCTTCCATCGAAACTTTACCACTTTTCTTAATGATTAATGCATTTCCTGGTTCAATTTCCTGAACACTTTCAAAAGGAACATTAAAAACAGTTTGAATAACTGGCCTTTCTGATGCTACAACTACAACTTCATCATCCTGATAAAAATAAGCAGGACGAATTCCGGCTGGATCTCTAAAAACGAAAGCATCACCATGACCCAATAAACCTGCCATTGCGTAACCTCCATCTAAGTTTTTAGCCGAACGCATTAATATTTTTCCAATATCCAATCGGTCTGCAATTACTGGCGAAGCTTCTCTTTTAGAATATCCTTCTTCTTTGCAATCCTGATATAATGACATCACTTCTTTATCAAGAAAGTGACCTATTTTTTCCATAACCGTTACTGTATCGGCCATTTCTTTAGGATGCTGTCCAAGCTCCACTAAATTTTCGAAAAGCTCTTTAACATTGGTCATATTAAAGTTACCTGCCAAAATAAGATTACGATGCATCCAGTTACTCTGACGTAAAAATGGATGTACACTCTCTATACTATTTTTTCCAAAAGTTCCGTAACGAACGTGTCCTAAAAATAATTCTCCTATATATGGAATATTATCTTTTTGTTTTACAACATCATTTGCGTATTCTGGATGTGCAGTCATCTCCTCATTGATACGCTCATTTATTTGCTTAAAAACATCTTGTATAGGTTGTGCATGATTCGAACGAACTCTACTAATGTATCGTTGTCCAGGTTCAACATCTAGTTTGATGCTCGCAAAACCTGCCCCGTCTTGTCCACGATTATGTTGCTTCTCCATCATAAGATACATTTTCTGTATCCCATAAAAAGCTGTTCCGTATTTTTCTTTGTAAAATTCAAGCGGTTTAAGAAGTCTAACCAAAGCTATACCACATTCATGTTTTAAAGCGTCGCTCATTGTATTTGTGTTTGTGTGTTGTTGTTGTAGTATGTATTATTCTTGTAATAACAAAATCAAAAAAGCCCCGTGAACGAGGCTTTAATTCTTTATAGTTCTATGTCAAACTGAGTTAGCGATTTAAATTGTTTTAATCTCGCAACTACTTCGTTTTTATCTAAGGCTACCATTCTTTCTGTTCCAAATTTCTCTACACAGAATGAAGCTAAATTTGATCCATAAATCACAGCGTTTTTCATATTCTTGAAAGAAACATTTTCGCTCTGTGCAATAAATCCTGCAAACCCTCCTGCAAAAGTATCCCCAGCTCCAGTTGGATCGAAAACATCTTCTAACGGTAATGCTGGTGCAAAAAACACTTCTTTATCGTGAAATAATAATGCTCCATGCTCCCCTTTCTTAATTACCACATATTTTGGTCCAAGAGTATGAATTTTTGCTGCAGCTTTTACTAATGAATATTCTCCAGAAAGCTGTCTTGCTTCTTCATCATTGATTGTAATTACATCAACACGTTTTATAACGTCCAATAACTCTGGTAAAGCGCAGTCCATCCAAAAGTTCATTGTATCCAAAACTACTAATTTTGGTTTTGTTTCCATTTGATCCAAAACACTGCTTTGTACCAAAGGATGCAAGTTTCCTAACATTACAACATCCGAATCTTTGAAATTTTGTGGAACTTTAGGCTGAAAATCTGCCAATACATTAAGCTCAGTCGCTAATGTGTCTCTTGAATTAAGATCATTATGATAACGTCCACTCCAAAAGAAAGTTTTCCCTCCTTTTACAATTTCAAGTCCTGAAATATCAATATTTCTTGACGTTAATAAATCTAAATGTTCTTGAGGAAAATCATCTCCAACTACAGAAACAATAGCCGATTGTAGGTTAAAAAAAGATGCCGACAAACCAATATATGTCGCTGCACCACCTAATATTTTATCTGTTTTTCCAAAAGGAGTTTCAATCGCATCGAAAGCAACTGTTCCGACAATCAATAATTTATTCATTTTATGAATTTCGAATTAAGGTGCAAAGATACTTTATAAGTTTCAGAGTTGCAACGGTTCATTGTATCAAAATTTTCATAAAAATAAAAATTCTCAATCACAACAAAACACACTTAAAATCAAATGATTACAACCATAAAATAGTTGTTAATTTCTTACATATATAAGAATAAAAAATTCAATAATTACCAAAAACTACGATTTAAAATTTATATTTTTTATCGTAATAATTCTTCAATAATGATATCTGAACCAGCATCATTAAAACTACAATTAAAACTGCATATCCCGTGTTTTTCGAAAAAAAGAATACAGGGAAGAAATCATCAATTTTGGCATAATACAAATCACTTACACTTATATTATATTGCCCCGTTTGGTTCTGAGAAAAAATCACATATCCTACAACAGCAATTAGACATCCAAAAACAGCAATCCACGTTGTTTTTGAAATCAGAGGTTTGTATTTAATAACCTTCGTTTTCTCTGCAATTAAAATCTGTGACATGATTTTTGAAGTAAAATCAGCAGAAGGCTTTTGCAAAGTACTTTCGGCCATTACTTTGTCAACAAGATTCTCATAATATTCATCACTCTCTTTCATACGTAAATACTATTTATTTTTTATTGGAATATGCTATCAATATTCTTCATTCTTTTCCTGCTTTGAAACCTTACCGATTTCATAATAATCCAACACTTCCGGCTCTAATTGTTTTTTTAAAATTGCTGCTAATTTCTTTCTACTTCTAAACAGTTTAACCTTAACATTACTAACACTAATATCCATAATCTTAGCAATTTCATTTAAATTCTGGTCATCGAAATAGAAAAGCGTCAACAGGAAACTTTCATCACTTGGCAATAAATTTAAACAATTTTGAATATCCTGCTTCCTTTCTTGGTCTTCAAGAATACTTAAAGCATTATCTGTCGTTTTAATCACATATCCTTTAAGTTCATCAATTGTAATATTATTATCTTCTTTTTTATTCTTCTTTAAATAATCCAAACAAGTATTATAGGCGATCTTATAAATCCAGGTTGAAAACTTAGAATCTCCTTTAAATTTATTCAGAGAATTAAAAATCTTAATAAATGTATCCTGAGAAACCTCTTCGGCTATTTCCCTGTTTTTGACCATCTTTATAGCCAAAGTAAAGACCATATCCTTATAACGATCAACCAATACAGCGAACATATTAGTTTCACCTAAAAGAATTTGATTGATACAATACTGATCATTTACTTTATCCATATTCCATATGACGATAACAAACTCATTAAGGTTACAACTAAATTAAAAATTTTTTTTTTGACACAATCTGTAACCTCCGTTAAACTTGTCTCGTCATATGGAATATCAATCAATTAAATTATAAAATTATGGGATCACAAATTTTAGTACCAATTAGCTTTTTCCTTATGATCTTTGGAATTGTCTATCTTATTTACTCAACCAGAAACAGAGAACGTTTAGCACTTATCGAAAAAGGTATCGATGCCAGCATTTTTATGCAGGGGAAGAACAACGGAACACCTATATGGAAAGTTCTTATTTTAAATTCGGCATTTTTACTAATAGGAAGTGGGATTGGGATTTTTATAGCCTTGCTAATCACGACATACACCTCGCTACAAGATGGAGCTGTTTATCCTGCAACTATTTTTACAATGGCTGGAATCGGCTTACTTGTTGGATTTAATAAATCTAAAGATCTAAACAAGAACTAAGTCTACATTCATTAATTAAAAAAAACGTGTCAGAAACATTTTTCTCTGACACGTTTTTTATTCTCTATGCTTCTTTAGAACCTATGTTCTCATAATAAGCATCTATCGAAAGCTGTTTTTGCATCGAAGCCATAACCGCCAATTCATCGCAACGCTCATTTTGTGGGTGGTTATTATGTCCTTTTATCCACTTAAAATCGACCTGGTGTTTTCTATAAGCAATCAGAAAACGTTTCCATAAATCAGGATTTTTTCTACCTACAAACTTTTTTTTCTCCCAACCAAAAACCCATTTCTTCAAAACTGAATCTACCACGTATTTGGAATCCGAAATAACCAGAACCTTCATGTTGGGTTTTTTAAGCTTTTCCAAACCTACTATTACACCCAAAAGTTCCATTCTATTATTGGTTGTAAGTCGAAATCCTTCGTAATATTCCTTTTTATGTGGCGTCCCAACCAATTCCATAACCACTCCATAACCTCCATTGCCAGGATTTCCCTTAGCCGCACCATCTGTATATATATGTACTTCGTGTTCCATTTTAGACTTCTTAGATATTAGACTTGCTTCGCTTTGAGACTACTTAGAGCCTTAGACTTCTTAGACCGTTAGACTATTTAGAGCTTAGACTTGCTTCGCTTTTAGACTTCCTAGACTTTTGGATTATCCTTTTTTGTAATTCCAGAATAAAAATCAACAATCCAAAAGTCTAAGAAGTCTAAGCCAGTCTAAATATCTAACAATCTATAAATAACTTCTGGAAAGTGTTTTTGTTCTAGTTCATGGATTTTAGCCGCCACATCTTCAGCTGTATCTACATCTGTTAAAATTACTTTGTCCTGAAAGATAATAGCGCCTTCATCATAATTCTCATTTACATAATGAATACTAATTCCAGTCTCTTTTTCTTTATTTTCGACTATTGCTCTATGAATGTACATTCCGTACATACCTTTTCCTCCATAATTGGGTAACAATGCAGGATGAATGTTAATTATTTTATTAGGATATGCCTCGATAATGTTTTTTGGGAACTGAAGCAGGAAACCAGCCAAAACGATCAAATCGGGATCAATTAATTTTACTTTTTGTAGTACATTACCCTCAATTAATTCGGTTTTGGTGAAAATTTCGGCCCCAACTTGATACTTTTGGGCTCTTTCAATTACTTTCGCATTAGCGTTATTGGTAAATACAGAAACGACCTTTGCAATTTGTGTTTCGGCAAAATATTTTATTATATTTTCGGCGTTACTTCCTGAACCTGAGGCAAAAACGATAATTTTTTTCATACTCGAATTAATTTATTTTTTGCAAAAAACGGAATAAAAAACCAAAATAAATAACATTCCAACCCCTTTGTTGAAATTAATTTTATAAATTAGTGTTACATTTATTAACTAAATCGTGGTTTTAAAATAAAGTTTTTTATTTTTGCCAACAAATTAAATTCTAAAATTAAAGATTATGTCAGACATTGCATCAAGAGTAAAAGCGATTATCGTAGACAAATTAGGTGTTGACGAAAACGAAGTTGTAACAGAAGCAAGCTTCACTAATGATTTAGGAGCTGACTCATTAGACACTGTTGAGCTTATTATGGAATTCGAAAAAGAATTTGATATTCAAATTCCAGACGATCAAGCAGAAAACATTGCTACTGTTGGTCAAGCTATTTCTTACATCGAAGAAGCTAAAAAATAATAAATTCCCACCCGATTTTTTTATAAACTATAAAAGGTCGGGTGTTATTATTTTTTATAAAAATTTAAATTTTGGGTTGATTTTCAATCAAAAAAATATATTTATATTGTAATACCCATGGCTCTTTTGTAATATAATACAATCAAGAAAGCGTGGGTTTTATTTGTTTAAAGCTAATAAAACACATTATTTATGGTATTAAGGCGAGTTGTTGTAACAGGATTAGGCGCACTTACCCCTATTGGGAATAACATCCAGGATTATTGGAACGCGCTTATTAATGGAGTTAGCGGTGCTGCCCCAATAACGTATTACGATACAGAGAAACATAAAACGAAATTTGCTTGTGAAGTAAAAAACTTCAACATTGAAGATTTTATGGATCGTAAAGAATCTCGTAGATTAGATAAATTTGCACAATATGCTGTTGCTGCAAGTGATGAGGCTATAAAAGATGCGGGACTTACAGATGACAACGTCGACAAAGAAAGAGTTGGTGTTATCTGGGGAGCTGGAATTGGGGGTTTAGAAACTTTTCAAGAAGAAGTAATTTACTATGCCAAAGGAGACGGTACACCAAGATTCAATCCGTTTTTTATTCCTAAAATGATTGCTGATATTGCCCCTGCTCACATTTCTATGAGAAATGGTTATATGGGACCAAATTACACAACCGTTTCGGCTTGTGCTTCTTCTGCAAATGCGCTTATTGATGCTTTTAACTACATTCGTTTAGGAATGTGTGATATTATCATCTCTGGTGGATCTGAAGCTGCAATTACAATTGCAGGAATGGGAGGCTTTAACTCTATGCATGCTTTATCAACCAGAAACGATAGTCCTGAGACTGCTTCAAGACCTTTTGATGCTACTCGTGACGGCTTTGTTTTAGGTGAAGGAGCTGGTGCATTAGTACTTGAAGATTACGAACATGCAAAAGCACGTGGCGCAAAAATATATTGCGAAATTGGCGGAGGCGGAATGTCATCTGATGCTTACCACTTAACAGCACCACATCCTGAAGGAATTGGGGTTATTGCTGTAATGAAAAATACATTACGTGATGCTGGAATGAAACCAGAAGATATTGATCATATTAATACGCACGGTACCTCTACTCCACTTGGAGATGTTGCCGAATTAAAAGCAATTAGTGCTGTTTTTGGTGATCATGCCAAAAATATCAATATTAACTCTACTAAATCTATGACTGGACACTTACTTGGAGCTGCTGGTGCTATCGAAGCAATTGCTTCTATCCTAGCTATGAAACACGGTATTGTTCCTCCAACAATCAATCATACGGTTGTTGACGAAAAAATAGATCCATCATTAAATTTAACACTAAACAAACCTCAAAAAAGAGAAATCAATGTTGCTATGAGTAACACTTTTGGTTTTGGAGGTCACAATGCTTGTGTTTTATTTAAAAAATTAGTTGACTAATTTTAATATGAGTATTTTCAAAAAAATATTTTCAAAATCCCGTTCTCAAGAAGACGGGATTTTTTTTGATTCTATTCAAAAAATACTTGGATTCCCACCCATTTCCATTCAATATTATAAGAAAGCCTTTACTCATCGCTCTTCTAATCGATTGGACGAAAACGGAAACCCCATTAATTACGAACGATTAGAATTTCTTGGTGATGCTATGTTAAGTGCTGTGATTGCTGCACATTTATTTAATAAAGCACCTGCCGGAGATGAAGGTTATTTGACAAAAATGCGCTCAAAAATCGTAAGCCGAGAGCATTTAAACGAACTTGGAAAAGACTTAAATCTAGTTCGGTTTATAGAAAGCAAAGTACCTTTACAACACTTTGGAGAAAATATTCATGGTAATATATTCGAATCACTTGTCGGAGCCATATATCTTGACAGAGGTTATTCTTTTTGCGAAAAATTCATTCAGAATAGTGTAATCGGTCCATACGTAGATATTACTCGCCTGGAAGGAAAAGTAATAAGCTACAAAAGTCTGGTTATTGAATGGTGCCAGAAAGAGAAAAAAATATTTCATTATGATATTTTTGAAGATAACGGCATTGGTGGTGAACGTTTATTTGGTGTAAAATTAAGTATTGATGATAAAGTAGTCGCAAGAGCGCGAGCTACTTCCAAAAAGAAAGCAGAAGAAAAAGCGTCACAGCGCGCGTATTTTGCATTTCAAGAAAAAATGGATAAGAAATAAAATAGATTTTCTTAAAACTATATCGTTTTCGTTTATAAATTAACAAAAACATACCAATCTTAACTATTGAACCAGCAATAGAAATAGTATATTTACAACTTATTTTTTCAGGAAATGGCTATTCATAAATTAGAATTAGGCGAATTTGATGAAATTGATTATAATTTGATTGCCATACATACTTCAGTGGAAGATTACCGGTTGGCTTATTTTATCAATCAGAATTTCCCCGTTCTTTTAAGTAAAAGCAAAAATGAAATTCATATCAATGTGAAAGAAGGGGAGACTCATTTTTCACGATTTGCTTATTATGATGAAGAAAAAGAACTTTATTGGGATTTGATTCAGAATAAAAATGAAGTCATTCAAAATACACCAAATGACAGTCAGGATTTATTTTCAGATACTTCGATGGAAGTTGCCACAAAAGTATATTTACTACCTGAGTTTAAAAAAGTTGATTATTTTTTAAAAATTGAAAAGAGTGAGGAAGCTTTCGATATATTAAAAATACAACAAATATTAAATACCATTGATACCATCTCAACGGTTTATATAGTTGATACAAATAAAATAAAATCAAAAAACAATTTAATTTTTTAATAGAAATGCTTACAAACAAAAAAACCAAAATTGTAGCCACACTTGGACCTGCATGTGGTACTAGAGAGATCATAAAGGACATGATCGAAGCAGGTGTGAATGTGTTTAGAGTTAATTTTTCGCATGCAGATTACGAAGGAGTAAAAGAGAAAATCAACATCATTAGAGGCCTTAACGAAGAGTTTGGTTATACCACGGCAATACTCGGAGATTTACAAGGACCAAAACTTCGTGTTGGAGTAATGGAAGAAGGAGTTGTAGTAAACGACGGTGATGTAATCACTTTTACAACTGCAGAAGACATTATTGGTACTGCCAAAAAAGTTTTCATGAAATACCAAAACTTTCCAAATGATGTAAATCCAGGAGAGCGTATTTTACTTGATGACGGTAAACTTATCTTTGAAATCCTTACTACTGATAAAAAGACAGAAGTTACTGCCGTAGTAATTCAAGGTGGTGAACTAAAATCTAAAAAAGGAGTTAACCTTCCTAATACTAAAATCTCTTTACCTGCATTGACAGAGAAAGATATTGCTGATGCAATTTTTGCTATTGAGCAAAAAGTAGATTGGATTGCACTTTCATTTGTAAAAACACCACGTGACTTACAAGACTTGCAAGAGCTGATTGCAAAACATTCTGAGTATAAAATTCCGATTATTGCAAAAATAGAAATGCCTGAAGCATTAGAAAATATGGACAAAATCGTTGCTTATTGTGACGCTTTAATGGTTGCTCGTGGAGATTTAGGAGTTGAACTTCCTGCTCATGAAGTACCATTGGTTCAAAAAGAACTTATACGCAGAGCAAAAACTGCTCGTATCCCTGTAATTGTGGCAACACAAATGATGGAGACAATGATTACTAGCTTAACTCCTACTCGTGCGGAAGTAAATGACGTAGCAAACTCTGTTATGGATGGTGCTGATGCTGTAATGCTTTCTGGAGAAACTGCTGCCGGTAATTACCCAGTTCAGGTTATCCAAAAAATGACACAAATTATCGAAGCTGTTGAAGATTCTCCGCTAATTCAAGTGCCACAAAATACACCACAAATTAAAACAAAACGTTTTATCACTAAAACAATTTGTCAACAAGCTGCTCTTATGGCTAATGTTATCAAGGCAAAAGCTATCTGCACGCTTACAAATAGTGGTTATACTGCTTTCCAAATTTCGGCTTGGAGACCATCTGCACATATTTTAGTATTTACTTCAAACAAAAGAATCTTAACTCAGTTGAGCCTTTTATGGGGAGTTAAATCATACTACTATGATAAAGATGTAAGTACAGATGATACTGTAACTGATGTAAATCAAATCGTAAAAGATAAAGGATATGTTGTAAAAGGAGATTATTTAATCAACTTAGCAGCAATGCCAATTAAAGATAAAGGAATGGTTAACACCATGAGAGTTTCGGAAATAGAGTAAAACTTTACCTAATTTCAAAAATATTAAATCCGTCTTGTAGTTTATACTTGACGGATTTTTTGTTTTATATCAAAAATCAATCGTAAACACATGAAAATTAAACAGATTTAAAATATAATTAAGAAGAATATTTTCTTATGTTTGTAAGTGTATAAAAAACACTTAACTATGAAAAAACTAATTTTATTACTATTTTTTGGCACTATATTAAATAGTTTTGCCCAAAATAAATCAGATTCATTTTTTGTAAATCCTGATAAAACATTAAAAGTCGAATTCAATTTAGACAAAAATAAAACTCCTACTTACAAAATTTTATATAAAAATAAAGTAGTTATTAACACTTCTCAATTAGGAATTATCCGTGAAGATGCCAATCTATATAATAATCTGAAAGTCCTGAAAATATCTCATCCAAAAACAATTACCGAATCGTATGCAATGCTACAGGGTAAACGAAAAGACATTTCATATACCGCAAATGAATATACAGTAAGCTTACAAAACGATAAAGGAAATTTGATGGATATCATTTTTCAACTTTCCAAAGATGGAGTTGCACTGCGCTATCATTTCCCTGAAACAACTACAGAAATTAAAAAAATTACTGAAGAGAAAACCTCCTATAATTTTGATACGACTACAAAAGCCTGGTTACAACCAATGTCCAGAGCAAAAACAGGGTGGAAAGAAACCAATCCAGCTTACGAAGAACATTATGCTATGGACGTTCCTGTGAATACAAAACCAGCAATTGGCGAAGGTTGGGTTTATCCTGCGTTATTTCACAACAATGATACCTGGCTTTTAATTTCGGAAACAGGATTACACAATAAATATTGCGGAACAAGATTGGTTTATAACGATGATTTAAAAGCGATGCAGGTAACGTTTCCACAAAAGGAAGAAGTGTTCCCAAATGGCGCTTTAAATCCCGAGTCACAGCTACCTTGGTATACTCCTTGGCGCATAATTGCCATAGGATCATTAAATACTATTACCGAAAGTACTTTAGGAACGGACTTAGCCGATCCTGCAATAAAAATGGATACTTCGTTTATAAAGAGTGGACTATCCTCATGGAGTTGGGTATTGCTGAAAGATGATTCTGTAAACTATGAAACCACGCATCAATTTATTGAATATGCCTCAAAAATGAATTGGCCTTATTGCCTGATTGATGCTGATTGGGATACAAGAATTGGAGATGAAAAAATGAAGGAATTAGTGGCTTTTGCCAAAACCAAAAACGTAAAACTATTGGTTTGGTACAACTCATCCGGTTCCTGGAATAGTACTGAATATCATCCGAAAAATAAATTATTGACGCATGAAAACAGAGCTTTTGAGTTTAAAAGACTGAACGATTTAGGTATTGCCGGAATTAAAGTTGATTTCTTTGGTGGCGACGGACAATCTATGATTGCGTATTATCACGATATGCTCAAAGATGCTGCCGATTATAAATTAATAATCAATCTACATGGCGCAACTTTACCACGCGGATGGCAACGTACCTATCCAAATTTATTGACAACAGAAGCTGTAAAAGGATATGAGCATATTACTTTCGATCAAAATATTGCCGATTTAGAACCAAGTCATTGTACGATGTTACCTTTTGCCAGAAATGCTTTTGATCCAATGGATTTTACTCCAATGGCATTAGATAAAATTCCTAATATTAATAGAAAAACAACTCCTGCTTTTGAATTGGCTTTGCCTGTTTTATTTTTATCGGGTATTCAGCATATTGCCGAAATTCCAAAAGGAATGGCGAAAATGCCAACTTATGTCATCGAGTATTTAAAAGATATTCCAACGAATTGGGACGACTCGAAATTCGTTGCAGGTTTTCCCGGAAAATACATTGTAATGGCAAGAAGAAGCGGAAACACCTGGCACATTGTTGGAATTAACGGAGAAAATACTCCGAAAGAAATTGAAGTTGATTTGTCTTTTGTGAAGAACCAAAAAGGGTTCATTATTCTTGAAGATGAAAATGGTTTCAAACAAGAGTCTATTTCTAAAAACAAAAAATTGATTGTAAAAATGAAACCCAATGGTGGTTTTGTGACAAAGATTTAAATTTTTTCGCCATATAAGTTATGCAAGTAAATATAGGTTTTGTATTCTCAGAGACTGAATACTTCATCAGGAGTACATGATTGTGGAAAAGGAACAGTTCAAAAAAACTGTTTATCATCACAAAACTATTAAATGAACCTATAACTTATATGGTGAAAACTTCACAGCTAGCACTATGTAAAATGGGAAAATTGCATGAGTTAGCAATAAAACATAATTGATTTGCTTTTGTGTGCAATTCTATTGCTAAATCAATTTTATCATGATTTGAAATAGTTACTTTAGGATTTAATCGCACTTCTGTAAAGCGACCGCTTCCGTCTGGAGAAACTTCTAGTGTTGCTTCGGCATCGTCTGAATATCCCAAAACTTCTATCCCGTTTTGAGAGCAGACATATAAATACGACATCATGTGGCAGGAAACTAAGCTGCTCAATAACAAATCTTCGGGATTGTATAATTCGGGATCACCTTTGAAAGCTTTTGCTGCTGATACATTTAAAACAGGTTTTCCTTGTATATTAATCTTGTGACTTTTGCTGTAAAATCTCCTCGTTGAATCTTCTTGATTTTGTTGGGAAGTCCAATTTACTTCTACTTTGAATAGATGTTTCATTTTATATTTTGTTTGCTATTGCGAAGTTAAGATTTTATAAACTAACAATTATTTTCACTCGCAAGATCGTAGAGTCATAACGTTTTTTCGCCACTAATTTCATTAATTAAATTGATGAAAATTTTCTAAATCAATTCGTGCTAATTCGTGAAATTCGTTGCAACCTTAACTACATAAAAAACCTCGAAAGTATTACTTTCGAGGTTTCTTAGAGAATTACTGAACTATTAAACAAATTCTAAAACTATTTTTTCACAGAGAATTTAAAAGTAGTTTTAGTTTTATAATTTTCTCCCGGGTTTAAAACCGTTGTTGGGAAGTTTTTCTGGTTTGGAGAATCCGGATAATGTTCTGTTTCTAAACAAAGTCCAGTTCTATGTCCATACGTTCCGCCATTGCGCATTGGCAAAGTTCCGTCAAGGAAATTTCCTGAATAAAACTGAATTCCAGGTTCATCAGTTGTCATTTCCAGAACTCTTCCACTTGCTGCGTGATATACTTTTGCAATGATTGTTTTTCCTTTTTCAGGATTGTCCAATACCCAGCAATGATCATAACCTTTTCCTCTTTCTAATTGTTCGTTCTTCGCTTCAATATCTTTACCAATTAATTTTGGCGTTCTGAAATCGAAAGGTGTATTGGCAACATCTTCTAATTTTCCTGTTGGAATTAAAGTTGCGTCAACTGGAACTAATTTATCTGCATTCAAAGTCAATTCATGATCGAGAATAGTTTTAGAAAAATCTCCCGATAAATTGAAATAAGAATGTTGAGTCAAATTCACAACAGTTTTCTTATCTGTTGTTGCTTCATAAAGTACTTCTAACTGGTTATCATTTGTCAAAGTATAAGTAACAAAAACCTGTAAATTTCCAGGATAACCTTCTTCTAAATCTTTACTTAAATAGGATAATTTTAAAGAAGCTGTAGCTCCAGATTTTACCTCATCAGCTTTCCAAACAACATTAAAAAATCCTTGTGGTCCACCGTGCAAAGCATTTGGCGCATTGTTTATCGCTAATTGATATTCTTTTCCGTCTAATGTGAATTTTCCTTTAGCAATTCGGTTTCCATATCTTCCGATCAAAGCTCCAAAAAATGGATTTTCTTTCTCGTATTGTGCCAAAGAATTAAATCCGATTACTACATTTTCAGAAACACCCGCTTTATTGGGCACTTTCAAATCTGTAATTCTTCCTCCAAAAGTGATGATGTCAACTTCCATCCCATTTTGGTTTTTTAGCTTATAACTATCGACTTTTTCTCCTTTTGCAGTAGTTCCATAAGAAGATTTTTCGATTGTAACTGTAGCTTTTTCATCAGAAGAAACTGTTGTAGCATCTGTTTTTTTATCGCTTTTGCACTGAACCGAAAGTGTCGCTAAACTCAATAAACTAATTCCAAAAAGGCAACGTTTTAATACATTCATAAATGTTTTTTTTTAGTTAGTAAAGTCTTAAAGTCGAAAGTCTTAAAGTCATTCCTTCAAAGTAACTAAATCTTTAGGACTTTATGACATTAGACTTTTGACTAATTTAAAGTCCGTGTTGAAACAAATGAAAGTAAGCTTCATTAGCATTAATCTTATCTTTAAACTCCCTTACGGTAGTTTTCTCATCAATAACCAATAATTCGATTCCTGCGATATCTGCAAAATCTTCCATATATTCGGTTGTGATTGCCTGGCTATAAACGGTATGATGCGCTCCTCCAGCTAGAATCCAAGCTGTTGCTGCAATATCAAGATTTGGTTTACAATCCCATAAAACTCTGGCAACCGGTAATTTTGGTAAATCGGCCAAAGGCTTAATAGCTTCAACTTCGTTTACAATCAAACGGAAACGATTTCCCATATCAACTAACGATACATTAATTGCATCTCCAGCAGGTGAATTAAATACCAAACGTGCAGGATCTTCTTTTCCTCCAATTCCTAACGGATGTACTTCGCATGATGGTTTTGCATCTGCAATTGATGGGCAAATTTCTAACATGTGAGATCCTAAAACATATGATTTTTGAGGTGTAAAATGATAGGTATAATCTTCCATGAAAGAGGTTCCTCCTTCAAGACCCACATTCATAACTTTTAATGCCCTTACCATTGCAGCCGTTTTCCAATCACCTTCACCACCAAAACCATAACCGTCGGCCATTAATCTTTGTGTTGCAATTCCTGGCAATTGTTTCCAAACTCCAAGGTTTTCAAATGTATCTGTAAAAGCTCCAAAACCTCCTTCTGTAAGGAATGCTCTTAAACCTAATTCTATTTTTGCTGCTTCGACTAATGAACTTCTTTGTGCTCCGCCTTCTTTTAAAGAATCAGTTAAAGTATATGAAGATTCATAAACTGCTAATAAATCGTTTAATTGTTTATCGGTAACTTTCTCAATATGTTTGGTCACATCAGATGAATCGTATCCATTAACAGCCATTCCAAAACGAATCTGAGCTTCGACTTTATCACCTTCGGTAACAGCAACTTCACGCATATTGTCTCCAATACGAGCAACTTTTAAGTTTTGAAGTTCGTCCCATCCTAAAGCTACTCTTGTCCAAACACCAAGCTTGTTTAAAACACGAGGATCTTCCCAGTGGCCAACCACAACTTTACGTTTTTTACGCATTCTTGACATAACAAAACCAAACTCACGATCTCCGTGTGCCGATTGATTCAGGTTCATGAAATCCATATCGATCGTTCCCCATGGAATTTCAGCATTGTATTGTGTATGCAAGTGGCATAATGGTTTCTTTAAAATACTTAATCCGCCAATCCACATTTTTGCCGGAGAAAAAGTATGCATCCAAGCAATGATTCCAATACAGTTTTTAGCAGAATTCGCTGCCAAACAAACATCTAAAATTTGAGCAGGAGATTTTACTACATCTTTATAAACCACTTTTACCGGAATACTAGATGATGCGTCTAATCCTTTTGCAATTAATTGCGAATGTTCTGCAACTTTTCTTAGTGTTTCTTCACCGTATAATTCTTGGCTTCCTACTATAAACCATACTTCTTTTTGAGAAATGTCAATCATTTTGTTATTTTTTGTTTCAAGTTTCAGGTTGTTGAAATCTGAAAATCAAATTGTTATTATTTTTTTGTTTCAGGTTTTCTTTGTTTCAAATTTGAAACCGTCTAAAATCTTTATTCTTTTTTCTCTTTTACTGTCCGTAATACGAATCTTTTCCGTGTTTACGATTGTAATGTTTCTTTATTAAGGAATCTTTTAATCTTGGTGCGTTTGGATTTATTTGCAAAGTCAGGTATGCCATTTCGGCTACGACTTCCAGAACTTTACTGTTGTAAACGGCTTTAGCAGCGTTTTTCCCCCAGGCAAATGGACCATGATTTCCAATAAGAATCATCTCTACTTCTTCATAAGAAAGGTTCTTTTCTTTAAAACAATCCAAAATCTGAATTCCGGTATTGTGTTCATAATTCCCTTCGATAAGCTCATCATTCATTGGCGGTGCACACGGAATATCCGAAGTTAAATGATCTGCATGCGTGGTTCCAAAAATTGGAATATCCTGTTGCGATTGTGCCCAAGCTACAGAATAAGTTGCATGCGTATGTGCAACACCACCAATATTTAGCCAATTTTTATACAAGTAAGCATGTGTTTTTGTATCCGATGAAGGACGCATAGCACCTTCGATAATATTGTTATCAAAATCGACAATCACAATATCTTCGGGTTTTAAATCTTCGTAAGGAACACCACTTGGTTTAATAGCAAAAACACCATTTTTTCGGTCAACAGCACTTACATTCCCAAATGTATAAACCACCAAATTCAATGCATTTAACCGCATATTGGCTTCGTAACATTCTTGTTTTAAATCTTTATAAAGAGAACTCATGTTGTTTCGTTTTAATAGTTGGATCTTCAAAAGCACTTAATTGGTCGTACGCCAGTAACAATTTATGATATGCTGCTACTTTATCTAATTGAGGGAAATATTCTCCGTCAAAATCACTTCCTATTTTTTGGCTTGCTTCGATTACATTTGGATAAATTCCGGCTGCAACGGCTGCATAAATTGCTGCTCCTAAAGCTGGAGTTTGATCTGAAGCTGCAATTTTGATTGGTTTATTTAAAACGTTTGCCAAAGTCTGCATGATAAATGGTGATTTTCTAGCTACACCTCCAATCCCAATAACGCTGTCGATTTTTACTCCTTCTTCTTCAAAACGATCTACAATTTTCTTAGCTCCAAAACAAATTGCATTTACCAAAGCTTTAAAAATATGCGGTGCTTTTGTTCCTAGAGAAAGATTTGAAATCGCGCTCTTTAATTCCTGATTTGCATCTGGAGTTCTTCTTCCATTAATCCAGTCCAAGGCAATTGGAAGACTATTTGAAACTGGAATTTTCTCTGCTTCTTTTGTCAATTCAATGATTAGCTTATCGCTAAATTCTTCTCTTAATTGTTCTTTTTGAGTATCATTTAAAACAGTTGAAGCTGTTAATAAATGCTCTGTTGGCCAAAGCAATAATTCTTTATACCATGCCAATAAATCTCCAAAAGCAGATTGTCCGGCTTCTAAACCAATAAAACCTGGAATTACAGATCCATCAACTTGTCCGCAGATACCGCGAACGGTTTTTGTTCCTACTTCATCATAAGAACCAACCAAAATATCGCAGGTTGAAGTTCCCATTACACGAACTAAAGTATTCTCGCCAATTTTTGCTCCAACAGCTCCAGAATGTGCGTCAAATGTTCCTACTGCTATAACTGTATCTTTAGAAAGTCCCAAACGATCTGCCCATTCTTTGCTTAATTTTCCAGCAACCAAATCAGATGTATATGTTTCATCATATAAATTACCACGAAGCGTTGCCAAGTATGGATGTAGTTTTTCTAAAAATTCTGCAGGTGGCAAACCATTCCAGTCTTCGTGCCACATTGCTTTGTGTCCTGCTGCGCAACGGCTTCTTTTAAATGATTTTAAATCTTTATCTTCTATTAATAAATATGTCATTAAATCACAGTGCTCCATCCAGGTATGTGCTGCATTTCGAACTGCTTCATCTTCTCTGGCAATGTGTAGAATTTTTGCCCAAAACCATTCTGATGAATAAATTCCTCCTACATATTTTGTAACATTTTCTCCGCCCCAGTTTACTGCCAATTCGTTGATTTCGTTTGCTTCATTTATTGCCGTATGATCTTTCCACAACACCATCATCGCATTAGGATTTTCCTCAAAACCTTTTGTCAAAGCCAACGGAATTCCATCTTTGGTTACAGGCACAGGAGAAGATCCTGTGGTATCAATACAAATTCCACACACTTGGGAAGGATCAACTCCACTCTCTTTTACAACGGTCTGAATTGTAATTTCTAATCCTTCAATATGATCTAAAGGGTGCTGACGAAATTGATTAATAGACGCATCACAATATTGCTTGTTTTTCCATCTTTTATAATGACTAACATTTGATGCCAACTCTTGCCCATTTTCTGTATCTATTAACATCGCTCGAACAGAATCTGTTCCGTAGTCCAATCCTATAACGTAATTTTTCATTCGAAATTAATTTTATAATAATGACAAATATAAATATAATTAATTTATAAGTGTATAAAAAACACTTAACAAAAACCAGGGCTGTAATTTTTACAAATAATGCATCAAAACAGCCCTTTAGGATCAAAACAAAAAATAAACGTTAGTTTTACATTTATAATGTTGCGATTACTTCATCTTAATTTTCAAAACAGTAACCGAGTAAGCTGGAAAATCGTATTGAACTTTACTTCCGTTAACCTTAAATTCAGTTTCTTTGGGACTAATCTTAGTTGGAGACTCGAAAGAATTTTCATCATTTATTCCGTCACCTTTCAAAATTATGGCTGTTCCTTTGGAATCTAATTTTGCTCCTTTTATATCAATTGAAGCATTTTGAGCTGTTGCAGAAGCATTAACAATTTTCAAGATTACTTCTTTGGAATCCACATCTTTTACTGCCGAAGCAAATAAATCATTTTGACCTGTAACTGCTTTTCCGTCTTTTGTAATGTTGATTAAGTCTGTTCCTTTATTGTTTGAGAATAACTTCTGAACATAATAATTTGGCGTTCCGTATGATTGTAAATTGTTAAACCAAATCATATCTGGTGTCCATTGCCAACCATCAATATGAGCCAATAAGGGTGCGTAAGATGTTAAGTGAACCACCTCGGCATTACGTTCCATTCCTGTCATGAAAGCCGCTTCGGAGAAAGCACATTCCCAGTTATTTTTATTATCAGGACTTGCAATTGCAACACTTTGCGCTGCATATTCACCAGCGAAAATCTTTGGTCCTTTACGATCATAATTATCATAACGTGTTACATTTTTACGGAACCAGGCTGGATCTTTGTAATAATGTTCGTCTACAATTTCTGCATTTAGTTTTTTAAGTTCTGTCATTCCATAATCAAAATAATCTCCATCAGGCAATGGTCCTGTTCCGGAAACAATTGTGATGTTTGGATATTTAGCTTTTATAGCTTTTTGAAACACTTTGAAACGCTCAATATAATCTGGGCCCCATTGTTCATTTCCAACTCCAATGAATTTTAAATTAAATGGTTTTGGATGTCCCATATCGGCTCTCACTTTCCCCCAAGCGGTATTTAAATCTCCATTGGCAAATTCGATTAGATCCAAAGCATCTTGCACATAAGGATCCAATTGATCCATTGGAACTAATTCTCCTGTATTGAACTGACAAGCCATTCCGCAACTTAAAATTGGTAATGGCGAAGCTCCAATATCTTCTGAAAGCTGGAAATACTCAAAGAATCCCAAACCAAAACTCTGGAAATAATCCGGTGCCAGTTTATGTGCAAATTCTGTATTCCAACGGTTAATCATTGTTTCTCTGTCCTCAACATTTCCTATCGATTTTTTCCATTGGTAACGCAATGCCAGGGTTTTTCCTTCGACAATACATCCTCCTGGGAAACGTAAAAATCCTGGTTTTAAATCGTATAATAATTGTACTAAATCTGCACGCATTCCGTTCTTTCTTCCTTTCCACGTATCTTCAGGAAAAAGCGAAATAGCATCTAAATCGATTACTCCTGTTCCTTCAAAAGTGATTCTGATTTGTGCTTTTGCTTCTGTTGCCGTTGCTGTTAATTGTGCTGTATAATTTGTCCAATCTTTAGCGGTTGGCGTAATCGAAGTTTCACCTAAAACCTTTTTATTTTTATCAATGAATTGGATCTTAATCTTGGCTACGTTTCCTGATACTTTTGAAGCTTTCAAAGACAAATTATAATGCAAATCTTTCTTGATTCCCATTCCTCTGAAACCTTCATTGATCAATTCGTAACCATTTGCATCATTTACAGTAACCCTGCAATAATTATGATTTGTCCCTTTTTGCGAATACTGAATAATATTGGCAATTCCAGATTTCTGGTTTAGTTTGTGGCGGTCGCTGTTGGGTTCGTTCCATCCCATCATTGGGGTTTCGAATTCAAACGATCTGTTCTTGATCATTTCGGCATATAAACCTCCATCGGCAGCAAAATTGATATCTTCAAAAAACACTCCGTACATTGTAGGTTGAATTTTGGTAACCGATTTTGCAACATCGACTTGAAGATTGTTTTTTTGTGCCGAAGCATAAAAGCCGTTAAGCAGCAAACCACAAAGGGTAATTTTGGTAATTAAATTGGACTTCATTTTTTTGTATTTAATGTGTTTTTATTGCACGCGGATGATACTGATTCACTAAAGTGAAAACGCGGATAAAAACGGATTTTTATTTGTTTTTACTCTCCTGCAAGGTTTCCAAAACCTTGTAGGTATTATTAAGTTCCTAAAGTTTAAAAACTAAACCTACAAGGTTTTGGAAACCTTGCAGGAATAGAATCGTAATTCTTTGTTCTATATTTTAATTCCCTTTATAATCTAACCAAACTTTCATCTTCCCAACGCCGCGGTTTGACCAGCTGTAATAGGGAATTGCTTTAAATTTTGAATTTTCGATTACGTTCACACCTTGTAATAAATTGGCTTCTTTTTTTACTGTGAAAGTATCTCCGGATAATACGTTTATTTTATCAAAATTAGTTTTATTATCAATTTCTTCCACCGCGTAAACGATTGGTCCGTATTCTAAAGAGACTTTGTTTTTATTGGTTTCAACTTTTCCATTTGTTTCAACTTCCTGAACTTCCATTGGGAAATTAAGGCTGATTTCATCTCCTTTTTTCCAATTTCGAGTAATTGTAAAATATCCGTTTTCTGGTTGAATTGCCAATGTTTCTCCGTTCAGATTAATGGTTGCTTTTTGAGTTGATGTTTTTTTATAAGAATATAAATCGCCTGGCAAAACTTCATTTCTTGCCCAACCCGGAACTCTCAATTTTATCGTGAATTGGCTTTCTTTTTTCGGGTTAACCGAAATATTTACTTTTCCGTTCCAAGGATATCCGGTTTGTTGAGAAATCTGTAAATCGGTTTTTCCTAAAGTGAAAGCTGCATTGTTTGAAGCGTACAAATTGACATAAAGTACGTCTTTTGATTTCGAATAAATAAGTCCCGGAATTGATGGCACAAATCGAATTAAATTGGTTGGACAACAAGAACAATCAAACCAAGCCTGACGTGTACAAGATCCTCTGTTTGATTTAAAAACGCCATCGGCTTCTAAGGCATTTGGGTAGAAAAATTCTTTTCCATCTAATGAAATTCCGGAGATTAATCCGTTGTACATCGTTCTTTCGATCACATCAAAATATTGTGATTTCCCTGTTAAATTATGCAACCTGTGATTCCAATATACATCTCCAATTGCAGCACAAGTTTCGTTGTATGCCGTTAAATTTGGTAATTCATAATTATCTCCAAAAGCTTCTCCGTCGTGTCTGGAACCAATTCCGCCAGTGATGTACATTTTTTTGTTGACCATATTACTCCACAAATTATTTACAGCATCTGTATAACCCTTATCTTTGGTTATAGCTGCAATATCAGTCATTCCTGCATACATATAAACGGCTCTTACAGCGTGACCAACAACTTCATTTTGCTGTATAACCGGAATATGATCTTGTGCATATTCGCCATATAATTTATGATTGTTCGGGTTTCCGCGATTGTCTAGAAAGTATTTTGCTAATTTTAGATAGTCTTCTTTTCCGGTAATTTGATATAATTTGATCAAACCTGTTTCAATAATTTGATGACCCGGAACTCCTTTTACCTGACCTGGACCATCGCCAAAAGTTTTCACAAACAAATCGGCATTTTTGATGGCAATATCAAGGAAGTTTCTTTTTCCGGTTGCTTCATAATGCACAACAGCTGCTTCAATTAAATGTCCTGCATTATAACATTCATGACTAATTTGCAACGATTCCCAACGTTTTCCTTCGATAACCGGAACCCAAGACGCAGGTGGTTTTGCCGGATTTATAGTCCTCCACGTAGTTAAGTAACCGTCTTTTTCCTGACCTATTTTTACGATTGCAATCAATGAATCCAGAACGCGATCCAGTTTTGGGTTTGGCGCGCTGATTAAAGTATTCGATGCGCCTTCGATAATTTTGTAAACATCGGTATCGTCAAAAGGCATTTGCCCCTTAACTTCTCCCGTTTTTTGTTTTCCTGCAATTAAGAAATTCTCAAAACGTCCTTCTTCATTGCATTTCTGAATGGCATATGCAATCGTTACTTCCTGCACTCTTTTAATAATGGGCAACCAAAAAGAATCTGTCAGTTTTAC
The DNA here is from genome assembly GCF_025847235.1 of Flavobacterium shii. Classification (GTDB taxonomy): domain Bacteria; phylum Bacteroidota; class Bacteroidia; order Flavobacteriales; family Flavobacteriaceae; genus Flavobacterium; species Flavobacterium shii. The sequence continues at coordinate 40,438 of NZ_JAOZEW010000021.1, forward strand.
ATTTTGAATATTTACTGGTTCGATTTCGTAACCCGCTTTTAAAGCCGAAGTTTTATTCGATTGCACGATATCGTTCTTGGTTTCTTTACAGGAAATAAGAATTAAAAGTGATAGAAAAATCGCTACAATATGGAAAGTATATTTTTTCATTATTTTGAATATTCTATTTTAAAATTGGCCATAAATCAGCATCCCAAAACATTTCTCTAACTACTAATCTTGGCGTTCCGTTGGTTTTCTTTTCGTAAGCATGATAAAAAATATAATCTTTACCATCAAATGTATAAGCGCTGTTATGGCCTACGCCAAAGTAATTCTCATCACCCTGAACTACTATGCTTCCGCCACCTTCGTTTAATGGTTTTTCGTCTTTATCGACATAAGGTCCAGTTACATTTTTAGCTCTTCCAACAACTACTTTATAGGTGCTTTTCTCTCCGCGGCAGCATAAATCCCAAGAAAGAAATTGATAATAGTAGCCATTTTTCTTAAAGATAAAAGGAGCTTCAAGTGCCCCATCGCCAGGATCTGTATCGGCAAGTTCAAAGCTTCTCTTGCGTTTCGCAATTGTATGCCATTCTTGTGGTTGTGCAATTGATTTTAAATCTGGATTTAGTTTTACTAACTTTAGTCCTTCCCAAAAAGAACCAAAAGACAACCAAGGTGTATTGTTTTCATCGAAGATTAAATTAGGATCAATGGCGTTCCACATATCTCGATTGGGTTGCGATTGGATAACGATTCCCTGATCAACCCATTTGTATTTTTTATCTTTTGGATCTAAAGTGGTATTGGTCGCTACACCAATTGCTGAAGTATTTTTGGCGAAAGCCGAAACGGAATAATACAGGTAATAGATATTGTTATGGAATGTGATATCTGGTGCCCAAATATGGTTTTTGAAATCGGCTGCAACGCCATCTGCCCAAACGGGTTTGTCTTTGAAGACCTGCGGTTCAGGATTCCATTTTTTTAAATCTTTAGAACTGAAGACGCTGATTCCATTTCCTGTACAGTATAAATAATAGGTGTCTTTTTGTTTGATGACGACTGGGTCGTGCACTACAATTTCTTGTGCAAATGAAACTGAACCAATCAAGAAGATTAGAATAGTAATTGCTTGTATTGTGTTTTTATAAACCATTATAAGTGCTTTGTTTGTGAAATCTAAATTGTAAAATGTAAATGCGACTGAAAACTTTTTTAAACCATATAAGTAAATTTAAGTTTTGTGTTGACTGGAAACTTTTTAAATCATATAAGTAATAACTATTACTGAAATGCAACTGAATACTAAAAACTGAGAACTGAACACTTATTACTGTATTCCTTCAGACGTCATTACAACACGTTTCATTGTTCCATCTTTGTTATAATATAATTTATCTACACAAACTGATCTTCTAAAACTTCCTCCGTGTGGAATTGACGCTCCGTTATGATAAATAAAATACGATTGTCCCTTAAAATCTATTATCGATTGATGATTGGTATTACTGTTTCCTGCCAATTCATTCAGGATTCCTTTAAATTCCCATGGACCTGTAATGGTCTTGCTCATAGCATAGGCAATTTTTTCAGGAAACTCATAAGCGTATGATAAATAATACCAGTTTTTGTGTTTGTGAATCCACGGTGCTTCGGTAAAATGGGGTAAATCGATATGATGAATTGGACCGTCTAATTCAACCATGTTCTCTTTTAATTTTGCATAATGACAAGCCGTATTTCCCCAAAACAAATAGCCTTGTCCATCAGTATCGATATAAACCGTTGGATCGATATCGTCCCAACTTATATCGGTAAATTTTGTCATATCATTTGTGATCAGGGCTTTTCCTAAAGCATCTTTAAAAGGTCCAGTTGGACTATCTGAAACTGCGATTCCAATCGATTTTCCTGGTACCAAACCATGTTCTACTGTTACATACCAATAAAACTTTCCATTTCTTTCAATGACTTGTGAGGCCCAGGCATCTCCTTTTGCCCATGCAAAATCGGTTACTTTTAAGGGCACTGGATGTGATTCCCATTTTTTCATATCTGAAGACGAATACACGACCCATTCGTTCATTTTATAAAAATTAAAATCGTTTGGTGCTTCGTCATGACCGGCATATAAATACACTTTATCTTTATAAACCAACGCAGCCGGATCTCCTGTGTATTGGTCTTTGATGATTGGGTTATTTAATTTTGTGGGATCAATTTGGCTTTGAACTGTTTGACAGAAGACAAGCAAAACTAAAAGTGACAGGCTTGTAATTATATTTTTCATTATGATTTGTTTTGGTAACATTTTAAAAACCTAATTGCTATGCGTTAAATATTTTTTCAAGCAGATCAAGCAGATTTTTTTTATTCTTTAATTCTATCTAACTCTTTTTAAGTCATGATAAAATAAGTTCCAACGGGACGGCATATTTATAGTAATTTTATTTGTTTTTTCATAAGAACCCCCATTGGGGGTGACATATTATAAATCATAAAGAAAAAAATTACATATCGCTCCGCTGGAGCTAATAGAAAGAACACATTATATTGGCTATAAATATTATGCTCCGCTGGAGCTTATATTGACTCTAAATTACTTTATTGAAATCTGTGGCCATTATTTAATGTTTGGAATTTCTAATTGATCTTTTTACCCCATACCGGTAATCCGCCTGACGTTAATCCTGAATAACTTAGAGTTACTTTTCTGGTGGCTAATTCCCAATCCCAGGCATCGGTTACGTTACATTTAACTCCGTTTACGGTCAGGATTTTTTTGGTACTGTCGTACGACCAAGTTCCATTAGCATCTCCGCTTACTTTTTTATCTGCAGTTAAATAAAGTGTAACTGATTTTTGAATCGTCTTGTACTGATAATTCATCGTGATTTGCTCCCAGGTTCCTATAAAACTGGCTTCGGAAATTGTTGTTGTCGGAACGCCTGCGTAACGTTCTGACTCTACTACCGGCCAACCATCTTCTGTCCATTCTATACCTCGAACATGTCCCATCATAACTGCATTTGAAACAGCAATTCCAGAGACTCCTTCTGGTAAACGTGCTTGCGATGCATAATACCATTTTTTGGTTTCCGGGTTCTGGAAGATACCACAATGAGATATTCCAACCCAGCCTGTATGGTTCTTAAATGAATATGGATGTGTTAACATCGGGAAACATTCGGCTCCATTGGTTATACTACTTCCTGAAATCGTTACATAAGGTCCTGTAATACTTTTTGATCGAGCAACTCTTGTATTGTACGCAACCGATAATTCATCATAAGCCAAGAATAAATAGTAAAATTGGGTATCTGGGTTATAAATAATTTCCGGGCCTTCAAGTGCTTGCCATCGGTTTGAATTTACATTTCCGCGTCCTGCAATACGAACTCCATAATCTCCAATTGTTTTTAATTTATCTGGTTTTCCCGTTACTGGATTCAGTTTTAAAGCTGCAATTCCAGAATGCCATGATCCGTAAATTAAATATTGGTCGCCTTCTGGAGTTTGAATAAAACTAGGATCAATAGCATTGAATTTGAAATAGGCATCCCAATCATTTCCCCCGTTTCTTACATAACTTTTTACGCCGTCTGGTTCGGAGCAAACTACCATTCCTTTGTCTGTCCAATTATTTGAAGCCAAATCATCTGTTTCGGCTAGACCAATAAAAGCACGTTCTGTCCAGGAAGTATTCGTATCTGTTCCAACAATTGGGTTGGTGACCACGATGCTGTAATACATCCTGTAAATATTACCTACTTTACGAACACAAGGCGCCCAATATCCATAATTAGGATTTGTAATGGCTGGTAGTGCCGGCGACATTCTGGCTCTTTTATTATTTAAAGAATCTTTTACCCAAGCAGGAGCTTCGGTCATTGATGATCCCATAAATTCCCAATTGATTAAATCTTTTGATCTTCTGTAAAAGAAATGCCCATGTCCTTCTGTAGCATTTCCATAAGAAGCATCTGTTTGATACATATAATAATATTCGCCACATTTCTCAACTGTAGGATCGTGTACATTGGCCAAATTCCATTGTGCACGACTGCCCCAAGAAGCTAGAGATGTATAATTATCTGCATATGTTGGTCCCGGAAAAGCATTTGGGACCACAACAACTGGAGCCACTACAGGATCTGGTCCTCCACTAACTGCCGGATCATCCTTTGAACAACTTGTGATAATTAGTACAAATAAGAACAATCCTAAATGGGATATTATTTTTATAATGGAATTTGATTTCTTCATCTTTTAGATTTTTATTTCCCCTCTAAAACAACTACTGAGAAAGGAGGAATGGTGATTTCTAGTTTTCCTTTTTTATTTTCGAAGCCTTTAAAAACTATAGGAACAATTTTGTTTGGAGCATCGAATGAATTGTAATCTTGTAATTTATTTGATGTAATAATTTTCCCTGTGAAGTTTTTAACGCCAAGGTCATTCACATCAATCTCTACTTTATTTTTATTCTTTGCATCAACATTTACTAAGGAGATATGAACCAATCCGTTTTTATCTTTAGATGCCGAAGCTGATACTGCAGGAAGTGATTCTCCATTAAAAGTATATAGTGGCGAATTAAAACTTATTGGCAATAATTTTGCATCTTGATGTACACTATACAATTGCATTACATGATACGTAGGCGTTAAAATCATTTTGGCTTTATCGGTAAGGATAACTGCTTGCAAAACATTTACACATTGTGCTAAGTTTGCCATACGAACTCTATCGGCGTGGTTATTAAAGATATTAAGTGTTGCTCCGGCTAGAACTGCATCTCTCATTGTGTTTTGTTGGTATAAAAATCCAGGATTTGTTCCTTTTTCTACCTCATACCAAGCTCCCCACTCATCAACAATCATTGCTACTTTTTTTTCCGGATCGTACTTATCCATAATAGCCGAATGTTTGGTAACCAATTCTTCCATTATCAAAGCTGATTTCATAGTATGAAAATAGCCATCTTCTGTATAATTTACACCATCGCCTTTTTTGTCCCAATCTATTACCGCATAATGATGAACACCAACTCCTCCTAACATATTTAGCGGAATGTTTTTCATTAATACCTCTGTCCAATTATAATCGGCACTATTTGATCCAGATGCAATACGGGTAATTCCACCTGTATTTTCCCAATCGGACATGAAGGTTGCGTATTTGCGGTATTCATTAGCATAATATTCTGCAGTCATATTTCCACCACATCCCCAAGCTTCATTTCCAATTCCCCAGTATTTTACTTTCCAAGGTTCCGTTCTGCCATTTTTTTTGCGTAAATCACTCATCGGACTTTTACCGCTAAAATTGGTGTATTGTACCCAATCGGACAATTCCTGAACAGTTCCACTACCTACGTTTCCAGACAAATAAGGTTCGGCTCCAAGTAATTCACACATATTAAGGAAATCATGTGTTCCAAAACTATTATCTTCGGTTACACCACCCCACCATTTATTTACAATTGTTGGTCTTTGTTCTTGAGGTCCTATCCCATCTTTCCAATGATATGTATCGGCAAAACAACCTCCCGGCCATCTTAAATTTGGAATTTTCAAATCTTTTAATGCCTTAACAATATCATTTCTAACTCCTTTTGTATTTGGTATTTTGGATGTATCTCCCACAAAAAAACCTCCATAAATTGAACGTCCTAAATGTTCTGCAAAATGGCCGTAGATATTTTTATTAATTGTTGGAGCATCCGCAGTATTTTTTATAGATAATACTGTAGTTTCTTTTTGAGCGAAAGTAATTTGATTACAAAATGTAAAAACAAATAAAATTAAAAGCGATTTTTTCATGTTATTTATAATGTTATAAAGAGGAAAGCTTTTTATAAAAACTTCCCTCCAGATATTAATTTTTAATAAGAAAGCGTTGGCCATCCAGATGACCATGTAAAATAAACAATTTCGAGTTTTGGATTTCCGCTATCGGCTCCATCATAATAATGTACTGATCCTGTTTGGGTTCCTACAATTCTTGACAAATGTCCTGGTCCTATATAATTCCCTTGTGTCGCCAGAACTGTTGTTCCACCGCCACTTGTTAAGGCTACTCCATTTTTATCTACAAAGGGACCAAACACACTTGTAGAACGTCCTACTACAATATAATAGGTGCTATTTACACCATTGCAGCATGAACCTCGGTTTACGAACATATAGTAATAACTTCCTTCTTTTATTAAGCATGGCGCTTCCCACGAAGCACTACTTCCGCCTGCCACAATGGTTCTTGTTCCTGTAGGTTTACCTGTTGAGACATTAATTTGTACAACCCCAATTCCTGCATGCCAGGAACCATAGGCCATATAGACATTACTGCCATCTACTAAAATAGAAGGATCGATTGCATTTACATCCGAAGATGAAGAGGATGAAACAACAACACCTCTATCTGTCCATGTTGTTCCTGCACTTTGTGAAATTGAAGGTGCAGTTACCAATCCAATTGCTGATGTGGCTGAACCAAAAGTAGAGCAGGAATAATACATGTTCCAGCGGTTGTTGAACCAAGCTACATCTGGCGCCCAAAATGTTTTTACAAAACCGGGTACATATCCTGTAATCCAGCTTGGTGTGGAACTAAACACTGATGTTCCCCAAGTCCAACTTGTTAAATTTGTTGAGTAGGTCATTGGGATATTATCTCCTGTTGTAAAGACATAATAATTTACTCCGCTTTTTACAATCGTACTTGGATCATGCGAGGGGACGTTTCCTGAAACAGTTTTGGCTGTTAAATTTTTAATCTGTGAATTCTGGGTTGCAGTATTCGTTTCTCCATTTGAAGGAATTAGGGTATCTTCATTTTGGCAACTTCCTAATAATACTGCTAATAAAACCAAACTTGTAATTGTTTTCATTGTTATATAATTTTAGTTATTGTTTATAATAAATAATTTAACCTCCTCTGCTATTTCACTTCCTCTTTTAAGATATACTATCACATGGCAAATTTTGCAGCCTGCCATATGATAGTATGAAGTCTAACTAATTCAAAAAAAATATTAATAACTGTCGTTTTGAACGGTTCCTGGATTGTTGTCCTTTTCTAATTGTGGTATTGGGTAGTATTCTCTACCATTTACATACGAATTAAACTCGGCGTCTCTTGCTTGTAACCATTTTAATTTTGCATTATCCTGTAACCATCCCCAACGACGAATATCATCAAAACGGTGTCCTTCAAGTGGGAATTCCAGAAATCTTTCATGCCCAATTTGTTCTCTCATCCCAGCTTGACCTAAACCTGGTTTAGCTGTAGCTAAATTTGGTAAACCCACACGATCTCTTACTATTTGAATATAAGTATATGCTCCCTGCGTATCTCCTGTTTCGTTTAAACATTCGGCATACATCATCAAGATGTCGGCATATCGTAACAAACGCTCGTTGATCCCAGAACGCCAATCCATTTCGTTTGCATAATTACCATCTGAGTTTTGATATTTTCTACAGAATATGTCGTTTAAGTCGCTAGGGCTTTTTGCATAAAAAGTTGCAAAATCCTGACCGTATAATTTCATTCCGCCTGGTTTGTTATAAAATATAGTAGCATCTAAACGAGGATCTAATTGTCCATCGATTGTTAATTCATCATGAAATTCATTGAACAATACCCAAGTTGGTTGTGCATCTGTCCATCCAAAATCTCTTGGCGCATAGGTAATAGCTCTTGCCGATGTCTTACCCCAACCTGAAGCAGGAATACCTCCCCAACCTAAATCAACACCTCCTGCTTCTCTACTAAATTGCACTTCAAAAACTGATTCTGAATTGTTTTCATTAGTATCTGTAAAATTATCACGGTAATTGGATACCAAAGAGTACACTCCTAAATCGATCACTTTCTTAAAAGTAAGTTTTGCATTTTCAAAATCTTTGGTAAACAAATATGCTTTTCCTAAATATCCTAAAGCTGCTCCTTTTGTAGCACGTCCTTTCTGGCCTGCATCCAATCCTGAAACATTATCATATGATGCTGGTAATAACTCTGCTGCTGCTTTAAAATCGGCAATAACTTGCTCCCAACCCTCTGCCTGTGATTTTTGTGGATGAAATATTTCTACATCTAGTGGTATTGGTACATTTTTAAATAAGTTTACTGCATGAAACAAATACAATCCTCTTAAAAAATAAGCTTGTCCAAGAACTCTGTTTTTTAAAGTTGCATCCATCTCAATGTTTGGTACATTGGTTAAAACCTGATTACAACGATAAATTCCCTGATAATACGTTTCATATCCCCATCCATAAATAGAGGGATCTGAAACATTAGAATTAAAGCGTCCTAAATTATACATAGATCCCCAAGGGCTATTACTTCTTGTATCATCTGCTTTTGCATCCAGCATTAATGGTGTACTTCTCATGTAAGTACCATCTGTTAATAAACTACCATAAGCAGCATTAATTCCTTCGATAGCATGCTGGTCTGTTTTCCAGAATGTTTGTACAGATTCATTATTTGGGTCAACCTGAATTAAATCCTCATTGTCTACACAACTTGTCATTACAGTTGCTAGTGAGAGGAAAACTGTTAAATAACTAAATATCTTATATTTCATTTTGATTCGTTTTAATTGGTTTGGCTAATGTTAAAAATTCACTTCAACTCCTACAGAAATGGTTCTTGGGTTTGGAAATGAACCACCGTCATATCCTCTTGATAGCAATCCGTCACTATTAAAATCTGGATCATAACCTCTGTATTTACTAATGATTAATAAGTTTTGTCCATTTACAAAAACTCTCGCTTTTTTAATAACATCATTCTTAACCGGAATATTAAATCCTATCTCCATTGTTTGTAACTTAACGTAATCACCACTTTCAATAAATCTATTAGACTCTCTGGCATTCCCATTAGGATCACCTATAATTGGGCGAGGTACATCTGTGTTTGTATTAGTAGGAGTCCAATAATTAAGTTCATCTGTACTATGATTCCCATATTGCCCTGCCATTAAATTGCGGTAAATTCCATTAAAAATTTTGTTTCCACCACTCCCTTGCCAGAACATTGAAATATCCCAGTTTTTATAAGAAGCAGTAAGCGTCATTCCATAACCATATTTAGGAATTGTAACCCCTTGAAAAGTTCTGTCAAGATCATTGATTACTCCATCACCGTTTACATCTCTAAATTTGATATCCCCAGGAGCTGCATTGGTTTGCGTAGGCGAAGAAGCTACATCTGCAGCACTTTGGAATATTCCTGCAACTTCCCAAGCATAAATCTCTCCTGCAGATCTACCAACTTGCGTTCTTGCTGCTGCACCAGTAATAGGATTACCATCAATTCCTATTTGTGTAATTTCATTTTTTAAAGTACCTAAATTGGCAGAAATACTGTACTTAAATGCATGGTGATTGTTATTATAAGTAGCTGTAAACTCTAATCCGGAATTTTTCATTGCCCCTGCATTTGTTGTAACATTAGATGGGAATGCTCCTGTAGAATATGGCAATGGAACACCAATTAATAAATCTTCGGATTTTTTGATAAAATACTCTGCAGTAAATTGCAGGTCGTTTTTAAAGAATCCCAGTTCAAGCGCTATGTTTGTAGTTTTTGTTGTTTCCCAGTGTACATTAGGGTCCAATGAGCTTACTACTGTTGTACCTGGAGCCAACTCATTATTAAAATCATACCCTGCAAAACCATTTGTTGTTGTAGCAAAAAAATAAGCTGGAATAGTATTGTTTCCTAATATACCATAACCTCCCCTTAGTTTTACATTACTCACCCATTCTGGTAGCTGTATAAATTTTTCATTGCTAATTTTCCAACCCCCAGAAAAAGAATAAAAATTACCTTTATTATATATTTCACTAAAAAGAGACGTTCTGTCTTGTCTAAAATTTGCCTGAATTAAATAACGATCATCATAAGAATAATTTAATCTGCTTATGTATGATATCCCCGTAATTGTAAATTTAGATTCTCCTGCACTAATTGCATCAGCATATTGAAGCTGGCTAATTTCACCCGGTTTATATCCTACACCTCTTGACCAGTGGTTGTAATTATCTCTTCTTTCCTGAATCCATCCGCCCAAAACATCAAATTTATGTTTCCCAAGGGTAGCTTCATAAGTCAATAAATTATTCAAAAACGTTCTTGACTCATTACCTGTACCCACATCTAGTGTCGACTTTGCATTGGTTGTAACATAATACCAACCTAGATCACTTGGAGGCAAAAATTTTCTGTTTTGCCAATCTGTTCTGTCAAAACTGGCATCAATTTTATATTTTAATCCTTTTACAATTTCATATTCTCCCCAGATATCACCTATAAAACGATCTCTTTTTCCTCTATTGGTTATCAAATTATTATATCCAATAACATTTAGAGATATTGCTCTTTGTGTTAAATTATCTGTTCCACCATAACCCCCAAGTCTATTGGCATCATATACCGGCATTGTTGGTATAGCTCCAAGCAAATCACTTATTGGTGTTTGCCCTACATTATACTCATTGAAATTTTCTTTATCCGATTGTGTGAAAGCAATTTTTGCACCATATTTAAATTTCCCTTTTTTTCCATTCAAATTTAAATTTGTTGATAATCTCTCATAATCCTGTGGAGATTTTATGTAGCTTGTGTTTTTAAAATAATCAACATTTAAATTGTATCCTAAGTTTTCGGCACCACCATTAAAATTCAATGATTGATTTTGTACAACTCCAGTCCCAAAAGCTTCATCTTGCCAATTGGTATCAATATTATTGATATAAGAAGGGCTATTAGGATCATTTCCAGGTACTACACTTAATCCTGCATTTCTCTCGGCTGCACTCGTAATATTTTGATACCCTACTCTATCGGTTACATCCCATTTTCTAGCTACAGTTTGTAGCCCTACAATTGATTTAAATTTAATATCTAATTTTCCTGATTTCCCTTTTTTTGTAGTAATAATAACAACTCCGTTTGCTCCACGAACACCATAAATTGCTGCCGAAGATGCATCTTTTAAAACTTGCATTGATTCTATATCTCCTGGTGCAAAGTCATATGGAGAATCTACTATCATTCCATCTATTACAAAAAGTGGATTGTTGTTACTGAATGAATTAATCCCTCTAATCTTAATATTTACAAAACCTCCCGGCTCTCCCGAAGATTGTACCGATACTCCCGGAACTTGTCCCTGAAGCATTTTTGCCGCATCATATGTTACCGTTTTTTTTGCCGACTCCATATTTACTACACTCACAGACCCTGTAAGATCGGCTTTCTTTTGGGTACCATATCCTACAACAACTACCTCATTTAGTTTATTGGTGTCTTCACTTAGAACTGCATTTACTTTAGGTTGATTACCTACAGCTATCTCTTGGTTTTGAAAACCTATAAAGGAAAAAACTAATACATCATTTGGAGAAGCTTTAATTGTATACTGACCATCAAATCCTGTTACCGCAACTGTTTTGGTCCCGTTTATAATAATATTTACACCCGGTAATGGTAATTTATCCTGAGCCGAAGTAACAACTCCGCTAATCTCTTTGGCTTGTTGAGCAGACAGTGTATAAGATGAAAATAATAAGACTACTATCGCTAAAAGCCACTCTTTTTTTGGCAACAAATAATTGCAATAAATAAATAATTGTTGTTTTGTTATCATATTGGTTTAAGTTAAGTTAATTAATGTATAATTATAAGTGTTAATTTTACATTTGTAAATTTAACTAAAAAAAAACCTCAAAAACAAATAAATATGATAAAAAAAGGCGTGAAAAAAAATACATCTTGCATTTTAAGTGTAAAAACGACATTTAAAAATTATTGTTATTTTCAAAAAAAGATGCTTTTGAATCATATAATTGTGTAATAGACATACTTTTAAATAAAAAACAGAATTTTTCATAAAAAAACGATTTCGTAAAAATAAGGTGATAGAACCGAAAATATTTTACTTTTGCATAACATTAGTAGATTAAAACAGGTCTTTTTACAATTAATTTCTTACTTTAAGTGTGTTTCATACATTTAAAAAAGATAAAAAAAGCCAATTAAAAGTTAATTAATTGGCGAAAACGTTTGAAATGAAAATAATTATCAACTAAAATGGGTTCTTATTTTACAAAAAATGGCTCACGGATAAATCTTGTTTTTGAAAGAAAATAATATATAAAAACAAGATATATAAGGAATTAAACCAGAATTAATATTTAAAATTTAGATTAAAAAAATTAAGTGTAAAAAATACATTAATAAATTATGAAACTTGTAAGTAAGTTCATATATTTACCCTAAAAATATAGTATATGCTAAATAGTTATAGTGCTGCCGACAAAGTTTTATTAGCAGTAGATTGCATCATCTTTGGATTTGATAATGAGGGATTAAAAATACTTCTGATAAAGAGAGATTTTGAGCCCGAAAAAGGAAAATGGTCTTTAATTGGAGGCTTTTTAAAAAGAGATGAAGTACTAGATAATGCTGCCACTAGAATTCTGAATACCTATACAGGATTTCAGGATATTTACATGGAACAATTGTATGCGTATAGCGAAATTGATCGAGATCCTGTAGAAAGAACAATATCCGTTTCTTATTATGCGCTCATAAATATTGAAAATCATAATGAAGAACTTATAAAAAATTATCACGCGCAATGGTTTAGTATTGCCGATGCTCCCAAGTTAATCTTTGACCATGACGAGATGCTAGAGCATGCCATAAGAAGATTACGCTACAGGACTTCGATTAAGCCAATAGGTTTTGAATTGCTTCCGGAAAAATTTACTATGCGTCAACTTTTAGAATTATACGAAGCTATTTTAAGTAAAGAATTAGATAAACGTAACTTTATCAGCAAAATAAATTCATTGGAGATCTTAATTAAACTAGACGAAAAAGATATGCAATCCTCTCGAAAAGGCTCTTATTTATATACGTTTAATAAAGAGAAATACGAAGAAAAACTATTGAACGATTTTGTATTGAATTTGTAATAGCAAATCATAAATAAAAAGCCTGGTGGGAAATCAAATCCCTGCCAGGCTTTTTGGTCAAAAAAACTACATTATAAAAAACTAACCGATTTTATATCTTTTGCTTTAGCGGCAAATAATAATACTGCTAAAATGGATTGCTCAGATTAACTATTTCCTTTTTGATAATCGGCTAGAAAAGTTGCCAGACCAATATCTGTAAGAGGATGTTTTAATAATCCTTCGATTGCACTTAATGGTCCAGTGATCACATCCGATCCTGTTTTGGCACAATTTATAATATGCATTACATTACGAACTGATGCTGCCAAAATCTGTGTTTCGAAACCATAATTATCATAAATCAATCTGATGTCTTCGATCAAAACCATTCCGTCTGTCGACACATCATCAAGTCTGCCTATAAATGGAGAAACATAAGTTGCTCCTGCTTTTGCAGCTAATAATGCTTGACCTACAGAAAAAACCAATGTACAATTGGTTTTAATTCCTTTATTCGAAAAATATTTTATGGCTTTGACCCCTTCTTTAATCATCGGAATCTTCACCACAATTTGAGGATGTAATGCTGCCAGTTTTTCGCCTTCGGCAATCATCCCTTCAAAATCTGTAGCTATAACCTCAGCACTAACATCACCATCAACCAGTTCGCAAATTTTTAAATAATGATCCAGAATGTTTTGAGCTCCTGTAATTCCTTCTTTTGCCATTAACGACGGGTTAGTCGTTACACCATCCAGAACACCAAGATCATTGGCTTCTTCAATATCTTTTAAATTTGCTGTATCAATAAAAAATTTCATATTCGTATTATTATTTTGTGATTTTAAAATTATTCTCTTCCAGGTATTTGGCAATTTCATTACAGGCATGTTCACTTGTAAATCCGAATTTTTCGTCCAAAATATTGGCTGGAGCCGAATAACCAAAGTGTTCTAATCCAAATACTTTTCCGTTATTTCCCACCAAACTTTCCAGATTAACAGGAAGTCCCGCCGTAAGTCCGAAAATCAATTTTCCGTTTGGTAAAATACTTTCCTGATATGCTTTGGATTGTGATCTGAACAAACCTTCAGATATAATTGAGGCTACATTTATTTTAATTTTTTGTGTTTTTTCAAGTTCTAATGCTGCTTCAATAAGTGTGGCAACTTCAGATCCATTTGCAACTAAAGTAATATCTGGGTTCTCGACTCTTTTTACTAAATATCCCCCTTTTTTAGACTGTAATGCATCATTAAATCTTGATGTTCCAATGCTTGGAATATCCTTTATATCCTGACGAGAAAGAATTAATCCCGTTGGAGTTTTCCTGTTTTGTAAAGCCATTTCCCATGCAACTGATGCCTCTACAGCATCTGCAGGCCTAAGCGCCAAAAGACTTTGATCTCCCGAGTGATTTTTTATTTTTTCCAATAATCGAATTTGTGCTTCCTGTTCTATTGGCTGATGCGTTGGCCCATCTTCTCCAACTCTAAAAGAATCATGTGTCCAGATATATTTTACCGGTAATTCCTGAATTGCAGCCAAACGTATTGCTGGTTTCATATAATCGGAAAACACAAAGAAAGTTGCTACCACAGGAATTACTCCTCCATGAAGTGCGATTCCGTTGGCAAGTGCAGTCATTGTAAGTTCGGCAACACCAGCTTGTAAAAATGCTCCGCTAAAATCCCCTTTCTGTAAAACGGTTGTCTTTTTAAGAAACCCATCCGTTTTATCACTATTAGATAAATCTGCCGAAGAAACAATCATATTCTCTACATTCTCTGCCAAATATCCTAGTACCGCAGCCGAAGCATCTCTTGTCGCTGCATTTGGCTTCTGGATTACACTGCTTAAATCGAGGTCGGGTAATTTACCTGAGAAAAACAATTCCAATTTTTCTGCTAAAACTGAATTCTCCTCTTTCCATTTTGAAATTTCATTCTTTTTCTCCGTCGATTTTGCAATCTTTTGCTCTAAAATTGATTTGTAATGTGCCGCAACGTCATTATAAATTGCAAAAGAATCTTCTGGATTTGCACCTAAGTTTATAAGTGTTTTTTCAAAATCTGCTTTAGTCGCTCCAATTGGTTTTCCATGTAATTCACAATGTCCTTCATACATAGATCCATCTGCGGTTACGCTACCTTTACCCATAATTGTTTTACCAATAATCAAAGTAGGTTTTTGAGTTTCGGCATGTGCCTGAGTCAATGCTTTTCGTATTTGTTCATGATCATGTCCATCAATCGTAATTACTTTCCACCCCCAAGCTTCGTACTTCATTGCTGTATTTTCGGTAGTAACCTCATCGGTCATGGATGATAGTTGAACATCATTGGAATCATAAAACATAATAAAGTTGTTCAATCCCAAATGACCTGCAATTCTTCCTGCTCCTTGCGAAATTTCTTCCTGAATTCCACCATCTGTGATAAAACCATATATCTTTTGGTCGAACAAACCTTTAAATCTTGCATCTAGAAATTTTGATGCTATTGCTGCACCTACCCCCATTGCATGACCTTGCCCTAAAGGTCCCGAAGTATTTTCGATTCCTCTTTTTACATCAATTTCCGGATGTCCGGGAGTTACTGAGCCCCATTGTCTAAAATTCTTGAGATCATTTTTTTCATAATTACCCAACAAATAATACTGTGTATACATTAACGCCGATAGATGTCCCGCATCCATAAAAAAGCGATCTCTAAAAATCCAGTCCATTTCGGTTGGATCATAATCTAAGAATTCTGTGTATAAAATATGCATATAATCTGCACCTCCCATAGCCCCTCCAGGATGTCCGGATTTGGCTTTCTCTACCATCGAAATAGCTATCGCACGTATATTATCTGCTGCTAATTGATCTATCTTTTTATTCATTTTTTAATCGTTCTACTGGTTTAGTTATAGATTTAATTCATTAAAACTTCGGGATCGAAATTGAAACAAATTATAAGTGTGAAATTTACATTTACAAATATAGATAAATTAATTCCATAAAAACAAAAAAAATATTTCTCTATTTTTATACTAAAAAATTACTAATTTGATACACAACAAAACAATCAACAATCATATTGTCATATTTAAACAAAAATACAACTTGATTCCGAAATGTGTTTTCTCAAAAAAAGAAAATCCTAAACTAACGATTTATAACAGACAGGTCCTCTTAAACAATTTCAGATTATAACGAATTCCTCATAATCAATGAAGATTTATTCTCTATGTTTTGCTTCTTTCCAGACACTATCATCTTGGCCATAATTTTACCCATATCTTCAAAATTTGTTGATATGGTTGTTATTCCGTTTTCTACAACTTTTTTTAATGGCGTTTCGTTATAAGAGATGATTCCAAAATCGACGCCAAGTTTCAAGTCTTGCAGTTTTGACTTCTCGATAACCCGAACCAAATCTCTGTCATTTGGAATAATATATACTTCTCCAACTTTGATCTCTCTTTCTCTAAATTCGGTTAGGATTTCATTATCAAATGAAAAATCATTACAAAATTTCAAGAACCCAATTTTCATTCCTGTAGGTTCCCTAAACCCGGGAAAAATCATGATAAGTTTATTGTACTTATCCAATTTTGGTTTTCCTTTTACTAAAGCATCATAGATATCTTTTGGGAAATTTTGAGAAACCGAAGGATATTCTTTTAAAGCATCATTAGTTTGATCCAGTATATAAACTTCATTGACTGGTAGGGTTTTTATGCATGAAGCTGCTTCGGCCAAATCGGTTGGCATAATAATATACTTAGTATATGCCCCATTATTATCCTTTATCAATTTCTTGAAAACCTGAATATTAAAATAATAAAAAAAGATATCGACTTGTACATCTTCACCTATATTTCTAAGAAAAGAAATATAAATATCTTCCTTAAAAATGTTAAGTTCATCAAAGAGTAAAAAAAGGCGTTCTTTAATTGTAATCTCTACACTTTTAACATAATAACCTTTCCCAGGAATGGCATAAATGATACCTCTTTTTTTTAATTCTTCATAAGCTTGTAAAACGGTATCTCTGGATAAAGAAAAAGCCAAACAAACTTTATTTACAGATGGTAATCTATCTCCTTTTTTCAAATTTTTCTCATTAATAGCCTTTTCTATTGAGGCTATAATTTGCTTGTATTTAGGAATTCCTAAGTTGTTTTGAATGGAAATTATATTCATAAAATGATAGATTTTCACGCAATATACGAAAAACTGGTAGGTACTGGTATGAGTCGTATTAAAATATGTATATTTTTGAATTTCATTTTTCACAAAAAAATAATGAAAATAAAACACAAATCACATTTTCAAGACATAAATACAACAGAATTCTTTGGTATATTGCCAGACAATAAAGCTATTCATTCTTATAAATTGACGAACAAAAATGGCATGCAAGCTACTATTATCGATTATGGTGCAACTGTTACTGCATTAAAAGTTCCTCGTGAAAATGGCGAACTTGTAGATGTAGTTTTGGGATTTGATAGCTTAGAAAAATATTTAAAATCATATTCTCTATCTGGTTCACCTTACTTTGGCGCTACTGTAGGAAGATATGCCGGCAGAATAAATAATGGAACTTTTACTTTAAATGATAAAACCTTTCATTTAAACAAAAACAATAATAATCATTCTCTTCATGGTGGAATTATTGGTTTTGCTCAAAAAAAATGGGAAGTAGAAACTATTATCGAAGGCGAAAATCCATCAATAACAATGACACTTTTAAGTCCTGATAACGAAGAGAATTATCCCGGAGATTTATCAATAAGCCTTACTTATACATTATCTGAAGACAATGAGTTGCAATTGGAATACACTGCAACCACAACCAAAGACACAATCATAAACCTAACACATCACAGTTATTTTAACCTTAACGGGCATGATTCTAGTGTTGCAGATCAGGAGATGATTGTAAACTCGGATAAGATATTAGAAACAACACCCGAAAATATTCCAACAGGTACTATACTGAATCTTACTAATCATGTATTCGATTTTAGAACTCCTGCAAACTGTCCTACTCTTATTGATAATTCATTTATAATAGAAACCGAAAGTGACATTGCTGCTGCTCTTTATAGCCCAACAAATGGATTACGCATGACTGTTTATACCAATCAGCCAAGTGTTCATGTATTTGTAGGTGGGAATTGCGGTGATATCAAAGGAAAAGAAAACGTGGCGTATCATTCCCTAAGTGGGATTTGTTTTGAAACTCAAAACTATCCAGATGCTCCAAATCATTCTCATTTTCCCAATTCGATTCTAAAAAAAGAAGATACATACCAACACAAAACAGTCTATAAATTTCAATCTATTTAAATAACCAAACTCAAAATAACCATAACATTTTATATTAATTACTTAAAATACTATTACCCATGAACCAAAACCTTGCTTTCGCAGATTATGCAATTTTCATTATCTACTTTATAGTAGTATCAACATATGGCTACACCGTATACCGCAAACGAAAAAAAGACGAACAAGATGCCAAAGCTTATTTTCTTGCTGAAGGAAACTTAACATGGTGGGCAATTGGAGCTTCATTAATTGCATCTAATATTTCGGCAGAACAGTTTATCGGAATGAGTGGTGAAGGTTTCTTTTTAGGAATAGCTGTTGCCGCTTACGAATGGATTGCTGCTATTGCCTTGATAATTGTTGCTGTATGGTTTATTCCTGTTTATCTTAAAAACAAGATTTATACCATGCCACAATTCTTAAAAACACGTTATAATGAATCGACTGCTTTAATCATGGCGGTTTTTTGGTTGTTTTTGTATGTTTTTGTAAATCTTACCTCTATTTTATACTTAGGAGCTGTTGCTATTAATGGATTAGCAGGAGGAGAATATCTTCATGTAATCATGGTTGGATTAGCACTTTTTGCTTTGATAATCTCTTTAGGAGGTATGAAAGTTGTTGCTTATACAGATGTTATTCAGGTTGCGGTATTAATCATTGGTGGTCTGGTTACCTCTTATATCGCCTTAACAACTGTAGGTCAATATTTTGGAGTAGGTGAAAATGCAATTGCAGGTTTTAAAGTGTTGATGCGTGAAGCTCCGGAACACTTTAAAATGATTATCCCAAAACCTACTGCAACTTCTTCTCAACTGGAAATCGATAAATATTTAACGTTTCCTGGTTTATTATCATACGTTGCAGGTATCTGGATCATCAATCTTAACTACTGGGGTTGTAACCAATACATTACGCAAAGAGCTTTGGGTGCCGATTTACAAACTGCTCGTACAGGTATCTTATTTGCCGGTTTCTTAAAATTATTAATGCCTGTAATTGTTATGTTACCTGGTATTGCTGCTTATGTTTTATACCAAAACGGACATTTACCTCAACTTGTTGGAGGAAAAGATGGAGCTTACTCTGCGGTATTAACATTTTTACCAACTGGTTTAAAAGGACTATCGGTGGCTGCATTAACTGCGGCGATTGTAGCTTCGTTGGCTGGTAAAGTAAATAGTATTTCGACAATTTATACATTAGACATTCATAAAAAATACATCCAAAAAGAAGCTGGAGAAAAACAACAAGTAAACATTGGTAGAATTGCTGTTTTTGCTGCAATGCTTTTAGCAGTTCTATTCACTTGGAATGACGTTTTAGGAATTGGTGGAGTTGGTGGATTTACATACATCCAAAAATATACCGGTTTCATAAGCCCAGGAGTTTTTGCTATGTTTATTCTTGGTATGTTCTGGAAAAGAACTACAGGAACTGCTGCAATAGTAGGTGTGATTTTAGGATTTGTATTATCTGTTTTATTTAATGAATATGCTCCAATGTTATTTGGTAACGATACCTTATTATATACAGCTTATCCAAACGGAAAAGGAGCATTTGAAATTCCATTCCATATTTGTATGGGATTATCTTTCTTCTTTACGACTCTTGCAATGGTTCTTATAAGTTTTGCAGGTCCAAAAGTAAATCCAAAAGCATTCGAATTAGACACTACAATGTTCAAATTAAAACCACAAACAACTGTATTGATCGTAATTACGTTATTGGTAATTGCATCTTTATATGTGAAGTTCTGGTAATAAATAATTTTTTAATTATTGGAAAAAGGATACTGTGATGGTATCCTTTTTTGTTTGTATCTAATTCTTTAACACAGAGACCCAATACTAAAAATTAACACAATAAATAATAATATTTTGTACATCTGTGTTTTGTTTTTATATACTTTTGGACACCTTTTTTAATTAACCAACCTTACTTAAACAACATGAAAAAATTAGTAGTAGCATTTTTATTCCTCTCTTGCGCAATGTCGGCGCAGGATATGAATGTAGTATCTGGGGATTTTAAATTCCTAAAAGACCAAAAAGAAATCAACGTTGAATTTGATTATAGCAAATTCACGATGATGAAAGAAAAAAAGACAGAAGCACAATATGTTGAGGAAAGAACCAAAGATTTAAACACAAAAACAAGGGGAACCGGAGACATTTGGAAAAAGAAATGGAACTCTTCCAAAGAATTAATCTGGAATCCTAAGTTTCTAGAATTAGCCAATGTTATTTTTACCAAAGATGGCAAAGATGTTAACTTTCAAGAAGGCTTAACAAATGCTCCTTATACATTAATTGTAGAAACTGTTTGGATTTATCCGGGTTGGGATGCAGGAATAATGAAACAAGCTGCAAAAGTATCTACCAATTTAAAATTTGTAGAAACCAAAAACAAATCAAATGTACTACTTGAAATTTCCAGCGAAGAAGCTCCTGGAGATCAATGGGGAAACAACTACAGCAATGAATCAAGAATAGGAGAAGGATATGCTAAAACAGCAAAATCACTTGCCAAAATGATTCTGAAAAAAGCATACAAATAAGATTCAAAAAACAAAAACCCTAGTTTGCACTAGGGTTTTCTTTTTTCTTGCTTTCCATATTTAAAAGGTAAGCCATATTTTTAATTACATTATCGTGTTTTTTTACAAATGGATTTTCTTCGTCCCAAACATATCCTGCAAGTACAGCACAAATTTTACGCTTGACATCTGGATTCTCAGGCTGATGAAAAAACAATGTTTGCAAGTTACCCGTATACCATTCTTTTACATAAGTAGTAAAAACATTAATTCCACGTTTCATATATTCGGTAAATTCTACTTCCCAATCAACAGAAATTCCTTGTGATTGCTTCAAATATAATTTTGCAGCCAGCATTCCCGATTCGGTAGCAAAAGCAACTCCCGATGAAAAAACAGGATCCAAAAATTCGGTACTGTTTCCTGTAAGTGCAAAACCATCACCATACATTTTTTTAACCGAGCGAGAATAATTTTCCAACTTTATAGGTTCGAATAAAAATTCGGTTCCCTGAAATCTTTTTATATAATAATCCGAAAGCTGAATCGCATTTTTTAATGCCTCGCTATTATTTTTATTTTCAGAAAGTGAATTAATAAAATCTGTTGGACCTACAACTCCCAAACTTGTATTTCCGTTAGAAAAAGGAATTACCCATAACCAAACTTCGGTTTCAAGAACATCAAATGAAATTAAAGTTCCTTCTTCACCATCTGGTCTGTTAATATCTTTTACGTGTGTAAAAATAGAAGAATGCGGATCTAATGCCGAAGGTTTATCCAGATCCAAAAGTCTTGGCAAAACTCTGCCATAACCACTAGAATCAATAATAAATTTGGCATGGATTTCTTTTAAGTTTCCATTTATATCTTTTACAATAGTAATCGAATCGCTTCCTTGAAAAGAGACTTCAACGACCTCCGACTCAAATTCCAAATCAATTCCTTTTCGTATTAATTCCTGAGCCATCGTATTATCAAAGTCGGCTCTGGGTACTTGCCATGTCCAATCCCATCCTTCAGAAAATTTATTAGAGAAATCAAATACACAAATTTCGTTTCCTCGAATAAATCTCGCCCCTAATTTCTTCTCAAAATTCATCGCATTTAGGCTATCAAATAATTCTGCTTCGGCAAAATGATCCATAACGCGGGGAATCAAACTCTCACCAACAACAATTCTAGGAAATTTAGTTTTCTCAACAACCTTTATCTTGCAATTATTCTTACAAAGATAAGCGGCCGAAACACATCCAGATGGTCCTGCCCCTATTATTAAAACATCTACAAACTCCTTTAACATATACGAATTGTTATTAATTATTAACTTACATTTGCCCTCATCAAAATAACTACATTTATTTTAATAAATAAAATTAATTTAGCATAATCAAAAAGGGTTAAATGAACACAATTGGGGAATATTTAAGTTTAAAAGAATTTGAATCCATAATCTTTGGAAATAGTAAAATTGACATCAGTAAAGTTGTCTTAGATCGAGTAAATGAAAGCTTTGATTTCTTGAAAGAATTCTCAGGAAACAAAGTTATTTATGGCGTAAATACAGGTTTTGGACCTATGGCGCAATACCGCATAAAAGACGAAGATCGAATTCAGTTACAATACAATCTAATAAGAAGCCATTCTTCCGGGACAGGAAAACCATTAAATGCAGCTTGTGTAAAAGCAGCAATTCTGGCTCGATTAAATACACTTTCTTTAGGGAATTCCGGAGTACATCCTTCAGTGATTCATTTAATGAAAGAATTTATAAATAAAGATATCACACCATTAATTTTTGAACATGGAGGTGTTGGAGCAAGTGGAGATTTAGTTCAACTATCTCATCTTGCCTTAACATTAATTGGTGAGGGAGAAGTTTTTTACAAAGGCGAAAGAAGACCTACAAAAGAAGTTTTCGAAATTGAAAACTTAACTCCTATTCAAGTAGAAATTAGAGAAGGTCTTGCGCTTATAAACGGAACATCGGTAATGACAGGAATTGGTGTTGTAAATGTACACCATGCCAATAAATTACTAGATTGGTCTTTAAAGTTTTCATGTGCAATCAATGAACTTGTACAAGCTTATGACGATCATTTTTCGGAAGAATTAAACCAAACGAAACGTCATAAAGGACAACGAGAAGTAGCTGCAAGAATGAGACAAAATCTTTCGGACAGTACATTAATTCGTAAAAGAGAAGACCATTTATATACAGGTGAAAATACCGAAGAAATTTTTAAAGAAAAAGTACAGGAATATTACTCTTTAAGATGTGTGCCACAAATTTTAGGTCCTATCCTGGAAACTATAAATAATGTAGGTTCAATTCTGGAAGACGAATTTAACTCGGCAAATGACAATCCTATTATAGATGTAAAAAATAAACATGTATATCATGGAGGTAATTTCCACGGAGATTATATTTCATTGGAAATGGACAAGCTTAAAATTGTTGTTACCAAACTTACTATGCTTGCAGAACGTCAATTGAATTATTTATTGAATTCTAAAATAAATGAAATCCTTCCTCCATTTGTAAACCTTGGAACTTTAGGATTTAATTTTGGAATGCAAGGAGTTCAGTTTACTGCAACCTCAACAACTGCCGAAAACCAAATGTTGTCTAACCCAATGTATGTACACAGTATCCCTAACAACAACGACAATCAGGACATTGTAAGTATGGGAACAAATGCTGCCGTAATTACTGCAAAAGTGATCGAAAACTCATTTGAAGTATTGGCAATTGAATTGATTACTATCGTTCAGGCAATTGATTACTTAGAACAAAAAGATCAAATCTCATCTGTATCCAAAAAAATATATGATGATGTTAGAGCTATCATCCCTAAATTTAAAGAAGATCAGGTAATGTATCCTTTTGTTCAAAAAGTAAAAGACTACCTGATAAACAATTAATATTTTATTTCACATTATTAATCTTGAATCTTAAAAAACATGAAAAAACCATTTATTTTTTTATTGCTATTCTTTATTCAATTTGTTAATAGTCAAGAACTAGCATTAGTTAAAAAAAACGGAAAGTTTGGATATCTTACCAAAGAAGGAACATTTCGTATTGAACCGAAATACAAATCTGCCAAAAGCTTCTCTGAAGGTTTAGCTGCTGTAGAGGACAATGGAAAATGGGGATTTATTGATGCTAAAGAAGCATGGGCTATTCCTGCAACTTTTGATAATGTGAAAGATTTTAATAGCGGTATATGTATTGTATCCAAAGATAAAAAATGGGTTTACATAAATACCAAAGGAGAAGTTCAAACGGCTCCATCTTCGGATAAATTATATGATTTTGGAGATGGTGTCGCTTTTATAAAACAAGGAAACAAAATTGGATTAATCAATTCGAAAATGGCAATTGTTTTAGAACCAAAATACGATGTTATAAAACCTTTTGAAAATGGTTTTGCAAGGGTAAAAAACGGGAATTACTGGGGAATTATAAATACTGCTGGAAAAGAAGTTGTAGAAACTACTTATGATGAAGTTGGTAATTATTTTAAAACCACAACCTGGGCAAGAAAAGATAAAACTTTTGGATTAGTAAGTGGGGGGAAATTTATTCCTGTAGAAGGCGCAGACAAAATTTGGGATTTTGAATCTCAAGATTTAACCTATGCCCGAAAAGGTGGAAAAATTGGATACATCGATTTAAAAGGAAATTGGGCAATTCTTCCTATATATGATAAAGGAAAAGCTTTTTCCAAAAATTTAGCTCCGGTTTGTGTTGGATCTAAATGGGGTTACATTAACCCAAAAGCAGAATTTATTATTCCGCCAACTTATAGTGATGCAGAAGTTTTTAGCACAAACGGATTGGCTCCTGTAAAAGAAAAAAATTGGGGATTCATCAATGAAACAGGAAAATTAGTAATTCCAACTCAATACAGTATAACCGCAAACGGATTCGTCATTGCCTTATTTGTACAACAAGACAAAGGATTTATTGATGGCTTGGCAAGAGTAAAAAATGAAGGAAAATGGGGGTTTCTTAAACCAGACGGAACTGTATTAGGCAACCAATGGTTTGAAAACGCTGAACTGTTTTCGCAAACAAAAGAAAAAAACACTATAAATGAAATCGCTACTGAAAAGCCAAAAACAGAAACAAAATCTGTTACGAAGCCTGTTACAAAATCAGTAAATAAAAAAAAGTGATAACATACATAGACCTATAAAAAATAAAATTTTACATAATATGAAATGTGCATT
Organism: Flavobacterium shii; assembly: GCF_025847235.1. Lineage (GTDB taxonomy): Bacteria > Bacteroidota > Bacteroidia > Flavobacteriales > Flavobacteriaceae > Flavobacterium > Flavobacterium shii. The sequence continues at coordinate 65,513 of NZ_JAOZEW010000021.1, forward strand.
AGTAACTGGTGGTTCACGAGGAATTGGGAGTGCTATTTGTAAAAAATTAGCTGTAGACACAGAATACCACATTCTGATTAATTATCACTCAAACAAAATTGCTGCTGAACAAACGCTTGATGAAGTTATAAAATTAGGTGCAACAGCAGAAATTATACAATTTGATGTTTCCAATTTTGAAGAAGTTCAAAATGTTTTAACCCAATGGCAAGATGCAAATCCGGAAGCAATTGTTGAAGCAATTGTAAACAATGCCGGAATTACAAAAGACGGTTTGTTTATGTGGATGTCCCATGAAGACTGGAATGGTGTTATGAACACAAGTGTAGGCGGTTTTTTTAATGTCACACAATTTTTTATTCAAAAAATGCTTCGTAATAAATACGGACGTATTGTAAATATGGTTTCGGTTTCGGGAGTAAAAGGTACTCCGGGTCAAACCAACTATTCTGCTGCAAAAGGTGCAATTGTAGCGGCTACCAAAGCATTAGCGCAAGAAGTAGCCAAAAGAAATATTACCGTAAATGCCGTTGCGCCAGGATTTATAAGAACCGATATGACGAGCCAACTGGACGAAAAAGAATTATTAAAATTAATTCCTGTAAATCGTTTTGGAGAAGCCGAAGAAGTTGCTAATTTGGTAAGCTTTTTGATTTCAAATAAATCAAGTTATATAACCGGTGAAATTATAAACATTAACGGCGGAATATATTCTTAAAAAATTACTATAAAAAAGACGATGGATAGGAGAGTTGTAATTACAGGAATGGGAATTTACTCATGTATCGGTACTTCCTTAAACGAAGTAAAGGAATCCCTGTATAACGGAAAATCAGGAATACAATTTGATGCCGAAAGAAAAGAATTTGGCTTTCAATCTGCCTTAACAGGTATGGTTCCAAAACCTGATTTAAAAAATTTGTTGACCCGAAGACAACGTATGAGTATTGGTGAAGAAACCGAATATGCTTATATGGCAACCATCGAAGCATTGAAAAATGCTGGAATCGATGATGCTTTTTTCGACCACAATGAAGTAGGTATTATGTATGGTAATGATAGCGTTTCTAAAGCTATTATTGATGCAATCGACATTGTTCGAGAAAAAAAAGATACTGCCTTAATAGGTTCCGGGGCGATTTTTAAGTCCATGAACTCGACTGTTACAATGAACCTTTCGACAATATTTAAGTTAAGAGGTATAAATTTAACGATAAGTGCAGCCTGTGCAAGTGGCTCTCATGCTATAGGTCTTGCTTATTTTTTAATAAAAAGCGGATTTCAAGACACAGTAATTTGTGGTGGGTCGCAAGAAATCAATAAATACGCCATGTGTAGTTTTGATGGTTTAGGTGTTTTTGCTTCGGGAGAAGGAGATCCTACCAAAGCATCAAGACCTTTTGACGCAGGTCGTGATGGTTTAGTTCCTAGTGGTGGAGGCGCTACTTTAATTCTTGAAAGTTATGAATCGGCAATAAAACGAGGAGCAACTATCATTGCCGAAATTGGCGGTTATGGATTTTCATCAAATGGGGGTCATATTTCAACACCAAATGTCGAAGGACCATCAATTGCAATGCAAAGAGCACTTGATGATGCAAAAATAAATGCGTCCGATATTGACTACATAAATGCACATGCAACCTCAACCCCTGTTGGAGATGAAAATGAAGCCAAAGCTATCTTCGAAATCTTTGGCAAAAGCAATCCTTATGTAAGCTCCACAAAATCAATGACTGGGCATGAATGCTGGATGGCAGGCGCAAGCGAAGTCATTTATTCTATACTAATGATGCAAAATGATTTTATAGCTCCAAACATCAATTTGGAAAACCCAGACGAAGATGCTGCTAAATTAAATTTAGTTAAAACTACGTTAAATAGAAAAATTGATATATTTTTGTCCAATTCCTTCGGATTTGGAGGAACCAATTCTGCATTGGTAGTTAAAAAGTTTAAATAGAATAATGAATAAGCAAGAGATAATAGAAAAGATTAATGGTTTTTTGGTTGATGAATTTGAAGTTGATAATGATGACATTGAGCCAGACGCTAATTTAAAAGATACTTTAGGACTAGATAGTTTAGACTATGTAGATTTGGTAGTATCTATAGAATCTAATTTTGGCGTAAAATTAGTTGAAGTTGATTTCGTTGGCATTGCTACTTTTCAAAATTTTTATGACCTTATCGAAACCAAACTAAAAGCTAAAACTGCTTAATGAGCAAATGGGATGGAAAATCTAAAGGAACAGTTTTAGGCTATAGAATATTCGTTTTTTTAATTCAAAAAGCGGGTGTTAAGTCTGCCTATTTCCTATTGTATTTTGTAGCAACTTACTATTTCCTTTTCCTCAAAAAAAGCAATCGTGCTATCTTTTATTACTTCAATAAAAGACTGGGATATTCTTATTTTAAATCTAAAAAAATGGTTTTTAAAAGCTACTATGTTTTTGGACAAACCATTATTGATAAAGTCTCCATTTCTGCTGGAATGAGAGAGCAATTTACCTATGAATTCGACGGTATCGAAACGCTAAAAAATTTGCTTGCCGAAAAAAAAGGTGGCGTTTTGATTAGTGCACATATTGGGAATTTTGAAATTGCCGAACATTTTTTCGGAGAAATCGACATTGATTTCCAAATCAATCTGGTCACAACAGATTTAGAACATTCTGATATAAAAAAATACTTGGAAAGTGTTACCCAAAAACCTACTGTCAAGTTTATTATTATAAAGGACGATTTATCGCATATTTTCGAAATCAATGCTGCTCTGGGTCGAAACGAACTTATCTGTTTTACAGGTGATCGTTATTTTGAAGGAACAAAATCTTTATCAGATCAACTATTAGGACAAGAGGCTAATTTCCCTGCGGGACCTTTTTTAATTGCATCCCGATTAAAAGTGCCTGTAGTTTTTGTTTATGTAATGAAAGAACCAAACCTGCATTATCATTTATATGCACGTGAAGCCATTGTAAAACATCGCGACGAAAAAGGATTACTAAAAGCCTATATCGAAAGTGTAGAAACTATGCTTGAAAAACATCCTCTCCAATGGTTTAATTATTTTGATTTTTGGAACCAATTTAAAAATAAATAAACCTATAAAAAACACTACAATTTAATACGTTTTCTTTTATACTTTAGCGATTCTTAAAATAAAGTATGAAAGAATTTGACACTATCATAATAGGTTCCGGAGTTGGTGGTTTAGCAACAGGTATTTGTTTGGCAAGAGCCGGACAAAGAGTCTTAATTCTAGAACAACATTATGTTCCTGGTGGTTGGAGTCATAGCTTTACTTTAAAAGGGCAACGTTTTAGTCCCGGTGTGCATTATGTAGGTCTCATAGATAAAGGCGCTTCTACCAATGAGCTTTATCGCGGGTTAGGAATTGCCAATGATATGGTTTTCTTTCGAATGAATAAAAAAGCATACGAACATTGCCTGATTGGAAACAAAACTTTCGATTTGCCAGCAGGAATCGACAACCTAAAAAAAACACTTTCCATACGTTTTCCTAAAGAAGAAAAAAACATAAATGAATACCTTTCATTAATCGAGAAAGTTAGCTTTGAACTACAATTAATGCCAAAGTTAAAAGGGCTGTGGCAAAAAATAACAGTCCCATTCCGAACGAAGCATTTTGGGAAATTTGCCTTGTTCCCTTTAAAAAAAGTAATAGGCTGGCACATAAAAGATCCTATGCTCAAAGCTGTACTTAATATACAATGTGGCGATCATGGGCTTTCGCCAAATAAAGCCTGTTTTCCTGTACACTGTTCCGTAATGAGCCATTATTTTGATGGAGGATTTTATCCCATGGGAGGTGGTGGTGGAATTGTAAAAGCAATGACAAACGGAGTAAAAAAACATGGCGGAGAGATTCGAATAAAACAAAGCGTCAAAAAGATAATTATTGAAAACAAAAAAGCAATCGGAGTTGAACTTGAAAACGGCGAAACCATTTTTGCCAAAAATATTGTTTCCAATGCAGATCCGTCAATTACTTATTTGAATTTAATCGATAAAGAACATTTAAGTAAGTCACTTATCAAAAAACTACATAAAACAAAATACTCTGTAACCTCATTAATCCTATTCCTGACACTGGATATGGATGTTACCCAATTTAACATCGATTCCGGTAATATATGGATGATGAAAGATGAAAATGATGATGCTAATTTCGAGAACTTAATGAGTAGCAACATCGATTCGGGAGATTCGTTCCCCGCAGTATTCATAAGTTGTACCACTCTTAAAGATCCTGCAAGTTTTAATGGTAGATATCATAATTTTGAAATTGTTACTTATGTAAATTATGACAACTTAAAAGATTTTAACGGATTAGACGATTATCATAATGAAGAATACAAAATCTTCAAAGAAAAAGTCATTAATAAACTGATGAACAATGTCGAGAAAATCATTCCTAATGCAAAACAAAACGTTATCCAGGTTGAATTAGGAACACCAAAAACAAATGAGTTTTATATTAATTCGACCAAAGGGAATGTATATGGAACCGAAAAAACGCTAAATCAAGTCGGGCCTTTCTCCTATAAAAACAAATCCCAGATTGAAAATTTATTCCTTTGCGGAGCCTGTACGTTATCTCATGGTGTTGCCGGAGCAACCTATTCGGGTGTTGCTGCTGCGGCATTAATTCTCAATTGCACATCCGATGAATTATTAATCGAAGATAAAAATCAGGAAATACGTATTTATGATGCTGAAGATGAATCGACTTGGCCAGATTGGATTCACACAAAACGAACAGATAAAATCAGGAAATTCGTTTCATAAAATTAATTACTTTTGCGCATAACCAAACGCTAAAACCAAAAGCCATAACCAAAATGAAAAATGTTCTTTTTATTTATTACTCTCAATCTGGTCAACTAGAAAGTATAGCCCGAAATATTGCTAAACCATTCTTGAATTCAGATGAGTTTAAAGTAACGTTTCATGAAATACAATTAGAAAAACCATTTCCGTTTCCTTGGGATAAAGATTCTTTTTTTGATGCTTTCCCCGAATCATTTAAACAAGTCCCAACGGCACTAAAACCAGTTCCCGAAGAAGTTTTAAATACAAAATTCGACTTGGTTCTATTGCATTATCAAGTTTGGTATTTATCTCCTTCTATCCCAATTAATTCATTTTTAAAAAGTCCGGAAGCACATAAGATATTAAACAACACTCCTGTTGTAACCATTAGTGGATCTCGCAATATGTGGATCATGGCACAGGAAAAAATCAAAGTTTTATTAAAAGAAAACAATGCCAACTTAGTTGGAAATGTAGCTTTAGTAGATCGCGTTGGTAATTTAATTAGTGTAATTACAATTGTAGAATGGATGTTCTCTGGAGTGAAAAAGAAGTATTTAGGAATTTTTCCATTACCGGGAGTTTCAGAAAAAGACATTCACGAATCTTCAAAATTTGGAGATATTATTGCGTCTAATCTAAAAGAAAACAACTTAAAAGAGCTCCAACCTAAATTAATCGCAAATTCGGCTGTACGTATTAGTTCCTATCTTGTAACTGTAGACAAAACCGCTAATAAAATTTTCACCAAATGGTCTGGTCTGATTTCCAGAAATAATAAGAACAGAAAAGTACTTCTTAAGGTATTTTATGTTTATTTATTCCTTGCAATTTGGTTAATATCGCCAATAGTGTATATATTGCACGTTATTACATATCCTATTAAAATAAACAAAATAAAAAAAGAAACTCAGTATTATCAAGGAGTTTAGATCCCATATTATGTTTGAAGTATATATTACAAAAGCCGCAAAGTATTTGCCAAATGAAGCTGTTACCAATGATGAAATGGAAAGCTATTTGGGCCTTATCAATGATTCTGTTTCCAAAGCGAGACGAATTATCTTGCGCAATAACAAGATTGTAAGCCGTTATTATGCAATAGATAAAGAAGGAAAAAGCACGCATAATAATGCTGAGCTAACCAAAAATGCTATTACAAATTTGTTCGATGAGAATTTCACACCGCAAGACATGGAAGTCCTTTCATGCGGAACCTCAACACCAGATGTTTTTTTGCCATCCCATGCAGCTATGGTTCATGGATTGTTAAAAAACAAATCGGTTGAATTAAATTCTTCATCAGGAGTTTGTTGTGCAGGGATGAATTCCTTAAAATATGGATTCCTTTCTGTTAAATCCGGAAATTCAAATAATGCAGTTTGCACCGGATCCGAGAAAGTTTCTTCTTGGTTCTTGTCGCACAAATATACCCCAGAAGTATCTAATCTAAAAACCTTGGAAGAACTACCTATAATTGCTTTCAAAAAAGATTTTTTAAGATGGATGTTATCTGATGGTTCAGGTGCTTTTTTATTAGAAAATAAACCAAGAGGTCCTATTTCTTTAAAAATAGAATGGATGGAAGCTTTTTCATACGCATATGAATTGGAAACTTGTATGTATGCCGGAGGAGATAAACTAGAATCTGGCGAAATTAAAGCCTGGAGTGATTATTCACCAGAAGAATGGTTAAATGAATCTGTGTTCTCTATCAAGCAGGATGTGAAATTACTGGATGAATTTATCCTGTCAAAAGGTGCCGAAAGTATGGGTATCGCGATGACAAAAAATAACATTACCGCAGATCAGGTTGATTATTTTATTCCACACGTTTCTTCACACTTTTTTGTTGAAGGTTTAAAGAAAAGCCTTGAAGAAAATAATGTTGGGATGGCCGATGAAAAATGGTTCATGAATCTTGCTCGTGTTGGAAACGTAGGTTCCGCATCTATTTATCTTGCTGTTGAAGAATTAATGAATTCTGGAAAGTTAAAAATTGGCGATCGCATACTTTTATCAGTTCCAGAAAGCGGAAGATTCTCATTTGCGTATGCTTATTTAACTGTTTGCTAATGAAAACAACTTTACTTTTAGAAAAAGAAGCTGTCGAAAATTTATTACCACAAAAGTTTCCTTTTGTAATGGTCGATAAGATGTTTTCATTCGATGAAACTTCTTTAGTCTCTGGTTTAAAAATTCAAAGTGAAAATATTTTTTCAGAAAACGGGACTTTTCTAGAAGCTGGATTAATAGAACACATGGCACAATCTGTGGCTTTGCATACTGGATATGCATTTTTCTTAAAACAAGAAAAAGCGCCAACAGGTTATATCGGTTCTATCAAGCAAATTGATATAAAGAAACTGCCAAATGTAAACGATGAAATTCAATCGACGATAACAATTCTACAAGAATTTGCCGGAATAACACTCGTAGATATCGTTACAACATTAAACAATGAAGAAATTGCCAGCGGTCAGATGAAGACCGTTTTGGCTAAATAATATAGCAGATGGACACTTTAGTAGACATACGAAATTATCTCCCACATCGTGAGCCTATGCTTATGGTCGATTTAATTCTTACGATAGATGCTCAAAGTGTCGAAACAATATTTTTGATAAAAGAAGACAATATTTTTGTCGACAAGAATACTTTTATCGAAGCCGGATTAATAGAGAATGTAGCGCAAACCTGTTCCTCTATTGTAGCGCAAAAATATTTTGCCAATCCAGATGGAGAAGAAAGTGTAAGCGTCATTGGTTTTATCAGTACACTTAAAAATCTCAAAATATACGAATTACCAAAGGTGAACAATAGTATAATTACACGAGCAACTTTAGTTTCTAAATTTGCTGGAGACGATTATACATTATGTACGATGAGTTGCGAAAGTTTTCATGAAGATAAAATGCTTTTGGAATGTGAGATTAATTTGTTCATTCAAAAAACAAATTCGGCTGTTTTATAAAATTTCAATCGAAAACATCAAATGAAAAGCATAATAAACACATTAATATTTCTCTCATCAGTTTTAATCTATTGTCAGGAAAATGATGATTTCTCAAAACGATTAAAAGCAATAAATACTCAAACCGTAGCCTATTATAATGTTGATGGAATTAATTTTTCAAACCAAACATTTAACTATGAATTTTCTGAAAAAAATTTGAAAAAAATTTATAGAAAATTCTCCCTTAAAGAAAGTGACTTAAAAATAAAAGATGACAGCCTAAACTATAACAATCTTTATATCACTAAATCTGTAAATGTAATTGATAATATTAATCAGATAAACTCATATTATTTTGTTGAAGACAAAAACAAAACAATTTCTGTTTTTTGGTTCGGCTACTATAATAAAATTGATAAATATTTTGAACGAAAATATATAAATCGGATTTTAAACCATGAGATTCCTAAAGAAGTTTTTGAATCAAGAACAATTGACAGTATTGATTTTGCAGGAAGAAAAATTAAGCTAGGAAACAATTGCTATTGGACAAATATTAATACAATTCAATGTCCCTATAATGGAGAAATGAACTGGTCAGTGCACAAGACCATGGAAAGTGCACAACAGTCAATTAGCAATCAATTCAATATTACAAAAAGTCAAAAAACAGGGAAAATAATTTCTGAAGAAGAAATTGATGTAATATTTGAAGGAACAGAAACTAAAGCTAAAAAAGTGATTTATGATTTTACAGGTTTAAAATCGTTACTTGCAGGGATGTCTGGAGGAAAAACATTGACTATTTATTATGTAGCCAATAAAGTAAGAGGGAATTATGTGAGTTGTTGTATGAGTTTTTGGAATAACGATACAATAACCGAAAATGGATTAGCTCCATTATTAGAAGAAGTAATGCAGATTAAAAAATAAATACATTTACTCGTATTTCAAAAAGAAAAAGGTCATGGAAAAAGAAAAAGTACCACAAGACAAAGGGAATCTAACCAAAAATAATATTAAAGAGCTTGTATATGCAACCGATGAAAACGGCAATTATACGACAGCTCTAAGTACAGGTTGGGAACCTAAAACTATTGCACTTTCTAATTCTATCGATGAAATAAACGAACGAATCGCCGACGCAAAACTGCAAGTAAAAAACGGAGAAGTAAGCCCTATCTGTTATTACATGGAATTAAACCGAATGGATCTTCTTATTCTTTCCAATTATGTTGGTATGTGGAAATGGCGCGTAAAAAGGCATTTTAAACCCGCTATCTTTGCAAAACTAAATGACCACATTTTACAAAAATATGCTGAAGCCTTTTCGATTTCAGTATTCGAATTAAAAAATTTTAAAACAGATTAATGCAAACTACTTTTACACATCATCAATCGGCACATTGCGAAAATGGGGTAGCTTCAAACTTGCTAAAAAACAATGGTTTAAATTTAAGTGAACCTATGGTTTTTGGGATTGGATCAGGACTTTTTTTCGTGTACCTGCCTTTTATAAAAGTTAATTATGCTCCCGCTATAAGTTACAGAACCCTACCGGGACAAATTTTCAGAAGAGTTGCCAATAGGTTGCATTTAAAAATAAAAAGACAAAAATTTTCATCTGTTGCAAAAGCAAATCAAGCTTTGGATGAAAATCTAAAAAATAACATCCCAACAGGATTACAAGTTGGTGTTTATAATTTAAGTTATTTTCCAGATGAGTATCGCTTTCATTTCAATGCTCATAACTTAGTCGTTTACGGAAAAACCGATACCGATTATCTTATTAGTGATCCGGTAATGGAAACTGTTACAACGCTTACACATGATGAATTAGACAAAGTACGTTTTGCCAAAGGTGCTTTTGCTCCAAAAGGGCAAATGTATTACCCTATTCATATTCCTGAGAATGTAGATTTAAAAAGTGCTATTATCAAAGGAATAAAAAACACTTGTCGCGATATGCTTGCGCCAATGCCTATTATTGGTGTGAAAGGAATCAAACTTGTTTCGGGAAAAATACGTAAATGGCCCCTTCAACACGGAACCAAAAAAGCCAATCATTACCTGGCACAAATGGTACGTATGCAAGAAGAAATAGGAACTGGTGGCGGAGGATTCCGTTTTATATATGCTGCTTTTTTACAAGAAGCTGCTGTTATTTTAAATAATGAAGATTTAAAAATCCTTTCGAAAGAAATGACACAAATTGGAGATTTATGGCGAGATTTTGCTGTAGAAGCTTCAAGAATCTACAAGAATCGAAGTGCCAAAAATGATGCTTACAATACTATTGCCGACCAACTTTTGGACATTGCCAATAGAGAAGAAGTATTTTTCAAGAAATTAAAAAAAGCAATTAGCTAGATATATTTTGCAACCCATTATTCAAATAACATCCCTTTCTAAAAAGTACAAAAATGCAGAAATGTATTCTTTGAACGATTTAACGCTTACTATAAACGAAGGACAAATTTTTGGTTTATTAGGCCCAAATGGAGCCGGAAAAACTACTTTGATTTCCATGCTTTGTGGTTTGGTCAAGCCTACTTCGGGTTCTTTTACCATTAGTGATATGGCATATGCAAATAATGCTACCAAAATAAAAAAGATTATAGGTGTTGTTCCTCAGGAATATGCCTTGTATCCTACCCTAACGGCAAGAGAGAATTTACATTATTTCGGGAGTATGTATGGCTTAAAAGGTCAGGACTTAAAAGACAAAGTAATCGAAACTTTGGACCTTTTGGGTTTACTGAAATTTGCCGATAAACGCATCGAAACCTTTTCGGGCGGAATGAAAAGAAGAATTAATTTAATTGCAGGTATATTACACAATCCTAAAATTATCTTTCTGGATGAACCAACGGTTGGTGTCGACGTACAATCGAAAAATGCTATTATTGATTATCTAAAACACCTCAACCAAAACGGAACTACTATAATATATACTTCGCATCATTTATCCGAAGCAGAAGATTTTTGTAGTGATATTGCAATACTAGACCAAGGCAAAATTTATGCTCAAGGCACACCATCAGGATTAATTTCGAGCACACAAAATGCTCAAAATCTCGAAGACGTTTTTATTTCATTAACTGGTAAAGAACTGAGAGATGATATATAAATTATGGATGTCTGTCGTAAAAGAGTTTCTTTTATTAAAAAGAGATTTAGGAGGATTAATCATTTTATTTGTGATGCCTCTAGTACTTGTTATTACTGTAACCTTAATTCAGGATAGTACTTTTAAAACCGTAAGTGATTCCAAAATCGAAATCCTTTTGGTAAATAATGACAATGGTTCTGTAGCCAAAACAGTTTATGATAATTTACAAAAAAGCAACCTGTTTACTGTCGTTACCCAAATTAACAATATTCCTTTAACCGAGGCTGTTGCCAAAGAAGCTGTTTATAAAGGAAAATACCAACTGGCGATTGTTATTCCTGAAAACTTAAGCAAGGATTTACAAGCAAAAATAGATCAGAATGTTCAAAAAATAGTGAGTAGTATTGGCTCAACCGATACAGTTACTCACACCGAAACTCCTAAAATAATTAACCAAAAGGAAGTAAAACTATACTTTGACCCTGCGGTACAAATGACTTTTAAGAATGCAGTCATGAACTCTATCGATAAGATGATTTCGCAAATAGAAACACATTCTATATACACCGCTTTCCAGGAACAATTAGGAGAAGGAAGTGCTAGTTTTGAACAAAAAAGTTTTATCACTTTCAAAGAAATAGTTCCTAGAGTAAACAACAAAGAAGTGTTGCCAAATTCAACACAACATAACGTTCCGGCTTGGACACTTTTTGCCATGTTCTTTATCGTGATTCCGCTTTCGATTAATATTGTAAAAGAAAAAACACAGGGGACCTTTGTTCGTTTATTAACAAATCCCGTTTCAAACCGTGTTGTAATGCTAGGTAAAACAATTACGTATTCCGTAATTTGTATGATTCAGTTTTATATGATGGTTGCCGTTGCTGTATTTCTATTTCCAGAAATTGGTTTGCCACCACTTAATATCGAAGGACATTTATTCCTAATGAGCATCGTTGCATTATTCTCGGGATTTGCCGCTATAGGTTTCGGGATTTTATTAGGAACCGTTGCCAAGACACAAGAACAATCGGCTCCGTTTGGCGCAACAAGCGTTATTATATTGGCTGCAATTGGGGGCGTTTGGGTTCCTGTTTTTGCAATGCCAAAAATCATGCAAATCATAGCCAAATCATCCCCTATGAACTGGGGATTAAATGCATTTTATGATGTGTTGTTACGTAACGCATCTTTCTTAGAAATCATTCCGGAGATAAGTTTATTATTTCTGTTTTTTATAATTACCACAACAATTGCCTTAGCATATGATAAGAAGAAAAGAGCAGTATAACGAAGCTATTGCATTAACAGTTACCGAAGAAGTTAGAGTTCGCTTTAACGAAACCGATGCACTCGGGATCGTTTGGCACGGCTATTATATAACTTACTTTGAAGATGGTCGTGAAGCTTTCGGGCGTAAACACAAACTTACCTATCTGGATGTTGCCGAAAGCGGTTATACAACACCAATCGTAAAATCTATTTGTGAACACAAACTATCTTTACGTTATGGCGATGTTATTAGGGTAGAAACAAGTATTGTCGATACACCAGCCGCTAAAATAATTTTTAGATTCAAAATTTTTAATACCAATAATGAGATTGTCTGCACAGGCGAAACCACTCAGGTATTTTTAAATAAAGAAGGAAATTTAATGCTTACCAATCCTCCATTTTATGAAGAATGGAAGAGAAAAGTAGGATTGTTAAAGTAAAACACAATAACATCCTGCAAGGTTTTTTTCTAACCTTGTAGGTATGATAATCAATACAAGATACCTAACAGGTTTTAGAAACCTGTTAGGATAGCAACTTAAAACCTTGCAGAATAAAACAATAAAAATGACAAAAGCAGTATTCATCACGCAAACCAATTGTATCACACCATTAGGATTTAATGTTCCATCGAACATTGAAGCTATCCTTAATGGCGAATCTGGTATTCAGTTGCATGAAGATGTATCCTTGATGCCAAATCCTTTTTATGCTTCGATTATAAATGAGGAAAAACTAAATTCTGCTTTCGCAAAAGTTAGTTCTAAAACCAACTATTCGAGATTAGAGAAAATGATGATTTTGGCTTTAGAACCAATAATCAAAAATTCTAAAATAGATTTAGATTCAAAGACCGCCTTTATACTTTCGACAACAAAAGGAAATGTTACTGCATTAAAAAATGATTCACCTGAGAGTTTTCAGAATGCGCATTTGCATACTTTAGCGCAGACAATAGCCGATTATTTTGGATTTAAAACCCAGCCAATAGTCGTTTCGAATGCTTGTGTATCAGGAATTCTGGTCGTTTCGGTTGCCAAAAGATTAATACAAAGTGAACTCTACGACAACGTTTTTATCGTTGCTGGTGATGAAGTTTCGGAATTTGTTTTGTCTGGTTTTAATGCTTTTCAAGCAATGAGTAGTTTACCCTGCAAACCATATTCTGTAAACAGAACCGGTGTAAGTCTTGGTGAAGCAGCTGCAGCAGTTTTAATTTCGGCAGCAGCCAAAAACGCAAAAATAAAAGTTGCAGGAGATAGTTCTATAAACGATGCCAATCATATTTCGGGTCCATCAAGAACAGGCGAAGGTTTATTCAGAAGCATTCAAAATGCCTTAAACGAAGCACAAATAAAACCTGAGAATATCGATTATATTTCGGCTCATGGAACCGCAACACCATTTAATGACGAAATGGAAGCTATCGCTTTCAACCGATTACAAATGGGAACTATTCCTGTAAATAGTCTGAAAGGTTTTTACGGTCATACCTTAGGCGCATCTGGATTGTTAGAAACCGTAATTGCGATTGAATCTGTGCTTCAAAACAAGCTTTTTGTTTCCTTAGGTTTTGATGAATTGGGTGTAAGTCAATCGATAAATGTTATCCAAGAAAACGAAGATAAAAATATCGAAACGTTCCTAAAAACAGCTTCTGGATTTGGAGGTTGTAATACGGCTGTAGTTTTTGAAAAAGTGAAGTAATATGGAAAACAACGAATCTAAATTTCTTATCTACGACAATCCAAATGGAAAAGTTAGGGTTGATGTTTTTGTACAAGACGAAACGATTTGGCTCACACAAAAAGCTATGAGTAAATTGTTTGGCACAACCTCACAGAATATCACTTTACATTTAAAAAACATTTTTGAATCTGAAGAATTACAAGAAAATTCAACTTGTAAGGAAACCTTACAAGTTCAACAAGAGGGTAATCGTCAAGTAGCTAGAACTCAAAAAATTTATAATCTTGACGCTATTATTTCTGTTGGTTACCGAGTAAATTCTACTAAAGCAACTCAATTTAGGATCTGGGCAACTCAGACTCTAAAAGAATTTATCATAAAAGGTTTTGTTCTAGATGATGACCGTCTAAAACAGGGACAAACTGTTTTTGGTAAAGATTATTTTAAAGAATTATTACGTAGAGTCCGCTCTATTCGTGCCAGCGAACGTAGAATCTATCAACAAGTGAGCGATATTTTTGCTGAGTGCAGTATCGATTATGATAAAAACTCAGAAACGACAAAAAATTTCTACGCCTTGGTTCAAAATAAATTTCACTTTGCTATAACTGGAAATACTGCTGCAGAAATTATCCATAAAAATGCCGACAAAAAGAAAGACAACATGGGACTTAGCAGCTGGAAAAATGCTCCTGATGGTAGAATTTTAAAATCGGATGTAATTATCGCTAAAAATTATTTACAAGAAAAAGAAATAACTCAATTAGAAAGAACTGTAACAGGTTACTTTGATTATGTAGAAGGTTTGATCGAGCGTGAAAACACTTTTACGATGGAAGAATTAGCTACAAGTGTAAATAAATTTTTATCATTCAACGAATACAAAATTTTAGACGGTAAAGGCAGAATATCTAAAATTCAAGCTGATAAAAAAGCCATAAAAGAATATGATGAGTTTAATAAAACTCAAAAAATAATTTCAGATTTTGATAAAGAAATAAAACAAATCGGAAAGAAAAAATGAAACTACAAAGATTCATATTTATAACTGTAATGCTACTTTCCTTTTTTGGATGTAAAAAGAAAGAAAATGATAAACTACAATTTGAAAAGAATGTTATTAATAATGTTTTTCTTGAAATAGTTGAGTCAATATATATGGATAGAAGAATTATGCTTCCACCACCAAGCCCCAGAGTAGATTTTAAAACCAATAAAGAAGATACTATTGGTTATCATGCTGAATTGAAAAAATATAATTTTGAACAGGATAGTATCAAAAATGACAAAACAAGAATATTAATTGGTGTTTATGATGATGTGAAAAAAATTAGTCCTCAAGAAACTGAAATTATTCCCAAAGAAATTAAGCTTTCCAAATACTCTTATGACATTTCAAAAGAAACAGACGAATACAAATTTGATTTGAAAACTTTTGAAAATAATAAAAAGTTTAATTTTCAAAGAACATCAAAATATCCTCATGAAAAAAATTGGAATCTCGATGACAAAAGTAATTTATTGCCTGTTGGAACTATTTCAGTATCGAGAATCCAGTTTAATAAAACAAAAACATCAGGGATACTATCTGCCGGTGCTTCTTGCGGAGGTGGAAGAAGCGGAAGAGGCTTTATAATTATAATTGAAAATAAATCTGGGAAATGGAAAATTGCTAAAATCATTCATACTTGGGTTTCATAAAATAAAAGAAGTATTGCAATTATACATTTTAAAGTATTCAAATCTTAGTGAAATTTAAAAAATCAAAAAAAATAGTGCTAATTAGTGGAATTAGTGTTTAAAATAAAATGGCTGAAAACAAAACATACATACAATCCTATTGCACAATCCAAAACAACGAAATTATTTTGAATGGAGCTTCTGTTTTTAAAACTGAACCAACTTCATTTGCTGATTTTTCGAAACAAGCGTATCGCAATTTTGAGGTTAATTATCCTAAGTTTTTCAAAATGGATTCTTTAAGCAAGCTTGCTTTTTTAGGCGCTGAATTACTTTTAAAATCAGAAACAGAATCTGGAATAGATAACAATACCGCTTTGCTTTTAGCAAATAAATCATCAAGTTTGGATACCGATGTAAAGTATCAGGAATCTATATCCGATAAGGAAAACTATTATCCAAGCCCGGCAGTTTTTGTTTACACTTTACCAAACATTTGCCTGGGTGAAATTAGTATCCGTCATCAACTAAAAAGTGAAAATTCTTTTTTTATATTTGACGCCTTCAATCCGGAATTCATGACCAGTTATGCCAATACGCTTTTACATACCAATAAAGCAGAAACTGTGCTTTGTGGATGGGTTGAATTTTTTAATGAGGAATATAAAGCTTTTCTTTGCCTGATCGGTAAGGAAGAAAACCAAGAATACCAAAACGAAACGATAGAAACATTATATAATAAATAACCATGGACGCATTAAAATTAGAATTAAAAAATAAAATTATTACCGTTTTAAACCTTGAAGACATTACCCTTGAAGATATTAATGACAATGATCCTTTGTTTGGGGATGGTTTAGGTTTAGACTCTATCGATGCTCTGGAATTAATCGTTATTCTGGATAAAGATTACGGAATTAAACTGGTTGACCCGAAAGAAGGAAAAGTAATTTTTCAATCAATCGAATCAATGGCTGCCTATATTACGGCTAATAGAACGAAGTAGACTTCTTAGACTTGCTTAGATTTTCTTAGACTACTTAAATAAAAGTATTGTCTGAAATCTAAGCAAGTCTAAAAGATTGAAATAGTTTCAAGAAGCTTGTCAAAGTTTAAAATAATAAATTGTTCGATTTTTAGATTATTCGACTATCCTCTAGTTTTTCATGAATTTTTATCTAGAAAATCTAAGTAGTCTAAGTAAGTCTAAAATCCAAGAAGTCTAAAAAATGGTAAAAGGAGTTGCTATAACTGGTATGGGAATAATTTCTTCAATCGGAAATTCGGTTGAGGAAAATTATATTTCATTAATAAATAACAAGGTTGCTATTACAACCATCGAAAACATTTCGACTGTTCATGCCGATGTTATTAAGGTTGGTGAAATAAAAAAAACCAATGCTGAGTTAATCGCTCAATTACAACTTGACGAAGAAAACAACTTTTCGAGAACAGCAATGCTTGGTGCAATTGCTGCCAAGGAAGCTGTTGCAAATGCAGGAATCACATCTATTAATGAATATAAAACGGGATTAATTTCGGCAACAAGTGTTGGCGGAATGGATATGACCGAAAAATATTATTATGATTATTTCGAAAATCCGGAAGTTGAAAAATACATTAGCTGCCATAATTGTGGTGATGTAGCTCAAAAAATTGCCAATGAACTTGGATTAAAAGGTATGGTTACGACAATAAGTACTGCTTGTTCTTCGGCTGCAAATGCAATTATGCTTGGTGCAAGATTGATAAAAACCGGAAAACTCGATCGTGTAATTGTTGGAGGAACCGATGCTTTGGCAAAATTTACAATCAACGGTTTTAAGACTTTAATGATCCTATCCGATGGTTACAACAAACCTTTTGATAATGAACGCAAAGGGTTAAATCTTGGTGAAGCTGCTGCTTTTTTAGTTTTGGAATCTGATGAAGTTGTAAAAAAAGAAAATAAAAAAGTACTCGCTCATGTTTCGGGTTATGGTAATGCCAATGATGCTTTTCATCAAACTGCTTCATCAGAAAATGGTGATGGTGCTTATCTTGCCATGAAAAAAGCATTTGATGTTGCAGCTTTAAACCCAAGCGAAATAGATTATATAAATGTTCATGGAACAGCAACTCCCAATAATGATTTATCAGAAGGAAGGGCTATTCTTAGAATTTACAATGAACAACCTGTTCCCGATTTTAGCTCGACTAAACCTTTTACGGGGCATACTCTGGCAGCTGCAGCAGCAATCGAAGCAGTTTATAGTGTACTTGCTATCCAAAACAATGTGGTTTTTCCAAGTTTAAATTTTGAAACTCCAATGCAGGAATTTAATCTAACACCACAAACAACTTTAAAACATAAAAATATCGAACACGTATTATCAAATTCATTTGGATTTGGTGGTAATTGTTCCACTCTTATATTTTCTAAAAACAAATGAGGAAAACATATATAAATGGTACAGGTTGTCTTTCAGCTCAAAAAACATTTGATACTATTTTTTTGGAAGACGCAGAATGGAATAAAAATGACAACGTTTTATTTTTAAAAAAACCCGTTTACAAAGACTTTATCTCTCCGGTTGCAAGCCGAAGAATGGCTAATGGTATCAAAAACGGAATAGTAGCTTCGGCTTATGCTCTGAAAGAAGCCAATGTTCCGAATGTTGATGCGATTATTACCGGAACAGGAATGGGTTGTATCGAGGATTCAGAAAAATTCTTAAAAGCAATTATCGATAATAATGAGGAGTTTTTAACACCAACCGCTTTTATACAATCTACACACAATACCGTTGGTGCACAAATTGCCCTTACCTTACAATGTAAAGGATATAACTTTACTTATGTAAATGGCGCAATCTCTTTTGAGTCGGCTCTTTTGGATGCAAAAATGCAGATTGAAGGAAACGAAGCCAACTCAGTATTAGTAGGTGGCGTTGATGAAAATGGTGATTATACAATATCTCTTTTTAAATTGGCTGGGTATATAAAAGAGGACAGAAAAGAACCTTACCTACTTTTAAACGAAACCACAAAAGGATATATTTATGGTGAGGGAGCTAGCTTCTTTGTTTTAGAAAATGAAAAAAAAGATACCACCTATGCCGAACTTCTGGATGTAGAAATTAAAAATATACTACAAGAAAATGAAGTTGAAGCTGAAGTTATTGAATTTCTAAAATCTAATAAATTAGAAGTTTCGGATATTGATGCTATTGTCTTAGGTTGTAATGGTGATGTTGAATTCGATTCCTATTATAGCAATTTGGCAGAAAATGCTTTCGCAAATACACCACAAGTTTATTACAAACATTTAAGTGGAGAATACAATACAGCTTCGGCTTTTGGATTATGGGTTGGTTCTAAAATCATCAAGACACAAACAATACCGGAACTTGTTAAAGCTAATTCATTAGAGAAATCAACATACAACACCATTCTATTATATAACCAATTAAACGGTAAAGACCATAGTTTTACATTAATTTCAAAATGATAACGCATAAAAGAACTTCTTTGTTTTTTATCATTATATTGCTTTTATTGCTTCTTACGAAACTTTATATAGCGATCAATTTTTGTTGGTTTATCCTAATTGGAATGGTCTGGCTAACTATTGTGGCAATAAATTCGGCACGAATAAAATCCAACTATCATGTAAGGGCTTATTGCAACAATCCATTTTTGACCAAGAAAAAAATTGCATTAACATTCGATGATGGTCCAAGCGAAACCACATTAGAAGTGCTGGATGTTTTAAAAAAATATGGCATAAAAGCTACTTTTTTTTGCATTGGGAAAAATATCGAGAAACATCCCGAAATTATAGAACGTATCTTATCCGAAGGTCATCAGGTTGGAAATCATTCTTATAGTCATTCCCATTTTTTTGATTTTTACAATGCCAAAAAAATACTGGAAGAACTGGAAAAAACTGATGCCCTACTGGAAAAATTTACTTCAAAAAAAATTAAATTCTTCAGACCTCCATATGGTGTAACAACTCCATCGATTCGAAGAGCTTTAAAAATAAGTAAACATAGAGTAATAGGTTGGAATATTCGATCACTCGATGGTGGAATTAAAGACCAAAAAATTATTTACAATCGTATTATAAAACGAGTTTCTCCTGGCGGAATCGTACTTTTGCATGACACGGCTACACATTCGGTTTTGGTCTTGGAACAGTTTTTGCAATTTTTGCAGCAAAACAATTATACCGTGATTTCGGTGGAAAAACTTTTGAATCTTAAAGCATATGAAGACTAAAATATATTTGTTCGTTTTAATTCTGAATCTGTTCACAATGAACCTGTTTGCGCAAGAACAAAAAATGTCCGACGGTGAAATTGCAGCTTTCAAACAATCTGTAAATGTGGTTTCGAAAAAAATTAAAACATTAAGTACCGATTTTATCCAATACAAACATCTTGATTTTCTATCAAAGGATATTGAAACATCCGGAAAGATGATTTTTAAAGAACCAAACTTGTTACAATGGCAATACAAGAAACCATATAACTATAGTATTGTTTTTAAAAATGGTAAAATCCTTATTAACGACGAAGGTAAAAAGAGTGCGGTTGATATTGGTAACAGCAAAATTTTTGGAAGAATCAATAAACTTATTGTTGGTAGTGTAAGTGGCGATATGTTTGATGATAAGGAATTTAGCATCAGTTATTTTAAATCAAAAAACCAGAACATTGCGAAATTTATTCCAAAAGATGTAACTTTAAAGAAATACATCAAACAAATAGAATTGACTTTTGATAAAGAAGACGCAACAGTTGTTCAGGTAAAACTCCTTGAATCATCTGAAGATTATACTCGAATTGTACTTAAAAATAAAGTGATAAATGCAAAAATCGACGACTCCGTTTTTACTAATTAATTGCTTTTTGATCATTTTTCTATTTTCATGTGGTCAAAAAATTACAAAGAATTATTCTCCAAAACCATTAGAAAAAACGTCTTACGAAGCACCTTATTTTTCTAATCCCGAAATTGACTATGTTTATAAAGCAAACATAACAGTTTATGGTCACGAATTATCGGGGATATTTATTGCAAAAAAAATAAATGATACTACACATCGAGTTGTATTTACAACCGAATTTGGTAATAAATTATTAGACTTTGAGATATCCGAAACTGATTTTAAAGTTAACTCAATAGTATCCGAATTGGATCGAAAAATTCTTATTTCGACCTTAAAAAAAGACTTTCGATTACTCCTTAAAAAGAACTATTTAATTGAGAAACAATTTGAAAATCAAACAAATACCATTTATCAATCTGTAGATGGTAACCGATTTAATTTTATATTTTTATCGAAAGAAAATCAAAAATTAGAAAAGGTAGTACACGCTTCTTCAACAAAAGAAAAAATAACTATTAGTTTTAGTTCAGAAAACAATATTTTTGCTGAAAAAATTGAGATTTTACATCAAAATATAAAGTTAAAAATAGAATTGAATTATTTTAAAACAGAATAAAATAAAGAAATAAATCTTAATAAAATTATTAACCAACACCAAATCAAAATGAAAAAAATAATCTTAATTGCTTTTGGAATTCTAGTTGGAATCCTCAACACACAAGCCCAAGTAACTGTAAACCCTGGAGTAAAGGGTGGTTTGAATTTTTCGAGATTAACAAATTTTGAAGCCAATGGTCCTAAAGTAGATTTTAATTTAGGTGGATACGCAGCTATAAAATTCAATCGTTTATATACGCTTCAACCCGAAGTAAATTATTCCAGACAAGGTGTAAGAAGCGAATATGTAAACTTTTTCTCGCCGACACCAAATTATAATAATTCTCGAACAAAAACATACTCACTAGATTATGTTTCGCTAAGTGTTATTAATAAATTTAACTTTGCTGGTCGTCCTTTTTATGCATTAGTTGGGCCTTCATTGGACTTTAAAGTTGCCGATAATTTTTCAAGTTATAATCGTCCTGTAGATTTTGATTTTTCTATTGTTGGCGGTGTTGGGTATACTTTACCAAACGGATTATCATTTGAAGCAAGAATCAAACAAGGTTTTCTTGATATTTTTGGAAACGATTATTTTTACAAAGACAGTAATAACGATTACCACTACAATGATGTTGTGTTAAACCAAGTTTTTCAACTTGGAATTACCTATACATTTAAAGTAAAATAAAAAATGAATTATAGAAATTTCTTTTTTGCCCTATTCACATTTATAGGAATTAATCAGGCTCAAGCACAAGTAACTTTTAAACCGGGAATTCAAGCCGGGATTAACATTTCGAAATTGACAAATTCAAATCTTGGTAACAAAACCGATTTTTATATTGGAGGATTTGGCGCCTTAAAACTTTCGAAATTTTATACATTACAACCTGAATTAACCTATTCAAGACAAGGTGGTAAAGGAAATGTTTCTATGGGAACCACAACTATTTATGATTATACAACAAATAGTTACACTATTACTAATTATGAAGAGGCCAATGTAAATGTATCACTGCAATATATTTCTGGAATAACGATTAATAAATTTAATTTTACTGAAAGTTTTTATGTCTTAGTAGGTCCTTTTTGTGATATACTTATCGCGGATACATTTAAAGTAGACCCAAAAGACAAAGAAAGAGATTTTAGCAAAGGAGACGATATTGATTTAGGAATCATTGGAGGATTGGGATACAGCCTGAAAAATGGAGTTTCATTTGAAGCTAGAATTAAGAAAGGCTTTACAAGTACACTAACAAATTATTATGCATACTCAACAAATAATACAAATTTAGTTTATCAAATAGGTGCAACATATATCTTTGGAAAATAAAAATACAATTATGGTTTTAAAAGACTTTTATAAAATACTTTCATTAGAAAATACAAGTGATTCTAAATACGATGCAGTCATTTTGGTAAATGAGAAACATGATGTTTTTAAAGGACATTTCCCAGACAATCCGATAATGCCTGGCGTATGCATGATCCAGATTATAAAAGAACTTTCGGAAAAAATTACCCAAAGTAGCCTAATGATGCAAACGCTTAGTAATGTTAAATTCATGGCGTTAATCAATCCAGAAGTTACACCCGAATTACGTTTAGAATTGGATATCACCACAACCGAAGATGGTTTGGTAAAAGTAAAAAACACGACTTATTTTAACGAAACAGTTGCTTTAAAACTAAGCAATGTTTATAAAAAAGCTTAATTATGAAACTATTTATATCATTGATTTTATGGGTAGGTTTAGTAAGTGTTCCTGATCTTGCTACCATTAGAAAAATATATCCTACAGCTTCAGATTCTGAAACCAGCGCTAAAGAATTTACCGCAAAACTTGAAGATATTTCTAACACCGACGAAAATATTCTGGTAGCATACAAAGCCGCTTCTATCCTATTGGATTCTAAATTTGAAAAAAAATTATCTGTCAAAATGAGTCGTTTTAAAGAAGGTGCCAAGTTATTGGAAAGTACTATCGCAAAAGAACCAAACTCGACAGAAATTAGAATGATTCGATTAAGTATTCAGGAAAATGTTCCGGGAATTACGGGTTATAGAAAAAACATCAAAGAAGACAAAAAATTTATTATAGCGCACTATAAAGACCAAAATAATGCGCTAAAAGAATATTTAAAAAACTTTATCCAACAATCCAAAAGCTTCTCTGCTGAAGAAAAGCAAACGATAAAGTAGTTAAATAAAAACCACAAAATGAAACCTATTTTATCTCAAGAAGAACAACTTACTCAAACCAATTTTTGTGTTATTGTACCCACATATAATAATGACAAAACGTTAGCGAAAGTTCTTAATTCCATTTTAACCTACACCAAAGAAATTATTGTAGTTAATGATGGATCAACAGATAAAACAGGTAAAATTTTAGAAGATTTTCCAGAATTAATCCAAATTCACCATCCCGAAAACCAAGGAAAAGGGATTGCATTACAAAACGGATTTAACAAAGCAATTGCTTTAAATTACGAGTATGCAGTAACAATCGACTCCGATGGACAACATTTTGCTTCGGATATTCCTTCATTTATTGATTTTATTCAAAACGAACCGAATACCTTACTAATTGGTAGTCGTAATATGTCACAAGAAAATGTGCCTAAAAAAAGTAGTTTTGGGAATAAATTTTCAAATTTCTGGTTTTGGTTTGAAACAGGAATTCGTCTCGAAGACACACAATCCGGTTTTCGATTATATCCCTTAAAACTAATTCCCGAAAGATATTATACTCCAAAATTTGAGTTTGAAATCGAAGTAATTGTACGTTCTGCCTGGAAAGGGATTCCGGTTAAAAACATTCCGGTTAAAATTCTATACGATCCTCAGGAAAGAGTTTCCCATTTTCGCCCATTTAAGGATTTTACCCGAATTAGTATATTAAATACAGTATTAGTATTTATTGCTCTTGTATATATTAAACCAAGAGATTTGGTTCGAAACATTAAAAAAAAAGGGCTTAAAAAATTCCTACTTGAAGATATTCTGGAAAGTGACGAATCTAATTACAAAAAATCGGCTGCGATTGCATTAGGCGTTTTTATTGGAATTTCACCTTTTTGGGGTTTCCAAACCGTGTTACTTCTTTTCTTTGCAACATTATTTAAGCTCAACAAAGTCATTGCTTTCTTGGCATCAAATGTTAGTTTCCCACCTTTTATTCCTTTAGTAATATATGGATCTTTAAAAATGGGAAGTTTATTTGTTTCAAGCAACTCCTCCTTAACACTAAATGATTCATTGGCACTTACAGATGTTTCAAAAAACATAACCCAATACGTTGTTGGAAGTCTCCTTTTAGCATCCGTCTCTGCATTACTTTTAGGCCTTCTGAGTTATTTGCTTTTAACAGCTTTTAATTCGAATAAAAATAAAACCAATAATTAAATTAAATATTTTGCCACAGATTAAAGGATTAAAAATATTTATATTCGCAACGAAAGTAATCTGTGTCAATCAGTATAATCAGTGGCTAAAAAACTTTAAACAATAAACATGCATCATTATTTCTACGCTATACATTTATTTGTAAACAAGAGAAAACTACTATCAGTTTTCTTGGCAATTGCGATGCTTTTTCTTTTTGGTCTTTTTGCTTCAAAAATTAAATTTGAAGAAGATATTACCAAACTTATTCCAACAAACGACAAAACCGATGTTACTGCCAAAGTGCTGAAGCAACTTAACTTTGCCGATAAAATTACCGTTATCTTCCAACTTGAAAAAAAGGGAACCAACGAAGATCTAAAAGAAATGGCGGCTGTTTTTACAGATAGTATAGCCAAAACTTGCAAACCTTATATTACTGCTGTACAAGGAAAAATCGACGAAGAAAATATTCAGGAAACTATAGATTTTGTTTACAATAATGTACCCCTTTTTCTGGAAGACAAAGATTATGCAACCATTCAATCCAAGTTACAAAAGGATAGTATTGCTGCAACTGTACAAGGAAATTACAAATCGATAATTTCGCCTTCGGGATTTATTACCAAAGATTTTATATTACAAGATCCATTAGGAATCTCATTTATAGCCTTAAAAAAATTACAACAATTAAATGTTGGCGATGACTTTACACTAGATAATGGTTTTGTAATGACCAAGGATAAAAAGAAGTTATTGTTATTTATTACTTCTAATTTACCTTCGAGCGAAACAGAAAAAAATTCCATTTTTGCAGCAAAGCTCAATACTATAAAAGACAATTTAAATAAGCAATTTGATACAAAAGCTTCGGTAAGTTATTTTGGTTCGGCTCTTATTGCTGTTGCAAATGCCAACCAGATTAAAAGTGATATTGTACTTACTACAACTATCGCAATGATTACACTAATGCTAATTTTAATTTTATTCTATCGAAAAGTATTTATCCCATTAATCATTTTCCTCCCAACAGTATTTGGAGCTCTGTTTGCAGTTGCATTTTTATATTTTGTAAAAGAGAGAATTTCGGCTATTTCACTCGGGATAGGTTCTATTTTATTGGGAATTACAATAGATTATTCTATTCATATTCTTACACATTATAAACACAATAGCGATGTAAAAACATTATATAAAGACATTACAATGCCTGTGATAATGAGTAGTTCAACTACTGCCGTTGCGTTTTTATGTTTGCTATTTGTAAAATCGGATGCATTAAACGACTTAGGAATATTTGCTGCAGTAATCGTAATGGCATCTGCTTTTTTCTCCCTTCTCATTGTTCCGCATTTATACAAACCCAAAGAAAATAATTTTGAACATAAGAAAAATGCCATTGATAAACTGGCTCATTTTTCATTTCATAATAACAAAATCCTAATTGGAG
Organism: Flavobacterium shii; assembly: GCF_025847235.1. Taxonomy (GTDB): domain Bacteria; phylum Bacteroidota; class Bacteroidia; order Flavobacteriales; family Flavobacteriaceae; genus Flavobacterium; species Flavobacterium shii. The sequence continues at coordinate 91,384 of NZ_JAOZEW010000021.1, forward strand.
CTTGTGTTCTTATTACATTCGTTTGCTTCTTTACTTATAACGATGTTGGATTTAACAACGATTTATCACAGCTTAATTTTGTACCTAAAGAAATTAAAGCTGCCGAAAAAGACTTAGAAGAAAGTACAACAAGTCTAACTTCCAAAACTATATATCTGGCATCATACGGTAATAGTATGGAAGAAGTTTTGCAAAAAAACAGCTTGCTTTTTAATGCTCTTGCAAAAGAAAAACAGGAAAACAAAATATTAAATTTTAGTTCTGTAGGAGGTATTATGCTTTCGCAAAAAGAGCAAAAAGAAAAAATCGATAAATGGAATTCATTTTGGGATACCAATAAAAAACAGCTTCTAAAATCTCAATTGATAAGTGAAGGCGCCAAACTTGGATTTAAACCCACAACATATTCAGCTTTTTTTGATCATCTGGATGCCAACTTTAGACCTATTTCCTATCAGGATTATTTAAAAATAAGTGCCTTGCAATTGCAAGAATTTATTAGCGAAAAAAACGGTTTTTTCACTATTTCAACATTAGTAAAAGTCGCTCCTCAACAACGTGACGCATTTGTAAAGTCGGCTTCTGCCAAAGATGGATTACTGGCAATTGATCGTCAACAAATGAATGAAACCTTTTTTAGTACGCTTAACACCGATTTCAATTCACTTGTAAATTATTCTTTTGTTGCCGTAATTCTTATTCTGTTTTTCTTTTTCAGAAGAGTCGAATTAGTTATCATAAGTTGTATCCCAATTGCATTAACCGGAATTGTAACTGCCGGTATCATGGGGATTTTTAATATCCAACTGAATATCTTCAGCATGATTGTATGTACCTTAATTTTTGGTCATGGTGTTGATTTTAGTATTTTCATGACAAGCGCATTACAGAAAGAATATACTACCGGGAAAAATGAAATTGCGATTTACAGAACCTCAATTATTTTGGCTGTAATAACAACAATACTCGGAATTGGTGCATTGATATTTGCCAAACATCCTGCATTACAATCTATCTCATCAATCTCATTAATTGGAGTTTTTGCTGCACTTATTATTACATTTATTTTTTACCCAATCTTATTTAAATTATTCTTATCCAATCGTCCTAAAAACGGAAAAGCGCCATTCCAGCTACGTTCCTTTATAAATGGTGTATTATCATTTTTATACTATGGTCTTGGCGGAATTTTAATGTCTGTTTTTTGCTTGACAATTATGAAAATTCTTCCTTTAAAAGAGGAAACAAAAATGAATGGATTTAGATATTTGATTTCAAAATTCATGAAATCAGTCCTGTATACTAATCCTTACGTAAATAAAAAAGTAATTAATATCCATAATGAAACGTTCGAAAAACCAGCAGTAATTATTGCCAATCATACGTCATTTTTGGATATTCTGGCTGTTGGAATGCTGAGTCCAAAAATCATTTATCTTGTAAGTGATTGGGTTTACAATTCTCCTGTTTTTGGGGCAACCGTAAAAAAAGCAGGTTTTTATCCAGTCTCAGAAGGACTTGAAGGTGGTATCGAACATTTACGCCAAAAAATAGATGAAGGCTATTCCTTAATGGTATTCCCGGAAGGAACCCGATCCGAAAGCAACCAAATAAAACGATTCCATAAAGGCGCATTTTATCTTGCCGAACAATTTAATCTGGACATTATTCCGATTTTGATTCATGGTACATCCGAAGCGTTACCAAAAGGAGATTTCATTATTTATGACAGCGCTATAACCGTTTCAATTCTGGACAGAATTACTCCTGAGAATCTTTCCTTTGGAAAAAATTATACAGAAAGAACAAAACAAATAAGTGCTTTTTTTAAAACCGAATTTCATAAAACACGTCAAAATCTTGAAGGCCCGGATTATTTCAAAAAAATGATTCTTAATAGTTTTGATTACAAGGAATCGGAGATAATCAATAGTGTGAAAAAGAATCTGAAAGCAAATTTAGAAACCTTTTATCTATTAAATAAATACATAAAACCAAAAGCCAAAATATTGCATTTGAATAATGATTATGGTGAGCTAAATTTATTATTAACACTACAGGAACCACAACGAAAAATTGATTCTTATACAACCGATGAAGAAAAATATGCGGTCGCAGCAACCAATTATATCGTTAAAAAAAGAACTATTCATTACCTAGATAAAATAGAACATGCACTACAAAAACAATATGATGTTGTTTTAATTACAGATGAAAATTACAACGCGATTATCGAAAAAATAATTCCGATAACTTCTTGCTTCATTTTAATAAATAGTGACAGTTTAAAAAATACATTAATTAATTTTGGCTATACTTGTAGCAATGAAGAAGACAAAATTTTAGTCTTAAAGAAAGAATAGAATGAAAGAACGTTATGATGTTGTTATCGTAGGAAGCGGTTTGGGCGGTCTGGTTTCGGCTATTATTCTTGCAAAAGAAGGATATAGTGTTTGTGTACTCGAAAAAAATAATCAATTTGGAGGAAATCTACAGACTTTTGTAAGAGAGAAAACCATTTTTGATACTGGAATTCACTACATAGGAGGATTAAGTGAAGGACAAAATTTATATAAGTATTTCAAATATCTGGGCATTATGGATAATTTGAAACTAAAAAAAATGGATGAAGATGGTTTTGATATCATCTCTTTTGAAGATCAAAATAAAGAATATCCACACGCTCAGGGATATGAAAACTTCGTTAACCAATTACTAAAACATTTTCCAGAAGAAAAAGAAGCAATCGAAAATTATTGCGAAAAAGTAAAAGCAACTTGCGATTCGTTCCCCTTATACAATTTACGTTGGGAAGGAAAATATGATAGTGAAATCCTGACTTTAAATGCCAAGCAAACAATCGATGAGATTACCGATAATAAACAGTTAAGAGCTGTTCTTGCTGGTTCTAATTTCTTGTATGCAGGAATCCAAGACAAATCACCTTTTTACGTACATGCCTTATCTGTAAACTCCTATATTCAAAGCTCTTGGCGATGTATAAATGGCGGAAGTCAGATAACGAAACAACTCATCAAGCAACTCAAGAAATACGGTGGAGAAGTTCATAAATATAAAGAAGTAACTCGTTTTAATGTAGAGAACAATAACGTTACTTCGGTTAAAATGAAAGACGAAACCGAAGTCTCGGCTACTTATTTCATTTCGAACATTGAACCAAAAACCACGCTAAAAATGGTTGGTGAAGAAAATTTCCGAAAATCTTTTTATAGCCGTATTCAAAGTCTCGAAGGTGTAATTTCGGCGTTTAGTTTATATATTGTTTTTAAACCCAAAACATTCAAATATATCAATCATAACTATTATCATTTTAAAGATAGTAATGAAGTTTGGACAGCACATGAATATAACGAAAATTCGTGGCCAAAAGCATACATGGCTTCAATGAATGCCTCCAAGAAGGAGGAAGAATGGGCCGATGGTATGACTTTTATTACCTATATGAAATTTGACGATTTATTACCTTGGGCAAATACATTTAATACAACTGCCGAAAAAAATGATCGTGGTGAAAGTTATGAAGAATTTAAATCTCGTAAAGCAACCAAATTTTTAAACGAGATTGAGATAAAATTTCCTGGAATAAAAGAGTGTATTCAATCTATCCATACTTCTACTCCACTTTCCTACCGTGATTATATCGGTGGGCACAATGGTAATATGTACGGTTATATTAAGGACTCAAATAATCCTATGAAATCATTTATTGCTTCCAAAACTAAGCTTAACAACTTATATTTAACGGGGCAAAGTATTAATATGCATGGCGTTTTGGGCGTAACAATTGGTGCTGTTGTTACTTGTTCGGAGATTGTTGGAAAAGAATATCTGGTAACCAAAATCAATCAAGCCACTGAATAATTTTGATCATGAAAAAGCGAATTCTGATTGTATTCTTAATCGGTTTTTTGTTGGTGTTTCTTTCCTGTGGCACTTCAAAATCAATGCATCATCAGCCCAATATAGCAGATTATGACACTATTTTACCAATCGTAAAAAGAGTATCTGATACAGCATTTTCATCTGGAAATAATTCCTTTTTTAAAAATAAACAAGGTCTTTGGGAACTTTATGTTGAAGGCGATGCATATCAAATAGGTCTTAATTCCGGAGCATTAACCGACTCCCTTTTAAAGAAACAAGAACACATATTCTTCTCCAAAATTCAGGATTTAGTACCTTCAACGTTTAAGCAAAAAATGCTTCGAAACTTTCTAAAATGGTACAATCGAAAATTGTATCTCAATGTTCCCGAAGAATACCAAACCGAAATTTACGGCGTTTCTCGATATACTTCTCATGATTATGATGCAATCGCATCGCAATATTTACGCAACTTGTATTTACATGCTGCACATGATATTGGGCACGCATTACAAGATTTGGCATTGGTTGGCTGTTCTTCTTTTGCCGCTTGGGGAGAAAAATCCGAAGATGGGAATTTAATCCTTGGTCGCAATTTTGATTTCTATGTAAATGATGCTTTTGCAAAAGATAAAATTGTTGCTTTTATAAAACCAAAAACGGGACATCCTTTTATGATGGTAACCTGGCCGGGAATGATTGGAGCTGTTTCGGGAATGAATCAGGAAGGATTGACCGTAACTATCAATGCCGGAAAATCAAAAATTCCGCTAATTGCCAAAACTCCTATTTCTATGCTCACTCGGGAAATTCTGCAATATGCCACCAACATTAATGAAGCTATTGCTATTGCAAAAAGGACAACTGTTTTCGTTTCCGAATCAATCATGGTTGGGAGTGCTAGAGATAATAAAGCTGTTTTAATAGAAGTATCACCGCATAAATTTGGAGTTTATGAAGTTCCAAATAACAATCAACTTATTTGTTCGAATCATTTTCAAAGTGATGCCTTAAAGGATGATAAACGAAATGAAAATCAAATTCGCGATAGTCATTCGAAATATCGATACGATAGAATGGTAGAACTATTTGAAGAAACCCAAAAAATAAATCCTAAAAAAGCTTCGGAAATACTTAGAAATAAAGAGGGTATCCATAATATCAAACTTGGTTATGGCAACGAAAAATCGCTAAATCAATTGATGGCACATCATGGTATTATTTTTAAACCCGAAGAAAAATTAGTCTGGGTATCTGCCAATCCTTATCAATTGGGTGAGTTCGTATGTTATGACTTGAATAAAATATTTAAAAACCGAGAGCATTCAGATACAATTGTATCTTTGTCCGAAAGTGAATTGAATATTGCCAAGGATCCTTTTTTGACTACAGTCGAATTTAAAAATTACCAAAAATTCAGAATTGAAGATGAAAAAATAAATTCTTATTTAAAAAATAAAAGTAATATCTCGCCTGAATTCATTCAAGAATATCAATCCTTAAATCCAGATTACTGGGTCGTTTATTACAAAGTGGGATTGTATTTTTACCAAAAAAAAGAATATGCTTTGGCACAAAATCATTTTGAAAAAGCATTAACAAAAGAGATCACAACACTTCCTGAAAAACAGAAAGTTGAAAAGTATATTAAAAAAACCAAAAGAAAGTTACAATGATTCCAGAAATAGAAAAAGGTTCTTTAGAAGAAATTAAAAATTTTCAAGAGCAAAAATTAGTTGAACTTTTGGCTTATATAAGTCAGAAATCACCTTTTTATAAAAACTTTTTTGAAGAGAAAAAAATTGACATCACTACCATTAAAACACTGGAAGATTTACAACTTTTACCCGTTACAACCAAAGAGGATTTACAAAATAACAATGACGATTTTCTATGTGTTCCAGTATCTAAAATCATCGATTTCGCAACCACTTCGGGAACTTTAGGAGATCCTGTAACTTTTGGTTTAACCGATTCCGACTTAGACAGATTGGCTTATAATGAGGCAATTTCTTTTGATTGTGCTGGAATTAAAGAAGGCGATATTGTACAACTTATGACTACAATTGATCGCAAATTTATGGCTGGATTGGCTTACTTTTTGGGATTGCGAAAATTAAAAGTTGGCGTAATCCGTGTAGGTGCAGGAATTCCCGAATTACAATGGGATTCTATCATAAAATACAATCCTTCTTATCTAATAACCGTTCCTTCATTTTTATTGAAATTGATAGAATATGCCGAAACGCACAATATCGATTATAATAATTCAAGTATAAAAGGCGCGATTTGCATTGGAGAATCCCTTAGAAATCAAGATTTTTCGATGAATATCTTGTCTAAAAAAATAACTGATAAATGGGATATTAAGTTGTTTTCGACTTATGCCTCTACCGAAATGAGCACTGCTTTTACCGAATGTGAACATGGAAACGGAGGGCATCATCATCCTGAATTAATCATTGTAGAAGTTCTTGATGAAAACAATAATCGAGTGAAAAATGGCGAAGCTGGAGAACTTACTTTTACAACTTTAGGCATTGAAGCAATGCCTTTATTACGTTTTAAAACTGGAGATATAGTTCAGTTACACGATACTCCTTGTGCATGCGGAAGAAATACATTGCGTGTTGGACCAGTTATCGGACGCAAGAAACAAATGATAAAATATAAAGGAACAACCCTTTACCCGCCTGCAATGAACGATGTTTTAAGTGATTTTGATGCTATCGAAAATCATATTATCGAGATCTTTACCAATGATTTAGGAACTGACGAAATCCTGATTAAAATTGCTGTAAAAAATCAATCGGAGGAATTATTGCATGAAATCAAAGACCACTTTAGAGCCAAATTAAGAGTTACTCCAAAAATTGAATTTACTTCAAAAGAAATATTAAACCCTTTGGTTTTTAACCCAATGAGTCGCAAACCGATTCGTTTTTTCGATAATAGGATTTCTTAAAGAAGGGACAAAGGTTCTGAGGAACAAAGGTTCAAAGGCTTAAAAAATAGGGTAACATACTTTACAATTTGAGCTTCTTTTTTAAACCATATAAGTTATGTAAGTTCATATAACTATACGCTTAAATGAACTTACATAACTTATATGGTTTCCTTTTTTATATTGCACTTTTAAACTTTCCCTAAGACGCACTGCGGTGCGTCTCTACAGAAAACCTTTGTCTCTCTGAGCCTCCTTTAAACCTTTGAGCCTTTCCTCCTTTGACCTTTACCTTAATTACCGTCAATTCGACTAAAAGTTGTAATTTTGCAAAAAATAATGAAGATGGTCAAGATTGGCAACATAGAATTACCTGAATTTCCTTTACTACTCGCTCCTATGGAAGATGTGAGTGATCCACCGTTCCGTAGATTGTGTAAAACACACGGAGCCGATTTAATGTACTCGGAATTTATTTCTTCGGAAGGATTAATTCGTGACGCAATTAAAAGTAGAATGAAGTTGGATATTTTTGATTACGAACGTCCTGTTGGAATTCAGATTTTTGGTGGAGACGAAGAAGCGATGGCTATGTCATCAAAAATTGTTACGACTGTAAATCCAGATTTGATTGATATTAATTTTGGATGTCCTGTAAAAAAAGTAGTTTGTAAAGGTGCTGGTGCAGGTGTTCTAAAAGATGTTGATTTAATGGTGCGTTTAACAAAAGCCGTTATCGATAGTACTAATTTGCCTGTTACAGTAAAAACGCGTTTGGGTTGGGATGATAACTCGATAAACATCGATGAAGTTGCCGAACGTCTACAAGATATTGGCGTACAAGCTTTGACAATTCATGCGAGAACCCGTGCTCAAATGTACAAAGGACATTCGGACTGGTCTCACATTGCTCGTGTAAAAAACAACCCAAGAATTACAATGCCTATTTTTGGAAATGGCGATATCGACAGTCCTGAAAAAGCTTTGAAGTTTAAAAATGAATATGGTATCGATGGTATTATGATTGGTCGTGCTGCTATTGGTTATCCTTGGATTTTTAACGAAATAAAACACTTTTTTGAAACTGGTGAACACTTACCCGCACCAACAGTTAGTGATCGCGTAGAAGCTGCCAGAAACCACCTTACGTGGTCGATGGAATGGAAAGGTGAACGCTTAGGAATTGTAGAAATGCGTCGTCATTATACCAATTATTTTAAAGGTATTCACTCGTTTAAAGAATACAAACAAAAACTAGTTACAATCGATGATCCTCAAGGATTATTTAATGTAATGAACGAAATCCAGGAAGTATATGCTGGATATGAATTTGTTTAAATCATAGTTTAATCTTATCAAATTTTTAAACCCAAACAAAGATGTTTTCAATATTCTTAAAAAATAAAAGACCGTCAATGACGGTCTTTCTTATTTATAATCGTAAATCGATTCTTCGTTTTGCTATTCTTGTATAATTACTACGAATTAATTTGTGGGAATTTGTGCAATTCGTGTTAGCTTTTTAAAAATGACTATACCTGAATACGTTTCCATTTTCCTTTTTTGTAAAGCACTATACTCGCTAAAGTTATTGCTGTTTCGGCTACTGGAATTGCTATAAAAACTCCTGTTGGTCCCATTTTAAAATGCTTGGCTAATACATACGCCAATGGAATCTGGAATAACCAAAATCCAAAAAAGTTAACCAATGTTGGTGTCCAGGTATCTCCTGCTCCATTAAAGGTATTAATCAATACCATTCCAATTCCGTAGAAAATATAACCAGAACTCATAATCTGTAATGCTTCTACTGCTATGCTTTGTATAAGAGTATCATTTGTGAAAAATGAAACTATATATTTTGCAAAAAAGAATGTGATAAGCATGATTGTTGCCATAAAAATGACATTATATTTAGCGGTCGTAAAAACCGATTTCTCGGCACGTTCTATTTGTTTAGCACCCAAGTTTTGCCCAACCAAAGTTGCTGCAGCATTACTTAATCCCCAAGCTGGAAGAATGAAAAACATCATAATACGCAATGCCGTTTGATATCCCGCAGATCCATGATCTCCACCAGTTGTAGCTACAAGTTGTGCAAGAAATATCCAACTACAAGATGCAATAACAAATTGCAATACTCCTGGAGCAGCAATTTTTACTAATGCTTTAATTTGTTCAAAGTCTGGAATAAAGTAAGATGAGATAATCTTTAAAACTCCCCTACCATTAAATAAATGATATAGTTGATAAAATACACCTATGCTTCGCCCTGCTGTTGTTGCTATTGCTGCTCCGATTAATCCAAAAGCCGGAACTGGTCCGAATCCATTTATTAATATTGGACATAAAATAATATTACAAATATTAGCTATCCAAAGACTTTTCATAGCTATAGCTGCATTTCCTGCACCACGAAAAATACCATTAATAAGAAATAAAAGCATAACACATAAGCTTCCACCTATCATGATTTGGGTAAATCTATAGCCGTATTCTGCAGCTTCTACTGATGCTCCCATAAGCAACAGAATATCTTTGGCATAAATAAAACCCAAAATACTAATTAAACTATTAATCGCTAAAGCAATAATAATGGCTTGCATTCCCGCTTTTGCAGCAGCGATAGGATCTTTCTCCCCAATACGTCGCGCAACAACAGCTGTTGCCGCCATACTAATACCGATTGCTATAGAATAAACAATCGTAATTACCGATTCGGTTAAACCAACTGCCTGAATAGCAAAACTGCTGTGTTCCAAATGTCCAACGAAATAAAGATCGACCAAAGCAAAAACCGATTCCATTATCATTTCCAATACCATTGGAATCGCTAGAAGAATTACAGCTTTCTTAATACTTCCGGATGTATAATCAAAAGATTCATCTCCTTTGATTGCTTGTTTTATTGTTGAGAAAATTCGAGAAAATAAATTTTTCTGTATTGTTGTTTCTGTCATGATATAATTTAGGATAAAAGAGAAAATTTGTTCAGATCCGTCTAACGGTTGAACTTAAGAAGAAATGTGAACATCCTAATTATTTAAAAATAAAAATAGGACTAGGCAGAAACTATCATAGCATGAAATTTTTTAGTGTGATAAATATAAGTATTATTTTTTATTTAGAATGGTTCTAATCCAGTAATTTTTTACTCACACGGCTGCTTGCAATAAATGATGCAATAAATCCTAGAGAAACAATTGTTCCAAAAACAATAAATACATTTTCATAAGTAAAAACTACTGGATAAGCCAGTGTTGGAGTAATCATTATAAGTTCATAATGTTCCTGTAATACAACCAGAATTATTCCCAATCCAATCCCGATGAAACCACCAAATACACTTAATAAAGTTCCTTGTAACAAAAATATTTTTCGCAAATCTTTGATTTCTGTACCAAGATTAAACAACGTTTTCAGATTCCCTTTTTTGTCCAGAATCATCATAATTAAAGCGCCTATTAAATTAAAAAGTGCCACAATAATTACTAATGTAAATATTAAATATACCGCAATATTTTCGGTGTTGAGCATTTTATACAAAGACGCATTAAGTTGTTCTCTGTTTTTGATTGTAATCTTATTATTGAATATTGCTTGCAATTGCGAATCTACCTTTGATTCATCTGCATTTGGTTTCAGCTTAAATTCAACCCCCGAAATCTGATTGGTTTTATACTCTAATAATTCCTGCACTAAACCCAAGTCCGCAAAAACATATTTAGAATCTAAGTCTTCACTTATCGAATAAATCCCAACTGGCAAAACATCTGTTTTTGTAAAAGCTTCTTCTGGATTCTCTATTGCTCCTTTTCCTGGTTTAGGCGCAAAAATCTGTAATGGATTTTCAAAATCCAATATTCCCATCGAAAAGTTTTTGGAAATCCCATAACCTACAACAACCTGATAAGTATCTGGTCTTAACCATTGCCCGTTAAACAGTTTTTTTTTAATATCGTTTACAACAGGATAGTTTTTATCAACACCTTTTAAATAAGTTACTTGCTGTTTTCCATTAAAAATGAAAAGAACCCGTTCTTCGATTATTTTAGTATACGAAGCAATTCCATCTATTTTTTTTATTTGAGTTTCCTGATTCGGACTAATCAAAAATGATTTTCCATAGGTACTCTCAATCTTTAAATCGGGATCTATTTCATTTGTAAACGAAAGGCTAAACACTTTTAACCCGCTAAAAACGGATAAAACCACAAACAAAGCCATTGTACCAACAATTATTCCAAGGCTGGCAATACGATTAATAATATTGATAGCATTGTTTTTACTATTGCTAAAAATATACCGTTTGGCTATGTAAAGTGGGAAATTCAAACTATGACTTTCTTCTTTTTTCTAAAAGATCACGATTCTCAATTGGGTTGTCTCTATTTGCCAAAGCATTATCTATTTTTTCAATATAGTCTAATGAATCGTCTATAAAGAAAACTAAGTTCGGCACTTTACGTAATTGCAAACGCACACGTTGTGATAAATCATGCTTAATCAAAACCGAATTTGACTTAATTGCTGCCAATGTTTCTTTAGCTTTATCCTGAGGGAAAATACTTAAATATACTGTTGCCACAGATAAATCTGTAGTTACGCTAACTTTGGATACAGAAATTATCAAATTGTTAATCCCGTTTTTTCTCACTTCACCTTGCAAAATGTCAACCAAATCCTTTTGGATAACACCGCCTATTTTTTTCTGTCTATTTGTTTCCATAGTGCAAAAATACTATTTTTAAATTTCAATCAATACAATTTCAAATGAACAATAGAATGATTTTTACATTCTTATTTACTTTAGTATAAATTTCGATGCTTTTTTTGGATAAAAACCCATAAAGCGACCTAATTAATAGTTTGTGGTATTATATTCCAGAGATGATAAAAGTCATGTTTTTTATCAGAAATATTCTACATATTTGACAGAAATATAACACACATCTATTATGAAAAAAAGAGAACCTATCAGTCATATAATGACTAAAAGCGTAATAACCGCAAATGAAAATGATGGCTTGAGAAAAGTAGTAGAAAAACTAAAGCTAAATACTATTCGCCACATTCCAATTGTTAAAGGAAAAGAAGTAGTTGGTATTATCAGTCGTTCGGATATAAACCGATTAACTTTTGGAGCTTTATTTGAAGGACAGGAAGGAGCCGATGAAGCAATACTTGACATGCTTACTATTTCTCAGGTAATGACTTCAAAACCCAAAACTGTATCATCGGACACAATTATAAGAGACTTAGCCGAAATTTTTGTGAAAGAAGAATTCCACGCTTTACCTGTAATCGATAACGGAGAACTTAAAGGCATCGTTACAACAACCGATGTCGTGAAATATTTTTTGGAACAATATGATTAATCGAATAATACTATAAAAAAACGGGACTAAATGTCCCGTTTTTTATTACATATTGTACAACCAGCTTTGCGGATTGTTGTATGTTGTATTTTGAAGTATTAAGAACTTAATAGTAGTTTTTCCTGTTTCTCCACTAGTTCTAATTTTACCTATAACTTGTTTAATACTTACTTTATCTCCTTTACTCACAGACACAGAACTTAAGTTTTGATATACTGTAAAATAATCTCCATGCTGGATCATTACAGCTTTATTAATTGGAGATAATACCATAACACTTGACACTACTCCCTCAAAAACTGCTCTTGCGTTTGCACCCGCTTCAGTAGTAATTTCGACACCACTATTATGAATCACCAATGTATTATAAATAGGATGCGGCTGGTCACCATAACCCAATGACACAAATCCTTTTTCTACAGGCCAAGGTAATTTTCCTTTATTGGCTTTAAAGTCAGCAGCCAATAATTTTGCTTCTGCTGTTAACGCAATTTTAGTATCAGATACTGCGGCAACAGATTTCGTTCCGGTTTCTTTTTCTTTCTCAGCAGCAGCTTTACGGTTGGCGGCAGCAATAGCTTCACGAATCAAACGGTCAATTTGTCTGTCGATTCTTTTAGATTCCTGTTGTTTGCTTTTCGTATCAGCGATAATTTTGCTTTTATCTTTCTTAATTGAGTTAACAAGCTTTTGTTGTTCTTTCTTTTCTTGCTCTAATGATATACGTTCTTTTTCATTTTCGGCAATAATTTTTTTCTTAATCTCTCTTTGCCCATTTAATTTTGCATTATAATCTGCAAGTTGTGTCGATTTGGACTGAATTTCTTCTCCTTGATTTTTTCTAAAATTAGTATATTGTTTCATATACTGTGCACGCTTATAGGCTTGCAAGAAGCTTTCTGATGATAGTAAAAACATCGCTCTACTTTGCTCCGAACGACTTTTATAAGATTTAAGAATCATCTTAGCATAATCTGCTTTCAATACTTCTAACTCCTTTTTAAGTTTATTAATTTTTGTTTGATTAATATACATATCATTACTCAAAAGCTTGGTTTGCTTTTCAGTAGTATTGATTAATTTCTCTTTAAGTTTTATTTTATTCGACTGAACAATGAAAACATTCACCGCCGACTTTTCTTTCAACTTTACAGACTGCAGCATTTTTTCATTATCTCTAATTTCTTGCTGAATCTGAGCTTTGCGTTGTTCCAGTTTTTCTTGTTGCGAATCTTGCGCCCACATAAAAGATGTGGTGCAGATAAAAATTAGGCTTAGGAGAAATTTTGGCATCTTTAAAATATATTTTTGCAAACTTACTTAATTATAATTTTTTTGTATCCATTTGGAACGCTATAAGGAAAAGAAAGTTCTTCGTTAAAGGTAATAGTACTGTAATTTAAGTTAATCTCGGTTTTCCCTTTGGGCTGAGTTGCTTCAATTGCAATTGATGTTGGAAGTATTCCCTGATCAAAAGACTTATTATCAGCATACCCAATTTGCATCATAATATTTTTTGATGTTTGTGAGATTTGTTCTTTTTCCAACAAGAATTTATCAGCTTCAAAGAAGAATGATTTCTTAATATCCGATTCCTTACTCTCATCTAATCGATATAATCTGTCAATCAAAGTTTCAGTATATTTTCCTTTCTTAAGATCATCAATAGCTTCTCCTATCAAAAGATTCTGAACTTTATTAAAATCTAAATCTGTTCCCAACCATTTACTCAAACTACTAAAATCCCCATCGTAATAACTACTATTTATTTTTTCATAATAGCTTACAGAATTTGGAGTAATCAAAGCCTTTGCCATTGTAATACCAAGAAAACGAATACTTACCAAAATCTGTTCGTCTTTTTTAATCTTTATTTCTGCAGTAACATTCTGATTTTGTTTATCATCCGAATATCTTACATTAGCCTTAATGTATAATGTAGAAAACTGTAATTTATTATTATAGTGTCCGTCAATAATTTTATTGGCAGAAATTAGATTAACCTCTTCTTTGTTATTGTTATTATTTCCTTGTACTGCACCCGATTTCGATTTACATGAAACAATAAAAACGAGTAACAACAGCATTAAATATTTCTTCATCAGAATTTATTTTTTGAACTTTTACCTAAAATAAAAGATCTTTATTTTTTTTGTTTTAATAATTGATTTGCTTTCGCAAAATACGCTTCTTTTTTCTTCAAATCTCCCAAACCATTATAAGCTTCTCCTAACTGTATGTTAAAATTTGCTTCAAGAGTTAAGTCATCTACAACATAATCAAGACCCATTTCCAAAACGTCTTTTGCCTTCTTAAATTGTTGTAACTGATTGTTGGCTAGCCCAAAATAAAAATAAAACTGTGGTTGCGTTGGGAAAGTTTCTATCATTACCTTCGAAATTTTAGCCATCGGTTCGTATTGTTTAGTTTCGGTATATGCCTGAAGCAAAAGTAAATTTGTTTCTATATCAACTTGTGAAACCGAATTAACTGACAACTCATAATACTTAACTGCTTTATCAAATTGATTTTTGCTATGATAAAACTTACCTATTTCTTTCGCAACATCCACATCCGAATCGTTTTTAAAATAAGGTATTGCCTTATCTAAATCTGGACTAAATTGCGGATTTTTACTAACAAAAATTAAAAATTCATTAAAAATCCTATGTTTAATTTTAGAATCAATTTTAGGATTTGCTAAAACCACATTCATCGCCAGAATCGCTTTCTCAGGCTGATTTTCATCTAAATAAGTCTTAAAAGAACTCACTTGTGCCCACTCCGATGTGGGAACTTGTTTTTCTAATTGCTGGGTAATTTCCAGTACTTTATCGGCATTATTATTCTTTGCATACAAAGAAATTAAAGCAATATAATTAGATTCTTCTTTCGGATTCTTTTTAATCTGATCAAGAAGATTATCTATTTCAACATTTTGATATTTTCCTTGTGACAAAATCTGTGCCTTAAATAAGTCTCTTTCTTCAGATTTTCCGAACTTATCATTCATTTCATTAATCAAAGAGAGTGCTTTGTCCCATTGATTCGTAATCATATACAACGAAATCAAATCATCTTTATACTCTTCATCAAACGGAATAATTTTCTGAATCGTTTCTATTGCCAAAGGATAATTCTTGGTTTGATAACAAACATCATAAATCCCAAGCCAAAACCATTTATTCTTTGGATTAATCTGTGTTGCTTTTTCAAATGAACTTTGGGCATTTCTATAATCTTTTAAAGACAAATAGTTTTTTCCTAATTCAAAATATATTGTTGCATCATTAGGCTGCAGTTTCTGGCATTTTTGTAAAGCAACAATTGCTTTGTCATAATTCTCAATACCTTTTTGCAGTAATGATTCATAAAAAGAGTCCTGAAATTCATCAGTAGCCATAGCAATATCTTCTGGTTCGGTTTGAGCCATTATTGAAGCCTGATTACCAAGCAAAGTCATGAAAACAATCATTAAAACTCTTTTTTTCATTTTTATATTATTGGTATTTAAAGTAAAAACGAACTTTAAAAAACATTTGTTATTCTAAAACCGAATAATCACCAATGCTAATACTGGTAAACGTACCATCATAACTAACATGATTTCCAATCATTGCGTTATCTAAATTAGCATTTTTTATTTGAGAATATGTCTGCACTAAACTATTTTTTATCACACTGTCAATAACGTGACATCCTTTTCCTAAAGAAACATTTGGACCAACTGTTGTGTTTTTCAACACTACATTTTCACCAATATAACAAGGAGGAATAATGGTAGAATTTTCTAATTTCACATCATAATCTACTAAATGCTCTCCATCATTATGCAAGAATCCTAACATTCTGGAATTGGTTTCAACCGTAACATCTTTATTTCCGCAATCCATCCATTCGTCTACGCTTCCAGTTTTAAAAACTTTCCCATTAGCCATCATAGCTTTAATTCCGTCATTGATTTGATACTCTCCTCCATTTTGAATATTGTTGTCCAAAACATGCTGAAGCTCATTTTTAAGAATTTCTACTTCTTTAAAATAATAGATGCCAATAACAGCCAAATCGCTAACAAATTCTTTTGGTTTTTCAACCAATTCCACAATTTCATTATTAGCATTTAACTTTACTACACCAAATGCTTCTGGTTGCTCTACTTGTTTTACCCAAATTACTGCATCAGCTTCTGGATCTAATTCAAAATCGGCTCTGATTAAAGTATCAGCATAAGCAATTACTGCAGGTCCCGATAAAGATTCTTTGGCACACATAATAGCATGTCCGGTTCCCAACGGTAAATCCTGACGATAAATAGACGCTTTCGCTCCTAAACCTTTTGCAAGCTCTTCTAAACTTGCCACAACATCATCACCAAAAAAGGCTGGATCTCCCAATATAAATGCAACCTCTTCAATCGGTTCTTTAAGTATCTTGGCAATATCTTCGACTAAACGATGCACAATTGATTTTCCTGCAACTGGAATTAATGGTTTAGGAACAGTTAATGTATGTGGTCTAAGTCTTGATCCTCGACCTGCCATTGGAACGATTATTTTCATGTTTTTATTATTATTTTACCGCAAAGCTGGCTAAGGTTTTACGCTGAGTTCACTAAGTTTTTTATTGAAAGATTAAAAAATTCAAATATTAGAAAATCTATAAATCATTGAATCTTTATAATTATTAAATTCTTTTTTTTACAAAGCTCCCAATTCCGTCCAGAAACTTCGGAATCGAGATACGTAAGTTCGTTAATCTATATTCATTTAATTTCAAGAGCGCAAAGTAAATTGCAATAGTTGTTCAATTACTCAATACATAAACTGATAACTAAAAACTACAACTGTAAACTACAACTGTAAACTACTTCACTCCTGTACTACCAAAACCACCTTCGCCTCTTGAAGTTTCCGAAAGTTCCTGGACTTCAATCCATTCGGCTCTTTCATGTTTGGCTATAATAAGTTGTGCTATTCTTTCTCCGTTTTCTATTACAAAAACCTCATTGGATAAATTTACTAAAATTACCCCTATCTCTCCTCTATAATCCGCATCTACAGTTCCAGGAGAATTTAAAACTGTAATTCCTTTTTTCGCTGCCAATCCACTTCTTGGTCTTACTTGCGCTTCATAACCAATTGGTAATTCTATAAAAAGTCCTGTTTTAACTATTGTTCTTTCTAAAGGTTTTAACGTTATTGGCTCAGATAAATTAGCACGTAAATCCATTCCTGCCGAAGCGATTGTTTCGTAGTTAGGTAAATCATGTTGTGATTTATTAATAATATTAATCGTCATTTTTATATTTTTAAAAACTAAATTGGGAATTTTGAAATGTTATTTTTTATTTAGTATCCCTTTTATTGTATCCTTCTCATTATGGTAAACGAAGTAAATGAACAAAAGAAACAACGGAATTCCAACGAAATAATTCTCTCTGAATCCGTAAAAAGAAATAGCTGAGAATACAATTGAAATGCCTAAATAGGCTCCAATTTTATTCATATCATAAGGTATTGGGTAATATTTATTCCCCAAAACATATGAGATAAGCATCATACTTCCGTATGCCGAAATAGTTGCAATCGCCGATCCATAATAGCTGTATTTTGGGATCAATAAGTAATTTAAAACCAAGGTTAGTATTGCTCCAACTATTGATATATAAGCTCCAATTTTTGTCTTATCTGTTAGTTTATACCAAACAGATAAATTATTATAAATTCCCAAGAAAAAGTTCGCCAAAATAATCAATGGAACTACTTTCATCGCCTCCCAATATGACTTATTTTCTAATAGAAGCAATTTTAAAATATCAGCAAAAACAATAACTCCCAATAAAATCAAAGATCCTAAAATCACGAAGTATTTAGTAATCACAGCATAAGTCTGTGGAGCATTTTCATTTTTAGCATGACTAAAAAAGAAAGGTTCAATTCCTAATCTAAAAGCTGTAGCAAATAATACCATGAATAAACCTAATTTATAACAAGCAGAATATGCACCAACCTCTGACTTAGCAATGTTCTCCGGCAATAAATACCCCAATAAGATTTTATCGAAATGTTCATTAACTGCAAAAGCCAATCCAGCCACCAAAATTGGCAAACCGTATTTCATCATTTTTTTCCAAAGCACTGGATCAAATTTTCGTCCAAGCGAAAGATAATTTGGAGAAAGCACAATAAATGTCAATAAACTCGCTAATAAGTTGGCTACGAAAATGTATCCTATTTCAAAATTATCTACATATAAATCAGCTATAATTGAATTGGGATGTCCTTGAGCAATTTTTGGTAAAAAAATCAAAAAGAAAATATTCAAAACAAGATTTACAACTACGTTCCCAATTTTAATAGCGGCATAAACCATTGGTCTCTGGTTGGCACGAAGTTTGGAAAAAGGTACTAAAACCAATGCATCCAAAACCAAAATCCAAACAGAATACGTAATATACTGCACATCAACTTCGGCAAGCGTTGCTAGCGTATTTCTAAAAATTAATGCTGCGAAAAGAAAAATAATAGAAGACCAAAAAATAGAAATTGTAGATGTTGCTATTACGTTTTTCTTATCTGGTTCTGAATTATAAAACCTGAAAAACGCAGTTTCCATTCCGTAAGAAAGAACTACGTTAAAGAAAACCATCCACGATAATACGATAGAAACCTCGCCATATTCGGCTGTAGGTAAAATACCTGTATATAATCGCACTAATAAAAAACTCAGCATTCGTGGCAATACTGTTGCAAGCCCGTAAATAGCCGTCTGTTTAAAAAGATTTTTATATAATCCCAAAATAATTGTAGTGATAAAATTTATAAAACAAAAATAACCAATTCTTTGGTTTAATATCGTTTTTGTTGATTCAATAAGAAAATGTTGGCAATATTTTATCCTATGTCAACCCATTTTCATTTAAAATCTTTACGAAATGAAATCCCTTTGGACCATATCCTTGATTATAATAAAACCGATGGGCAGCAAAGTTAGACGTAAATGCATCCAAAACAATGTTTGTACACCCTAAATCGAGCGCTTTTTGCTCAATATAATCCGTCAATAATTTTCCTATTCCTTTTGAGCGATGATCCGGATGTACCACAAAATTGTCAATCTCCATATATTTCCCAGACCAAAGCTTTGTCGAGAACCAACAACCCGTAATTCCCAAACAAACTTCGTCCTCAAAAACTGCAATTTGTGTGTAATTATGAGAAACCATTTCTGATAAATATAACTCATATTTTTCCAAACTAAGATTTGGATATAAATATTGCATGGTGCCAATCTGAGCAACCATTTCTTCAATCGTAATAAGTTCTTTGATTATAAATTGCATGTACTTTATTAAAAATAGAAGTCAAAATTAATCAAAAAAACTGACTAATACTTGATGTTATTATTTTCATGACTGAATCAAATAAATGTCTTATTCAAATACTTATTAATTATAGAAAAACAAAACGTTTTATCTCTCTCAAATTTCATGTTATTTTGCCAAACTATCATTTAAGATGTTCCATAAGTTAAAATCTTTCAGTACAATCTCGGATTCAGAGGCGTAAGAAATATAGAATTTTTCCTTTTAGGCTAACTAATATTTAGGATCAATACATG
>NZ_JAOZEW010000022.1 GCF_025847235.1 Flavobacterium shii
CAATTATAACATTAAAATAACATCATGTCTTACGAACCTATATTAGCCGAATTTTGGCAAAAAGTAAAAGAAAGTATCCAGAGCGGGACTTTTGCTAAATTAACATTAGCCAAAACCATTGGTGATACTGAGATAAAAAACATCTATGTACGTCTTGTTATCAATGAAGACGATACTACTTACGGCGTATCGCTTACTGCACGTTATAAAACCGAAGAAATAGAAAGTTTCCATACACTTGACGAAGCTTTTATAGTGCTAACTCCATACATCAAGAATCCGTTTTTAACAGCTTTATTATTTACAACCGTTGCTGATATTACCTTTAAAGTAAACAAAAAGAATGTGGGAAGTATTGTTGAGCAAGCTCCAACTTTTAAAAACGCATCTCCTGTAATGCTTGAGATGATCGAAAAAGGGATTGTGTAATTAAAAAAAAGACGCACTACTGTGCGTCTCTACTTTTTTTATGGACTTTTCTCCCCCTATCGGAAAACAAAATATAGAGTATATACTAAAGAGCTTCAACTTCACTCAGCCTGATATAAACTGAGCACTGAGACTAAAGACTATTTCTCCCCTTCCCACTCAGCATAAAACTGTGAAAGGAATGTTTCCATAAAACGGTGTCTTTCAGCAGCGATTTGCTTTCCAGTTTCGGTATTCATTTTATCTTTTAACAACAATAATTTCTCATAGAAATGATTAATTGTTGGGGCATTATTCTTTTTATATTCTTCTTTGGTCATATTGGTAACTGGATCTATTTTAGGATCATAGATTGTTCTATCCTTGAAACCTCCATAGTGAAAGGCTCTCGCAATTCCGATAGCACCAATTGCATCTAGTCGATCTGCGTCTTGTACAATATCCAACTCTACAGAAGTGAATTTCTTTTCAAAATTTCCTCCTTTATATGATATATTTTCGATAATATTTACAACATGTGTTATAATATCCTCTGGAGCATTCTCGGATTCCAGAAACAATCTTGCTGTTCTTGGTCCAATCGTTTCATCTCCATTATGAAATTTACTATCGGCAATATCATGTAACAAAGCGCCCAATTGTACTACTGTAATGTCACATGGTGTGTTTTTAGCAATTAAAAGCGCATTTTTATATACTCGTTCAATATGAAACCAATCATGCCCTCCTTCGGCATCGTTTAGTTTTTCTTTTACAAAAGTGATTGTCTTGTTTATTAGCTCTGAATTATTCATAGTCATATTTTAAAAAAAATGTTGATTTTCAAAGTCTTTAAACCTCAAAAATCAACATTTGTTATACTTAAATCTAAAGTTTAGCTTATAATCTTGCCGGTTCTACCCATTTAAAGATATGTGATTCTTGAGGAATTACTAATCTTTCAGAAATTTTAGCCATTCTTCCAGGTAATTTCATCAAGTAATCACGTGCTTTTTCAGCTTCATCAGTAAGACCACCAATTTTGTCAATTTCCCATTTGTCAATTAACTTTTGCATGATATCTACATAATCACTAGCGGTATAAACACCAATACGTTGTGCAGAATCAGAAAATTGCTCGAAAGCAGAACTTATCTTTTGTCCAGACTCTCTAAGGAAATGCGCAGGCATAACGATTTTTTGCTTCATCATGTATTGAAAAGCAAGCATCATTTCACTAGGATCTACTTGGAAAATACGGTTAACAAATTCACTATATGCATGGTGATGACGCATTTCGTCACCAGCTATCATTTTACACATTTTAGATAATTTATTATCTCCATATTTCTTAGCCATTTGTGCTACTCTGTTATGAGAAACATAAGTTGCAAGCTCTTGAAAACTAGTATATACAAAGTTTTTGTATGGATCTGTTCCGGTTCCGATATCAAAACCATCATTAATTAAATGCTGTGTAGTGATTTCTATTTCGCGCATATTCACACGTCCAGACAAATACAAGTATTTGTTCAACATATCTCCATGACGATTTTCTTCTCCAGTCCATTGTCTAATCCAGGTAGACCAACCGTTTCTTTCTACATTATCAATACCTTCCACATCCATTAACCAAGATTCGTATGTAGGTAATGCTTCTTCTGTAATTGTATCTCCAACTAAAGTTACCCAAAAATCGTATGGTAATTCTTTGGCTATTTCACGTAGTTCTTTTACCTCTTCAAAAAAAGTATCTTTTTCTGAATTGGGTAAAAAATCTGACGGTTGCCAAATTTTTTCAACAGGTATTAAATACTGTTCAACGAAGCTGTCCACGTTTTTCTCTAAAAACTGCATTACTTCTAATCGAATGTTCTTTATAGACATTTTATATAATTTAAATTTTAACTCCTTCTACTACAGCCTTTTCTGACTTTTCCATTATTGTTGCAAAATCATAATCTTTCACAGCTAACGGTTTATGGACGGTAAAGGTAAGATGATTTCCTAAACCCACGGGAAAAAAGCCAAATTTTACCATTTTCCATGAGTTATTAATACTAACCGGAACAACATATGCAGATGGTGCATACTTGCATAATATCTTCAAACCGTTTTGCGCAAATTCTTTAGGGACTCCGGTTTTACTTCGTGTGCCTTCGGGGAAGATTACGGCAGCACGATTATATTTTTCTATATATTCAGACATTCCTTTAATTGCAGGAATGGCTTGTTTAGGGTCTTTTCGATCAATAAGGACAGAACCTCCATGACGCAAATTATAAGATACACTTGGTATTCCAGATCCTAACTCTTTCTTACTTACAAATTTACAATGAAAACGACGTAAATACCAAATCATTGCCACAATATCATACATACTTTGATGGTTGGAAACAAAAATAATTGGAACTCCCTTTGGGATCAAATCTCTATTTTCGAATTTATAGGTTGTGCCTATAAGATTGGTACATTTTATCAAAAAAAAATTGAGATAATCAACACTTTTTTTATGTGCCTGATAACCAAAAACATTAAGACAAACCCACTGAATTGGATGGAAAATTGCTAAACAAAATCCAAAACACAAATAATAAATAACGGATATGGGGTACGAAATTAGTTTTTGCATGCTTAAAAAATTAGCTGCAAAAGTAATAAATATATTTTTAGCGCTAATTAAATCATAAACAATAATAGGTTTGTCGTTAAATTGTACCTTTGTTGCATATTTCACTATTTTTTTCAAAAATCAAAAATGAGCTTTACTTATCCTAAAAATGAACGACTAAAAAGCAAAACAACAATTGGATTACTTTTTTCTGAAGGGAAATCTGTTTCTAAATATCCGTTGCGATTAGTTTATTATTCTGGTGATATAAAGCAAGATGAAAAAATAAAAATGGGTGTTTCGGTATCCAAGAAATATTTTAAAAAAGCTGTTGACCGTAATTATTTCAAACGTGTCTTGCGTGAAACGTATCGATTAAACAAACACATTCTTGTTGATAATCTTGACAAACCATATTCTTTTATGTTCTTTTATCAAACAAAAGACAGATTGTCTTACGAAGAAATCAATACTAAAACAATACAATTGTTTGAAAAATTCTTACTTCAAATAAATCCAAATCCTGTTTCGGAGACTAAATCTGACTTATAAAACAATGTTGTAAAACTTGTTTAGCATAAGACTCTTGCTTATGTTGCTGAATTATTCTTATTTTAGTAGTCTGAAATTTAAGATAAATCACAAACATGGTCGCGTTCTTCAAAAAAAAGTTTATAATTCCTGTTGTTGCAGCTGCATTTTTATTTATTGGAACCAGTTTCAAGGATGACTTCTTTGAAATTGCCAAACAAATAGAGATATTCACTACTCTATTTAAAGCTGTAAACACTAACTATGTGGACGAAACCAATCCTGGTGATTTAATGGACAAAGCCATTAAGAGCATGCTTGCTAGCTTGGATCCTTATACCGTTTATTTTAATGAACAGGATGTTTTAAACTTCAAAATCAATAATACGGGGGAATACACTGGAATTGGTGCATTAATTACCCGAAAAGCCGACAGAATAATTATAAAAGAACCTTACAAAGGATATCCTGCCGATAAAGCTGGTCTTAAAGCTGGTGATGAAATTACTCAAATTGGTGATGTTATGATTGCCGATTTTAAAGACGATGCTTCGCAGTTGCTAAAAGGTACTAAGAATACCAAAATTGCTATTAAATACATTCGCCAAGGCAAAACCAATACTACTGATATTATTCTGGACGAAGTAGACATTAAGTCGGTCCCTTTCTTCGGAATGATAGACAGCAAAACAGGATATATTGTTTTGGCTCATTTTAGCCGTAAGGCTTCTGCTGAAACTCAAAGTGCATTGGAGCAACTTAAGCGTGATGGTGCAACTCAAATAGTTTTGGATTTAAGAGGAAACCCAGGTGGACTTTTGAATGAAGCAGTAAACATTTGCAATCTTTTTGTTCCAAAAAACGAAGTAATCGTAACTACAAAATCAAGAATTGAGAAACATAACAATACTTATAAAACTACCAAAGAACCTATCGATACTCAGATTCCATTGGCTATTTTGGTAAACGGAAGAAGCGCATCTGCATCTGAAATTGTTTCTGGAGCCTTGCAAGATCTTGACCGTGCCGTAGTTCTTGGAAGTCGTAGTTTTGGTAAAGGTTTGGTACAACGTTCTGTTGATCTTACTTACGGAACTCAGCTTAAAGTAACGATTTCTCGTTATTATACTCCTTCTGGAAGATGTATTCAAGCATTAGATTATGCACATAAAGACAAAAATGGTGTGGCTACTAAAACTGACGCTAAGAACTTTAATGCATTTAAAACCCGAAAAGGCAGAACTGTTTATGATGGTGGTGGTGTTATGCCCGACATAGAATTGGATGAAGCAAAAATGAGTTCTATTACAACTGCATTATTGAAAAACGACGGTATTTTTGACTATGCAACAAGTTACTATTATAAAAATCCAAATCTTGGCACTCAGATTCCAACAATATCTGATGCTGATTATACCGGTTTCAAACAGTTTTTGAAAACCAATAAAATTACTTTTGATACCGAAACCGAAGTGGCGTTGAAAAATACATTAGCTGCAGCCAAAAAAGAAAAAATAGACGAAACGATTTCTCCGGAATACCAACAATTACTTAATGCACTTGAAAAAAGTGAAACTACTTTGCTAGACAAAAATCAGAAAGAAATTAAAAATCTGATTCAGGAGGAATTAATCAAAAGGTATCAATATCAAGAAGGTTTGTATCAATATTATACTAAAAACAACTCGGAGATTAAAAAAGCTGTTGCGCTTTTAAACAATCAAACAGAGTATAAAACCATCTTGAAGATGTAATATAAAAAAAGCCCAAAATTGATAATTTTGGGCTTTTTTTAGTCCTTGTAGGTATTAAAATCATACCTGTAAGGTTTTTGAAACCTTGCAGAAACTAAATTTTATAAAAAATAAACGCTTGATTAATCGAAATTAGGTTATAAATATCTTTTTAACCAATCTGTTATTTGATTTAATAAATTATCATTTACAACTTCTAAATCGTGTCCTTCATTTTCATAAACGAGTAAGCGTGTAGTATATTCTTTTGAATTTAATTTAGAATAAAAAGCGAAGGCATTGCTTATATCAACTTTCACATCTTTATTCCCTTGAATAATAAAATGTGAAACCTTTTTGTTCTGGATAGAATCTATTGCCAGTAAACTTGAACGCGATTTTAAAGCTGTAACAGAATCTCTAGCATAACCCGGAATTCTTTCTCTGTAAACTCCAAACATCTCAGGACGCTTTGTTTGAAACAAATCGGCTTGTCCTGCAATTGCAATATTGGTTTTTATACGATTGGTTTTCTTTAGCATTAAAAAATTAGTCATAACGCCACGGCTCCATCCAAAAACTCCTATTCTATTTTTATCGGCATTGGGCAATTGATCTATAATATCAAAAAGGCTCAAAACATCGTTAACATCTTTACCACCAAATTCATCTTCTCCCTCACTTACTGATGTGCCTCGAAGCTGAGAACCAATAACAATATAACCTTCATTGGCTATTTTGCTTAAAAACTCTGTTAAGAATCCTGATTTTACAGCACCAAAATTACCATTCCCTCCGCGGTTAAATATCAAAACCGGGTATACTCCTTTCTTTTTAGGCTCTATTAAAAATCCCCTAAGTTTAAGATTATCAAAAGACTTATAATTGATACTGCAAAAATTTAAAGAATCAAGAAATTGATATTCTTTTTTGAAAACTATCTTGTCATTTATCTTATCAGAAATAACAGAATTAAAAGGATAATCGGTAACTTTTCGAATATCTAAAGTGAAATTCGTTTTTGAAGTTTGTGAAAAACCAAAATTAAAAAAAAGCAATAAAGCCAAAAGAGTAATTCTATTCATAATTGTTTTAGGAGATTGATTTAAGAAACAATCACAAAACTACTCTTTTAAAAACTACTTTCTCACCATCTCGATATGTGGGATATCATCTTCCAGATACATTTCGCTTGTTTGCACAAAGCCAAGACTTTCGTAGAATTTTTTCAAGTATAATTGTGCTCCAATTGTAATATCGGTTTTACCAAAATGAGTTTTGATTCCTGCAATTGCTTCTGTCATTAAATCATGTCCCCACTTTTTATCACGATAACCCGAACTTACAACAACTCTTCCTATTGAAGCGTTATCAAAACTAATTCCGGCATCAAAAAGTCGTGCATGGGCTATTATTTTACCTTCGTATTCGCCAATTAAATGTAAAGCGAGTTTGTCTTTTCCATCAAGATCCAAATACACACAGTTTTGCTCCACGACAAAGACTTCACTTCTTAATTTTAAGGTATCATATAATTCGTGAACAGATAATGCCTCAAAAGGCTTAATTTTCCAATTTGGTTTCATTTGTAGTAATATAATCAGAGTTGTTATAAAGAGAATTATCGGTTATTGATTTTAACCGATTTGATAATAGCTTCGAGTTCTAGCATTGAATCCCTTTCTTCATGGGAAGGAGAATAACAAAAACCTTCCAGAACCAATATTCGGTTGTAAGCTTTATCGATAATCGCATAATTGATAAATGGTCCGGACATAAAATCATTTTTTAAGTCCCAGGTTCCTTTAGTTTCATAAGCTGTTTTTCCGTCGAGTATAATCTTAGAGAGATATGGAGCATAGGCTTCTTCGGTAATCATTTGGGTATTGGGTTCTCTCCCCTTAATGTATTTACCGACTGAGTCACGCATTTTCACAATATTGGCAATAATATTTGAGTTCTTAGTAATGCTGCTAAGCGGTACCTGATAGATAAGCAAACTTGTACTACCACTGACTATTTCTTTTTTTAGCCAAATAAAATTACGTTTATGCAATGCATAGTCATAACCTGTGGGAATATCAATTTTTATATGGAACTTATTATTGATAACAGCAGGATTCAATAATGATTTGCTATTGATTTTTTGACATTCGGCAATTTCAGTTTCCCTAATGATGCGAATAATCTGTGGAGTATGAATTTCAAAGGCATTTATAATAGCTGACACTGATTTTCCGGATATTCTAAATACGTTTTGTGGTGATGTATAAACGTTCTTGGTAATTTCGAACTTACTCACATTCGATTTTTTTACCACTATAATATTACGACCATCGGTCATAAAGCCTTCCAGTAGTTTGGCAGGATATTGATTTATGGTAAATAATGGCTCTTCTTGGGTAAGTCCAATAACTGGTGACGCAAATTTATTACGGATACTATCGCCCACTTCTCCATACCACAGCTGATCGTCTATAATAATCGAAATGGTATTGATTTTACTGCTATCAGTATGCTGATGTATTTTCTCATTCTTTTTAAGACATGAGAAAAACAAAAAGGGAAGTATTAGCAATAAAAAATGGGTTTTATTCATTTTTAATTTTTAGTTAAGTTATGAAATAAAACCCAAATTTATATACAATTTTTGATTATCCGTTTATTTTAAGCTTCATTCCGGGTTTAATAGATCCGTTTTCGATATCATTCCATTTTTTAATATCCGATATGGTTACACCTGGATACTTTTTGGCAATGCTGTATAAGGAATCTCCCTTTTTAACATAATAATCAACACCTACTTTTTTAGTAATGTCTGTTTTTTTCTTGAAACTGTCAATATCATTTGAAGCAACAATCAATTCTGGAGTTTCATTTAATTCCTCTCCTTTGGAATGAATTACAAGTTTCTTCATAGAAGATACCATATCCATATTTTCCTGAGTAAGACCATTCCATTCTTTTAAATCTGCTAAAGAAACATTAAGTTTTTTGGCAATACTACTTAAATTATCTCCAGCTTGTACCACATAAAGTGATGGTTGTTGTTCTGGAGTATTCTTTTCATCATTACTAGCAATTGCTTCTTCGGTATGTTTTTTATCTACAACAGGAACTAGTTTAATTTCATTGATATCTTTCTTGATTCGGCTTTCGGAAATTATCTTCAAACTTTTACCAAGTGCAATTGAATTGCTCTTAAGATTATTCCATTTTTTTAATTGTGTAATTGAAACATTGTATTTACTTGCAATAGATCCTAAATTATCTCCTGATCGAACCTTATATAATTGTGTTTTTGTAACAACTGTTTGATTCGCTCTTGGCGCAGCAACTTTTGCAGCAGCGATATAAATTGGTGTTTTATTTATTTTTGAACTTGATTCATGATCCAGATAAGCGTAAATTTTATCTTCATTAGAAACAAATACAGAAGCTTTATTCTTAGGTAGTCTCAAGAAATGTTCTTCGCCTTGGTAAAATGGAACTACGTTAAGTTTATAAGATGGATTTAAAAGCTGTAATTGTGCTTCGGGAACATCCAGCAAACTAGAGATTTGCTTGAAAGTCATTTTATCTTTAATCCTAATAGTATCTGTTTCAAAATGTTGTACAACAGCTCTATCTGGAACTATACCATGTTCTTTATGGTATTCGTAAAGGTACATTGTTGCTAAGAAAGCAGGTACGTATCCTTGTGTTTCTTTTGGAAGGTAGTTACGGATATCCCAATAGGTTTGTTTTCCTCCCGAACGACGAATTGCTTTTGATACATTTCCTGGTCCTGAATTATATGAAGCAAGAACTAGTTCCCAATCGCCAAAAATTTTAAACATCTTCGACATATAATTGGCTGCTGCTTCTGAAGCTTTCAATGGATCACTGCGTTCATCGATATACGAATCTATTTTTAGATTGTATTGTTTACCGGTAAAGTACATAAACTGCCAAAGTCCTGTGGCTCCCATTTTTGAAACGGCTCTAGGGTTTAAGGCTGATTCTACAACGGCTAAATATTTAATTTCTAAAGGAACATTTTGTTTTGCAAATGCTTCTTCGAACATTGGGAAGTAATACTCGGATAAAGCCATTAATCGGGAAAAGGATTTTTTACGATTCTTTAAGAATGACTTTATAATATTTTCTAATCCTTGATTATACTGAATATTAAAGGGTGATTTTTCATTCATTGCCTGAAGTCGCTGCTTTAACAGCTCTGTTGGCAATTCATAATCAACACTTGCATCTGTATTAATCGTTTGGATGTCTTTGGTTAAATCTTCGTAAATATCTAAACTTACTAATTCTTTCATCCACAGACTATCTACACGAACTGCATAATCATCTTTTACGAATGAACTCTTAACTGAATCTAAATACGAGATTTTAATTTCCTGTTTTACAACTGGGTTTGTTTGTACAACTTCTTGTGCAAACAAACCCATTGTAGATAACAAGAGTACTGATAATGTGGTATTTTTTACAATCATAATGTATATTTCTACTGGCTATATTTCAAACAATTACAAGGCCATTATTTGCAAACTTAATCACTACAAACTAAAATACTCTTTAAAAAGTGTTAAAAATGAGATAGTTAGTCTAAAATAGCTGCTATTCCAGGTAAAACTCTACCTTCTAACATTTCTAACATTGCTCCACCTCCGGTAGATACGTAACTCATTTTATCTTCGAAACCAAACTGTTTTACAGCTGCTACCGAATCTCCTCCTCCTACTAGTGAGAAAGCACCATTTGCAGTAGATGCAGCGATAAACTCTCCTAAAGCTATTGTTCCTGTTGCGAAAGATTCCATTTCGAAAACTCCTAATGGACCATTCCATAAGATAGTTTTTGACTCCATAATCACTTTCTCAAAATTTGCTAATGATTTAGGACCTGCATCAAGACCTTGCCATCCATCAGGAATTGCGTATACATCGACTACTTGAGTATTTGCTGTATTTGAGAAATCATCTGCAGCAATAACATCAACTGGAATATGAATTTGAACTCCTTTTTCTTTGGCTAATCTCAATATTTCAAGTGCTAATTCTAATTTGTCATCTTCACAAATAGAATCTCCTACTTTACCACCTTGTGCTTTTATGAATGTGAAAGTCATTCCACCTCCAATGATCATGTGATCTACTTTATCTAAGATGTTTTCAATAACTGTAATCTTCGATGAAACTTTGGATCCACCAAGAACTGCTGTAACTGGTTTTTCACTATTTTTAAGTACTTTATTTAAGCTTTCAATCTCTTTTGCCAATAATGTACCAAAACATTTTTCGTTTGGAAAAAATTGTGCAATTATTGTTGTCGAAGCGTGTGCTCTATGTGCTGTTCCAAACGCATCATTTACATAGATATCACCTAATGAAGCTAATTCTTTTGCGAAAGCAACATCCCCAGCTTCTTCTTCGACATGAAAACGTAAATTTTCAAGTAATAAAACTTCTCCTGGTTTTAGGTTTGCAGCAGCATCTTTGGCAACCTCTCCAACACAGTCTGAAGCAAATTGTACTGGCACTCCTAAAATATCTGAAGCAGTTTTTAAAATATGTTTTAATGAATATTTTTCTTCAACTCCTTTTGGTCTCCCAAGGTGTGACATTAAAATCACACTTCCACCTTGAGCTAAAATAGCATCAATAGTTGGCTTTGCAGCTTCAATTCTTGTTGCATCGGTAACATTAAAATTTTCATCTAATGGCACGTTGAAATCAACACGAATTATTGCTTTTTTATTTTTAAAATTAAAATCTTTTAAAGTTTTCATTAAGGTACGTTTTTTAGTTTTTTTTGAAAGAAAAACAAATATAGAACTTTTAACTTAGTAATAAATTTGATAAAAATAAAAAATACGCATTTATATATACGAAAACGTTGTAATTTGATAATTATTTTAAATTAAACACAAATCTTTAAAAATAGTGAACTATTAATCGTGAACCGGACTTTGAGTACAAGGACAATTACTAATTGCCTGAAGGAAATCGAATCCAACAGTTACGACGTGTGTCCCCGAATTGTAAGCACCAATCTTATTAAGCGATGCCTGATAAGAGTATCCGAAATAAAAATTAGACTTTCTAAAACCTGCCATTGGACCAACCATTAAAGGCTGGAAGAACTGGTCGTTTAAGAAACGATACGAAACTCCTATCCAGTAGTAATCTTCGTAACGATTGTATTGTCTGAATTTAAAGTTGAAATCGGTACTGGAACGTTTATCACTTGCAAATAATTGATAGTAAACGGATGGTTCAAATTCGATTCGATTATTTTCGGCTCCTTTAAAAACATAACCGGTGTAAACCTGATAGTTTCTAAGCAAATTAGGCTCTATCCCATCGAATTTATCTATTTCCTTGTTTAGGATATTACTAGCATTAAAACTTAAGTAAAACGACTTGTTACGATATAAAACTCCTACATCAAAGTTGTTATTGGAAACAAATCTGTTATTGGTAACACCTGGGTCTAGAGTAGGGATTTCATAAGTTGGTTTAAACTCGTTGATATCAATTTTGAAATTATTGATGTTATACGAGATACCAAAAGACAAATATTGCTTGGAATAATAATCAAGAATCAAGTGGTGTGCAAAAGAAACTTTGGCACCTGTTTGTCTAGTATATCCGTTGCTATCGTTATAAAGTGAGATTCCTACTCCGGAACGATCCAAGATTCTGAAATCGGCATAAAGCGATTGGTTATCTGGTGCGTCTTTTACTCCTACCCATTGTGTCAATCCATTGGCACGTATTCTTAAGTTATCTCCTATACCGGCAAATGTTGAAGATACTACAAATGGGTTATCGGCTAAATATTGGGTGAAAACTGGCAAATTCAACTCTTGGCTGTAACCTGATGTTACAGCCATAAGTAGAAATGATATGATAATTTTTTTCATTGTATTATTGATTTTAGATAACATAATTATTTCTTTATTAGTTATCTGTAAAGGGTGAAATGTCCAACAAACTCTCTGTCATCTTTATTGTCATTGAGTTTCAATACATACCAGTAATCACCTGTTGGTAACTCGGCACCATTGTATCTTCCGTCCCATTTTTGACCCAACTTGTACTTGCAGATTACACGACCGTATCTATCAAAGATATCGAATGTTAAATCTTTGTAGTTTACAGTACATCCAGGAGCCCAAGTATCGTTGACACCATCTCCGTTTGGAGTAAAGTGATTTGGAATACAAACATCGATATATTCGAAATATCTTGAAGCTGTAGCTGTACATCCATTTTTATCTGTTACAGTAACAGTATATGTTCCTGATTTGTAAATAATGAATTTATTAACCGAGCCGTAAGCTTCTCCGTCTAATGCGTATTGGTATTCTCCACCACCACCTGTAGCTGTAGCAACAATTTCATTTAATCCGCCATCGGTCAATGTTAATGTTAATGGTTTAATATCCTCAATTTTAAACTCTGCAGTAGGCTGAATACAACCATTTAAGTGTTGTGCTCTTATGATATGATTTCCTGGCGCTACGTTTGTAAAAATATTACTTGGTTGGAAAGCTGCGCCATCAAGAGAATACTCAACATCGGTAAGTTTTGTATTGCTCTTATCAACTGTAATAGTAACAAAATTAGCCGCTGCATTGTTCACACAATCATAATTAACTACAGCTTTTGGCGCTAATAAAATTGGATCATCCATGATAACCTCAACTTCATAAGTACAACCTGATGCATCTTTCACGTAAACAATATGTTTCCCTCCTGAAAGGTTTTCAAAATTAAAGATCTCTTCTCCAGCTAATCCTTGTAAGAAAGTACCTGTAGGTTTGTCTAAGCTATAGCTATATGGCGATTTTCCTCCTTTAACTTCAATACTAAATGCACCGTCTTTATCATCTGCACAAACTTCTTGAATGATCGGTTGTAAAACCCTAGCTGTTAATATGCTTGGTTCTACAATCTCGAAAGGTAAATTGTGGAAACAACCCAATTCATCTTGAACAATTACTTGGTATTTACCCGGAGCTAATTTATCAAACACATTTTTATCCTCAAATTGATTTGAGTTTGGTGATATAGAGTATTTGATAATTCCTGTTCCTCCTGAAGCAATGATTTCAATTCTACCATTTTTCTCTCCATTACAAGTAACATGACTTACTTTGGAATCTACAATTGTTAATGGTGTATCTGGTTCTGTGATAATGATTCCTGCAACAGCTTGCTGACAATCGCCACTATCTACATTTACTTTATAAGTAGTACCTGCAAACAATCCTGTAAAGATACCATCTGCTTTAGGACCTTGAAGGTTTCCTGTAGCATCACTTAATGTGTACACATAGTTTCCTAAACCTCCTTGTGCTGTTGCAATAATTCTACCAGTAGCATCTCCTGCACAATTTATAATAGCATTCGTTAAGTCTAAATCTATTGTTAAAGGTTCTAATGGTTCGTTATTAAATTCTACCGGTATGTAGCTTACACATCCGTTTACATCCTTAACATAATATTGGTGTCTTCCAACCGATACTGGGAACGTAATTGAACCTCCTGTTAAATTTCCAAATGTAATTGGAGCTGTAAAAGTTGGATCTGTACTATATGTGTAAGGTCCTGTTCCTCCTTCTGCTTTTAGAGTAAGTTCTGTTTGTGTAAGACATGTTTGTGTTTTAGAAACAGACACACTAGCTTTAACTACAGTAGGTTCTTTAATCTCAATTTCTAGAGAAGTTCCAAAACAACTGAAACCATCTGTAGCCGTTATAGTATATGTTCCCGCTCCTAGTCCAGAGAAAACTGGATTCGTTGTTGGTCCAGATGAAATAACAGGATTAGCCGAAACTGTATTTAATGTATACGTATAATTACTTCCTACACCACCTGTGGTAAGGTTTACTGTTATAACTCCACTCTTATCTCCATTACATGATACTGAAATTACATTAGCACTAGCAAGAACTTGTATTGGTGTTGGAATTGATAACTTAACCTCACCTGCAACATTACAGTTACCACTATCTCTTACTACTACTACATAATCTCCAGCTGTTAAACCTGTGAAAGTTGAAGTAGTAGACCAAGACCAAGGAGCTACTGCTACACCAGGTGTTGCTTTTAACTCCAATTGGTATTCATAACTTCCAGACCATCCACCTTTGGCAGAAACCGAAATAGATCCATCGTTATTTCCAGTTACACATGTAATTTTTGTATGTGTAAGTTTATCGATTTCTAAAGCTGCTGTTGGACCTTCTATTGTGAAATTAGATTTAACATCACAGAATGGTTTACCAATTAAGGTAGCAACAATTGTATAATTTCCTGCTTTTAAGCCTGAAATTTGGAACGGTCCTGCATTTGGACTATTACCACTGCTTGGTGTAGGTCCCGTAATTGTATAACTGAATCCATTTGAAAGGTCTGTTGGTGCCGATTTACTATCTGTTATAGTAAGATCAATACTTCCATTTGCCGAATCAAAACAAGTAACACTTACAGCATTGGTTGCTTTTAATCCAAATGTATTTGGCTCAGCCACATAATGTGTATCTTGAATGCTACAACCTGTGGCTTCATTTAAAACTGTAATAATGTAATTACCTACTGTTAATCCAGTAAATACTGGATTTCCGCTAACTGTTTTAGTTTGGTTATAAGGAATTCCATTTGTACTAACAACTGTATACTTTAAGAGTGCTGGTGTTCCTCCAGTTGTAGTTACAGTAATCATAATCTCCTCTTTAGTAGGACAAGTAATAGGTGCAGTTACAACAATATCTATCTTATCTAAACTGATATATGGATTAATCTTAACAGGTAAACCTATAGATCCCATACATCCATTAATATCATAAACATTTACAGTATATGTACCTCCTAATAAATCTACTTCTTTGTATTGGGTTTCAGGACCTCTTTGAACTGAGACTCCATCTCTGAAAAATTCATAGATAGGATAAGATCCATCTAGAGCTGTAGGTGTTCCACCTGTTACACCACTTACTGTAATAGTAGCATGGTTCACTGTATTTGTTCCAGCTGTACAACCGTATTGAACAGGCGTTGGAGTTGGTACAGTAATTATTAGTGGTTGCGTTATTTCAATAACCTCCAAAGCCTCACAAAGTCTTCCAGAAATAACCTTTACAGTATAAATTCCTACTGGTAAATCTTTGAATAACGGTGTACTTTGTGACAATCTTGTAACACCATTATCACCTACAAGACTAAATTTATAAGGCTGATCGTTGTTAATTACATCCAAAGCTACTGCTATTGTACCATCTGCTCCTCCATTACAAGAAACGTGAGTAGGTGTTAAAGTAATACCTGTTACTAATGTTGCTGGAAGGATTTCTTTTACAAGATCTTTGGTACAATTTGTAACCATATCTTTTACTGTGAAAGTATAAGTTCCCGGTAGAAGATTTTTAAATACATTATCCGTACCAAAAGCTCCACTATCAATACTGTATTGATAATCTGTAGCTGGAGTTACATTTCCTCCAGTAGCTGTTAGGGTTATTTCTCCTTGATTCCCATTACAAGTTGGATAAGTCGAAATTTCTGCCGATAATCCTAATGGATCTAGAATTGTAAATGCACCTATCGCTGGAGTAATACATCCATTAGCATCTTTTACATATACATCATAAATACCTTGAGATTTTACAGTTAAAGGACCTGCTATAAAACTTTGCCCATCTAAACTAAATTCAAATGGTCCAACTCCAGAAGCCGTAACATTTATAGTATAAGTTTCTGTTAATGGGTCAAAACATTGACTAACTGGTTCTGCTAAGGTTAAAGCAGGAAGCGGATCCAGCTTAATAGTTACTGTTTTAACGATATAACAACCATTTGCATCTTTTACATATACATCCCACTCGTCAAAAGGAGCAGTAGTGTGTGTAGTAGGTATTGTTTTAATGTAGTCTGTAGAAGAAAACACTACATCGGCATAATCAGTACCCTTAGGTGCAAATCCATAGCTATACTCTTGAGTTCCTCCTTTAATAGCAGTTCTATCAATTGTAAGTTCTGCACCTAAATTTCTACAATTTTGGTTAACATTACTTACTACTAATCCATTTAAATCCAATACATCTGGTTGTGTTATTTCTACCACATTTGATGTTACCGAACATTTAGGATAATCCGTTGCTTTAACAACAACCGTATAATCATCTCCCGCAAGTAATCCTGTAATTATAACTGGACCAGTAGCTGTATTAGCATTTTCAAGAGGATATGGTGTTCCTCCTTTAAAAACCTGATAAGTATAATCTCCAGTATATCCAGTTACATTAATAGTAATAGTTCCATTAGCTTCTCCAAAACATTTTGCTGGAGCAGATGCGTTTGCAACTACCTTAATAGTGTTGAATACAGGAACTATTTGTATTACGGATTTAATACTACAAGTAGTATTGTTATCGAATACTTCGAATTGATAATTACTATCTGCATCTGGTGCATCAAATGTAAAGTCTCTACCTGTAACGGTAGTTAATGGACCATAAGCTACATCATTTTTATATGCTTGATAAGTAAATTCTTTTGGCGTGTTAGTTCCTCCAGTAATTGCAACATTCATAACTTGTTTCATGTTATCACAATCCATTAGAGGACCATAAGTAACAGTTGCAGCAATTAACTTAGGGAAAGCAGCAATTGGAATCGTTATCGAAGCGACACATTCATTACTATCTTTTACATAGAATGTTAAACTTTCTGCAGTTGTAGCATCAACATCAAATACATTTGAATCAAAGTATTCTACATTGTCTTCACTATACTTAAATCCTGTTCCTGTTCCACCTGTAGCTGTAACAGTCACTACTGTAGTCTTAGGATTGTTTCCTGAAGCACAAACAAATGGTGATGCTACTGCAGTTGCTATCACTGCGTCTGGAGCATCTATATCTATAGGTTTCATAACCGGACATCCTCTACCCGAAGTAACAGTAACTGTGTACTTACCAACTGGTAAACCTGTAAAAAGACCTGTACCTTGTGTGATTTCTGTCCCTGCAACTGGAGGTACTTGCTCCAACACATAAGTATAAGGTCCATTGTCGTTACTTGCAGCCATAGTTACTGTAATGGTTCCATTACTAATATTTCCTGGTGTTGCAAGACAATTAGGCGATTTCGATACTACTGTAAAATCTACTGGTGTAGGAGCCGTCATAACTACTGCATCAGTCTCATAAGTACAACCTTTAGCATCTGTTACTAAGAAACGGTAACTACCTGAAGCCAACACGGTATAATCGGTATAGGTTGCAGTAGTAGCTGCTATTGCAAAATATGTTCCTGCACCAATCTTAACCTGATATGTATACGGTGCATAACCTCCTGTAGGAGTTACACGTATTGATCCATTGGTATTACCAACTAAGCAAGAAAGTTCTTTTTTATTCACTGCATTGGCAAAAAGCTGTTCTTTGATTGTTGTTGCACTTGCAACCGAAATACAACCAAATGCATCCTTAACCATTGCATTATAATCACCAGGCGCCAAATCAGAGAATGTACCTGAATTTTGCCAAGTTTGTCCATTATTGATACTAAACATAAAAGGAGTTACTGCATGTGGAGCAGCAGAAGTTGCTGTTACAACCAATGTGGTTGTATTTGTTCCTACATAACAATAATCCGAAGTAGCAGCGATTGTAGCTACTGGCTTAACCGGATCTGTTAAACTAAATGAATCAGTTTTAATACATCCTTTAGCATCTTTTACGCTAGTGTTATAAAGTCCCACTTCTGTAAGTCCTTCAAAAATACCGTCATTATTCGTTGTAATTATTCCTGTAGGCGATGTTAACGTATATTTATAGCTACCCCAACCATCTACTGCTGTAATTTTAACTGCTCCTGTAGTAGTACAACCTAATGGCGTAACAACATTAGAACTTGTTAAAGCGAGTGCTGGTGCATCTATATCAAAAGTAGCTGTTGCAGGACATCCCGTAACATTATCTTTAAAATCTACTATATAATGACCTGCAGCCAAATTTATTAAATTAATTACAGTATCTGTTCCTGTTATAGGAGTTCCTCCATTAACAATATATGTATATGTTACACCTGTGCCAAATCCTGAAACCGATAAAGTTGCTTTACCATCTGGCGTTCCTAAACAAGAGATATCTGTTGTAGACTCTACTGTAGCAGCAATGTTAACAACCTCTTTTATGGTATATTCTTCTTGATAAGTACAACCATAAGCGATATCTGTAACCTGGAATACATAATCCCCTGGTAATAAATTAGGGAATGAACCAGTAAGATTGGTAACCAATACCGGAGATGGTGCAATGGTAGCATAACTATATGTAGCTCCAGGTCGTCCTATTACATTTGTAATAGTCACTGTAGTTCTTTGAACATCACATGTAATTGGTGTTAATTGCGTAAGATCAAATGCTGTTGGCGGAATCAATTTGTCGATAGTTACAGTACCTGACTCCACACAACCAAATTTATCCATTATACTATATGGAATTACTTGCGTAAGACCCGTATCAACAACCGTATAAACTGTTTGATTACCAAAGTCACCATTATTAAAACTATATTGATATGGTGTACTACCTCCAGTAGCAGCTATAGTAACTGTAGCAGATTGTGCAACGTTTCCAACACCACATGTTAATGGCACAATAACTGGTGTTACTAATGCTAATGGCGCAGGTTGTCCAACAGTAATTGCAGTACTAGCAGTCACACATAATTTTATATTTCTAACGGTAACAATGTATGTTGTACCAGCCGTTAATGATCCAAATATGTTTGAATCTTGGTATGGATAAGAAACCGGACCGTCTAATTTATATTCAAACTTACCACTACCTGAAGTTACATTAACTGCAATACTTCCAGTAGCACCTGAGTTACATTTTACATCAACAACAGTAGTGTTAAATACTGTTGGTACTTTATCATTTACAGTAATTTCTTTGGTAATCGGACATTTTCCATCTGTTATCAAGAAGGTATAAACGCCCGCAGTAGCTGCCGAATAATCAAAAGTAGTACCTACAATTGGTATAATGGCTCCAAAAGATCCAGCATCAACTTTAACTTGATACGTATATCCAGATCCTAACCCTCCAGAAACAATTCCATGGATTGTAGCATTTGGATCCGTTTTACAACTAAGCTCTTCTATTACTTTTAAATCTGTTAGAATTTGATCATTAACTATAAATGGTGCTTTTGCAACACAATTGTTATCGTCTTTTACAAAGAAAGTATACACTCCCGGAGTTCCAATTAAGAAATCTGGATTAGTTTGATAAGCACCTGCAACGGCTACAGCCGGAAGCCCTTTTCCAATACTATATGTAATAGATGAACCTGTAAATACTGTACCACTTACCGTTACAGTAGCTGGTAAATCTTTAAAACAAATTGCTGCTGGTGCAGTAACTGTAGGCGCATCATCATTTTTTAAGGTAACAAATGCTTCCTTAATACAACCATACGCATCTTTTACATAAACAATGTAATTACCTGCACTCTTATGGAATACGTTCGATTTATGTAATGCCAAATCAAATGTTGCAGAAAATGCAACATGACCAGCATCATAAGGGAAAATTAACTTTTGATCCGTACCATCCAGAACACCAACAACGCCGGTATCTGGGAAAATCTGATACAAATAAGGGGTGGTCGCATTTGCCGTTCCAAATTTTGCAATCGCAGTAATTATTCCCGCATTTGTAACACAAGTATTTGAATTTTTTGTAACTGATGCTGTTAATTCTAAAGCAAAACCTGATTCTACAATATCAAATGGTAACGATGCAATACTACAACCTGCATTGGTTGCTCCTGCATCCTCTTTTACCAAAATAAAATAATTACCAAAAGGTAATGCTCCAAAAGAAGTTACAGTTAAAAAAGGAGCTGCTGCGGGTACTGTCGCACTCACCTCTGGCCCAATTGCTACTAGAGATTGAGCATTAAATATTTGGTATTTAACCGGAGTAGCAACACCATATGTAGTAGATATTACAAAAGAAACTTTACCATCAGCATTACCCTTACAAGTAACATTTTGGATTTCTGGTTTTGTAATTTGTAGCGTAGAATTTGTTGGAATCGGCTTATCTGCTGTTTGATAATGATAACATTTAGTTGCTTCATCATAAATAACAAATGTATACGTAACTCCAGGCAACAACTGCGTAAAAGTAGTTCCTTTAAGCATAGTTTCATCTTGCCAAGTACCAACAGTTGGATACTTCATTCCTGGTCCTGTATAAATAGCAAAATGGAAAGGTCCATTACCAGATAAAGTAGAACCAACTTTCACAACAGCAGTACCTCCTATTGCTGGATCACAACTAGCAGTAGTTTTAATATCAATATCCAAATCGGTAACAATAGAAGCTACTAATACATTAGATACGATTTGTGTACAACCATTTGCATCCACAACACGTATTTCGTACAAACCAAAATCTACAACATTGAATCTTACCGATGTGGTACCGTCATTATTTAATTCCGATTCTTTATAGCCATTTGCTCCGGTTACAAAATAATTATATGGTCCTTTTCCACCACTTCCACCAACAGTACTTATACCATCAGTGATTTTATCAATTATGATCGAACCCATAGAAATAACACTATTATCATTTCCTAAACCATCATCGACACAACTAATAGGAAGTTCATGATGTAAAATCACTATTGGTTTTGGTGCTGCTATTGGTAAATCCATTGAATCTGTACAACCCTTAGCATCTGTAATAGTGATTGTGTAATTACCCGCTGCCAAACCTGTCGTTAAGGGACCATAATCTTTTCCTGTCGTATTATTTTTAACATTAAAAGTATATGGTGCCAGACCTAATGTTTTATCATATGTAATTGTAAGTACTGCAGTTTCATCACCAACACATTTAATCTCCGTTGCTTCAACCTTGGTAATATTCGGATTAATTGGAGTTGTTACCTTCACAGAAACTTTCGTTTCTATAGAACAACCATTAGAAGTAATTCTAAAATAATAATCTCCTGTTGCTGCTGTTTGAAAAACATTACCTGGAAAATCAGTCCAAGTTGCTCCATTATCTGCTGAATATGCATAGGTATAAATTCCGTTACCGCCATTTGCAGTCACAGTTATCTGTGCATTAGTCGTTGTAAAAGGCGGAATAATTGCACAAGTGATGTCTTTATCTAAACTTGCACTAATTGATAATTGATTACCAACTATTACTGTAGTTTTTGCTTCACAACCATTAGCATCTTTAATACTTAGTATATAAGTACCAGGCCCTGAAATTGTTTTTATTGGATCAGTATCATATACGCCATCAATACCATATAACTTAATAGCCGCTAGGTCTGTGTCGTAAACGGTTCCTGTAATAGTCACTGTAATAGCAGTTCCTGAATAACATAATGGAGTCGTAATTGGAACAATCGTTGGAACAGCATCTCTAACTACTTCAATAGTCTTCATTGATGGACAACCATTTTTATCTACTACATAAACATCATAAAATAACCCATCTAAACTAGTGTCTTTAGTGAAAACAGTATTTGTAGTATAAGATCCCAATGCAGGTGTGGTTCCTTTTTTAACTACAGCATAACTCAACGGTGCTGTTCCTCCGGCAGCCACTACAGTAATTGTAGTTTCTACTTTTGAACAAAACACTTTAGTCGCTGTTACATCTGTAAAGGTTATCGTAGTAGGTTCATCTAATGCAACACCAAACGAAGCCTTACAACCTGTTGATGTATTGGTAACAGTTATCGTGTATGTTTCTCCTCCTTTTAACCCGGAATAAAGAATAACATCTCCTGTTTTTACTCCACCAGCAATTGTTCCAGAAACACTACCTACCAATGCATAATTATAAGCTATTGCTGTATTACCAGAAACAGTAAATTCAATTTTACCATCAAGGGCAGTATTACAAGTCACAGCAGTTTTTACTTGTCCCGTTACTTGTATTGGAACAACATTTTTAATCTCAAAATTACCTGTAACTGTACATTTATTAGCATCCGTTACTTTAAAGTAATACGTTCCCGGTGCCAAATTAGTGAATGTATATGTATTGGTAAGTATACCCGCTGCTACAACTGGTGTAGGTCCTGTAATTTCATATTTAAATGGTGCTAAACCATCTGTAAAAGTAACTTCAAGGTCACTAACATCTTCATTAGTTTTACAAGTAATAAGACTCTTTTGTACAAAAGTCAAAGGAGATGGTGGTGTTAAAGGCTTAATTATTACCGATGTTGCCTTCGTACAATCATTTGCATCTTTTACCATAATGCTTACCGTCTGTGATGTGCTAACAGGGAAAGTGTTGCTTTTAATATAAGTACTTCCTCCGTCATAACTATACCAATATTTATCTGTACCTGTCATAGGAGTTCCTCCTGATGCAGTTACTGTAATAAGTGCTGGTTGCGAAATATTATTTGCACCACACGTTAAATTAGTAGCCACAGCTGATACAACCAATACCGGTGGATCAACTAAGATTACTTTTATGCTTGCAGACTCACATTTTTTAGTATCAATAACTTTAAAGTAGTACGTTCCTGCACCTGCATTTGCATATACATTAGACCCCATTAAAGTAAAAGTAGTATCATCGGTAGAAACATAATAAGTATATGGTCCTACTCCTAAATTACCTGTAATTGTTATAGATCCTGTAGCCCCTCCAAAACAAGCTGGATTTGTTTGGGTAGCTGATGCTGTTGGCAACACTTTGGCAACAATATCTTGTTTAACAACTGTTATACAACCTTTGCTATCTGTAATTTCAAAATAATAAGTCGCTGCAGCCGAACCTGTATTAGTTGTATATGTAAAAGTAGTTAAGCCTGCTCCAACATCCGTGTAAGCTCCACCAAAAGCAGCTCCTGTTGTATTAACTCTATATTTATAATTCGGATATCCTTTTTCTATTTTAACCTTAATAATGGCATTAGGATTTGTAGGATCACAATCTAGCTCTTTATCCAATCCAATAGTTGCTGTTAATGGCGAAGCAATAGTAGTATTTACAGTTAGATCTTTATAACATCCGGTTGCTGTATCTGTAACAACAATCGTATAAGTTCCCGGGATTAATCCTGTGAATGTTCCATTATTTTGCGCAGGTTTAATTCCGTTAATACTGTACACATAATTAGCATGTGTATTTGGAGTTACTTTTATTGTCGCTCCAGCAGCGCCGTAACAAAAATCTGAAGCTACCAGATCAATCTCTGCGTCAATTGGTACTATATCGTCTATTACAAAAGTTTGACTAACCTGACATCCTTTTAAATCACTTACTAATACCGAATAAGTACCAGCAACTAAACCTGCAAAGGTTTTTGTTGTTTGTACAATTGGTAAACCAGCAACTGGTAAAGTTTGTGTAACTGTATAAATATAGCTTCCCCAACCTCCTGTAACTTCGATTACTGCTGTTCCTTTATCCAAACAAGTAACTCCCGTAGTAACTGCTGGAGTAATTTCTAAAAGTGCTGTAGGACCAGCAATAGTAACATCTGCTGATTTTTCACACTTAGTAGTTGTATTCGTAACAATTATAGTATGTGTTCCGGCACTTAATCCAGGTACACTAATATTAAAAGAAGAACCTGCTCCTGGAGATATTCCTGTTCCTGTTACCGAACCAATTACATAAGAATATGGTGTACCATTTCCTAAACCGGAAACAGTAAATGTTGCAGAACCTTTAGTATCTCCAAAACATTGTATATCTGTATTTACCTTAGCTGCTATTGTAATTTCAGGCAATGCATCAATGGTAATTGGTTTTTCAAATGTACAATTATTAGCATCTTTTACTTGAAAAGTATAGGTTCCAGGGGCTAACCCTAAAAATATACCCGTCGAAGCTCCCGTTACATTTGATGTTGCAGCTGCCGGAGCAGTGATTGCGTATGATTTTGTTCCTGTTCCTCCTATTACGGCACTAATTGTAACATTTACTTTATTAGACGGACATTCAAGTGCTGAAGGAGTAAGGGTCATTGCTGTAGGTGGGTCTAATTTTACAATTGTCCCAACTGGAATTGTTTTAAAACATGCATTTGCATCTGTAATTGTAACTGTATAGATTCCTCCTTGAGTTAAATTATCAAATACTTTCGATCCTTGTGGTCCTACTAATTTTATACCATCTTTATTCAAAGTATAAGTATATGTAGGAGTCCCGCCAGAAACAGTCTTAACTGTAATAACC
The DNA here is from genome assembly GCF_025847235.1 of Flavobacterium shii. Classification (GTDB taxonomy): domain Bacteria; phylum Bacteroidota; class Bacteroidia; order Flavobacteriales; family Flavobacteriaceae; genus Flavobacterium; species Flavobacterium shii. The sequence continues at coordinate 24,539 of NZ_JAOZEW010000022.1, forward strand.
GCTGGATGATCACAAGTATAAGCCGTAGATATCTCAGCCGTACCATCAATTAGATCAGGTTGAGATAAAGTAATTTCTTTTATGTCCGAAAGACAACCTTTATCATCTTTAACCTGGTATTTGTAAGCTACATTCGCTTTTAAACCTGTATAATTAGTTTGTGTACTGAATGGCTTTAAGTCAAAACTATACTCATATCCTCCAGAACCCAATGAACCTGCCAATACCACAGAACCATTACTATCTCCATTACATTTTGGATTTGTTGGTGTTGCTGTAACTTCTGGACTTGTAATTGCGTCTACAACACCATCTACTGTTGTTGTACATTTATTTTTATCGGTAATATCAAATTTATATGTACCCGCAATAGTAGTTGTATATATAAATGTTGGACCTGGTGTTGTAATAACATTAGTCAAATCACCATTAACTGTATAAGTAAACGGACTTGTTCCACCACTAATTGTTACTTCTATCTTAGCTTCTTTCGGAGCAATACAAGTTAATGAAGTAGTCGTAAGTGCTTTTGCCGTAATTTTTGGATTAATTTTTTGGCTCACAGCTACATCTGCACAACCAAAAGCATCTGTAATTAAAAATGAATAATCACCTGTTGCAGTTGCATCATATGTAAATGAAGAACCTGTAACTGGCACACTACCACTTAATGTACCTGTATTATATTTAACCTGATAGCTATATGGAGCTACTCCACCTATAATACTAACTGTAATTGTTGCTTTGGTATTATCAAAACATAAACCTGTGTTTTGTGTGATAGTAGCTACTGGAGCTACTGGAGCAGCGATAATTAAATCGGTGTCTTTATTATCCGAACAGCCATTTGCGTCAACTCCCGAAACTGTATAGGTCCCAGGTTTAATATCTTTTAATATACCACTACTTGGGAAAGTAGTTACATTAGGAGGTGTTGCTTTATCGGTAAGTGTAAATGTGTACCCTGGAGTTCCTCCAGTTCCTGTTGCAGTAACTGTAGCTCCTTCTGAACATTTAGCAATTGTTGCTGTTGCATTAACTTCAAATATAGCTGGTGCACCTATTTCCGGAGTAAACGGGAAAGTACATCCAACCGAAACTTCATCATAACGTACCTGAACATTATACTTAGCTGCTCCTAAACCACCAACTAAAAGTGGCGATACTGTGGTAGTTACCCATGTTACTCCATTATCAATAGAATACTGGTATCCTTTAGTAGCATCAAAATTTTCTGCAGTAATTGTTATTGATCCATCTTTTGTACCATTACAACTTACACTTACTGGTTTTGTAACATCTGCTTTAAATTTTTTATTTGGATCTACAATAACAGGGAATTCTACAGTTGACAAACATGATATTGGCAATTGGTATACCTCTATGTCGTCAACAGCAAAATCAATCCCATCAATCTGAGAAACTTCAAGTCGCAAAACAAAATCCAATGTAGTATTAGCTCCAGGATTAATTGTTCTGTTATATTCTACCCAACCATTAGTTTTTGGAATACCGCCAGTAGATTGTGATGATAATGGAACTCCTGCGCTGTTTTGTAATTCTACAGTAAGAGATGCATCTGGTTGAGTATTTCCTATTTTTAATAAATTCGTAGCAAAGAATCTAACCTGTATAGGTTGATCTGGTACAATGTCTTTAATAACTTTTCTATAAAGAACTGCATTATTTGGAATAGCATTACCTGCATCAACTGCTAAATATCTGCCTGTAGCACTACCTGTTGTATGATCAACAGGATTATGCCATCCAATATATGGGTTATTTTTTAAAGAACTAGTAACGGTATATTCTCCGTTACCAAATAACTTATTTCCATTACATTTTGTTGCTTCAACTTGTCGCTCCCAACAAAAAGCTGGGTTAATACCTGGCGAAGTAGCATCTGGTCCAGAACCAAAATCTTCTTTTAATAAATTACTAAATGTTGGTGCAGAAACCAGTTTATATCTTACACTAATTATATGTGGGTTTCCTGGAGCAGATGGTGGTACGTTTAAAAATACTTTTGGATCTGCTGTATTTGGGTTCTTAACATTATTTAAATAATACTCATACTCATAATTAGTTCCTGCAGGGTTTGTAACCGTAACTGTAGTTGTAGCATTACCATCACAATTAAATGTAGGTGTTGAAACTGTAATTGTCGGATCTGCTGGTTTTGGATCTAAAACGATTCCTGTCATTGGGTAAATACAACCCGCCGCATCTTTTATATATAAAGTATAAGGAGTTGAACTAGGCTCCATATAAGCTTCATTAGAGGTTATCCAAGTATTTCCACCATCAAAACTATACCTATATAAGTTTGGTGCAGCAAATGGCACTCCTCCCTGAGCATTTGTAATTCTTACTTTACCTTGATTTTCATGACCAGGCAATCCGCAACCAGATAACTCTGCAACTCCTGCAGATGCTGTCAAAGCAAATGCTGGTCCTTGGATTGTAATAGCCTTTGAAGCATCAAGACAATCTACTCCTTGATAAGTATATTTTACAACAACATCATAATCACCAGGAGCTAAATTAGAAAAAATAGGATTTGTAGAAAAGGTTATCCCATTATCAATACTATACGAAACTGTATAGCCAGAATTAGCTGGGTTTAATGTAATACTGATTTCACCATTATTAACTCCATAACAAGTAATCGTATTTGGGGTAATAGTAGGAGTTGGTTTTTGTAATGCATCGACAGTTATTGTTGCTGTTGTCTCGCAATTATTATAATCTACAACTTTTATTGTATATAAACCTGGTGTTGCAGCTGGTATTTGTGGATAATCCTGAAATTCTGTTGAGCCATTTACAAAATAAGAATATGGAGCTGTACCACCAACTGGAGAGACTAAAATTTCTCCTTCACTACAAGCGGTTAAAGGCACGTTTAGTGAAGCCGTTGCTGTTAATTTTGCTGGTTCTACAACTTTAACATTTTCAGTATATAAACACCCATCATCGGTAGTTACTTTAATCGTATATGTTCCCGGAGCCAACTTATCAAAAGTATAATCACTCTGGGCAATTGGACCAATACTTTTAACCATAGTACCACTAATACTATAGTAATATTGTTCTCTTACATTTTTGGCTGCTATTTTAATAGATCCTAAATCTCCATTACATAATGGATTGTTAACTTTTACATCTACCTTAAAATCTCTATCTCTAACATCGATTCCAGGAACCGAAAAAATACAAGGATTTGTAAGTACCCCTTTTTGTTTAATATATACAGTATACGTATTTGGAGTACTAATATCAAAAATATTACTATCTTGATATGGTCCTGCCTTACTTAAACTATATTCATAATCATTACCAACACCTCCAACAACAATTTGTCCTTTAGTTTTACAAATAATATCAGTGCTTTTCGCGGTAGGATTTAGCAAGTTATGATACACATTGAAATAATATCGACTAAAACACCCACCTGCATAATTAAGAACAACTCGATATTGTCCTTCTGCATTTGCTGTGTAATCCTGCCCAATGGCGACTTGCTTCCAAGTACATGTATCACTTTCATTGGCACAATCGGCCATAGTCATTGGATTACAACTTGCTTCATCTAGTTTTTCCCAAACAATAGAATTTGCATCTGTAACTCCTGTTCGAATTAATCGAGTAGCATTGGCACCACATAAAATTATCTTAGGTAATTCTTTTCCGTTATTTTTACAAATTACAACTTCATCTGCAAAAGGAATCACAGGGTTTTTTGTTGTAGACCCAAATGCTGTTACGGTCACAACTTGTTTTATACTTTTACAAGGAGCTGCAGCAAAATTATCTACGTAATACGTTCCTATTTGTGAAACAGTAATAGATTGTGTAGTTCCAATAACTGGTACTCCTGTTGGGCTTGTTGACCATGAGTAACTACTATATCCATTAGCTGCTGTAAGCTTTACACTAGCTGTACATAATTGATATTCTTTCGTATATATACATGCATCAACACCAACTAAAAAATTCGTAGATGTTGGTGTTCCTATAAAACAACTATTAAAAGAAGACAAACTAGGATCATCTGTTATTAATGTTTTATTAATCTCTCCTCTGTAAGTACCGAAAGCTTGATTTTGAATTAAGTTAGAACAAACATCACTTAAATCATTACAGGTTGGTACAACCTTTACTTTTAAGTTTATCTCATAACGAGGGTCATCAATCTCAACCAAATTCTTTGGAACTGTAAAAACAATTGTTCTTGTAGCGGCATTATATGTATAAGTAATCTTCGAACCATTAGGTACTATAATATTTGCCGGATCGAATATAATGTTGATTGGCAAAACATCTCTAATCGTAAAATTGTCAGCATTATCATTTCCAACATTCTGGAAACCAATTTTGTAGTATAATTCCTGTCCTAAAACAACAGGGGTATTACCAATATCTTTACCTGCGGCATCTAATACTTCTTTGGTTAATACGATTTTTGGTTCAATAATATCTACAGCAATAGCATTAAAATAATAAAAGTAAACGTCTTGTGTACTACCTAAACGAATAACTGCTGATGTTGCCCCATTGTTAATAATAGTATTATTAACATTATTAATACTTATGATACCTGCGTCATATCCCAGAGTATTTTTACTTGCAGGATTTCTATCAAGAAAATTCTCATTTGTTAATGATAATGGATTCGTTTGGTCAATGTAAGTGACACTACTATTGAAAAAATTATTTGCTGCTCTAATAGTAGTTCCAGCTCTATTTGAGGCACTAATTGTTGTATTATTAATTCGTAGGTAATCACCCGGGATTGGTAAATCTCCTTCAAGTGCAGAAAAAGCAAACTTTACACGTACTGGTCCAGCTGGTATTGTTCTAAATCCTGAAACATTTATATCTAATGTTGTAGCTCCTCCAATACCACTAAAACCATCAAATGAAGTAATTGCTTTTGCAGGTAATTTTGGATCTTCATAAACAATATAAAGTGACCAACCTGCTGATAATCCTGTTCCACTATTACCTCCTACACTAGAAAGTACATTAGCAACAGTATATGTTCCTTGTGGAGTAGGATTTAAAGCTGCATTGGCTACTAAATCTGTAACATTTGCATAACATGCATAGGGCTTGTTATTATCCCCTCCAATTGGGGTCTTATCTGCATCGTAAATTACCTCACCCGTAATTTCATTATACCCCCCTGTAGGCATTTTTAGCTTTACCTTGTTAATTGTCGATCTGTTTCCACTTTGTAAGATAGCCCCCCAATACAATGCCGCATAAACTATTTTATAACAGTCCGGATTCGGAATTTTTAAATTAGCACTACTAGAGCTAAAGGTCGTATTATCATTATCGATATCAATATATTGCATACTGAAATCAGAATTATAGCCTCCATCATTATAAGCATCATTAGGTCTATTATTATTTCTATTCAAATCTCTATTTAAGATACTGTTCCCAATTAGGAGCATGTCTCCTTTCAAATTCTTATCAAACCTTGAGGTAAAGGGTTTTAGATTTTGAGAATAGGAAATGATACTTTGAAAAAAGATCAAAGCAAATAAAGCAAATTTTAAAATAGTAGGTTTTTTCATGGTATTTCTATTTAATCATTTGCAATATTCTCCTGATGGGGGGTCAGGAAAATAAGGCAAATGGTACTCTAAATATTTATTCAGTAGCATGCTCTTCTAAAAAACTAGAAGGTCCCTTGCATACTTATTTTTATAATTTTATACAATATTCTTATTCGTTTTCAACTTTTACAATAGACATTTTTCCGTTGTATGGTTTATTTCCTTTTGACTCCAATGCTTTGGTTGCCTCTTGTAAATTATCATACTTATCGTAATAGATGTAGTACTTACTAGCACTTACATTGTAAAAGAAATTAATATCCGATTGACCTGCCGCAACTGCTTTGGTCAAAAATTCATCTCTCTTATCTGTACTGTTGTGAACAGCAATAATCAGATAATAACCACTAGAAGCATTTTTAACATTTTTAATGATTTGCATGTTTGATTGTTCATCTCCATAATCAAAATCATTTGCTTTTAATGGCGTACTACTCGGTCTTGTTGTTTCTTTTATTCGTTTTAACGCAGCAAGATCTTGTTGATAACGACCTTGATCATTTTCGAAAGCAGCACGTTTTATTCTACGTTTTTTCTCAATTTCTGTTTCCAGTTTAATTTTTTCCAAACTCGCAATCAATGCAGCATTATCATGTTCTGCTCTTAATTGTTCAGCTTTTAAAGCTTCAATTTTGGTTAAATAACTTTTGTTAAGTGCATCATTTTTATTTGGCACTTTTCTAAGTCTTTCATTATATAAATTTGTCAATTTATTTAATGCTTCTTTTTGACCTCTGTTAACTTCAGCTATTTGTAATTTTAATGCTTCTAGCTCACTATTTTCTGAAGCCACACTTTTAAATGGTTTTGGCTCTTTATATATTCCTTTTTCACTTAAATCATTCTCTTCTCTAAGGTCATTAAGGTCTTTTTGTTTTTTGGCAACTGTAGCTGTCAATTGATTTAATAAGTCTGTTTGTTTCTTATACGAACCATCAAACTCATTAGTTAGATTATCCATTGATTTTGCAGTTTCGTCCTTAGCAGCATTCGCAGCAGCGTTTGAGGCTGCAAGAGCATCAGCTTCTTGTTTTGCTTTTAATGCAGCTTCTTGAGCAAGTCTTGTCTGAAGCCCATCTGCATCAGCTTTGGCTTTAGCATCAGCTTCCAATTTAGCCTTGGCATCGGCATCAGCTTTGGCCTTGGCATCGGCAGCAAGTTTTAATTGGAGAGCATCGGCATCGGCTTTTGCTTTTGCGTCTGCTGCTAGTTTCGCTTTTGCATCGGCAGCTTCTTTTGCTTTAGCATCTGCGGTTTCTTTTGCAAGAAGTGCAGCTGCATCAGCTTTGGCTTTGGCATCTACTGCAAGTTTAGCTTTAGCATCGGTATCGGCTTTCGCTTTGGCTGTTGCAGTTTCTTTTGCCAAAAGTGCAATTGCATCGGCTTTGGCTTTAGCATCTGCTGCTAACTTAGCCTGTAGTGCGATTGCATCGGCTTTCGCTTTTATTTTTGCTTCAGCAGCAATTTTTGCTTGTAATGCATCCGATTCGGCTTTAGCTTTAGCATCGGCATCTATTATTGCTTGTAAATCGGCAGCATCGGCTTTCGCTTTTGCATCGGCTTTTATCTTAGCTTCTGCAGCTAGTTTTGCATCTGCGGCAAGTTTTGCTTGTAATGCTTCTGCATCGGCTTTGGCTTTGGCATCTGCAGCTAGTTTTAATTTCAATGCATCAGCATCGGCTTTTACTTTGGCATCTGCAGCTAGTTTTGCCTGAATAGCATCTGCATCAGCTTTGGCTTTGGCATCGGCTGCTAGTTTAGCTTGTAATACATCGGCATCTGCTTTAGCTTTAGCATCTGCTACTAATTTTAATTTCAATACATCCGCATCGGCTTTTGCCTTAGCATCTGCAGCTAGTTTTGCTTGTAGAGCGTCTGCATCAGCTTTTACTTTTGCATCGGCTGCTAATTTTGCCTGAATAGCATCGGCTTTTGCCTTAGCATCAGCATCTAATTTGGCTTGTAGTGCCGTCGCATCTACTTTAACTTTTGTATCCGCAGCTAATTTAGCTTTAAGCGCATCAGCATCTGCTTTGGCTTTGGCATCTGCAGCTAATTTCGTTTGAAGCGCATCGGCATCGGCTTTCGCTTTAGCATCAGCAGCTAATTTTATTTTAAGTGCTTCTGCTGCATCGGCTTTGGCCTTGGTATCCGCATCTAATTTTGCTTTAGCATCTGCATCGGCTTTCACTTTCGCATCTGCTGCAAGTTTTGCTTGAAGTGCCGCAGCATCAACTTTGGCTTTTGCATCTGCAGCTAATTTTATTTTAAGTGCTTCTGCTGCATCGGCTTTCGCTTTTGCATCCGCTGCTAGTTTAGCTTTTGCATCAGCATCAGCTTTCGCTTTAGTATCAGCACCTAATTTAGTTTGTAAAGCGGCGGCATCAGCTTTCGCTTTTGCATCTGCAGCTAGTTTTTCTTGAAGGGCTGCTGCATCGGCTTTCGCTTTTGCATCGGCTCCTAATTTAGCTTTCGAATCGGCATCAACTTTAGTTTTACCGTCTGATGAAAGTTGTTTTGTTTTTAGTGCTGCAGCATCAGCTTTTGCTTTAGCATCAGCGGCTAGTTTAGCTTTAGCATCGGCATCAGCTTTGGCTTTGCCATCGGCAGAAAGTTGTTTAGTTTTAAGTGCTTCAGCAGCATCGGCTCTTGCCTTGGCATCAGCGGCTAGTTTAGCTTTGACGTCGGCATCGGCTTTTGCTTTATTATCAGCTGCCAATTTAATTCTTTCTTCAGCATCTGCTTTAACTTTTGCCTGAGCTTCTAATCTTGCCTGAATAGCTGCTGCATCGGCTTTAGCTTTAGCTTCAGCGGCTAGTTTAGCTTTAGCTGCCCCATCGGTTCTTACAGCCGGAGGAGTTGTTGAAGCTTTAACTGGTGTAACTTTTTTATTTTCTGCAGCAGGAATAAGTGCTCCCTCTTCTTCGTCATCTCCATAATAATAGTTTTTGCTTTTAAATTTATAAGCAATAACAAATTCATGAGAAGCCCCAAAATTGGAGAAATTACCTGTGCCTTTTTCGTAATTATATTCAATAGCAATTCTTGGGGTTACATTAACTCCAAATCCTGCCGACATTCCGTATAAAGTATTGTAACCAGCTTGTGCCCAAAAACCTTGAGGCATTGAGATCATGGCTAATCCTGAAATAACAGTTTTATCTTTTTTAAATTCTGATTTTACTAATCCTGAGAATTTGCTTCTATCAAAAAAACCAAAAGCATCTATATACCCAGTGTACATAAGATGCGCTTCTACGGCTTGTTCCGGGTCGTCTTTAACCATCTCGGAAGTAGCAAAATTATATAGCAGGAGATTGTTTACAGATAGACCAACATCCAGGAAAGCATTACCATAGTTAATCCCCGGGTTTATTGTAATCAATGAATTAGATGGAATATTATCGAAATTAATATTAGTATCGTTCGTGATTACTTTTCCTTGATTTAATCCACTTTTATAAAAACCTACGTTAGCTCCAACAGTAAGGTTGCTGTCTTCTTGCAACACTACATTGTGAGCAAAGTTTCCTACAACTCCAAAGGTGGTCATAACACCATAGTTTTGTTGGAATAAACCAACTCCTATACCATCGTTTTCTCTAAATCTTCCGGAGTAGCTAAATAAATAAGTTTGGGGAGCATTATCAAATTGTACCCATTGACGCTTGTTATAAAAACTCGCATACGTATTTTGTTCACGAACAAAACTGAACGTTGGGTTAATAATATATCTATTAAATTTTAATGAATTTCTAATAGGTATTGAAAATGAAACAACTCCATCCCCTTTGACATTGTCTTGAGAATAGAGTACTTGTATTGTGCCGTAAAAAAAGGTAATGAATAGTAAAACTTTCTTCATATTATTTAATTACAGTTATAGATCCTTTTTTTTCATCACCACCTTTTGTGATAATGTAATAATAAACCGGATTTACATTTTTAAAATCTTTTATTTCCCATTTGGAGGGATTATAATCCACACCATTGAACATAACCTCGCCTTGTGAGCTAACTATCATAACATTTGTATCTGCATTTTTATAATCTGCCGGTATATCCCAAGTATTATACTGATCGGAACTTAGGCTTATTATATTGGGTATATTTAAAATCTTTAAATTTGAATCGGATATTTGAAAAGTAAAATCTTTGGTAGATACACAACCTGTTGTTTGAGTAACTTCTGCTTTATAATTTCCAACAGCTTTAACCGAGTAAATATTAGAAACAGCATTAGTGATAACTGTTCCGTTTAAATACCATTTATAAGAAGGGTCAACAGCATCGGTTGTTATGGTTACATCTAATGTTCCACCAGATTCAATATCAATATAACTGGTTCCTTTAGGGTCAATATCAGCTTTAAACCCATCACTTTGTAAATTAATTGATGCATTTGCCGAACAACCTCCAAAATTAACTTCAACAGTGTATAGGCCACTTGTTGTGGTATCATAAGTTTGACTTGTTGCGCCACTTATAACTGTGCCATCCTTGGACCATTTATAACTTACACCTGATGTAGTACTCAAAGTGGTTGCGCCAGCGCTAGGACAAAATGGATTTCCAAGACTTGATGAAATAGTAGTACTTACATTTGTAGATGACTCTGAAACTGTTACACGATTAGAATAAGAATCAGATGTACAGGTTCCATAATTTGTTTCTACATAATAAACCCCTGGTTGCGTTACACTATAACTACCACCAGTTGCCGAAGCAACTTTAGTAGGAGGTAAAACCAATCCATTATCCTTAAACCAATTATAAGTTAAAGAAGGGTATTTTAATGGCGAATCATTCAACCCTGTACCTGGATTATCAATTGTTAAAACAAAACTACCACTAGCACAATAAGTTGCAGTTGGTATATTATTATTTATTGTAAATTGTGTATCCTGAGGTTTATAATATGCCGAAAATATATTCGAATTTTGACTAGTAGCACTTGGAGAAGTACTTTTTATTCGAATTTTATAATTTTCTCCCGCAGTATTTACTGGTGGTGAAAATGTAATATTACCTGGTGAAGCAGTAATTTCTCCAATTGCAGAAGTATAAACTACAGTAGGATTTGTTCCAAAGTTTCCGCTAGGATCAGATAACTCTACGATGAATTGATTCGTAGCTGTTAATTCTGTCGAAGGAGAAAAATTAAAACTTAACTGAAAATTCTTAAATGAAGGATTTGCACAAATTTGAGTAAACGAAAGTGACGGTTTTCCAATGATTAACTGCGCAGATAGATCCGTTGTTATAAAAAAAATTACACATAAAAGAAGAAAACATCTGCTAAGATTAGTAGGTAATGTTCTTATCATATGATACGTTCTTTAATTACATCGATATCAAAAAACAATAAGCTATCAATAAAAGTTTCAGAGAAATCATACTTGCAGTTTACATCCAGCACATTAACAGCATTGTTATTCAATAATGTTAATGTAGGTTGTGAACATTCAATATCTATATTCTTAGGAATATTTACCACTGTTGAATTTATAGCAAAGCTATCGTTGGGGGCGGATAGCTCTACCATAAACTCACTAGTAGTATTTAATTCTGAAACATTTGAAGAGTCAAAATCCTCATCTGCAGTTAAAATAGAATTTTCGCAAATACCATTATTAGGAAGTACTAATTTCCCAATAACAGTATCTTGTGCGAATGTATAATTAGTTGTTATAAGTAATCCAAATAACAACAAATATGGTATTTTTTTACTAAATGGGGCGGTCATTTCTTTTTTAGATCTTAGGTTCCAATTATAAGACACTAATTGTGTCTACAACTAAATATGATTTTAAATAAAATTAAGAGTCAAACAATAGGTAGGTTACTATTTGTTTGAAGCTGTAATTTTCCCAATATTAAGTCTGTAGTCCGGTCTTTTTGGATTAGAGATATCTATAAAAGTTTCGCTATTATTACTTTGTGAATACACGTTAAAAAAGATACTGTTTCCGTACCAGTTTTCTAAGTCTTCATTATTAGAGTTAAACTCTGTGAAAATATTTCCTTTACATAAATTGAAATACATTTCTTCGAATTTGATTTTTTTCAAATTAGCATCGTTAATCTCAATTTTACTATCAAGAACAACTGCTGGATTGAAACCAGAAATTACACTTCTTTTAAGCTCTAGAGCTGCATTATTACCAACATAAATAGCTTCTTTTACTAATCCAGATTGAATATCTGCACTAATGTTTTCACTATCGTTAAGCATTGTAATATTTGCTGCTGTAACCAAAGTTTGTTTTTTAGTAAAATCTGTTTCTTCTTTTTTATCATAAGAAGCAACTTCCATACAACGAGATCCTTCTTTATTACTAGTTAAATAAGAAGATCTAACTGCCAAAGAGTTGTACACTTTACATTGAGTTCCCTGAGTAAATTTAAAATCGTTGTTGATAGACTTATAAGAAACAAATTTTGTAATATTTAAATCTCCACCAATCATATCAAATGAATCACCACCTGCAAAACTAGCCATTACATTTTCTAAAGTAGTTTTACTTCCAACGCCTGCTAAAGTTAATGCATTCATGTTTCCTGAACCTTTCACTTTTTTACCAGCAAATTCAATTCTAACGTATCTTAAAATACCAGAATTTGAAGCAGCATTATCACCACCATAAGTAGTTAATGAAGGATCAAGATCATAATTAACAGATGAAATATTTCCAAATTTATTTATTGGAGCATCACCCAAAATTACAATTCCTCCCCAGTCACCAGCTTTCTTAACAGTTTTGTTTGAAGTAAAAACGATGGGATCAGTTTCTAGACCATCAGCAATGATAGAAGAACCTTTTGTAATAACAAGAGTACCTTTTGAATCAAAGTCTCCGATAATTAATGTACCAGGTTCTATTGTAAGTACAGCATTATTTGTTACATACACATTCCCTTGAAGAACATAAATATTCTTCTTCATTAATTTTGTATTTACAGTTATCTTACCAGCCAAAATTTGATTGGCTTCACCATAATCAACTTTGTTTGGTTTGAACTCGGTCCAGTTATTTAACCAGTTACTGTAACCCATTATTCCTTTTTCTTGTTGTGCATTTGCGTTGCACGCCACAAAAAGGGCGATCAAAATAATTTGTAATGATTTTTTCATGATAGTAGGATTTAATATTAACACTAAAGTGATATTTGAGTTAATGGAAATTAAAAAAACTCATTCCGGGTTTTCTGATAAATCTCAGAATACACGAAAACGAGTTATATAAATATTCTATTTCATTAAAACTATATTCTACAATAGTGCTTAATGAGAATAGGATATGAATAGGTTCATATTATTCGTTATATTCATTGAAAACGTGCAATGATTTTAATGTGTTCTCATAGAACAAAATGGCTGCAATTAAATTATCTTTATCAGAATAAGGCATCATTTTTCTTTGAAATTCGACTGTTACGTCAAGAAATGAATTGGTTGAAGCAACTTGAGCATCCTGGATTTTTTTATTTTCATTATCCATTGGAATACCAAGGTCAGCCATAGTTACACCTGGTTTAGTAGCCAAAGCAATATAAGGTAAGGTCTTTACCAAAACTTTGATACGTTCGATGTACAATTCTAACAGTTCACCTTTTTGCATACCTTTTAATTCCTTCTGATCATGGTATTTTCTGATCAGTGCGGTTGTACTAATAATACTTTGGGGAGCATTCTTAGCTTGAGATGATACCATCTCTGTTGACAACATTAAAAAGATGGTTAAAAAAATAATTTTCCCTTTCATAAATTCTGATTTAAAAATTCATTTATAAAAACAAAAATATATAAATAAAGTTAACTTGCAATTTTTATTACCCTTTTTTTTAAACAAAACAAGCCGTAAAAAGCCAAAAAAATGCTATTAAACGACTAAATGTGCTTTTTAATCGATTTTGTTTGACAGTTAACATAATCTTGTTTTACAGGGAAAGCTCTTCATTTATCATACTAAAAATCAATATGTTAAAATTTTATTTAGTAAAAAAAACTTTATGATTTTGAATAAATTCGAAATGATATTAACAAGAAAATGTTAATATTTATTTGATAAGTCCCTCAAAAAAAGATTTCACATTAATTTTTCATTTTCATTAAAAGAAAGTAACAAAAAGCATAAAAACCAGATTAAAACAATTAAAAAGGATGATTTCTATACTTTTCAAAAAGCATATTTCAGCATACTTTTACAATGAAAAGGACAGTAAAGTTTATTTCTGAAAACTTTTGACTAAATCATTTTCTGCTATCTTTGCTACATGCAATTTTCTGAAATATTAGGACAAGATTATATTAAAAACCACTTAGTAAAGAGTGCTTCTTCGGGCAGGATCCCTCATGCACAATTATTTATAGGTCCGGAAGGCTCAGGAACTTTACCTGCAGCTATCGCATACGCACAATATATATTATGTGGAAATACAGGTTCTGAAAATGAAAACGGAAATCATTCCTGCAATTTAAAGTTTCAGTCCATTTCCCATCCCGACCTACATTTTATATACCCAACCGTAACAACCGAAGATGTAAAAACCAAACCGAAAAGTTTGGATTTCATACAGGACTGGCGCAATTTTATTCAGGAAATGCCTTATGGAGGCTTATTTGACTGGTATAAAATACTGGGCGTACAAAATAAGCAAGGTGAAATTAGGGTTGAAGATGCTCAGGAAGTTTTAAAATCTCTTTCACTAAAATCTTATGAAGGTGGATATAAAATCATGATTATATGGATGGCCGATAAAATGAATATCGCAGCATCCAACAAACTTTTAAAATTATTAGAAGAACCATCAGACAAAACCATTTTCATATTAATATCCGAAAATGAAGAATCAATTATTCAAACCATACGATCACGTTGTCAGGTTTTACATTTTAATGGTTTAAGTGAGCAAGTAATTGCCCAAGCATTAGTATCAAAACACAACATCGAAAACAATTCGGCACTAAAAATTGCACATCAGGCACAAGGAAATTATAATAAAGCTTTACACTTATTAAAAAATGATGACGAAGAATATCCATTTGAACAATGGTTCGTTACTTGGGTTCGTGCAGCTTTTAAAGCCAAAGGTAATGCCGCAGCGATTCAGGATTTAATTGTGTGGAGTGAACAAATCGCCGGTTTAGGTAGAGAAAGCCAGAAAAAATTTCTGGAATTTTGTATCGAAATGTTCCGTCAAGCGTTATTACTTAATTATCAAGCACCTAGCTTGGTATATATGGAACCAAAAGTAGAGAAGTTTAAACTAGAGAATTTTGCCCCTTTTGTAAATGGCAATAACATTCACGATATTTTCAAAGAGCTTTCCGATGCCATGTATCATATTGAGCGTAATGGAAATGCAAAAATTATTTTAACAGATTTATCCATAAAACTAACACGTTTAATTCATAAAAAATAAAACAATGAACAATAATACTGCCTCAATCTTAATTTTAGTTTTTTTAGCTGTTACATTCATTCAATCTGGTTACGACAAAATTTTTTATTGGAAAGACAATGTAAACTGGCTTAAAGAACATTTTTCCAAAACACAACTTAAAAACAAAGTTCCACTAGCCTTGTTTAACATACTTGTTTTAGAATTAATATCAGGGATTTTATGTATCGTAGGATGCATCCAATTATTTTTAAACAGCGGAAGAGAATTTGGATTGTATGGCGCAATTTTTTCTTGTATAACATTGATAATGTTACTGTTTGGACAAAGACTGGCAAAAGATTATGATGGAGCAAGAACAATCGCAATTTATTTCATTCCTGCTATAATGGGGGTTTACTGGTTAAATTAAAAAATAATTCTTACAAGTTAATTATCAGTTTTCAGCCTAAAGAATCTAATAACCAGTAACAAATATCCCAATTAAAACATTTGGGAAAGTAACTATTGTCATAAATTCAGTGAAAGTCCATAATACTAAATGCAGCAATGCAACGTAAAAAGCCTTATTCTACAAAACATAATAAAAACGAAGACATTTTATATTGACACAAAAGCGAAACAAATACCACAACTGAAAACTAAATTATGAATCATTTAAAATTAAACAAATACGTTTTTTTGCTTTTTTTAGCATTCGCACTTCAAGGAAAAACATTTGCACAAGAAGCATATTCTGATCCGGGAACTGGCAAATGGGGACTAATTGATGATAAGGGAAACTTTATTCTAACACCAAAATATGACAAGATGTATGCTCCGGAAGAAGGATACTTTATCGTAGAAAAAAATAAAAAAGTCGGATTTATTGATGAAACCGGAAAAGAAATTTTGGCGCCAAAATATGATGATGTTTTTGCTCCAAAAGAAGGTTTATTTATAGTAATTAAAAACAAAAAATCGGGAATAGTAGACGAAAATGGGGATGAAATTGTTACACCAAAATATGATAAAATATTCACCCATGAAGCTGGATATTTCATTACGGTACTAAACAATAAATCCGGTTTTATAGACCTTACTGGAAAAGAAATCCTAGCACCAAAATACGATGAGATTTTTGTTCCAAATGAAGGCTTTTTTGTTGTAAGACAAGGTTCGAAATCAGGAATTGTAAATCAAATAGGAAAAGAAATTGTTACACCGAAATACGATCAGATTTTTACCTATCAAGACGGTTTAGCAATTGTAATACTAGACAATAAATGGGGTTTAATCGACACCACAGGAAAAGAAATTACACCCATAAAATATGATAAAATTTATGGTTCAAAAGAAGGGTTTTCTTTGGTAATAATAGATAATAAAACAGGATTTGTTGACCGCGCAGGTAAAGAAATTGTTCCTCCAAAATATGACGATGCCTACGACTTTACCAATGGATTTGCTATTGTAGTATCTAATAATAAATGGGGATTAATTAATGGGAAAGGAAAAGAAGTTGTACCTCCAAAATATGATAAAATATTTGCCCTGGAAGGAAATATTGCTCAAGTTATCCTTAAAGATAAAGTAGGATATATAGACACTACCGGAAAAGAAATTATCCCTTTAAAATATGATTCTATTTATGCATTTGATGGAGACTATACACCTGCAAGTATTAATAAAAAATGGGGATTAATCAACAAAAAAGGTCAGGTTATAATTCCTTTTAAATATGATTCAATGACATGTTTTTGTGGAGAAAGAACCGATGTAGAACTCAATGGCGAAACATTCTCATTAAATATCAAAGGCGAAAGGATTTAAATATGTCAAGGTTTAACATTAATCTAAGAAGTCTAATATTCTCAGAAGACCAATTATTGATTACATTTGTGCAGAATAATAAAATTTTAATGCTAAATTATTAAAGCGTTAAAAATCAACAATATAATAATTATAATGACTCCAAAACATCCTTCAGAATCTTTAACAATATTAACCGATTTAGTATTACCAAGCGAAACCAATCCCCTAAATAATCTTTTTGGAGGTGAATTATTGGCTCGTATGGATCGCGCAGCAAGTATTGCCGCTCGTAGACATTCACGCCGAATTGTAGTTACAGCTTCAGTAAATCACGTAGCTTTTAACAGAGCGATATCACTGGGAAGTGTAGTAACAGTTGAAGCAAAAGTGTCAAGATCTTTTAAAAGTTCAATGGAAGTTTTTATAGATGTTTGGGTAGAAGATCGCGAATCTGGAAATAGAACAAAAGCAAACGAAGCCATTTATACTTTTGTTGCTGTAGACGACACGGGAAGACCTGTTGAAGTGCCACCAATTGATCCGGAAACACATCTTGAAAAACAACGTTTTGAAGCAGCATTACGACGTAAACAACTAAGTTTATTACTTGCTGGGAAAATAAAACCAGAAGAAGCAACCGAACTTAGAGCATTGTTTTTATAAAAAAATAATCTCTTAAAGAGACCGTTAAACCCGTTGCAACTTCAGAAAAAAGAAGTATTTTTACGTCGTTTACAAGCCTAAAACGAATAAAAATCAAGGGTTTACAATATATAGATTAAATATATCAAAGAGTTATAAAAATTTAGATGAAAGAAAAAGAAAAAAAAGAGATGAGTTCAGAGAAAGAAGCCAAATTAAAAGCGCTACAACTTACGCTTGACAAACTTGATAAGACTTACGGAAAAGGAACCGTGATGAAAATGGGCGATAAAGCCATTGTTGAAGTAGAAACAATTTCATCAGGATCATTAGGAATCGATTTAGCTTTAGGAGTAAATGGTTACCCAAAAGGTAGAATTATAGAAATATACGGACCAGAATCTTCAGGTAAAACGACACTAACATTACATGCTATTGCCGAAGCTCAAAAAGCGGGCGGAATTGCTGCTTTTATTGATGCTGAGCATGCATTTGATAGAAATTATGCTGAAAAATTAGGAATTGATATCGAGAATTTAATTATATCTCAACCAGATAACGGAGAGCAAGCACTAGAAATCGCTGAGAACTTAATTCGTTCAGGAGCAATTGATATTGTGGTAATTGACTCTGTTGCTGCATTGACTCCAAAAAGTGAAATCGAAGGAGAAATGGGAGATTCTAAAATGGGGCTTCATGCTCGTTTAATGTCTCAGGCACTTCGTAAACTTACAGGAACGATTAGCAAAACAAATTGTACTGTATTCTTCATTAACCAATTAAGAGAGAAAATTGGTGTAATGTTTGGGAATCCAGAAACAACAACGGGTGGTAACGCCTTGAAATTTTATGCTTCGGTACGTTTAGATATTCGTCGTTCATCTCAAATAAAAGATGGGGACAACGTAATTGGTAACAGAACCAAAGTAAAAGTGGTTAAAAACAAAGTTGCTCCACCATTTAAAACTGCCGAATTCGACATTATGTACGGAGAAGGAGTTTCTAAAACTGGAGAAATCTTAGACTTAGCGGTAGAATTTGAAATCGTTAAAAAAGCAGGTTCATGGTTTAGCTACGGTGAAACGAAATTGGGACAAGGACGTGATGCAGTTAAATCGCTTATTAAAGATAATCCTGAATTAGCAGACGAATTAGAAGTGAAGATCAAAGCGCACATAAAAGAATTGGCAAGCGCCTAAAACTAAAACCCGAATTATTTCGGGTTTTTTTATGCTTTTAACGCAACCATTTCTTCTATTTGGCATCTATACAAAGAACACTTGATTTTAAGCTTTAAAAAGGCTAATTAATATAAATTCTTAAAGTATAACAGATGAAAAAGAAACTGGAAACGTTATTCAATAATCATTGGATAACAAAAAGGAAATTAAGAATTGTTATGAATTTTATTTCAAAGAAAATAATTCACCGATAAGGAAAAAATTTACTTTCTAAGAGTTAATGCTTGATTCCTGATTTTGCAAAATCACTTCTTCTTTCTTAAAGATTTGGTCTTTGCGAAAAAATAATAATTGTTTATAAATCAGGTTTCTTACTTGATCACGAAGCCCTTTTCTGTCTTCGGGAAGCATATTTTCTGTGTCTATAAAAGAATGGATTTTTACTCTCATTTTTCCTGGGCTACCGCTAAAAAAAGTATAAGAAAAACGCTTTTTATTATCAGCATACGTAATTGGTACAATTGGGATATGGTGTTCTACAGCCAAACGAAAAGCACCATCTTTAAATTCGTCCAAAATAATTGATTCATCATCTGGAACCCCACCTTCAGGAAAAATACAAATACTTAAACCTTGATTTATACGTTTTTGTGCGCTGTTAAAAACATCCATTTTACTTTTTGAAGACTTTCTATCGACAAGAATACAAGTTCTTTTATAGAAAAAACCAAATAACGGAATCTTTGAAAGTTCCTTCTTTCCAACAAAAACAAAAGGGTTTTTAATAATTGCCAACGTTAGCATAATATCAGTCATAGAAGTATGATTGGCCACAATCATGTAGCTTTTATGAGGATCCAAAGCTTGCTCCTTCTCTACTTTGTAATAAAATCCCATTCCGAAAAGGATAAATTTTGCCCAAATCCTAGCCATTCTAAAAAAATAGGGATAACCGCTCTCAGTAAGTATTGAGAGTACCAAAAACGGAAACATCACCAATATCGGGATCGCCATTAAAACATAAAACCAAATACGCCAAATAATCCAAAAAACAATTTTAATTCCTTTCATAGATTCAAATGTAATAAAACAGAAATTAATTTTCCAAAAAGAATTTACATGCTAAAAAATTTAACCGCAAAGGACGCAAAGTTTTACGCAAAGTCCGCTAAGATTTTAGCTTAAAAAATTACAAAAGGAACGCAGATAAAAACAAATTTTTAAAACATGATAAATAGAAAATCCGTTTTCATCCGTGTACCATTATAGGCAAAATTCTAAAGCAACTTTTATTATATCCACGGCAAAAAAATTGTGTATTTCGCGATAAATAAAAACTTTGAAAAAAACTTTGCGGACTTTGCGTAAAACTTTGCGAACTTTGCGGTTAAGAAAAAAATTAACATGGCAAAAATACTTACAGGCGTACAAAGTACCGGAACGCCGCACTTAGGCAACTTATTGGGAGCAATTATTCCTGCAATCGAATTATCTAACAAACCCGAAAACAAATCATTTTTGTTTATCGCCGATTTACATTCGATTACACAAATAAAAGATGGTAAAACTCTAAGAGAGAATACCTTTAGCGTTGCTTCTGCCTGGCTTGCTTTTGGTTTGGATATTGACCGTGTTACTTTTTACAGACAATCTGATGTTCCACAAACAACGGAGTTAACTTGGTATTTAAGCTGCTTTTTTCCATTTCAAAGATTGACATTAGCACATTCTTTCAAAGATAAAGCAGATCGTCTTGATGATGTAAACGCAGGATTATTCTCTTACCCAATGTTAATGGCGGCAGATATTTTGCTTTATGATGCAGAGTTTGTTCCTGTTGGAAAAGACCAGTTGCAACATTTAGAAATTACTCGTGACGTTGCTTCTCGTTTTAACCACCAAATGGGGGAAACATTTGTAATTCCTGAAGCTAAAATTCAAGAGGACAGCATGTTAATTCCTGGAACGAATGGAGGAAAAATGAGTAAATCGGCTAATAATTTTATCAATATTTTCTTGGATGATAAGACGTTACGCAAGCAAGTTATGAGTATCGAAACGGATAGCACACCACTAGAAGAACCAAAAAATCCAGATACTTGTAATGCATTTGCAATTTATTCGCTTATGGCAACTCAAGAGCAAATTGCTACTATGAGAGCAAATTATTTAGGTGGAAATTATGGTTACGGTCATGCAAAACAAGCTTTGTTTGAACTGATTACAGAGAAATATAAAACCGAAAGAGAAAAATACAATTACTACATAAACAACCTAGACGAAGTAGATGCTTTACTTAAAAAAGGAGCCGAAAAAGCAGCAGTTGTTGCTAATGAGGTTCTTGAAAGAGTACGAGTAAAACTAGGGTTCAAATAGAAAATAAATAGTATGCCTGCAAAATCATTAGAAAGATTTTGCAGGTTTTTTTTCATGTTAATACTAAATCGATTTAGTATTAACATGAAAAATTTTAAATTCAAATAGCCTCAAATAACTTCCCAGGTAAAGGACGAATAACTCCTTTGAGTTCCATATTCAGTAATAAACCTGAGATTTTGTAAATCGGGAAATTGCATTTTAAAGCAATAGTATCCATTAAATCCTTCCCTGTTTTTAATAAATAATCATAAATTTTCTGTTCATCGGGTTCTAATTCTACAAATAATTGCTTCTGTACTGATTTAGACTTGTTTTCGACGTCCCAGTTTAAAATATAAACCAAATCGGCTGCATTGGTTAGTACGTTTGCTTTTTGGGTCTTAATTAAGTTATTACAACCTTGGCTGTATTTATCTGTTACTCGACCAGGAACAGCAAACACATCCCGATTATAATCATTAGCCATGTTCGCAGTAATTAGAGATCCACCTTTATCGGCAGATTCAATAACAATTGTAGCTTCGCTCATACCGGCTACGATACGGTTTCGACGTACAAAATTTTCTTTATCAGGATTAGAAGAGCTCCAAAATTCTGTCATAAAACCTCCGTTTTGCTCTACTTTGGCAACATATCTTTTATGGG
This sequence comes from Flavobacterium shii, assembly GCF_025847235.1. GTDB lineage: Bacteria > Bacteroidota > Bacteroidia > Flavobacteriales > Flavobacteriaceae > Flavobacterium > Flavobacterium shii. Next base: position 46,215 of record NZ_JAOZEW010000022.1, read on the forward strand.
TTTTAGGATATATTTGGTTTAAACCATGAGCGACAACTCCAATAGTCTGGAGATTATTTTCAATCGCCAATTGATGCGCTACAATATCAACACCGTAAGCAAAACCACTAACAATAACTGGGTCTAAAGGGGCCAAATCTTCTATTAGTTTTTTGCAAAATTCCATTCCGTACGATGTGATTTGTCGCGTTCCAACGATACTTATGATCTTTTTATTCTTTAAATCAATGTTTCCAGAGCTAAATAGCAAAACAGGAGAATCGATACAATGTTTCAATCGATCAGGATAGGATTCTTCCTGAAAAAAGGTTATATTAATATCGTTTGAACCTATAAAATCAAGCTCTTTCTGTGCTTTTTCAAAAATAGATTTTTCTTTAATATTTCTTAGTAAAAAGGATCCAACTCCATCAATTGAAGCAAGTTGTGCCAATTTTGTTTTAAAAATTGCTTCGGCAGAACCACAATGCAATAATAGCTTTTTTGCCATTATATCTCCCACTCCTTCAACCCTTTGTAAAGCCAATAAATAAAATAATTCCTGTTCTGACATTTGCTTCTGTAATTCTATTTGTAAAAACGAAATAAAAATATATTCCGCACTTAGCAAAGATGCTAATTTAAAGTAAATTCTTCCTAAAAAAATAAATTTAAAATATTTAAGAAATAAAAACGAAAAATTACTTTAAAATTAAATAGCTGAATTACAGATACATAAAATCAAATCGACGATTGTTAATAAAAATTGTGAATAAAGTTTTGATAACTATTTTCGTTACCTAACTTTGTTACTATGAAAATCGAAACTTACATCTCGCAGTTATTGTATCGTTATCAGTGTGTAACGGTTCCTGGGTTTGGAGCTTTTTTAACCGAAATTCAATCGGCACAACTTAATGAAAGTTCAAATTCATTTTTTCCACCGAAAAAAATGATCTCGTTTAATGCACTCATCAAAAACAATGATGGATTGCTTGCAAATCATATTGCACAAACTGAGAAAACATCTTATAAATTTGCTGTTAGTGCATTACATTATGAGGTTTTGAGTTGGAAAAAAGAATTAGAAGATAATGGTTTTCTTTCCATAAAAAACATTGGCGAAATTAGAATGAACGCCGATAAAAACCTTGTGTTTACACCAAACGAGCAGAATAATTATTTAGCAACTTCATTTGGATTAAGTCCGTTTGTTTCTCCAATGGTAAAAAGAGAAATTTTCGAAAAACAAGTCGAAGCTTTTGAACTAGAAAATGCCAATGAAAACGAAGTAATTGAATTATCTGGATATAAAAATTCTTATTTAAAATATGCTGCAATTTTTATACTTGCATTAGGTGTGACTGGTAGTATTGGATATCCGATGTATCAAAATCAAATTGCGGCTAAAACTGTTCTAGTAGAAAGTGCTGTTCAAAAACAAGTACAAAACAAAATTCAGGAAGCTACTTTTTTTATCAAAAACCCAATGCCAGCGGTAACTCTTTCTGTAAAAGAAGATAAATTACCAATGCCTTATCACATTATGGCAGGCGCTTTTAGAAGTGAAAAAAATGCTCAAAAGGCTTATGACAAGTTAATAAAAGCTGGATACGAAGCCAAATTAATTCCTGCAAACAAACACGGTCTTTTCCCTGTTTTATATGGTAGTTATGCTACAATGCGTGAAGCAGAAAAAGCGCAAAAAGAAATACAGAAAACTATAAATCCTGATGCTTGGATTCTTATAGAAACGCTATAAAAACAAAAACCTATTCGAAAGAATAGGTTTTTTATGCTTAAAAATTACTGCATCTTAATTCAAACTTGCTTTAAACATACGCAGTTCATCCCAAGAAAACTTTTCTCCGTGTTTCTCTTTCAATCCATTAAGAGATTCTTCCTGATAAAATTTAAAAGCCTCTGTTAATGCTGCAATTTTCTCCGCAGGTAAAACATCAGTAACCGAAATAACTTTCGTCTGGATCAGCTTTACCAAATGAGATTCAATTGTTTGTGGTGTTAGTTTTCGGATGTTGGCAATCTCTTTAATAGAAATTTTTTCCTGCCATAATTCATACGTTTCCTCTACAGTAGATTTTTTAATCGTTTTTTCTTTCGGCTTTTTGGCAGAATAACGTTCAACTGGCTCATCATCATCCAATAAATCTGCATTCTTACTTTTGAAATTATCTCGGATAATAGTCGTTTTCTTCGACTTATAACTTTTGATCTCTGGCGATGTTAATTTATCTTTGGATATGGTTTCTCCTGCAACAACAGTTTCTATCAGTAATCTAGCCTTCATTAAGCGCAAAACAGCTTTTGTTTGTAACTCCTCAAGCCAGTTTAATTCATCATAAAAAGCTTTTGCTTTTTTAACGCGTTGGATTTCTTCAATTTTATATAAAAGCTCATAAACCAATTCGTCCATAGGTTTCATAAAATATCCATAAGCTGCTTCTATTCGCTCCGAAACATGAATTAAATCAACCGTTTCATTATTAAAAATTCTATTTAGCTGAATGATGAACTTTTTAGCAGGATCTACCAGTGATTCTATTATCAAAGTCTGCTTTTTTGCCCACAGCGCATGCTTTCCTTTTTCAGAACTTTCAGATTTTTCGTTATAGCTGTATTGATGATTGCGCCATTCCTGTGCAAGATCTGCCCAATCAAAACTGTTAGCCAGATACTTATGTATAAAATTCTTGGTTTCGAAGTGTAACGAATTTTTTAATAATTCTTCCGAAGCTTTGTTCAAAGCATAATCCATCACATCCTGATCGTTCGAAATACCATTCATTCGTAGCGGAGAAAGCAAAATAAGCCCATTTAAAGAACGCAAACGTGATAATGCAACATAAGCCTGTCCTGGAAGAAAAACTTGCGATACATCGAGCGCAGCTTTATCAAAAGTTAAACCTTGACTTTTATGAACCGTAATTGCCCAAGCGAGTTTGATCGGATATTGTACAAAAGTACCTAGAACCTCCTCCTCTATTTCCTGAGTCATTTCATCGACTTTGTATCGAATATTCTGCCATTCGTATTTTTCAACTTCAATGGTTTTATCTTCATCTGGAAAATGAACCATAATTTCCTGGCTTGATAGCGATTTTATCACGCCCATTTTACCGTTGAAATAATTTTTATCAAAAGACAAATCGTTTTTAACAAACATAACCTGAGCGCCAATTTTTAATTGAAGATTTGGGTCAAGTGGGTAAATTTTTTCAGGAAAATCACCTACAATATCAGGAAAATAATTATTCATTTTTCCTTTTAAGTCATTAATCGCCTGATTATTAATTGCATCTGCCTTGGCATTATGCGTAGTAAGAGTTATATATCCCGGATTGTTTTTTAAATCAAAATCTGGTTGAACGTACTGGTTTAAACTCTGAATATCTTGTGGAGTTATTTGATTGTTTCTCAGATTATTTAAAACCGAAATAAAAGCATCATCCGTCTGGCGGAAAATTTTCGATAATTCGATATACAACGGCGGATTTTGCTGAATTACATGTGAATGAAAAAAGAATTTCCCACGATAATACGTTCTTAAAGTTCTCCATTCTTCATCACGAATTACGGGTGGTAATTGCAATAAATCACCGATGAATAAAACCTGAACACCACCAAATGGGTTACTATTTTTACGAACAGTTTGCATCATAAAATCCATAGCATCAAGCAAATCGGCACGAAGCATACTAACTTCATCTATAACCAACAACTCCATATTACGGATAACAGCACGCTTTACATTGTTCATTTTAAAATGCCTGCGCAAAGTTGCCTTCGTTTCAAACTTGGTAGTTTCCGAAAATTGAGGCGAAGAATTATCAGGAATAAAACCTGCAAATGGCAACTGAAACATCGAATGAATCGTAACACCACCGGCATTAAGAGCAGCAATTCCTGTAGGCGCAACGACAACAGTATTTTTGTGCGTTGTTTCAATAATTTCACGCAATAATGTGGTTTTTCCAGTCCCCGCTTTTCCTGTGAGGAAAATCGAGCGTTGCGTTTGATTAATGAACTGTAGCGTATAGGAAGTGGCTTCGGAAATGTTTTGCATTAGGCTTATTTTAATAACTAAAATATGGAAATTCTTTTTTAGAAAATCATTTTACAAAAGTAGAAGAACATATTGAAGTTAACCACCCTATTGAGGATAATTTATAATAAAAAAAGCCTATATCTGGAGATATAGGCTTTAAAAATAGTAGTTAGTTTGTATTATTTTTTTGCAGCTGTAGTATCTTTTGCTTTAGCATCAGATTTAGTATCTAATTTCGTACCAGCTTTATAATTGTCGTTTAATGCTTTAACGATATCTTTAGTGATATCATATTTCTCCTCAGCATATAAAATCGAAGCAGCATCACCTGTTCCGTAAATGTAAGAGTACCCTTTTTCTTTACCGTAGTTCTTGATGAATTTTTTAACACCAGTAACCAAAGTATCCATTTCGGCACCACTTTCTTGTTGCAATTGTTGAGCAAGCGCTTGTTGAGCATACCCTAATTGTTGCTCTCTTTTTTGCAATTCAGCACCTCTTTGTTGTGCCCATGCTTGACCATTGGCTTGAGCCTGACTTTGGAAATTAGCAGCATCTTGTTTGAAACGAGTAATCTCGGCTTGAAGCTGTCTCCCTTTTTCTTCTGCTTGTGCTTTGTATTTAGCTTCAAGATCTTTTGCTTCAGTGTACTCTTTCATTAAAACTGAAGTGTCAACGTAAGCTGTTTTTACTTCCTTAACTTCTGCTGTTTTATTACAAGCAACAACTGAAATTGAAAGTGCGATAATTACTAATGCTTTTTTCATTTTGTTAATTTCTATTTTTTTTAAGTATGAAAGACAAAAATATAAAAAAATCAATAGCACCGACATAAAGTTTAAAAAATGCACGATTTTTATAGTATCAATTTTTGTTATCAAACCCAGATTATTTATAATTTACTGCTATTAATATTGGATTTACCAGCCTTTATTTAAGACGTTTTCTCAAAAAAGGCATACAAATGCCTATTTACCACCAAAAACATGCTTTAAAGTGGCTAAAAATACGTTTTACTTGTTTTTTAAGACGTAAATGTGCGATGAATATTCCAAAGTACGTTTTGCTTTCCAATTTGATTTTAAACCAACAAAAAATGCTGATACGTAATTCATTTTTCCGGTTTTGTATTTTTCCGAAAGTAAGCTCACATAAAAAGAATCAAATTTCATTGGAAGAATTTTTTCAAGACGCATATCTACTTTTCCAAAAAGAGACTGAATCGCTTTTTTTGAGAAATGCCAAAAATGAATTGGCACATCATAAGCCGCCCAAAATTCCTTATAATGATTTGCATCAAAAGATTTAAAATTTGGAACTGCTACAATTAACGTTCCAGTTGGTTTTAATAATCGCTTTAATTCCTGAATTTGAAATTCTAAATTTGGTACATGTTCCAAAACATGCCACATCGTAATTACGTCAAAAGAATTATTTTCTAAGTTCGAAATTTTTTCAACAAAAGAAATCCCCTTTTTTATAGCAATAGATTTTGCTCTGTCGCTCGGTTCTACTCCAACAGTCTCCCAACCATTTTCTTTAGCTGTTAATAAAAAATCTCCGGTTCCGGCACCAATGTCTAAAATTCTTCCTTTTTGCGGATTTTGAGAATTGATCAAATCCAATTTATTTTTTAAAGCAATATTTTTCACAATGTGATATGCTTTTTCAAATAACGAACGTTTGTTATCTGTGTGCGAAATATAATCTTCACTTTCGTAATATTTCCCCAAATTATTTTCGTTTGGTTGTGGAGATGTGATTAACATGTCCAAAGTTTCATCATGATACAATTCAAAAGTTTCTTTAGAAACCGAATGATCTTTTACAGTAAGAAAGTGTTTTTTGTTTAAAACGTCCATTTTTTAATTATAGGTATTTTTGGTTTATTTTTATAGTAAACCCTAAAAACGAAATTTATCATTTTTAGGGTTTATTGTACTTAAATATTTTATTTTCTATTTAATGCTTCCAATTAATTTTGACTGCTGATATTTTTTCGTTTTCCATTCTTGTTTCATTACAAACTGTAAAGCCATTTTTCACATAAAACAACAACGGCGATTTATACGGTTCATTATCCTGTTTTAAATCATTGTTATGATCTACAACCCACCCATTCAAATTAGTGTTGTTTTTTTTTAATTCTTCAATCAATAATGAACCTTTACCTGTTCCCTGAATTTGATTGTCTACAATTATTGCAAACCAATCTTCATCATCTCTAAAAAAAGTAAACGCCCATCCTTTAATTTTATTTCTACCATCAATTAACAAATGATGTTTTAAATTAGATAAACCGTTTAAATACAAGTCAAAATCTTTAATTGTATTATATTTTAGTTTCTCTGGGTATTCATTGTTCCAAAGTTGCAATAAGGAATTATTTTGTTCTAATGATAAAACTTCTACCTGAACTATCGTCATATTCTAAAATTTAAAAATTCAATTTCCTCAACAAAATCATGCATTCGCAAAGTAGTTTCACGTGGAACATAGTGATTATAGATTTCAGTCTCCAAGTTCCAGAATAGATTTTAGATTTCCTTGAGATCAAAAAAATCATTCTATAAAACAACGATCAAACAAACTGATTTCACGTGGAACATAAATATTTTAAATTTCGTTCTCGAATCATTGCGATACATTTTGGAATAAATTCAAAACCAGAAATTCTCAGCAAAATCAAGTATTCCCAAAGTAGTTTCACGTGGAACATTCTTCAGTTTCGGTTTTTAGTTTACATTCTCAGTTTAGAGCAACAGAACAAATTTCTTTAAAATATTTAAATACTACAAACATTTCCAACCCAAACCGAAGCTTTGGCACTAAAAACTAAAAAAATAATCCAAACGTGTGAAATAACAAAACCATAAAAAGACGCACTACTGTGCGTCTCTACTTATAATACGAACTAATTGAAAATAATCAAATTTTCACAAAACAGCTTAATGTCTAATATTTCAAATTCCAGCATACTGAGACTAAAAACTGAATACTGGTATCGAATACTAAGAAACTTACCTTCCCATGTAAATCAATAATACCGAAATATCACTTGGAGAAACTCCGCTTATTCTTGAAGCTTGGGAAATTGTCACAGGACGAATTTTACCAAGTTTTTGCTTTGCTTCAATCGACATTGATTTAATTTTATTATAATCAAAATTTTCAGGGATTTTCACTTCTTCAAGTCTTGTTAACTTATCCGCGTTATTTCTTTCTTTTTCAATATAACCAGAATACTTAACTTGAATTTCGGCTTGTTCGAGGATTTCCTGATCTACATCATTCCCTGCAATATATTCTTTTACTTTATCAAATTTCATAATATCCTCCAAATCGATTTGAGGACGAGAGAAAACTTTAAACATTTTATCTCCTTGAGAAATTAGAGCTGTTCCCTTAGATTCCAAAATCGGATTCGCTTCTACAACAGAAACACTCGTTTCTTTGAAAAAAGCAACCATTTTTTCAGATTCATTCAATTTATGCTCCATTCTACGCAAACGTTTCTCCGAAGCTAAACCAATTTCGTAAGACATTGGCGTTAATCTGAAATCGGCATTGTCTTGACGCAACAATGTTCTATACTCTGCACGAGAAGTAAACATACGATAAGGTTCTTCTGTTCCCTTCGTAATTAGGTCATCTATTAAAACACCAATATACGCTTCATCACGTTTTAAAATTAATGGTGCTTTTTCGTGTACTTTCAAATGTGCATTTATTCCAGCCATCAAACCTTGAGAAGCTGCTTCTTCATATCCTGTCGTTCCGTTTATTTGTCCCGCAAAATATAAACCCTCGACTAATTTAGTTTCAAGCGTATGCTTTAGCTGCGTTGGCGGAAAGTAGTCATATTCGATAGCGTAACCTGGGCGGAAAAATTTCACCTTTTCAAAACCAACAACTGAACGCAAAGCTTTAAACTGAATATCCTCTGGTAAAGAAGTAGAAAATCCATTTACATAAACCTCACAAGTATTCCACCCTTCTGGCTCCACAAATAACTGATGACGTTCTTTATCAGCAAAACGATTAATTTTATCTTCTATCGAAGGACAATATCTAGGGCCGATACTTTTTATTCTTCCGTTAAACATTGGAGAACGATCAAAACCAGATCTCAAAATATCATGAACATCCAAGGACGTATAAGTCATGTGACACGATCTTTGATGAACCAGCGGTGAAGTGACATCCGAGTATGAAAACTTATCAGGCTTAGCATCTCCTTTTTCTTCGTTCATTTTAGAATAATCCAAAGAACGCCCATCCACTCGTGGAGGCGTTCCAGTTTTCATTCTTCCAGATTCAAAACCTGCCTGAACCAAATCCTCTGTAATTCCGTATGCAGCACTTTCGCCAGCTCTACCTCCACCAAATTGTTTATCTCCGATATGAATCAAACCGTTCAAGAAAGTTCCGTTTGTCAAAACAACCGATTTGGAACGAATTTCAATTCCAAGTGAAGTTCTAACTCCTTTTATCTTTCCGTTTTCAATTATCAATCCTTTGACCATTTCTTGGTAAAAATCAAGATTTGGAGTTCCCTCCAACATCATTCGCCATTCTTCGGCAAAACGCATTCGATCACTTTGAACCCTTGGCGACCACATTGCTGGGCCTTTGGATTTGTTCAACATCTTAAATTGAATTGCCGTGCGGTCGGAAACGATTCCTGAATATCCACCAAGCGCATCAATCTCACGTACAATTTGCCCTTTGGCAATTCCTCCCATTGCAGGGTTGCAAGACATCTGAGCAATGTTTTGCAAACTCATTGTTACAAGCAAAGTCTTCGATCCAAGATTTGCGGCTGCTGCCGCAGCCTCTGAACCAGCATGACCTGCGCCAACTACAATAACATCGTATTCTTCTAAAAACATTTTGATATAGATTTTTTCTTAATGCTTCACATTCGAAACAACTCAGAAACAAATTAAAATAATTTCATGTTCCACGTGGAACACATAAAGTAAAACTTAAAACTCATGTTCCACGTGGAACATGTTGTTTGAGATGTTGGGATTTAATTAACGTTCCACGTGGAACATTGAAATTTTTTCCTCTTCCTTAGAGCGCATTAAAGCTGCTTCACTTTCGGATTTATCCTTATATCCACAGTAATGTAATATCCCATGAGCCAATACTCGCTTCAATTCATTCTCAAATGGAACGTTAAAATCCGTTGCGTTGTCACGAACTCTTTCAACAGAAACAAATATATCACCGTTTAGTTCGTTGCCAACAGTATAATCAAAACTGATAATATCCGTAAGGGTATCATGATTAAGATACTCAACGTTTATTTTATGAAGGTATTCATCGTTACAAAATATATAACTTATCTCCCCTTCTTTTTTATTCTCTGAAAGAATTACAGCCGATAGCCACTCTTCAAACGCCACTTCGTTATCTAAAACAAAGTCTGTCTCGTAATTAAAATTGATCATTTTGTATTAAAATATTCTTGAACCTTTTGATTAAAATTCGAGCGCAAAGGTAATGATTGTCTATTTAAAATCTCTATGCTATTTAAATAATCTGATAATGACCTTGGCAACGCATTCGATTGATTATTAAATTCTTTTCTATTTGTTTCGGATTGTCGCTTGTTCTCCTGACCTTGTTCCTGAACAGCATTATTAAGTTTTAATAGTTCTTGTTGTATATTCAATATACGCTGCAAATTTTCATTCTTAAATCCTTTGTTTAATAATTGTTTTTCGAGTTGTTTCATTTGGTCAAATGCATTTTGACCATTAGGACCAAGACCTTGTTTAGCTAATTCTTTTTGCAAAGCTTCTCTAAGCTGAACTTGTTCTTTATAAATTTCCATTATCTCCTGAGCATTTCCTTCTCCATCTTCTCCATTATCTCCATTTTCACCAGACTTTCCTTTACCACCAGACTTAGAATCTTTACCATTCTTACCTTCTTTTCCCCTACCTTGCTCCTGACCTTTCTCCATTCCATCTTTCATTTTCTTACCTAGCCCTTCTTGCTTTTTCATAATGTCCGGCAATTGCATACCTTCTCCTTGACCTGGTTTAGGCTTACCTGAACTAGCACCCGACATAGACATTTGCATATTGCTTAATAAATCACTCAGGAAATCTGCCAGTTTATTAGCAGAAGAAACAGCATACTGTTGATGAGAAACACCTTTGGGAATCTGGACATCGGTTAAAGTCTCCAAAGCTTTATCCATATTATATTGTACATTACCTATTTCTTTGGTAACATCTTCGGCTACTTTTGGGTTACGTAAAGACAGAGCAAACAAGCTATCATCAATATGTTTGAATTGCAACTTTAAGTTTTGCTGAATTTTTATATTCTTATTAAACACAGAAGAACCAAGTTTAAGAGATTTAAACTGTAGCATAACTGCCTCCTCAGATAAAGAAAAAGCCAAGAGATTGTCAAGAATCTGACGTAACATCTTTACATCTTCCTCTAGTTGTTCCTGCTCAGAACCTTCCATTCCCTCTTTCATTTTGGCTGCCATGTCTTTCATTTTTTTAGCAGCATTCTTCTGTTTAGGTTTAGCTCCAGCGCTATTATTCTTCTTTAACTCTTCAGATGCTTTTTGCAAATCGTTATCAATATCTTTTTCTTTACTAGCATCAGCAGGAATTTCCATTGGAGATTTCAATGACTTATTCTCCTCTTTTAAATCCTTTAAGTCTTGCTGAAGTTTATCAAATTCTTTATTAATCTCATCCTGCTTTTGAGAAGTATTCTCTTTGTCTTTATTAGAAAGCTGCTCTTGTTTATCTGCTAACTTATCTAGTTTATCTTTTAATTGTTCTGCCTTTTTAGATACATAATATCTCTTTGTAAGTTCAACTAATTGCTCTAGATTCTTCGATTGATTTTTAGAAATCTGTTTAAACTTATCTATCTTATCAAATAATTCTTCGCTCTTAATTTTATCGTTTAAATCTTTAAGTTCGTCCATCAACTTTTGATTTTTCTCTAAATCTTTATCAGCATTATCCAATCTCTTTTGTAAATCTTCGATGGTCTGATCTTTCTTTTCCGTCTTGAACTTATCCAAATTCTTATTCATCTTCTCTGCAAATTCTTTCATCATTTGGTCCTGTTGCTTCTGACGTTTGATGAAATCATTTACTTTTTGTTGGTCTTTAAACTCTAAATTATTCTTTTCCTTACCTACTTTTTGAAGCTTTTCTAATTCGGAAATTTGCTTATCCTGACTTTTTAAAGATTTAGATAAAGCATTAATATTACTATTTTGTTGTTCTAAGTCATGCTCATGTAATTCATCATTAGTAGCAACTCTATCTGAAAATACAGTTGACTTTGCACTCTTGAAATTATGCGGTGCATCGTTATCAAAAACTTCAAAATAATATTCATAAGATACACCTTGCTCAACAGGGAGGTTACTTGGGAAAGAAAAAACAAACTGATCGAAAACATTGTTCTTAATGGCAATTGTTCCACGTTTGGCAGTGTTAGGTTTGTTGTGTTCGTAGTACACAACTTGTAGTTTCGACAATCCATAATCATCAGATAATTGTCCCAACATATAGTCCTTACCAAGCTTCAAACTATCGGGAGCAACACTTACACTGATTGTTGGGAACTGATCTTTGATAACTGAAAGCTGATAATTGAGTTTTTCGTAGTTTTTAACCTTATTATTAGATGTAAGAATTTGATATTCTGTATTTTGAGTTATATTTTTAGATAAAACAAAGCTGTTTTCTGCTTTAGCAAAAGGAATAGACGAACTTCCTTCTTTCCAATCAACATTTTGAGTCGATTTAGTATTCATTTTCCAAGTTACACGAGTACCTTCTGGTAAGATTGCATTACCCGTTCCACTAATAGTTTCATTCTTTTTATTTAAATAAGACGGAAAATTTAATTGCATTTCGAAGTTTGCAATAGACGGAACTGTAATAACTTTCAATTCATATGAAGGAGAAGTAACAAGATTACCTTCTAAATAAAATTCAACATTAGTACTAGGTTTCTCAATCTTGAATTCGAAAACTCCAGGTTTAGTAGATTCCATAAAATAACTTTCGTTATCAATATGAATCATAACATTCTCAGGAATTACTTTCCCTTCTGACTGAACTTGAAGAATGAAGTCTTTGTTTTGTTCTGTTTGTAAATTAGAATTTAAAACCACAAACTTAAAAGGAGCTGGTGGTAAGAAAGCAGCATTAAAGTGCACTACCCTATTCAAACTTTGAGAAAGAATATTGCTGTTTCCAGAAACATAAAAAACTAAAAAGAAAAGAATTGGTATTAATGCAAGAGGTAAATATTTCTTATTTGCATTAAGATTTATAGCATTACTAAAAGGAATTGGTTGTAATGAATTTGCTTTTTGTTCTATCGAAGCCAACATCAATTCTGATCTATCGCCATTATTATCCTCAGCAGAAAGCTGCAAAAAGTTTGTTAGTTTATCATTTACATCAGTGAAATGATTACCAATAATAGCTGAAGCCTGATTGTAATCAATTCCTTTTTGAAGTTTGAATAGTTTAAAAACGGGAAACATTATAAAACGAAATAACAGAAAAACTTCTACACATATAAAAGCACAGAATAATAGTGTTCTTCCTACTGGCTTTAACCAAAGAAAATATTCAATGAAAAGGGTAAATAAAAAGTATAATAAACCAAATCCAGTAAAAAGAAGCAAGCCTCGAATCAACTCATTGGTGTAATATTTCCTGATAAAATCCTCTAACTTTTGATATATAAATGGAACTGTTTTCAAAATAGTAATCTGTTTTACTTATAACCTATAAAAGTAGTAATTTTAATTAGATAATGATCAATTAGAAAATTAGTCAATTGAACTGCAAGCAACACATTATCACATTAAAACTCATTTTCAAATTCTCTAATTAGAATCGTATCTTTGCATCAAAATTTAAACAAATGTCAAAGCAAGTTCGTGTGCGTTTTGCACCAAGTCCGACAGGACCATTACATATTGGTGGTGTTCGTACTGCCCTATTTAATTATTTATTTGCAAAAAAACATAACGGTGTTTTTTATCTTAGAATTGAAGATACTGACCAAACCCGTTTTGTTCCTGGTGCCGAAGAATATATCATGGAAGCATTAGAATGGTTAGGAATTTCTCCTGAAGAAACTGTAGGTAAAAATGAAAAATTTGGACCTTACCGTCAGAGTGATCGTAAAGAATTATACCTACAATATGCCGATCAATTGATCAATTCGGGATGGGCTTATTATGCATTTGATACCCCAGAATCATTAGATGCTCATAGAAAACAACACGAAGCCGAAGGAAAAACATTTATATACAATCATCATAATCGTGAAAAACTAGATACTTCTCTAGTAATTTCTGCAGAAGAAACTGCTAAGAGAATTGCAAATGGTGAACATTATGTAATCCGTTTTAAAACTCCGGTTAACGAAACATTACATTTACAAGATATTATTCGTGGTGAAGTTAAGTTTGAAACTAATCTTTTAGATGATAAAGTTTTGTTTAAAAGTGATGGTATGCCTACTTACCATTTGGCAAATATTGTAGATGACCATTTGATGGAAACATCTCATGTAATTCGTGGTGAAGAATGGTTACCATCTATGCCTTTACACGTTTTATTATACAGAGCTTTTGGTTGGGATGCTCCAGAATTTGCACATTTACCATTAATTTTAAAACCAATTGGTAACGGAAAATTATCTAAAAGAGATGGTGATAAACTTGGTTTCCCAGTATTCCCATTAGAGTGGAAAACAGAAGAAGGTGTTTCATCTGGTTACAGAGAAAAAGGATTTTTCCCAGAAGCAGTTATAAACTTCCTAGCTTTATTAGGTTGGAATGATGGAACTGACAAAGAAATCTTTTCTTTAGATGAATTAGTAGAAGCATTTGATTTGAACAGAGTTCATAAATCGGGAGCAAAATTTGATCCAGAAAAAAACAAATGGTTCAATCACCAACATTTGATAAAACAAAATAATGAAGATTTAGCCAAAGACTTCACTCCTATTTTAGTTGAAAAAGGATTCTCGTCCTTCGACTCCGCTCAGGATGACATAACGAAGCTTACAAAAATCGTTTCTTTGATAAAAGAACGTGCTCATTTTGTTTCTGAATTTTGGGAATTAAGTGATTTCTTTTTCCAGGCGCCAACATCTTATGATGAAAAAGCAAGCAAAAACTGGAAAGAAGAAACTCCAGCTTTAATGCAAGAACTAACATCTGTTCTAGAAAATATTGAAGATTTTACATCTGTAAATATTGAAACTATAGTAAAAGATTGGATGACAAAAAATGAAATCGGTATGGGTAAAGTAATGCAACCTTTCCGTTTGAGTTTAGTTGGAGCTCTCAAAGGTCCTCACCTATTTGACATTGTAGAAATCATTGGAAAAGAAGAAACAATCTCAAGAATTCAGAAAGCAATAGTGACTTTATAAACAAATAAAGCCAACAATTATAAGAGCGTTAGGAAGACCAAAAACTGGGATTCTTAACGCTTTTTTATTTTAATGAAAACATAACGTTTTAAAATGGAAGAAATTTCGTAATTTGACAATTAATATTTAAACTAAATTTATCTGTTATGAACATTCCTTTTATTATCCTTATAATCTTCGGATTATTTATTTTCCTGTCCTCGTTCTTTACGGTGAAACAACAAACATCTGTAATTATAGAACGTTTTGGAAAATTTCTAAGTGTGAGAACTTCCGGTTTACAATTAAAAATACCCATGATTGATAGAATTGCCGGACGTGTGAATCTTAAAATTCAACAGCTTGATGTGATCATTGAAACAAAAACTAAAGACAATGTTTTTGTAAAACTTAAAGTATCTGTACAATTTATGGTTATCAAAGAAACCGTTTATGATGCTTTCTATAAATTAGAATATCCACACGATCAAATTACTTCTTATGTATTTGATGTTGTTCGTGCCGAAGTTCCGAAACTAAAATTGGATGATGTTTTTGAAAGAAAAGATGATATTGCAATTGCAGTAAAAAGAGAATTGAACGAAGCAATGACAACTTATGGATATACAATTATCAATACATTGGTAACTGATATTGATCCAGATATCCAGGTAAAAAATGCGATGAACAGAATTAATGCTGCTGATAGAGAAAAAACTGTAGCAGAATTTGAGGCTGAAGCATCTAGAATTAGGATTGTTGCAAAAGCAAAAGCTGAAGCAGAAAGCAAGAGATTACAAGGTCAAGGTATTGCCGATCAAAGAAGAGAGATTGCAAGAGGTCTTGTAGAAAGTGTTGATGTGTTGAATAAAGTTGGAATTAATTCTCAAGAAGCTTCAGCATTAATTGTAGTTACTCAACATTATGATACACTACAAGCAATTGGTGCAGATGCAAATTCAAACTTAATTTTATTACCAAATTCGCCACAAGCAGGAAGCGATATGTTGAATAATATGGTTGCATCTTTTAGTGCTTCAAATCAAGTTGGTGAAATGATGAAGAAAAACAATAAAAAGGTTAAACCAAAAACGGATATAAAACCAGATTATGAAACTCCTGAAACTCCAGAAGCAACAGAATAATCACAAAAATTCATATAAAAAAAGAGGCTAATGGCCTCTTTTTTTGTTCATAAACCATCCTATTAAATATGGAATGGCAGCTTGAATTATTTTCATATAAGAATTCGAAAGAATCGTTTTATAAGATCCCAAGAATCCGTTAATTATATTATGAGGCTCTAAAGACTCCTTGGTTTTTTGAACACTTAAAACTAATTTTTGATAATTAATTTGTTTCTCTATTTTCAAAATTTCCAATTCTCTATCAATTTGCGCGTATGATGAGTACTTTTTAGTTTCCATAGTTTAGTCGTTAAAAAAGATATGTGAAAATTTACCTAGAATTGGGCCTTCAACTATTTTATCTCTTATAAAGAAAATAAGTATTGTCGCTATCAAATATAATCCAGCTACAATAAGAAAACCAAAAGTATAACTTCCTAATGCATTGCTAATTGCAAAAGCTGCAGCAAAAGATCCAAATAACATGACCATACAGAAGCACAATGAAAGTAAAATGAATTTAAAAATTACTGTTGTAGATTTCATTGCTACTTTAAAACCCCACAGCTTATAATAAGCAAGATGACTATCAACATAAGCTTTCGCCTGATCTTGGATATTTTCGGTATGTTCTTTTAATTCTTCAAAAGCCATAATAACAATTTTAATTGATTTTAATAAAAAATGCAAAGTACACAATGAAACCAAAGTATTGTAATTCTTAAAATTAATTAAAAATTTTGAAACAATAACAATAAAATTCAATGTGTACTTTGCTTAATGCCTTAAAATAAAGCTATTTATTTATGAAGTTTCGCGTTCTGTGTTTTTAAGTCAGCCAATTTAGATTCAAGAAACGTAATTACTTCTTCGGTTTTATAACTCATATTAGAAAGTAAATTTTCATAAGTTCCATCTAAATCTTCTTTCGCATTCAAAAACTTTTCACGTAATTCATCAGTCGAAGATTCTAATTTATGTTTTAAATGATGTTTTGCATCATCAATCCCATGTTTAATACGTCCTCTGGTTTTTGAACCTTTATCTGGTGCAAACAAAATTCCAATCCCTGCTCCTATCGCTGCACCAGTAAGAAGTGCCAATATTGTGTTTCCTGTGTTGTTTGACATAACTATAAATTTTAAAAGTTAATAATAAAGGTAATCAAATTTGATAGATAAAATTCTGATTAATATATGTTTAATATAATTTTAATATATGTAAGCAACTGCCTGGTATTTTCCATCTGGTTTTTCGACAATAGAAACAAATGGATAACCATTATCTGCAGACTTAGTTTTAATACGTCTTTCTGTTTGCTCTCTTAAAGCCAAAGGAGATTCTCCCTTAGTTTTTGTAGCCATTCCAGAAAAAATTTCAACTTCTTTGAGTCCAATAGTTTGGCTTGGTTTCAAAACTTTCACTGAACTATAATCCTTTTTATTCGAAACAATAATTTTGGGAGAAATAGATTCCGATTTTGAACTTCCATTTTCGTTCAAAGAAGAAACAGCATATTTACTAATCGTAAATTGTTCCATACTTCCATTCAATGAATAATAAAGAAGATCATTATCTTGCTTTATATAATTAACATCTAATTGTTCTCCATTATGTTTCACTATTTTATGAGTTTGCGAAAAAGCAAAACTTGTAAATAATATACCTAAGATTAAAAATTTAATTTTCATAAATACTGTTATTAAGTTTAAAATATAAATTAAACCTCGTAAAGCAGATTTTTAAAAATGAAATAAATAATTTTAAAATAAGCAAAAAACTAATTTAGGCGATTTTACTAATTATGATATGGAGTTGAAAAAACACTTTAAAAAAAGTATTATCAAAACTAAATCACAATCAAAATACAAACGATAAATCAATTTTTAGAATTTTGTTTAAAATCAATCAAAAACTAAAATTTACATAATTACAAATTTTGAGATTTAAGAAATGATTTTTCAATCATAGCCCATTCCATTTTTATTTTTAAAATGAGTCAAATTGACATTTTAAAAATTGCCTTTTTGGGTTTTTATAAAAATAACACTTTTATGACAATTTCTATGTTAAGAACCCGTTAAACCAGTCTAAATTTGACTAAAAATTAAAATAAAGCACGCTAATTAATCCTTTTTACAAAACCAATATTAGAGTTATCCAATTTCAGAAAACGCCTTAAAAACAATCTATGGAAGCTGTTTTTAATCTATAAAAACTATACTTAAATAAAAAACTATAACAAATACTGATAATAGTGAAAACTATAAAAATTTGCATTTTATATGATTAAAAATGATACTTAACTCTAAACCTATTTTTGCAATAAAATTTTATTAGTTGACAGATTTCTATTTTAAGAGGAATCTAAATAATCTTAAAATTCCATTTTTTAAAATCTAAAAAGTAAAATACAGACAAAACAAAAAATAGAATTGTTAGTTGTCCAAAATATATCAAAATTGGAAAGATCCTGTACTTATAAACAATTCAATGTTAACAATGACTAAATCATATTGAAATTAGGTCTAAAATTAAAATAAAGAATTCTAATCAATTATTTTTACTAAACCAACAAAAGAGTCATCATAATTATAAAAGCGTCTTAAAAACAATATATGAAAGCTGTTTTTAATCTATAAAAACTATAAAAATTATAAAAACAATAATTAATACTAATAATAGATAAAATATAAATATTATAAAATTTACATAATTAAAATTGATACTTAGTTTTATCTCATTTTTGAAAAATATTTTTTCAATGAGCAGAATTATTTTTAGAGGAATCGAAATTATTTTAAATATGAAATGTAAAAAACAGAAATGTAAAACAGTAGCAAAGTGAAAAATTGAATTGAATATCGTGCAAAATACATCAGAATTGTAAATATCTTGTACTTATAAACATTTCGATGTTAACAACGACAAAATCATCTTGAAATTAAGTCTAAAATTAAAATAAAGAACGATAATTAATCATTTTTATAAAAACGGTAATTATACTGACTGATTATAAAAAACGTCTTAAAATCAATTTATGGAGGTTGATTTCAATCTAATAAATCTATATAATTTTAATTTTAGATAGAAATTATAAATAATAAAAAAAGCGCTTATAAAAAGCGCTTTTCGATAAATAAAATTGATATTATTTTTTTAACATTTCTTCCAAAAGTTCCTTTTCTCTATCGGAAGCATTTTTTGGAGGATTTGAATTTAATTTTTGAATTTCTTCTTCAAACTGTTTTACAAATTCAGAATCTGATTCTTTATCTCTTAAATTCAAAAGTGCTTTCGATCGAACATAAGTAGATTCACTTCGTAAGGACATTGTATAAAACTTTTTGATTTCTTCAACATCAAAATCAGAAGATTTTAAATTTGAAAACTTCAAGATGAAATTAGCAAACAACAAAGAACTCTTATTATTATTAATATTCTTTTTGAAAGAATTTTGCAATAAAGAAAAACTAGAAATAGTTGCGATGGTCTCCCCTATTGCATTTTCAATTGCTAAGCGTTCCGGTTTAGTTTCAACTTTAAAATATTTGTTGATTTCTTTTAAGGAATTATTAATGCTATTTTCTTCTTTTTTACCTTTTTCTTCCCAAGCATCTTTAAGTCCAACAGTTTTGTTAAATACTAATTTTGAAGGAGTTGAATCTTTATCAACGGTAAAATAACCTAAACGTTGGAACTGAAATTTATCTTCATTTTGAGATGTTGATAAACTTGGTTCAACAAATCCGGTAACAATTTCTAATGAATTTGGATTAACAAAATCTAAGAAATTTTTCTCTTTATAACTATCTGGTGCTTCATCTGTAAACAAACGATCGTATAAACGAACTTCGGCTTCTATAGCGTGAGCAATCGAAACCCAATGTAAGGTTCCAGATACTTTGCGTTGGCTTGCTTCGCTCCCACTTCCGCTTAAAGAATCGG
Source organism: Flavobacterium shii (assembly GCF_025847235.1). Classification (GTDB taxonomy): domain Bacteria; phylum Bacteroidota; class Bacteroidia; order Flavobacteriales; family Flavobacteriaceae; genus Flavobacterium; species Flavobacterium shii. The sequence continues at coordinate 65,778 of NZ_JAOZEW010000022.1, forward strand.
TGTCATAAGTAACATGAATTTCGGTAATATTACCATTAGAATCTTTTATAACACTTTCTCCTTTAATGATATATGCATTTTTAAGACGTACTTCTTTTCCTAATGTTAAACGGAAAAATTTAGCAGGAGCTTCTTCTAAAAAGTCTTCTCTTTCTATATATAATTCTCTAGAAAAAGGAACTTTTCTGAATCCTGCGCTTTCATCTTCCTGGTTATTTTCGGCTTCAAGCCATTCTTCTTTTCCTTCAGGATAATTGTTAATAACCAATTTTATGGGATCTAAAACTGCCATTACACGAGGTGCAATTTTGTTTAAATCTTCACGAATACAAAACTCTAAAACAGATACACTTATTAAATTATCACGTTTTGCAATTCCTGTTGAATTAGCAAAATTACGTAATGAAGCAGCTGTATATCCTCTTCTTCTCAATCCAGAAATAGTTGACATTCTTGGATCATCCCAACCGTTAACATGTTGTTCTTTAACTAATTGTTGTAACTTTCTTTTGCTTACAACTGTATGCGAAAGATTACGTCTTGCAAATTCTCTTTGCTTAGGACGTAGTTTATTATCATCTATAATTTGGTCCAAAAACCAATCGTATAATTCACGGTGAGGCAAAAATTCTAGTGTACAAAATGAATGTGAAATTTCTTCCAGATAATCACTTTGTCCATGTGCCCAATCATACATTGGATAAATTTTCCATGCATCACCAGTTCTATGATGTTCTTTATGCAAAATTCTGTACATGATAGGATCACGCATCAACATATTAGTTGATTTCATGTCTATTTTTGCACGAAGAATATGAGTTCCAGCCTCAAATTTACCATTTCTCATTCTTTCGAATAAGTCTAAATTCTCTTCTACAGAACGGTTTCTATATGGACTATCTGTACCTGTTGTTGATGGAGTTCCTTTTTGGATCGCCATATCTTCAGATGATTGACTATCAACATAAGCTTTATCTTTTTTAATTAATAAAACTGCCCAATCATATAATTGTTGAAAATAATCGGATGCATAACGTTCTTCTGCCCAAGTATAACCTAGCCATTCTACATCTTTTTTAATTGCATCAACAAATTCTTGTTCTTCTTTTTCGGGATTGGTATCATCAAAACGTAAATTTACAGGAGATTGATAATCAATTCCTAAACCAAAATTTAATGCAATAGAACTTGCGTGACCAATGTGTAAATAACCATTTGGTTCTGGTGGAAAACGAAAATGAAGTTTATTTTTTGATAGACCTGATTTTAAATCTTCTTCTATGATTTGTTCAATAAAATTGAGTGATTTCTCTTCTGATGCCATTATTTTATAGTAATTTTAGCAAAGATAAAAAAGTTTACAGTTTTAGGTTTACAGTTTACATTTTTCTTTAGAAACTTCTCAGTAAACCTGAAACTTAGAACAAGAAATTAAAATTAAAATGGGAATTATTAAGCTAAAAAATATCCGTACTTTTTCTTACCACGGATGTTTAATTGAAGAAGGAAAAATTGGATCTGATTACGAAGTGAATTTAGAAATTCATGCTAATTTAAGAAAATCTGCAGACTCTGATCATCTTGCCGATACAGTAGATTATGTACATTTAAACAAAATTGTTGAAGAAGAAATGGCAATTCGATCAAAATTATTAGAACATGTTGCCAAAAGAATCAATACTAGGGTTCTGGAAGAAATACCTATGATTACAAAAACAATAGTCGAAGTATCTAAAATTAATCCTCCTATTGGCGGTGATGTTGAGTCGGTTACTATTAGGATGAAAGATACTAGAAAGAAATAATTTTGTGGATAAATCATATCTAAAATGATTTCTTATAAAAAAAATAAAAATAGTTGGCTTTAAGTTTTTAAAATTTAAAGATTATGGTTACTTTTGCCATCCGTTCAACAATGGCGTCGTGGCCGAGCGGCTAGGCTGGGCTCTGCAAAAGCTCCTACTCCGGTTCGAATCCGGACGATGCCTCAAAAACCTTCAAAGAAATTTGGAGGTTTTTTTTGTGCTTAATTTTTCCTCAATATTGTCAGACTAAGCGGAGTCGAATTCCATCTAATAACTCTACAATCTAAAAAATACTTTATCTTATTTCAATCTTTTAAATGACTGAATTATGATTATCATATTTAGAAATAGAGTAAATACTCAATCCATTTTCTCAGAAAGACAAGTCTGTATTTAGTTTTATGTATAATACTTTCGTTTATGAACATAAAAAAACCTCTCGTAATGAGAGGTTTAAACCTATATTATTGAGTTATTAACAACTACTTTTCTATCTTTTCAAAAGCGTTTCTAACCATTTGTTTTTCTTTTGGAAACCATCCCTGAACTATTAAAACAAATCCAAAAACCATCAAAACAATACTAATTCCCTTTTTAATTTTAAGAATATTAGTAGGTGTCATTTTAGATTTTAATTGTTTTGCTAAAGCAATTTTTATACAATCAATCACTAAATAAGTTAATATAACTGTAATAAAAAATGTCATCATTCTAGAGGTTTGCATTTCTAATTTTGGACCTATAGAAATGATTATAGCCATCCAAAAACCCAGAACTCCAATATTAATAACGTTTAATAAGAAACCTTTGGCAAAAAGACTCGCATAATTTCTTTTGATTATATCACGATCAATTTCTTCATCATTAAACTTCTCTTCTTTTTTGAGTTTAACAAACGAAATAATACCATAAGCCAGCATAATGATTCCACCAAATATAAAAAGTGCAGGTTTATCCTGTAAACTTTTTATTAATCGATAACTTCCTAAATAAGCAATTGCTATAAAGAATATATCTCCTAAAATTACACCAAGATCAAAAACTAGTGCAGCTCTAAAACCTTTGGTAATACTTGTTTCAAGTAATATAAAAAATACCGGGCCAACCATAAAGCTTAAAAAAACTCCCCATGGAATCCCTGCTAAAATATCATTTATCATTAAAATACAATTTCGATTTATTCTTTCTCTTCGATCTTACCGCCCAGAACAGTTTTTTGATTAATTTGTTTTGGTTTACCATATATGTAAATATAGCCTCCAGCGTTTACTTTTGCATCAACTAAGGTAGTAGCATAGATTTCGGCATTTCCTCCCGCAGAAACGTTTATTGTCGTTTGTGAGGTATGTAATCCTTTTGCTTTCAAGATTCCTCCTGAGCCTAAATTAGCAACTTGCGTTTTGGCATCACCAGATACTTTTATTGTTCCTCCGGATACTGCTCTTACTTTGGCATTATCAACATCTAAAATTACATTGATTTCTCCACCTTCTTTAGAATTTAAATCAATAGTTGTTTGCTTGAAAGTTTCTTTACTGGAAACAACACTTCCTTCACTTACATCAATACTTTCAATGCGTTTGTAATATAACTGGATCGAAACATCATCTCCAGACATAAGTTTAGGAAAAGGCATTCTTAATTTCAACTCACCGTTTTTATTAACAATTTCTACTTCACTTTCTCTGGCTCCTTTTATAACAATTTTATTTTCTGAACCTTGAATAAGTTTTATACTTAATTTATCGAATACTTTAACCTTATCAAAATCTCCTAAGTTTTTGGTTATCTGACCAAATGACATTTGTACAAATAAAATTGCAATGCCTATAACTACCTTTTTCATGTTTTCTTTTTTAAATGTTAACTATTTATTCTGCTCTCCTTAAAAAATGAAAATCCAATTGTTTTTTAACTAAATCTGCATTTTTTACTTTAACGTAAATCTCATCACCTAATTGTAAAATCTTATCTGAAGTAGCACCAACCAGTGCATATTGTTTTTCATCGAATGTATAATAATCATCTTTTATCTCTCTGATTCTTACCATTCCTTCGCATTTATTGGATACAATTTCTACATAAATTCCCCACTCTGTAACTCCAGAAATAACTCCCAAAAATTCTTCGTCTTTATGATCCTGCATGTATTTAACCTGCATGTATTTAATACTATCACGCTCGGCATTTGTTGCTAAACCTTCCATATTCGAACAATGTAAACACTTAGTTTCGTATGTTTCTTCGTCTACAGATTTTCCACCGTCTAGGTAATATTGTAATAATCTATGTACCATAACATCGGGATAACGACGAATTGGTGAAGTAAAATGACTGTAATAATCAAAAGCTAAACCATAATGACCAATATTGTCTGTCGAATATTTGGCTTTACTCATACTTCTAATAGCAAGAGTATCGATTAAGTTTTGCTCTTTTTTACCATTAACCTCTTCCATTAAAGCATTTAATGATTTCGAAATATCTCCTTTATTACGGAAATCTATCTTATAACCAAACTTAGCAATTACAGATTGCATTGCAATTAATTTATCTTCATTTGGCTCATCGTGAATTCTATAAACAAATGTTTTCTTTTGTTTACCAATGTATTCAGCAACTTTTCTATTTGCCAAAAGCATGAATTCTTCGATTAAATGATTGGCATCTTTCGAAATTTTAAAATAAACACCTTCAGGTTCTCCTTCGGCATTCAAATCAAATTTCACTTCGACTTTATCAAAAGAAATAGCTCCATTTGCCATTCTTTTCTTTCTTAAAATTTTAGCTAATTCATCAAGTTTTAAAGTTGCATTTACAATTTCATCCGAAACAACATAAGAACTTCCTGTAATAGAGGTTTCTTCCGGAATAGTATTATCTTTTGTTTCAATGATATATTGCGCTTCTTCGTAAGCAAATCGCTGATCTGAGTAAATTACTGTTCTACCAAACCATTGGTTAATAACTTGTGCATTTTCTGAAACTTCAAAAATAGCCGAGAATGTATATTTCTCTTCATTAGGGCGCAATGAACAAGCAAAATTAGATAATACCTCTGGTAACATTGGTACTACCCTATCGACCAAATAAACTGATGTAGCACGTTGATAGGCTTCATCATCAAGGATAGTTCCTTCTTCGAGATAATACGAAACATCGGCAATATGTATTCCGATTTCATAATTACCGTTTTCTAACTTCTTAAATGACAATGCATCATCAAAATCTTTTGCATCTTTTGGATCTATCGTAAACGTAAGCGTATCTCGCATATCACGACGCTTAGCAATTTCACTGGCTTGTATAGATGTATCTATCTTTTGTGCATAAACCTCTACTTCTGTCGGAAAATCTGATGGTAAACCATACTCAGCAAGAATAGCATGAATTTCGGTATCATGTTCTCCTGGTTTACCTAAAACTTTTACTACCGAACCAAACGGACTATCTGCACGTTTAGGCCAATCTTCTATCGTAACTAAAACAACATCACCGTTTTGAGCCTCACCTATCTTATCCTTTGGAATAAAAATATCAGTATACATTTTTGGATTTGCAGTAGAAACAAAAGCAAAATTATTTTGGATGTCAATAACTCCAACAAAATCTGTTTTATTTCTTTCAACTACTTCAATAACCTCACCTTCAGGACGTTTTCCTTTTCTTCTGTTATAAACGTAAACTTTTACTTTGTCTTTATCCAGTGCACGATTTAAATTATTCGTAGGTATAAAAACATCTTCTGTAAAATCGGGACAAATAAAATAAGCTGTTTTACGGCTTGTCATATCAATCGTACCTTCGTAGTAATCCTGACTGATTGCTTTGATTAAATATTTGCCTGGTTCAGATTCTATAATCTTATTTTGAGAAGCCAGAATCTTTAAATCTTTTATAATTTGGTTACGACTTTTAGTGTCGTCAAGTTCGAGCTTTGCTCCTATTTGTTTGTAATTAAATGGTTTATTAGCATTTTGCGATAAAATTTTTATAATCTTACTTGAGAAATCTTTCTCATTCTTTATCGGTTTTCTAATTTTCTTACTCATATATCTTTTCTTAAAGGTTTAAAATTACAAAGAAGATATCAGATAATGGTTTTTAGACCCCATTTTATTAAAAATATAACTTTCGTATCTTTACGAAAAGACCTTTTATGGAAAGCTTTAAAACCATTGCTATATTCAATTACCTGCACGAAACTGTTGTTCTAAAACATTTATTGGAACAAGAAGAAATTCCATACTTTATGGAAAACGAAATGACCTTGTCGGTTGTTCCTTTTTATTCGGCAGCTTTGGGCGGAATCAAACTCAACGTTCATCCAGAGGATTTCGAAAGAGTTCAGGAAATTCTAGACAATCTCAATAATCCACTTTCAATCGTTTAAATTCAATTTCTCAAATATTTTTTTCTTTTTAAATTTTAGAAGTTGTTAACATATATTATATATATAAAAAAGAAAAATTTAAATTTAATTAATTTTTGGTTGTTATTATAGTGTGTTAATATGTCATATAAATTTATTTTTAAAAGTATTGAAATGAAGTTTTGGTTACTTATCTTGAGTTATTAACATACTTATATTTACTCAAAGGATTAATTTACAAGACTTTTTATATTTTAATTAACATTGGTTAACAACTATAAATGAATTCATTTTGTAGATAACTTCATATGTTGATTTTTGTTGAAAATGTACTTTTTAGTATTGATAACTTTTCCAAAAATTCTGCAAACTTTATTAGGTTTATAAGTTCACGTTTTGGATTAGGTTTTTTTACGACACAACCAAAAAAAACTTCTAATTTTCTATCTCAACTTATTAACAAATAATGTTAATTTAAAGTTAACTGAATATCAACGAATTAGCATTCGCTATTAACAATATAAAATTTTAACAAAAACATTAAATAATTATAACTGATTATCAATTATTTATAGAATATTAAAATAGTTAATAACTCTGTAATATTCTGTTAAAATGGAAGTTATGATTCAACTAACTTTTATCCTTCAAATCTTAAAAAGAATCACATTTTGCAGCAATGCAAATAAACAAATGTTTAGTAAAGTATATCTGAAATTCTTTGGTTAAATTTGCACAACACAACTTTAATACAATATATAATGAAAATTTCAATAGGAAATGACCACGCAGGACCAGAATATAAAAAAGCAATTGTTACTATGCTTAAAGCAAAAGGATATGAGGTAACTAATTATGGTACAGATTCTGAAGATTCTGTTGATTATCCGGATTTTGGACATCCAGTAGCTACAGATGTAACTGAAGGTAAGGCCGATTTTGGAATTGTTATTTGCGGAAGCGGAAATGGAATTGCAATGACTGTTAATAAACATCCAAAAGTGAGAGCTGGTTTATGCTGGACTAAAGAAATTGCTTATTTAACACGTTTACACAATGATGCAAATATTGTAAGTATTCCAGCGCGTTTTACTTCGATTCCACAAGCAGTAGAAATAGTTGAAACGTTTTTGGCTACTAAATTTGAAGGCGGAAGACACCAAAACAGAGTAAATAAGATTGCTTGTCAGTAAAAAAGTAAAAAACGGGTGCTACGCACCAAATAAAACAATAAGCCGGACGGATTTTTAAAATTCATCCGGCTTATTGTTTTAATTTTTTAATTTAATTACTTGATAAATAATAGATTGTGTAGTTATTAACAACATAAAAATAACTCTTTTATTAATCGATTCTATAAGTAAAACAATACTTTTTAGATTGTGATTATCAAGGATAGTTCTAGTATTTTATTATAAAGGAAGGTTTACTGTTTTTATGTCTTTATAATAACAATGTTAATAATGAATATAGCGGTAGTAGTATCAGTAAATATTTAAAAATTTTAAGTTTAATGTATTGATTAATAATATATTATGTAGTTATTAACAACATAAAAGCAACAGTATTTATTAATCGATTCTATATGTAAAACACACTTTTTAAATTGTGATTATCAAGGACAGTTCTACTATTTTATTATAAAAGAAGGTTTACTGTTTTTATGCCTTTATAATAACAATATTAATAATGAATATAGCTGAATTAGTATCGGTAAATCTTTAAAAATTTTAGGTTTACTTGTTTGATAAATAGTATATTGTGTAGTTATTAACAATGTAAAAACAGAACTATTTACTATTACTTACCATAAACCACTCGAGAGTTTCTAGATCATAGTAATAAAAAAATATAAGGAAAGCGAATACGATCTGGAGGAGGATAATACCTGCATATTTTATCATAAACGATGGTTTACTCGTTTTATGTCTAAACAATAGCATTGCTAATAACAAACCAACACAACCGCCAATAGCAGTTATTGAAAACAGCATATTTTCGGAAATTCTGCGTTTATGTTTAACAGCTAAATATTTATCGTATCCAGCTAAGATAAAGGCAATACTATTTACGATAAAAAAATACACTAATAAAACTTTCATTGGCTTAAAATTAAAAACAAAGATATTATTTTAGTCGATTCAAAATTTAAGGGAAGAATATAAATAATGTAATTCATAATCAATGAGTCCAGTACAATTATTTGAGCAAAAAAAGTAAGAAGTCATTATGATGCTGAAAAGGAGATTTGATATTTCTCGGTAATTGATGTAATTCAGATTTTAACAGATAGTCTCAATCCAAGGGACTATTGGTATAAAATGAAAATTAGAGTAAAAACTGAAGACGGATTTGAACTGTCGACAGTTTGTCGACAGTTCAAAATGATTGCTGAAGATGGAAAAAACAGATTGACAGACACGGCAGATACTGAAACTTTATTACGATTAATTCAATCTATTCCTTCTCCAAAAGCTGAACCTTTTAAGCAATGGTTGGCAAAAGTAGGTTATGAAAGAATTCAGGAATTGGCTGATCCAGCTCAAAGTTTAGATCGCGCCCGCGAAAATTGGCAAAATTTAGGACGTAGTGAGAAATGGATTCAATAGCGAATGACAGGGCAGGAGACTCGTAATAAATTAACTGATTATTGGAAAGAATCTGGAGTAGAGAAGAAGGATGAAATGGAACGCAGTGGAATTCTTGAATTCCAAAATTAAAATAAAATACATGAAAAATTTGCAATGCTTACAAATATTATTCACCAAGAATGGACTGGACTATCTGTAAAGAAACATAAGGAAGTAAAAGGATTAAAATCTCAAAATTTGAGAGATCATATGTCTGAGGCAGAACTAATTTTTACCGCTTTAGCAGAGCTTTCTACCCGACAAATTGCTGAAAGTGATGAAGCTGTAGGACTTGTAGAGAATGCGAAAGCAAGTAAAAAAGGAGGAGCCATTGCAAAAAATGCACGTATAGCCTTAGAAGATAAAACAGGGAAAAGTTTAGTAACAGGAGAAAACTTTTTGGCTCCAGATAAAAAAAGGCTAAAGTAAAGTTGAATTCAATTTTGATAACATTAAAAAAGTAAATAACAAAAACCATTGCAAACTTTGTAAAACACTTTGCATCTCTTTGCGGTTAAAATTAAATAAGAATGACTAATATTCAATTCATTGTCAAATCTGTTCAAACAGCTGCAATAAACATTCAAAACGCAGTTAAATTACTTAGTTTTTAGCGCACGTTTGCAAATAAAATCATGTTATATCAATAAAAATAGTAAGCAAATGACACTCCAGAATTTTGAAAAACAGATAGATTCCAAAATCCTTAAAAGAGGAAAAGAATATTTTAATGACGGAAATGTTGAATTTATAGAAGAAACCGAAAAAAACATTTGGGAAGCCGATGTTTTTGGTACAGATGATTATCATGTAAAAATAGAATTAGGAGCTAAAAATGAAATTAAAGAATGGGAATGTGATTGTCCATATGATTATGGAGACATATGTAAACATGTTATAGCAGTTTTATATAAAGTTCTTGAACAAAAAACAATGGATGTAGCATCAGGAGAAGTCATTGAAAAAACGGCTAAGAAGGAGAAATTTACTTTTGATACTTTGCTTAATAAAATTGAAATTAAAGAATATCAGAATTTTATAAAATATTATTCAGGAATAAATAAAAATTTTAAAGATGAATTTACAATTTATTTTTCAGAAAAAGACGAATCATTCGACTTGGAACAAAAATTCACGGAACAAATAAAAAAAACGATAAAAACATACACTTATAGAGGTTTTGTTGATTATCATGCATCAAATAAGTTAGGAAAAGAACTTAATCATTATTTAGACACAGTCAATTCCTATTTGTCAAAAAACAATTTTAGAGATGCCTCCACGATAATTAAAATTATAATAAAAGAAGTTTCTGCTGTTTTTGAATACTGTGATGATAGTAATGGGTATATTTCAGATTCTCTAAATAGTGCTATTGAACAATTATATCAAATTAGCAAAGCTCCTGCTTCAATCGAATTTAAAAATCAAATCGCTGTTTTTTTGAAGATGGAACTTCAAAAGAAAATTTATTTTAATTACGGAGATACTGGATGTGATTTAACTAATTTATTTGGTGAACTATGCATTACTATTTCTAAAACGGACGATTTTATACAGTTTTTGGATGCTAAAATAGAATCGTCAAAAAAAGATGATTATAATCAAAAGTTTTTTATAGAAACAAAAATTTCTTTTTTAATCAAACTAGGAAAAAAAATAGAAATAGAGGATTTAATTCAGCAAAATCTGGAAGTTCCAGAAATAAGAGCTTTGGAAATTGATAGGGTTATAAAAGAAAAAAATTACGAAAAAGCAAAAAAACTTCTTGCAGATGGAATAAAAATTGCCGAAAATAAGCATCATAAAGGCACTGTAATGAAGTGGGAGAAAATATTGCTGCAGATTGCAGTTTTAGAAAAAGATATTAATATGGAGCGATATTTTTCTCGAAAGTTTGCTTTTGATAGCAATACTTTTTCTGCCGAATATTATGTTCAATGGAAAAAAACTTTTATAAAAGAAGAATGGACTGAAACCATTGAAAAAGTGATCAAAGCCATTATTGAAAAAGTAAAGGAATCAAATAAGAATAATAGTTTTTATAATCATCAAATATTACTATTCCATTTAGCGCCAATTTATATTCAGGAAAACTATTTGGATAGACTTTTACAGCTTGTTCAGAAACAAAATAGACTAGATACGATTTTAATATATCAATCTTATTTAATAAAAGAATATCCAAATGAATTGTTTGCTGTTTATGTTCCTGCTATAGAAGCAGCAGGTGATTATGCAAACGGCAGGGCACAGTATAAAAGTTTAGCTACTACGATGAAAAAAATTATAAAAGACTTTCCAGATAAGAAAGAAAGCATTTTAGAAATTGCCCATAAACTAAAAATAAAGTATCCTCGCCGTCCAGCGATGATTGAAGAGCTTAATAAAATTTGATAATAATAGTAAGAACATATTTAATCTGTAAAAGTTAAAATAAAAAAGAACTTTTTATTGTTTTATGTCTAAACAATAGCATTGCTAATAACAAACCAACACAACCTCCAATAGCAGTTATTGAAAACAGCGTATTTTCAGTAATTCTGCGTTTATGTTTAACAGCCAAATATTTATCATATGCCGCTAAGATAAAGGCAATATTATTTACTATAAAAAAATACAGTAATAAAACTTTCATTGGCTTAAAATTAGAAACAAAGATATTATTTTAGCAGAATTATTGATCAATTTACTATTTCATTTTAATAAGTAAATTATCTTAATTTACAATCAAAAAATTATTCCATTAAAAGTATGACTAATATTCAATTCATTGCCAAATCTGTTCAAACAGCTGCAATAAACATTCAAAACACAGTTAAATTATTAGAGGAAGATTGTACGATTCCGTTTATTTCAAGATATCGTAAAGATACAACTGGAAATCTTGATGAAGTTGTAATTGAGCAAATTGCAAAACTTCAAAAAGAATACGAAGTTATTGTAAAACGTAAAGAAGCAGTTTTAAAGTCGATAGAAGAACAAAAGTTACTTACACCAGAATTAAAACAAAAGATAGATCAGAGTTTTGATTTACAAGAGATAGAAGATTTTTATCTTCCGTACAAAAAGAAGAAAAAAACAAAAGCCGATGTGGCGCGTGAAAATGGTCTTGAACCGTTGGCTAAGATTATCATGTCGCAAGGCAATGATGATGTTGATTTTCTGTCGACACAATATATTAATGACAATGTTATTAACGAAGAAGCTGCTTTGCAAGGCGCACGCGATATTATTGCCGAATGGATTAACGAAAACTTATACGTTCGTAAACAATTACGTAGGTTATATCAACGTAAATCGACAATTGCAACCAAGGTTGTTAAGACTAAGAAAGATGATGAGAATGCGCAAAAATTTAATCAGTATTTCGATTGGTCAGAACCTTTAACCAAAGCGCCATCACACCGATTATTGGCAATGCTACGTGCTGAAAACGAAGGATTTGTAAAAATGAAAGTAGAGGTTGATATTGATGAAGCTTATGATGTTATTGATGAACTGGTTATAAAAGGACAAAATAATACCACGCCGCATATTCAGTTGGCGATTGAGGACAGTTATAAACGGTTGTTGAATCCTGCTATAGGAAATGAAACGTTGCAAGAAGCCAAAGCGAAAGCTGATGCTAATTCTATTCAGGTTTTTGCTAATAATCTAGGACAGTTATTGCTTGCACCGCCACTTGGTGAAAAACGAATTTTGGCCATTGATCCAGGATTTAGAAGTGGTTGTAAAGTAGTTTGTCTGGATGAAAAAGGTGATTTGTTATACAATGAAACGATTTATCCTCATGCGCCACAACATGAAGATGCTATGGCAATGAAAAAAATTCGTTCGATGGTAAACTCTTATAAAATTGATGCAATATCTATTGGTAACGGAACTGCTTCGCGTGAAACAGAATTTTTTATCAAAAAAATTGCGTTCGACAAACCTGTTCAGGTATTTATAGTTTCTGAGGCTGGAGCTTCGGTATATTCGGCATCCAAAATTGCTCGAGATGAGTTTCCTAATTATGATGTTACAGTTCGTGGATCGGTTTCTATAGGAAGAAGACTTTCGGATCCATTGGCCGAATTGGTAAAAATTGACCCAAAAGCAATTGGAGTAGGGCAATATCAGCATGATGTTGACCAATCAAAATTAAAAGAAGAACTTGACAATACCGTGATTCGTTGCGTGAACTCGGTTGGAATTAATATTAACACGGCAAGTAAACATTTGCTAAGTTATGTGAGTGGAATAGGAGAGAAGCTTGCCGAAAATATTGTACAATATCGCTCGGAAAATGGTCCATTTGAAGATCGTAAACAATTAAAAAAAGTACCTCGTTTAGGAGATAAAGCGTATCAACAAGGAGCTGCTTTTATTAGAATCACCAATGCAAAAAATCCGTTGGATAATTCGGCAGTACATCCCGAAGCTTATGGTATTGTTGAGAAAATGGCTAAAGATTTAAAACTAACAGTTAATGATCTTATTGCCAATAAAGAAAGAACAGCATTAATTAAACCAGAGAATTATATCACGCCCGAAATAGGTTTATTAACACTAAAGGATATTATTAAAGAATTAGAAAAACCAGGCTTGGATCCTAGGAAATCAGCTAAGGTTTTTGAATTTGATCCAAATGTAAAAACCATAAAAGATGTAAAAACCGGAATGATATTACCGGGGATTGTTAATAACATCACCAACTTTGGCTGTTTTGTTGACATCGGTGTTAAAGAAAGCGGATTGGTCCACATTTCTCAACTAAAAGCTGGTTTTGTAAGCGATGTAAACGAAGTGGTAAAACTACACCAACATGTAGATGTTAAAGTAACTGAAGTTGACGAGGATAGAAAACGTATTCAATTAACGATGATATTATAAAAGATAATCTTCGTATTTTTGTTAATAATTGAAATTGAAATGGAAAATAAAAAAGATGTTGCAGGAGAAAATAGAGATCATTCTTATTTCTATTCTTTAGAATTAGAAGGGATTAATTGTTTCAAGGATAAGCAAACTTTAGATTTATCGGATGAAAATGGCAATTATTCTCCTTGGACAATTATTTTAGGAGATAATGGCACTGGAAAAACTACTTTGTTGAGAATTTTAGATCGAATGCAGCCGTATGAACAGGTTATGGATTTAAGGAATAGAAAAAGTAAAGTTTCACTTTATTGTTTAAATAAAATTAAAAAAGAAAACTTTATTTCCGATAAGTTAAAGGTAAATTTTTCTATTATCAATAATGGAAAGATAATCCCGTTAAATATATACTCAAAAAAAGAAGGAGTGTTTACTCCTTATCCATTAAGATTTTCTAATATTTTTTTAATTTCTTATGGAGCTGCTAGGAGAATGAGTAGAAGTACTAATATCTCACAAACTGAAAAGAATGAAAATAAAATTACTTCGCTTTTCGATGAGTCATTAGAATTAATAAATGCTGAAGAATGGTTTCTGCAAAAAGAATGGGCATCAATAAAATCAGAAGGAATAACAAAGCTAAAGTTTGAGAACGAATTTAATTTAGTAAAATCTATTTTAATTGATATTTTACCAGATGTTCAAGATATCCAATCAAAACCTATTAATGAGAATAATTCAAACCCTATTTTTGAGGTTAATACATCATTTGGTTGGGTTAATTTGAGAGATTTAAGTTTTGGTTATCAAACTCTAACTGCTTTAATTGTTGATATTGCTTCTAGGATGATGGATCAGTATCCAAAAAGTAATAATCCACTAGAAGAACCTGTAATTATTTTAATTGATGAAATAGATTTGCATTTACATCCTAAATGGCAAAGAACCGTAATTGATAAATTATCTCAGCATTTTCCTAAAGCACAATTTATAGCAACTTCGCATAGTCCATTGATTGTACAAGCTGCTTTAGATAAGAAAGCAAATATTGTTGTATGTAGAAAAGAAGGAGATAAGGTTGTTATTGATAATAATCCAGAAAGTGTGAAAGGATGGAGAATAGATCAGATTTTAACATCAGATTTATTTGAATTAAGTAGTTCGCAATCAGTTAATACTGAAGAAATAAAAAGTGAGAAAATTAAGATTCTTTTAAAAAGTGAATTGACTGATTCTGATAAAGAAAGATTAGATTTTATAAATAATAAGCTTAATGAAAGTCCAATTTTTTCTACTAAAGAAGGAATTAATGCAGAAGAATTGATTAAAAAGACTGCTGAGCTATTAAAAAAATAGTTTTTCTATTATGATAAAGATAATTAAGAATTTAGCTCCTGAAAAATTAATAAAAAAAGGTTCAGTCCAAACTAAAATTGATTTAGAACAATATTCCAGCAATAAAACAAAATATGATTCTGGAGCATTAAAATTCGAAGCTTTAAGCACTATATATAATTCTGATAGTGTTCGAGAGACTTTAGAAACTATTCAAAAAAATAAATGTTGTTATTGTGAAACAAAAAGTACAAGAAGTAATAGTGATGTAGAACATTTTAGACCAAAAGCGGCCTATTCCTCAGATTTTAAAGGGAAAAGTATGTATCCTGGTTATTTTTGGCTAGCTTATGATTGGAACAATTTGTTTTTAGCTTGTCAAGTCTGTAATCAGATTTTTAAAAATGATTTTTTTCCAATTGAAAAAGAGCATACAAGAGCTCAATTACATGATTTTAAAATTGATAATGAAGTTTCCTTATTTATTCATCCCTCAGAAGATGAGCCGGAGGATGAAATAGGATACAGGGAAAGTATACCATTTGGAAAAACAAAAAAAGGGAAAAGTACAATTGCTTATCTTGGATTTGGTTCGATTGAACACGGTAAAGAGTTTGGTGTTGAATATTCTGATAAACACAAAATTAGAATTAATAGACTTTTTGAAGAAAGAGAGAAATTTTATAATGAAAAAGCATTAATTTTTACATCCATTAAAATATTTGAAAATATAGAATTAAATCAAGATCAATCAGATCATTTAGTACTATTGAAACAAGCAATGGAAAATGCTACAAAAGCAGATTCAGTTTGGTCATCTATGATTAAATGTGCAATAAAAAACGAATTCAAAGAATATTAGCTTTTATTGAAACATAGAAAGCGTATTCAGTTGACAATGATATTATAAAACAAAAAAATTCGAAATCCCAATATATTTATTGGTATTTCGAATTTTAAGACTTGAGAACATAAAGTCTATTTTACTTCTTCTTCTTTTTCTTCTTTTTTATCAGCAGGCTGATTATCGTCTTTAGCAGCATTTTTGAATTCTTTAATTCCACTACCTAAACCTTTCATTAATTCTGGAATTTTTTTACCTCCAAAAAGTAATAAAACAACTGCTAATATAACAAGGATTTCTGTAACACCTAATCTTCCCATGATTGAATATTTAATTGCCTGAGCAAATTTGTATAAAATAAAGACAAAGGTATACAGAATTAGTTAATATGAATTGTTTTTATTATAAAATATTTGTTTTTAATAGCGTTAAATATTTGATAAAATCCTATTTTAAAGGCTTTCATATTAATTTTTATGGGTTTTATCAACAGTATTAATTATTATATTTGTCAATTAAAGAGCCACGATGTCTGAGAATAGATTAAAACGAATTAAATTCAGAAACAAATTATTTGTCAAAAACCGTTTGGTTATTTTGAATGAGGATACTTTTGAGGAAATCTTCTCGTTCAAACTAAATTTGATGAATGTTTTTATAGTAGCAACTTCGGGAGCTATTTTTTTAATATTAATTACCACTTTTATAATTGCATTTACGCCATTACGAGAATTTATTCCGGGATATTCATCGACTGAATTGAAAAGAAATGCAACAGAACTGGCTTTAAAATCGGATTCATTAACTGCTGCGTTAAAGAATAATGAAGCTTATATTAAATCTATTCAAAAAGTATTAACGGGTAAATTGGAATATGCTAAGTTTAATAAAGATTCTATTTTATCCAGTGTTGATGAAAAAGTAGACGAGGTAGATTTGGCTCCTTCAAAAGAAGAATTAAAATTGCGTGAAGAAGTAGCAAAGGAAGATAAGATGGAAAGCACTATTTCTGTAAAAAAGAATAAAAGTGACAAAAAACAAAAGTAAAGAATGTCTATAAAATCAGTCGCTGCAAAATTATTTGCCAGCAAAATTTATCATAATACAATGGCTTGGGCCAATAAACCGGTCGAAACCCAGATGGAAGTTTTTAAGAGTTTAATAAATGGTGCAAAAGATACTGAGTTTGGAAAAGACCATCACTTTGATAAGATAAAGACCATCCATGATTTTAAAAACTATGTACCTGTAAGAGATTACGAAGATTTAAAACCTTATATAGACAAAGTAAGATTGGGTGAGAAAGACATCCTTTGGAAAGGAAAACCGCTTTATTTTGCCAAAACATCAGGAACCACTTCGGGAGCAAAATATATTCCGCTTACCAAAGAATCAATGCCATATCATATCGAAGCATCACGAAATGCAATTTTGCATTATATTCATGAAACTGGAAATGCAGATTTTGTAGATGGTAAAATGATTTTCTTACAAGGAAGTCCTGAATTAATCGAAAAAAACGGCATCAAACTAGGTCGATTATCGGGTATTGCGGCACATTTTGTTCCAAAATACCTCCAAAAAAATCGAATGCCATCATGGGAAACCAATTGTATCGAGGATTGGGAAACCAAGATTAATGCAATTGTCGATGAAACGATAGACGAGAACATGACTATTATTTCGGGAATTCCGTCTTGGGTACAAATGTATTTTGAGCGATTGGAGGAAAAAAGCGGGAAGAAAGTAGGTGATTTATTTAAAAATTTCAATCTCTTTATTTATGGTGGAGTTAACTACGAACCATATCGCGCGAAGTTTGAAAATCTGATTGGAAGAAAAGTAGATAGTATTGAGTTGTTTCCTGCTTCGGAAGGTTTCTTTGCTTATCAAGACTCTCAAAAATCAAAAGGAATGCTTTTGTTGTTGAACTCGGGAGTTTTTTATGAGTTTATAAAAGCAGATGAGTTTTTTAGCGAAAATCCAAAACGATTAACAATAGGAGAGGTAGAGTTGGGTGTAAATTATGTCTTGATAATATCTACAAATGCCGGACTTTGGGGTTATAATATTGGAGATACCGTTCAGTTTACGTCTTTATACCCGCATCGGGTTATTGTTTCGGGAAGAATTAAGCATTATATATCTGCATTTGGAGAACATGTTATTGGTAATGAAGTTGAGAATGCAATGAGGATTGCAATGGAAAACACCAATGTTAGGATCAATGAGTTTACAGTTGCACCACAAATTAACCCAACTGAAGGATTACCATATCACGAATGGTTTGTAGAATTTGAAAATGAACCAGAAAATATGTTAACTTTCGCCGAAGCAATAGATGATGCCATGCGGAAACAAAACATTTATTACGATGATTTAATTACTGGCAATATTTTGCAAAAAGTGGTGATAACCAAAGTTACAAAAAATGGTTTTCAAGAATATATGAAATCCCAAGGGAAATTAGGAGGACAAAATAAAATCCCGCGACTGTCTAATAATAGAGATATAGCAGACGCATTAATAAAAGAATAAGACTTAAAAGTTTCAAAAAATAATTAGAATGAAAGAATCAAAAAACATTTCGAGATCAAGAGCGCAAGAATCGTCAGCTGCCATTGAAAAAATGTACATTACAATGCGCCATTTGTTTAACAGAGGTTTTTATAAACCAATGGGAATCTCGGGCGATACATTACGTGAAGCATTATTGGCTTTGCGACCAGAAATTTATGGAAATATAGCCGAAGAGAAAGTAGAACTTAACGGACTTTTATATGTTATAGAACGACTTCCGGTAGGAATTGAACAATGTCGTTTTATCAATTTAACATCAGACGAAGGATATTCTAAATCGCATTTTCAAGCAATTGTTCCTCCTAAAAGAAGAAGAAATTGTTATAGAATTGATGAGGAACAAATGAACGTGGAAATTACCCGCGGACGTTCGGATATCTACGATATTTTAACGCATTTGACGTTTATTTTCATCGAATCTCATAAAATTAGAAATAGAGTTTTACTTGATGATGCCGGTGAAGTTTCGCGTGATTGGTTAAAACTAGAACAAGCTGTAAATCAAACTAAAAAGTTACCACTTGTAGAGAAAGAAAAGGCAATTTCACACGTTGCAAACATCTTAGGAAGAACATTTGAGGATGTTCTTAATATATATGACGCTTTTGGATCGGAAACGGCTCCGGATCGATTTTTACATATCATTTATTGGTTAGGAAAATTAGCAATCGAGGAAGTTATTGAAAATAATAAGCGTACAATTACATTTAGTCCTATTTTGCGAGAGCGTTTAGGACACCATATTCACGGAGAAATCTGGGCTACGAATATCAAGGAGGTTTTAAAAGCTAATGGACTTTTGGATCGCCCTATTCATGTAATTAGTGCTAATATGCATAGTGTGATGAATTCTATCTTTGCAACACCTTTATTGAAAACTAAGTTTAAAGATAAATCTGATTTCTTTATTTATGAAGAGTTAAGTAAATCGGGAGCAACAATACGTAAAGACGTTGAAGCAATTGCATTGAAAAATGGAATGATTTCGCTATTGGATACTTCAGGAACTAATATCGATGTACAAATTTTTGATACTGCCAAGATTGATTGGGCAAAAACTGCATTTCCTAAAGCCGATTTAGGAGATAAAAAACCAGTCATTATCGTAATGGACTATGCATTTGGTGAACAAGCGTATGAAACAATTGATGAGTTATTGAAGCCTTATAAAAAAGATACACTGCTTAATGTAAAATCTGTTTCGATTATGGGGAAAGCCGGAATTCTGGAAGGTGGAAAAGGAGATATCATGATTCCTACTGCACATATAAATGAAGGAACGGCAGATAATTACTTTTTTAAGAATGAACTAACAGCAGAAATGTTTGAAGGAAATGACATTGCTGTTTTTGAAGGTGCTATGGTTACTGTGTTAGGAACATCATTACAAAATCGTGATTTATTAAAATTCTTCCATGAATCTACCTGGAGTGTTATTGGTCTGGAAATGGAAGGATCTTATTACCAAAAAGCAATTCAATCGGCATCAAAAATCAGAAAGAGTGTTCCACACGATATAAAAGTAAGATACGCTTATTATGCATCGGATAACCCACTGGAAACAGGAAGTACTTTGGCTTCGGGAGGATTGGGAACTACAGGTGTAAAACCAACATACTTGATTACTATTAAAATTTTAGAACAGATTTTCAACGTAAAACAATAGTATAAATAAGTACAAAAGTATATCAGATTCAATAAGATCAAGAAATTGATACGAATTGAATTCTGATATACTATTTTAAAGGTTTTGGTTTAAAAATTATTTTTTAAATCAATTACATTTGTGACATAGAAAAATTACCATGAAAAGAATACTTATTACTGGAGCAGCAGGGTTTTTAGGATCACACCTTTGTGACCGTTTTATAAAAGAAGGTTATTATGTAATCGGGATGGATAATCTTATTACAGGAGATTTGAAAAATATAGAACATCTATTTAAACTTGAAAACTTCGAATTTTATCATCACGATATTACAAAATTTGTACATGTTCCGGGAGAGTTAGATTATATCTTGCATTTTGCTTCACCGGCAAGCCCTATAGATTATTTAAAAATTCCAATTCAGACTTTAAAAGTTGGTTCATTGGGGACGCATAATTTATTAGGTTTAGCCAGAGTTAAAAAAGCAAGAATATTAATAGCATCAACATCCGAAGTTTATGGGGATCCATTGGTTCATCCACAAACAGAAGAGTATTATGGCAATGTAAATACGATCGGACCTCGTGGAGTATATGATGAGGCGAAACGTTTTCAGGAATCAATAACAATGGCATATCATACTTTTCACGGAGTAGAAACCAGAATTGTGCGTATTTTTAATACCTACGGACCAAGAATGCGACTTAATGACGGTCGTGTAATTCCAGCTTTTATAGGGCAGGCATTGCGTGGAGAAGATTTAACCATTTTTGGAGATGGTATGCAAACACGTTCATTTTGTTATGTAGATGATCAAGTAGAAGGTATTTTCCGTTTATTGCATTCAGATTATGTTTATCCGGTAAATATTGGAAATCCAGATGAGATTACAATAAAAGACTTTGCCGAAGAAATTATAAAACTTACAGGAACTAACCAAAAAATTGTTTACCATCCGTTACCGATTAATGATCCATTACAACGCCAGCCAGATACGACTAAGGCTAAGGAATTACTTGGTTGGGAAGCAAAAGTTAATCGTGCTGAAGGAATGAAAATTACATATGATTATTTTAGATCGCTTTCCAAAGAAGAACTTTCTAAAGAAGAGCATAAAGATTTTTCAAATTATATAAGGTAAATGCGAACAAAAACAGGAAGATATTCAGGTTATATAAGACCTTTTTCATATTTGATAGATTTAATTATCATCAATATTTTCTCAGCTTATATAATTGATTTTCCATTTAACCCAATTGTATTTCCTTTAGCTTTAAGCTTTGCCTGGATATGTATAGCGGTTCATTTAGGTTTTTATGAAGTATATCGATATACAAAAGTAATTGCAATTTTAAACTGTGCACTTAAGCAATATGTCTTATTTGGCATAGCAACATTTGCTCTTGCTTTCTTTTATTCTCAAAAAACAAGTATACCATCAATAATAGTATTTATTAGTGCTTCTTTTCTGGTAATACTTACGTTTAAATTTTCTATTTACTTTTTTTTAAAAAAGTACAGGATTCTTTTTGGTGGTAACCATAGAAGGGTAGTATTAATGGGGAACCCTAAAAGTGTTGCTCCATTGCAGCATTTTTTTACTGAAAATTTAGATTATGGTTATGAGTTAATTGAAGTATTTGATATTGAGAATGATAAGTCAAAAGTTAATCAATTAATGGATTTTGTTTTATTAAATAGGATAGATGAAATGTATTGTTCTATGTGTGATTTGTCACAAAGTCAAATGAGTGAAATTATTTGTTTTGCTGATAATAATTTAATTACACTTAAGTTTATTCCTGATGAAAAACAAATGTTTTTTAGAAATTTCACTCTGGAATATTATGATTATATACCAGTTATTGCTCTAAGAGATATTCGCTTAAATGATAAATCTACAAAGGTTATAAAACGTGTTTTTGATGTTGTTTTTTCTATTACTATTATAGTTGGAATACTTTCTTGGTTGACACCAATTTTAGGAATTTTAATAAAATTGGAATCCAAAGGGCCAATTTTTTTTAAACAAAGAAGAAACGGATTAAATAATAAAGAGTTTGATTGTTATAAGTTCAGATCAATGAACCTTAATGATACGGCACATTTGAATCAGATTTCTAAAAATGATATTCGAGTAACCAAAATTGGTAAAATAATACGGAAAACGAGTATTGATGAATTGCCACAGTTTTTTAATGTTTTAAAAAACGATATGTCAGTAGTTGGACCAAGACCACACATGGTTAGTTATACAGAGCGATATGCGATTCAGGTTAACAAATTCATGGTACGTCATTTTGTTAAACCAGGAATTACAGGATTGGCTCAAACGAGCGGCTTTCGAGGCGAAGTCGAATCGGATAAAGACATTATCAATAGAGTGAAATATGATCTTTTTTATATGGAAAACTGGTCTATTTTATTAGATATAAAAATTATTTTCATTACAATTTATAACGTGCTGAAAGGCGATGAAAAAGCATATTAAAAAACGTTTTTTTGTATTAATTTGTTCATTTGATTATCGAGATTAAAATGAATTTTCGCATGATTAAAAATTTCTTTTTTTCTTAATTGTACAGCTACTTTTCCCTCTTCGGCAATTTCGATTAAAGTAGCATTCAACTGTTCAAAGTTTTCAACAGGAGTTATCCAGCCCAAATTATTATCTTTTACAATAGATTCACCTTCTCCACCTCCAAAATAAAGTATAGGAAAGCCTAAAGCACTATATTCGAAAATCTTAGATGGCACGGAGCCATATATTCTTGTTTTTAAAGGAACAAGTGCAATATCAAAATTTCTTAATGTTTCGTGCAAAGCATCTCTTTCCAGCATTCCATGAAAGAATATTTTTTTGGTGGGATTATCAGAAAGAAATTTTTCGATTTGAGTTTTTTCGGCACCATCACCAAAAATATGTAATTCAATATCCAGATCTTCTAATTTAAGTTGTTGTATTAATTCAAAAATACCTTGAGCAACACCCAATAAACCGGCATAGAATAGTTTAATCGTTGAACCCGAATTGTTTTTAAATTCAATGTTTTCTGTATAATGATCAGGGTAATTGCGATATAAAAAACATTCTTTGTCTGGGAAAATAGTATGAATATGTGAGATAATTTCGTTGGACTGACCAAAAACAAGAGTTGTTTTTTTATAGATAAAACGTTCAAAAAACAAGGATACTTTGTGAGAAAAACTATTTTCTTTCATTACACCTAGTTCGATAGCAGCAATGGGCCAAAGATCGGAAACGTTTAAAATTATTATTTTTCGCTTAAGCGAAAGTATAAAAACCGAAATAAAAGATAATAATAAAGGAGGTGATTGAACAATTACTTTATTGGGAGTTTTCTTGAATAATAGATAAAAGAACAATGACATCGAAAAAGAAAGAGTCGAAAAAATCCGTTTTAAGATAAGATGACTATTACTTGGATAAATCCAAAGACGGTGTATAGTAATGTTTCGTTTTTTTTCGGAAACAGAAAAATGACCTTTATATTCAGGAAACAATTCGCCTTTAGGGTAATTTGGCAAAGGGCAAAGTACAGTAACAGTATAATTATTTTGATCTAATTTTAGGGCTAATTGCTCTATTCTGTTTGCTGCAGCACCTTTTTCTGGCGGATAATAATTTGATATAATTAAAATGTTGCTCATTATTTTTTATCTAATAAAATAGAAATAATACGTTCCGAAGCTTTTCCATCCCATAATTCCGGAATGCCAGATTTTTTACCTCCATTTTCTAAAAATAAATTAAATATCTTTTTTAGATTTTCGAAAGAAGTTCCCACAATTGTATTTGTCCCAATAGTTTCTGTTTCAGGTCTTTCGGTATTATCACGCATGGTAAAACAAGGAACTCCCATAACGGTAGTTTCTTCAGAAATTCCACCACTATCGGTAATTACTGCAAAACTATTTTTAATTAAGAACATAAAATTTAGATATCCTTGAGGGGAAACAAAAACGATATTCTTAAAAGCCAAATCGGTTTCTTTTAAAATTGCTTTAGTTCTGGGATGAATAGGAAATATAATTTTTTTATCTACAACCATATTATCAATACCTCGAAGTAAGTGTAAAAGAGAGTTTTCTTCATCTACATTTGCTGGGCGATGTAATGTTAGGATAATATAATTTTTTTCTTTTAAATCATATTCATTCCAGAAATCGGGAGCAGAAATTCTATCTAGATTTTGATATAAAGTATCAATCATAACATTTCCAACAAAATGAATATTACTTGATTTTGCACCAAATTTCAGTAAGTTTTCTGATGCTGATGTTGAAGTCGTGAAGAAATAATCGGTAATACTATCAGTTACCATTCGGTTAATTTCTTCGGGCATTGTTAAATCTCCGGAGCGAATTCCTGCTTCAACATGAGCTACTTTTGTATTGCATTTTTTAGCAACAATTGCACAAGCCATAGTAGAATTTACATCGCCAACAACCAAAACTAAATCGGATGGGTTTTGTATTAATTCTTTTTCAAAAGCAACCATAATGGCGCCTGTTTGTTCGGCTTGGGTACCACTTTTTACTTCTAAATTTATATCTGGTTGTGGAATATTTAATTCTTCAAAGAATGTTTCACTAAGGTTTTTATCATAATGCTGACCTGTATGTACTAATCGGAATGAAATGATAAACCCTTCATTTTGCTTTTTCTTGATAGCATTAATGATGGGAGCTATTTTTATAAAATTGGGTCTTGCACCAGCAATTATAGTAATCTTCATAGATTGGTTTTGATTAATTAAGGATATAACTGCTTTAATTTTTTTAGATTAGTTTTTAAAAACTTTCTTTTGGCAAAAGTAAAATTTAAATTAGATTCTAGATTGGAATATTTTTTTTGAATTTGACCAAATGTAATTAAGCATAGTTTATTTTTTATATCCAATTTTTATTCTCTCAGTTTCTTTATCTTTTTTTTCTGTTAGCTCATCCAAATAAGAAAAAACTAATTCTATATTTTTATCGTGATTTTCTAATTTCTTTTGAATATGTAGAATATCTATTTTCATTTCTGTCGTGTCCAAAAGCATTTCTCTCACTTTTGTAAAAATACGCATGATTTGAATATTGGTTTGAATCGCTTTATCACTTTTCAATACACTTGATAACATCAAAACTCCATGCTCAGTGAAAACAAAAGGTAAATACTTTTGATGTCCACCTCTTCCATTCTTTAAGGTCGCAAATTGCGACCTTAAAGAATGATACTCAATTTCAGTAAGTTGAAACATAAAATCTTCTAGAAATCTAGATGTATTCCTTTTCACTTGTTCGTTTAATCTCTTGGTTTCGACTCCATAAAGCATTGCTAAATCACTATCAAACATTATTTTTTGATTGCGAATAAAGTATATTTTGCTAGAAATAGTTTCTTCTGAAAGTAATGATTGATCGTCCATAAGTTTTTAATTTAAAACAAATGTAAGATTTTATTTATATTAAATATAAGACTTAAACTGTTTAAGTTTTCCGCGATTGGTTCTTTCTAAAAGCGTTTTTCGTATAAAATTAAATTTCAAATTTGGCTCTAAATATAAAGCAGTTGCAGCTTCTATTTTCTTAATCTGATCTTGATTTAATTCAATTTCACTAACATATTCTATCTCAAAAGAATCTATTTTGGTTTGTTTGATGATAAACTCTTTTACGTTTCCGTCGTCTTCAATGATGCTTTTGGTAACATAATAAAAGGTCAATCCAGGTGATTTTTTCCCACTTGGTAATAAGGCCACATCATTGGTTCTTCCAGTTAATTGTTTAAGAATAGGCTTTTGCAATGTACTTTTTTCGTCCAGAATTCCTATATCACCTATATCATATCTAATAAAAGGGTGTGCTTTGTTATACAACGACGTGATTACAATTCGACCTTCAATGCCATTTGGAACTGGTTGATTGTCATCATCCAGAATTTCAACAAAAAGAGTTTCGGCATTTACTTGCCATTCTCCTTCTGGATTTTCAAAAGCAATTAAATCAAGTTCAGAGGCACCGTATTCATTTACAATTGGTATCCCAAATTGTTTCTTTAAAAGTATTTTATCGCTTTCGAAAAGCATTTCGGATGTTACGATACATACTCTTAAACTTGGGCACACATCTTTTAATACAATATTCTTTTTTTCTAAAAACTTAGCAAACAAAACAATAGAACTTGTATATCCGTTGAGATAATCAAATTTTTTGGTTTTGAATTTTTCTAAAAATTTTTCTAAAATAGCATCAGATAAATTAAAAACAGGAAATCGTAAACGATTGCCTAAAAAATCTTTAAATCGTTCTTTCGTGTTTCCAATAAAATCCATAGGAATACCATAAAATCGTGCTTGATAAGAAGTATTAAAATCAACTCCATGCCAACCAAATCGTATAATATTTGAACTCCAGGTTAAGGCATGACAATATTTATCTTTGGCAAAAACAAAAGGAGTTCCGCTTGATCCAGAGGTTTTGTTGAGGTAAACGTTTTTGATGGAATACCCTTTGGATAGTCTCTCAGAAAGAGATTTTTGTAAATTTTGCTTGTTTAAAATAGGTAAATCATTCCAGTTTTTGGAATTTTCAGAACCAACTAATGCTGCATAAAAAGCATTGTTTTGTAAATGAAAACCAACTATTTCTTCTTTTTTATTCTGAATGAATTGGGCATGTTCTTCTTCAGAAAACAGAATAATGGTATCCAATTCGGCTTTAGCTTCCTTAATTGGAAACCCATTTATAAAAAGAGAAAGATCAAAAAGTCGAAGCATTTAAAGGATAAATTTCATCAAAAATAATATTTACGAACAACTAAAGACCAAGAACCAACAACTTTTTAAAAATTAATTCTGTTTTAAGGTTAAAAGCAATTATTTTTGCACCACAACTAAATACAACTATACAATGACAATTTTACTATTGGGTTCAGGAGGAAGAGAGCATGCATTTGCATGGAAAATGATTCAAAGTCCGCTTTGCGAGAAACTTTTTGTTGCACCAGGAAATGCTGGAACAGCTGGTATTGCTCACAATGTGAATATTAGCCCAACAGATTTTGAAGCTGTAAAAGCTTTAGTAATTGAGGAGAATATAGGTATGGTCGTTGTTGGACCCGAAGATCCATTGGTAAAAGGGATTTATGATTATTTTAAAAATGACGAAAGTTTAAAACATATTCCAGTTATTGGACCATCAAAATTAGGAGCACAACTTGAAGGAAGTAAAGAGTTTGCCAAAGAATTCTTGATGAAACATAATATTCCAACAGCTGCTTATGATAGTTTTACTGCCGAAACAGTAGAAAAGGGATGTGCGTTTCTAGAAACATTGCAACCTCCTTATGTTTTAAAAGCAGATGGATTAGCAGCAGGAAAAGGAGTTTTGATTATTCAGGATCTTGAAGAAGCAAAAACTGAATTAAGAAATATGCTGGTTCACGAAAAATTTGGTGCAGCAAGTTCTAAAGTTGTTATAGAAGAATTCCTTGACGGAATTGAACTTAGCTGTTTTGTATTAACAGATGGTAAAAGTTATAAAATCCTACCAACTGCCAAAGATTACAAACGTATTGGTGAAGGTGATACAGGATTAAATACAGGCGGAATGGGAGCTGTTTCTCCAGTTCCTTACGTTGATGCTGTTTTGATGGAAAAAATCGAAACTCGTATTGTCAAACCAACAATCGAAGGTTTTCAAAAAGATGGAATCGAATATAAAGGTTTTGTATTTATTGGATTGATAAATGTAAAAAACGAACCAATTGTAATAGAATACAATGTAAGAATGGGAGATCCGGAGACAGAAGTTGTGGTTCCGAGATTAAAAACAGATTTAGTAGAACTGTTTTTGGCGGTTGCCAATGAAAAACTAGATACAATTTCTCTTGAGGTAGATCCAAGAAGTGCTACAACGATTATGGTTGTTTCGGGAGGTTACCCTGAGGATTTTGAAAAGGGAAAAGTAATTTCAGGATTAGAAAATATTTCAGATTCTATTGTTTTCCATGCAGGAACAAAGTTGGATAACGGAAACATCCTAAGTAATGGAGGTAGAGTTTTAACGGTTACTTCGTATGGAGATAATTTCCAAGAGGCCATAAAAAAATCTTATCAAAACATAGACAAGCTAAATTTTGATAAGATGTATTTTAGAAAAGATATTGGCTTCGACTTACTTTAAGAAAGAGTGAGCCGTTGTATCTTGGTTTTCTGTTCCCTGTGCATCGAAAATGCGTAATTGTTTAATCCAATATACCATTGCAGATGCGCAGATGATCATAAAAATCCAGTTAATTGTATTAGCACCAAACCATGATACAAGTTCTAATGAACGTAAAAAATCAAGTGGAGCAAATAAAATGTTTACGAATAAGTACTGTATTCCTTCAAAAAAAGTTGTCATAATTTATAAAATTATTTTGTTATTTATTGTTTTGTAACGCATTGAAGTTATAAATCCCGATATTCAGAATCTTTATTTCAAGTTGTTGGTTTCCTTTTTAAACAAGTATTATATTTACAGTCACAAAAGTATAAAATATCCTTATGATAACAAGTGTTTTTAAAAAATCTACACCATTAAATTATTCTTTGGTCGTAATTTTAATGCTGGTTTTCTTTTTCATCTCTCAATTTCAAGATATTTCTTGGGCAAAATCACTTATTTCTGTTTCAGAAAAAATAAGTCTATTGATAGTTGCATTGGGATCAATGTTGATAACAAATTTTGTTGTCAAGAAAAACGGACTCAGTAAAGACAATGGCTACACGATATTTTTTTACTTATTGTTGTCGTTGTTTTTTCCTTCGGCTTTAAATAATCCGAATATTTTATTGGCCAATTTTTTTGTGCTACTAGCACTGCGTAGGTTGTTATCATTGCAATCTCTAAAGGCGTCCAAAGAAAAAATATTCGATGCTTCTTTATGGATATTATTGGCTTCGTTATTCCACTTTTGGTGTATTTTGTTCATGATATTGGTATTTATATCAATTGTTTTTCACGTAGCCAGAGATTATAGAAACTGGATTTTACCATTTATTGCCCTTTTTGCAATTGCCACACTTTTTTTATTAGTGTCATTATTATTTAATATTGATGTAATCGCCTTTTTCCAAAACCGTGCTTATGTAGATTTTAGAATCAATTATTTTACTAATAATTACCAAAACGGAGCTTTGTCTATTTATGTAGCGGTTGCATTATTTTTTGTGTCTTCATTGTTACTAACTTTATCAAACAGACCATTATTACTACATTCTTCGTATAAAAAGATTGTAGCTTATTTCTTTATAGGAGTTATCATTTATATAATTTCTCCAAATAAAAGCAATGATCTGTTATTGTTTACAGTTGCGCCTTTGGCAATTATGGGAACAAGTCACATTGAATTTACACAACAGAAACTAAATAATGAAATTGTATTTGGTGTTTTGATTTTGTGTAGTCTATTTACTTTTTTCTCTCAATTATAATTTATTTCCATAGGCTAAGTCTCCTGCATCACCTAATCCTGGAACGATATAATTTTTTTCATTTAAGTTATTATCCAAGGCAGCAATCCATAAATGACAAGAATCCGGAAGATGTTTCTCCAGATACGCAACACCTTCTGGGGCCGCAATTACAACAGCCAGATGAATTTCTTTTGGTACACCATTCTGTATTAATTTTTCATACACCGCTACAATAGATTGACCTGTTGCAAGCATTGGATCTATTAATAAAAGAGTTTTATTATTGATATTGGTTAATGCTTGATATTCGACCAAAATAACAAATTCTGCATCATCATTAGGATGATGTCTGCAAGCAGAAACAAAACCATTTTCGGCTTCATCGAAGTAATTTAAAAAACCGATATGCAAAGGTAATCCAGCTCTTAGTATAGAGCATAGAACAAGTTTATCATCTATTTGGGTAGTATTCTTGGTACCAAGAGGTGTTTCTATTTCAATGTTTTTATAGGATAGATCTTTGCTTATCTCATACGCCATAATTTCACCAATGCGTTCAATATTTCTTCGAAAACGCATGCTGTCATTTTGAACGTTTATATTTCGTATCTGACCTAAAAAGTGGTTTAATACGCTATTATTTTCGGATAAATAATGGATTTGCATGATGGTATTTTTAAATTTATTTTGAAGCTATTTGTTATAAATAGATTTATGATTTGATATTTTTTTATAAAAGTATAAAAAGTATCTTTGTATCTATAAAATTTAAAGACATGTTTTCAAAATTAGCATATTCTGTATTCGAACAAAGTATCAAAGATTATCATAAATTTGATAATGTTGATCAGCCAATAAACAATCCATATCCTAAAGATAAATTTGAACATTTATTGTATTTAAAAAACTGGATTGATACTGTGCAATGGCATTTTGAAGATATTATTCGTGATCCGAATATTGACCCAGTTGCTGCACTTACATTAAAAAGAAGAATTGATGCATCAAATCAGGAACGTACTGATATGGTGGAATATATTGATAGCTATTTTTTACAAAAATACAGTAATGTAAAAGTAAAAGACGGTGCAAAAATTAACTCAGAAAGTCCTGCATGGGCGTTTGACAGATTATCTATTCTAGCTTTAAAAATTTACCATATGAATGAAGAAGCTACTCGTGCAGAGGCTACTCAAGAACATAGAGATAAATGTCAGGAAAAACTAAATATACTTTTAGAACAAAGAAGCGATTTGTCTACGGCAATTGATGATTTGTTAACAGACATCGAAAACGGAGATAAATTCATGAAAGTGTACAAACAAATGAAAATGTACAACGACGATGATTTGAATCCTGTTTTATACCAAAACAAAAAATAATTGGCAGAATTGTCCAATACAATTAAGCATATAGCCGTCATGAGACTCTCCGCAATGGGAGATGTTGCCATGACGGTTCCGGTTTTACGCACTTTTGTAAAACAGTATCCAGAGGTAAAATTAACTGTAATTTCCCGCCCTTTCTTTAAACCATTTTTTGATGGAATTCCTAATTTAACTTTCTTTGTTTTTGATGATAAAGAACGTCATAAAGGATTTCTGGGATTAGTGCGTTTATATAAAGATTTAAAAAAGCTTCATATTGATGCTTTTGCAGATTTACACAATGTTTTACGCTCTAAAATAGTTCGAACTTTTTTCGCTTTAAGCGGAAAAAAAACTGCTTTTGTTGATAAAGCCCGAGAAGAGAAAAAGGCATTAATGCGTGCAGAGAATAAAATCTTCAAGCCATTGCCTACTATGTTTGAACGACACAAAAAAGTGTTTGAAGAACTAGGATTTCCATTGGATTTATCCAATCCTGTTTTCCCTACAAAATCAATTCTAAGTCAGGAAATAGTTGATTTAATTGGAGATAAATATCAAAAATTAATAGGTATTGCTCCTTTTGCACAATATGAATCCAAGGTATACCCTCTAGATTTGATGCAGGAAGTAATAGCAAAACTAGCTGAAAATAAAAATTATACAATTTTGCTTTTTGGTGGAGGAAAAAAAGAGATCGAAATTCTGGATTCACTTTCCAAACCTTATGAAAACGTTGTTAATATGGCTGGAAAAATTAAGTTTCAGCAGGAATTACAACTTATTAGTAATCTTGATGTAATGCTTTCTATGGACTCTGGTAATGCTCATATTGCAGCAATGCTAGGCGTAAAAGTAATTTCTCTTTGGGGAGCAACACATCCTTACGCAGGATTCTTACCATTTAATCAAAAACTAGAAGATGCACTGACATCAGACAGAACTAAGTTTCCTTTATTGCCAACATCGGTTTATGGAAATAAAATAGTTCCTGGTTATGAAGATGTAATGCGAACAATTTCACCAGAGAGAATAGTTTCTAGTATTCAGTCGCAGTTGTAATAATTCAGTATTCAGTTACAGTTACATAAAAAAAGAGTTTGCATTGCAAACTCTTTTTTATGGATTTATATTTTATATTCAATATATGTCTGAAAACTGTAACTAAATACTAAACATCATCGTAATCTACATAAATAGACTCCGATGTTGGATGCGCTTGGCAAGTAAGAATTAATCCGTCGGCTATTTCTTTATCGGTTAGGATTGAGTTCTTTTTCATCTCGGCAGTACCTGAAGTTACACGAGCAAGACAGCTGCTACAAATTCCACCTTGACAAGAATAAGGAGCATCGATTCCTTGTTTTAAAGCTGCATCAAGGATAGTTTGTTTTTGAGACATTTCGAAAGAAACTTCTTCGTCATCAACTAAAACAGTAATTTTTGAATGTCCTTCTAAAGACGTATCGATTTTATTTTCTTGTGTAGAAGAAGTAAACAACTCAAACTTTATAGCCGATTCTCTAACATTTTTTTCTTTTAAGATTCCCGAAACAGTATTAATCATTTCTTCGGGACCGCATAAATAGAATTTATCAAACTCTAATTCTTTGTGTTTGTTATTCAATACATAATTCACAGCCGATTTATCAATTCGACCAAATAATGCATTTTCTGCTTTAGCTTGACTAAAAACATAATGTACAAATAAACGCCCTACATATTGCAATTGTAAATCGTGTAATTCTTGGTGAAAAATAGTGTCTTCGACAGTTTTGTTTCCGTAAACCAATACAAATGAACTTTTTGGTTCACTTTTTAAAACCGATTTTAAGATTGAAAGTACTGGAGTGATTCCGCTTCCAGCAACAAATGCAGCGTAGTTTTTTTGTTTTTCCGGTTCAGGCTCAAATGTAAATTTACCTTCTGGTTTGCCTACTTCAAGAACATCTCCAGCTTTTAATTTTGTAGTTGCAAATTGCGAAAAAACACCATTTTTTACAGCTTTTACAGCAATGCGTAATTCACCACTTTCTGGAGAGGAACAAATAGAATAAGCGCGACGAAGTTCTTTATTGTCTAGCGTTAATCGTAAATTAATGTATTGTCCTGCTATGAAATTATAGTTTGATTTTAGTTCTTCTGGAACATTAAAAAGTATTGAAACCGCAGACGCAGTTTCGCGTTTTACTTCTTTTATTATGAGTTTTAGGAATGAAGGCATGATATTATTTTTTTGCAAAAGTAGCAAACAGCTATTAAATGATAGGTATTAAAGAGTAATATTTTATTTTGTTTGTAACGTTTTCCTACATTTACATACTTACTAGCTAACTAAACCCTAAAAAATGATTAAAAAATTTATTTATCTCGAATGGAAATCCTTTTCAAGATCGGCATCTTTTGGTGTTAATGTAGCATTGAAAATCGTAATAGCATTTTTGGTGGCTTATTTTGCTGTTGTTTTTATAGCACTTGGAGTAGGTGTTTTTTATCTTCTCAAAGACATGAATTTGGATCCCTTGCTTTCTATAAATAAATTCTTGCTTTATTATTTCCTGTTCGATTTGGTAATTCGACTTTTAATGCAAGCTATCCCTGTGCTTAATATAAAGCCGCTATTAACATTGGCAATCCAAAAGAAAACCATTGTTCATTTTTCAGTTGGTAAAACAGCCTTATCTTTTTTCAATATCATTCATGCTTTCTTTTTTATTCCTTTTGCAATAATATTATTAATAGAAGGTTATGATATAATAGGTGTTATATTTTGGCTTTCGGCCATTGTTTCATTAATTTATATCAATAATTTTTTGAATATTTTATTAAGTAACATTGATAAATTGTTTGTTATTTTTCTTGGAATTATTGCTGTATTAGGAGGTTTACAGTATTACAATTTCTTTAATATTACGAATTATACCGTTCTGTTTTTCAATGGACTTTATAACATGAAGGGACTTTTTCTTGTCCCGGTTTTGGTTTTGATTGGATTGTATTATGTGGCTTTTAAATATTTTAAAAACAACTTATACCTAGATGCAGGACTTTCGGACAAACATGATATTGCTGCAACCGAAAATCTTACATGGCTTAATCAATTTGGGACTTTAGGAACTTTCCTAAAAAACGATATTAAACTTATAAAAAGAAATAAAAGATCTAAGATGACTATTATTATGAGTCTTTTCTTTTTGCTTTATGGATTACTGTTTTTTAGTGCAAACACACATCAGCAACCAGTAATGCAAATTTTAGCTGGAATTTTTGTTTCGGGTGGATTTCTCTTTACTTTCGGACAATTTGTACCAAGCTGGGACAGTTCGTATTACCAACTTATGATGACACAAAATATTCCATACAAAGGATACATTACTTCCAAGTGGTGGCTAATTGTTATTGCTACAGTTGTATCGACTATCATTGCATCATTTTATCTTTATTTTGGATGGAAAGTTTACCTAACAATTGTTGTTGGGGCGATTTATAATATTGGAGTCAATTCACATTTAGTGCTTTTGGGAGGTGCATTTACAAAAACGCCAATTGATTTAACTTCTACAAGTGGAGCTTTTGGAGATAAAAAGGCATTTAATGTAAATGCAATGTTGCTTACGTTGCCTAAAATGTTGTTACCGTTAGGATTATACTGGATTGGGATTAGGCTCGGAAATCCAAATATAGGATTAGCATTAGTTGCTCTTGCAGGAATAATTGGTTTTGCTTTTAAGGATAAAGTCTTTTTGCTAATCGAAAAAAGATATAAAATCGAAAAATATTCAACCATAAGTGCTTATAAACAAAAGAATTAATTTATTAAATAATTAACTTCAATTGATGTAATCTAAAATCAACAATCTAAAATTAGGCCATGATACAAGTAAGTAAACTTTCAAAAACATATAACGGGACAACAGTTTTAAAAATAGATAATCTTGAAATCCCAAAAGGACAAAGTTTTGGATTAGTAGGTAATAATGGAGCAGGGAAAACTACTTTTTTTAGTTTATTATTGGATTTGATCCAGCCATCAACAGGAAATATCACCACAAATACGATTCAGGTAAACAATGACGAAAGTTGGAAATCGTTTACAGGTTCTTTTTTAGATGAAAGTTTTTTGATAGGATATTTAACTCCCGAAGAGTATTTTTATTTTGTAGGAGATTTACGCGGACAAAATAAAGCGGATATTGATGCCTTATTATTAAAACATGAAGAATTTTTTAATGGAGAAATTCTTAAAAATAAAAAGTATTTACGTGATTTATCCAAAGGGAATCAAAAAAAGGTAGGAATTATAGCTACACTTATTGGTAATCCCGAAGTGATTGTTTTAGATGAGCCTTTTGCAAATTTAGACCCGACAACTGTAAGCAGATTAAAAAAAATAATCAAAGAACTATCTGATAATAAGTTGGTTACTGTTTTGGTTTCTAGCCATGACTTGCAGCATACGGTAGAAGTTTGCGATAGAATTGTGGCTTTAAATAAGGGTGAAATTGTAAAAGATATAGAAACTTCGAGAGAAACACTTCAAGAGCTCGAGGCGTTTTTTGCAGTTTAAATATAAATATGTCAAAAAGAAGCGTATTTTTACCAGTCATTATACTAAAAAGCTTTTTTAGATGTTAAATGATAAAAATGTTTCCCATTGAAAAACAATCGCCTTAAATACATTTTTCCGGTCTTATTTATTTCCCTTTTGATAGCTTGTTCTACCAAAAAGGATACTTTTTTAGCAAGAAATTCTCACGCTTTGAGTACAAAATATAACATTTTGTATAACGGACAACTTGGTTTTGATAAAGGGATGAAAGCTATAGAAGCTACTTATACAGATAATTTTTGGAAATTATTGCCTGTAGAA
Source organism: Flavobacterium shii (assembly GCF_025847235.1). Taxonomy (GTDB): domain Bacteria; phylum Bacteroidota; class Bacteroidia; order Flavobacteriales; family Flavobacteriaceae; genus Flavobacterium; species Flavobacterium shii. The sequence goes on from NZ_JAOZEW010000022.1 coordinate 101,565, forward strand.
AGAATGCAAATAGACGAAAGTTCATCAGATACAAAAACTAAAAATCCTGATTTTCAACTTGCCGAGACTAAAGCTACCAAAGCGATTCAGAAACATTCGATGAATATCGGTGGTCGAGAGAAAAATAGTCAAATCGATGAAGCATATTTAATGCTTGGTCAGGCACGATATTATGATCAGCGATTTCTACCTGCACTAGATGCTTTTAATTATATTTTATACAAATACCCAACAAGCAGTAATATTAACACAGCCAGAATTTGGCGTGAGAAAACCAATATGCGTTTAGGTAACGATGAATTGGTTATAAAAAACATTTATAAAATTTTAAAAGGGGTTAAAGTTAAAAAGCAAGTATATGCCGATGCACATGCTTTATTGGCAGAAGCCTTTATTAATTTAGAAGAAAAGGACAGCGCGATTACGAAACTTAAAGTAGCGGAGCAGTTTACCAAAAAAAATCCAGAACGTGCCAGATATCGTTTTATTCTAGGACAATTATATCAGGAAACATCCAAAAGAGATAGCGCACTTTATTTTTATCAATCAGTAATTGATATGAATAGGAGATCCGAGCGAAAATACGTAATACACGCTTACGCAAAAAAAGCACAGTTATTTGATTATCAAAACGGAGACAGCGAATTATTTGTAAAAACATACAATAAATTAGTTGCGGATAGAGAAAATAGACCATTCTTGGATGTGATATATTATGAAATGGGAGTTTTCTATGATAAAAAACAGGATCAGGAAACAGCATTAAAATTTTATAATTCCTCTTTAAAAAGAAAATCCAAAGATCCCTATTTGATGGCATCAGCTTATAGAAATATAGGGAATATGTATTTTAAGAAAGCTAGTTATACATTGGCAGCAAAATACTATGATAGTACTTTGGTGAAAATGGAACCAAAGACCAGAGAATATGTATACATCCAGAAAACGAGAAAAAACTTGGATGATGTAATAAAATATGAAGGAATTGCAAAACGTAATGATAGTATTATAACAGTTGTTGGACTTCCGGATTCGGCTCGAATAAAATATTTTGGGGATTATATTGCAAAGCTAAAAACGGCAGATGAAGCGAAACGTATTTTAGAAGAAAAGAAAAAAGAGAAGATGGCTATTATAGAGCGCAACTCTAATGCTAGTGGATTGGAAACATTAAATGTACCTGGCGCACTACCTGGAAGCCCTGATAAAACTGGGGTTCCTGCACCACCAACAGGAAAAGAGACTGCCAGTGTTTTTTATTTTTACAATCCATCTACAGTTGCTTACGGAAAACTACAGTTTAAGAAATTATGGGGTAATAGAATTGTAAGTGGCAATTGGAGATTATCAAATAATAAATCCAATACATCATCAGATGATGATAAATCGACCGATGTTGTAGCAAATGATACTATTAAAAAAGAGGTAATAGTTGAAAAATATACCACAGATTTTTACGTAAAACAACTTCCAAAAAATAAACAGGCAGTAGACAGTATTGTAGAAGAACGTAATTTTTCATACTATCAGTTAGGGCTTATTTATAAAGAGAAGTTCAAAGAATATGATTTGGCCAGTAATAAGTTAGAGCAATTATTGCGTAATAATCCCGAAGAAAAATTGATTTTACCATCAATGTATAACCTGTATAAAATTTATGAGATTACAAATCCTGCGAAAGCAGCAGCGATGAAAAATGAAATTTCTACTCGTTATCCAACTTCACGTTATGCACAAATTATAAACAATAATGGCCTAGATGAAGAGTCGGCTAGTAAAACACCAGATAAAGAATACCAGAAGTGGTATAAACTATTTCAGGAAGGACAATATGCAGAAATGTTAAGTAATATTGATAATCTTATCAATCAATATTCCGGAGAAGAAATTGTATCTAAGTTTGAATTGTTAAAAGCAAACACATTAGGAAAAACTAAAGGATTGGTTGCTTACAAAAAAGCAATTGAGAATGTAGCCGAAAATTATCCAAATACAGAGGAAGGTAAAAAAGCGCAGGATATATTAACGAATCAGATTCCGTTTTTGGAGAAACGTGTGTTCACAAGTACAGATACAAAAAATTGGAAGATTCTATATAAAATTGGCATTAAAGACGAAAAAGCAAGAAAAATAATTGAGGATAATATTAAAAAATTCCTTGCTGACGAAAACTTCCAGAAACTTACAATTTCTTTTGATAAATATGACATAGACTCTGGATTTGTTACCATACATGGTATAAAATCAGAAATTTATGCAAATGATGTTGCCAAAATATTAAAAGAGAATAAAAAATATAATTTGGTAGAATATCCAGCAATAATAATATCCAGTGAAAATTATAGTATAGTACAAATCAATAAAAATTTAGAAGCCTATCTAGCTCCTAAAACCCCTTAACCATGTTTAATAAAGCCCCCAAATTTAGCACAGAGAATCTAGGAAAAACAAATAGAATAGTCGAAGGAACTATAATAACAGGTGATATTGTATCGCAAGCCGATTTTAGATTAGACGGCGAATTAATAGGTAATTTTATTTCTAAAGGAAAAATTGTTATCGGACCCGCAAGTAAAGTCAAAGGAGATATCATTTGTTTAAATGCCGATATTGAAGGAGAATTTACCGGAAAAATTAAAGTCACAGAACTTTTAAATGTAAAAGCAACCGCAAAAATCGATGGAGAAGTTACAGTTGGAAGATTGTCTGTAGAACCTGGCGCCGATTTTAGTGCGACTTGTATAATGTTGATGGATTCTAAAAACGGAATAAATGAAAGACAAGGAACCAAACAAAAATCAGAGAAATAAATGGATTGCACTCATTAACATTCCAATACAGATGGGAGCGATTATATTTTTGTTTTCCTATCTCGGTCATTGGTTAGACGAAAACCACCCAAATCCCAAAGTATATTACAATAAGATTTTGGTCATGGTAGGTGTCGTGATAGCATTATATAATGTAATTCGTCAGGTAAACGAAATTAACAAACCAAAGTAATTTAAATAATAACACCAATAAATAAATGTTGCACCTTTGCGGCTAATAACTATTTAATGATGAATTTTAAAAATTACAAACCATTACTCAATTTATTTATTTTATCAGCAGTTGTTTATGTACTCCATAAACTTGCTTTTTATGTTTTTAAAATAAATGATCAGGGTTTTCATTATAATGTGGAGACTTTATATTTACTGTTTTTTGCAATCGCAAGTGTACTTTTTATTGTTTTAATGACTGTAAAACAGAAGAGTTTTGACAATGTTGGAATGGCATTTCTTTTAGGAACAAGCCTTCAGATGGTACTTTGTTATTTAATTTTAAGACCAATTTTACAAGATAAAATTCAGAACACATCAATAGAGAAAACGAATTTTTTTATAACATTTATTTTGTTTTTGTTAATTGAGACCGTTTTAACTATCCGAATATTAAACGAAAAGCAATAAAATAAGGGTTCTTTAAAAATAGGTTCAAAAATAATTTTTCTTATCCTTTTGAATATTAATAAAAAATGTACCTTTGCACCAAATTTTAGAAACGTAAAAAAATAAGATATTTAACAGTTATGGTGATTTCAAACAAACCACTTAGATTTATAATAGCGACTTTAGTAGCGTGTCTTCCTTTAATGAGCTTTGCAAATTCAGAAGTGGATTCGACAAAAGCAGTAACCGAAGTAGCTCATGAGGCTACTACAGAAGGACATCACGAAGGAGCGCATACAGAACCAACAGACGAAAAGTCTAAAATCAAAGCTTTTATAAAACATCACGTTTTAGATTCTCATGATTTTACTTTTACTCAGGATGATGTAACAGGAAAGCATTATGGTTTTCCATTACCAGTTATTCTTTGGGATAATGGTTTGCACATTTTTTCTTCTTCAAAATTTGAACATGGAAAAGCTGTTGCAGAATCAAATGGTAATTATTATGTAATAAACCACCATGATGGTAAAATATACAGAACAGATGTTTCGGGAAAAATAACCGAAGACGAGAAAACTGGTTTTCCAACAAATGTTCGTCCAATCGATTTTTCAATCACTAAAACTGTAATATCTATTTTGGCTGCAGCTTTATTAATGATTTGGTTGTTTAGCAGTTTGGCAAAATCATATACTAAAAACGGAGGAATTGCTTCTGGAGCTGGTAGAATTTTCGAACCAGTTGTATTATACATCCGTGACGAAATTGCAATACCTAATATAGGAGTGAAACACTATAAGAAATACATGAGTTATTTATTGACTATCTTTTTCTTTGTTTTGTTTTTAAACATCTTCGGTTTAACACCACTAGGAATTAATGCTACAGGTAATTTAACAATAACATTTTCGTTAGCAATTCTAACCTTCTTAATTACAAATCTTACAGCAAATAAAAATTACTGGAGTCACATTTTCTGGATGCCAGGTGTGCCAAAAGCGATGAGAATTGTATTAGCACCAATAGAATTATTGGGAGTTTTTATCAAACCGTTTTCATTAATGATACGTTTGTATGCTAATATTTTTGCAGGACATATTGTATTGATGAGTATTATTAGTTTAATGTTTATTTTTAAAAGCTGGATCGGAAGTAGTTTATCTTTCGGATTGTCGTTTGTACTTTCTATTCTAGAAATTTTAGTAGCATTTTTACAAGCTTATATTTTTACAATGTTATCAGCTTTGTACTTCGGTTCAGCTGTAGAAGAGCATCATCACGACGAAGCTCATCATTAATATCGTTTAATTGTTAGTTGTTTAATCGGTTAAACGAAAAACAAATTAACGATTCAACATCAAATCAGAATGTTTAATTTTTAATATATATATTATGCAAATTCCAACTATTGTAGGAGCAGGATTAATTGTAATCGGAGCAGGTTTAGGTATTGGTAGAATTGGTGGTTCAGCAATGGACGCTATTGCTCGTCAACCAGAAGCTTCAGGAAAAATCCAAACAGCTATGCTTATTGCAGCTGCACTTATTGAAGGTATTGGTTTCGCAGCATTATTTGCAGCTTAATTAAAACAAAAAGATGGTAGTTTCAACGGTTGGTTGAAACTATCGTTTTAAAATTAAAACATTAAAAATTGCTTACTATAGCATTTTAAAAAGTCATAATTTAAAATTTATAATTATATATAATGGATAAGTTAATAAATCAGTTTGAATTCGGTTTGTTCTTTTGGCAAGTAGTAATATTTGTTGGATTGGTACTTTTGTTGAAAAAGTTTGCATGGAAACCTATTCTTGATGCAGTTAATGATAGAGAAGAAGGAATTAAAAACGCATTACTTTCTGCTGAAAATGCAAGACAAGAAATGCAAAATCTTCAAGCAGATAACCAAAGGATTCTTAATGAAGCGCGTGCAGAACGTGATGCTATGTTAAAAGAAGCTCGCGAGATGAAAGAGCAAATGATTGCAGAATCAAAATCCGAAGCACAAGCGCAAGGTCAAAAAATGATCGAGCAAGCTAAAGCTGCTATCGAAAGTGAAAAAAATGCAGCTATGGCTGAATTGAAATCACAAGTTTCTACATTATCATTGAGTATTGCAGAAAAATTATTGAAAGAAGAACTATCTAACAAAGAAGCTCAAACTAAATTAGTTGAGAAATTGTTAGGTGACGTAAAGTTAAACTAAGTAATTATGGCAAGTACAAGAGCAGCAATTCGCTATGCAAAAGCAATTCTAGACTTAGCAAACTCAAAAGGTGTTGCCGAAGCTGTAAATAACGATATGGAATCTATTGCTTCAACAATTGATGCAAATGCAGAATTAAGTACTTTTATTCAAAACCCAACAACAAAAGTTGAAGTTAAAGAAAAAGCACTTTTAGAAGTTTTTGCTAATGTAAATGGTGTAACTCAAGGGTTGTTTCATTTATTGTATGAAAACAAAAGATTCGAAATTCTAGATGCAATAGCAGTAGAATACAGCAAATTATTTGATGAAAGCAATGGAGTAGAAGTAGCACAAGTTACTACTGCAATTCCTATGGATGCTGCACTTGAAGCTATAGTATTAGCTAAAATTGCAACTTTATCAGATAAAAAAATAACGATAGAGAATATAGTAGATGCTTCAATTATTGGAGGATTTATTTTAAGAATAGGTGATAAGCAATACAATGCTTCAATTGCCAATAGATTACAAGTATTAAAAAGAGAGTTAAGTAATTAGTTTTATCACACAATAAGTGTCTAAATTATAAATTAAGATGGCGGAAATCAAACCTGCTGAAATTTCAGCAATATTAAGAAAGCAAGTAGAAGGTTTTGAATCTGGTGCTACGCTAGAGGAAGTAGGAACAGTACTTCAAGTTGGAGACGGTATTGCTCGTATTTACGGGTTATCGAATGTACAATATGGTGAGTTAGTTGAATTTGATAACGGACTTGAAGCTATTGTATTGAATCTTGAAGAAGATAATGTTGGTGTGGTACTTTTAGGACCATCAACAGGAATCAAAGAAGGTTCAACAGCAAAAAGAACACAACGTATTGCTTCTCTTAAAGTAGGTGAGCAAATGGTAGGTCGTGTAGTAAACACTCTTGGTTTTCCTATTGATGGAAAAGGACCAATCGGTGGAGACTTATACGAGATGCCTTTAGAAAGAAAAGCACCAGGTGTTATCTTCCGTCAGCCAGTTACTGAGCCATTACAAACAGGAGTAAAAGCAGTTGATGCTATGATCCCGGTTGGTCGTGGACAACGTGAGCTTGTTATTGGTGACCGTCAAACAGGAAAATCTACTGTTTGTTTGGATACTATCTTGAACCAAAAAGAATTTTACGATGCAGGAAAACCTGTATTTTGTATATATGTTGCAATTGGGCAAAAAGCTTCAACTGTAGCAGGAATTGCTAAAATGTTAGAAGAAAAAGGTGCAATGGCTTATACAGTTATTGTTGCAGCTAATGCTTCTGATCCAGCTCCAATGCAAGTTTATGCTCCTTTCGCAGGTGCTGCAATTGGAGAATATTTTAGAGATTCTGGTCGTCCAGCACTTATTGTTTATGATGATTTATCTAAACAAGCTGTTGCTTACCGTGAGGTTTCTCTTTTATTAAGAAGACCACCGGGACGTGAGGCATATCCTGGAGACGTTTTCTACCTACACAGTAGATTATTAGAGCGTGCTTGTAAAGTAATTGCAGATGATGGAATTGCTAAAAACATGAACGACTTACCAGATTCTATCAAGTCAATCGTAAAAGGTGGTGGTTCATTAACTGCTTTACCAATTATCGAAACTCAGGCTGGTGACGTTTCTGCATATATCCCAACAAACGTAATCTCGATTACAGATGGTCAAATTTTCCTTGATGGAGATTTGTTTAACTCAGGAGTTCGTCCTGCTATCAACGTAGGTATCTCTGTATCTCGTGTTGGAGGTAATGCTCAAATTAAATCAATGAAAAAAGTATCAGGTACTTTAAAATTAGACCAAGCACAATTCCGTGAATTGGAAGCGTTTGCTAAATTTGGTTCTGATTTAGATGCTGTAACTTTAAATGTAATTGAAAAAGGAAAAAGAAACGTTGAAATCTTGAAACAAGGTTTGAATGATCCTTATACAGTTGAAAATCAAGTAGCAATTATCTACGCTGGTTCTAAAAACTTATTAAGAAACGTTCCTGTAAATAAAGTAAAAGAATTTGAAGCAGATTTCTTAGCTTACCTTAACAGCAAGCATAAAGACACTCTTAATGCACTTAAAGCAGGTAAACTTGACGATAACATTACTGATGTTATTGAAAAAGTAGCAAAAGAAATTTCAGCAAAATATAACTAATAAGATAATTAGGCAATTAGATAATTAGAATATCTCAAGATTTTTTAATTATCTAATTAACTGATTGTCACATTTTCTAATTAGAAAAAATGGCAAATTTAAAGGAAATCCGTAATAGAATTACTTCCGTTTCATCTACGATGCAAATTACATCGGCAATGAAAATGGTTTCTGCTGCAAAGCTTAAGAAAGCACAAGATGCAATCACAGCGATGCGTCCTTATGCCGAGAAATTAACGGAATTATTACAAAATCTTTCTGCAACACTTGATGGTGATATAGGAGGAGATTTTACTACACAACGTGAAGTAAAAAAAGTATTAATTGTAGCAATAACTTCTAATAGAGGTTTATGTGGTGCATTTAATACCAATGTAATTAAGGAAGCAAAAGCACGTTCTGAATTTTATGCTGGTAAACAAGTTGATATTTTTGCAATTGGTAAAAAAGGAAATGACGTTTTAAGCAAAACACATTCAGTAATAGATAATCAAAGTGCTGTTTTTGATGATTTGACTTTTGATAATGTAGCTGAAATTGCTGAAATCTTAACGCAACAATTCTTAACAGGAAAATATGATAAAATTGAATTGATTTACAATCAGTTCAAAAATGCTGCGACACAAATTGTACAAACGGAACAATTTTTGCCTTTAGCTCCTATAAAATCAGATTTACCAGTTTCGTCAGGAGATTATATCTTTGAACCTTCAAAAGAGGAAATTGTATTGACTTTGATTCCAAAATCATTAAAAACACAATTGTACAAAGGTATTCGTGATTCATTTGCTTCAGAACATGGTGCTCGTATGACTGCAATGCATAAAGCAACAGATAACGCAACAGATTTAAGAAACCAATTGAAATTAACTTATAATAAAGCACGTCAAGCAGCTATTACAAACGAGATTTTAGAAATCGTTGGTGGTGCAGAAGCATTGAAAGGATAAGTAAAATTTTCAATTTTAAAACACGAAGTTGTTTATTCAAATTATATAAAAAAAGAGCCAATATTTATTGGCTCTTTTTTTATATAATAGTTTTTGTTTTTTTTAGATGAAAATTACAAAATGGTAATTCCCAATTTTTTTTAAACTGAGAATTATTACCATTTTATAAATCTATTCGACAGATATGTTTCTGCGATGCTTTGTCTTTTTTGGGAACAAACTAGCTTTATCAATCCCAATGCTCTGTTTTTTAAGGGTTACATTTCAGCAGAATCAATCCCTTTGGTAAATTTACGAAGGAACAACTTAGTGAAGTTTACATAATTTTTACTTTTTAATACATATTTCCCATGTATAGTTATCTCAAGAAGTATTAGTTCAAGCGCCATTTTATCTTAATTGGGGATATGTGTTATTGTTGAATCTGCTTACTATAACGGTTTGTTTTGTGGTGTTATTAATTCCTTCCTATATAATAACGAAGATTTCGCCAGTCAAAGCAATTCGTTTCGATTAATTTCAGGAGCTATTTCCTTCTATCCGCTTCAATCTTCTCCTTTTTAAAGAAAAAAGGACAAGGATTTTCGCTACTATCAGGGCTAAAGGAGGAACCTAAGAGAGAATGTTGAGTGAATAACAGATGGTTTTAGAGACAAGCCAAAGAGATTTCCCTGTAAATTCAGGTAATCCAAGACAAAATAACTAGCTAAATACGTAAAGATGATAAAAACGTAAGCTTGCAAAAAACTTATAATCAGCATATTAATAAATAAACCAAAAATAGTCAATAAAAAGTATTGG
>NZ_JAOZEW010000023.1 GCF_025847235.1 Flavobacterium shii
AGGCGTTTACCCTGTTTCTCCCTCGGTTTTGCTAGGTTTTGCTGGGTTTCTCGCTAAATCGTCAAGGCACAAAGTTGCTTTTATTGTCTTTAATACGGGATTTCTTTTCCGCTTTACCTCCCCTAGCCCTGATAGTAGCGAAAATCCTTGTCCTTTTTCCTTTAAAAAGGACAAGATTGAAGCAGATAGCAGGAAATAGCTCCTGAAATTAATCTCCTACCTATATATAAGTAAAAAACATACCTTAATATATAGACATAATTATCACCCTAAAGTACTATCGAACCATCCATTTATATTTTCATTCAATACTTTTCTAATTTTTAATATAAAATGAAGTCCTTTACTAATTAGCATCCATAAAGCTAAAAACAGGATTACTAATGTAACTAGTAATCCTTTTATTATTTTCCAACTACTCATAATTATATATTAAAACAAACGAAGAGACAATCCTGCCTGAATTTGCTGGCTATTTGCTTTTCCACCGAAGTTGCTTACATCCGAAAATCCCCATATATATCTTGCATAAACAGTTAATGGTTTAATATTTATCTCGGCACCAGCGATAAATGCAAAATCAGTTTTCTTGAAAAGTTTCTTCCCATTTTCCAAAACACTCTGATTACCACTCGCCAGAAAACTGAACTGTGGTCCAGCGACAACAGTAATTAATCCCTCACTATTTAAACGAAGTAATACAGGTACACTTATATAATTAAGTGTTTTCCCTTTTTTGAAAGCACTATTAAAAACATCTCTGTAATTATCCGCAACTTTAGTATTAGTTTGATTAAACAATAGCTCTCCCTGAACACCTAAGAAATCAGTAAAATTAACAGTAGCGAAACCTCCCAATTGATAGCCTAATTCAAAATTGCTATTAAAGTTTTTACCATCAAGTTTATTCAGATTAACACCGGCTTTTGCCCCAAGATGAACCTGACCATAGCTAAACACTGACATACATAGCGCTGCAACTGCAATTATTTTTTTCATATTTTATATATTTTTAATTTAAATTTTCTTTATTATGTTTTTTATGTAAACAGCAGGTTTTAATGCCTCTCTGCTTTATAAGTGATTCGTGGTTATTTCTTAATATAATTAGAGTATTCGGTAATCGTTTCTATATTTGTTGCCTGTCCTATGAATTTAGCTTCCATGTGCAGTTTTTCATTTACTGGAAGGTATTGTTTTGCCTGATCATCCCATTTGTATTTCACAACAAGATCAAACTTATCTGCAGTAAGAATAGTAACTTTCACCGGTTTCTCATTAAGTGTTTGTATTTGATCTAGTTTTTTAGATTTTAAATTAATTACCATGTAAAATCGGCAATCTTTTATGAATCCATTATCCTTAGTGATTTTAGAAGGATCAAGTTTGTAACTAACAACCAATTGATCTGCTGTTTCTTTCTCAATTTTATAGCTTGCATCATCTATTTGAAAGATCGGAGACGGTTTATTCTGGTTCTTTCTAAAGGTATTTATAGCAGATTTAGAAGGTGCTTTTCCGTCTATAGAAATAACCGTCCAACATCCGGCTTTTGAATTACCCGGATCGAATTCGGCAATTGTAACTACTTCACTCGCACTAGTTATTATGGTTTGTTTAAAATTGAATGCATAGTTATCTGGCCGTTTTGTCTTTTCGAGATTAAGAATACTAGAATCAATCCCATATTTAAAAAAAGCATCCATCACTTTTGATTTCTGAGCAGAAGCCGTAAACGTAAACATCATCAAAAGAAAAATTGTCACCATTTTTATTCCGTAATTTTCAAATTCGCCATTCGCTTTTATAGTATTAGAATCTGTGCATGCCATTAATTTTGTTTTTTTCATTTTTAATATTATTTGTTATTATTATGATGCAAAATTATTGGTAACATCTCTTCTATAGGGAATTTATTGAGTGAAGCAACGAATCTATCCAGTGAATTGTCATTTTACTATATTGAACTGAATTACTATTGTTCCTTTTAAGATAAAACCCTTATATATGGCGTACTTACGTAGACGCAAATAAAAATAAGAACTTATAAAACTTCTATAATTTTTATTCAAAACTGCTTCAAAATTCTTTTATTTGCACACTCAAAAAAGAAATCAAACCAGTGTTTGGTGTCTTATAAAAAAACAAAAATTGTGAATCACACAGAAGAAATAACTAGTCAGGTAAAGAAGAGTAAACTAAAAACGGTATCACTAATTACGTTTGTGTTTATAGGTTCTTATGCTAGTATATTTATCATATATCCTTCTTCTTATTGGACAGAATATTTTAACTTACCATTTCCAAAACTTGTACTGGACATACTAGGCAATCTGGTTTTTTGTATCCTAATACTGACTTTTAGTCTTTTCATTGACAGGGTTTTAGATAAAAAAATATCCTGGATGGCTCATCCACTAAAACGTTTATTGGTTCAAATATTATTTCAAATATTGGGAGCATTGATTGTTATTATTAGTTTGGCTATTATTTTTTATACATTAGGAGATTATGTAGTCACACTACCTGTTAAAACTGATATTAGACAAGCATTATATACTGTAATTTCAATCATCCTTTGGTCATTAATGGTAAGTGCATTGAATACGGGTGACTTTTTATTAAAAAATTGGAAAAATGCTACTATAAAAGCTGCCGAATACAAGGTAAATGCTGCCGAAAACAAACAATTGTTAGCCGAAATAGAGCTTCAGGCGCTCAAATTACAACTTGACCCCCATTTTGTTTTCAATAACCTGAGTGTTCTTTCGGAATTGATACTCAAAGACCAACAATTAGGATACGATTTTACAGAAAACTTCGCAAAAGTGTATCGTTATTTATTGGTTAATTCTAAAAAACCATTGGTACAACTACACGAAGAGCTTCAATTTCTAGATGCATATCTCTTTCTTATAAATAATCGGATTGGTGATGGTTGTGCTTTTCAGATCAACATTGATCAATCAAAACTTAATATGTTGATTCCTCCAATTACGCTTCAGCTTTTTATAGAAAACACCTTAAAACATAACCGTACGGAAGAAGAAAACCCTCTCATTGTTCATATATATTCAAATAACAATGATGAATTAGTAGTATCTAATACGCTCTTGCCTCTGATAAAAAAAGTACCTTCTACAGGAATAGGTTTAAAAAACATTATAAGCCGCTATGCCTTATTGAGCGATAGAAAGGTTTCTGTAGAAGAAAACAATAAAACTTTTACTGTAAAAGTACCACTCATCTAATGAATGCAATAAAAAAAATATTGATCCTTGAGGACGAAAAATTAAACTCGGAAAGAATAAAGCGCTTAATACTCAAAATAAGACCTGAAGTAGAGATTCTTGATGTCTTACCAAGTGTTAAAAAGACAGTGTCCTGGTTATCAGAAAACAAATGTCCTGATCTTATCATGATGGATGTACAGTTGGCAGATGGTTTAAGCTTTGAGATCTTCAATCTGGCTGAAGTTACCTGCCCTATTATATTTACAACAGCTTATGATGAATATGCTATCAAAGCATTTAAGTACAATAGTATAGACTATCTTCTTAAACCAATAGAAAAAGATGAGCTTGAAGCGGCTATAATTAAATTTGAAAATTCTGTACAACAATCCCAAAGTCAGCAACCGAAAATTGAAGAACTACTCGCTTATATACAACCAAAAGAATATAGAAACCGTTTCCTTATTCCTTATCGGGATGGTTACAGAAAAATTAATACCGAAGATATCGCTTATTTTTATTCGAATATGAACATTAATTATGTAAGATTGTTTAACGGAGAAGAATTTGTGGTATCCCAAACCCTCGAAACACTAGAGCAAGAACTGGATCTAAAAGATTTCTTCAGGGCAAATCGACAGTATATTATACATGTGAATTCTATTGAAAATGTGCATAATTTTTTCAATGGCAAATTAAAGCTCAAAATAAAACATAGTAAGGATGACGATATTATTGTGAGCAGAACAAAAGCTACTTCTTTTAAGTTGTGGCTAGATTATTAATAAGCATAAACAAACTTTTAATTAAAACAGCCCCATTACAATATTAGTAAAGGGGCTGTTTTAATTATTATAACTTAATATTTTGATTAATTCTTAATAAACTTCTGTACATAGTTGGCTTTATCTGTTACCACATTGATGATATACATTCCTTTTATAAAGTCACTTACATTAATTTGGTTGTTATTAACTCTGGTATTGATTGATTTCCCTGAAATATCATAAACAGTTACATTAAGCACCTTATCTTCTGTTTGAATATTTAGAATATCAGAGACTGGGTTAGGATAAATTGCCAACTTCAGTTTCTTAAAATCACCAGTTGCTAAAGTAGTTGTTGCATTGACTGTTATAGATTTTTCGGCTACTTTGCCATTAGAATTAAAACTTATTACAATTGTAGTACTTCCTAAAGACTGAGGTGTTAAGACCAACTCGTCATTGGTATTTATCACTGCCGAAGCAACTCCTGCATTACTATTTGATTTTACAGTTTTTACAATTGCTATCGATAAATTATCTGTATCGGAAACAACCGTTTTTAAATCGATTACTGTAGGACCAGTTACCGAAACCTGTGAAGGCAAAGTTGCGTTTACTACCGGCGAAGTATTATCTGGAAAAACTGCTACAGCCGGAAACCAATAATAATCATCTAAAGTATTAGTATTTATTAAGTTTCCTGTATTATCGTAAGTATAAATCCAGTTTTTTTGATAATGTGCTCCAAATCCGCTTTCTGTTGTGTTTACAATTAAATGATCAGAAACAGGATCAATACGTAATGAGGCGCCGTAAGGAATCTGCTTATAAGTTGCTGCTTGTCCTGGAATTGTTACAAAATTTTCATTAAATGTTTTTGAAGCAACATCAAATTTCACAATTTGCGCTCCTGAAACAAAACTATTAACGGAGTTCATCCAGTACAAAACATTCTGCTGGTTACTATAGGTAAAGCTTCCTGCGTTCCAGGCTCCCCAAGATCCTAAATATTTGGTTGTAGGAATTGCATATTCTGTTGTTGCAAAAGTTGTAGCATCAATATTGATTATTTTTTGATTCTGAATTCCCCAAACACTTCCATCTTTAGCTTGAACAACCGAATGGAATGCGCCAGTAATGGTATTAATAACAGTATTAGTATTTGGATCAATAACTAAAATTCCTTTAGTCTGTTTTACTGCAAATACATACTGAGAAGTACGAATCATATTTCCTATCTGTCCAGCATACAAACTTCCTCCGCCTGTTCCTGTTACCACACTTCCTACCTTCATGTTGGCAATATCAAACAGATAAATACCATTAGAAGCACCAATATAACCAGTGGTTTCATTAATCCCTATGAAAGAACGTCCATCTCCGCCTCCAATATTATCAAATTGGGCAATTTTCTTCATGGTTTTGGCATCGGCAACAACTAATCTACCCCCTGGAGTATACTGAGTATCTCCCCCATCGGCAGCTTGTTTTGAAATGAAATAAAATTTATCTCCATAGATTGCTCCATAAGGTGTTGTTGCCCCAAAAGAATGATTATCATTAGTAGCACTATAAACACGATAGTTAATAGTCCCGTTATTATTAATAAAATTAACAGATCCGTTGGTATGCCCGAACCAATCTTCGTTTACCATAAAATAACCGTTGGTGAAATCTGTTGGCATAACATAAGGTGTAACTGGGATAAATGTTGATGCAATAGAAAAATCAGAACCACTTGGCTGAAAATTCCAAACATCCCAAGAGCCGTTCTCTAAAACACGACTGGTTGCTCCCAAACCTGAAAAACCAAAATCAGGATCAGTCGCATCTTTTACCCAATAGGACCAAAATCCATTATACCATGCAGATTGCCAGTGATCAGCAACATCTATAGCTGTATAATTATCAAAATCATAAGCGGTTGTATTAATGATACCTGCCACAGGATAATATGGATATGTCATGTTTCCATCTTTATAAAGTCCGTTAGCATTTACTCCATTCAAGTCGAAACCTAACCCTCCTATTGCAGTTCCAAACTGTGTTCCCTGATAAAGCAGAGAGAAAAAACGGCGATCTGCTTTTGCAATTGCTTTAAGCATATCTTCACCCGTTGCTGTACCATCCCATCTAAAACCCCAGATTAAGGCATCGGAATTTTTGCCATCATTCCATTGCACAACAAATGCTGCCTGATTAGAACCAGTTCCTACCCAATACTGAATATCGTTGAAAGTCGTTGCAGTGGTTGCGCTTTTTTTGTGCTGATTTTGAGCTGTTGATTTTTGCTTAATATCATTTCTAGGTACACCTTGTACCTTTATCTGCGCATTCGTAAGAAATGCAAACAGCAACATTATTATTAAAAAGTAATTTTTCTTCATGTTATATTTAATTTAAATTTTTTATTATTTAAGGTATAAGTCATAGGCTCCAGCCACTTCTGTAGAAACTTCGCCCAACCATCCTGCTTCCTGATTAATTCCCGTATATACTTTTATAAAATCTATTCCGGGGAGTTTCACATAATTTCCGTTTTTATCCACCGCCCAAGAGATATCGATATTTGATCCTTCATCATTATTTGGAGCATTATCTGCATACCCAAAATCAAAAGACTTACCTACCCAATAGTTTCCGGTACCACTCTGATCGTAAAAATTATCTTGAATTTTGGTTCCTTTAAGAATATATGATGCATCGGAAATCCATAGCGGATAATAGCTTTGATCATGAAATGCATTTCTTGTTTTATATCCTGAATTCCCTTGATTATCCAGCCATTTAATATATTCAACATCCATTTGCCAAAATTCATCTCCCGCAACCTGCGATTTACTCGGATCTGGTTTAAAGTAGGTGATACTGTAATTCTTTATCGTAGTATTTTTAAAGTATTCACTTCCTGCAATTTCATACCACTCGTCTTCATCGGGTTTTCCGTTTTTATTCTTGTCGTATGCCACCAAAATAATCCCAGGTTCGCAAGATCCTGAACGCGCCTCATTGGCTTCATTTCCCCAAAATGCATTTCCCAAAATCTTAAAATCCCTACCATTCATATTCGGGATTGTATGATCGAAGCCAAATACTACATAACCTCCAAAACCACCTAATGATATCATATTAGTATTAGCTCCAACAATCGCCTTTTTGGCTGCATTTATAAGATTGGCTTCGGTATTACCGGGCAAATATTCCGGAATTCCATTGGTAAACTGACCTACTGCCGGACGGAAATCAAAAACATTCGAAATATATTTACTATAATTTGCGGCTTCTTTCGTTACCTTAATAGAAGATTGGTATGTTTTTACAGCTCCATTAGTCTCTACCTTTAAAGTTAAAGGATAGCTCTTTTGATACGGACTGATAAAATCCAGTTGTGAACTCTGTGAAATTACAGAATCATTAACACTCCAAGTCAGTTTTGAATTGACAGATAAATTCGGAATAATATTTAGAACTTTAAAGCGATCAATTGTGTATGATTCTTTAAGTATTTCTATAGGATTTTCAATTCCAAGCTCTTCTTCTTTATTCGTTTCACATCCGATAAGTCCAAGTAAGAAAATTGATAGCAATGTGATTTTTAAAATTTTAAAAGGGTTTCTTTCCATATCCATAAAATTTTAAATTAAATACTGCAACAATTGCAAGTAATAGAAATGGGTAAAGTTTTTTTTCATGATTATTGTTGTTTTAGTTTTTGGTTATAAAAGCAATATGTGCAGGAATGTTCCCAGCGGTTGTTTTCCATTTTAATTTTCCTTCGGGAGTAAAACAGTAGATATAACCTGTTACCACATAATTCTGTGCATCTGTTATATATATTTCTTTTGTTTCGGGATTTACTTGTAGTCCGTAGGGAATCATGATTTGTTTATCGGTACCATCTGTAATTACTCTATCGCTAATTATTTTTTTGGTTTTAGTGTCTAATATTCCATAGGTTACCTTATTACTATTAGTTAGATAACTCCACGATACGCTATAGAAATAAAGCAAATCATCTACAAGACACATTCCCGAAACCGGAATATCAAGCTGTGTTTTTTTCTCATCTGTTTTAGTATCTATCACAAAAAGATTGGAAGGTGTACTGTAATAATCTCCTCTGGAACTTACATAAATATCTCCTCGAGCATCTACTTGCATACCATAGAGATTTATGCCAACATCTATTTTCTTTATTTCGGTAAAAGTTTCAAGATCAATGACCGAAATTGTTCTGTCGTAATTAGGAACTCTATAACCTCCGGAATTGGCCACATATAGTTTCCCATTATGCACGACCATTTGCTCTGGCTGATAACCTACTGTGACTTTTCGTTTTATTTCTAATGATGTCGTATCAATCTCTGCCACAAATCCAATCTCTGCATTGGGATTAATTGCCACAGGACCAGAATAAGAACTGATGTAAGCCTTATCCTTGTAAAAGGCTACGTATCGGCAATTAGGGATATCTATTTTCTTAATGCGTTTTGCTGTCCATTTATCTATGATCTCTACTTTATTGGAGCAATTTATTACCGCATATACTTTATTACCGTATATTTTTATATCGTTGCCCACATCACCCAGCTCTTTTATAACTGTAGGATTTCGCTCTGAATAAATATCGGTAGTGTAATTTCCAGTCCTGTAATTAAACACATCTATACTAGCCCTGTTCATCCCCATATTACCTTCATTAAGAAGATAAAACCCCTCTATTTTACCATCACTTCTTGGCGCAGCAACACTTTTATCCGAAGACGGAAAAATAGTTTCTTCTTCTCTACAGGAAATAAAAGCTATGACTATAAATAAACTGAGTAGTAATCTTGTTGTTATCTTTCTCATAGCTCAATACTTATTATAAATTTTAATGTACGCCCAGGCATAGGATAATTGTATATAACTTCATAATGCTGATTGAGAACATTATTAAGCTCTACTGCCCCTTTCATTTTATACTGCTGAAACGCAAAAGATTTTTGCACCGCTAAATCGTGGGTATACCAAGGCTGAACTTCATTAACCTTTATATTGTTTACATTACCATTGTATCGTTTTCCCACATATATAAAGCTGTAATTAAAGTTCCAGGTTTTATAATCGGCATTAAGTATTCCCGATCCACTACTCCACGGTGTATATGGTATCTGATCTCCATAAGAAGACAATTCCAAACCAGCAAATTTGGTATAATCCCTACTTTCGGAATAAGTATAAGTAAGATTTGCTTCTAAACTCACTTTACCAATATGCATTCCCATATTTAGTACAGATTCTATACCTTTCCCTTTTACCTGTCCAATATTGGTCATCATCCAGCGGAATAAATTTCCTGTAGGCGCTGCCACAATTTTGTCTTTGGTATTGGTATAATACGCATCGGCCTGAAATGATAATTTATCAAAGAAGCTTTTGTTTACTGGTAAATTATAGGTAAAACCAACATCGTACTGATTCATATATTCAGGTCTTAAAGTACTTGAGCCAACCATCGTATAATACAAATCATTGAAAGTAGGCATCCTGAAAATACGTTTTGCAAATGCTCTTAAATTAAAATCATAATCTTTAAACGGAGTATATCCTAGAAATAATGCGGGGGTAAACTCTGTTTTATTGGGCGCTTTTGCATTATATCGCACTTCCTCTTGTACATGAGTTCCTACTACACTACCCAAAACTTTAAACCCATCAAGTCTGTAAGAACTTGCAAGCGCAAATAGAGCCGTATAACGCTGCGGGTAAGAAAACAATGTTTGAATTCCTCTTCTGGTTGCATTTAATCTATTGTATTGGAAATCTGTAGATAAAGAAATATCCCATGTAGGTAATATACTGTACATATTTACTGCCGAGAAATAATATTCCTGCTGATAATAGCTATCGTCAGATTGTGCTCCTTCTGTAACTATTTCTCCTAAAATATTAGTAGTGTCTCTGGCAACATAATGGGTATAATCATAGGCGTATTTTGCCTTGGCTTGAAATTTATATTTTTCGGTAAAATCTTTTATAAAAGTACCCTGCGAGAAAAAATTCTTGTCATATTGCCTGAAACCGTCCGAAAACTTATTCTCTACAATTGCTCCCGGAGCTCCCCTATCAGAATCATAATAATAAACTTTGGCATCCCACGATCCATTATTTATTTTTCCGTAAAGTCCAGATTCTATCCTTAGTGCTGCTATATCACTATTATGTCTAGTAGCAGTAGTATCATAGGCTACAGTTCCATCGAGATTATTTCTTTTGTATCTAAACTTATATTCCCCATTGGATCTGATATACTCAGAGCTCACACTCATGCTTACTTTATCACTCAATTTTTGTTCCCATCTAAAAGAAGGATCATTATAATTGATAGACATCGTTTTATATCTTACCAATAAATTTGTCTTTTTATTCCTCTCAAAAACAGGTCGTTTTGTTCTCAAATAAATGGTAGAAGCTGCCGCAAAGTCTTTTGCCGACTGAAAAATTTCGCTTTTTTGGCCATTATACATGGTAAGGGATTCCATATCGTCCAAAGAATATTTTCCCAGATCGGTAACTCCATTTTGTGCATTGCCTAGTTGTACACCATCATAAAAAACACCAACATGGTGCGTACCCATATTACGTACATCTACAGTTTTAAGTCCGCCGAGTCCACCATAATCTTTAATTTGGGTTCCTGCAAAATATCTCAGGGCGTCTGCAACATTATGGCTCGCTAAATTTTCGAGTAATTTTCCCGAAAGGCTTTGCACCGGAATTACTTCCTGATAAGGTTTTCCTTTTAGAATTACTTCTTTTAAAACCTGCAAACTATCATTAGATACTTGCGAATGAAGTAACAATGGAGCAAATAATATAAAAATAAATAAGGGTAATTTTTTTCTATTATACATCACTGATTTAATTAAATAAACCTCGTGATATAATAATCTAAAGCAATAAGAGAGAATCCCGTTATAAAATAACAGGTCAATTCTTGTTGTTCAACTTTATTCCACGAAAGTCTTAAACTATGTGATTGTGGCAGGTCTCCTGACTTGTTCCATCTTTAAACAACCTTCCCATTTCTTCAAGAAACAGTGGCATTAGTAACGTTTAAAGACTTATATAGAACTTACAGTAGCGGGTCTGTTCAGGATTTGCACCTGATTCCCTTTTAACTGTTTCTTTTTAAAATTTAAAAAAAACAGACCAAAATCTGGGGCGAAGGTATAACTAACTTTATAAAAATAATAATTATTTCATATAATTAAGATTTCCTCAATCGCTAGACTGAAGTTAATTTTTATAAAAAATGCATAGACTTATAGAATATACTCTCCGAAAATTGAAGCTAAAAATCAATTAGAGTAAAAATTAATTGGAAGGATCGCTTATCGCTAAAAAAAAATTAAACCTTTTCGGTCTTCCGCAAGCGTATCCAAACATACCCCAAGGCCAAGAAAACCATTCCAGCACTAGCATACATTAACATTGGAATTTTTGCAATCACATCCTGATACATCCATCCCGCCAAAAGCGCACCAAGACCAATTCCTGCTTCAAGAGCAATGTACATAGTCGCCATGGCTTTGCCTCGGTGTTCGGGAAAACTCATATCGACCGTCCATGCGTTTAAAGCTGGTGAGACAATTCCGGTAGAAATTCCATAAACTGCAGCTCCAAGTAAAAGCCCGCTTATCGAAGTTGAAAAACCTACAATAACCAACGATATAATTAAAAAGAAAAGTCCGATTCTTATCAAATGTAAACGACCATATTTATCTGATGCTTTTCCGGCGCCAAAACGAATCATTACCGAAGTAATCGTAAAGACCATAAAGAACATACCTTTATTGGCTATTCCTAAATGCTGGCTCCAATCTGGAATCAATGTAAGAATCACACCATAAGCCATATAGGAAAGAAAAGTCACGATAGCTGCCGGTAGCACTTCTATAGCAATAATATCTTTTCTTGAAATCTTCAGAATATGCAAGCTAAAACGTTGCTTATATTTTAAAGTTTCCTTCATATTCATCAAAATAACGATAGACATAAGGGCAAAAACTGAAGAAGCATAAAAAAGCATGTTCATGGAAGAATACAATTTAATCGTACTCCCGATAGCAGGACCAAGAGCCATTCCTATAGAAAAACAAAGTCCATGTAAACCCAAAGCTTCTCCCCAACGTTCTCTTGGCACAATATCTGCAACATAAGCTGCCGTTGCTGTAGGCTTGAATCCTGTAGAGAATCCGTGGATAAGTCGTAAAAATAAAAACCCTGAAACAGTGCTTAAAATTGGGTAGAGAATACCACAAACAAAACAGACAATTGAACCAACTGCCATTACTGGGACTCTTCCTAAAGTATCGGTTAACCGACCACTAAAAGGTCGGGAAATCCCTGCTGTTAATGTAAAAAGAGCAATAATCAATCCTTTATATTCTGCCCCGCCCATACTACTCAGATATTCTGGAAGTTCAGGAATTAGCATATTAAAACTAGCAGAAAAGAGTAGTGAACTTAAACAGACTAATCCAAATTGAAGATTATAAATTGGATGGATGGCTTTTACAGGGGGATTCATGGGGAAATTTTAAAAGTGCAAAGATAGCGAAAACTCTAATTTCAAACTAACGAATAGTCCCTTAATCAAGAGATAATATACCTATACAAACTAAATTAATCGTAAAATTTTCATAATTTGTACTGTCCTGGAACAGTTTAAAAAGTTTAAAATCCTTACATTTACTTTTTGGTTAATAAAATTGCGTCACATAAATAGTTAATTCCTGTAGCGTTAAGCCAATTAATTTAAGAAGTCAAGATGGAAAAATATACCACATCAGTATCACCGTTACCCCTGGGTGATAATACAATACCGAATGATCAACTAATGAAAGCTGATTTATTACCCGATCCAGAATCTCGGTTAGATTCTATGGAAATGAAGGAAAGACCTCTAATGGATTCTAGTATTCCGTTTAGAGATTTGACCGATACTACCAGTAAAAAAGAAAGTATTGCCCGACTTATTGATAAATTGGATGTTGAAACTAATCTTAGATATCAAAGAACAGTAGAAGATACGTATTGCAATGTATATGCGTATGATTACTGCTATTTCTCCAAAGTTTATCTTCCAACAGTTTGGTGGACAGATGAATCTTTGGAAAAAATAATGCAAGGACAGGAAGTAGAAGCTATTTTTGACAAAACTGTCGAGCGTATTTATTCTAGTGCCCTACATGATTGGCTACCGCAATGGGGACCTGCTTTTGGCTGGGAAGAAGTACTTACTATTGATGAAATTCAAAATAAAGTAAATACCAATGGTGGAATTGGAATAATTTGCGCCAAAAGAAAAGAAAAAGGACTCTCTGGACATATTGTTCCTGTTGTTCCCGAAACACACTTAAATAAGGCGTATAGAGAAAATGGCATAGTAGTATATCCGCTACAATCACAAGCGGGAAAGTTGAATTATAATTACTTTTCGGAAGTTAGAGAAGATTGGTGGAATGATGAGTTATATTCCTCTTATGTACTTTATTACCATCAATAAATAAAAACAATTACTCCGATTGTTTAAATACTTAAAGCCTTTATTGATTTTCAGCGTGTTAGCTACTTGGAAATGATATAAAAAAGAACTACTTTTGCAGCTTAGAAAATTCAAGAATAGCAAAAGTTGTAATTTGGCTATTCATCCACTTAAATTATTGATATAAAAGTGATTAATCACAATAGTAATTTTATAACCTCTTTATAAAACTTTACTTATTTATCAATCTTTCAGTCGATACAGGTGCAAAATTTCTGAGACTAAAAAATAAACTTCTATAATTTTAAAAGTAAGATATAACTTTTTTAATGGATGCAAGAATTATGCTTAATCCATTACAAGATTCTTTGTCTCTAATTTTAAACACATTAGACTTGTATTTCCGAATAAAAAACAAAATTTTAAAAGAGAACATTAACCATAAAAAAGACAATTAGTATAAATGAAAGACAATCAGACACAAAAATATTATTGGGGAATAGGATTAGAAAACGAAACTTACTTACAATTTGAAGATCCCCTAATAGTCTCTGGTGAATTTATACAAGAAAAAATTGGTTTTGAGAAATACAGTATTGACTATAGAAAATGCTATAAACCAGACAGCTTAGCTCCTGTGTTGAAAAAAGCATTTAGCTTAAATGAAAACTATGAAGTAAGCCGAATGATGAATAGTCATTCGCTTGAAAAACTGGATATAAACTATCAACACAAAACATTATCGCCAGTAAGACCATTAATTGATACTGTAAATGGTGAGGTTGCCGCAGAACCAATTGAAAATCCTGAATATCTTGGAAAATCTATCATGGAGCTTTTCCTTGAGGATCAACCTTACAATATTCAAAGTATGATTACTCAAAGAAACAAAACAATGGGTTCTGTACATTTTGATGGCGATTCTATCGAATTTGTAACCAAATATTTTGAAAACAGAACGATAGCTGAATCATGTAAAGAATTAAAAGCTACCAAAAAGTTATTTCTTGATAAAATCAATGAATCTGCTGTACTGAATGGGAAATTAAATTTTCCAGATTACAATAATGGCCTTAATATGTTCATGAGTAATCAGGAAAACCTTGTTTTGTTTAATACCGGAACATATCATTTTCATATTACTTTACCATCATTAACTGAAGACAGCAGGATTGTAGATTACAATAATTTCGAAAAAACACATGCCAATGCCATCTATTTATTACAATGGTTTGAGCCCTTTTTTATAGCAACTCTGGGAAGTCCCGACATTATGGGTGTGATAAGTGATACCTATAGTATGGACAAAAAATTTACTTTGGGTTCTATGAGAAATGCTATGTCTCGTTACATAGGTGTAGGAACTTATAATAAAGCAATGCCAAAAGGTAAAATTCTAACATATAATGTAGATGATTTTAGAAAATTACTGAAATTTGGAAAAGAAGAAAATATTTGGTGGCGAGATCAGATTGAAGCAGACATGGAATATGAAATGCTTTCGGAAGTGGGACTTGATTTTAATCAGGAGAAAATGTACCAAAGCGGTTTTGAATTCAGAAGCTTTGACGAGTTTCCGGCAGAATACTTAAATGATGTTCTTTTTTCTATTATTCTTATTTGTGAGCATTCTTTAAACCTACCCGATGTTCAATGGGGACATGACAGTGCAGCTTGGAATAACTTAGTTTTTAAAACTTTAAAAATGGGTTATTTAGCCGAAATTAATGACGCTGAAAAGAATGAAGTGTTGGATTTATTACAATTATTAAATCCATCGGATAGTAACTATAATACCCTAAAATCCGAATTTGAAGCTATTGTAATGCTTGATGCGTTTTTCTTTAAGATTCTGGCTGTTTTACATGATAAATACAAAGACAACAACTTTTGCTTGGATTCTATGTACGGACAAAAAACAACCTCACCTCCAAAATGGGGTAACTTTAATAAATACCAGACAGAGAAACATTTACAGCAAATAGGATCTTTATGTGAGTATTAAAAGTTTCTAATAACTGAGGATACAGTGCCACAAAAAACTATGACACTGTATAAAATCTTCAGTTTTAATAAAGAATTACTTTTTAAAATATAACTCCATCATAAAAGCGTACTTATTTCATAAGTACGCTTTTATATTTTGGTATATCCTTTAACACAATACCAGTGCCTCTTACTACGGCTCTTAAAGGATCTTCTGCAATATAGACTGGTAAATCCGTCTTCAGCGATATTCTTTTATCAAGACCGCGTAGCATTGCTCCTCCTCCTGCGAGATACAATCCTGTATTATAAATGTCGGCAGATAGCTCTGGAGGTGTCAAAGAAAGCGTTACCATTATAGCGTCTTCAATTCTCTGGATTGATTTATCCAATGCTCTTGCAATTTCCCTGAAGCTAACTTTTACCTCTTTTGGTTTACCAGTAAGCAAATCTCTTCCACGAACAGTCATGTCATCAGGAGCATCCTCGAGTTCTTCCATTGCGGCACCAACATCAAGTTTTATCATCTCTGCAGATGCATCTCCAATATATAAATTGTGTTGCGTTCGCATATAATATAAAATATCATTGGTAAAAACATCACCCGCAATTTTTATAGATTTATCACAAACTATTCCT
Source organism: Flavobacterium shii (assembly GCF_025847235.1). GTDB lineage: Bacteria > Bacteroidota > Bacteroidia > Flavobacteriales > Flavobacteriaceae > Flavobacterium > Flavobacterium shii. The sequence continues at coordinate 16,158 of NZ_JAOZEW010000023.1, forward strand.
CCAAGGGCAATAACCGCAATTTCTGTAGTACCTCCCCCAATATCAACAATAAGATTCCCCTTGGGCAACATCACATCCAGACCAATTCCGATAGCAGCAGCCATAGGCTCATGAATTAAAAACACTTCTTTCCCATTTACTCTTTCGCAGGATTCTTTTACCGCTCTCATTTCTACCTCGGTAATACCACTGGGGATACACACAACCATTCGTAATGCGGGAGTGAAAAATTTTTTCTTTAATTCGGGTATATTTTTTATAAACCAGCTGATCATTTTTTCCGAAGCATCAAAATCTGCAATAACTCCATCTTTAAGTGGTCGGATTGTTTTAATATTCTCGTGGGTCTTCCCCTGCATTAAACTGGCCTCCTTACCTACTGCGATAATTTTCCCGTTTCTTATATCTCTGGCGACAATGGAAGGACTATCAACTACGATCTTTCCATCATAAATTATTAATGTATTAGCTGTTCCCAAATCCATAGCAATCTCCACTGTCATAAAATCAAATATTCTCATAATATAGTTTTGTTTAACAACGGTTATTGTTGCCGCTTTATTCTCTAGTGAGGTAAAATTAGAATAAAGCGATTAAAATCTGTTCTGTAACAGAATTGGATTAAACGGACTAAATAGTCCTTTTACTAAGGTAGAACAAAAACATAGTTATCAAGACAGTTTATTTTCATTAAAATATTTAGCATTTATTTAATCTTTATTATTAAATATTTTACAAGTTTTACTTTACATAATAAGTTCGTTTGGCTTTCCCACTACTTAACAATAGCTAAGTCTCTATAGGGGTTTTATAAAATCCCCTGTTTTATACCTGTCAAAATAATTCTTTTTCATAACTTCGTTCTGTCACTCTACTACTTCTTAGTTGCCAAATTCCGGCAACTTTATAAGGCTGCGAGAAGTTAGTTAGTAGTAAGGCTAAAAAACTAAACTTTAATCAAAGAAAAAGAGACATGTCTATAACAACAGAATCCGAATTAATCGGAATGAAAAAAGCTAGCGAAGCTGTTGCCTACACTTTGAAAGAAATGAGAAACTTTGCAAAACCAGGTATGACAACAAAGGAATTAGACGACTTTGGTGGGCAAATCCTTAATGACTTAGGAGCAAAATCAGCACCCTATTTAACGTATGGTTTTCCTGGATGGACTTGCATAAGCGTAAATAATGAATTTTGTCACGGCATCCCATCCGACAAGAGAATACTTAATGAAGGTGATTTAATTAATGTCGATGTTTCGGGAGAGCTAGATGGCTTTTGGTCAGATAACGGAGGGTCATTTGTTATTGGAACAGATGTAAACCAACACCAAAAACTTATTGAAGCTTCAAAACAAATTTTGCATAAAGCAATATATAATATAAAAGGCGGCGTTCGCATTTCCGACATTGGTTTTTTAATTGAAACCGAAGCCAAGAAAAGAGGTTACAGAGTCATTAAAAATCTAACCGGACATGGAATTGGAAGAAACCTTCACGAAGCACCACATGAAATAGCCAATTATAGGGACAGATCTAACCTTACACGGTTTAAGAAAAATTCTGTAGTTGCCATTGAAACATTCATTTCAACGACTTCCACCTATGCCGAATCTTTGCAAGATGGCTGGACAATGGTTGGGAATAAAGGCGGTTTCATGGCACAACACGAGCATACTATTGTGGTTACCGACAGTAAACCAATTGTATTGACAGAAATGAATGGAATTTGGAATTAAGAATTATTTGCGAATAAAGGGCTTTACTCTAATTCTAGTTATTTAAAAATCCCCCATTAAACATCAACTGTTTAATGGGGGATTTAATGTTTTGCGAATATTTTAGGGATAATTAATCCGTTTTTAAACTCGAATTTCCAAATCCATAATTTATTCCAAAGAGAGTAAAAAGAGTATTTACTTCTCCAAAATTTTTCCCATAAGTACCTGTAAAATAAAGATTATCATTGATTTTGTATTCCATTAATCCTACACTTCTATCACTATTTAAGTTACTGTTATCATTTGAATATTCCCTTTTTAAATATTCATATGATATAGAAAAGTCCTTTATAGTATATTGTATCCTTCCTCCATAATCAAAAGCATTAGTTTTACTAAAAACATCTGTCGTATTAACTTCTAAAACATTATCACTAATATAACGGATAGATCCTATGATTGAGAAATTTCCGTTTAGTAAATTATCATCAATTTTAAGATTGTTGATATTATAAGCTCCATTAAGCCAAAAACCACTTCTATTAAAGCGTTTATTATCAGATTGATTACCTGATAAAGCTTCAGAGTACGCAAAAGCTCCATCTAACTGAAAAACAGGAAGTTCTAAGAATTTTTTATAATAATTTTGAATTTCTTTATCAGTATCTAAAGCTTTTTCTAATTCATTTGGCTGGACTTTACTTATAGAAACAATTTCCATTCCAATAACTGTCTGGTTAGCAATCTCTTCGTTATAATCTTGTTGAATTTCTTTTCTTTCATCACTGCTCGCATTTTCCAAAATACCATATAACCGTTCAGTTTCAATAATGCTCTTCCTTAATTGATTATTTAATACATCCAGTTCTTCTTCATGACTTCTTAACATTCTTACTTTCTCTGAATATTTAGATAAAGCTATATTAATATTGTCAGATTGTGTTTTGGTTCTAATGGTAATCAAATTAGTTCTAATTCCAAAAGCAATATAATTGGTATTTTTAAGTAAACTACCTGCTGTAGAATCACTAAAAGTTGAAACTAGAGAAACACTCATTTTTCTTAAGATGCCACTAAAAATAGCATTCTTAGAACTCTTGTCTTTTCGAATGTTAAGATATTTATGAATACTGCTTGTAGAATCAGATTTAAAAGTCCAAAAAGGTGAAAATTCCATCGCAAAGTTTTTTGGAATAGCGCTACCATTACTAGTTAAACTCATTAGAGTTGCTGCAAAAGCTTTTGGATTTGTTGGCCGTTCTATAGATGAAGGTGCGATATCCAGAATTTGAAAACCTGGTGAATTTGGAGTTTTTAAATCCTTTAACTTAATTACTTCTTGCCCTTTTGCACTAAAAATAATGATTAAATTTATTAACATTACTTGAATTATTCTTTTCATGATTTAACTTGTTTTAGAAAAAAATATTTTTTGGTTTTAATAGTTCCGCCTAAATCACTTTTATATTTAATATCCTCTGGTACAAGTTCAAAGCTTTTATCTACTTTTCCTCCATTTAAGAAATATTTTATACTTAAGTTTTTAAAACAATCTTCCCAAAAACTTTCTTCGATAAGCTTTAAATCTATATCAGCTTCTATTAACAATAAGCCATTTGTCAACTCTTTAGCAATTCCAAGAGAAGATTTACCTATATAGTGTTCGCCATTTTTTGATTCTCCTTTAAGGGATTTTTTATCATTTATATATAAATCTACATCAGCTGTAACCAATGCTCCATCAGCAGTAATTATATTTACTGATATATTTATCTCATTACTGTTATCTTCAATTTGATACTTTACTACATTCATAGGTTTTTAAATTTAAATCCCACCTACTCTATCTCCCTCTTTTCGGCTTCCGAGGTTTTATAAATTTTGACTGTTCATATATCTGATAATTTGTGTATCTGTAAGCCAGCCAACAACCAGATTATTGCCATCAACAACAAACAAATCTTTGCAATTTTTCTCGTTAATTAATTTTCTAGCGTCCTCTACTTTTTGAGTCTCGTTTATTACTTCAAACTGAACAACAATTGGGTTTGCATTAATAAAATCGGAAAGTGTATTTGCTGGTGTAATTTTAAGTAGCTCATCGCTAAATGTACTTTTGTGAACAATACACTTTATCTTTCCTCCTTCTAAAATAGGTAGTCTAGTTTTGTTAATACTATCAAGAAAATCTCGTAATGCTTTTAAATCAAATGTTGTAATCATAGGATTAGTTACATCAATAGACACCATTGTAAACTTATCTATCATTACTTGCTTGACTAATATATCATCTAAAATATCAGGAGATATTTTATTAATTATTTCATTATAACTTTTAGAAGCTGCTTCAAAGCTTTCTCTACCAAAATAAAAAGCAAGAAGAGTTCCAATCCAGGTACTAATTAAAGGAGCTAAAAGACTAAATAATCTTTCAGGTTCATCACCACATACCATCCAATATATCACAATAGCAATTAAAAGAACAAATGATCCAATAAGCAAAATTTTTGCTATTAAATCTCTATAAACTGTTTTTGGCTGACTCATCCTGTCTTATTTTTCATTAACCTAAAATTTAATATCCTTTAATTAATTATTTTTTATCCTCTCCGGTACTAACACCAGTTGTAATATCGGTAGTTATTTTAGTTGTTACTTCCGTCATTACTTCTTCATCGTTATTGACATCATTGTCGCTATCACGTAACATTTTTATAAAATACAAACGAGTCCAGAGATAGCCAAAAAGAAAACCTAGACAAGCAAAATATATCAATATTAAAATAATAAGCGCCTGATTACTTACCTCTGTATTATCCTTTATGAATTTAGCAATTCTTTTAAGCATACTAGGGATTTGATGAATTTGTGTAAGACCGAGTCCAAGTATAATCTTAGTTAACCAATCACTTACCTGTAGTAAATTATCATTACCCATATAGCGTGATTTTGACTTTTCAGATTCATCTATAACCATAGTTCTTGGAATACCAAACAAAAAACCAATTAAGCTACTAAAAGTAAAAATACCTCCTGATACAAAAAATAAAGTGGTAATTACGGAAATAAACGTACCTCCTTCACACGAATATAAAATCATGACCCCAATCCCAAGAATAGCCAAAAAAAGGATAAATATTATACCTTTATTCCCTCTCTCGTCAACAAGACTATCTTCAGGAGATATTTCATTATTTTTTTTTAAAGCATTCAACATGATTTCTATAATTTAGATTTATAGATTTATTTAGAAATAAAAAAACATTTTCTATAAATTAACATACCAAATTTAAGCACCAAACAATTCTTAAAAAATACCCCTAAATGAGTATTTTTATTCCTCATTTTAAAGATTTAAATAATCTATCCCTAAACACAAAAACTCCTTTAATCATAAAATGATTAAAGGAGTTTTATTCTTAAAAATTAGAGAACCTTAAAAATTCACAAATTTAACTCCCAAACTAAACCATCTGGAAGGAAGCGGCACTGCTCCAACTTCATAATAAGTGGTATTGAAAATATTTTGGGCATCAACATATACTGTTACTTTTTTAATGGACTGACTTACTCTAAAATCATTAACCCAGTATGATGGTCCAGTTACTCTTTGGCTGAAACGAGTAGCAAATAAAGCCGTAAAATTTTTATGCTGAAAATCTATCGTATTCGTTATTTGATGCTCCAATGATGAAACCAGATACTTAGAATAAACAACCGGAATAATATCCTGAAATTTAAAATCTAAATAAGAATAAGCCAGATTGATGTTTAATCGAGAATCTCTGGAGAAATGAGTATTATAATTGGTACGCAAGTTGAAACCATTTGTATTCAGGTTTCCGTAATTATTACTTTGCCAAGGCTCGGTAGTTACATTTCGTGTCCAATCTATAAAATTGCTGATTTTTCTATAAAAGTAATTGGCATTAAAAGTAAAATCACGCTTGATATACTTAAACCCAACCTCACTCTGAAAAGCATTTTCGGTATCCAAATTAGGATTTCCAATATTTCCGGGACGCTGGTTAAGGTATAGATCAGTAAACGAAGGTATACGCTGGCTTGTTCCAATATTTCCGATTATCTTAAAAGCATCTGTTATCGCATAACTGGCATCAAGTCCCGGGTAAACTTGCCATTTATAATCTGAATTGTAATTTACATAAGCCCCAAAATTCACATCGAGTTTCTCTATAAAAGTCGTTCTATATTGTAGATAAATTCCATAATTATCACGATTATGATCGCCAATATTAGAAGAACTAATTTCTTCGCTTCTTGCTTCTGCCCCAAAACCCAGCTCTCCTCTTTCCATTTGGTAGGTTGTGTTAACTTCGGCAGCTAATGAGTTAGTGTAATGCTGACTTCTTCCCGCGTTTAGGTTCGAAATTCCATAATAACGGTAATCATCATAGTTATATCTGTAGCTCAATCGTGGCATCAATTTCCATTTATCCGATAAGTTATGTTTGGATTGTACCGATGCAAATGTAGTTTGCACAACCTCACTTGAATTTTTATCACCTGGTGCCGCATAAAATCCATTAGCTCCAAATCCGTTATTGATATAACCAAATGAGCTTAGAATCTCATTGTTATTATCTATTTGAAAATTACCCTGATAAAATATTTTGTTATTTTCAAAAGCAGTATTATATCGATATCCATTGCTTTTATCGTGAGAAGCAAAAAGCGAATGCTGTTGCTTCTCTTTGCTTATAACTCCTCCAACCTGAATTCCGGTACCATAAAATGTATCTCCTGTACCTTGTGTATCCTTTTCAAAATTTGAACCGGCATAAGAATTTATTAAAAAACCCGATTGACTTGGCTTTTTGGTAATAATATTAATTGCTCCAGTTAAACTATTTACTCCGTAAGTAAGAGCTGCCGGACCACGGATTATTTCAATTCTTTCGATTACCTCAACCGGAATAGGCAAATTAAGCATATTATGTGCCGTTTGAGAGTCTATTATTTTTGTTCCGTTTAAGAGAACAACTGTTTGTTCAAAGCTTCCTCCATCAACACTTACGTCGGCTTGACTCCCGAATGGACCTCTTTGTCTTAGGTCGACTCCATTAGCATATTGCAATATTTCCTGAATAGATCGTCCTGGTAATTTTTCGATTGTAGCCTTATCAATTACATATACATTTCTGTTCTTTTTAGAAATCGGAGTGCTAAAACGGTTTTCATGAATTATCACTTCATCAATATTAATAGTGTCATTCTGCACCTGAGAATATAAATCAATGCTTATAAGTGCTAGTATAGCAAAATAAAATTTTGTCATTTGTTTTAATTTTTTTGCAAAAGTAGTATCTTGCCGTACTACTAATGTATACCAGTTTTACAAAAATGGATAGTCCGGTTCAAATTCCTTTCAAAAGTTTCATTCAGCTTAAGCCCGAAGAGACAACTGCTATATACTTGCAAATAGTCTTTGAATTTATTAAAGCAATACAAATAGGATTATTGCCCGAAGGCACAAAACTTCCAGGAACACGCATATTATGTAAATTATTATCGGTTAACCGAAATACACTTATTAAAGCTTTTCAGGATCTTGAATTGCAAGGATGGATTGAAATTTTGCCAAATAAAGGAACTTTTATCTTATCTGAAAAAAAACAAAAAAACAAGCCTGAATTTACTTCGACTGAAGGTAAAAGTATTTCAAAAATAAGTGCTCCATTTACTTTTAAGCGTTCTACAATTCTTGAAAATCCAAAAGAAGTCAGTATCCTGCCCTACCAATTTAATGATGGCTTACCCGATTTGCGATTAGTACAAACAGATGTTCTGGCAAGACTTTATGTTTCCAAACTAAAAAGTCAAAAAAGTGCAAAAACCTGGGAACAAATTCAAACACAATCCCATTTGAATTTTAAAACCCAGTTTTCTAATTTTTTAAATCTTACCCGAGGAATACGCATTTCGACATCAAATTTACTCACAACCAGTAGCCATGAAATTAGTTTATATCTGGTTACCAAATTACTTATTACTCCTGGCAATAAAGTTGTTGTTGCTTCGCCTGGGTATTATATGTCGAACATGACATTATCGGATAGTGGCGCCCAAATAATCACCATACCCGTTGACAAAGACGGAATCAACACCGGAGATCTAAGACAAATTTGCGAAACGCAAAATATCAAACTATTATACCTTACCTCCAATTATCATTATCCTACAACAATTTCACTTAGTGCAAAGAGACGAATGGAAGTCCTGGAATTGGCAAATAAATATGGGTTTGTGATTTTAGAAGATGATTACGATTTTGATTTCCATTATGATAATAACCCTGTATTACCTTTAGCGGCCTTAGATTCTAATGAAAGAGTTGTTTATATTGGATCATTTGGAAGGTCATTACCAGCAGGTTTTGGTTACGGTTTTGTCGCTGCACCATCAGAATTTATTACAGAACTGGAAAAACATCAAAACATTCTCGAACCCGAAATAGATGTTATCAAAGAGCAGGTATTAACCGAATGGATTATGGAAGGCGAAGTACATCGTCTCTCAAAAAAGAATAAAAAAATCTATAAAGAACGTAGAGACTATTTTGTATTACTGCTAAATGAAAAATTGAACGGGAAAATTAAATTTCAAATTCCTCTTCGGGGTTTCGCTATTTGGGTGGAATGGCTTGATAATTTTAATTTGATTAAGTTGCAAAAACAATGTATTTCAAATGGATTGTTCTTGCCAAAAACGATTTTATATCAAACAAAAAATGGCACAGCTACCCGCTTAGGATTTGGGCATTTGGAAAAAACCGAAATGGAAAATGCAGTAAACATTTTAAGTAAATCTCTTGAAGAGATTATGCAAAATCAGAACATAACTTAGAATAAAAAAGAGCATTTCAATTCCGGGAACTGAAATACTCTTTTTCATTGAATAAAGCTATTTGTGCGTTTACGATACTAAACAGATAAAGGCTCCGCTTTAAATCCTTTGCTTTTGATGATAGCAACTATTTCGTCTTCTGTAGCACCTTCTGATTGAACTGTAAGTATTTTATCAGCATTATTAGTGTCTACATTCCATTCGCCAATACCTTCGGCATTATCCAAATCAGATTTTACTTTCGCCACACATCCACCACAATTAAGAGTCGTTTTGAATTGAAGATTTTTATTTTCCATTTTATTGATACTTTAATAATTATTTGATACTGCAAATTTCCGTCAATTATGCCTCAATTCGTTTACAATATTCCTTATTTGATTTGTGATATTTACTGATTAAGAAATGTCTTTTATATCCTTTAAAATTTCATTTTTTGTATCCTAACAGCATTTAGTATTGCTATTAGCGCAACACCTACATCGGCAAATACTGCTTCCCACATGGTGGCAAGTCCTCCTGCTCCAAGTATCAACACAACAGCTTTAATAGAAAATGCCAGTATGATGTTTTGCCAAACTATTTTTTTGGTTTGTTTACCGATATTTATTGCCATAGCTATTTTTGATGGCATATCGTCTTGTATTACAACATCGGCAGTTTCTATAGCAGCATCACTTCCCAATCCGCCCATTGCAATACCGGCATCACTCAATGCAATTACCGGAGCATCGTTTACTCCATCTCCCACAAATGCGACACTACCGTTACTGGCTTTTATCTCTTTCACCTTATTTACTTTGTCCTCAGGCAATAAATCCCCGTAAGCGTTATCTATCCCCAATTGCTTTGCAACATGCGCTACAACGGCGCTTTTATCACCGCTAAGCATAGTTACCCTTACATTCATGCTGTGTAACTTATCTATAGCGATTTTTGCATCTGCTTTAATGCTGTCTGAGATTGTGAGATAACCTGCAAATTTTCCATCGTAAGAAATAGCAATTACCGTGTACACAATATTTGCAGTGTCTGTATCATGGCTGATATTAAATTTATCAAGCAATTTAAAATTACCAACCAATAATTCCTTTCCGTTCACTGTTGCTTTAAGCCCGTGTCCGGCTATTTCCTCCGTTCTCATCAGATTAACAGTACTGTCTACTTCTCCAACATAGTCATGAATGGCAGTAGCGACAGGATGTGTACTATGACTTTCCAGTGCATTGACCATTTTAAGGATTTCATCTTTATTAAATTCAGGTTTTATTATTACTTCCTGAACTTTAAAAACACCTTCGGTCATTGTTCCGGTTTTGTCGATTACCACATTCTGAATATTGGCAAGAATATCCAGGAAGTTAGAACCTTTAAACAGGATTCCATTATGGCTTGCTGCTCCAATACCTCCAAAATATCCTAACGGAATAGAGATTACCAACGCACAAGGGCAAGAAATAACCAAGAATACCAATGCTCTGTACAACCACTCGCTAAACACATATGTATCGACAAAGAGAGCCGGCAACAGCGTAATACCGATTGAAAGAAATACGATAATCGGTGTATATACTTTGGCAAACTTGCGAATGAACAATTCCGTAGGTGCTTTTTGAGCAGTTGCATCCTGCACCATCTCTAGTATTTTACTTAGTTTACTGTCTGAATATGCAGTGGTAACCTTTATTTGGCTTACAGTATTACCATTAATCATGCCCGCCAATACAGTTTCACCTTTAGATTTCGTGTCGGGTTTACTTTCTCCTGTAAGTGCTGCAGTATTGTATGAAGCACTTTCTGAAATCAGCACACCGTCCAGTCCCAATTTTTCTCCCGGTTTTAACTGGATAATATCTCCAATCTTTGCATCTTCGGCTTTTATAACTACCGCCTTCCCTTCTCTTAGTATGGTAACTTCATCCGGACGCTGGTCCAATAGTGTTTTTATATTTCCTTTTGCTCGAGACACAGCAAGTGTCTGGAATACCTCACCTACTGCATAGAATAACATAACAGCTACAGCTTCGGGGTATTCGCTTATAGCAAAAGCTCCTACTGTTGCAATAACCATAAGGAAAAACTCCGAAAAGAAATCTTTGTAGCGGATACTCTCAATAGCTTCTTTAATTACTGGTAATCCTACTGGAATATAAGCTACTATATACCATGCTAATCTTACCCAACCAGTAAACCATTCCTGCAGAAAATAATTGTCGAAACCTATGGCGATTAACAATAAAATTAATGAAGTGATAGCCGGCAAAAATAACTGAAATACAGTTTTGTCTTCGAGGTCGTGGCTGTGATCGTGATCATGTCCATGACTATGGTCATGATTGTGACCGTGATCATGACTTTCTTTTTTCTTACTATCGCATTTATCATGGTTCGCCTCATTGTTTTGAGGTTTTACATGATTATCTATACTACAACATTGCTTTGACATAATAATGAATTTTAATTCTATGGCAAAGTTATCAGTCTGTTTTGGGAACCTGGTTGCAATTTATAGTACTGAAATCAAAAATTGTTAGTCAAAAATCTTAAATCAATTTTATTTATCAATTCTAATCTTGTAAAGTCTCGTCTCCTACAAGGTCTTTTCTGACCTTGCAGGATAAAGATATAAATAGTAGTTTTTCTTCAGAGAATCTAAAAGAACTTGGAACAATTTTCACAAATCCCTTTCATTACAAAATTGACACTTTCCAATAAGAATTTTTCGGGAAGCTGTATCGGTGGTATAGCAATGCTTTCGAGACAATATGTATTATGGCAGTGGTTACAATTAAAATGAACGTGCAACTCACCAACCGTACACATACAGGTTTCGTTACAAATTGAATATTTCATTGAACCGGAACCATCATCGATGTTGTGGATAAGTAAATTTTCATGAAATAATGTCAAAGTTCTAAAAATAGTTGACTTGTTAACTGTCTCTAATTCTGTTTCAAGGTCAGTTAAACTAAATGTTTTCTTAAACTCAGTCATTATTCTGAATATCAACAACCTTATTGATGTAGGTTTTATATTTCTTTTCAATAAGTTTTCTTCTAAGTTTTCCATTATTTTATACTTATCTATTAAACAGTAACACAAATTTAATCAATCTGACTGAAAATGGTTTTACAATATTCTTTGTTTGATTTATGATATTTAGACATTCGAAATCATATCCTTATATTTCCGCCAAAACAAAAAATTGATCTTACAGATTACAGATAGTGTATATAGCCAATTTCCGGTAGATACATACAATTATCGCAAGTATCATATTCAATTGTAGCTTTAGCCGGTTGTTCAAAATTAGCTTTTAAAAAGGCATCCGAAAATAATGCATACGGCGGGAATTTGGCAATATGATTTTTGAGCATTTTATGAGCTTCTACAATAGGCGCTCCGTAAAGCTTTTCAAATCTGCCTATTTTATATTTGGTAAAAATACCATAGTGTACAATAATTTTCAATGATAAGGGAATTTCCATAGCAAGCTGTAATGATAGTCTGGCTACTTCCTTTTTGAAGTTATCATACATTACCTCTATCTGAGTCAATGCATTGTCAAACGAGGGTATTTTACGGTATTTGTAAAACAATACAGCATCTCCTTCAATTTCAGAAACTTCGAGAAAAAGATTATTGCTGTCTATTATTGATTTCAGGAGGTTCTCTGTTATGTATTTCCCGATAAACATATTGGTACTTATAACAAAATCTGTAAAACCGGATATATCCGGAATCATTACCATTCCTGTTTCATATTGAGTAATGAGTTCTCTCATAATACTGATTTGATAAAAAAGACCCCATTTTTACCAACTTTCAAGATATTAAGGAAGAAGGTCTAAAATGAGGTCTGAAAATTGTTAGCAGATTTTAGCCTTAGACTAATGCCTCTCTATTATTATTTCTTTGTTTGGAAAACATTACCACAAGTGAGCATAGCCGAACCGAAATAAGGGTTCTTAATAACAGTTTCACTACTTAACCAATAGGCTTTCTTCATCGGGCAGTATTGATAGTAAACAGGTTGACTTACTTTCTCTGTACTGCTTACAAGTTGCCACATAGCGATTGAAACATCATTAAAAACGGCTCTTTGTTTTTCAATACTATTTGCTTTTGCTAATTTATCTACAGCAGTATTCAAATCATTCTTCTCTTTAAAAGCATCTTCCGCTTTGATTTCTTTTTGCAAATTGATAATTGCTTCAGAAGCTGCTCTGGCATCACTCTTCACTAAAGCATTCTTTATGCTGTAATACTTACTTAAAAGCGTATCTGTATTTTGGGCAAATCCTGCATATCCTAACAGCGAAATTGCCAATATCAATAAGTTCTTTTTCATGTTTTTTTATTTTAATTTCCTCAAGATCACACATTAAACAATAACTTTACAATAATACACTCAAAAACTTGTTAATCAATAAACAACACAACAACTATAGATATTAGCTATTGAGTAAAAACCTTAAATTATTGCTTTCCATCTTATTTAAATTTCATCGTTTAATAATGATACAAAGTTCAGCAAAAGTATCGCTCAACTTTTGTGTTATTTTCAATTTGATTTGTAACATTTACTGATTATAGAGAAAGGTTTTGAGGCTCTAAGCTGCAAAGGTTTAAATGTGTTGAATTGCCTCCTGCTTTAGCCGGAGGTTTAAAAATATGGCTTTTAGCCAAAATACTCTGTAATTTTGGCTAAAGCCGATACATGTTTTTTCATCATTATATTCCAGCTAAAGTAGGAGCCTATTCAAAATATAGTTTTCACTTTTTTAACGAATTATATAGTTTACCAATATTATTGTCTAAGTGTTTTGATAGAAAAAGCGGCAATTATCGCAGCAATTGCACATACAACGGCCGCAGAGAAAAATGCGGTCTGGAAACCTGCATTCAATGCAACAATATCAGTCGCTCCCATCGCTTTAAATGCATTGGTTTTGGCAGCAGAAATAGCTACAACAATAGCCAGTCCTAAAGCCGAACCCACTTGATAACTTGTATTAACCAACCCAGAAGCAAGTCCCATTTCTTCAGGTTTAGCTCCAGACATCGAAGCGATAGTACCCGGAATATAGGCTAATGACATACCAAGCGCCCCCAGTAAAGATGCAGGCAAAACGTTGATAAGGAATGTTCCGTCGGGCGGAATGGTACTAAACAGAAGAAGTGATCCTGTAAGAGCTATCAATCCAGCTATTAGATTTGCTTTAAAACCAAATTTAGCTACCAACTTTCCGGTAACGCCAACCATCAAAACCATGATGGCAATAGTCATTGGTAATAAGGCAAGTCCGCTATTAAAGGCTGAATAATTAAGAGTTTGTTGCAAATAAAGATTCAGAAAAAACCATAGCGGAATCCATCCTGCAGCCATTAAAGCCATCACCAGATTACCTCCTGAAAGATTAGGAACTTTAAAAATACTCATAGGTACCAATGGTTCCCTTTTCTGCTTTTGAACAACAAAGAAAACAAATAACAATACCAAAGAAAGCGCTAATAGTCCGATGGTTTGTAACGACTTCCACCCTGCTCCTTCTCCTGAAACAATGGCATATACCATTATCACCAAAGCGGCTGTTGCCAAAATTGCTCCTGCAACATCTACTTTTCCTTTTCGCGTAACACCCGCAAACAATAAATTTTTGCTATAAGCCAAAACTATAAGTCCTACAGGAATATTAATCAAGAATATCCAATGCCAGGAAAGCCATTCGGTAATTGCTCCGCCAAGAAAAACTCCTGCAGAACCTCCAGCCGCTGCTGCAGCTCCCCAAAAACCTAATGCTTTATTGAGTTCTTTTGGGTCGGTAAACTTGGATAATACTAATGTAAGTGCTGCTGGAGCAATAAGAGCCGAACCTAAGCCTTGCAAAGCCCTTCCTGTATTCAGTGCTGCTTCTGACCAAGCCACGCCTGCCAAAAGTGATGCGACAGAAAGGATAACAAATCCCCACATAAAAACCTTGCGAGCACCAAACAAATCCGACAAACGCCCACCGAGAAGCAAAAAGCCTCCGAATAGGATAACGTATGCATTAAAAATCCATTGCAAACTGCTTTGCGAATACCCAAGGTCGGCTTTTATTGCGGGCAGCGCTACCCCAATAATTGAGGTATCCATAATTACTATAAATTGTGCTGTACAAAGCAGGAAAAGTGCCGACCATCGTTTGCTATATGGTACAGGTTTGTCTATTGGTTGTTTATTATTTTTAGTCATATTTTTTATTTAATTATTTTGGTTAGTACTTATAGACTTAAAAGTCCAAGGGCTTGTTGTAGCTCTACGTGTAGCATTCGCAGGTTATATACAGCGTTTAGGTAGTTTATTTTGGCTTGTGTTAATGCTAGTTCAGCATCTGTAAGTTCTAGTCTTGATCCTAAGCTATTTCTAAAACGATCATCAATCATTCGGTAGTTTAATTCTGCCGACTTTACCGTTGTTTCCTGTATGTCTAATTGCGTTACGGATTCCTTCCATTTGCTTATAATCGTAGCTAGTTCGGTTTTAACTTCATCTTTTAAATCCTTTAGCAATATATCTTCTTGCTGTATTTTAATTTTGGCTTGATTAATCTGAGATTTAGTACGATTACCATTAAAAATAGGGACGCTAAGTTGTAAGCCTAAGAAAGAGGTTCTTGGCCAGGCATATTCGTTAAATTCCATATCATCAGCTTGTGCTTGTATCTGATATTGTCCTATTAATACCAATTGCGGCAACAGTCCTGCCCGAGCAGCCTTTAATTTTTTTTGCTGAAGCTCAATGGTCAGTTTTTGGATATTTAAATCCCTCCTGTTTTTATCAGCAATTATCAATGCTTCGTCAACTTGATAAAATTCGCCTTGGCTTACTTTTATGTTATATTCAAGGTCGTCTGTCAGTTCAATTTCTCCCGAATCTTCCAACCCAATAAGCCTTTTTAGCTCAATACCAGACACCTCAATATTATTTTTTAAATAAGAGACAGAAGATTTTAAATTTGCTACAGCAATAAAACTTCTTAGCGTATCTGATTTCAATCCTCTACCTTGTGCAAATAGCGATCTTGAATCTTGAAGTGCTTTGATATTACGTTGATGACTTTGTTCAAGTAAACCTAGTTGACGGTTCATCATCAATATGTTAAGATAGCGACTAGAAACTTGAAGTGCTACTCTACTTTTTAAATCAGCAGTTTTTTCATCCTGAATTTTCTCGTTGATTTTCGAGGCTTTTGTATGCTGATGTGTGGCTGGCGCAAAGATGGGTTGGTACAACGATACGTACGCATTATAGGTATTTCTTCCGCCAACTGCAAAGTCCTGCACCGCTTTGTCTGTGCCTACAAATGAACCTGGGAGAAATATTACCTGCCTGTCAAAATAATGAGAATAGCCTGCATTTGCCGAAATACTAGGCAGCAAACCTCCTTTTGTTTCTCGGGTCATTTCTTTGGCATTTATTTCTTCTAAGATTTGAACCTGTAATGCTTTGTTTCCTTGTTTTGCCATTTCTAATGCATCTGTAAGAGCCAGTTTTTTTTTCTGTGCATGCACTGCATTAGCACTGCTAAGCAATAGCAGCGCTGTAACTATGTGTAAGATATTTGTTTTCATTTTATCTTCTTTGAGATTTAAAATCATGATTCTATGGCTGGACTGTTTGTGTCTTCAGAATCTTCTTCTACAATAACAACTTCCCCTTTTTTGCTTGACAAATAAGAATAAACTGCTGGGATGATAAACAACGTTAATATTCCCGAAAAGACAAGTCCTCCCACAATAACAATTCCTAATGACTGGCGGCTGTTAACTGTAAGCGCTATAGGTAATGCTCCAAATATCATGGCTAGCGATGTCATTAAAATAGGACGGAAACGCTGCTCTGCTGCCTGTATTGCTGCATCGTATTTAGAAAGTCCTGTATCTTTGAGATGATTGGCAAATTCTACGATAAGTATTCCGTTCTTGGTAATTAATCCTACCAGTGTAATAATCCCGATTTGGCTGAACACATTTAAACTCTGACCAAACCATGAAAGACTTAAAATTGCTCCTGTTACTGCCATTGGTACCGTTAACATAATGGTTAGCGGATCACGAAGATTCCCGAACTGAGCGGCTAAAATCATGTAAATAAGTAATAATGCAAGGATTAGTGTAAAGGCAATATTACCTTGACTCTCGTCATAATCTCGTGATTGACCTGCTAGCGAACTTTTGAAATTCTCTCCTAGTACCTCTTTCTTTATTTTTTCGATTTCCTGTATTCCTTCGGCAAGGCTCACTCCTTGGGCAGTTGCTGCCGATACTGTGGCCGATATGTATTGGTCGTATCGGTAGATCGCAGCTGGACTTACGGCTTCTTCTGTTGTTATTAAGTTATTTAATGGAATCATCTTACCTGTTGCCGAACGAACATAGATAGCGCTTAAATCACTCTTATCATTTCTATACTTACGATCTAACTGACCAATCACTTCATATTGACGATCGTTGCGCAAGAAATATCCGTAACGCTGTCCGGAGAAAGAAAGCTGCAAGGTATGCGCGACTTCCTCCATAGATACGCCCATCAAGGCTGCTTTTTGTCGGTCGATATTTATTTTCATCTCTGGTTTGTTAATCTTGAGATCGGCATCAACAAATAAGAGTTTTCTGCTCTGGCGTGCTGCTGCCAGGAATTTTGGAAGCACAGCCGTTAAGCTATCAAGGCTTGGTGATTGCAATACATATTGTATGGGCATACCTCCTCCATATCGGCTTCCAATGGTTGGCGGCAGATAGGGAAACAAAAGAAATCCTCTAAATTTACCCGACGCAGCGCCATATTGGTTGTATAAATCCTGAATACTAGCTTTTCTGTCCTTAGGCTCCTTAAGATAAATACTCTGTACAGCCACATTAACAGGTGCCGGAGCGGGAATAAATGAAATAGCAACCATCGAATAGGTTTGATATAACCCATCGGTCGAGTCGTTTACATATTTTCCAACTTCGGTCATGTGCTTTTTCATATAATCGAAAGAAACACCCTCGGGAGCAACGGCAATAAGATTCATATTCGAACGGTCTTCAATTGGTGCAAGTTCTGAAGGAAGCCCTTTACCAACGAGATAAATTAATATGGTAGTACCTGCCAGGAAGCCCCAAGCCAACCATCTGGCTCGCATAAAAGTGATTAGCAAACGAGCATATCCATTATTTAAGCTGACGAAAAATGGTTCGGTTACACTATAAAACCAACTAGGCTTTTCTTCTTTCTTCAAAAAATAAGCACTTAACATCGGTGTCAGCGTCAGTGCTACAAAAGCCGATACTAATACGGAACCCGATACTACAATAGCAAACTCTTTGAAAAGTTGTCCACTAATACCTCCCATGAAAACAATAGGCAGAAATACTGCTGCTAACGTAATAGTAGTAGAAATAACTGCAAAATAAATCTCCTTGGATCCTTTAAATGCAGCCTGTATGGGCGACATGCCTTCTTCAATTTTTTTATAGATATTCTCCAGTACAACGATGGCATCATCGACGACTAGTCCTATGGAAAGTACCAATCCCAAAAGGGTAAGTATATTGATGGAAAATCCAGCTATATACATGATGAAAAATGCAGAAAGAATAGATACAGGAATAGCAATCACAGGAATAATAGTAGATCGCCAGTCTCTAAGAAATAGAAAGATGATTAATACTACCAAACCAAAAGCGATGAACAGAGTTTCTTCTACCTCCTTGATAGACTCTCGTACAGAACGAGTATAGTCGAAACCTACTATCAAGCGGTATTCCGATGGGATTTCCTTTTTTAGCTTATCTAGTCGTTTGTAAAATTCATCGACTACTTCAATTGCGTTCGCACCACGTTGTATTTGGATCGCCACACCAATACCAACGCGGTTAAGGTTTCCTGTTTCGTTAATAATAGCAGTACGTTCGTTCTCTTCTCCCAATTCGGCAGAGCCAATATCTTTGAGTCGGATTACTGTATTGTCTACTTGCTTGATAAGCATTTCCTCAAAATCCTTTACCGTAGTAAGGCGTCCCATTGTACGAATACTTAACTCGCTGTTATTCCCATCTATCCTACCGGCAGGCAAATCAATGTTTTCTCTTACCAATGCCTGACGAATGTCTTCGGGTGTAAGCTTATATGCTGCAAGTTTTGCGGGCTCAAATCGAAGACGCATCGCATACTTATGCTCTCCTACAATAGCAACGTTATTGATTCCCGGAATAGACTGTATTCTATCTTTGATGGTAGTAGATGCGAGATGACTCACTTCTTTTATGTCTTTGGTATCGCTTTCCACCTGAAGGAATGCCACTAGATTATCTGGCGATGATGCTTTTTGTACGATCGGCGGATCCACATCGGTAGGGAGCTGCTTGCGTGATTTGGCTACTTTATCCCTTACATCGTTTAGTGCGTCTTCAATGTTTATTTCACGATTAAACTCTATCGAAATGACACTTACCTGTTCCCTGGATTCAGAAGAAATGGTCCGTATTCCATTTGCTTCAGCGATAGATTCTTCCATTGGTCTGGTAATCTTGGATGCTATTACATCTGGATTTGCACCGGCATAGAAAGTAATTACCGAAATTACTGGCGGTTCTGTTAACGGAAATTCTCGAATACCTAATTGCTTCCATCCTATTATTCCTAAAATGACAATGAGGAGAGAAAATACCCCGGCTAAAACCGGTTTTTTTATACTTAAAGCTGATATACTCATAACGCTAAAATTTGAATTTGATTAATTGGGTACAACAGCTTTTACAGGCGTACCATCTCCTATGCGCAGCATATTTGAAACTATGATACTATCACCAGTTTTGATCCCAGATGTGATAATAGCATCCGTTTCTGTCCTATTACTTATGGTAACTGCCACGGGTTTTGCTACTCCGTTTTTTATTATAAAAACAGCATAGCCTTTATCACTTGGCGACAAAGCTTCCGTTGGTACCATTATTCCTTTTGTTCCCTGCTTGGTCACACTGAAATAAACTTTTGCCGAAAGGCCTGCCCGAAATTTTCCGTTTGCATTATTTGTTATCGCTTGTACCTGTAAGCTTCTGCCTTGCGCATCAAGACCCGGTTCAGTAGCATTGATAGTTGCCGAATACTCTTGATCGGATAATTCGGAAGTAAATCGGACTTTGTTTCCTGTTTGTATCAACGGTAAGTATTTTTCGGGAACAGAGAAATTGATTTTGATGCTGCTTTGATCCTGCAACTGCACCAGTTCTACACCAGGCGATACATACGCCCCAAGGTGTACTTTTGAAATTCCGATTTTTCCTGAAAACGGAGCTCGGATTACAGTCTTGGCTAAGTCTACTCTTAGTAGTTCTTGCTGTGCAATCAAGGATTGGTAGCGCATAACCGCTTCATCGTTTTCCTGTGGCCTTACAGTTTCGGTTTTTAAAAGATTAGCCACTCTATCTTTAGTTAAACGAGCCAGTTCTAATTCGGCACCAACTTGCTTTAAACGCGATCTGATGTCGGCATCATTCAGTTTGTAAAGCACTGCCCCCTGACTAATGTAGCTACCATCTTTAAAAGCTACATGGGTAATTTTTTGTGGCAGTTCGCTCACAATAGAAACTTCGCGATAAGGCATCATCGTTCCCACTACAGCTTCTTCTTGATTGAGCAGCTTTTCTTGCGCGATTATAATGTCAACTGGTAATTTGTTGGCATCCGCCTTAGCTGTTGCCGCTTTTTCAGGCACTTTTTCAGTTTTGTTTTCACAAGCAATCAATAAGACGCTCAACAGGGGAACTAATATTCCCAACCTTGGTGTAGTATGTTTGTATAACATGTTCTTTTTTTTAATTATCCAACTAACTATTAAATTTCAGTGTCAAAATTACATAGAGATGCTAGGGGGCTTTATACACAATTACAGGTAAGAGTTGTGAGATTTACTTTTGAGGAAGATTTTTGAGAAGGTACTAAGGTTCTGAGGTGCAAAGGTTTTCCATAGAGGCATACCGCAGTGCGTCTTAAGTTTATATTCTAAGAAGCCTTATTTTTATGGGATTGCTTGTCGATGATAGCAAGCTTATCAAGTCTTATTTTTTTGTAGTAGGAAGAAGTAAAACCAGTATATTTTTTTAACTGATTAGATAAATGTGCGGGGCTGCTGTAGCCTAACGTATGGGTAATCTCGGACATTGATTGATCAGTATATACGAGGAGTTCTTTTATCTTTTCGATTTTTCTGAGAATGATATATTTTTCGAGAGTTTGTCCTTCAACAGAAGAAAATAAAGCACTAAGTGTATCGTAATTCTTGGTAAGCTTATTACTGATTAAGGAAGAAAATTTAGTAGCTTTTCCACAATCCAATTGCATTTTGATACCAATTTCTACTAGTTCTTTTATCTTTTCTACAGTTTCTTGAGTTTTGCAGAACAGTAATTCAAATCCATATTTTTTCAGCATCGATTTAATTGTAATCAAACTCATAGCAAGATCAGCCGTATCTTTTATTATGATACGCCCTAACTCAATAGTAATGATTTCAAAACCTAGATTTGAAAATTCCTGTTCGAGAACATAAATGCATCTGTTGCAAACCATTCCTTTGATTAGTAATGTCATAAAATTGATATTAGTGATGCAAGTAGTAAGACATCTATTTTTAGTAAAAAGTCACCTTAATCCATCATGAAGAATCTAAATAAAGTGTGAAACATGGAGTTTCACACAATTAAACGTTGTCTTAATTGCCGCAACATCCTGTTGATGAACTCGAAGAACTAGTAGTATTATTGCTACCAATAGTATAGCCTGCCTTTTTAATAGCATCTATAAGATCTTCCATGGCATCATTGTCTTCAACAGAAGCGGATAGCTTTCCTGCTTCCAACTTTTGGACTTGAATACCATCAATATCTTTGATAGCTTTATTTACTCTGGCTTGGCAATGTGCACTTTCCATATCGGGTATGCTTAATATTATATTTTCCATTTTGTTTTAATTTTGTTTTACAAATTTCACATACTTCAACTGTTTTTTATAATGCTATTCCTTGTTTGATTTATAATATTTACTGATTGAACATTGGCATTGATTTAAAATTAATGATGCATTACTGCTTTCAAAATAAAAGAAAATAAAAAACGGCGGCCATGAAATCATGAAACCGCCGTTTGGCAAACACATCAAAGAGTTTTTTTTAAACTAAAAATTAATTTTATTTTACAATGGGAGGATTATAATCGGAAAAACTTGTTACTCTTAACGTATCTACTCCTTCCAAAGACCAGGTAATAGGTAACATTGTCATATAACCGCACTTAGGACATTTATCTCCTTTTGAGCCTATCATTTCTTTATGCGACGGACAACCAGTAATAAATTTTCCTTTTTTATCAAGTGCCTGACCAAGCGCATTTTCATACTTGTTTACTTTTTTTGTCGTGTCTTTATTTACTAAACCTTCAGTATGATTGTGAGGATCACTATCATTATGAGCATCTTTCATTTTTTTATTATCGCTTCCACACGATGAAGCCAATATTGCTATTGAAGCCAATATTATTATCGCAAATTTATTTAGTTTCATCTTGATTACTATTTATTATCGTTATTTAGAGAATCTTAGTTTATTTTTTCCATTTTAAACGTAAGCTGTTACTTACTACACTTACACTACTCAGAGCCATTGCAGCTCCAGCAATCATAGGGTTTAGCAAGAATCCGTTTATTGGATATAAAATCCCTGCAGCAAGGGGAATACCAATAAGATTGTATATAAACGCCCAGAATAAGTTTTGTTTTATGGTTGCTACTGTTTGTTTAGATAATCGAATAGCTTGAGGTATTTTGTTAAGATCAGATGATATAATGGTCATCTTTGCCACATCCATTGCGATGTCACTCCCCTTACCCATTGCAATACTTACGTCGGCTGTTGCCAAAGCTGTACTGTCATTAATCCCATCACCTACCATTGCTACAATTTTGCCTTGCTTTTGTAGCTCTTTTATAAAGTCTGCTTTGTGTTGTGGCAATACTTCTGCTTTGTAATGTTTAATCCCTGTTTGTCCAGCAATAGCTTTTGCAGTAGCTTCGTTATCTCCGGTAAGCATATACAGTTCAATGCCCATATCCTGCATTTGTTTAATTGCTTCTACAGATGTTTCTTTAATCTTATCCGAAATTGCAATAACCGAAAGAGCCTGTCTACTGTTGGCAAACCAAATTACTGTCTTAGATTCTTTTCCCCATTCATCTGCTTGATTCAATAATTGATTTGCAATAGTAATATTATTCTCTACCAACAATTTCTTATTACCTACAAAATAGGTTTCGTCTTTGTAGACAGCTTTTGCACCTTTACCCGTGATACTCTCAAAATCGGATAAAACCACACTTTGCGCACCTTCTAATTTTTTTACTACGGCTTCCGCCAAAGGATGTTCTGATTGTTTTTCGATGCTGTTTAAGATATCCTTTGTAGAATCTTCATTATCCAGCCATTTAATCCCCGTTACTTGTGGTCTCCCTTCGGTAATGGTTCCCGTTTTATCCAAGACAATAGCTGTTACCTTTCTCGCTAGTTCCAAACTTTCGGCATCTTTAATCAATATGCCATTTTCTGCTCCTTTACCAACACCTACCATAATCGCTGTAGGCGTAGCTAGTCCCAAAGCGCATGGACAGGCAATAACCAACACGGTAACTGCTGCCAACAATGCTTGTGCTACGGCATTTTCTCCACCTAGAAAGAACCAAAGAAGGAAGGTAATAATTGCTATAGTAATCACAATTGGGACAAAAATACCCGCAATCTTATCTACCAATTTCTGCACTGGGGCTTTACTTCCCTGAGCATCTTGCACCATTTTGATAATTTGCGCAAGCATCGTTTCTTTACCTACTTTAACAGCTTTGAATTGGAAACTACCTTTTTGGTTTATCGTTCCGGCAAAGACCTTTTCGTTCTCTATTTTCAATACGGGAACAGGTTCACCACTCAACATACTTTCGTCAACATAGGAATTACCTGAAATAACCATTCCGTCCACAGCGATTTTCTCACCTGGTTTTACCAAAATAATATCGCCAACATTTACGTTTTCAATAGCTACTTGTTTTTCTGTTCCGTCGGGTTGAATAACCATCACCGTTTTGGGCTGTAAACCCATTAATTTTTTAATTGCTGATGAAGTATTTCCTTTGGCTTTTTCTTCTAATAATTTACCAAGCAGAATAAACGCAATAACTACCGCTGCGGCTTCAAAATATACGTGAGCATGTAATCCTCGCTGATGCCAGAAATCCATGAATAGCATGTTGAATACACTAAATAAGTAAGCGATTCCTGTGCTTAAAGCCACTAATGTATCCATATTGGCAGAGCGGTGTTTCGTTTGCTTCCAAGCATTTATGAAGAAATCTTTACCAAGCCAAAGAACTACAGGGGTAGAAAACAACCACATAATCTCATTACCATAAGGCATATCCATAAAAAACATCCCAATGGTAACGACTGGTAACGATAATACAACAGCCCAGATAGTTTTACTTTTTAATTTTTTGAATTTCTCTGCGTGGATAGCTTCCAAAGATTCCTGCTGTTTGGTTTCGTCTACAATAAGTAAGTCGTAACCAACGGCTTGAACGGCTTTTTGAAGTTTATTTGCATCTGTGAGATTTGGTAGGTATTCAACAGTTAGATTTCCCGTTGCAAAGTTTACAGAAGCACCAACTACTCCTAACTCGTATGTTACAATACTTTCTGCGCTACCCGCACAAGATGCACAGGTCATGCCCAGAACTGGGAAGGTATTTTTAACTGTTCGAACACCATATCCTAAGTCCTTAATAGCCTTTACGGCATTACCAACTGTTTCATTGCCTTTAACAGTAATGGCTGCCCTACGGTTGTTTATTTCTACTTTGTGGGTTTCAATGCCTGTAACCTGTGCTAATCCTTTTTCTACGATTAATGCACAGTGCTCGCTGTCTACATCTTCAAGAGGGATGTAAATTATTTCCTTAGTATTATTATTTGTTGCCATAATTCACTTGTTGTAATTTATATGCAAAGTTGGCAACAATATCTATGGATTTTATTGTGTAATTATGGATTTGATTTGTAAAATTTACTTACACCTTATCCAATGGCTTTCTTTTTTCTTCTCGGATTTGTTTAAAATGGCTTGGTGTTAACCCAGTTACTTTCTTGAATTGATTGCTTAGGTAAGCAACACTTGAATAGTTTAAGCGCAAAGCTATTTCGCTCAGCGATAACTCATCATAAACCAAAAGTTCTTTAATTTTTTCGACCTTTTGAGCAATAAAATACTTTTCTATCGTCGTACCTTCTACCTCCGAAAACAGGTTGGAAAGATAATTGTAGTCATGGTTGATTTTTTCACTCAATATGTCTGATAGATTATTTTTTGTATCATTATCCTGATGATGTACCAGATCGATGATAATATTTTTTATCTTTTCGATGATTCTGCTCTTTTTGTCATCAATAACCTCAAAACCTAGAGGAACTAATGCTCCTTCTACAGAATTTCTTTCGTCTGGGTTTAACTCCTTTGTAAGCGTAACCTCCCCAAGCTTAATATTTGTAAAGTCCAAGCCTAGTTTTTCGAGCTCGTTCTGAACCACCATTATACAGCGGTTACAGACCATATTTTTAACGAATAATGTACTCATATCTTAGTTAGATCAGATTTTTATTATTTATGTACCGACAAATCTACTATTAAAATTCAATTAACCATTAATTATAAGTTTCTAACGAATAAATACACGCTTGTTTTTAGTTTACTAAAACTACTGACTAGAAACTCAACTGTAATATAGCCTGTTTCAACCCAATCATTTTTATTATTTATTTCATCAAAACCTTTTCAAAATAGATCTTAGTCAAAAAAAAACATCCCATAAAGAAAAGTTCTTTTGGGATGTTTTAAATTTATAAAGAGCGTTAAGCTACTTCTTCTACTTTTAAGATTTCTAGTTTTAAGTCTCCTTTTTTAGAGGGCCATTCTATAAGATCTCCTACTTTATATCCTACCATTGCAATGCCTTCATCTGAAAGAATTGAAAATTTATTTTTGTTCGGTTTTGATTTTTCAGGACCTACAAACTCAACCGTTTTTTCTTCGTTGTTTGTATGATCTTTATAGGTTACTTTTCGGTTTACCGAAACAATATCATCCGGTAAATCTCTCCTTAGTACCTGTGTTGCTTTTTTAAGTTGAAGAAGCAGCAATTTTTCTTCTTCAATTGTTACTTTCTTTCTTCTTATATGGTCTTTAATTAAATCGTATATTCCTGTTGTTAAAATAATATTTTGTGACATAACTTTCTGTTTGCTCCATTCTCATAGGTATGATATATAACTCTTCATTAAACATCTTATAGCTACTATAGTTTTATGTTTAATGATATCCTAATCCTAAATGAAAATTGAAGATTAAATAAATGAGCGCTTGAATAAAAGAATCCCCGTCTAGAGTTGTGACAGGGCTTAATTAATAAACTCTTTGGAACTTTTTAAGAAAGTATCGTCATGCAGATATAATAACGTGCCCATAAGGCTCATCAAGCGATTATTTTTTAGATAAAAATTTGAAATAGTCATTATTATAAATGCTTTTAATTTTGTGCAAGTTAGCTCTTTTTTTTGAAAGAAAAAATCCTCAAAAAAAATGGAAGTAAAATAGTCACGTTTAACTCCGTACTTAAACCAAAATTAGTATAAACAACAAAGCCTGAACATTGTCAGGCTTTGTTGTTGTATGAACTATATGATTTACTTTATTGTTCCAAACATCATTATCAATTTATCATCAAGATAAAAATTCAATGTTTGTTCAGCCACATCAAAACGTATGTCTTTATTGTCTAAAAGAGATAGTATTTTTTGTTCTGTTTTAGCAGCTTCTGGATCAATACACGCCATTCTTGTAGATCCTAAATTACCAAACTGAATATGATCGTTTCCTTTAAGTGTATATGTTCCAAAGAAATTATTGCATCCAGAATTTCCACTCACTTTTTTAGTAGCTGTGTCAAATTTAATAGAAGCTTTTCCATAATCCTGTCCTACGTTTTCAAGCATAATTAGTTTCCAATCGTTCTTACCAATAAAGCTCCAAATATCATTTTGAGTAGGAATAGTAAATTCCATGATGATTTTATTTTTTAAGTTTTTAAACTGTACTTTATTGTTCTTCTGTACAATTTTAAACTTTTTATCTTGTATCGCTTTAGTAAAGTTTTGCTCTAATTTCATGCTTGCTTCATCACAAGCCATTAAAGTTCCAATAGATGAACCAATTTGAATCTGATTTTTTGAAGCAAGTTGAGTGTAGTTTACACTAAATCTATTGCACCCGCTTTTTCCACTAATTGTTCCTGTTTCTGGGTTTATTGTCAAATATACATTCCCAGTACTTATTGTTTTTCCATTTAAGCGGGTTAATGTCATTTTTGTATCATAAATACCTTTAACTGCGGTTACAGGTGTTTTTGAAATAATACTTTTCAATTTATACTCGTATGAAGAAGCATCTGCGGGAATAAGACCTTGTCTTTTTGTTCTTATTACCGTAATCTCATATCGGTTTCCTTTTTCGAAGTTAAAACCATCGATATGATCGTAAAAAAACTGCCAGTCTTTCTTATTATCGTACTTTACCTGTAAGCACTCCATAGGGCCTACACCTTGACAAGGTACTTTGTTTTCTTTCACAAACATTTTCAGGGTCTCTTGTCCATAAGTAAATGAGGTTACTAGTGTCACCATCATCAAAACAAACATGCATTTTAAATTTTTCATTCTTTTTAAATTTTGTAATACTTCTTTAAGTATTGATTATTCTATGTTTTGGTTCTTTTGCATTAACTGTGCCATTTTAAAGCTTTTTTGTTTTTTAAAATAATTTTATGCTTTTGAAAAAATTAAAAAAAGGATTAAATATTCCATTAAAAAGGAGTCTTTTTATATGTTTTAAAAACTAATAAATTCACCCAATAAACAGATTTAAATTAAAGTTTTTTATGTACTGAGTGGCTTCTGCAAAAATCATTTTTTTAGTTACCGATATGATTTTACTCTACTAATATACAGAAAAATACATCATGATTTTTCAAAAAAAATATCCCGCAAAGAAAGGTTCTTTTTGGGATGTTTTAAATTTATAAAGAGGCTGCGTTCTTTGATACCTTTTAAAGTCAGGAATCAATACTATTTTCTCTTGCGTTTTTACAGTTCATCAAGAGATTATTTGTTAAAAAAAGTTAATTTTTTTTGTAGTCTACAATCTTACATAAGCTGCCAATTGCACTATATTATTTACTGTATTGTTGTTTTTACCTAGAATAAATTGATTCATATATCCTGCTTCAATATCAAATTTTGGACTTACTCTCCATCCTAATGCCAGATAAGCTCTGTTTTGGTCAAAAAAACGATCATTGGGAGCATTTTCTATATTCACAAATACTTCATTCTGCAATGCTACAAAAGCTCCTTTGGTAAAATTGTCTGTTGGTGAAAGAGGAAAAATCGAACGGGCAAAATAACGTAATCTCTGTGCAAAGTCATAACTATCGGTTACTAGCTCATTTTGCTCAATCGTTGCTTGCCCCATATAACGCTGCTCTAGTCTAAAACGATGTTGTAGAGTAACAGGACGACTATATAATGCAAACTTCTGGTTGAGAATAAATTGTTCCCATATTCTATGTTCAGGTACCCAACCATCAACATCCATAATATTCCTATTGTTTCCTATGTAGGCATAACCTACCGTGGCAATCATGTTGTCTTTTATCTGATAATTCAATCCGGGACGTATAATATAAGACTGAATATCTTTTAATTCATCTGTAGATCTGGCTTGTCCATCAAAATGGATACTGAATTTATCATTTAACTTATAAGTGAAAAATGCGGCACTCCATCCGCTAAAAGTATTTTGTGTTTGTGCATTTGCAACTGTACTAATCAAAAGAAGAATAATGCTGAATAAACTAATAAATGGTAATCTAAAAATCATGTTTTATTGAATTTTATAATGGAATTGCTAATTTATATAATTTATAATTTAGTTCAGAATTCCGCATTGTTAATTCATGTTTTACTTATCAAAACGATTATAACTGATTATTTATCATTAAGAATGTTAAATTACTTTTGATGGTTCATTTGTACTATCGTAAAATATAAAATGATGAAACTTAAATTATTTTTTTAACAATATACTCCCTACTTTACACTACTTATTTATTTTTAACTAAAAAGAAACAACCCTAAAATAGTAAGTTCACAGAATTATTTCTAAACCGTTTCCTTTCTTTTTATTTTGAGGAACATTAATAAAACTGTCGCAAAATAAATCAATCCCGGAACTCCTCTTAAAGGAAAATCATACTTATTAAGGTCATCAATTAGCTGTTTTGAATAAGATTCTCCTAGCTTCAACTGTATATTAGGGACAAAATACATTGCTGTGATTAAAAATATCCAAAGTAAGGTCACAAACATTATTGCAACATAATACCTCGAAATACCAATAGGACGCTTCCAAAACATAGGAATTAACAATAGTAATGGAAGGTAATCGGGTATTAAAAATACCCATTTAAAAACCGGAATATTCAATCCCACTGTCTCACGAGTTGCCATCCACTCCGATGGTGCTATTAATTTCCACATAGGATATCCAACTAAACTTTCCATATAAAGAGTTCCCCATGTATATAAAGACAGGCTAAAAACACTAATAAATAGCCATCGCTCAATGGGTTTACTTTCTTTAAAATAAATATTCAATAGTCCAAAAGCAATTAATACCTGAAAAACTGCTGGTAAAATTTGCAAATTCATTGCTGTAGAAAGAAGTTCCCTTTGAATTGCTTCACTAAATCCTGTTAAAGGTAATTTGTTATGAATGGGAAGTATTATAAAAAGAGTAGTTGATACTGTAATAATTGCCAATAATGCCGAAGACCAAATAAGCCATTTATTAAATATCCCCGAATAAAATCGAACTAAAAATAATGATGAAATAAGCATTAATATAGATGGAATGGTTGAAAACCAAAGCATTTTATCATTAAACACTTGTAAATAATCATGACTATTTTCATGTACTTTACTCATTTGTGGGTAACTGATAAAATAGGTCATCATAATTACACCAAAATAATAAAAACAGAATAGAAAATAGATAAGCAGTACCCATTTTGCACTTGTAGAATTGTCTTTCATTGTCTTCTTTCTAATTGTTAAACCAGCAATAAATTGTGCTTTTATACAATACACTAATCTGATTACTACTATTTTACTTTCAACAGTAAATATACACAACTTCCAATTACAACATATAAACAACACTAATAACCAACAAATTATACTTATTTCCACTTCTTTTTATGCAATCATATTTGTTTAGTTTTCTTACCTTTAATAATTGATTCTGTTTTATAGAAATATTATGATTGAAATTCTTAATCTTGATCGAAAACAATTCCCTAGTGGCTATAGCACACATTCGGTAAAATCTGAAGAGTATGCGCTCTTAAACCAATCATTTAGGAGTTCTTTTTACCAAATGTTCTGGATAAAATCGGGTGAACTTACTCTTAATTTAGATAACAATTTATTGGATATAAATAAATCTGAATGTGGCTTTATAGGCATAAACCAAGTCTTTAGTGTAGAAACAAAATCTAGTTTTGAGTTACTCCTTGTTTGTTTTGATGAGGATTTTTATTGCCGTACAGATCTAGACAGGCAGTTTTTATCATCGTGTGTGTTTTTTAATTCGGAACAATTATTAAAGTATAAATTACATAATTCTTTAAAGAAAATTATTGTCCAATACTATCAGTCTTTATTGCATTTATGCAGACAACCGTTTGATGGGTTAATGTATCATTTTGCACACAATACTGTTGAGCGATTGTTGCTTTTTTCTCAAAAAGAATTATTAGACAGATCCTATGGTCCTATCGAAACCTTTAAAAAGGGAGATGTAAATATTGCAAATCATTTTAGGAAGTTGGTAAAAGAAAACCTAAAACAAATTAGACTTGTAAAAGATTATGCAGAAAGACTCAATATCTCTGTAAAATCTTTAAACGAAATTTGCAATACTATTTATGGAATTCCGCCCAAAAAGGTAATTACCGAAGAAATTGTCATAGAAAGCAAACGCTTGCTTCGATATACAAATATGAGTATTAAAGAAATCGCTTTTGAACTCCATTTTTTGGATCCAAGTAATTTTATTCGTTTTTTTATAAATGCTACAGGAGTATCGCCTACAAACTACAGAACACAATTTGAAGAAAAAAGAGTTTACATCTCAAAAAGTAAAATTATATAAATAGTGATTAAAACTTGGTTCTAATGTCATAATCATACTATTTTAATCTTTTTTATAATAAACCTTTGGGAACTTCTTACTATAAATTACACATAGTGTTTTCATAACTCACTACTACAATGAATGTTAAAACATGGTTAAAATCATATTCTGTCGTAAAATGACATTAAAAAGTCCTTTTTTGACTTTGACTTCCGTTGTTCACGCAAGTACTTTTGCACCAAATAATTTAAGTGTCTAAATATCTAGACCTTACTCTAAAAATTTCTAAAATGAAAAGATTTTTAATAGCTGCATCATTTGCAATTATTGCAATGTCGGCAAATTCTGTTTTTGCACAAACAACGAACCTAAACGTAAATCTAGCAAACGTTTATTCTATTGAGGTAACTAATCCAACGGTTACTATCGGAATGAATACTGCGACAAACTTTACGCAAGGTAACACAACTGGTTCTTTACCGAACCACGTTAAAGTGAGTGCAACAAACGGTTACAAAGTAACGATTCAGGCTGCTACAGAGTTAACATCTCCTGGTAATGACGTTATCCCAGTATCTACTGTTGTTGTAACGACTACACCGGGTACTTATTCTGGTGCTCCAGGTAGTATTGATGCGGGATCAAGTGCTACTTTCCCTGCAAATGCTCCGGCACTTAGCGTAACGACTCCGGTTGAGCTTATTTCTTCAACTAAAGGTGATATCCGTGGATTTAACGTACAGTACACAATTCCTCCAGTGAGCGCTCCTGTTTACTTAAACAAACCTGAAGCTGTTTACACCACTTTACTTACTTATACTATAGTAGCAAACTAAATAATAAAACTTTTAATAAAATGGCACTAATCTATTCTTTATGGGTTGGTGCTGTTTTATCTATTTAATACTCAGAATTGGTTGTCTTCTGGAGGGTATTGTTTAACCATTGGAAACATAATTAATTTGAAAACTTCAAAAATCATACGAAATTTATTTCTGTTGCTACTTTGTCCTATAGCTGTAATAGCTCAAAGCATAGGATCGGCACAAACACAGGTAAACGTTACTATAGCACAGGTACAAAGCATACAGATTTCTCAGCCTACAGTGAGTATAAGTATGGCTAAGCCTTCTCATTTTCTTTTGGGAAATGATTCGGGTCAACAATCAAACCATATAAAGGTGAGTTCAAGTACTGCTTATGAAGTAACTGTAAAAGCAAGCGCTGAATATTTTTCCCATAACGGGAACACTACTTCATTGCCTGTAAATACAATTGCCGTAAAAACTGCCACAGGTAACCTTACTAATTCTAATGCTCTTCCTCCGGCTGGGCTTCAGGTAGCATCGCAAATTATGCTTTCTACACAACCTACAACTATTATAAAATCTCCTTCTGGTGAATGGGGTCGCGGTTTTCATGTTGATTATGCAATACCCGAAACAAAGTCACCAAGCTACCTTAATCGGGAAGCAGGTGCATATAATACTACAATTATGTACACTTTAATTCCTCAATAAATGGTATATTTACTATTATTAAACAATAAAAAAATGAAAAATTTTATATTGCTTATAGTTGGATTATTTATGATAAACCAAATACACGCTCAGGCAGGTATATCTGTTTCACCGGGACGTTTATATTATAAATTAAATACAGGAGCATCCGGCTCTCAATATGTTAGCTTGACAAATCCTACTGATAAAGAACTTGAAGTAGGTGTTTCTTTTAGCGATTGGGAATACGAACCATCCGGTAATAATAAAATTGCAGAAGCAAATACACTTCCAACTTCTTGCTCCGATTGGATACAAATATTGCCATCATCCTATTTTGTTGTTAAACCCGGCGAAACTAAACAAGTAGAAGTACTTTTTAAAGTTCCTGCCAATGCAGATACAGCTGTACCTATTCATACCGCAATGATTTTCTTTACTCAACTTAATCCTGGTGTAGCCACCGATCAAAACGGCGCTGCAATACAGGTAACTGTAAGAATGGGTGTAAAAGTGTATCATAGTTTTATTAAAGAAAATAAAGTTCTTGTTGATTTTGTCAATTTCACAAGTTATATGGATGAAAACAAAAACAAAATCATTGAACTAAAAATCGGAAACCAAGGCAATTTATGGACCGATGGTAAAGTAAAATGGGAACTGTTTAATAATAGTACTGGTAAAAAAAGCACCTTAAAAGAATCCGAATTCTATACACTTCCTAAGGATATTAGAGTCCTAAAACAACAATTACCATCAGATCTTGCCAAGGGTAATTATACCATTTCGGCAATTTTAACCTATGGAGAAAATGATGTTATAAAAATTGCGGAACTAGAATTTAGCCTATGAAACAAATAGTAACTATTATATGTTTTTCTCTGTTTTCACAATATGTAGCCAATGCGCAATATATGCTGGGCGCTTACAATAATGGGCAACCTGTGTTTTCTACTTATGCAGAAATGGTATCGGGAAAAACACTAAATAATCAAATCTCTATTCCCATACAATATTATGGTGCCGATATAAATGTAAACGAATGGAAACTTACTGCAAGACTTACACAAGATTATACAAATGAAGTTAATGGTGCTTACACCGTAGGTGCACAATATAGCTATCTAAAGTTCAATAGTCAGGAAAATAGTGGCTCTGCAAATGGGATTCTTGTAAACGTTCCTACTCAGGCATTTCAGCTTAGCAAATACAACGAGGTAACCCTTATTCATAGTAACATAAACTTAAATGGTGCTGTAAATAGAATCTTCCGTTATAACTTAACCATTCAGGGTGGTAATCATTTATTGGTAAACCCCAACGGAATGTATAATTCATCGTATGAATTTAAGCTTTATAAAATATCGGAAGGAACAGAACAGTTAATCGGTATTTACACCTCTCCTATTGGAGATGCCAGATTTCAGCTATCTTTTGGCGGGAATTTTGGTAGTCAAAGTGTTATGCTCCAAAATGGTGCTCAGCAATTTAATATAAACTATAGTACACCAGCAGATTATACAGTAGAAAAATCGGTTACAATTGCAAACGCACTACGGGTTAATACCTATAACTCACAATTGGCAGTCGAAGCATCGGGAGATTTTATATCATCGACATCATCACAAACGTTACCACTTTCTATTTTAAAATTACAGTTAAGTACTAATCAAGCTTATAAGGGATTGCAAATTATTTCGCCTGTAACTCTGGCTACAACAACGCAACCAATAGCCATTAGATCCAGTAGTGCTCCTCAAGACATTACATACAATGTAAAATTCTTTATACCCGCAAATAGTCCGGGATTAAATGTTACACCGGGAACATATAGTACCCGTGTTTATTTTGTAATAATGCCAAATTAAATTTCTTTATTGATGCAGAGTAAATGCTATAAAATACTATTGCTACTTACTGTTTTTGGATCAGGCTTAAATGCTTGGTCACAAAACAATAGCTTTAGCATCCAATTTACAAGCAATAAAATCGAAACAAACAATACGGGAGTTGCAGATGCTTATGTTAAAATAGTAAACACTACCACTCATTCGATAGAAGGAACTTTTGATACGCATAGCAGCCACGAAGATCTTTACCTTTCGCAAAGAAAATTAAAAACCATTACATTAGCTGCCCGTGATAGTATTTTTATCCCAATAAAAGCTATCGTCTCTACAACTGCAAAAGCAGGTAATCAAAGTACTATAGAAGCTATATTTACCATTACTGAAACACAGGAAGCCAAAAGTGTATTTATGCCTGTTTTTATACGCGAAAGAAAACTGGTAAAAGTAATGTTACTCGAAACAAACTTAATCTATGAAAGAGCCGGTGATAGTCTTACCATACCAATACGTGTTTCTAACGAAGGAAATACTGCTCAAAAAATTACCATCTTAGCCCGTTATCCTGATTTTATAACCCGAAATGCAATAGAAAATAAAGATCTAAACATTCCGCCATTTACAGATACCATCATAGTATTAAAAAAAGTGGTTAATAAAATGATTCTAAATCAGGAGGATTTCACCATTAATATTACCGTACTGTATCACAATGGCGATATTATTAATAACGGTACAGTAAGAGCAAGTTCTATTAGACAGGACCGAAGATATGTTGCACCATACAATCCCGATTATAACCTAACGTTTAATCAAACCAATCAGGTTACAGCGAGTATACAGCATAATAGCGACAATACAAATGCTTATTTTTTATATGCAAATGCGCAGGCCGAAATTAACAACGGTATTCTACAGGCAAATCTGGATATGAACTGGTGGGAGAACTCAGATCAGGTCTTTTTTAGAAACACATGGCTTGGCTATAAAGAAAAAAATTACGGTGCAACCATTGGAAATATATCAAAGTTTTTTGACCTCAATCTTATAGGTAGAGGTGCCGAAGGTTTTTACAAACCCAACGAAAAAAATACCATTGAAGCCGGTGCGATTGATAAAACTTTTAACCTGATTGATAATCCCAGCTTATCCTTTGGTAAATCGGCATGGGGGATGTTTACCCATAATAATGGATGGATGCAAAAGAAAGGATATGAAAACACCATCATTTATGACAATGACTCCTACTCTGGTACCCAAAACTATTTGGCATCCTCACGGTTTTCTTTGTATACGTCCGAAAACTTTAATCTTAGAGCCGGCGGAGCAATAAGTAATCTTACCTCCAACATTGAATCTGGAAACAAATTAGGTGGCGCAGGAGAAGTTCAGTTTAATGGTAAAATGAAAAATTTATTCTATAGCAGTTCCAACTATCTAAGTTCGGGTTATTTTTCGGGAATGAGAAAAGGTGTTGTAAATCTTAATGAACGAGTTAACCTGCCTGTAGGCAAATACAATTTATGGGGTGTGTACAATTACCTGTCTGCCAAACCAGAATCATTTGCAAATCAATTTACCTCAACAAATTTTTCTACGGCACGTTATGACATAGGTATATCAAGGCGATTTTCATCATTAATAGTATCGTTATCTCCGTATTATTATACCGAAAGTCGTACAGAGCAACTTATGAGTTCCATTACTCCAGACGAGTACTCGATGAAAGCTGCCCGGATGACTTTAGGATTAACCTATTACAATACACCAACAAGGCAAAACGTATCACTATCTTTTGAAGGGGGGCTTTTTACTGCTAATACAATTGAGAAAAGAGAATTCCATTTTAAAACGAATTTTATTTATAGCTGGAAAATGCTTAATCTTTTGGCCTTTTATCAATATAATAATTTTTATTTGGGAGAAATCATAGCCAACTCACAATTGGGGATACAAAAAACATACACCAACTTAACCATCTCCCCTACTTTACAGCAAAAGTTTTTTAACGATAAGCTTACCATTAATCTTGGAATGGTATATTCGAAAAATAGTATAATTAGTGAATCCCTTCAGTTTAACGGACGTGCAGATTATGATGTAACCAAAGATTTTAGCCTTTTTGTTTATAATTATTACAGTGATTTTTCTACCAGTGCAACTACTTTAAACACGATACAAGTAGGACTCACAAAACGTTTTAATCCAATAAAGATTGACAAAACAAGAAGTACACTTGAAGTTTATGTTTACTACGAAACTGGCGACAAAAAAGAAACTATTGCCAAAAATTCACCTGCTATAAACCAGCTTGTAATTATTGATGGAAAAGCATTTCGAACAGACAATAAAGGTATTTTAAAATACAGATCGCTACCTCCAGGATCATATACTATAAAGCCAGTTAATACTAATGAATGGTATGCTGATGTAGTAAAAATAGATATTGACGCTGATACTAAAATTGCTATTGGTCTAAATAAAACTGCTACCATTAAAGGGACTTTATCTTATATTGCTACCGATAAAAGTTTTGATATAACAAAGAAAAAGGGGGGATTACCAATAATTGCAATAGACGACAGCGGTAAACTATTTACAACCAAAACCGATGAAAACGGAAGCTTTATATTGTATGTCCCAAAAGGATTATATACTGTAAGCCTGGAAAAAACCGGTATCTCCGAATATGTAGAAGTAGAAAATAACAATCAGCTTATAGATGCCGAACCTAACAATATTAAGGAAGTCAAATTCACTTTAAATATTAAAGAAAAACGTGTGGAAACAAGAAAATTCAGTTCAAATGGCTTCCAAAAACAATAAAGTTGTTATACAGGATTTAATGCTAATTTCCGGTTTAGTTTTTTATTGCGTCCAGTGGTAAGATAATTAAGTCCCATGAAATTTACAAATTCTGCAAAAGTAGCCTAATAAGAATCTAGCTTCTTTAGATAATTAATCTACTATAAATACAATAAATATTATAATTTTATGTTTGTTTAAATAGGCATTAATGTGTTTAATTTTAACCATTAACATGTATTTATTTACTAATATATAAGAGATATGAAAAGGATATTGTTTTTAATAATTATGATTGGTATTTCTGTACAAGGATATACACAAGATGAACTTAATGATAAATTTAAGCCGATTCCAGCCAAGAAATCCAAAATAAAAGAAGTTATTCCTCCAAAAGAGATTGCCCCAAAAGTCAATCCTCCAGCTGTGGTAGAAAAACCTGATCCTTTGCAAGTCAATCCCGAAGAACTTTTTAAGGATAGTAATCTGTACAAAAAAGAAGCCAATGTTGAGGGCATTTTTTATAGACGAAATCAATATTTAGGAAGCTTTAAAACGAAATCACTTACGTCTACAATTCGTTATCGCGATGCTGCTTTTGTAGATGGAGATAAGATAAAAGTATATTTAAATGATAAGGTAATTGTACCCGAAGTGAGTTTAATTGGAGAGTTTCAGGAATTCAAAATAAACTTAGTAGAAGGAATTAATAAAATTGATTTTGAAGCTTTAAATGAAGGTTTTGCCCCACCTAATACAGCCGAATTTCAGGTTTATGACGATAAAGGAGTCGTTATTGAGTCTAGCCAATGGAATGTAGGTACAGGTTATAAAGCCACTATTATATTAGTTAAAGAATAAATTAAAACAGTTTTAAAAATTCCTTTCCCTCCTGCTCCAATATATCTACGAAGTCTCTTTTCTATGCTGCGCAAAATCGTAGCGAGCTGATTTTTGTTACTAGTTAATAGACATGGATGATTTAGCAGGCAGTGGAAATATCTCCTCATTTAAAACTATAGAAGCATTAAAAAGAGAAAATAATTTTGTTTTATCTAGTGTGGTGGTAAATTGAGCATCGTCCAGATGATCAAAGACTTTTTCCAAAAAGTTACACAGCATCATTACTTTCATTATAGCAGTACGATTCTCATTATCATACCCCATTGTTATAATTAAAGCAAAATAAGTCTCCCATAATCTCTGTTTATTTTCCAAATAAGAATCACTTTCAAGATATATTAAAAAATCTTTTACACTTGTGTCAAAAAATACACAGGTTTGCTCAATTATATGAGTAAGTATTTTCCCT
Organism: Flavobacterium shii; assembly: GCF_025847235.1. Classification (GTDB taxonomy): domain Bacteria; phylum Bacteroidota; class Bacteroidia; order Flavobacteriales; family Flavobacteriaceae; genus Flavobacterium; species Flavobacterium shii. Next base: position 54,583 of record NZ_JAOZEW010000023.1, read on the forward strand.
TTATATAAGAAATCATAGAATAATTTAAATTTACCGATATCCCCATATAGTTCGTTTACATTAAATACATATTGCAAATTATAGGGAACGATTCCATCAATAAAATCTAAAGCTTCATTCTGCATTAATTCTCTTTGTCCTTTTGCTTTTAATGAAACTAGTTTAGCGGGAAATGAAAAATCAGGAGACTTTTTAAGAAAAGGTTTGTAGTAAAAAAAACTCCATGCGTGCTCAGAATCTGACACAGCCATTGGATTTACTGCAGCAGCAGTTTTTAGTTTATTCAATATTGATTCATCAATAATATGAGTTTTTTCATCATCAATGTTAGCAGGTTTAGGATTAAAACTGATTAAAAACCCTGCTGTATGCCATATGTAATTTTCATTTTCATTTATATAGTAATAGATATCTCCAAAAATACCCAAAGTATCTGTTGAATTAAAATAACTGAAGTTTTTAATATCCAGATTTCCGTTTATAGTAATTCCGTTTTGGAAAGTATGTTGTATATAACATGGACTAGAGACAAAAATCTCTTTTGGTTTGTAACTGTCTTGTTTATTTTTTTTCCAAAATATAGTTAGAGAAACTGTATTCTCTAATTCATCGTTCCAAGTTGGAATTTTGAAATGAATTACTAAACTATCATTAAAACCAGGGATAACCTGATCTTCCCATATTTTTATTTGTGAATTCATTATGTTTATTTTTAAAATTAAAATAAGCAAACATCTCTACTTGTTTTTAGAATGTGCAAAATTTATTATTAAAACTAATTCCTAATTCATTGACAATTTAATGTAAAAAATTAATTACCATTAGCGTATTTATACCTGTTTAAAGTCTACTAAATTTGCCCTAAAGCATATAGTTTGTTTTCTTATAAGCATAAAAAAACAGGCAAATAATGCCTGTTTCAAATTTAAAAAAAGTATACTAATTTTATAATATGCTTTGTAAAGAATCTTAATCTATCAGCCTGTTTCTTGCTGCTTTTAAGCCTACAATAAATAATATAACTACTATTATTAAAAGAAAGTATAGGGATAGATTCCATGTATTTCCATATTCATATAGCTTACCAAATATTGGAGGACCAAATGCTGCCAAAAGATAACCTACAGATTGTGCCATACCTGATATTTTTGTGGCAGTATGACTATCTGCGGTACGAAGTACAAAAAACATCATCGATAAACTAAAAGATAATCCAGAGGATATCCCAAAAAGTATAACAGCTATATAGATATATTGCAATTGAAAAAATACTATTAGTAACACACTAATAAACATTCCTGCGGCAACAATAAAAACCAAACTCTTTTGACTAGAAAGTTTGGATGCGATAATTGGTCCAAGAAAGGTTAAAGGGAGCATTGCCATTTGCATAAAAGACAAAACCCATCCGCTTTCTTCTTTTATCATACCAAAATCCTGAAGCAACATAGGAAGCCAGGTTACAAGAGAATAATACATTAAGGATTGAAGCCCCATGAAAATACTAATTTGCCATGCCAATGGTGACTTAAAAATGTTTACATTGCTTTTTACAATTTCTGTTTTTCCAATGCTTTCTGTTCTTTTTAATACAATTGGTAACCATATCAAAAATGAAAATACAGCAATCCATATCCATACCCCCAAAGAACCTTTCCAGCCAAGACCACTTAACTTACCAATTGCAATACTAAATCCAGAAGCAAGTGCTGCTGTAAGATTCATCGATACAGAATAAAAACCTATAACCATTCCTGATTTATTAGGGAATGTTTGCTTTATATATCCCGGTACCAAAACGTTTCCAATACATATTGCTATCCCAAGTATAGCCGATCCTAGAAACAATGTAAAAACGGTTCCCATCACTCTTATATATAGTCCAACAATTAAAAGTACTATTGAAAACAACAAAAACTTCTCTATACTTAGTTTCCTTGATAGTTGCCCAACAAAAATAGATAGAAATGCAAATGCCATTAACGGAATAGTTGTAAGTAATCCAGCCTCACCGTTTGAAAGATTTAAAGATTTACTTATCTCTGTTAATACAGGTCCAAGTGCTGTTAATGGCGCACGTAATGTTGAGGCAACAAATAGGATTCCTATGAATGGAAGTAAGATTCCAAAACAAAATCCCATCTTACTTTTCCAGTCTTTTTTATACTTATTCATGATATTTATTTTCTTCGGCAAATTTACAATGCGTATTATAATTAAATTTGCCATATATTTAATCTAAAACGACAAAATAAAACTGTGTGATGCATTATGAAGAATCATGAATTAGTAGACAAAATTGTCAAGAAAGCCTATGTATGGTTTGAAGATAACTGGATACATGACAGCGATGAGCACTCTCATAAAAGAGCGCAACTAGTTTATGTAGAAAAGGGATTTCAATACCTTCATGTGGCTGGGCGTATCTATCTCCTACCTCAAAATCATGCTGCATGGATACCTTCCAATCTATCTCACAGGACAACAGCAGTTTCGGATAATATAAACCTGAGAACTATTTTTTACACCATCGAAGAAGAAGATAATTTTTATGATAAACTAAGGATCTTTTCTGTCCCTACTGTACTTCGGGAGATCATAGCGTATTCGTCTAAATGGAGTAAAATAGAAGAATATTCGATTGAAGAAGAAGCTTTTCTAAATGCAATTTTTGTAGCCCTGCCAAGTTTCTTTAAAGATGCAATGACGCTAAATGTCGTTATCCCAAACGATGAGCGTTTATTGCAAATAAGTAACTTTATTATAGATAATATTGGAGATAACTTGCAGGTAAGTACAATTGCCGAAAACAATAATATGTCGTTGCGATCCTTAGAACGAGTTTTTAAGAAAGAAACAACAATTACGATTTCCAAGTATATCCAATTGGTACGAATCATAAAAGGGATTGAATTTTTAAGCACCGGAAAATATACAGTATCTCAAGTAGCATATCTTGTAGGGTATAAAAGTCTGCAAGCATTTAGCTCTAGTTTTTTTCAAATACTAAATAAAAGACCTAACGAATTTTTAGGAGTTTAAAATAGCTTATCTCTCGTGCCTTATGGCAATTTCATCGTCTTTTTTACAACTGCTTAGCATTATTAATGTTAGAACTATCAAGTTTATATGTGCATATTTTATTGTTTAAGAATATCAAAATGTGGCAAGTCCGAAACCTACAATTACTAGAAATGAAAATGTGGGGATAAAAAACATCAATAAAACACAATTTATATTTCTCAATAAAAATCTTTTATTCCTATGAAGATCAATAGTTTCTCTTAATAGAAATGTGATAATTATAATCAGTAAAACACTGATAAAAAATGAAAAAAATATCAATGTTTCAAAAGAGCCGTTACTAATGTCGCCAATCCCCCACAATAAAAAAACAACAAAAAGAGGAATTCCTAATCTAATTGTTAAATGTTCTAGTATATCAGAATCTTTTTTTATTAATCTATTTTCTTTCATGTTTTTTGTTTTAGATACTGATTGTCTTCTTTATAATCTTTTATAGAGATTGAATTAACTACTAGTTCGTAAAGATTATTATTAAGCCTTTTACTCCGCATTATATACTTCTACTTTGGAATTTGGTATTTCAAGCTCAGCTGTAGCTGATTTTAAACAAACTTTACCCGAATAAACAGGTTTATTAATATTGCTTTTTATAATTTCTTTATTGAATTTTATATACAACTCTACATTTTTATTTTGCTCAAAAAAGGTTTTAAAAAGATCCATTAATTGGTTATTGAATGCGCGCTCTTCAAGAGGCTTTAAACGTTCATTTGGAACTTTTCCATCTAGTAAATCTACATCAACCCGAACCTCTAAATCATGAGCAAATTGATCTTTTATATAAAGTACTATTTCCTTTGCGACTCCTTTTCCAATTATAGTATCTGTTAAAAATTCAACACCAGTATTTGTTTTACTTATAACTTCATTGTTCATAAATAAAACATCATAATTATAAATCTTAAAATCTGGTCTGTTTGTACCAATAGTGTAATGGTATCGTTTTAGCCTGTTTTTAAAATAAGTATTGCTAATTTTACCTTCGGCTATTTCTTTCTGAACAAATGGAAGCATTTGTTTTTGACGCAAATTCATCAATACAGATTTATCTCCTTTATGAAAACTACTCCACTCCACATCAACTGTTTCATGTGCCTGATAGGTACCTATTTCTTTCTTTCCTATTCCGCCAATCCAAACGGTTACCAATCCCTGTGAAGCCATAGCTACTGTAAGTGTATTATATTCATTTTTATATTCTACACCATTTGGCATTATAGACTTTCCATAATCTTTTTTAAAAATATCATATATCTTTTTTTGAGGTAATTCAAAATCACCTGTATAAAATTTATTCTCGGCATACGAAAACCAAGTTATTTTCATGCGTTCAGGTACTTTTTTTAAATCATCGCCTACTACCATAGTACCACTGCTGGCTCCCCAATTACCATTTAAATATTGTCCGCTTGGTATCCAGACAGTATTACCATCCGAAAGGATAAAATTACCCTGCACAACCTCTACAGGACAACTTTCGTCACCACTTGTTTCTGCCAACCATTCAAATTTTTCTGTTTTTACTAACATTTCCTCTCTACTTTTACACCCAAAAACCAAGGTTAAGAGTACTATAATTAGTATTTTATCGTGCTTCATGAGTATAAAAAAAATAAACCATTAAGGTATTAAGGAAAAATAAGTATTATAAAAAACTACATTTAAGTATTTTACTCCGCATTATATACTTCTACTTTGGAATTTGGTATTTCAAGCTCAGCCATAGCTGATTTTAAACAAACTTTACCAGAATAAACAGGTTTATTAATATTGCTTTTTATAATTTCTTTATTGAATTTTATATACAACTCTACATTTTTATTTTGTTCAAAAAAGGTTTTAAAAAGATCCATTAGTTGGTTATTGAATGCACGCTCTTCAAGAGGATCTTTTAAATGGTCATTTTCATCTGTTGTTTTTCCATCGAGTAAATCTATCCAAATACGAACTTCTAAATCATGAGCAAATTGATCTTTGATAAAAATAGCCATACTAATAGGAACTGCTTTTCCTAATGTAGTATCTCTTAAAAATTCCAAACCAGTATTTGTTTTGCTTATAACTTCGTTATTGATAAAAGGAATATTATAATTATAAATCTTAAAATCAGGTCTGTTTGTACCAACGGTATAATGGTATCGTTTTAGCCTGTTTCTAAAATAAGTATTGCTAATTTTACCTTCTGCGATTTCTTTTTGAACAAATGGAAGCATATCCTTTTGATAATTTTTAATAACTTCTATTCTATTTAGATTTTTACTAAAACTACTCCACTCCACATCAACTGTTTCATGTGCCTGATAGGTACCTATTTCTTTAGAACCTTCTCCATCAATCCAAACAGTTACTAATCCTTGTGAAGCAAAACCCACAAGTAAACTTCTAAACCCATTTTTGAATTCTGAACTATTTGGCATTATAGACTTTCCATAATCTTTTTTAAAAATATCGTATATTTTTTTTTGAGGTAATTCAAAATCACCTGTATAAAATTTATTCTCGGCATACGAAAACCAAGTTATTTTCATGCGTTCAGGTACTTTTTTTAAATCATCTCCTACTACCATAGTACCACTGCTGGCTCCCCAATTACCACTTAAATATTGTCCGCTTGGTATCCAGACAGTATTACCATCCGAAAGGATAAAATTACCCTGAACAACCTCTACAGGACAACTTTCATCTCCGCTTGTTTCTGCGAGCCATTCAAATTTTTCTGTTTTTACTAACATTTCTTCTTTTTTGTTACAACTCCATAATGATATAAGGAATAGTACGATTATCATATTTTTTAATTTCTTCATAATTGTTGTAGTTTATCCATCAATAGGTAGTCTATAGGGTTTGTTGTCTTTATATCTTCCTTCCAGTCCAAAAGAAGTAGATGTAGAACGATGTAAGTATTTATTGCGAATGGGGCATAACTTTTCGGCTCTTATAGAAACTGCTTTGCTGTGCGCTCCATCATTAGTTATAGCGTAATTTAATAAAGCTTCTTTGGCTTCCGTTAAATCTTCAGGTACATTATAAGTTTCTTTTTTACCTTCACCCAACAATGATTCATCAAATGATAAATCATACTTTTTTGCTAGTTTTACCATAATAGCAAGTGGGATATACTGATAACTGTTTGGGATATTCTTACGACTACCATGCAATTCTAAATCTATATGGTCTGTATTATCATCTTTATTGGTTTCTATTTGATAAAACTGTTTCGGAGTATACCAACCTTGTTTTGTAAGTTCATTTTTTATTTCGCCAAATTTTATCACATTTGAAGATAAAATCCTATCTTCTACTTTCTGAATTTCCTCATAACCTCCACCTATGTCACTATGTACGCCTGGTAGCGAGAGTTCGTAACCTACACCAGCCTGTATGGAGCTTTTAATATTAGTGAGCGAAAAATTTCCACGGTATTCATCGGCTGCTGTAAGATGTACCACTTTTTGTACATTACCCTCTAGTTTTAATCCCAATCCTTCTTTGCCCTCGACATCATTCTCAAAATTTGGTGTAATAGAGGCATTTTTGGAAAAGGAAGAAACAGTGTCAAAAAGTCCAACAAATTTAATTGTAAGCTTACTTGATTCAAGATTGTACATATTTTGTAATTTAAGTCTTAAAGAAATAAAATTACGAGCTGCCGCTGCACCACGACTAAAACCAAAAACACTCAATTCAATTTCGTTTACAAATTCAGTTTCTTTTATAAAATTCTTTTTCTTTAAGAAATCTATTTGATCATTAATCTTATCAAAAGCTTTTTTTACTTTAACAGGAATCCCCGATTTATCACCACTACCAAAAGCAAATCCCATCGTGTCATCTTCCTCATGGTCTCTTGTTCCCGGACCCTCTATATAAATTTTTATTTGCTTGTCTTTATTTTCAGTCGTGTTAAGATCATACATTATAGCAATATTAGAAAAATAGTTATCATAACTACTATCTGTTCCGGCATTCTTTTTAAAGGCCATTGGATCTTCAGTTGCCGTTTTGTTCACTTTCCCTTCTTGGTATGCCAATCTGTCTTTGGTATTTTGGGCATTATTTAATGTTCCATCAAAAAACACATTCACAGTTACTTTTACCCCTTTTTTATTTTCTGGTTGTTTTTGTTTGTCTGGGGTAAAAACTGTTACAAGAGTATTATTTTTAGGTACTTCTGTCAATTTAATCACCTGATTTACAATTTTTAATTGAATAGTGTCTTCTATGGTATCAATCTTGCCTTTGTATTTTACCTGTGCATAAAATTCATGCTCTTTTTCATTAATAAGATCTTTATCATTTAATATTTTTTGATATACTTTTATATTATTAAAATATAACTCGGCTTTTCCATATTTATCTACACGAGTGGTAGTATAAGTTCCCATATTACGAGAACTACTACCGTGTCCATCGGTACCTTCATCTTCCCAAATGGTCACTTGGAGCGTATCTCCTACAGGAATGTTTAATGTATGGATAAACAAACGTACATTGTCCAAATAGCCAACTAATTTTCCATTGAGATCTTCGTAATATTGATTTTGCCATTTAAGGTTTTGTATGCTTGGTTTTCCTGCTACAGGAGTAATATCTAGTTTTGCAGTACCTTTTGTACCATAAGTATCTGTGTAAACAACTTCGATAGTGTAGTCAATTCCTAAACTTACTTGATTAAAGGTAATCTTGCCATCTGAACCTAAATCCAAAATTAGTTTCCCGTTTTTCAATAATTTCCAATGTTGCTTTACAATCTTAGTAGCATCTACCTCTTTGGGAGTATCGCCTTTTTCACTTACATATAATTGATTATTTTTCTTTGCTGTCTGTTTACCTGTACTAGAAAACATTAATGTATAAATATTTTTACCAATTATTGGTCTTGTATCTCCTTTTATATAAAAACTCATAATTGTTATTTTTCAACTTCAGAAATCCCGTTTAGTTCGTTTTGAAACGCTCTCATATCTATAATTGGATTTATTAAATTTTGAACATCTACATTGGCATTCATAAAATTTTGCTCGCTAGGCTCTGCTACTTGTCCGTGTTTGGTAATTTCGATACAATCTGGGGCGCCCATCGGACACGTACCTTTACTGTCTTCAACCAATATCTTGCCTTTATTAGACAAAGTTATATTTTCATAGAATCCACTCCATTTTGTTATTACAGCTTGGCAAGGCAAGTAATCGTTACCCATTGGCTGCTTTTTACACTTACCAAAAGTGTGTTTTTCTAAAGTTTGACCAACCTCTTTATCAGTGGCAATAAGTTTTTTACTGGCATCTTTATCATTCGCATAATGCTTTTTGTGTGTTTTTACTTTTAGTTTATCGAGCTTAGGCTCTACGCTAAACTTGCACTTTACAATAGCACCATGTACGACAATATGTTTTTCGCTCATAACTCTTTATTTTATTATTTAGAAATGTTTAAAAAGTCCTTTGAGAAAACTTTCTTTTTTCACCTCTTCGGCTACAAAAAGAGATTTACTTACCCCACCAACTATTACTTTACTATCATTTAGGTTATGAATTTCAATAGTCACTTTTTTTGGATTATCCAGCATTATATTGCATACCAGACTTACATTTTCTATCATATAATTATTAGGATTCAAATGATAAATAGCATAATAATTACCTAATTGAGGATTTTCTGTCGATGCAATGTCATTTGCAATATCAGCCAATATCCCTTTCCTTTTAATCACTAACATATTGGCACTATTGAGATATTCTTCTATTTTTTGTATTATTTCAAATTTTACAGGAACTTCTTTAGGTATAATAGGGAAATCTACTGTTGTTGTAAAAGCTAGATCTGAAGTATGATCTGTATGGATTCCGTTAAAAAGGACTGTCAAGAACCAATCATCCAAAAGATTTTTCAGCAAGTTATCTTTCTCAACTAGCATAGAATCTACAAAGTCTAAATATTTGTTTATTGTCATTCCTTCGTTATTCCCTAAGATATTCTGCTTTCTGGTTCTCCATCGCTCTTGTATTATTTTAAAATTATGAATATCAATCCATTTTCCCGTTTGATCAACAACGATTACCAAAGGATATAATATACTCGATATTTGTTCAGACAATTTTTCGGCTATTGTATCGGCTTCTTTATCATTGATGCATAGATTAGACTGTCTATCAATTTCAAAAAAAGAATATTCATTTTTATCAGTTGCAACCCAGTTTACACTAGCTTTATATTTTATGGTATTGACTTGTTCGCCATTCTCCATTGTGTACATTACCACATAGTTCTTTTTTACTTTGGCGCGGTTAAAAGGTATTCTAAAGCTATTATTAAATATTACTTTTTTAAGAGGTTCTTCTTCAAGTTCCCCATTTGCTTGTAATCTGATGGGTTTTAAAAGTAAAAACTTTAAGTGACTAGGGAAATAAGCATTTATAACATCGGCATCTGCAACGCAATGTGTATTGTGATACGCGCGCAAAGTTTGCCACTCAATACCAAGTTCTTCAGCCACACTTTCGAATGTGTCTCCTTTTTTTATGGAATGCTTATCATGACCGTCTTCATTTCTCTCCGCTATATAAAACCCATTTCCAGCCATATTTATTTTGTAAAATTTTAAAAGATTATAGTTCAAAAATGACTATACCCTAAGTATTTATTTTGTATAAATTATCTTACTATGGAATAAAAAACCCTATCTATCTATATTTTAGCACTTTAAAAGTTTATTATCCCAATAACTAAATGTAAGTATAATCGTGTAAAAATAAAGCTTTTTTATCTCAACACAATACCCACATTTAGTGATTTTTATAAAAAATTTACTACAGTATATTTATTCAGCTAAACCTCTTAATAAAGTAGTTTTGCATTTCATTTATAGCAGGTAAAAGCTCCATTTTAATTACTTTAATAAAAAAAGCCTTCTCAAAACAAAATTTGAGAAGGCTCCTTAATTCCAAAAAACTAATTTATTTAATGAGTAAGAACTTCCATTATTTTAGTATAAATTTCAGTATTTTGATAGACACCCATAAAATTTTGAGCACCTGGTCCGTATGCAAAAACGGGTACCGGAACTGCCGTATGATCATTGGTACTAAAACTTCCATGCACATAACCTTTTGCAATGCTTCCGTCTATTAATGACAAACCTCCTGTTTCATGGTCGGCTGTTACAATTAATAATGTTTCAGGATTTTTATCTACAAATTCCATTGCCTGACCTACCAATTTATCAAAATCGAGCATTTCTCGAACCACATATTCTACATTATTTTTATGTCCGCCATAATCAATTTGTGCACCTTCGGCCATGATAAAAAACGGATTTTTTGTTTTAGAAAAAGTCGATGTTGCTTTCGCCAAAGATTTAGTTAAAAAATCTCCTCTCCCATCTTTCATGGAAACTACCGAAGCATCATCCAAAACTACAAGTCGGACATTTTTTATTGTATCCAGCGTATTGAATTTATCCGAAAAAGTATATCCTTTTTCTATTAATACTTTTGACAAATCTTTACCGTCTTTTCTTGAATTAAACTCCTTTACTCCTCCTCCAATTAAAATATCTGAAGGATTCGATAAAAAATCCTCAGCTATAGGTTCGCTATAACTTCTTTCTGGCTGGTGCGCATAAAAAGCTGCCGGAGTAGCATCGGTAATATTTCCCGCAGAAATTATTGCCGTTTTGTAATTCTTTTTAGCCAATTGCTTTGTGATCAATTCCAGTGGTTTTCCGTTTTCATCAACGCTAATAAATCGGTTATTGGTTTTGTGACCTGTTGCCATAGCAGTCGCCCCTGCAGCCGAATCTGTAATATAACTATCTGAAGATTTCGTTATAGATAATCCCTGAGTTGGAATATTAAAAAGACTCAGCTGACCTTTATTAGCCGTGTAGCCGGAATAAATCTGCGCCAATCCCATTCCGTCACCAATTAATAGAATCACATTTTTAGGTTTCTTTTTGGCGAAAGCCGAAACATTTTTAGGAATATATGCCTGATGGAATTCTGTATTTTGATAAAATGTTGATTTGATATTGTTGATAAAATGCGCCAATTCTGAAACATTATCTGTACCAATAAAATCAACTTTTAAATTCATCAAAGTCATCCATGTGTTTACATTATCCTGTGTAGCCCAAAATCTAATTTTTTTATTCTGATCGTGTACTTTTTTAATAATCGCTTGTACTTTTTCCGAATCGGCTTGTGTCATTACACCTTTACCGTTCCAAATTGTGATTTCTTTTAAATCTTCACTAATCATTTCGACACGAGACAATTGTTCTGAAGTATAATTTTCATTCAATCTACCATCAAAATAAATAAATTCCGGATAATCCTTCCAATTTGCAGGAGAAGGTCGGTTTCCTGAGATAACTACTTTTAGATTTTTATTCGAAATAAGATCTGGAAACGTTTTTAGCTGTTGAGTGATTAATTTTAAAGTTGCATCAGCTTCTGTCTTAATGTCGATCATTAAAATTAAAGGTTTATTACTTGGGTATGCTTTTCCTCCTAAACTTTTAAATTTTGCAGCAAGCGGATCAAGGTATTGACTTTTAAGCGTGTTCTGTTGTGTGATTTCTTTGGAAGTATGAGCAACAAATAGTTCATTATTTACTAAAAAAACATCGGCTTCAATAACGCCAACTTCATTCGAATAGGCTCCATAAAAAGGAAGTGCACTCGCATAATCATTATGAGAATGAATATTGGATGTGCTGTATTCCTGTGCTTGTGCAAACAAGAAAAAATGGAAGCAAAAAAGGGTTATTATTTTTTTCATTGGTAAAATTGAATTTATATAAATATTAATGTCCCGCTGGAACTAATCATTCTAATCTTGTTAATTCTATCTAACACTTTGTAAAATGAACGCGGATCAAACGGATTTTCTATCTATTGTTTTTAAAAATCCGTTTGATCCGCGTTCATTTATAGATAATTTAAGTTAGTCTGTTTTTATTAAAAGACTGACTAACTTTTATAATTAAATTGTTTACCTTTTTTTTTACAACTGCAAGCCAGACATAAGCTTGCAGTGCAAAAAAAAACTAAACAAAACCACCCATTAACTACCAACCTTTGTTTTGAAATAAGGCTCCTTTACTTACTGCAATTTCATCTGGTGGTATTGGCCAAACATGATGAATAGCAGGGTTAAAATTACGGGCTGGATAAATTACGCTTCCATCATAATGATGCAAAGGTTTAGCATAAGCAGCCTGAGCATCGCCCCAACGTACTAAATCAAAATGGCGATCGGTCCATTCTCCTGCCAATTCGCAACGTCTTTCTCTTTTTAAATCAACCATTGTTGCTCCAGTAATCTCCTTTAAGCCGGCACGATTGCGTATCATATTTATCTCTGTATCGGCATTCTGCCCTTTCATTAATTTAGCTTCTGCCATCATTAGGATTACATCGGCATAACGCAAAAGAGGTACATTTAAAGTGGTCGAAGGTTTATCTCCGTTTGCATTTACATAACGGGTATCTACTCCACCAGAAGTTGTTTTTGGATAACTAAACGGTTCCATGTATTTCTTAAACTGGTAACCTGTTCTATTACTGGAACTCACCACATATTTACCTTGATTAAAAGTCACTAATTCACCAAAATACATAAATTGATCTCCTTTTTGCAAGATAGTTGCACTACGCCTTTTGTCTGTAGGATCATAGGTATCAAATAGTTCTTTGGTAGGATAAAAATTTCCCCAACCGTTATAAACTCCCCAACCTTTGTCTTCCAGACATACTCCTGGGAAAATCGAACCTAAAGATGTATTATCTGCACTGGAAGTAACCGACCAGATATATTCTGTCGACCAGTTGTTTTTAATTTTAAATACATCATCAAAATTGTCAAGCAATTTATGTTTCCCACTTTTAATAATCAAATCGGCATATTTAATGGCATTATCCCAATCTTTGGCGTATAAATAGGTACGCACTAAATATCCCCATGCAGCCGTTTTATGCGCACGTCCATAATTATCCGGAGTAAGCTCATTAAAATAAGGCAATAAATCGGCAGCTTTAATTAAATCGGCAGCGATATAAGCATAATTTTCAGCTACATTTTTTGCACGTGGTACATATACATTCGTAGGATCTGTTCTATCCTGAATAGGGATTCCTGCACGATCATCTCCGTAATGATACGCCAATTCCAAATGCATTACTGCATGATTAAAATAGGCTTCTCCAAGCATCGTATTTCTTGTTTTTTCATCTAAGGAGATTTTCGGGATATTACGAATAACATCATTGCAACGTTTCATGATTTCGTAATGAATTCGCCAAATATCTTTAGTATCCGATTCGGCACCATCAACAATAAAATTCTTAATTCGCTCTGCATTTTGTCTTGGCTTAGTTCCTATATCATCACTGGCATTATTGAGCCAGAAAAAACCGCGACCATACATATTATCATCAGAGTACAAAGCATAAATAGCATTCACTCCAGCTTTTGCATCAGCAGGTGTTTTCCAGAAATTTGCACTCGAAGGAGCTCCCTGTGGTACAAGATCAAGTTCACTTTCGCAAGCTATTGTACATGTAAACAGTACAAAACTCAATAATAAAAGACCTAATTTTTTCATTTTATTTGTTTTATATTTTTTAAAAAGTTGCATTTACACCCGTCATATAAATACGAGAAAGTGGATATTTTCCTAAGTCCATACCAAAGTTTTTAAGACCAACCTCTGGATCCATTCCGGAATAGTTTGTGATTGTAAAAAGGTTTTGTCCTGAGATAAAAAATCTAAGTTTAGCTTTTCCGTTTAACCATTGTTCTTTAACAGTATACCCGATAGAAAAGTTTTTTAATCGTACGAAAGAAGCGTCTTCAATATAGAAATCAGAAATTCGTCCGAAGTTATTATTATTGTCTGTTGATGAAAGTACCGGGATATTGGTATCAGTATTCGTAGGTGACCACGCATTTTTAGAATCGGCTAATAAATTATATCCAGGGAAAGAAGCATTTAAACCTGTATATTTTACTGCATTAAAAACACTATTTCCTGCTGCTCCGCTTAAAAAGATATTCATATCGAAATCTTTGTATCTAAAATTCATATTTAAGCTATAAGTTGTTTTAGGAAAAGGACTTCCTAGTACTACTCTATCATTATTGTTAATTACACCATCTCCATTTATATCCTTAAATTTAATATCTCCTGCAACTGCATTAGGCTGATAAAGATCTCCTTTGGCATTTTTATATGCTTTTGCTTCGGCATTACTTTGGAACAATCCATCTGTCGAATATCCGTAAAAAGCACCTACAGGACTTCCTACCTGATAAATATTTGCCAATGGTAAACTACGAACCCTACTAAGATTAAGCGGTTCCAGAGAAGTTAAATCATCTTTAATAGAAACTATTTTATTACTTAAAAATGACGCATTTGCAGTAACATCAAATTTAAATTCTCCACGTGTTTTTTGATACGTAAGACTTGCTTCAATCCCTTTGTTTTCGACATCTCCAGAATTTACAATTCTACCCAATGGAGTTCCCGAAACACCCGGAAGCTGATCACGAACCAGCATGTCTTTGTTGGTTTTTACATAAGCATCTACAGATCCTGAGATACTATTGTTGAACATTGTAAAATCCAAACCAACATTAGATTGCTCAGAACTTTCCCATCTTAAAGAAGGGTTTGACAATTCACTTTCTGAGTAACCGTAATTAATTACAGGAGTAGCCCCGATTAAAGCAGTTGTTTGTACTAAAGGCACGCTAAATTGGTATGGTCCTAAATTTCCTAAATTCCCTATTTGCCCCCAGCTCGCACGTAATTTTAAGTTACTCACTATTGGGCTAATATTTTTCATGAATTCTTCTTCAGAAATTAGCCAGCCTGCGGAAATAGAAGGATACACTTTCCAACGGTTTTCCGATGTAAGTTTTGAAGTACCGTCTCTACGGACAATTCCTGAAATTAGATATTTTTGATTAAAATCATAATTTAACCTTCCAACATAAGATGAAATGATTTCTTCAGATAAACCTGCTTCTGTCTGCTGAATCAATTTGGCATTTAGCAAATAGCGTTGTGATGGATCTTCACTATCAAAACCTGTCCCTTGTACTGTATAAAAATCTTTTTTTATTTGTTGGTACGTATATCCTGCCAAGGCTTTAAAATTATGTTTACCCAGTGATTTTTCATAAGAAAGAGTTTGTTCACTTAATAAATCGGTAGTAGTTATATTGCTTTTTGTCAATCGATTAAAATCAAATATCTTACCCGGCTCTGTTATTTTAGTTGCAAATTCCGTTGTATTATTCTGTATTCTCGTATATCCCCAGTTTGATTTAAACTTTAACCCCTGAACAATCTCCCATTCGGCATAGGGATTTATCAAAATTGTAGAGATAGGATTGCGATTATCCAATCTTTTTAAATAAGCTACAGGATTTATAACGTCTCCATAAGAACCTATATATTTTTCGGGAACACCTCCAAAATTCCCAGAACCATCTTCTCTATATACTGTTGCATTTGGTGGATAAAAAATTGCTGCCAAAATAGCCCCTGTATAACCACTTGTTGTATTTGCAGATTGGCCATCTGTTAATGAATACGATAGATTCTCTCCTATTGTAAAATTAGGAGCCAATTTAAAAGAAGAATTTGCTCTTGCTGTATATCTATTTCCGAAAGTATTCAATAATATCCCTTCATTTTTTCGGTAACTCCCCGAAAGAAAGAAATTAGATTTCTCGGTTTTTCCATTTATTGAAAGTGATAAATCCTGAATTTGACCTAACTGAAAAATTTCATCCATCCAGTTTGTTTTTGTAGTTCTTGCCGTAGGTTCGAATGCAGGGTCAAATGCAGGAATCCTTGGCAATTTGGCATTATCTCTGGCAGTATTCATTGCATCAGCATATTCGGCTGCATTTAAAACATCCAATTTTCTAGCTACATTTTGAACACCTCCTTGATAATTCACATTTACATTAATACGCTCAGAAACTCCTTTTTTGGATGTAATTAAAATCACGCCACCAGAAGCTCTGGCACCATAAATTGCCGCAGAAGCAGCATCTTTCAAAACACTTATAGAAGCAATATCGTTTGGATTTAAAGTATTTAATGAACCACTATAAATAATCCCATCCAGTACTATCAAAGGAGTTTCGGCGTTTAAAGATCCGATACCACGAATATTGATTGTTGGTTCACTCGTTGGGTCTCCTCCATTATTAATAACAGTAACACCTGCAACTGTACCTTGTAATAACTCGGCTGCACTATTGTAGGTTCTACTCGAAGTCTCTTTCATAGAAACTGTACCTACTGCACCCAAAACTGCTTTCTTTTTCACACTACCGTACCCCATTACTACAACTTCTTGTAGTTGCTTCATATCGGCAAATAATTTTACAGAGATTTTTTCCGATTGAGTTACTTTTACTTCTTTGGTAACATAACCTATATATGAAAAAACAAGTGTAGCTTCGGCTACATTGATTTCTATTTTAAAAGTTCCGTCAAAATCTGTTGTTGCTGTAGCGTCTGACCCTTTATCTACGATTCCAACTCCTGGTAATGCCATACCGTCATCACCATTATAAACAGTTCCCGAAATAGTAATTTTATCTCCAGTTTTTTGATTTTTTTTAATAACAATGTAATTATTCAAAATTTCGTATCGAAGTGAAAAATTACTGCAAATTCTATCAAGTGCTTGCTCTAATGTTACATTACTAAGCTTTAAACTAATTTTTTGATTGGTATTAATTTGATTGGTTTCATACATAAAATGCACATCGACCTGATTCTCAATTTTTTGAAAAATGTTTTTTATGCTTTCATTTTCTACTTTTAAGGTTACTCTTTTGTTCATTTCAACACCACTGGCTTTTGCTGTTAACCCTATAAAAAATAAAGTAACAAACAGAAGTGCTTTCGCCAATACGGCCCTTTTAATGCTTTGACAATTTACGACGTACCGCATTTGTTTTTCATTCATAATTTCTGGTTTTAATTTTTTTTGAATCTCTTTAATTTTCTTTCGTGGCAATTTTTATTTTGTGTTATAAGCTGTAAAAAGGTTATCGAATTTTATAAACTCCGGATTCTAGTTTGTAATTGGCATTAATTATATTGCATACTAAACCAAGAACCTGCTCTGCAGGAAGCTCTTTAAAATAGGCACTTATCTTTAAATTATTTAGATTCTTATTTTCAATCTCAATGGCTACATTATAATTCCGATTGATCGTTGCGATGACTTCTGGTAAAGGAGTATCCTCAAAAACAATTATATTTTTTCGCCATAATGAAATAGAATTCACAGGAATATCACTAAATGCTTTTAGCTTATTATTTTTGGATTTAAAAATGACTTTCTGCCCTGGCGTTACATAAACATTTTCCTCGGTAACTGTAGATTTTACATTTACCCTGCCAGTTAAAACAGAAACTTCTTGTGTAGTTTGTTCAGGATATGCCTGAACATTAAAGCTGGTTCCCAATACTTTGGTATCCATTTTATCGGTATGAATTATAAAGGGATGTTTTTTGTCTTTGGCAACATCAAAAAAAGCTTCTCCTGTTAAATAAACTTCACGTGTACCTCCTTTAAATTCATTTGGATATTTTAAACGACTTCCGGCATTTAACCATATTTGTGTCCCATCTGCCAAGGTTATTTTAGCATGTTCTCCTGCCTTTGTTGCATATTCTTTAGTAACCGTTTTTATAGATGACAGATAAAAAAAACAGGATAACCCCATTAATAATATAAGTGAAGCAGCTAAAGCCCAATTTTTTTTATGAAGAAAAATAACCTTGTTCGTTTTCTTTATTTGTCTGATTTCTTTTTTTAATTTCGAACGATCAGATACTATGATAATCTCTTTATCCGATATTTCCTCAGGGTGATCATACCAGTTATCCCAAATTTCTTGTCCCTTTGGAGCAGGTTTACCTTCTAAAAAAAGTTTTATATCTTGATGTAATTTTTCAGGCATTATAATTTATTTATCTCTTTAATAGTATGTCTTAGAAATTCAAATTTCAGGTAGGTGCATAAGGTTACGCTTTTGTTAAGAATGAAAAACGTACGCTAAACATGAAATTCTGTTAGTAGTTGAACTCGCCCAAATAGGAACGCATAAATTTTAGCGCATAAGCGATATGGTACTTTACTGTTTCGTGAGAAACATTTAGTTCATCTGCTATTTCTTTATTGGAATACTGTTTAATACGACTTAGGATAAAAACCTCTTTGGATTTTTTAGGAAGTAATAATGTGGCTTTATCTACTGCTTGTTGCAGTTCATCATAATAAATGGAATCTTCGGTTGCATTGTTGCTATTGTAATCCCCTGTGCTTCTATCGGAAACTTCCTTTATATATTGATCGGTTATAGTATGCGATTTTATATAATCCAAAGTCATATAACGAACTGAAGTATAGACATAAGCCGCAAATTTTTTTTGAATCACTAAGGTTTTACGTCGTTCCCAAATAGTAGTGAAAACTTCCTGAACAATTTCTTCAGAAACCGGAAGTGATTTCATTCTTAAATATACAAACCGAACAAGTAAATCTCTGTATCGAAAATATAATTCATCAAATGCTTTATCCTTCCCTTGCTTCAATAATTCAACAAGCTCCTCATCAGTATATCCTTTATACATAATACCTCACTTTTGCATTATTGATCAAATAATCGGTGTTTAATAAAACACTTATTTCAATTGTTTTTTTGCGATGTATTCTTAATTTAAAAAATGACATATACTACAATGGTTTGTTTTATAATATGTCTCCAAAATTAGAAATGAGGGTAGGTCAATAAGGTTACGGTTATATTAATAAAACAAGACGATTATAAAACATTGTATTAACATTTCATATCTTATGTTATCAATCCTATTTGGTAACTATTTTGAACACAACAAAAAAACCTCAATTCCTTTACGAATAGAGGCTCTTTTATGACTTTGTCTCGTCCTGCAAAAAATTTCCGCCATTGTTCTCTTGCACTATAAAAACCAAAACATAAGTTACTATACTACAGTATTTTGATACCTAAAAAAAATAATTTACCTTTAAGTTTTATGTCGCCAAATAAATTTACTCGCATAACCAATTATCACATTTACACATGCTCTAAAACCCATTAAACAACTCATAACGAACAACTTAAAAAAAAATCCCAAATGCAGAAAATCCTACCTACTATACTACTGCTTTTTTGTTGTTCATGGGCATGGACCCAGGCAAAGTTAGCCGACAGCACTGCAACATCTAAGCCGAAGACCAAGAACATTGATTTTAATGTAATGCCTTACGTTAATTACAACAGAACTCTTGATTTTATGTTTGGGGCTATTCCCATGATGATGTATAAACTAAACAAAACCGATACTATTTCTCCTAAATCTTTATCGGGCATATCTGCCGTTTATACTACCAATAAATCCTATTTTGTAGCCTCATTTAACAAATGGTATTTTAAAGAAGATAAGTGGCGGGCACAATTGTTTTTGGCAACAGGCAATCAAAATGCTCAGTTTTATGTAGATGACATCGACACCCCGGATTTTTATGACTATGCTACCAAAGCATCTGTGGCAAACATAATCGTACAGCGTAAAATAGTAAAAGCTTTATATGCAGGTCTTGGTTATGCTTATGCCCATTACAATACCAAATATGAAGATGATGTACAACCATCTTCTGTTACACAAACAAATGGTATACAAATAAATATGATGTACGATACCCGAAACGCAGTTTATTATCCTACTCAGGGTGATAAAGTAAAATTGCGATGGATTAATTATCCCACATGGTTTGGGAACGATATTAGTGCTAATAAAATTCTCTCGGAATACAATAAATATTTCCCCATGCGAAATGGAACAGATGTACTTGCAGCCCGCTTTTCGGGTAAGTTCGGACTAGGAAATATTACTTTCGAACAACAAGTAACCATCGGTGGAGAAGATATCAGGGGATATTCTGAGGGAAAATACCGTGGTGACGGACTCATGGCTTTACAGGGTGAATACCGATACAACTTTAATAAAAAAATGGGACTTGTGGGATTTGCCGGTGTGGCTACTATTTATGGTTCTGATACCTCCGATTTTAACTGGAATTTATATCCCGGAGCCGGTATAGGCTATCGCTACAGAGCATTTAAAACCGAAAAATTTAATGTGGGTCTGGATGCTGCTGTAGGAAAAGGTGATTGGGGTCTCTATTTCCGAATTGGAGAAGCTTTTTAAATTACAATCTGTAGTAGAAAAGTTAGCCACAAATTACACTAATTTACACTAATCTATTTTTTTTTTAGCAACGGGCATGGAAATAATTTCTGTACTATCTGTAAAAAACTTTGCGGCCAAATCACCTGTATTTCAACTTAGAAACCTATGTACTAAAACTTTTTATAATTGTTTTTCCATTTTTATATTAGCACGTTCATAAAGTCCCGGCTCTAAATCTACTTCTTCAAATCCATATTTTCTATAAAGATGTATCGCAGACTCTAACTTGGTATTAGAATATAAAACTAACGTCTCGATGTTCTTGCTTTTTGCCGTTTTAAGACAATGTTCTAATAATAAAGTACCAATTCCATAACCTTGTACAGTATCACTAACTGCCATTTTTCCTAATTCAAAAATGCCGTTATTCTTTTTTAAAAGTGAAGCAGTACCAATAATTTCATTATCTAATATTGCATAATAGATAAAACCTCCTTTATCAATAATCTCTTCTTTTGGATTTGAGAGAGAAATTTGATCCATCTTTTCAATTCTAAAATACTTTTCAAGCCATGCATAGTTAAGTATTTTAATTGATTCTTTAAATTCA
Organism: Flavobacterium shii; assembly: GCF_025847235.1. Lineage (GTDB taxonomy): Bacteria > Bacteroidota > Bacteroidia > Flavobacteriales > Flavobacteriaceae > Flavobacterium > Flavobacterium shii. The sequence goes on from NZ_JAOZEW010000023.1 coordinate 75,537, forward strand.
TCAGAGTAATCTATAAATTTTACTCTTGATTTGGCATTAACTACATCCTGATTCATTCCTTTTTATATTAAATCTATTACTTAAAAAAAAAACACCAAAAAACAATAAGCTGTATAATGCTATTTTTTATGTAAAACTATAATATACCCATAAACAAACACAGATACAGTTTTTTAACTTTAATTGGGCACAGATTTACAATGCATTTTTTACAATCGTACCCAAACGTTTTAAATCGGCATCGAGTTTATCATTCCATTCCAATGCAAAGTTGAGCCTCATGCAATTGTTATACTGATTGAGTTGAGTAAAAATACGTCCTGGTGCAAAACTTATTTTTTGCTTTATGGCTATGTCATATAAAGAAACGGTATCAATACTTTTGTCTAGTTCAAGCCAAAGAAATGAGCCTCCTTGTGGCTGAGAAATCTTGGTGTTCTCAGGAAAATAATCTTCTACAGCACGTTGAAAATTAAGACAGTTTGTATGTAATGTATGCCTGAAATTTCTCAGGTGATGATCATATCTTCCAAATTCCATAAAATCGGCAACAACTTCCTGATACAAAGAGGGCGTAGAAATTGTCTGAACTAATTTCTGTCTGATAATTTTTTCTTTAAATAAACCCGGAGCTACCCATCCTACTCTATATCCGGGTGCCAACGTCTTGGATACTGAACCGCACCACATAACAATCCCGGCTTCATCATAAAACTTGCAAGGTTTTGGCCGCTCTGCACCAAAGAAAAGATTCCCATACAAATCATCTTCTATAAGAGGAATATTATGGTACGTAAGCATTCTAACCAATTCCATTTTACTTTCATCCGGCATTAAACTCCCCAAAGGATTACTGAAATTACTCATAAAACAGCATACCTTAACTTTATGTATTACTTTTTTTAAAGCATCCAGGTCGACTCCAGTAGTGGGGTGTGTAGGTAATTCTATAACATTGAGCCCTAAAGATTTTGCTATTTGAAGTATTCCAAAATAAACCGGACTTTCTATAGCAATAGTATCTCCTCGCTGAGTTGTAACCATTAAGCAACTATAAATAGCATTCATAGCTCCTGAGGTTGTTACAAAATCATCTTCGGTTAATTTACCTTCTAGTACAAGAGACCATTTTGCAAGATTGCGCCTTAAATTTAGATTCCCCTGAACTAAATTATAATCGGTTCCACTCTCTTCTAAATTCCGCATGGCTTTAATGATTCCCTTATTAAGTTTGGCAATAGGAAGCAAACTCTTATGTGGAACTCCCAATGAAAATTGGGTAATACTCTTATCGCTAAAGGTGTCGAATACCTTAGTAATTAGATCATCAGGGCTTTTTTGGCTTTCGGATACTTTTAATTTATTCATCGAAGGAATCGAAAACTTTCTGTTGGAAGTCTTACTCACATAAAATCCGGATTTAGGTCGGGATTCTATCAAAGACTTACTTTCTAATTCCAAAAATGCCTGTTTGACAGTATTTATGCTTACATTATACAATTTCTGCAAGGCACGAATAGAAGGCAGTTTATCTCCTATTTTTAAAGTTTCTGATAAAATCTGCTCCTGAATAATATGTGCAATTTTTAAATATAAAATCTCTTTGGCCATTTCTTTAAATTTTATCTGTAGCGTGCAAATTTACTTAAAATTGGATTTTTATCCACGATAATACTATCTCAAATAAGTGCAAAATCATTGCTAGCATTGATTAATCCAATTTTCCAGCTTATGAATTGCGTTTTGTACAGCATCTACTTTCTTATCTGCATCATTAAACAAAATCTTAAACTCTTTTTCTACTTCTTTCTCTAAGCCTTTCTTTATATCCGACACATCATATTGCTCATCAAAATGATAATTCATTTCAATCTCTCTCGAGCTGTTTACTAGAACAAATCCATAACCTATCATTTGCTTTCCAAAATAGGCAACATTTAACGGAAGTCCAAAATGCTCCATAATATCCTCGACATTATCTTGTTTTGAGTTTCGTTCCCTTTTAGTTTTTCCTTTCTTTTGGTTGTAAATCCCTAAAATGCTACTAAGGTGTGTAATACTGGCGCTGTCAAATTCTATATGCTGAATCTTATCTACTTTTGTACTCATAATATAATTATTTGGTACAAAATTACGCGCTAAATAAAAACAGATACAGATACAAAAATAAAATTATACACGGATACAGATTATTAAAGTTAAGATTTTAAGTTTCATCGTAACGCCTGTAAACTTAAAGAAGCTGTCTCCATTCCTGATTGCACCCTTTTAGAAAACTAATTCTTGTACCAATGACTTGGAAATAAAACAAACGATGTAATTTGTCTGGTGCAATTCTATCATATAACACAAACGTAAAAACCCAATTCTAAATGAATTGGGCTCTTTTTTAATTACTTAAGCTTGCTTATTCTTAAATCAATTAATAATTAGTATTCTAATTCTGTTTTATGCTTTTCTATAAAATCAGCCCATTTTGTGGGTTGTTTACCAGTAATTTCATAAAAATTGTCAAAAGTATCATCTGCACCGGGTATGGTTCCAGCAGCATATCGCTTCCAGTGATCATAAACACAACTCATATAAGCCATTTCTGCACCGGAATCTATCATGGATTGTAAAAAAACTTCGGGAGAAAGTGGTTCGTAGTGAAATGGTTTACCAATTATAGAAGTCATCAATGCCGCCATTTCATCAAAGGTTATAGCATCATATCCTAATCGGTAGGTTTGACCAGCATGTAACTCCGGATGTGCCAAAGCCAAGGCTGCAACCTGCGCCACATCATCGATATCAACCCAACTCATTCTCGCATCGGCTACATAAGCATTAATTACTCCGTTTTCTATTGCTTTTTTACCGCCATAACTCAGCACGTTTTGCATAAAACTTTCGGGACGTAAATGGGTATATGAAAAACCAGACCACTCAATATATCTTTCGATAAACTGATGCCATGCCCAATGTGCGACTGTAGTATCGTCGCGACCACAAGCTCCTAAATGTACCACATGTTGTATTGCTGCTTTTTTAGCATTATCTATAAGTGCCTTACTCTGGCGTAACATATCGACTGTATAGCCAGTAATGATTAAAATACGATCAATGCCTGCAAAAGCGGGTAAATGAGTACTTTCATCATCAAAATCAAGGATTACAGTTGCAATCCCTTTAGCAGTAAAATAAGCTGCCTTTTCTAGTGATCGTACTGCAGCTATAATTTCTATGTCTTTATTAGACAAAAGAAAATCAATTGTTTTTGTGCCTACTTGTCCAGTTGCTCCAGTAATAAGTATTTTTGGAAGTGTTGTATTTACCATAAAATGTTATCGAAATATTTATATTATATTGAAATTATATCAATACAAATGTATATTGCTTCAAAAGGCTGGCAGTTGATATAGAACAAGAAATAAAATTGATCTATATCAATTAGAATTATTTGCGTGACGCAATATTTTTCTTAATACGACTTAAAGTTTCAGGTGCGATACCAATATAAGAAGCAATTAAATTTTGAGGAATTCTTTGAATTATAGCTGGATTAGATTCCATTAACTCAATGTATTTTTCCTCTGCAGTATGTGTGTTTGAACTAACGAGTCTTCGCTCTTTAGTTACTAGACTGTTCTGAAAAAGAATACGGAAATAGCGGTCCATTACAGGTATTTTCAAAGTCATTTCTTCAAAGTCCTCCAGAGTAATCATTAAAAGTTCTGATTCTTCTATGGCATCTATATTAAAAACTGCTTTTTCTCCGGATAAAAAACTGTTCATATCAGAGATCCACCATCCCTCACAGGCAAACATATTCATATGCTCTTCTCCTTTTTCATCAATATTATAGGATCTAAGCAAACCTTTTTCTACAAAGGATAAATATTTACAAATATCTCCTTCCTGCAACAAATACTGCCTTTTGCGAAGTTTTTTAGATACAAAAAAAGTTTTTATACTGTTTTTTTCTTCTTCACTGAGCGACACTTTTGCTAAAATATGAGAAAAAAAAACGGTATCCATTTTATTTTTATTTTTTGAATCTATGTGTATTCTTATAATAGTAAAGCAAATATAAATTCATTTTTTATAATTAGAATGAAGTATTATCTAAAGTTAGAAAATTAAGATATCAACCTTAAACTCAAAATTATGTTTATCCGAAAAAACAACTTAAAAAACAACAGATTCCAAAAACTCAATTACCTCTCCATTTGGGCTATAAACCAAACTATTACTAACGGTCACAATTTTCTTAAGGCTTCTTAATTCTAATGTTTCTTTTGCCGATAATGGTTTGGCGCCATTTTCGATTGCTTCATTGTACGCCTTATTTGCATCGCCAACTGTAAAGCAAATATGCAAAAGGGAATTCTCTACATAAGAATCTCCTTTTTTTCTTTTGCGTCCCTGAGTCGGAAAATTAGCATTATTGTCGCATATTTCTATATAACAATCAAATCCCTTGTTCTTCATCATCACACACTTTTCCAAATTGAACTCAGGAAGGCTCCAACCATGTACCACTTCAAAATTAAGTGTTCTGTAAAATTGTACTGTTTTTTCAAAATCCTGTGCCTTAATTGCAAAATGATGAAATCCTATTATATTACTATTCATTATGATTCTTTTTTATATAAGTCTACTTTCTAATGGCTCTTGCGTGAGTAGTTTCTTTAAACTTGTCTAAAAAGTAACGCAGATTTACGCGGATGAAACGGGTTTTAAAATAATCGAAAATAAAATCCGTTTAATCCGTGTTTTCGCTTTAGCGAATCCGCATAATCTGCGTCCCTTCGGCAAAGAGTTAGATAGAATTAAAACGAATTTTATTTTACTTCTATTTTTTTAAATCCGTTCTATAGTGATTTTGCTTTTGCAAATCTTGATCATCCACGTCGTGAGCGGGAACTTTAATGAGCTCAACTTTATTTCAGCACAAACCATTCCTTTACTTCTTCGGCAATGTTTTCTTCTTGTATAATACTCTCAAATTCATTGGTAGAATGGTTATGCCTATAATCCTTTTGCCATTCCTTATGATTTAAAACTACTTTTTGTATAGCATCACAGATAAACACGACCTCATCATTTGTCATTATAGGATGTAAGGATAAACGAACCCATCCTGGTTTATTACTCTGATCTTTCAGAAGAAGTTTATCTGTAAATTCCCTAGACTTTTCTTCATCAATATCAAATAAATAGTGGGCATACGTACTTGCACATGACCAACCACCTCGAACCTGAATTCCGAATCGATCGTTTAAAAGTCTAACAATTAAATTATAATGAATGTCTTCAACTATGAAAGAAACACAACCTATTCGATCCGTTGTAATATTGCCTAAAATTGATAATCCTGCTATCTTTTTAAACTCGGAATAACAAATATCTAATAATTCTTTTTCTCGGTTTTTAATATTTTCAATTCCCATTTTATCTTTCAGTTCCAGAGACAAAGCTGTTCTTATAACCTGTAAAAATCCGGGAGTTCCGCCATCTTCTTTAACTTCGATTACATTGCTGTACAAATATTTCCCCCAAGGATTAGTCCATTTTACATTTCCTCCTCCGGGGTTATCCGGAATACTAGTTTTATATAATTTTTCATTAAAAACCAAAATACCGGATGTTCCTGGTCCTCCCAAGAATTTATGTGGCGAAAAGAAAATTGCATCCAATTGTTCTTCTGGATTTTTGGGATGCATATCTATTTGAACATAAGGTGCTGAAGCAGCAAAATCGACAAAACAAAACCCATTATTTTTATGCATTATTTTTGCCAATTCATGATAAGGAGTAATGATTCCCGTAACATTCGAAGAAGCAGTAAACGAACCTATCTTTAAAGTCCTGTCTGAGTATTTTTTTATTACTTCCGAAAGTATCTTTGGGCTAACCAAATTATTTTCATCAGGCGGTAAAACCACCACATCAGCATTGGTTTCATACCAGGAAACCTGATTGGAGTGATGCTCCATATGTGTAATAAAAACCACTGGTCGATCAATGTCATGAGTTATTTTACCATTTAACTTACGTAAATCCATAATACGCTGCAGTTTGGATATCGCAGCGGTCATTCCGGTTCCTGTAGCAACCAAAACGTCCGATTCATTGGCATTTACATGAGTCTTAATTAAATCCCTGGCATACAGATACGCATAAGTTGAAGCTTTACCTGTCTGACTGGAAAATGAATGCGTATTGGCGATCATTGGACCTATTTTATTTAGCATAATTTCTTCGATCGGAAGATATAATCTTCCGCTTGCAATCCAATCGGCATAAAGCAACTTTTGTTTCCCATACACAGATTCAAAACTATGATTTACTCCAATTGTATTTTCTCTAAACTTTGAAAAATAGTCTTCTAATTGACTTGGTTTTATTTTGTTTTCAATAGCATTCATTTCCCTATCATTTTAATTATTTCTTTAACTGCTCATTTTCTTTTCTTAATTTACTATGTCGTTTTCCGTAAAGGAAATAAAACACGATACCAATTGCCATCCAGATAAATAGGCGCTCCCAGCTTTCCAGAGGAAGTCCTGTCATAAGGAATACACATACTCCAATACCTAAAATCGGCACGAATGGTACAAACGGTACTTTGAAACCTCGTTTTACATCTGGACTTGTTTTTCTTAGGATAATAATCCCTAATGAAACAAGCGAAAAAGCGAAAAGTGTACCAATGCTTACCATATGTCCCAAATCTGAAATGGGTACAAAACCAGCCAGAATACTCACAAATACCATAAAGAAAAGATTACTCTTCCATGGTGTCTTGAACTTACTGTGTATGTCACTGAAAAAAGAAGGTAAAAGTCCATCTTTGGACATGCTGTAAAAAACTCTAGACTGTCCCATAAGCATCACAAGGATTACAGAGGTATACCCCGCCAGAATTGCAATAATTAAAGCGCTGTTTAAAAAATGATACCCCGTAACAGCAAAGGCAGTTGCAGCTGGACTCGCATCTCCAATAAAAGTTTTATAAGAAACCATTCCTGTCATTACATAAGAAAAGGCAACATATAAAACAGTCGCTACCAGAAGCGAACCAATTATTCCGATAGGCATATCTTTTTGTGGATTCTTAGATTCCTGAGCTGCTGTTGAGACCGCATCAAACCCTATAAACCCAAAGAATACCACAGCGGCACCTCTAACTATTCCCGACCAGCCAAAATGACCAAACTCTCCGGTATTTTCAGGAATAAAAGGATGATAATTCTCCTCTTGAATAAATGACCAGCCTAAAACAATAAAAAGAACAATTACACTCAGCTTTAGTAACACCAGGAAATTATTCATCGTTGCCGATTCTTTGGTCCCTTTTGCAAGTACAAGAGAAAGTAAAGCAACAATAACTATTGCAGGCAGATTAACAATTCCGCCACTTAGAGTTGTTCCATCTGCCAGCTTTACCGGATCGAATGGGGAACTTGTTAATTCCGGAGGAAGATTAATATGGAGATGCGTCAATAATTTTGTAGCATAACTGGACCAGCTTACCGCAACAGTAGCAGAAGCAAGCGCATATTCGAGAACCAAATCCCATCCTATTATCCATGCCATAAACTCTCCCATCGTAGCATACGTATAGGTATAAGCCGAACCTGCTACAGGAATCATTGATGCATATTCTGCGTAACATAAAGCACAAAAAGCGCAGGCAACCGCTGCAAGAATAAACGAAAGAATAACTGCAGGACCAGCATTTTCGGCAGCTACAATACCCGTAAGAGAAAATATTCCCGCTCCTACTATTGCACCAATTCCTAGTGCTACAAGGTTTATTGGTCCTAATGAACGCTTTAATCCTGCTCCATCATTTTTCTCATTCTCGGAGATCAGGCTTTCTATAGATTTTTTAAATAACATAATTTTATTGCTAAGAGTAAACTATTTGTTTGGCTACTGGGATCTTATTTATTTAAAAGTGATTTAAGTGTAGTCTCCAGTTCTTCGCCATGAAGATTTCTTGCAACGATTATCCCTTTTGAATCTACCAGATAATTTGCCGGAATCGCTCTTACACCATATAATTTGGCTATTTCGCTATTCCAAAATTTAAGATCCGAAATATGTAACCAGTTTAAGTCATCGTCTTTAATTCCTTTAACCCAGCTTTCTTTCTTTTTATCCAAAGAAATTCCGATTATATTAAATCCTTTATCATGATACTGTTTATAGGCAGCAACAATATTTGGATTTTCTTTTCTACATGGTCCGCACCAAGACGCCCAAAAATCAATCAATGTATATCCCTTAAGATTTTCCGAAAGACGAACAGATTTTTCCTCTGCATCTTTACCTATAAAATCCGGTGCCTTTTTACCAACAGCCAATCCGTTTAAAACCGTTACCAATTCCTTAAGTTCTTTAACGTAAGTTGTAGTAGCCAAACTTTTATCAAGCAATGCAATGTTTTGAGTTATTTGTTCGGGAGTTAATCTGTAAGACCAGTTTCTATATAATACATAAGCCGAAACAATAGAAGTTGGGTGTTCGGTTATGAATTTACTAATCTCTACGTTCTCCGTCTTTTTATAAGTATTAAATAAATCCTGAGATGCCGAACCTTCTACAACAGAATTGTTGTAATATTTTACTGGGCTCAGTTTTACCGTAATTGGTCCTTTTTCTAGAAATATGTACAGCGGACTATTAGCCGTGTTAAAACTAAGACCATAAAGTTCCGGAAGTTTTACTTTTGTTTTAAAATTGAAATTCCCATCTACAACCTTAACAGAATCTATGGTGGTGAACATCTTGTTATGGAATTTTTGCAGATAAACATATTTGGCAACAGTATCTACAACTGTTCCTTTTAACTGCACATTTGTATCTTGCTGTGCTTGAGCTGCTGTTGCTCCAAGGCAAAGCGTAAGAAATAATACGATTTTTTTCATTATAATTTGTTTTAAAATTGGACATAGTTATTCCTGGGTCAGTTTTGAGATGACCTATAGCAAATGCTATTTAAATGGAATTGGTATTTATAAAGTTAGCGGCTACGCATTCGGAAAACTAAGATTTCTTTTTCTTCGAAAGGCAGGTTATTTTTTTTAGAATGGACACACAAAGGGACTAACTCAGTTTTCATTGTAATCAGTAAAAAGGTTTAAAAATACGATGTAACTTATTCAGATTTTCCAAGGAAATCTTTCTTATCTGTCCGCCGTAGCAGAAGGATTTAGCACCTTATTGGGTAACAGGTTGCTAAGACATCATAGGGCCTACTCCCTCAGTCTTTCTGGATAAGTTATGCAGCTTTTTTTTTGCTTCTGCAAATATATATAAATTCTACCAAATTAGTATAGTTTAAAATTATTATTTTTTAAAAACTGATAAATTAGTAGAAAGATCACTTATTTTAAGACTGTTTTTCTTGCACTTACAGGCTATTAAGTTCTTAATATTAAAAAAAAGATGTGTATTTCAAATTTCGATAACTCAAAAAAACTGCTCTATAACAAATTATGGCGCCAAATAGCGCCATAATAATTCGTGTTTTATATAAAAAGAGATGTGTATAATTATTCCTTATCAATTTTATACAACTTACCTCCATCTGTAATAGCGTATAGAGCGCCATCATTTCCTTGTGTAATATCTCTAAATCGCTGGTTTTCCTGAGCAAGAAGTCTTTCTTCGCCCACAACACGATTATTTTCTATGGCAAGACGTACAATATGCATTCCGCTTAAAGCGCCTATAAAAAGATTATTTTGCCATTCCGGAACACGATTCCCAGTATAAAAAGTCATACCACTTGGTGAAACCACAGGATCCCAATAGTAAACAGGCTGCTCCATCCCATCTTGTTGCTGAATTCCAGCACCGATTTTTTCTCCACTATATTCAATGCCATAAGTAATAACTGGCCATCCATAATTAAATCCAGGTTTTAAGCGGTTAATTTCGTCACCTCCGCGTGGTCCATGCTCGGCAAGCCAAATTTCACCTGTAACAGGATGAGATGCCAATCCTTGCGGGTTTCTATGTCCATAAGTATACAATTCCGGCAATGCACCTGCTTGACTAAAAGTAGGATTTCCAGATGCCGGTTGTCCATCTTTTGTAATTCTAACAACTTTTCCTAAACCAGCGGTAAGTGATTGTGCCAATGGTCGGGTTTCAAGCACAGAACGTTCTCCTGTACTAACTACAAGAGTACCTGTCTTGTCAAAAAGTATGCGCCCTCCATAATGTAGCGTACTGGCATTGGCAGGATTAGCGCGATAAATTACAGTTGCTCCTTCTATCGTTTTCTCATCGGTGGATAATCTTCCTTTGGCAACAGCCGTATTATTTCCTCCTCCTGCTGCTTCCGAAAAAACCCAATAAATCATACGATTTGTAGCATATTCAGGATCCAGACATAAACCTAATAAACCTCCCTGACCTGCAGCATTAACAGCTGGAATACCTGTAATTGGACTGCTCACTGCTCCTGCTGTAGTAACAATGCGCATAATGCCCGCTTTTTCTGTAATTAATAATCTGCCGTCTGGAAGACTTTTTACTCCCCAAGGACTAGTCAAACCAGAAGTAATAACAGCTGCCTGAAAGCTTGTATTTGTCTTTAACCCATCGATACGGGTTTGTCCTGCAAATGCAGGTTTATAAGTTGTATTTGCTGCATTACCTTCTACCGGATTGGTTACTGTACCAGGATTGGTATTGACATCTTTATCACTCGAACAACTAAATAGGGTAAAAAGCGCACTCGATAGAATGGCAATGTGGTTTGTATTTCTCATAATTTGGGAATTAAAAAAGGGTTATAAAATTTACGTATTTTTTCATACAACATAATAAATCAACCAATTACAACAAAAATGTAAATTTAAAATCGGAAAAAGTTATATAATTAATCCGAAAAGTTATACAATTATACACAATCTTAACATGGATGAAATTTTAAATTAAAAATAAAATAAATAAAGATCGAACTAACAAAAAAGATTGAATTCGCATATTAATAGTCCTCTCCAATAAAAGAGAAATATTGTGAGACCTTCTAAATTATTCTACCTTTATCCTTGCATTAAAAAAAGATAAAAATGTCTGATAATTTTCAAAAATATGGCAGCCTGTTTCAAGTAGACGCGGAACATTTTGACGAGTTTTTTTCTCAACTAAAAAGTATTACACTTGAAAAATCCGAGTTCTTTTTACAACAAGAAGGAAAATGTGAATATATTGGTTTTGTTAAAAATGGAACCTTGAGAAGTTTTCACAATAACGAAAATGGTAATGACATAAGCTTTAATTTTCATTTTAATAATCAGTTCTTTACGGATTATGAAAGCTTACTATTTGACAAAAAATCAAAATTAAACATTCAGGCAATTCACAAATCAGAGCTATTTTTATTGCATAAAGATGATTTAAAAAAATTATATACTAAAGGAATCTATTGGCAGGAATTCGGCCGAAAAACAAAAGAAAAATTATATCTGGATGCAAAAAAAAGAATAGAGGATTTATTATACTACTCCCCCGAACAGCGATATACGAATTTATTAAAAGAAAGCCCTTTAATTTTTCAAGAAGTCCACCAAAAACACATTGCAAGCTATCTGGGTATAACGCCGCAATCTCTTAGTCGGATAAGAAAAAGAATTTTCATTAGTTAACTTAAGTGAACGCCTATTGAATCTCAAGTGGATAAATTTGCCTTATCAAACAATTTAAAAATAAAAATATGGCAACAAAAGATTTAACCATTGTTTTGGTTCATGGTGCATGGGGAGATGGCTCACACTGGAGACACGTAATTCCGGCATTGGTAAAAAGCGGTTATAAAGTGCGTAGCGTTCAAAATCCTTTAACCTCATTGCAAGATGACATTAATAAAACAACTGATCTAATTGATGCACAGGAGGGAAATGTACTATTGGTAGGACATTCATACGGTGGTGCTGTAATTTCGGGAGCAGGAAATCATGATAAAGTAGTAGGTTTAGTGTACATCGCAGCATTTGCACCAGATGCAGGAGAAAGTTTGGGAGGTCTCTTGGGGCGTAGAGCCAGTGCAGGCGGAGCCAGTATTTATCCCGACGCAAAAGGTTTTTTTTGGATTAAATACGATGAATTTCATAAATCATTCTGTCAAGATTTAGACGAAGAAAATGCCTTCGTAATGGCTTTATCTCAAAGACCTATACACGGACAATGTTTTGGAGATATCGCAGGCGAGCCAGCATGGAAAACAAAACCAAGTTGGTACCAGGTGTCCAATAACGACAATATGATCCCAACAGAAACAGAGAAAGAAATGGCGGAACGAATGAATCCTAAAAAAATCATATCTCTTGATGCAGGGCATATCTCTTTGGCATCACATCCAAAAGAAGTAGCCGAATTAATTCTGGAAGCAGCTGCAACTCTTTAAAACATACAAAAAACCGCTAATGTTATCAATTGGCGGTTTTATATATCAATTTTAAATTAAAAATAACAAAACGGTTAAAAAGTAATTCTCTTTAATAGGCAAGCCATGTTAGTAATTTGCTTCTCTTTTCCCTGCTTACTATAATATTTCTATCAAATGCAATAAGCAGGTTGATTTTAAGTTTTCTTGGGAAGTAGTCTGTTGCATCTTCTATCGCATTACGATTCACAAGGAACTGCCTGTTCATCCTAAAAAAATCAAATCCTGCCTTATGTTCCAGTTCTTCAAGACTATCGGTCATGGTATACATTTTTCCGGAATGAGCATACATATACGTAATTTCATTTTCGAGGTAAAACAGCGCTATCTTATCCAGAGTAAATGGTAAAAGTCTATCTCTATATTTTACCATTATTGTATTACTGTTATTTTTATTTCTTGCCGTTAATGTAGCCATAGCCGCTTCATACTTCAAGGCAATACTTCCAGCCATGACCTTTTGCATATTTTGGAATTTGAGAAGTGCTTTTTCCAATGATTCAAGGCTAAAAGGTTTTAGTATATATTCTATTCCGTTTACCCTGAAAGCATCGAGCGCATACTCATCAAACGCAGTGCAAAAAATTATAGGCACATCGATCGTTATTACTTTTGCAATGTCAAAACTTAACCCATCACCTAATTGTATGTCACTAAAAATAAGATCCGGTTGCGGATTATCTGTAAAATAATCTATTGCTTCTTTAACAGAACTTAAAATGCATACAATTTCTACATCTGGTTTTATTTGTTTAAGATTGTCAACAAGCTCGTCTGCAACAAGCATTTCATCTTCAATAATTATTATTTTCATGCATCATGATTTTAAAACTGACAGAAAAGGTTTTTCCATCATTCTTGATTATAATTTCCTGACCTGACCACAAGTGGTAGCGTTCGGCTAAGTTACTAAGTCCACTTTTTGTAGACGTCTCTCCCGCATCTCTGCGATTAATAGCGTTGTATACTGTTATATTTTCACCTTCCTGTTTTATAATTAACTTTAGTGGAATTTGCTTGGTAAATATGTTGTGTTTTATTGCATTTTCCAGTAATGGTTGTAATGAAAAAGAAGGAACAAAACCTTTAAGCATTTTTATATCCTCTATTTCTATATCCCATTCCAAAGCATCACCGAAACGTATTTTTTGCATTTCCATATAATTTTTACAAATGTGTATTTCTTCCTCGAGTGTTGTTGCACAGTCATTGTTATGCGATACGGCAGCTCGCAGAAAATCGGCTAATTGTATTAGATACGTTTCGCCAAGTATGGGGTCTTTTTTATATAAGGCTTTCAACGTATTTAATGAATTAAATAGAAAGTGAGGATGAATCTGTTGTTTTAAGAGCAGATTCTCAGCTTGTGAAGTACGAAGTTGTAAACGAGAATTTTCAAGCTCTGTCTGGATTTTATTCTCCCTGAAAATTACAAAGTCATGCAAAAATAATATAATGGTAGTAAGCACAATAGCAATAGCAATAAATGCTGCCAAAAGCTTATAGTTATCCAAATGACTTGGAATTTTTGCCAGATAAGAAAAAATTGGCCATAGTGTAAGATAAATTACTATTCCTGAGGTATAGCTAAGACTATACCTGCATAATCTAAACTTAAAAAGATCATCAGGAAACTTTTTTGCGCTGTACTTTAAAATCTCAACCAATAAGTTGCTTGTAATAAGCATATAACAAGCTGTTTTAATTGCCAGAACAAATAAGGCTGAGAGTATCTCCTCAAACAGAAAGAGTAATAAAAAAGTAAATGGAAAAGCCAGTCCCACCAGCAGCATATTTAACTTTCTAATCTCTTTGAGATTATATGAATTTACGGTTTTCTTAATATTGTTTATCATATTGATAAAGTTAAACGATTAGTGTATTTTCATTGTAGTTTTAGCATTATTTACAGCAAGGAATATACAAAATATGTATGAATATTTTATCTTATCACCCGTTTTACAGTTAATTATAAAATCATACTTTCAGCTACAAAAAAAGTCCGACTACAAATTGTAGCCGGAACTTTCATCACGATATCAAAATAAAAAAGCGTGGTAACCTAACCCTTATTTGTTATTTTTAAAAAATATAAAACAAACTTACCTGACCTGTATTATTTTGAAAATCAGTATTTATACCAGCAGTTTTCACTTTTGTAACATCCGTTAAAGATCTATAATACCTTGCTCCGATTCCTAATCCATTTTTGAACTGATAACCAATCCCTGCTGAAACTCCTCCGTCAATTTTTTCGGCATATTTTGTGCCTGAATTGATTCCCAAAGCGCTAAAATTCTCATCTACTAATATCCCTACTTGCGGACCTGCCTCAAAATATAAACCAAAATTTGTTTTATACTTTAATAGAATTGGAACTGTTACATAAGATAGTTTTATATCCTTGCCATCCATAAGACCTCCTTTTATTTTGGCTCCTTGGGTGGAGTATAAAAACTCTTCTTGAATAGAAAACTTATCATTGAATTTGTAACCTACAATACCACCCGCATGAAAGCCTGTCAGCCCTTCTGTATCAAAGTCTGCATTAGAAAAATCACTATAGTTCGCTCCGGCTTTTACTCCAAAATAAAGACGATCTGTTATGTTTTTGAAAAAGCTTTGGCTAAAACCGCTTGTAGTAGCTAACAGAATACAGCCAATAAATAATTTTTTTATGATGTTCATAACTTTAAAATTTTAATTTTTATACTAATAATTGTTTTTTAACAGGTCAAAAGTATAAAGTCTAAATATTATGAATATTATAAATTGAGGGGAGACGGACAAAATTGAACCCGAAACGGATTTTTTGGGTTTATCGAGTCAAAAATGATCACATCAAGCGTAGTTTTTCTTCTTCCATATCGAGACGGTATAAATGTCTACGGATAATTTCTTCGTCTAATAATTCAAAGCTTTTATTCTTCTGGATCAACCATTGCCTTTGATTGTTTAGAATCTCACGATATATTATTTCGATTTCTTTGGTCATTTTTACATCATCAGAAGAATTAATACCTGCTTGCCACTTGGTCGCCATTTGCTGTAGTAATGGTAAAGTTTTAAGTTGCTCGTTGTAATTACTATTTAGATTATTAAGGGCAATTTCTGCCAGTTGTTGGTTTATTCGATTATGAATCTCTTCTTCTGTAAACTTTTGGGGAGGACTAGGAATCTTTAATTTCCTTATTAACACCGGTAAAGTCAATCCCTGTATGGTTAATGTTAGAAAAATTACGACAAACGTAATAAACAATATTAGATTTCTTTGTGGGAATGGTGTGCCGTCATCAAGATTTATTGGTATCGATAAAGCTGCTGCAAGGGATACAACACCTCGCATACCCGACCATCCTAAAATAAAAGGGCCTCTAAAACCCGGATTGGTAGTCTCGGCAACTGTAATGAAATTTCGCGCAATCATTGTTACTATAACTGCTCCATACGCAGATAAAATTCTGCCCACAATTAAAACAACTGTAACCAATACTCCATAACCAATTGCATTGTAGATACTAACTCCTTCAAGACCTGCTGTAATTTCTGGAAGTGCTAGACCTATAAGGATAAATACAAGACCATTGAGTACAAAACAAAGGCTTTCCCAAACATTTACACTACGTACTCGGGAAGCACTGTTCAAAAAGGAATGCCTGTGATTTGATAAATATAAACCACCACTTACTACTGCAAGAACTCCGGAACTATGTACATGTTCTGCTATAATATACATTAAATAAGGAGCTACTAATGAAAGAACGATATCCATATTGGCATCGGTAGGCAAATATTTTTG
Organism: Flavobacterium shii; assembly: GCF_025847235.1. Taxonomy (GTDB): domain Bacteria; phylum Bacteroidota; class Bacteroidia; order Flavobacteriales; family Flavobacteriaceae; genus Flavobacterium; species Flavobacterium shii. The sequence goes on from NZ_JAOZEW010000023.1 coordinate 91,787, forward strand.
AGATTTTCTAAAGATTAATCCAAGTAGTAACCCAATCCCAATACCTCCAATAATCATCCAAACAAAATCCAAAGCTGCCTCATACCATATAAATTGACCTGTTGCAACTGCTATTAATGCAAATCGAAAAATAATAAGCGATGATGCGTCATTAAGCAAGCTTTCTCCCTCAAGAATAGATGACAATGTGCGTGGCACTTTTACAATTTTAAAAATGGCACCTACACTTACTGCATCTGGTGGCGATACAATACCCCCAAGCAAGAAACCCAAAGCCAAAGAAAAACCAGGGATAAAATAATTGGCTACAAATGCTACTGAAAGTGCCGTAAGAAACACCACTACAAATGCAAAACTGCTTATAATTCGCCTCCAACGCCATAATTCCTTCCAGGAGATTGACCAAGCTGCTTCATAAAGTAATGGTGGCAGAAAAATTATAAAAATAAGCTCCGGCTCAATATGTAGTATTGGAACACCAGGGATAAACCCTAAAATTAATCCAGCAATAACCAAAAGTACCGGATAGGCAACTTTTAATTTATTGGCCAGCATAATGATTAATACAATAGCAGTAACAAGCCCGAGACCAAATGAGAAATTTTCCAGCATAAATGTTCACCTTTTTTAAACTAAAACAAAGATATTGGATTTTTCCTATTACATAACCTTATTACTACCTTGTATATTCAATTTCAATCTATTATAGTTAATAGTAATTATTAATAGTAAGATTTAAAATTTAATACTGCTGTTTACTTATTCTGAGTTATTTTTTTTAAATTGTAATCAAATATAACACCTAACACCCTCAATAAGAAAATATTTTAACTCAATCGAAGGGGAAATAAAAAATAAAGAAAATGATAAAAGTATTTATAGCAGGAGCAACAGGCTGGGCAGGCTCAGAATTGAGTAAAGGTATTTTTAATATTGACGGAATGCAGTTGGTTGGCGCATTATCCCGAAAACACAAGGGCGAAAATCTCGCGGAAATTCTAAATTTAGGAGATGTACAAATCCCTGTTTTTGGAGATATAGAAACAGCTCTATCAGAAACTAATTTTGATGTATTGGTGGATTATACAAAGCCCGAAGTAGGCAAAAAGAATATTATCGCTACATTAAAAAAAGGAAAGAATGTTGTTGTTGGAACATCGGGCTTAACAAACGAAGATTATAGCGAGATCGAAAAAGTAGCTCTTGAAAACAATGCTTCTGTATTGGCTGTTGGAAATTTTGCTATGACAGTGGTGCTACTGCAAAAATTTGCTGAAATGGCTGCCAAGTACATTCCAAATTTCGAAATTATTGATTATGCACATCAAGATAAAATTGATAGCCCAAGCGGAACAGCCAGAGAATTAGCACATCGCCTTTCTCAAATCCAAAAGCCAACGGTTCATGTTTCTAATGATGAAATAATTGGCGATAAAGCAAGTCGTGGAGCAAACTTAGATGGTGTACAAGTTCATTCTATTCGGCTTCCGGGACACGTTATTTCCATCGAAACTATTTTCGGATTACAAGATGAAAAATTAACCATCCGACATGATTCCGGTACAAGTGCGCAACCTTATGTAAAAGGTGCCATACTTGCCATTGAAAAAGTAGGAACATTTAAAGGATTAAGACGTGGTTTGGGCTCTGTAATGGAATTTTAAAATTCAAAATTGCGCAAAGTCGGAGACATTTGCGCAGCACAAGTATGAAATGTTTAGCAAAAAATATAGACTACTTATTTCATTTTCACAACAACTTTTCCTTTTGTACGTCCACTTTCTACATAAGATAGTGCTTCGTTTAATTCTTCAAAAGGAAAGATTTTATCCATAACCGGTTTAATTATTCCCGATTCTATAAGAGCAGTAATTTTACTTAACTGTTCCCCTTGCGCTCTCATAAATAAAAAGGAATAATCAATATTTCGATTTCTCGCTTTCTTACGTATGCCGGCACTTATTAAGGAAAGAATTTTTTTTACATACCAGGGCGCTCCAATTTCTTTTGCAAAATCCGGAGTTGGAGGCCCTGAAATTGAAATTAATTTTCCGCCGGATTTTAATATGTTTATCGATTTTTCAAGTGTTTTTTTATCCTGACTATTCAATACAACATCATAATTACTTAGGCGTTTCTCGAAATCTTCATTTTTATAATCAATAATTAAATCGGCACCTAACTCTTTTAATAACTCGGAACTTTTTATACTTGCAGTGGTAGCAACCTTAGCGCCTAAATGTTTCGCAAGCTGAATTGCAATGGTTCCTACGCCTCCGGAGCCTGCCTGAATAAACACTTTATCCCCTTCTTTTATTTGTGCTCTTTCAACCAGTACCTGCCAAGCTGTAAGAGCCACCAAGGGAATGGATGCGGCTTCTTCCATAGAAAGATTCTTAGGCTTGAGTGCTACATCTTTTTCATCTATGGCAATAAAAGCTGCAAATGTTCCGATGCGAAAATCAGATGGTCTGGCATAGATTTCATCACCAACTTTGAACTTTTTCACATTTTTCCCAACCTTAGTTATTATACCTGCTACATCATGTCCCAGAATTAATGGAAGTTTATAAGGCAAAATGAGTTTAAATTCGCCTGCCTTTATTTTGGAATCCAAAAAATTCAATCCAGATGCGTAAACATCAACCAGAACATCATTATCCTTTACTTCCGGTACAGGCATATCTACAAGCTCCAATCTGGAATTTTTACTATACTTGTTAATTATAAATGCTTTCATTTTATATACTTTAAAACTTTATTTATTACTTAAGACTTGTGTATGCTTTTTTAGGATTTACCAGATTAAAAGCTAGTTTAGGGAAAAACCTGCTTACAAAATATAGTAACTTGGAATCCCCAACACGAATCGTAAATTGATCTTTTTTAAGTCCCGAAATAAGTGCTGTTACCAACTGTTCTGTGGTTAATTTTTTGTCATTTCTATTAGCCGTCATCTCTGTTGCTACAACTGGAGGTAACAGCTCAAATACTTTTACGTTACTTCCCAATATCTCCAAATCTTTCCTAAGCAATCGGGTATAAAAACTTAAAGCTGCTTTAGTTGCAGAATAAGTTGGCTCTTCGATGGCTGGAACTAAACTTAAAATTGATGTTGTGTTTATTATTGCCCCTTCCTTTCTTGATTTGAGCATATTAATAAAAAGATCATTCAGTCTTATAACACCCAAATAATTAACGTTCATTTCATAAATTGCATTCTTCAGAATTTGTTCATTTGCAATTCCAAGATTTAGCGCCGGACTTCCAACACCTGCATTATTGTATAAAATATCAATTCCGCCCAAAGAAACCACCTTATTAAAGAGGGATAATGCATCATCGGGATTCTCGACATCACTTTTTATAACTGTTAATTGGGGAAGTGTTTTTTTTGCAGTATCTAATTTAGCCTGATTTCTACCTGTAATAATCACGTTGGCTCCTTCTGATAAAAACTGTCTGGCAGATTCTAATCCAATACCAGAAGCACCTCCGGTAATCAATATTGTTTTACCTTTTATATCCATTTTATTTAAATTTTTTATTCTCTAAATAAATTCTCCGTTATTAAATTTAAGAAACTTTTTTTGAAAAAATAGTCAGTTATTTCTACTTTCATAACGAAGAACTTAATTTTACTTAATTATTTAAAAAATTGTTTAGAATCTCCTACTGGAACATCAAACTGATTTTTTTCTAAAGCAAGAAGTAATTCATCGGCAACATCTTCTGGTGGAATACCGTTTGCCCCTCCTATTCCTGCCGAAAATTCTGTATTTACCAATGGAGGATATACCTCATAAATCTGGATATTTTTTTCTTCTTCGTATGTGTATCTCAATGCAACGGTATAACTATGCAATGCAGCCTTTGTCGCACCGTAAGTAGGTAGAAATTTATGACTGTCGAAAACTGCAATTGACGAAATATTTATAATAGCTGCCTCTGCCTTTTTAGCCAGGTGAGGCAGTAACAATTCTGTAAAATGTATCACACTAAAATAGTTCGTATTCATTTCGATAAGTGCTTTTTCATGTGCATTTTTGGTTTCACTTAAAAGGTAAGCAAAAGCAGCACCAGCATTATTGATGATTATGTTCACCTCCGGATAATTCTCCTTTAATTGTGTTGCAATACGAACTCTATCTGTTTCCAATGATAAATCCCCTTGTATCGCAATAGCATTATCCAATTGTTTTAATGCATTTTGCAAACGTTCTTCATTACGCCCATTAATGATTATTTTATTCCCCGCAGCGCTTAATTTTTTAGCTATAGCCAACCCTATTCCTGCGCTCCCTCCAGTTATAAATACTGTATTTCCTGTTGTTTTCATTATTGTTTATTTAAATTAAAAAATTATTTTTATTTTGTTTATTTTATAGATATTTACGATTCTATTATTTAAACATTTATACTATTTAGTTTATTTTAAAATATACTTTTTAGTTTATTTTTATCTAAAAAAAATTACAGAGCGTATTGCTCCAATTCAGATTTTAGACTCTTAATAAGACCTTGCATAGGTTTAGCAGTGTCCATAACTCTACACATTACAATCCCTCCTTCTATAGCAGCAACCATTTTAAAAGCAAAAACAACAGGATCAAGAGTATTGGAAAATTCACCAATATTAATTCCTTCCTGAAGCAAAGCAGTAATTTCTTCCTGACCAGTTCTAAACACTTTGGCTACTTTCAATTTTACACCCGGATAATTATCATCGGCCTCTACAGCCGTATTAAATATAGGACATCCTCCGGAAATGTATGTTTCAATAGGATTTTTATAAAAGTCCATAAATGCAAGCACTTTACCTTTGGGTGTTTTACCTTTAGAAACAGCAGCTCTTACTTTATCCGAAATCTTCTTAAGCGATAAATCTATAACTTGTTCAGACAAATCATCTTTACCTTGAAAATGACCGTAAAGACACCCCTTGGTAAGCTTTGTCGCCTCAAGGACATCATCTATATTCACTCCCGAAATACCTTTCTCATTATAAAGTGGTACCGCAGTTTCTAATATGAATTGTTTTGTTTTTTCGGCCTTTGTAAGCATTGTATGTTGCAATTAGAATACAAATATACTAAAAAGTATATTTTAATACACCTAAAAAATAAATATAAATATACAAATGACCTAAATTACAAGATATTACAAAGAATTTCTTACAGCTAACAAAGAATTATTTTCAATATTAATGAATATTTTATTTATATGTATCTTAAAAACGATAAGTTATTCTGAGTACAATAATTTCATTATCAACATCTTTTAGAATAAAATCTTCATTATAACTTTATTTTTGTAATTTTATAATACCTATTCAATAGAGGTATATTCGGTTTATTTTTAAAGATTCAGATTATAATAACATAATAAAACACTCTAGAATGAATAGTATCGGGACAAAAAAAAATTTGTTTTCAAAATCAATAGATTCTTATTTAGAGGGTGTTTATCAAGGGTATCGTTTTACGGCTCGCTTTTTTAGAGAAGCATTTACATCTCCTTTTCATTGGCGGGAAATTATCAATCAATGTTTTGAAGTAGGATTAAAATCACTTTCATTAATAACGCTTACCGGATTCATTGTTGGTATCGTTTTTACAAAACAATCACGCCCCTCATTAGAGACTTTCGGTGCCGTTTCCTGGTTACCATCATTAATAGGAATCGCTATTGTAAGGGCTTTAGGTCCACTGGTAACTGCATTAATTTGTGCGGGTAAAGTTGGTTCAAGCATTAGTGCAGAGCTGGGCTCCATGAAAGTAACAGAGCAAATTGAAGCTATGGAAGTTTCTGCGATCAATCCTTTCAAATATCTGGTTGTTACCCGCGTTCTTGCTACAACAATCTCTATACCTATTCTGGCATTGTATTGCAGTTGTGTAGGATTATTGGGCTCTTATTATAATGTTCACTCCGAAGAAGCTACCAGTTTGGTAACGTTTTATAAAAATGCCTTTTCTAATATTTCTTTTTTAGACATCTTTTCATCTCTCATTAAATCTATTGTTTATGGTTTTACTATTGGAATTGTTGGCTGTTATAAAGGATTTTATGCCAAACAAGGAACTCGTGGCGTAGGAAAGGCAACAAATCATGCGGTGGTGCTTGCAATGTTTCTTATCTTTTTTGAAGAAGTTATTATTGTACAAGTTGTTAATTGGATAAGATATTTTTAAAATGGAGAGACACAAAGTACAACATAATATTAATACAGACGAAACAGTCATAAAAATCAACGGATTATATAAATCCTTTGGTGAGCTGGATGTTTTAAAGGGTGTGGACTTAACAGTTCACAGGGGTGAAAATATTGCTGTACTTGGAAAATCCGGTTCTGGTAAATCGGTATTGATAAAAACTCTTGTGGGATTATTAAAACCTGACAAAGGCGAAATAATGGTATTGGGAAAACAGGTTAATAAATTACACCGAAAAGAATTAGACGAGCTGCGATTGCGAATTGGATTTTCGTTTCAAAACAGTGCTTTGTATGATAGTATGAATGTTTATCAAAATCTGGCATTTCCGCTAACAATGAACGTGAAGAACCTTTCTAAAAAAGAAGTGAATAATGCCGTTGAAGAAGCGCTGGATGCTGTAGGATTAAAAGATAAAATAAAGGAACTCCCTGCAGATCTTTCTGGAGGGCAACGCAAGAGAATCGGGATAGCAAGAACATTGATTCTTAACCCCGAAATAATGTTGTACGATGAGCCTACAGCTGGATTAGATCCTATTACAAGTACCGAAATTAATGATCTTATTGTAGAAGTACAACAGAGATATAAAACCAGTTCTGTTATTATTACCCATGATCTTACCTGTGCCAAAAATACTTGTGATCGCATCGCCATGCTGGTTGAAGGGGAATTTTTGAAAGTCGGAAAATTTGAAGAAGTTTTAAACTTAGATAATAAACAGGTAAAAGAGTTTTTTAACTATAATTTTATACAATAAGTTATGAATGAGTCTCCTAATAAACGTGGTATAATTGTGGGTCTTTTTATTTTACTAGGAATAATTTTCCTTGCATTGGGAATTCTAATGGTAGGTAATCTGCATGAAACCTTTAAAAATAAAGTACAGTTAGTTTGCCTATTTGATGATGTAAATGGATTGCAAAAAGGAAATAACATTTGGTTCTCGGGTGTTAAAGTAGGAACTGTCGCTAGTGTAAGTCTCAATGATAAATCACATGTTTTAGTGCGCTTAAATGTGGAGAAAAACATACAAAATTTCATTCGTAAAGATGCCAAAGTCAAAATAAGTAATGATGGACTTATTGGTAATAAAGTCATCGTTATCTATGGAGGTACTTCTCAATCTAATGCTGTGCAGGAAGGAGACACTTTGGCTATTGAGAAATCATTAACCACAGAAAATATCATGAATACGTTGCAGAAAAACAATGAAAATATTCTGGCTATTACCACTGATTTTAAAACTATAAGCAAAAAACTAACGACAAGCGAGGGAACGGTTGGGAAATTAATAAATGACAATACATTATACAATAACATCAATTCGGCAACTGCATCTCTTAATGATGCTTCTGCAAAAGCAAAAGATCTCATGACTTCGCTTAATAGTTTTAGCTCAAAATTAAATAAAAAAGGAACTCTTGCCAATGAATTAGTAACAGATACTGTTGTTTTTAGTTCGATAAAAAAATCTGCATTGCAATTACATCAAATGACTCAAAATGCCAATGCATTAGTGACAAATCTAAAAGAAGCAAGTGCAAATCCAAATACTACTATTGGCGTCTTGATGCACGATGAACAATCGGGTGCCAATTTGAAAAAAACACTGGAAAATCTGGAAAGCAGCTCTGAGAAATTAAATGAAGATCTCGAGGCTGCCAAACACAACTTTTTATTAAGAGGTTATTTTAAAAAGAAAGATAAAGATGCAAAAAAAGCTGCCGCAAAGGAGCTAAAAAACAACTAGAATTGATCGTATTAATTAGAACTCCCCTCCTATTATAGGCTTTTATACCAAGCTTAAGATTGAAAAAAGATGTTAATCGGGGGTAAATGTTAAAGAATACATCTTCATTTGGAGAAAATAAAAAAAGACCTGCAAGGATTAATCTGACTTTCAGAAGGTATCATTTGTTTTAACAAAAAATAACGTAGGATAATCCTCAACTTAGTCATAAAACACACACTGTCTGAATCTTGTATTAGGTTTCTCCTATCTTTTTTACTATTTTTGCAACCTTTTTTTATTAATATAATACAACAATGACTCACTCAAACAATGATTTAATCCGCTTTTTAGAGGCACAAAACCACCTTTATCTTACCGCTCTTTCTGAAATTAAAAAAGGAAAAAAAGAGGCTCACTGGATGTGGTTCATCTTCCCTCAAATAAAAGGATTGGGGACTAGCGATACGTCCAATTATTATGCGATTGCTGATTTAAAAGAAGCTACTGAATTTCTGGAACATCCTATTTTAGGAAAACATCTTATTGAGATCTCAGAATTATTACTGACTTATAAAATGATCGCTGCAGAAACAATTCTTGGAGAATTGGATGCGCGAAAATTACGCTCTTCAATGACTCTTTTTACATTAGTAGAAAATAGCAATCCTGTATTTCAAAAAATATTGGACGCCTTTTTCTCTGGCGAACAAGATTCTCTTACTTTATCTATTATTAATTCAACAATAACGTCATCTATTGAAACAACGACATTGTAATTTTTATTACAACATTGCAATAGATTACCGAAACAGAAAAGACACTCCATAAACGTAGTGTCTTTTTTGTTTTAAAGGACATAGATATAGAGTAAAGACTCTCAAATAATAAAACGCTTAGGCGAGATACTTTCTGTAAAAAGAATATGTATCTCGCCTTTTGTTATTTACAACTAATTAAAAATAAAATTCAGTATTTGCAAAACACGTATTTATACTCAATTTTTTATAAAAGCTTGTTTCTACCTTTGATTTACAATCTATTCAAAACCATAATCATCACAATATTAACTCATTGCAAAACAACACCCCAAATATCATGAAAAAAGAAGCAATTCAAAACCCTACACGATGGACTAGAGATTATTTATTTGATATCCTTAAAGATTTAGGAATCCAATATATATTTGGCGTTCCCGGTACTAATGAAATTCCACTAATAGATGGAACTTCATATCCGGAAAATGGAGTTAAATATATCGAATGTTTACATGAAAATATTGCTATTGGAGCCGCAATGGGTTCTGCCCGCATGACAGGAAAACCCGGAGTACTTGTGGTGCATGTTACGCCAGGAATTGCACACAGTATAGGTAATCTTTTTAACGCTCATCGTTCTCAAATGCCGTTGGTAATTCTTTGCTGCCAGCAACAAAACGAGTTGGTTACTCAAGAACCATTACTAGCGTCAAATCTGGTAGACCTAGCAAAGCAATATACTAAATGGGCTCATGAAGTACGTACCGCCGAGGAAATTCCATTGGTATTACAAAGAGCTTTTAAGGAAGCGATGGCACCACCAAATGGTCCTGTTTTTATTTCTATACCGTGGGAATTTACAATGGTCGCCATTGAGGAAAATCAAAAAATTAAAGGAGTCACTCGTATTGCTCCTCACTTTATTGGAGATAATGAAGCTGTTAAACAAACAGCCAATTTATTGGCTAAAGCCAAAAATCCTCTTATTGTTTGTGGCGATGCTGTAGGTTATGCAGATGCCTGGAAGGAAGTTCAGGATTTGGCCGAATTAATTGGAGCACCCGTTGTTTTACAATCTTTTAGTAGTGTCGCCAATTTTCCAAACAATGATTATCACTGGCAAGGAGAATTACCTGGGTCACAAGCAGGAGTTCAGGCAGTTTTTAAAGATCATGACGTAGCTTTTCTAGTGGGTTTTGGAGCTCAGGCACAAGTTGCAGTATTTAAATATTCTGATGGACCATTGATACCCGAAAATGTAAAACTAGCCTATCTCACCAATAACACTTGGGATATTGCCAAGAACTTTTATGGTGAAGAAGCTATTCTGGGAGATATTAAGGCCACATTACCACTATTAAACACTTATATCACTCCACAAAGACCAATAGCTGCTGAAGCACGAAATAAAAACCTCAAGGACTTGGATATCTCTCGTTCTAAACAATGGAACGATTATCATGACAAGGCCATGAAAGAGCCTGATATATGGGCTGTTGTTATAGCCAAAGCATTAAAAGAAGCTATTGAAACCCGCAAGTTAACAGATAATTTTGTATACGTTCATGAAGCTGTTTCCGATGGAGCTCCTTTTCAATATTATCTTCCTTTTGGAACCAATGGAGCAAAACCTATTAGTTATTATTGTGTAGCCGGTGGTTCGCTTGGATGGTCGATGCCTGCTTCGTTAGGAATTAAATTGGAACCAAAAACAGCACAAGGAATCGGTACTAAATTGGTCATTAATGCCATAGGCGACGGATCTTCTTTATTTTATCCGCAAACCTGGTGGACTGCAGCTCACGAAAAATTACCAATCTTATATATTATTACCAATAATCATGAATATCATACGCTACAACTAGGTCTACAACAAGTTGTGGATGCCTACGGAAAGGCTCCGGGATATGGATGGACGCCAAAAACAATGGATCCTGATTATTTACGATTAGAAAGACCAAAAATGGATTTTGTGAATTTAGCAAAAGCATTTGGTGGAGAACACGGAGAAGTTGTACTTACAGCAGCCAAAGTAAAAGAAGCTGTCGAGAGAGGCGTAAATCATGTTCTAAACAATAACTCTTCTTACATATTGGATATGCGTATTGCTTCGAATACTCCACCATTAAAAATCAAATCAAACGATACGTTTTTTATGGTCGATAAACGATATGCTTTGCAACCACCGCTAAATATTTTCCTTGATGATTCATTAAGAAAAAATGCATCCAGCAAAAAAGCATCACTTAAAATGGTTGAATCCTTAGAAAACGAAAATATAATCTTGAATTTACCATCACTCTTTTAAAGAAATAATCGTTGCGAAAGCGACATAAATATAAAAAAAATGGAAAATAAAAAAATTGACATCGCCATAGTAGGTGGAGGTGTTTCGGGCGTATACAGCGCATGGAAACTTAAAACAAAATATCCCGACAAAAAGATAGTCCTCTTTGAAGGTGGTGATCATATTGGCGGACGTTTATTGTCTGTAATACCTCCGGGGATTCCAAATATGGTGGCAGAATTAGGCGGAATGCGAATTCTTGAAAACACGCAGCATTTAATAGTAAAATTAATAGAAGATATAAATAAAAAATTATCTCCGGAAGAGCAAATCAAATTATACGATTTCCCTGTAGATCAGCCTCAAAACATAGCTTATTTACGTGGTGAACACCTGCGTTTATCGGACTTTACAAGTGATCCCGACAAAGTACCTTATAAATTATCTTTTTTGGAAAAAGGAAATACTTCGGGAACAATAATTGTAAATGCGATCGAACAATTAGTTCCGGGTGTGACGAATACAAATTTAACCGAAAAGGAACGTTTAGATATGTGTCATAAAGCAACATTTGAAGGAGAACCATTATACACATTAGGATTTTGGAACCTACTCTACCGTGTAATTAGTGGAGAAGCGTATCAATTTAGTATCGATTCTGGAGGATATAACTCGACACTGGTTAACTGGAATGCTGCAGATGCAATTCCGTGGTATCTTTCGGATTTTGGTTTAGTACCAAAATACAAAGGATTTAAAAATGGATTCCAACAAGTTCCAATTTCACTAGCAAATTTCTTTGAGCAAGACGGAGGCGAAGTAAGATTAAACGCTAAACTAGAAGGATTTGAGTCCAAAAACAATATATTTGAACTTACAATTAATGGTGAAATCATCGAGGCAACACAATTAATATTGGCTATGCCACGTCGCTCTCTTGACCTATTAACTAATACTTCTCCTAGATTACAGGAAATTCAATCTCTTATAAGCAGTGTGACTCCAAGACCATTGTTTAAAGTATTTACCACCTATTCCAGCCCTTGGTGGAGAAATGCAGGATATACAGATCCTGTAGAGGGATATGTACCATTACAATCAGGAAGAACTGTAACCGATTTACCTATAAGACAAACCTATTACTGGCCTATTAACAATGGAGATCCTTCACAAAGCGGAGAATCAATGCTATTGGCAAGTTATGACGATGGTTCGAATATTGGTTTTTGGGACGGACTTAGACCTCAACGAAAAAAAGCGTGGAAAAAAGGTATTTCTCATGCCGATCTTATAAGTGATCCTTTTATTGGGGAAGGCGCTAATGCCGAAATTGCCGAGAGCAAAGTTTTAAACCAGAGTTGGCATGATTACCAAGCTCCCCGCAAAATGGTTGAAGAATTAGACCGTCAGTTAAAACAAATTCATGATGTAGATTATACTCCAGCCGTTCAGAGTGCTTCTTTCCGTGATTGGGGAGAAGATCCGTTTGGAGGAGGATGGAATAGTTGGAATATTGGAGTTAAAAGCTGGGAAGTAAAAGAACAAATTGTCCACCCAATAGAAAATTGTTCTTTATACATTTGTGGAGAAGCTTACTCTGATGCTCAAGGTTGGGTTGAAGGAGCTTTGCAAACGGCAGATATTATGCTTACTAAATTCATTGCTATAGAAAGTAAAAATCCTGTAAAACAAGAAGCAATTTCATAAAATACAACAACAAAACATACTAACTTTTTTTATAAAGCTCAGTCCATTACGATTGAGCTTTATCATTTCTTATCAATACTGGTTTGGACTGTTTTAATTAATAAAATCATACTAGGCATTTAATTGTAGTACATATAAATAACTATTCAAACATTAAAACACTTAATAAAGTACATAGTAGTTTACCCATATCGGATACTGTACAAGATGAAATTAAATACCTTTCTCAATAGCGCTTTTTAATAAGATATTTAGCGGAGGCAAATACACATTCATGATAATAAATCATCTTAAAATCGATTTTCAGTCAAAATAACTTTTTAGTTAATAAACACTAACAAAAAAGCATTCTTGGAATTATTTCAAGAATGCTTTTTTGTTGTTATATAGCTATATCTTTTTTAAAACATTATTATTTTAAGTTAATTAAATGATAGAATTTTGTTGTAGTATATTTTTTATAAAATCACTAAAAGTGGGTATTGTTTTAATGTAACGCAACCTTTAGGTTTGCAAGATTATTTTTACATCAAATGGTAAGACAATATTTAACCTATCTATAATCAATAAACCAAAACCATGAGTTTTTTATCCAAATTACAGATTGACGGGGAAGAGTACAATATCCTTGAATTCAATATCAACTTTAAGCAAGAAATCGATACAACGAGTAAACCTACTGGAAATGCCAAAGGAGGTATTATAAAAATAATAATTGAAGCCAATCAAAGCAGTAGTTTTTTGTCTTGGATGTTAAATGGAGATTTGACCAAGGATGGGAAAATCATTTTTTATAGAAGGGATGCTTTGAGCAAAATGAAAGAACTCACATTTATAAAAGCATTTTGCATTAGTTATGATGAAAAATTTACCAGCACAACCGAAATACCAATGAAAATCACAATGGAATTAGTCGCCAAAGAAATAACCTTTGGGGATGCCAAATCTTCGAACAACTGGATTGCACTGGATTAAATTTAGAAATTAAATAAAATAAGTACCGATTATCATGACACATTTATCAGAACAAGTACATATAACTATAGGGAGTTTTACTCAAAATGTTGTTTATTATGATTTAAAGCTATCCCAAAAAATGGCAGACCATCATCATTTTTCATTTATATGGCAATATACAGGCAAAGCAATTATAAAACCTGCTGACCAGGCAAAAGCATTAAGAAGTTATTTGGGTGATGAAGTTATTTTTACCTTTAAGAGCCTTACAGGAATTAGATTGATGAGTAAAGGAATCATAACCGAACTTTCTTCTGTTGATCTTCACGGTAGTCCAGTTGGTTTACACGTTACAGGTATAAGTCATACGATTGTTTTGGATGATATGAAAAAATCAAGAACTTTCTTAGAGCGAGGAATGGACGATATTGTACTTGGTATTTTTACCGAAGGTCCGGGCGAATTTTATCAAAGAGATTCTATAAGGTCAACCTATCTTAAGGAGTTCAAATACATGGCTCAGTATAATGAAACCAGTTTTGAGTTCTTAAAACGATTGGCAGCACGTTACGGACAATGGTTCTATTTTGATGGTATGCGTATGCAGTTTGGACAAACAAAAAGTAGTAACGTAAAACTAATCAATGGGGCTTCCCTGCATAGCTTTAAGATACAAACGAATATGGTATCTCATAAAATTTATTTGACTGGTTATGATTATAATAATGGCTCAGATATTCGTAATGCTGCTGCGAGAACCGCTACAGGTAGTAAAGACAGTTTTTCGACTATAGTAGGTTATAATCAAGGAACTGTTGTACAGCCTGATTTAAGCAATGGTGCCTATACGACCAATGCACAAAGCAAAGAGGAAATAGAAGAAATGGTTACATTACAAACTGCGGGTAGCGATGCCAATAGTGTGTATTATAGTGGTATATCATACTTTCCTTTAGGAATCGGACAAGTATTTACGATAATAAATCAAACCGTAGAACATGAACTGATTGTTATAGAAGCGATACACCACTCAGAGGTACACGGAAACTATTCTTGTGAGTTTAAAGCGATTCCTGCCGATGTTGCAGCTCCACATTATACTAACGTTCATGTTTTTGCCAAAGCCGAAACCCAACCCGCAAAAATAGAAGACAACAATGATCCCGAAGGATTAGGTCGTGTAAAAGTGCGGTTTTATGGAGCAACCAGCAATACTTTGAGCCAATGGATACGCATGTTACAACCGCACTCGGGAGCAGGAAAAGGCTTTTATTTTATCCCTGAAATTGGAGAAGAAGTATTGGTCGGTTTTGAGGGTGGTAATGCTCAGAATCCCTATGTTATGGGAACACAATATAATGGTAATGAATCTTCGGGTTATGGCTCGCCAGAAAATGACATAAAAGTAATTCAAACCCGAAGTGGGTGTAAAATCGTTATCAACGATGCCGATGGTTCTATCTTAACACAGGATAAAGCAGGAAGTAAAGTTTTTCAAGATGGACAAGGTAATGTTACAACCGATGCCATCAAAACTTTTACTGTAAATGCCGAAAATATTAATTTTAATGCTTCAGAAAACATGAACACAAATGTAGGTATAAATAAAATGGACGCCATTGGCGGAAATCATACCGAAACAATTACAGGTTCAAAAACTATTTCTATCGGGATAAATTTCGTTTTAAATATTGTAGGAAGTATGTTTGAGTGGATAAAAGGAAATAAAGAAACACAGGGTAAAGGCATTAAAGAAATGGCTCAGGAAATATTTTTAAATAGTACAGAGAAAAGTATCGATGTACGAGGTGCCAAAAATGTAAATAACCATAGTGGCGAAATATCTAAAAACGGTTAATCATGAGTATTACAAGAATTATTGGCGGTACATTAAAAAAGACCGCTACAGACAATATTGATATACGCGCAACCGAGGGTAATGTAGATTTTATTGCAACTCAAAATAATAATTGGCACGGAGATCAAGAAGGTGTTTTTTACCATGATTATGAACCCTTACATCCTGCCGATTCATTGGCAAATGAAATAAACATTACATTAAATATTTTTTTTGATGGTACGCAAAATAATAAAACCAATACGCTAGAAGGTAAAAAGTACAAAGAATCAAACCAAGAAGACGATAGTTATACCAATGCTTTCTCAAACGTGGCACGAGGTTATGATACTGTAGCTACTGATGTTCCTTTTCAGGAAAGTATTTATATAGAAGGGATAGGAACTTCTGATAAAGAGAGTGATGATATTTTTCCGGATGTTGCCTTGGTATGGGAGATCGAGGTGTAGTGGCGAAAGTAGTAAAGGCTTGTGTTGAAGCAGGGAAGATACTCTCTCAGGAAAAATATACAGGAAAAGAAATCGATGAATTAAAAGTAAATGTTTTTGGTTTTAGCCGTGGTGCTGCAGCCGCCAGACATTTTTTGCATATCGCTAATAGTCCTGCTATTATTTTTAACACAGATCGAGAGAATAATATAACAGTAAACACACCTCGTAACTACCAAGGAATGGAAAATCAGGACTTTAGATTTAAGGTACCTTATAGTCCTCTATTAGATAAACACGGTTATTTTGCAGCTTGTCTGTTAAAAAGAAAAATTAATCCCAAAAAAATTAAATTTCATTTTACAGGACTTTATGATACGGTTGCTTCTTACGGAGTTTATCATGGCAATGATGTAAGCGATTTAGATCTTGACGCCATTAAAAATTCACATTTTGTTTTACAGCTTTCGGCTGATGACGAATACCGCGAAAATTTTGACCTTACCGATATTACCAGTGCAGGATTAAATGGGTTAGAATATACCCTTCCTGGCGTACATTGTGACATAGGCGGTGCTTATAATGATCTGGAAGAGGAAGTTTCTGTTTTGTATTACAAAAGAGAATCGGTATACAACAGGGTAATTCATGATACAGATACCGAAATTGAAAAATTTAGACAAATAGTAATTAACGAAGGCTGGTATAAACCCTATCAAGTTACAGCAGGAGTGCTTCATGACTCAGATTTAGGTACAGAAGTAAAAGGAAGCGTCGATGATGCCGAAACTTTTTATACCGTTGTAGGAACAAGAGAAAATCTACGCAATAGCTATGATAAAATACCGCTAAAAAAAATGTTCTTTTTCTCCGATTATTTTGGGGTGAAATATGATACTACTAAAATTGAAAAAAAATACGAAATAAATAATCTTTTTTTGCAAGAAGTTTACAATCAGTTAATGAACTATATGAAAGCCTGTAGTGATTTAAGGAATAAATATATTAGAGAAAAATCGAATGATTCGAAAAGTTATTTAAACGAATTGAGACAAATATCGTATCTTGATTATATAAGTGAGAAAGATTTAAAAACTTTGCGAAACGAATATTTGCACTGGTCAGTAAAAGCCAATAAATTTGGATTGGAAACGCGCGAAAGTCAAGCTCCATCCAAAGAAGGCGCATTGGAACAAAAATATAGAAAAAGAGAAATACACCATGGATAAAATAAAAAAAATAGTATCGCATTGTAGTTTATTAGCCGTTGTTTTTACCCAATTAATTAGTTGTCAAATGAAAAAAGAATTACCACAATTTCATGTAGAGATGTGTCATCCTGAAAACAAATATGGAATCGAACCTGTTTATGATAAAATAAAAACACTTGAGGGCAGTTCAGCTTCATTCCCTTATGGAGGTTCTTCGGGCGAATGGGGATCTGCTCATAAACGATGGACAGAACAGTACGGTACTCCTATAGGGGTAGATGTTACTTATTATGCAGGATATGAAGATACCTTTTATCGTTTGAATGTGGATTTTCCAGTAGATACGATTGTGGATTTAACCAAAAGATTTTATTCCAATTACGAAGATTTAGAAAATGACGAAGATTTAAAGGAATATGTATATGAGCGTAAACCCAATCAATCTGTAACGTATAGCGAATTTGGTGATATTATTTTTGGTTTTGCACCAAAAGGAATGGTCGTAGTTTGGTTGCGGTATGGGGCTACTCAAAAAGAACTGGGGCGTTATCAG
>NZ_JAOZEW010000024.1 GCF_025847235.1 Flavobacterium shii
CATTCTATTCGATTTTAACGAACCTGGCAAAATCGACTTAGAAGCTTTCATGAACAAAAACTTCCACTTTAACGTTCATTTAAATCGGTTTGCATATCTCAGCGGAAGAAGTTTAGCCACTTTTAAAAGAGATTTTCAAAAAATTTTCCAGCAAGCACCTGGAAACTGGCTATTAAACAAAAGACTTCAAGAAGCCTATTATCTTATAAAACAAGGAAAATCACCATCGGAAGTATATTTAGGCGTTGGATTTGAAGATTTATCCCATTTTTCGTTTTCATTCAAAAAGAAATTCGGAGTTGTTCCCTCATCAGTATTCTCAAAGTAATATTTTACTAAACTTTCGAAATCCAAAATCACAACTCTTAACTTTATTACATAAAAAAAGCCTCTCAATGAGAGGCTTTTCATGTTGGTCTACAAGGACTCGAACCTTGAAAGACTGCACCAAAAACAGTTGTGTTACCATTACACCATAGACCAGCAATGCTGTTAAGCGAGTGCAAATTTAGAACTTTTTTTAGTTTATGCAAATTTTTATACAATACCCATACAACAAAACCTTTTTATAAAAAAAATTAAATCAAAGAAAGACAAAATAAAAAGAAAGATTACCAAACCTGTCTCATCTACGAAATTTATAAAAACGCTAATTTTATTGCATAAAAAAAGCCTCTCGATTGAGAGGCTTTTTATGTTGGTCTACAAGGACTCGAACCTTGAAAGACTGCACCAAAAACAGTTGTGTTACCATTACACCATAGACCATCAGTGCGGTTAAGCGAGTGCAAATTTAGAGCTTTTTTTAGTTTGCACAAACTTTTTGAGTGAAAATTTCAAAAAAAAATCATTTTTTTTCCAACAAACAAAAGCGACAACACTAAACCGATTCATAACCAATACTTTACTTTTTACAATTACTTTTTTAGAAAAATTTGTTAATGCTGGTTTGATTACATAAAAAAACATTTTCTTTGTAAGATAAAATAAGGACAAATTTTTAATACCAAAATATGGCACAATTCAACTTTAATAAATGGAATACAATTATTGGTTGGTTAACATTTACAATCGCATTAATAACCTATACTCTTACTGTTGAACCTACAATGAGTTTCTGGGATTGTGGTGAATATATCGCTACAGCAGCAAAACTTGAAGTTGGTCACCCACCAGGAGCTCCTTTATTCCAGATGATGGGTGCATTCTTCGCAATGTTTGCGATGGATGACCAACATGTAGCTTTAATGGTAAACATGATGTCTGTTTTCTCAAGTGCCTTTACAATATTATTCATGTTCTGGTCTTCATCGATCATTCTTAAAAAAATTGTATCACGTTTTTCCGAAATCAACCAAAACAATGCAATTGTAATTTTAGGAAGTTCATTTGTTGGCGCACTAGCTTACACCTATTCAGATAGTTTTTGGTTTAATGCTGTCGAAGCCGAAGTTTATGCTATGGCTTCCTTATTAATCGCATTGCTTTTTTGGCTAGGATTACGTTGGGAACAAGATATGCATACTCCAAGAGGAAATAAATGGTTATTAATTATATCACTGGTTGTAGGGCTTTCATTTGGGGTACACTTCATGGCATTGCTTACGATTCCAGCAATTGGATTTCTTTATTTCTTTAAGAACTACGAAAAAGTCACTATTAAAAATTTCATCATTGCTAATATTGTAGTAGTAGCAATCTTGCTATTTATCTTTATATTATTACTTCCTTTAACCATGGCATTCTTTGGTAAAACCGAAATTTTCATGGTCAATGAAATGGGATTACCTTTTAACTCAGGAACTATTTTTGTAGCTTTAGTTTTTGTAGCTTTCTTTTATTTTGGATTACGCTACACAAAACAAAAAGGCCTTATTTTTTACAATACAATCATACTTTGCATTTTATTTATCTTAATTGGATTCTCTACATGGTTAATGCTACCTATTAGAGCAAATGCCAACACGGTAATCAACGAAAACAAACCTTCGGATGCAACAGAAGTTCTTGCTTATTACAACCGTGAACAATATGGTGTAAATCCATTATTTTACGGACCACAATACACCGAAATGTTTGCAGGATTAGACAAAAGCACGCCTTATCTTGACAAAAAGCCGAATTACGAAAGAGATTACAAAACAGGTAAATATATCATTACCAACAATTACAAAAACGCAGTACAAAATACTGATGATGCCCAAAAAGCATTTTTACCAAGAATGTGGAGCACAGACCATGTAGAAAACTACATTAACTTTACTCACCCTCCACAATTCAAGATAAACCCTAATTATCCCTATGAAGATGATCTGGCAAAATACGGCATTGATGCTAGTCAATTATCAGAAGAAGAATTCAACAAAGCAACAGCTCAACTACGAAATGAAGTTGAAAAAACTATAACAGAATTCAGAAAAGCATACGCTCAAAAACAAATCGACAATGAGGGTTATGTAAAATTCCTTAAAAGCTACGGCGATTATTTAATTATCGAAAAACCAACAACAGTAGACAACTTCAGTTTTATGGTTGAGTACCAATTTGGATATATGTACTGGAGATATTTAATGTGGAACTTTGTTGGACGTCAAAGTGACGTACAAGGAAAATATGACAACCTGGACGGAAACTGGATTAGTGGAATCAAAGTTTTAGATTCTCTACATGTAGGATCTCAAGATAATCTACCATCGGATGTATTAAACAACAAAGGAAGAAATGTATATTTCTTCTTGCCTTTCATTCTTGGATTAATTGGCTTAATGTACCATGCTAATAAAGATTTAAAAAGCTTCTATGTCTTACTGGCTTTATTCTTATTTACCGGTTTGGCATTAAAAATCTACCTGAACGAAAGACCTTTTGAACCTCGTGAAAGGGATTATGCCTTGGTAGGTTCCTTTTACGTATTTGCAATTTGGATTGGATTTGGTGTTTATGCCCTCTACGAAAGTCTGCAGAAATATGTAGCACCAAGAATTGCCGGACCAATAGTTATTGCTGGTAGCTTACTTGCTGCACCAATACTTATGGCTTCTCAAAACTGGGATGATCACGATAGATCAAACAAGTATACTGCTGTAGCAATGGCTAAAGCTTACTTAAATTCATGTGATCCAAATGCAATTTTATATACCATTGGAGATAATGATACATTCCCATTATGGTATGCACAAGAAATCGAACATATCAGAACTGATGTAAAAATCGTGAATACTAGTTTATTCATGACAGATTGGTATATCGATCAAATGAAAACAAAAACATACGAATCTAACCCTCTGCCTATATCTTTTGTACATGAGCAATACGTAGGAGATAAACTAGATTATGTAGCACATATTCCAAAAATAGAAAGCCGATGGGACATTAAAGATTTTATCAATTTCATTAAAAATCCTAAATCGACTGTTGAGATGCAAAATGGACAGATGATACATTTTTATCCAACAAACAAAATCAGAATTACAATAAACAAAGACAATATCATCAAGAACAAAGTAGTTGCACCTAAATACTACGACTCAATTGTTCCTTATATCGATATTGACATTAAAGGAAGTGCTATATACAAAAATCGTTTAATGATGCTTGATATATTAGCAAACAATGATTGGAAAAGACCAATTTATTTTAGCGGAGGTGCTTTTGACGATGAAGATTACCTATGGTTAAAAAATTATCTTCAGCTAGACGGTATGGCATACAAACTTGTACCTATTAAAAATGTTCCGTCTAAAGATGGTGGACCAATGGATATGGGACAAATTGATGCCGATAAAATGTATGACATCGTAATGAAATGGGATTGGGGCAATAGCGATAGCGATAAAATTTATCACGATCCGGAGACAAGACGAAACAGTATTACGTATCGCACTAACCTTTCCCGATTAATGAAACAGCTTATCGCCGAAGGTAAAATAGACAAAGCAAAAAATATCATTAACTTAGCCATGACAAAAATGCCATTGGACAAGTTTGGTTATTATTCACTAGTTGAACCTTTTGCCAAAGGATATTATGATGTTGGAGAAAAAGCCAAAGCACATGATTTACTAGCTAAATTGATAAATAAATATCAAGAAAACCTTAATTATTATAGTCATTTAGATCCTTCTGAGCAATCTAGTCTTGCTATAGATATCATTACAGATATTGAAAGATACAGAAGCTTATTACAGGTAATGAAAGCAAGCAACGATATGTCTTTATACAATAAGGAGAAAGTTACTTTCAACACTTATGTAAATGTTTTTGAAAGATTTGGCCGTGAAAAGGAATAAATAACATTCAAGAAAACATAATAATAAAAAAATGTAGCGCTATTGAAAAGTAACGCTACATTTTTTATTTTTACATAAATCTAAATTTCAAAAAAATGAGTTTTTATTGGATTAAGACAAATGCACTAATCAAAAGAGTTTTCTCCA
Organism: Flavobacterium shii; assembly: GCF_025847235.1. GTDB lineage: Bacteria > Bacteroidota > Bacteroidia > Flavobacteriales > Flavobacteriaceae > Flavobacterium > Flavobacterium shii. The sequence goes on from NZ_JAOZEW010000024.1 coordinate 4,437, forward strand.
ACTATTATTGGGACATCCCTAATAAAGAGAATAAAATCTATTTGACTTTTGATGATGGTCCAACTCCCGAAATCACAAAATGGGTTTTATCAGAATTAAAGAAACGCAACATCAAGGCTACCTTCTTTTGTATCGGTAATAATATCGAGAAACACCCCGAAATTTTCAAAGAAGTAATCAATGACGGACATTCAATAGGAAATCATACTTTTAACCATCTAAAAGGCTGGAAAACGACCACAGAAACCTATTTAGAAAATAGCATCTTGTGCGATAAACAAATTCAAAAATCTTCCGTACAAAATCCTCAATCAAAGATATTTCGCCCACCTTATGGAAAAATCACAAAATCACAATCGACACAATTACGTCAATTGGGATATAAAATAATAATGTGGGATGTTTTAAGTGCAGATTTTGATCAGTGCATAACTCCCGAAAAATGCTTGCAAAATGTAATTAAGAATGTAAAATCAGGAAGTATAATTGTTTTTCATGACAGCATAAAAGCTTCTCAAAATCTTAAATTTGCATTACCAAAAACTTTAGATTTTTTAAAAGAAAACCATTTTACATTTGATGTTATTCATTAAACATAAAAATATTTAACAAATACAAAAGAATAATCAATAGTAAGAAAAATTAGAGTTGTTCTTGCACAATTCCAATAATAGTATTTGCATCCAATTCGCCAGACTGTCTCCAGATCATTTGCCCTTCTTTGTAAATCATCAAAGTAGGAAGTCCTTTAATTCTAAGCGCATCGGCCAATTCTTGATTTTTATCCACATCAATCTTTATCACTTTAGCTTTATCGCCAAGCGCAGCTGCAACATCCTTAATAACAGGATGCATTAACACAGATGATTCGTTCCAATCGGTGTAAAAATCAATTAACACTGGAACTTGAGCATTTATAAGTTCTCCAAATTTTGACATAAAACCAACAATTTAATCTTTTTAAATATACTAAAAAGAGATAATTATATACAAATGTAGCATTTTTAACGAATTATGCCACATCCTTACCTTTTTTTAGTTCAATCACGGTTATTTCGGGCATTATCCCTACACGTCCTGGATAAGCATGAAATCCAAAGCCGCGGTTTACATATACATAACGACCCACATGTTCATACAAGCCAGCCCATTGTTTATAAACATATTGTGCTAAGCTCCATTTAAAATAACCAGGTATTTCAATTCCAAATTGCATACCATGCGTATGCCCTGATAAAGTAAGGTGAAAATTTTTAGGATGATCTTTTATTTCATATTCCCAATGACTCGGATCATGACTCATTAAAACCTTGAAATCATCTTGGTGAACATTTTGCGAAGCCTTATTTAAATCACCCGCTTTTTTAAAATTATTCCCCCAATTCTCAACTCCAACTAAGGCAATCTTATCATCTCCTTTTTGGATATAAGTATGTTCATTCAACAATAAATCAAAACCAATTTGTCCATATAAACTTTTTATAGCTTCAAAATTCTCTTCTTTCTTCTCTTCAGATGGCCATGTTACATACTCTCCATAATCATGATTCCCTAAAACAGCATATTTACCAAACTCATGCTTTTTAATCTTATTAAAAGTCTCAAGCCAAGGATGCATCTCGGTTGCGTGGGTATTAACAATATCTCCGGTAAACAAAATCATATCCGAGTTTTGCTCGTTTACCAAATCGATAGCATAGCTTATTTTCTCAGGATTATCGAAACTTCCAGAATGTACATCGGAAATTTGTGTGATTCTAAATCCATCAAAAGCATCTGGTAAATCTGGAAAAAACACAGTTTGCTTAAATACTTTAAAATTATATTTCCCCTCAAGAATTCCATAAATTAAAGACAGGAAAGGAACTGCTGCCAATCCTACTGCTATTTGACTTACAAACTTTCTTCGACTAGGTATTACAGCATTTTTTACAGGATTTGGATTCTCTATAAAATAATTTACTACCCCTACCCCTACTCGAAAAATATCTTCTCCTAAAAGCACTAATGTTATTACAATTTTTGGAACATAAACCAATAGCATCAAGCCCATTGTAAACATAGTTTGCTTTGTTTGCCCAACCGAACGATCAAATTGCGTAAAGGAATATATTATAAATACAAAAAGTAGTAAACTTAATATCTGGTAACTTATCAAGAGCCATCTTAACTTAATTAATGTTCTAATAGCTTGAAAAGAATAGAACTCTATAAATAAGAAAACAGCACAAATAATTATAAAACGAATGACCATTGGTTATTTTTTAGACAAAGTAACAAAGAATGAAAATGCAAAAAATTTTTATTATAAAAAATTTAACGCAAACAATAACAAAAAAAGCTGATGAATAAATCCATCAGCTTTCCACCTACTAAAACTATTATTTTACCTACCCCCTTTATAAATTATAACCCTAATTTATAATAAGCAAAATACAAATCGTTTTTATTTTTTAGCTTTTGCAGCTTCTGGTTTAGCTACTTCTGTAGTTGCAGCTGCTGCTTTTTTGTCTGCTTTCTTTTTTGCATGTTTAGTAGCTTTTACTTCTTTTGTTGGAGCTGTTTGAGCTGGAGTTGTTTGTGCATTTACCATTGATGCTGTTCCTAAAACTGCTACTGCTAACATTAATACTTTTTTCATGATTGTTGATTTTATATGATTATTAATTCATTTATAGGTCAAAGATATATTCACTAAATGAAGATAAAATGAAGATTTAGCCTCAACCCAAATTTTAACATTTAATTAAGTTTTGCATTGTTTGGAAACAACAATAAAAATATTGTTCCTCCATTAATAGTCGAAGTAACTTTAATCTCTATATGATGAAAGAAAGCAATACTATCGGCAATAGCCAATCCTAAACCTTGCCCATCCTGATCCGAACTAATTCGGGTAAAGCGATTAAATATCTTTTCGATTTGAGATTCACTCATTCCTATTCCCGAATCAGATATTGACAAATAATAATGTTGATCCTGAAAATCATCACTCACAATTATAGTTCCACCTTCTTTATTATACTTTATTGCATTGGTAACTAAATTATATAATAGGATATGAATTAGCGTTTTATTTCCCCTGAACTCAAAGTCATACTTCATTTCATTTAAGAACTCCAATCCCTTATCATCAATTCTATCCTGTAAATCATCATACAATCCATCTACGATCTCCTGAAAATCAATCTTTTCATTGGCTTCATATTGATTATTTTCGATTCTGGAAATCAACAATAAATTATTTATTATTTTTTTCAGCATATCCAAAGTCCTAAGCGCACCAGCTATTTTATCTACTGCATTATCATTTAAGGAATCATTTTGCAATAAGTTTTCAAATTTACTTTTCAATAAAGCAATAGGAGTCAAAAGTTCATGGGAAACATTGGATATAAATTGTTTTTCTTTTTTAAAAAGCTCCCCTATTCTATCCATCATTTGGTTTAAAACCGAATCTAGTTCTCTAAAATCTGCCGAGTGTGCTTTAATTGGAGTATGATCAAATGCTTCCGGCTCATTTACACGACGTATCTTAGTATCTATGATCTTATAAAAAGGTTTGAGTAAATACTCTATATAAAATGTATCTGCCAGGAAAGTTATCAAAACAATCACAACCAATACAATAATTATAAAAAGCTTAATAATAAAGGTAAGATCATTAATTTCGGCAAGACTGCTTCCTATTTCCAGCTGATATCCTACATCTCCGTATGTAAAATGATATTGTAAAATTCTATATTCATTTTCCTCTCCCTCTATAATCCTGTAATCATTAACAAAGCTTGACTTCTCCTGATTAGGTAATATTGGTAATCTAGAAAGTACTAAAAACTCACTATGTAATGTCGAAAATTGAGAATAGGTTTCTGTAGAATCCTCGGAGTTTTCGATAAAATCATCAATTTCATTTTGATTCAAATGTTCAATGAATTTTTTCTTTTTTTCCAAAAGCCCATTATTAATGTGTCTATAAACCACATCATGAACCAAAATAGGCAACATTAACCATAAAACTAAAATCACCAACAATCTAGTTAGTGCATTAAAAATTGCTAATTGGTGTTTTATTTTCACGTTGATTTATTTATGCATTAATTCGATAACCTACATTTCTCACGGTTTCAAACCAATCTATTGCTGTATGTTTATCAAGTTTTTTTCGAAGGTTACGAACATGGACATCTATAAAATTAGAATCGGAGTTTATCTCCAGAATATCTCCCCATATATGCTCTGTTAATTGCAATCTGGTAATTACGCGATTTTTATTTAAAGCTAAATATTGAAAGATATCGAATTCTTTTTTTGTTAAATTAACCGCAGTTCCATCATAACTTACTTTATAATCCTGCAATTGCAAAGAGAATCCATGCACTATTAAATCATTTAAAGTATAACCATGCATCCTACGAATTACAGCAAATAAGCGAGCACTTAATTCTGTCAATGCAAATGGTTTAGTAAGATAATCATCCGCACCAAGATCTAATCCATCTATCCTGTCGTCCAATTCTCCTCTGGCAGTAATAACAATTACAGCTATTTTCGATTTGGTTTTTCGAACAGCTTTTAAAACATCAAACCCATCTCCATCTGGCAAACCTAAGTCAAGCAACATTGCATCATAATCATTTCCTCCTATTTCATCTAAAGCTTCATGACATGTATTTGCAATTTTACACACATACCCAACATCGATCAAAAAATCACGAACTTCCTCAGCCAGTTCTTTATTATCTTCAACAATAAGAATATTCATAAATATTATTTTATAAATTAAAAGTAAACAAATAATGAAAACGTATTTTTTTAATTATTAAAAAATTAACGTGCATTTAAATCTAAATAAAAAAGCTGATAAATTTCTTTATCAGCTTTAGCAATAATTACCCTTTTTGTTTTGTCTACCCTCATTTACTTCATCGAAAACAAAACAAAAACGATATCTATTTTTTAGCTTTTACTGGTTCAGCTTTAGTAGCTACTTTAGTCTCAGTTTTTGCTTTTTTATCAGCTTTAGCTTTTGGCTCTTTAGTAGCTTTAACTTCTTTAACTGGTGCTGGTTTTGTTTGAATTGGAGCTGCAGTAGCCATTACACTTGTTCCTAAAACTGCTACTAATAACATTACTAAATTTTTCATGATTTTGATATTTAAATTGTTTTTATCTTATTTGATAGACCAAATGTACACCTGCAATATGAAGACAAAATGAAGAAGATAGAGACCCTTAAAATTTTAACTCGACATTAACTTTCTCATCTTTACCATATAAATTCAACCAAACTAAGTTTGTCATATCCTCTTATATAACTTATATGGTTTAAAGAAAACACCTCTTATTTTAAATTAGTGCTTATCGATATTAAATTTTCAAGAACCGAATCGTTTTTAAAACCCAATTGTTTATTTTTACAGACTAATATTTTTTTTATGTCAACTCAAAAACGTCTTTTTCTTCTTGATGCTTATGCTCTAATCTTTCGTGGTTATTATGCGTTTATAAAAAACCCTCGAATTAACTCCAAAGGAATGGATACCTCTGCAATTATGGGATTCATGAATTCTCTTTTGGACGTTATTAAAAGAGAAAAACCAGATCATTTAGCAGTCGCTTTTGATAAAGGAGGAAGTGCTTTGCGTAATGAAATATTCCCTGAGTATAAAGCCAATCGAGATGTAACTCCCGAAGCCATAAAAATTGCTGTACCTTATATACATGAATTATTAAAAGCAATGCACATCCCTATTATAGAAGTTGCCGGTTTTGAAGCCGATGATTTAATTGGAACTATTGCAAAACAAGCCGAGAAAGAAAACTACAAAGTCTTTATGGTTACACCAGATAAGGATTTTGCACAATTGGTTTCCGAAAACATATTCATGTACAAACCTGCCCGTATGGGTAATGGAATAGAAATTTGGGGTGTTCCTGAAGTATTGGCAAAATTTGAAATCGAACGTCCTGAGCAAGTAATTGATTTTCTTGGTATGATGGGTGATGCAGCCGATAATATTCCTGGACTTCCTGGAGTAGGAGAAGTTACCGCCAAAAAACTATTGAAAGAATACGGCTCAATGGAAAATCTTTTGGCAAATACCGATAAGCTAAAAGGAAAAATGAAAGAAAATATCGAAGCCAACGCCGAGAAAGGATTACTATCCAAAACACTGGCAACTATCTTATTAGATTGCCCGGTAACTTTCAATGAAGCAGATTATGAATTAACACGTCCTGACATAGAAAAAACCGATGCTATTTTTCAAGAATTGGAATTTAGAAGAATGGCAGAACAATTTGATAATCTTTTTAAAGCTGACGGAAGCGGATTAGCATCTACTGCAGCTGCTCCTGACCCAAAATTATATAAAAAACCACAACCGAAAAACGATGATCAATTTGACCTTTTCGGAAGCGCTACTACTGATGAAAATCCCGAAGAACACAGAACTTCTTTTTACAGTAACCTAGAAAACACGCCACACTCTTACCAAATCATACAAGGAGACTTAGGCTTAAAATTACTTTTACAAAATTTACAAAACCAAACATCTGTTTGTTTTGATACCGAAACTACAGGAATAAATGCTTTACATGCCGAATTGGTAGGGATTTCTTTTTCTTACGAGAAAGGAAAAGGATTCTACGTTCCGTTTCCAGAAAACCAAGAAGAAGCAAAAGTATTAATTGACAAATTTATTCCGTTCTTCGAAAATGAAGCAATCGAAAAAATAGGTCAGAATTTAAAATACGATTTAAAAATATTATTAAATTATGGTGTTTCTGTAAAAGGAAAACTATTCGACACCATGATTGCGCATTATTTGATTAATCCTGATATGCGTCATAATATGGATATTTTATCAGAAACTTATTTAAAATATGCTCCAAAATCAATTGAAGATTTAATTGGTAAAAAAGGAAAGAACCAGAAATCGATGCGTGATGTTCCTCTCGAGGATATAAAAGAATATGCTGTTGAAGATGCCGACGTAACTTTACAACTAAAAGAAATATTCACAACAGAATTAGACAAAACCGAGACCAAAAAATTATTCGATGAAATCGAAATTCCATTGGTTAGTGTTTTGGCTGCAATGGAAACCGAAGGAATTAGACTTGATGTTGACTTTTTAAAATCATTATCAGAAGAATTAGGCAATGATATTAAAACATTAGAAGCCAAAATTTATGAGATTGCAGGTGAGCAATTCAACCTTGCATCACCTAAGCAATTGGGAGATATTTTATTTGATAAATTAAAAATTGGCGGAGCAAAGCAAAAGAAAACCAAAACAGGTCAATACGCAACTGGTGAAGAAATCTTAAGCTATTTGGCCAAAGACAATGAGATTGTTGCTGCAATTCTAGACTGGCGTTCTCTTGTAAAATTGCAAAACACCTATGTTGAAGCTTTGCCATTACAGGTAGACCCTGTTTCCAAAAGGGTACATACCGATTATATGCAAACTGTAGCCGCAACAGGTCGTTTAAGCTCAAACAATCCCAACTTACAAAATATCCCGATTCGTACCGAAAGAGGCCGACAAATACGTAAAGCTTTTATTGCTCGCGATGAAAATTATACCTTAATCTCTGCCGATTACTCTCAAATAGAATTGCGAATTATCGCTGCTTTAAGTGGCGAAGAGAATATGATAAAAGCATTCCAGAATCACGAAGACATTCATAAATCGACCGCTTCCAAAGTATTTAATGTCGCACTCGAAGAAGTAACTCGAGAACAACGTAGCCATGCCAAAACAGTAAACTTTGGTATTATCTATGGTGTCTCCGCTTTTGGACTAAGTAACCAAACTTCATTATCAAGAAGCGAAAGTGCAACTTTAATTGAAGCATACTATAAAACATATCCAAGATTAAAATCATATATCCAGGAACAAATAGAATTTGCAAGAGAAAATGGCTACGTACAAACTATTCTAGGTCGTCGTCGTTATTTAAAAGATATTAATTCCCAAAATGCAATTGTTCGTGGTGGTGCAGAGAGAAATGCTGTAAACGCTCCGATACAAGGAAGTGCTGCCGATGTTATCAAAATTGCGATGATCAACATCTATAAAAAACTAACATCTGAAAATTGGAAATCTAAAATGTTACTTCAAGTGCATGATGAGCTTGTGTTTGACGTACACAACGATGAACTTGAAAAAATTCAACCTATGATTAAACACGAAATGGAAAATGCATTTATAATGGCAGTTCCCTTAGAAGTAGAATTAGGTTTGGGTAAAGATTGGTTAGAGGCGCATTAAAAAAATTTAGCCCTTATGAAATACTAATTTATCAATTAGTATTCAAATTCATTCCCTAAATTAGTGTCATAAAAAAATCCATTAGCAGTGCTAATGGATTTTTTTATTATTTAGATTTTCTTGTTGATTCTCTCTCTTTCAGCTTGGTTTTAATTACGATGGTTTCGTAATCGGTAGTCTCCCCTTCTTTTTCTTCTAATCTTGATATTAATCGTTTGGCAGCCACTTCACCAATTTCTATTCCGTGTTGGCTTATTGTAGTTAAACTTGGTGATAAACGTCTCGAAGCCAAAATTCCATCTGCAAAACCTATTATCGATATATCTTCCGGAACTTTAAATCCTTTTTTCAAACTAACTCTTAAAGCTGCAACTGAATCATTTTCATCTAAAGCAAAAATCGCATCTATTTTATGATCAAAAATTGCGTCTATTTTACTTTTCATATCCTCCTCAGAGTCTGTACGAAGAATTATTTTTTCATTTACAGGAATATTATTGTCTTTTAAAGCTTTCAAATATCCATCTGCTCTCAATTTCCCAACACTTAAATTATCTACAGAAGAAATCAAGGCTATGTTTTTACATCCTAAATTAATCAAATGTTGCGTTGAATTTAAAGCCGAGTCAAAATCATCAACTACCACTTTATCACACTCTACACCTTCTGCAATTCTGTCGAACATTACAATTGGCGTTCCATCATTTATAATTTCTTTAAAGTGATTGTATTCTTGTAACTTTTGAGCTTCTTCAGAAACTGATAAAATAAACCCATCAATGGTTCCATTACTTAACATTTCGAGTGTATGAATTTCTTTTTCTAGAGACTCATTCGAAATACACGTAATTACATTATATCCTTTTTTATCTGCTACTTTTTCGATACCACTAAAAACCTTCGCGAAAAATGAGTTTAATATATTAGGTATAATAACTCCAATCGTTTTTGTTTTACGGTTTTTTAAATTCAAACCAATAACATTCGGTTTGTAATTTTTTAGTTTGGCATACTCTTTAATTTTAATTTTAGTTTGCTCACTAATTTCAGGACTATCATTAAGTGCCTTAGAAACTGTAGACACAGAAACATTAAGTTCTTTTGCGATTTGTTTTAGAGTTGCTTTAGCTTTCATTTAGATAATTTTATTGAATTAATACAAATATAGTAGAATTACGGAAATTAAAACAAAAACAATCCAAAACCTGCATTAAAATTTCAAGAAATTACATCTCCTTCTTAAAATACTTTAAATAAAAAATTAAAATAAAGCCAAAATTTAAAACCGCCCGCCTAAAAATTTCGTTTATAACTATTTACGTGATAATTATAATTGCTATTAACAACCTTTAAAGAATTTAAATTATGAAAAATGAAGTTAAAATTCACGAAGTTAACCCCCTATTAAATAATAGGAGGAGTTTTCTTAAGCTCAGCGGACTAACGATAGTTGGAACTGGCTTACTTTTGGCAGGATGTAGTCACGATAATAATGAAGATATGCCAGTTGATGACACTTCATTACCGGGGATTAGAAATGGAGTCTTCGATTTAGGATCTGGAGATTTTGGTGTATTAACATATGCATATGCCCTAGAACAATTAGAAGCAGACTTTTACACAAAGGTTGTAAATGCTTCAAGCTTTAACACTGTATTTAACGATATTGAAAAACAAGTACTTACCGATTTATATCACCACGAAGTAATTCACAGAGAGTTTTTTAAAGCTGCATTAACTGGAGCACTTCCTAGCCCAAGCACTCAATTACTCCCTAATTTGGCATTTAATTACGGCTCACTAAACTTTAACAGCCGTACAGATGTACTTGCAACTGCCAAAGCTCTTGAAGATACTGGAGTTGCTGCCTATAATGGTGCAGGAAAATTAATTAAAAGTGCCGACTATTTATTATTGGCTGGAAAAATTGTTTCTGTAGAGGCAAGACACGCATCGGCAATAAGAAGTTTGATTAATCCAAACTCTACCGATTTTGCAGGCGACGATATAGTAAATCCTACAACTGGATTAGATGCAGCAAAAGATCCTTCAAAAATCTTACCTATTGCTGGAGGTTTTATAACAACTCAATTTACAGCCAAGTATTTACCATAAACGTACCCACTTAAATCTTAGAAATTATGAATATATTAAAATTTATAGAAACCTTTGCAGATGAGAGCGCAATGAGAAGCACGGGTTCAAGAAGAGACAGTTTTACACAATTTGGAAGTATCGGAAAGACCTTGGCAATAGCCTCTGTCCCGTTTGGACTTTCGGCTTTGGCCAATAAAGCTTTAGCCAAAGATATAACTGCGACTCCAGCAACTCCAATTGGAGCTTTGCAATTTGCATTGACATTAGAATATTTGGAAAATGAGTTTTATGCCATGGCATTAGATTCAGGTGTTATTCCAGCATCAGAAAATGGGGGGCGTGATTTAAAAGTTTTTCAACAAATAGCAGCCCACGAATCAGATCACGTTAAATTTTTAATTGCAGGATTAGGCGGAACAGCAAGTGCAAATTTTGTTCCTAAACCTACTTTTGACTTTACTGTTGGTGGCGCATTTGATCCATTTCATGATTATCCAACATTCTTAGCTTTGGCACAAGCATTCGAAGACACAGGCGTAAGAGCATATAAAGGTCAGGCTGGAAATTTAATTTCTACACCAGATTTATTAACTGCAGCGTTACAAATACATTCTGTAGAGGCACGTCACGCATCCGAAGTAAGAAGATTACGCGGACTTAAAGGATGGATTACCGGAAGCGAAAGAGGTGCAGGAATGCCAATACAAACTCAGGCAGTATATGATGGTGAACAACTTACAGTACAAGCTGGATTTAACACAGCGGCATTATTTGGTGCAGCAGCAGGATCTGAAGCATATGATGAACCGCTTACAACGCAACAAGTTGTAGACATCGCAAATTTATTTATTGTTTAGCAAAAATACATCCACAAATATCTAAACCAGCATACTTAATTGTAATGCTGGTTTTTTTATACTTTTAAATAAGAAAGATATCTCCTGATTTTCAGCATTTAAAATAATCTTTTAAGGTATTTGGTTTTAAAATAATTAATTGTACTTTTGCAACCCCTTTATTGGGGATGGAATGTTTAATTAAAATAATATTATGGACGCATTAAGCTACAAAACAGTTTCAGCTAGCAAAGCCACTGTAACTAAAGAGTGGATTGTTGTTGACGCTGAAGGTCATAACTTAGGACGTCTTGCTTCAAAGGTTGCAATGATCTTAAGAGGTAAGTACAAACCAAGTTACACACCGCACGTTGACTGTGGAGATAACGTAATTGTTATCAACTCAGAAAAAATTAACCTTACAGGTAAAAAAATGGATGACAAAATTTACATGCGTCATACAGGTTACCCAGGAGGACAAAGAACTTTAACTGCTAAAGTATTGCAAGCAAAAAACCCTGCATTATTAGTAGAGAAAGCAGTAAAAGGGATGTTACCTAAGAACAAATTAGGAGCTGAACTTTTCAGAAATTTAAATGTTGTTGTAGGATCTGAGCACAAACAAGGAGCTCAAAAACCTAGAACTGTTAACCTAAACGATCTTAAGTAATGGGAGTTATTCACAAAATCGGTAGAAGAAAAACCGCTGTTGCACGTGTTTATGTTTCAGAAGGAACAGGGAAAATCACTGTAAACAAAAAAGAATTCGCAACCTATTTCCCAACTGCAACTTTACAGTACAAAGTTTTACAACCAATGTCTATGACAGAAAATGTAAATAACTTTGATGTAAAAGTAAACGTTTACGGAGGTGGTTCAACTGGTCAAGCAGAAGCTGTAAGAATGGCATTAGCACGTGTTATGTGTGAAGTAAATGCTGAAAACAGAGCTATCTTAAAACCAGAAGGTTTATTAACAAGAGATCCAAGAATGGTTGAACGTAAGAAATTCGGTCAGAAGAAAGCTCGTAAGAGATTCCAATTCTCTAAACGTTAATATTACCTGTCTTGTTCATTTGGAACAAGGCATATCAATTATTATTGAATTTAAAAAACACAGTTGTTGTTGCTCTCCTATCGAGGTAGGAAATAGTTTAGCATCTAAATGTATAAAGCCGACAAAATCGCCATTTATGCATTGCTAATCAACAGAACGTAAACTAGTACAAAAATGGCAAACAAAGTAGAAGTAAAAGAATTACTAGAAGCAGGTGTTCACTTTGGACACATGACTAGAAAATGGGATCCAAACATGGCTCCTTACATTTATATGGAGCGTAATGGTATTCACATTATCAATCTATATAAAACTGCAGCAAAAATCGAAGAGGCTAATGAAGCTTTGAAAAAAATCGCTGCATCAGGTAGAAAAATATTATTCGTAGCTACCAAAAAACAAGCTAAAGACATCGTTGCTGATAAAGCAAAAGCTGCAAACATGCCTTATATCACTGAAAGATGGCCTGGTGGAATGCTAACTAACTTCGTAACTATCCGTAAAGCTGTTAAAAAAATGGCTACTATTGATAAAATGAAGAAAGACGGTACTTTCATGACACTTTCTAAGAAAGAGCGTTTACAAGTAGATCGTCTTCGTGCTAAATTAGAGAAAAACTTAGGTTCAATCGCAGACATGTCTAGACTACCTGCAGCATTGTTCGTAGTAGATATCAAAGCTGAACATATCGCAATAAAAGAAGCACAAAAATTAAACATTCCAGTTTTTGCAATGGTGGATACTAACTCTGATCCAAGAGAAGTAGAGTATGTAATCCCATCAAATGATGATGCTTCTAAATCAATTGATAAAATTTTATCTTTAGTTACAGCTGCAATCGTTGAAGGTCTTTCTGACAGAGGTTCTGATAAAGAGACTGACTTATTGCCTGCTACAGACGAAGCAACTCCAGCTGCTGAAGCTGTTGAAGCTCCTGCTGAAACAAAAGAATAAATAAACATTTAAATTCCAATTTTTAAATTCCAAATCCCATAAAAAATTAGAAACGTAACGTTGATAATTTAATAAAATTGGAATTTGAGATTTAAGGATTGGAATTTTTACTTTTAACATTAAAATTCAAAATATTATGGCAACAATTACTGCTGCAGACGTAAATAAATTAAGACAATCTACAGGTGCCGGAATGATGGACTGTAAAAAAGCTTTAGTTGAGGCTGACGGAGATTTCGATAAAGCTATACAAGTCCTTAGAGAAAAAGGACAAAAAGTTGCTGCTAACCGTTCTGACCGTGAGTCTTCTGAAGGAGCTGCTGTTTCTTTTATCAATGCTGACAATACTAAAGGAGCTATCATCACTTTAAACTGCGAAACTGATTTCGTAGGTAAAAATGAAACTTTTATAGCTTTAGCTAAAGAATTAGTTAAAAAAGCAATCAACTTCTCTTCTAAAGAAGAATTCTTAGCTTCAGATTTCAACGGAATTACTGTTGCTGAAAAATTAATCGAGCAAACTGGAGTTATCGGAGAAAAAATCGAAATCGGTGGTTTTGAAATTTTAGAAGGTGCTTTTGTTGGATCTTATGTTCACGTTAACAAAATTGCTGCATTAACTGCAATTTCTGCTGCAATTCCTAACGCTGACGTTTTAACTAAAGATGTTTCTATGCAAGTTGCTTCTATGGGAGCTGATACATTATCTTACAAAGATTTTGATCCTGCTTTCGTTGAATCTGAACTTGCTGCTCGTATTGCTGTAATCGAAAAGGATAATGAAGAAGCTAAACGTTTAGGAAAAACTTTAAAAAATGTTCCTAAATACATTTCTTTCTCTCAATTAACTGAAGAAGTTTTAAAACAAGCTGAAGAAGATGCTAAAGCTGAATTAAAAGCTGAAGGTAAACCAGAACAAATTTGGGATAAAATTATTCCAGGAAAAGTTCAACGTTTCATCTCTGACAACACTACTTTAGATCAAGAGAAAGCTTTACTTGACCAAAACTTCATCAAAGATGATAGTAAAAAAGTTGGTGATTACGTTAAAGGATTCAATGTTGAAATTACAGGTTTCAAAAGAGTTACTTTAGGATAATCTATTCTAATTCGCATAAAAAAAGAGAGACTATACGGTCTCTCTTTTTTATTATAACTATTTGTTTGATTTTGCAACCGGAACTTCAAAACCTCTTGCTTTCATTAAAGCATTAATCTCAGGATTGTGTCCTCTAAAAGATCTATAAGCTTCTTCCTGATCTGTTGTATTACCAACACTAAATATCTTATCGTGTAACCTTTTGGCAACATCCTTATCATAAGGTCCTTTTGCCTCTGTAAAAGCTTCATAAGCATCTGCACTGATTACATCTGCCCATAAATAACTATAATATCCACTTGCATAACCATCACTAGAGAAAATATGTCCGAATTGAGGAATACGATGACGCATTACAATTTCTTTAGGCATATTAAGTTTAGTCAATATTTCTTTTTCAAAAACTGTAGGATCTATAACCGAATCTCCTGCTAAATGTAATTTCATATCGATAAGCGAACTTGAAATTGTCTCTACAGTAGAAAATCCTTCATTAAATGTTGCTGCTTTCGCAATACGCTCAACCAAATCTTTAGGAATAGGTGTTCCTGTTTTATAGTTCAAAGCAAATTTATTCAGCACCTCAGGAGTTTCTAACCAACGCTCTAGAATTTGAGACGGGAACTCTACATAATCTCTTGCAACAGCAGTTCCTGATAATGTAGGATACGTAACATCCGAACATAAACCATGTAATGCATGACCGAATTCATGAAACAAAGTAGTAGCATCTGTCCATGAAATCAAAATAGGTTCATTATCATTCCCTTTTATAAAATTACTATTATTAGAAACTATCGTAAGGACATTACCATCTAGTTTTTGTTGCTTTCTATACGCATTCATCCAAGCTCCTGAACGCTTTCCTTTACGAGCATATGGATCAAAATACCATAAACCAACTACTTTTCCAGTCTTTATATTAGACACTTCCCAAACCCTTACATCTGGATGATATACAGGAACATCTGTTATTTGTTTAAATTTTAAATCAAACAATTCACCAGCAACCCAAAACATTCCTTCACGTAATTTTTCTAGTTGAAGATATTCTTTAACCACATTTTGATCTAAATCATATTTTGCTTTTCTAACTTTTTCAGCATAATAACGATAATCCCAAGGTTCTATCTGGAACTTTCCTCCTTCGGCAACAACAATCTTCTGCATATCGGCAACATCTTTGTGAACTTGATTTACAGCAGGCTCCCAAACAGCTTCCATTAAAGCCATTGCTCTTTCGGGAGTTTTAGCCATTCTATTCGTTAAATTCCAATGTGCAAAAGTAGGATATCCCAAAAGTTTAGCTTTTGCTGCACGAAGCTGTAATATTTCGACCAAAGTCGATTTATTATCATGTTCGTCTCCGTTATCTCCTCTGTTTATAAACATTCTCCAAACTTTCTCTCTTAACACTCTATTAGTCGAAAAAGTTAAAAAAGGCTCTACAAAAGAACGTGTATTAGCAATACAACCCATTGTCGAAAGTTTTCTTTCTTTGGCTTGAGCTATAGCAGCTTTTTTTATTCCGTCAGGCAAACCATCAAAATCAGCATCAGTGGTTAATGCAACATATTGGTCATTTTCTTCAGCCAATAAATTTTGACTAAACTTAGAAAACAACGTTGATAATTGCTTATTAATTTCTGCAACTTTTGCCTTATCCCCATCACTTAAATTAGCTCCTTGCTTATTAAACTCTGTATAATAAACCCAAATAAGTCTTTGTTGCTCGCTAGTTAATTTCTTTTTATCAGGAGAATTATATAGTTTTTCGATTCTAGCAAATAACTTTCTGTTTTGATAAAACTTAGTTGATTGCCCTGCAAGTAATGGCTCGATATCTTTTTCTATCAAAGCAAATTCAGGAGTACTAATATTCGAAGAATAAATACCGTAAACTGTCATAACTCGCGACAAGGTTTTACCAGAACGTTCCAATTCGGCAATTGTATTATCAAAAGTTGCAGGTTTTGCATTATTAGCAATAGCATCAATCTCATCATTTTTTTGCTTGATAGCAACATCAAAAGCAGGTTTTAAATCGGCTATTTTATACTCCGTAAAAGCTGGCACACCACCATACGGACCAGTCCATTTTTGTAATAATGGATTCTGAGAATTTGTCTGAGATTGAGCAGTAGTTAAAAAAGTAGCCATAATAAGAATAGTAATATTTTTTTTCATCTCGTTATCTAATATATTTTTGAAAACAAATACAATAATCAAATATAACTATTAATCAGTATGAAATAAATAAAAAACAGATCTACACCCCATACAACTTAGAATATTTTCAATGAAAATAAATACTCGGAATAATATATTAAATTTGGCACATTAAAAAATATGTATGTTTAAAACCCGAAAAGAAATTGTTTTTGTTATACTTGCCGGAATTTTTATTACCAATGCAGTAGTAGCTGAATTAATTGGAGGAAAATTAATTCAAGTTGGTCCTTTTGTTATGAGCATCGGAATTTTGCCTTGGCCAATTGTTTTTCTAACAACAGATTTAATAAATGAATACTTTGGAGAAAAAGGTGTAAAAAAGCTTTCTTTCATAACCGCCTGTTTAATTGCTTATGCCTTTCTTATATTATTTATAGCAATCGTAATTCCAGCCGCAAAAGGAATTAGTCCTGTAAATGACGATCAATTTCTTGCCGTTTTTGGACAAAGTATGTGGATTATTGTTGGTAGTATTATTGCATTTATGGCTTCTCAATTAATAGACGTTTGGATATTTTGGTTTTTCAAAAAACGAACAGGAGAAAGAAAAATATGGCTACGCGCGACCGGTTCAACTGTTATTTCACAATTATTCGATTCTTTCATTGTTCTGGGAATTGCTTTTTGGTTGCCTGGAAAAATTAATTTTGATACCTTTATTTCGTCGGCTTTAACAGGGTATACATTCAAGCTTACTCTGGCAATAGTATTAACTCCATTAATCTATGTTGGACATCATTTGATTAAAAAATATTTAGATGAAGATAATTCTAAAGAAAAAAAAGATAAGTTTAGCGCATGAAAAACTACTATATCCTTTTATTAATTTTAATTGCATACTGCTCATTTAGTTGCAACAAAAATGATAGAAAACAATTACTACAATCTACTACCGCAATTTCCGAGAAAATAAAAAGCATCTCAAAAAACACAATAGAAACCATAACAGCAGTAAAAGATTCTATTTCAAGCACAATAGTTTCCACTGAGAAAACAACAAAAACCAAAAAAATTACCAAAGAAGCAATTACCTCAAAAGATAGCATAGGAATAGAAAATCCCGAAACTGAAAAACTCAAAGGTTTTATTTATTTCCAAAAATTACTATCCACTTGCAAAACAGGTGAAACGCTAACTCAAAAAGAATTAATTGAGATTCACAATATCCCTAAAGAGGGCGTAAAATTAATTAAAAGCATCACCAAAACTGCCGAAGATGAATTTGACATCAAATGGAAATCGACTTGGTTTATTGAAAGAATTTCAGATGCTAAATTTACCGATGCTCGAATAAAGATTAAATTTGAAGCAAACAAAATGTACACTTCCGGGAGAGCAATTGGAATAAAATACAACAAGAAAACCTATCACGACTTAATTATCATTGGAACTTCAGCCTATATTCCTTCTGTAAAAGGCTACCATTGGAAAATAGGGAAGTAATCTCACAAGACACCCTTCTCATAGTCAAACAATTAACATTTTGTCACAAATTAACACATAAAAACCTGTTTATTTTTTTTGATTTATAGTTTAAAACATTAGTTTTGCGAACTAATTTTAACAAAAAAAAACCTAAACTAAAATGAAAAAAAATTACATTCTATTCTTATTTGTAGCAGTACTTGGATTAGCTATTTCATCATGTAGCAGTGATAATGACAACGATGCATCAATCGTTGGTAAATGGGCATTCTCACAATATGGAATTGGAGCTGGTGGTCAAGAAGCATTACAAGATCACGACAATGAAATTGAATGTGGTAAAGACTACATGGAGTTTTTCGCTGATGGAACATATAAAGTAATTTTGTTCGATAAAGAAAACGGAAAATGTGTCACAATACAAGATGGTGGTCAATACACAAAAAATGGATCAACACTTACCCTTAAAGGTAGTGAAGAAGAGCCTGAGGCAGTTGATTCTGAAATCGTAATTCTAGACGATAGTACTTTAAAAACTCAACGTAGTTATGAAGTAGAAAAAGTAAAAGTTTCAGAAATTTTTATCTACAAAAAGATCTAATTTATTTAGAAAATTACAATTTATAAAAACCTCAAGTCTTATAGATTTGAGGTTTTTTTTATGCCCTCGAAATATTACTTTTGTCAAGCAATTTTGAACAATAAAACCAATCACAAAATGAACAAAACAAGCATTCTCTTTTTATTTATAACGACATTAATATTTACTGCTACAGGCTGTAGCAATGACAGCGACAATGAAAAAAATGCTTCAATTGTTGGTAAATGGGAAATTTTACAATACGGAATTGGTCCCATCGACCACGAGATTTTTACAGACCGTGTCAATGTAACAGAATGCGGTAAAGATTATATAGAATTCCTGCCTGACGGAACATATAAAGTCATACTGTTTAGTAAACACAAAGAAGAATGTTATACTATCGAAGACAATGGAAAATACATAAAAAACGAATCTACTCTTTCTCTTATAAAATATATGCTAGACTCTGATCATATCATAGAATCAGAACCTGCAAACTCAGAAATTATAGTGCTAAACGAAAGCACATTAAAAATTAGAATTTTAACTAAAACTGAAAAGGAAACAGTTTCACAAATTTCAATATTTAAAAAAATATAATTAAAAATGGAACCAATAAGATGTGGCTGGTGCTCAGCAAGCGATTTATACAAAAAATACCATGACGAAGAATGGGGTATTCCTGTTTACGATGATGCATCATTATTTGAGTTTCTTACTCTCGAAACCTTTCAAGCAGGATTAAGCTGGATAACGATATTAAACAAAAGAGAAAATTTTAGAGCAGCTTTTGACAATTTTGATTATAAAAAAATCGCTCAATATCCCGAAGACAAAATCGAATCCTTATTACAAGATACTGGAATAATCCGAAACAAATTAAAAATACGTTCGGCAGTTAGCAATGCTCAGGCATTTATAAAAATACAAGAGGAATTTGGAAGTTTTTCCGATTACATCTGGAAATTTACTGATGGAAAACCCATCATCAACAATCCAAAAACCTTAAAAGACGTTCCTGCCACTACTCCACTTTCTGACGCGATTAGTAAAGATTTAAAAAAGAGAGGATTTAAATTTGTTGGCTCAACCGTTATTTACGCCCAAATGCAAGCCACAGGAATGGTCAATGATCATATCGAAGATTGCTGGAAATCCCCTCAATCCCCAAAGGGGAAGTTAGACATCTAACAACTTTAAACGTTAAACATTAAATGTTTAAACAAAAAATTATTACATTTGCTTCACACTTTAGGGGTGTCTACAATAAAGTAGGCTGAGATTTTACCCTCTGAACCTGATCTAGTTCATACTAGCGTAGGGAAAAGTAAGATGACTTCCGTGCATACCTATATGCCATTGTAGCCATTCCTAAAGTATAACTATATACTAAATTCTGAAGGAATGGAACTAAAAATCAATCAAGAAACCAAACAATTCAATGCTGAAACTCTTAGCGTTCAAGCATTGCTCGATCTCGAAATTCCCAACAAACAAAATGGCATTGCCGTTGCCATAAATAACACCGTTATTCCAAAACCCATCTGGAATACTCATATCCTAAACGAAACCGACGAAATCTTAATTATTTCTGCTACGCAGGGAGGATAATTGTATCTATCAACGAACTGAAGACGCACTGCAATGCGTCTCTACATATGCGCCTGTACACATGCGTCACTATAAAACATCTAACAAAATTTACAATCAAGTTAAAAACTTTAAACTTCCTCCCATGACTAACGAAGAAAAAATATCCAGAACTCCTTTCCCTAACTCCAATAAAGTATATGTTAACGGAGAAATACATCCCATAAAAGTTGCTATGCGCGAGGTAACTCTTAGCGATACCAGACTTTCTAATGGCGGAATCGAAAAAAATCCTTCTGTAACAATTTATGATACATCAGGCCCTTACACCGATCCGAATATCCAAATCGACATCCGAAAAGGATTACCTCGCTTAAGAGAAGAATGGATTTTAGGGCGAAATGATGTAGAAATTCTAGACGAAATCAGTTCTGATTACGGACAAATTCGATTAAATGATGAGAGTTTAAATCACTTGCGTTTTGAGTATTTACACCAACCAAAACGTGCCAAAAAAGGCGCAAACGTTACACAACTTTATTACGCTAAACAAGGAATTATTACTCCTGAAATGGAATATATTGCCATTCGCGAAAACCAACGTATTGAGTTACTAAATGAGCAAACTAAAGCTATGCAATGCCAACATGCTGGACATAGTTTTGGTGCTAATACTCCAAAAAGCAAGATAACTCCAGAATTTGTACGAAGCGAAGTCGCAATTGGTCGCGCCATTATTCCGAACAACATTAACCATCCCGAAAGCGAACCTATGATTGTAGGTCGTAATTTCTTGGTAAAAATAAATGCTAATATTGGTAATAGTGCTGTAACATCGACCATTGAGGAAGAAGTCGAAAAAGCTGTTTGGGCTTGTCGCTGGGGAGCTGATACTATAATGGACTTATCTACAGGAAAAAACATTCACGAAACCAGAGAATGGATTATTCGTAATTCGCCAGTGCCAATTGGGACAGTTCCTATTTATCAGGCACTCGAAAAAGTAAAAGGAATTGCCGAAGATTTAACTTGGGAAGTTTTCCGTGATACTCTTATCGAGCAAGCCGAGCAAGGTGTTTCTTATTTCACGATTCACGCAGGTGTTTTATTACGTTACATTCATCTTACTGCCGAACGTGTTACAGGAATTGTTTCTCGTGGTGGATCTATAATGGCAAAGTGGTGTTTATTTCATCATAAAGAAAACTTCTTATATACTCACTTTGAGGAAATCTGCGAAATCATGAAACAATATGATGTAGCTTTTTCTCTAGGAGATGGTTTACGTCCAGGTTCTATTGCCGATGCCAATGATGCTGCACAATTTGCCGAACTGGAAACTCTTGGAGAATTAGCCAAAATTGCCTGGAAACATGATGTTCAGGTATTTATAGAAGGTCCAGGTCACGTGCCAATGCATATGATTAAAGAAAACATGGACAAACAATTAGAACATTGTAATGAAGCTCCATTTTACACTCTTGGCCCATTAACTACAGATATTGCACCGGGTTATGACCATATTACTTCGGCTATTGGAGCTGCAATGATTGGTTGGTATGGTTGCGCGATGTTGTGTTATGTTACACCAAAAGAGCATCTAGGTCTGCCAAATAAAAAGGATGTAAAAGATGGCGTTATCACTTATAAAATCTCAGCTCATGCTGCCGATTTAGCCAAAGGCCATCCGGGAGCACAATATCGTGACAATGCATTGAGTAAAGCACGTTTTGAATTTAGATGGGAAGATCAGTTTAATCTATCATTAGACCCTGATACAGCAAGAGAATTCCACGATGAAACACTTCCTGCTGAAGGTGCAAAAATTGCTCATTTCTGCTCGATGTGTGGTCCAAAATTCTGTTCTATGAAAATATCTCAGGAAATCCGTGATGTGGCTGCAGCCGAAAAAGGAATGCAAGAGAAATCGGAAGAGTTTATTGAGTTAGGAAAAGAGATTTATATTTAAGAAAGAAAATAGAACAAAGAGGCAAGACTATGATAGTTCTATCAAATCCAACAGCAATAGCAAACGAAATAAATGTAATCCATTCTCTTTTTGAGGAAGGATTACAATTGTTTCATGTTCGAAAACCTAGTTATTCGCTAAAGGAAATGATTTCGTTTGTAGCTCAGATAAATCCTGAATTTAGACCGCAATTGGTATTACACAGTCACCATGAATTAGTCGAAAGTTTTAAGATAAATCGAATCCATTTTACAGAGGAAAAAAGAAAAAAGAATCTGGAGTTACCTCCAAAGTTTACAAATCTAATTTCATCAACATCAACACATTCAATTTCGGATTTTAATTCATTAGCTCCCGAATTTGAATATGCTTTTTTGAGTCCTGTTTATCCAAGTATTTCTAAGGACGATTATCTTCCTAAAACAGATTTATTTGAAGCCATAAAAGACAGAACTAATACAAAAACTAAACTGATTGCTTTAGGCGGAATTAATGCTAAAAATATAGAAAAGTCGTTGATAAATGGCTTTGATAATGTTGCTTTATTAGGAACTATTTGGAATTCCGAAAACCCAATTAAAAATTTTAAATCATGTCAGAGAATCGCCCTTTCGTACTTACAATAGCTGGTTTTGATCCATCTGGCGGTGCTGGAGTTCTAGCAGATTGCAAAACTTTTGAGCAACATCATGTAGCTGGACTTGCCATAAATACAGGAAATTCAATTCAGACAGAAAAAGAATTCTTTGAAATAGAATGGACATCTCTTGATTTTGTGTTACGCTCTATAAAAACACTATTCGTAAGTTATGATATAAAGGTGGTAAAAATCGGTATTGTTCCTTCTCTACATTATTTAAAAGAAATTATTTTTAATATAAAAGAACTTTCGCCTAAAACCCAAATAGTCTGGGATACGGTTTTAAAATCTACAACCGAATTTGATTTTATTACCATCGAAAACAAAACTGATTTAATCGAAATACTTGCTAAAATTGATTTGATTACACCAAATTTTAATGAAGTAAAAAAACTATTTCCTGATTTTGATTTTGACGAAAGTCAATTAGATAAACAAATCCCAACGGCTATTTTATTAAAAGGCGGACATAACAACAAAGCTATCGGAACTGATTATTTCTATAGCCAAAATGATCTTTTTGTGCTTACGCCAAATAACACCAAATGTTATGCCAAACATGGTTCGGGTTGCGTATTATCATCGGCTATTGCTGCTAATCTGGCTTTGGGTCAAGATTTAAAATCAGCCTGTGTAAATGCTAAAAATTATATCGAAAAATACTTGAATTCAACTTCAACCTTAATCGGATATCATTATGTACAATAAACTACAATACATCTCACAAGGAAATACAATCGAGGCACAATTGTACAATATTCACGAGGCGTTAGATAATGGCTGTGATTGGGTACAAATGCGATTTAAAAACCAAACTACAAAGAATGCTTTTGCTTTAGCGGAAGCGGTAAAATTTTTATGCGAAGAATACCTAGCTAATTTCATCATCAATGACAATGTATATCTGGCACAACAAATTGCTGCCGATGGAGTTCATCTAGGACTTTCAGACACAAAAATTGAAGAAGCTCGAGCCATATTAGGAAATACTAAAATCATTGGAGGAACTGCCAATACATTTGAAGATATTTCAAATCATATAAAAAATGGCTGCGATTATATTGGTCTTGGTCCATTTCAGTTCACAAAAACTAAAGAGAAATTAAATCCGATTTTAGGTTTAGAAGGATATTATGAGATTATGCAGAAAATCAAATCTAATAATTTCGAAATTCCTATTTATGCTATTGGCGGAATCACATTAGAAAACGCTGATCAATTAATAGAAACCGGAATTCATGGTATTGCTGTTTCTGGAATAATTACCAAAAGTCCCGAAAAAGGAAAACTCATTACTCAACTTAACGAAAAATTATATGCAAACGTCATTATTTAAAATAGGCGATAAAATACTGGAATCCCGTTTATTTTTGGGAACAGGAAAATTTGGCTCGAATCTGGAAATGGAAAAAGCTATTTTGGCTTCGGGAAGCGAATTAGTTACGGTTGCTTTAAAACGCATTGATTTAGAAACTGAAACCGATGCTATTTTATCACATTTAAAACATCCGAGAATTAATTTATTACCAAATACATCCGGCGCCAGAAATGCTAAAGAAGCAATATTTGCCGCGCAATTAGCACGTGAAGCCCTTGAAACCAATTGGCTAAAACTCGAAATTCATCCTGATCCAAAGTACTTAATGCCCGATGCTATCGAAACTTTAAAAGCTACCGAAGAATTGGCTAAACTAGGTTTTATTGTGCTTCCCTACATTCATGCTGATCCTGTTTTATGCAAACGTCTTGAAGATGTAGGAACAGCTGCCGTAATGCCTTTGGGCTCTCCTATTGGCAGTAATAAAGGATTAAAGACAATAGATTTCTTAGAGATTATAATCGAGCAAAGCAATGTTCCTGTAATTATCGATGCTGGAATCGGAGCCCCCTCCGACGCCGCAAAAGCTATGGAATTAGGCGCTGATGCTGTTTTGGTTAATACTGCAATTGCCGTAGCAGGAAATCCAGAATTAATGGCAGAAGCTTTTAGGGAAGCTGTAATCGCTGGCCGAAAAGCCTATGAAGCTAAACTAGGAAAACAATATAATCAAGCAATTGCTTCGAGCCCGTTGACTTCTTTTTTATATGATTAATTTAAATTATTTAACCGCAAAGTACACTAAGAAAAAACGCTAAGAACACAAAGCTTTGCGGACTTTGCGTAAACCTTTGTGCCCTTTGCGGTTAAAAAACAAAATCCAATGAACACATTCAAATCTGTTTTTAATCAATACGACTGGAATACCATCCAATCCAAAATATATCAAACTTCTTCTCAGCAAGTAGAACGTGCTTTGACTAAAAACAAACGAAATCTTGATGATTTTCTGGCATTAATTTCTCCTGCTGCTTTACCTTATTTAGAGCAAATGGCGCAAGAATGTCATGAATTGACAAAGAAGCGCTTTGGCAAAACGATTCAGATGTATGCGCCACTTTATTTAAGTAACGAATGCCAGAACATTTGTACTTATTGCGGTTTTAGCTTGGACAATAAAATCAAACGAAAAACACTTTCTGACCCTGAGATTAAACTGGAAGTTGAAGCTTTAAAAAATATCGGATTCGACCATGTTTTATTGGTAACTGGCGAAGCAAATTATACGGTAAATATTAATTATTTTCTGAATGCCATTACTCAAATAAGAGAACATTTTTCGATTATTTCTGTTGAAGTTCAACCGCTCTCTACCGAAGAATATGAAAAACTTCATGAAGCTGGTGTCTATTCTGTATTAGTATATCAGGAAACGTATCATCAGGAGATTTACAAAAAATATCATACTAAAGGCAAAAAATCAAATTTCGATTTTAGATTAGAAACTCCTGACAGAATTGGAACAGCTGGTATTCATAAAATTGGATTAGGTGTTTTATTAGGCTTAGAAGATTGGCGTACAGACAGCTTTTTTAATGCTTTGCACATAGATTACCTCCAAAAAAAATATTGGCAAACAAAGTATTCCGTTTCTTTCCCGAGGTTACGTCCAGCCGAAGGTATCATCGAACCCAATTTTATTATGGATGATAAAGATTTAACACAACTGATTTGTGCATACCGATTATGGAATGAAGATTTAGAAATCTCCATATCTACGCGTGAAAATGAAAAATTCAGAAATAACATCATCCCGATTGGAACAACAAGTATGAGTGCAGGTTCAAAAACAAACCCTGGCGGATACGTTGTTGATCCACAATCATTAGAGCAATTTGAGATTAGCGATGAACGTTCTGCCCAAGAAATAGCAAAAATTATTACCAATAGTGGGTACGAACCTGTTTGGAAAGATTGGAACAAAAGCTATAATAATATTTTTTTGAGTAACGATTTCAACAATCTAAAATCAACAGTCTAAAATCTAAAATTTCATGAGTATAATACAAGATTTTTTACGTTATAACCGCCAAATGATGTTGCCTGAAATTGGTGATATCGGACAAGAAAAAATAAAACAAGCAAAAGTATTGGTTATTGGTGCTGGTGGTTTGGGCTGTCCTATTTTGCAATATTTAGCAACCGCAGGAGTGGGAACAATCGGTATTGTAGATTTTGATATAATAGAAATTCACAATCTACATCGTCAAATTTTATATACAGAAGAAACTGTTGGTCAAGCCAAAACTTCGACTGCTAAAACTGTAGTCGAAAAACTGAATCCGTTAATTACTGTTATTCCTTTTGAAGAAAAATTGACTCCCGAAAATGCATCTCAAATTATTCAGGAATTTGATTTTGTTGTAGATGGTTCGGATAATTTTAAAACTCGCTATCTTATTAATGACACTTGTGTGGATTTAAACAAAACACTGGTTTACGGAAGTATCTTAAAATTTGAAGGACAAGTAGCGGTTTTTAATCACAATGGCAGTAAAAATTTACGCGATTTATTTCCAGAAATGCCCGACCCTAAAGATGTTCCTAATTGTAATCTCAACGGTGTTCTTGGCACATTACCCGGAATAATCGGTACGATGATGGCACACGAAACATTAAAACTAATACTGGGTTTACCTGTATTAAATAACGAATTAGTTCTTTTTGATACGATAAACTGGAACTTTATTAAACTGAATTTCTAGAAAACCATAGTATCACCAACATTAATAACAGCATTTTCCAGACATATTAAATTTGTACCAAAGAAAACGGAATTATCTATTTTACGATACTTACTTAATGTTTTTAATGGTTCTTTTTTTACAACACCTTTACTAGGATCATTATTTACCATGATGCATCTTCCGCAAGGTTTTATATTTTTGAATTTGCCATTTCCAATCTGAAATGCTTCAAAATTATCTTCTTCGTGTGCAACCGTAGTAGTAATTACAATATTGGGTCTGAACCTTAAAAAAGTTATTTTCTCTTGGAGTTTTTCATTTAAATTATCCAGACTTTCGCTTCCTATCAATAAGTACGGATAACCATCGGCAAGGCTAACATTAAATGTGGTATCTAGTTTTGAACTAGTATGTTTTCTATCTCCGATATTAATGATTTTAACTAGTTTACAAGTAAATCCTATTTGAGTAGTAAACCATTCTGAAGTAGTTTTATTTACCTCAACAACTTCACTTTTATCATCCCATACCATCGAAGAAATTGGTGCGCCTAAGTTTTCATCAATAAAAAATTCATGCTTTTTATCTAGATATGTTATTGTCATCTTTCCATCCGAAATTTGTGGGTAGAACTGACTTAAAAAAGGATATTCCCTTTGGGTAATAAATTGATTAAACTCATCTACAAGCATCCATCTGCGGTCGTTTTCAAACCCCATTTCTTCGGCCATAGCGCTTTTACAACTAATTCCTGCCAAACTTTTGATAGGATAGATATAAAGTTCTTTTACAATGTAACTAGTACTCATCATTATTTAAAATTTGCATAAAAACATCACGTTCAATTTCTCGGCACCCTAAACTTTCCAGATGTGGATTATAAACCTGACAATCTAAGAGTTTATAATTCTCCTCTTTTAGTTTATTTACTAAAGCAATAAAAGCTACTTTGGATGCATTTGACACTTTTGAGAACATACTTTCTCCACAAAAAACATGTCCTAAATCTACACCATATAAACCACCTACCAATACATCATTCTCCCACACCTCAACCGATTTTGCAAAACCCATCTCATGAAGTTTACAATAGGATTCAATCATGTTATTAGAAATCCAGGTTCCGTTTTGACCATCACGTTTTATCTTCTGACAATTCGAAATTACATCTCTAAAATTCTGGTTGAAAGTAACCTTAAAAATATTTCGATTAAGAATATTACGCATGCTTTTAGTCACAATCAATTCATCCAAAAACAAAACCATCCTAGGATTTGGTGCCCACCATAATATCGGTTCACCTTCATTAAACCACGGAAAAATTCCGTTGCGATATGCCAATTGCAATCGTTCTACAGATAAATCACCACCAATAGCCAGAATCCCATCATAATTGGCTTCTGAAACTGGCGGAAAAAATAAAACTTCGGATAA
The DNA here is from genome assembly GCF_025847235.1 of Flavobacterium shii. Classification (GTDB taxonomy): domain Bacteria; phylum Bacteroidota; class Bacteroidia; order Flavobacteriales; family Flavobacteriaceae; genus Flavobacterium; species Flavobacterium shii. The sequence continues at coordinate 32,699 of NZ_JAOZEW010000024.1, forward strand.
ATAATACATTTTTAGATAAAATATAAAAACCCGACAAATTTAAAAAAATTGCCGGGTCTGCTTATTATAAAATCAAAACCTATTGATTAAAATGGTAAATCGTCTGGTTCGTCTTCATTTAAATTTGTAGCTGGAGCAAAAGCTTCTGCAGCAGGCATTGGAGGCGTTTGACCTGGAGCAGCTGTATCTAATTTCTCAATTCTCCATCCTTGGATACTGTTAAAATATCTAGTTTCTCCTTGTGGATTAACCCATTCTCTACCTCTTAAGTTAATTGAAACTTTTACTGGATCTCCCGTTTTATAACTACTCAACAAATCGCATTTATCCTGAGTAAATTCGATCATGATGTGTTGAGGATATTGCTCTTCTGTAGTAACTACAAGTTCTCTTTTCTTAAATGATGCACTAACTTGTTGTTCTGGATTAACAACTTTTACTTTTCCTGTAACTTCCATCTCCGTTTTTATTTAATTGTTATTTATTTTTTATCCTTTTTAGCCAAAAGTACTTTCCAAGCCGATATTACATCATTATTATCAAGATACTTTTTAGCCTCTTTATGCACTTTTACCTCATCATCAGAGCTCAATACTCCTTTCACCGAAAAGTTTTCTTTCACAAAGATACTAACTTCTTCTATTGTAGGCAAGGCTTCGATATTGCCTAATTTCCCTAAATCATTACCATCAAAAACAGTACTTTCTTTTACATAATCAGGTATCGCATCTACTCCAACTCCAAGAGTTGTAAGTGGTTTTTCGACTTCAAAAAGTCCTTGATTCGATCTCGAATACCAATTACTTCCTAAGCGGGAAACCAAATCTATTTTATGTTGATCAATAGCTCCGTTTTCATCTAAAATTGCTTCGTGAATATGAATTTTCACCACTTCGCAAAGAATTAGATTTCCAGCTCCTCCTTCTGTCCCTAACGGAATAATTTGTGTTACCTTACATTCAAATTGTACTGGCGACTCTTTTACGCGATATGGTTTTACAATATCTGATGGAACTTGCGTTAATCCTGATTTTATAAATTCATTAACTCCATCGGCATATTCTGTACTTGCCAACGATGTTTGTTGTACAATATCATAATTAACAACATTAATAACAACTTCTCCTGTAGCCTCGGCATTGATTAAAGTATGTTTTATAGAATTATCACGTACTCTACGAGATGGTGAAAAAACTAAAATTGGCGGATTAGCACTAAATACATTGAAGAAACTAAATGGCGATAAATTCGGTTTTCCGTCTTTATCTATAGTACTTGCGAAAGCAATAGGTCTAGGTCCAACAGCACTTTGTAAGTAACCTTGCAATTTTGCTGTCGTAATTTCCTTTGGATCAATACTAATCATACTTTTATCTTTCTAATCATTATTAGAAGACAACAAAAGTACGTAAATCGTTTAAGTTTCGAAAGAGGTCAATACATTTTAAAAATAAAATCTTTGCCTTCGCACAAAATATAAACTGTGTTTATTTCGTTATATTTATACCTCAAAAATTAATTTATGTTTTTTTCAGAAAGAAGAAATACTACACGCTGGATCATTATTTGTGCTTCCTTTTTGATCATTTCATTAATTCTGTGGAATACTTATACTTTTTTTCAGATTTTTAAAAACGAAGAACGGTTAAAAATGAATCTCTGGGCAAATGCTCAAAAGACATTAATCAATGCTGACGAAAACACTGATGTCGAATTACCTCTGCTAATATTTAGCAACAACACATCGATTCCTATAATTTTAACTGAGAAAGACAGTATCATTAGCGCTGTGAATATTGATGAAACCATCATAAAAGATAAACATAAAGCAATTTCTTTTTTAAAAAATTTAAAAAATGAAAATGAAGCTATTGTAATCGAATATGCGCCTGGAAAACATCAGGAGCTTTATTATGGTAACTCCGAGTTATTGAATAAACTCAAGTATTATCCTGTTGCTTTATTGTTGATTATTTTCTTGTTTGCCGGTTTGGTTTACAACTTTTACAGAAGTACAAAAATGGCTACCCAAAATAAACTTTGGGCAGGAATGGCAAAAGAAACAGCACATCAAATAGGAACACCGCTTTCTTCATTAATTGGCTGGGTCGAATTCCTGAAAACTGAAAATATTGATGAATCAATCACATCCGAAATCGAGAAAGATATTGAACGTTTACAAACTATTACCGATCGTTTCTCGAAAATTGGATCCTCTCCCGTACTTGAAAACAAAGATATAATTCAGGAAACATTAAACACATATGATTATTTACAATCTCGTTTTTCTAAACAGGTAAATTTCTCCTGCCAGATGCCCGAAAATCCTATTATGGTTATGATTAATCCTATCCTTCATAGTTGGACAATTGAGAACTTGGTAAAAAATGCCATTGATGCAATGAAAGGAAAAGGGAATTTGACATTAAAAATTGAACAAGACGGAAACTTAGTAAAAATAAATGTTTCGGACACAGGAATCGGAATTCCAAAAAACCAATTTAAAGCCATATTTGAACCTGGTTTTACAACCAAAAAAAGAGGTTGGGGCTTAGGACTTTCGCTAACAAAAAGAATTGTCGAGGAATATCATAGTGGTAAGATAAAAGTTTTACAATCGGAAATAGGAAAAGGAACAATCATCCAGCTTAACTACAAGGTAAACCCTCCTTCTTAAAAATAAAAACCACAAACTCATTTATTGAATTTGTGGTTTTATTTTATTTAAAACTTACTTATTTAAGACTATAAATTAGCCTGGATACTTTTGGCCAAAGCCTCAAATTCTTCTTTAGTAAGTGATACTTTATTATGAAAACGCATTTCGTCCATTTCGTTAAGCGGAATTAAATGTACATGCGCGTGAGGAACTTCAAGTCCTACAACTGCCATTCCAACTCTTTTGCAAGGAACTGTTTTCTCCAAAGCGATCGCAATTTTTTTAGAAAACTGCATTAACCCTAGATATAACTCATCATCCATGTCAAAAATCTTATTAATTTCTTGCTTCGGGATACAAAGTGTATGTCCTTTGGCATTTGGATTTACATCTAAAAATGCTAAAAAATTAGCATCTTCGGCGATTTTATAACTTGGGATTTCTCCGTTTACTATTTTGGTGAATATTGTACTCATCTTTTAATTTTTAAAATCTTAATAGTGGGATTACTTCCTTCCTAGCAATGAACTTAGTCTCTTGTAATTTCAAGGATTTCAAATTTCAAAACACCATTTGGAACCGTAATTTCTGCAACTTCACCTACAGACTTACCTAGTAACCCTTTTCCTATTGGAGAAGTTACAGATATCTTACCTGTTTTTAAATCTGCTTCACTTTCTGCAACAAGTGTATAGGTCATTTCCATACCGTTGCTTTGATTTTTAATTTTCACATTAGAAAGCACCAATGCTTTAGAAACATCTAATTGCGACTCATCGATTAATCTTGCGTTCGAATACACTTCTTCCATCTTCGAAATTCGCATTTCAAGTAGACCTTGTGCTTCTTTGGCGGCATCATATTCGGCGTTCTCAGATAAATCACCTTTATCTCTTGCTTCGGCTATATCTTGAGATGCCTTTGGACGCATTACACTTTTTAAGTGCTCCAATTCATCTTTTAATTTTTTTAATCCTTCTGCGGTATAATAAGATACTTTACTCATAACTTCATCGTTTATATAAATAGAAAAAATCCCATCGGGACGGGATTTCTTATCACAAAGATACTATTATTTTTAATAGTACATAATTATATGTTAATCATATAGATTTCAAATCTAATTAAATTATTTTTGTTTCACTAATTCTTTTTACAATAATGAAAAAAATCTGGCTTTTACCTCTGTTTATTATCTTGCTTATATCATGTAGCGAGAATCGTACGAATAATAAAAACCCTAATATTCCTAATTACACTGTTAACTTCACTGTTGATATGAACTTGCCTTTATACTCAAATCTTAAATATGTAAGCAACGGTGTGATTATACAAAATCAAGGTGCAAAAGGAGTAATCGTTTTTTGCACTGGCATAGGAACATACAACGCCTTTGATGCAGCATGTCCTAATCAAGCCTTATCATCATGTGTTGCCATGACTATTAGTGGAGTAAACGCCGTTTGTTCTTGTGATAAAGTAGCATATAGCCTATTTACAGGTTTAGGTGATAAAGAATACCCTCTAAAACAATATCGTGTTGACGTAGCTGGAAATACATTACGTGTATACAACTAAAAAACAAAAAGCCTGAAAGATTAAAACTTTCAGGCTTTTTAAATATAAAACTAAGTTGATTTAAAACTTAAGCGTTAATCCAGCTAAGAAATTAATTCCTGCCTGCGGATAATAAGACGGATAGATATCCCACATGGCTCCGTTTGAAACATATTTTTTATCAAAGATGTTATTTACTAAACCAGTAATTGTGATTGATTTAAAAATAGATTTTGGTTTTATCTCATACGCAATATTCAAATCATTTGTAAAATAATCGGCTAGTTTTGCAGCAGGTAATTCTATATTATTCATGTATTGCTCTCCTACAAACTTTTGCAATAGCGAAACATATAATCCTTCGATTGGTTTATAAACAATAATATTTCCTACTATCACTTCTGGAGAATAGGCAATACTTGTAGTACCATAATACTCTCCATCTACTGCCAAATCAACATTTTTATTACTACTTAATGTAAAATTAGGTCTTATTATAAACTTCTCCGATAAGGCAATTGTAGCATCTACCTCTAATCCTAAACGGTAACTTTTTTCGGTATTAGCACGAATTGGAGCGCCAACATCGTCTAACCTTCCTGTTAAAATCAATTGATCTTTGTACGCCATATAATATACATTTGAACTCATCTGTACTTTATCTGAATTATATCTCCAACCCAATTCGAAATCATTTAGTTTTTCTGGCTTTACATTTCCACCCTCATAATCCGTTCTGTTTGGCTCACGATTGGCTCTTGCATAAGAAAAATACAAAGTGTTTTTTAAGTTAATTTCGTAATTTAACCCTGCTTTTGGGTTGAAGAAATTAAACTTATCATCGACTAAACCAGTTTCTTTACTATTGGCTTTATATTGTACATTTCGATATTGCAAATCCCCGTAGAAACTCAATTTTTCTGTTAATTGATAATTTGCTTTCGCAAAAATATTCCCGTCTGTTTTAACCGAATGATCATCATAATAATGATCTCCAAGTTCTGATTGAGAAGCATATCTCGCCCAGATAACTTTACCAAAATGATCGCCTTCATACCTATTCCATCCTCCTCCTAAAATTACATCTAGTTTATCTGTAACATATTTTGCAGAAAAAGTAGTTCCGTAAAAATCATTATCTAACCATTTTTGTCTAACCAAATCGGTTGTATTTATTGTTCCAATAGGGATTAACCCATAATCGGCAAAATCGGCATCTTCCTTATAATTTTCATAATATCCTTTTCCTTTGGTATAATGCACCGCCAGATTTGTACTCCATTTTTCGGATATAAATTCACTCCAATGCAATTGATAATGGTTTTGATTATAATTATCGGTTTCATTATCATAAAAACGAATCTTTCCAGACTCATCAGTAAACATCCCTGCAGGATTAAATGTTCTGTTGGTATTTAAAGTTTCTGCATCAATTCCGTTCCAAGCTTGGTACGTTTTTTCGGTTCCTCCAAAAACCAAAGCCTTAATTAAAGTCGTTTTACCTACATAAGTTCCTTGTAAGAAATAAGATTTTAAATCGGTACTAGCTCTATCTATATATCCATCTGATTTTATGGCCGATAAACGTCCTGCAATTTCAAAATGGTCATTTAATAAACCTGTACTAAACTTAACTGTGTTTTTCAATGTATTGAATGATCCAACCGAAGTAGCAATTTCTCCCGTGGCTTTCTTTGCATAACTATCGGTTAATAAATTCAAACTTGCTCCAAAAGCACTAGACCCGTTCGTTGAGGTACCAACACCTCTTTGTAGCTGCAAACTCTCTACAGAAGAAGCAAAATCGGGCATATTTACCCAAAAAGTACCTTGACTTTCGGCATCGTTATATGGAATTCCGTTTATGGTAACATTCACTCTCGTTGCATCACTTCCTCGAACACGAATTCCAGAATAACCTATTCCGTTTCCAGCATCCGAAGTCGTTACAACCGATGGCATATAATTCATAAGAACAGGTATATCCTGACCTAAATTCCTGAATTTAATGTCTTTTTTATTTAAATTACTAAAACTTACAGGAGTTTTCGCCGTAACACGTACTGCCGAAACTAGTACATTATCAAGCTGATTGACTTTGGTAGTATCTTGTACTTGAGCAGAAGATAAAAGAGAGTAGAAAATAGAAAATAGAAGAAAGAAAATAGATGTGTAGTTCGACTTAGAACCTTTACAACTTAGTACCTCAGTACCTTTAATAAAAATAGTTTTCATCCGTAAAAAAATTACGAATAAAAGGGGGAATTATTCTTTTGTTAAATTAATAAATGTTTCACGACAAAATATAGTGTGCACGCTAAAATTGTCGTTTTTTCCCTTAGCAACATTACTCGCTCAGGTTCTTTGGGTATGATCTCAGCTCGTTATTTAGAGCACCCCTTTGAGACGAGGCAAAAGTAGAAAAGATTTTTAGATTATTTGACTATTAGATTTTTTAAATTAATTAAAATCAAAAAAGTATTAATCTAAATTTGGTTTCTTTCTCGATTGTTTAATCTCCGAAACGTTCTTTTTGTCTTTAATTCGTTTACGAATTACTGATTTTGGAATCTTAGTCGCTTTTCGCGGTTTCTGGATAATTAATGCATTCTTAATCAATTCCAGAAAACGCTTTGTTACAATACTTTTATTTTTTAGCTGACTTCTATCTTCATCGCAATTCAAGATTAAAACTGTATCTAATGTTAATCTTGTCGCTAATTTTATTTCTAGAAGTACTTTTTCTTCATCTGATAATGCCTGTGAATTTCGCAAATCAAAGCTCAAAACTACCTTCGATGATACTTTATTCACATTCTGACCGCCAGCCCCACTACTGCGAACAGCTTTATAAGTTAGTTCTGTAACAATTTTTTCTATTTCCATTATTGTGGCTGATGTGCTGGTTTTAATAAGTCATTTACCGTTTTTACAGGATTAAAAGTAATTATCGGTACAGCAACAAAAACTGTTAGCCAATTTGCCATTGCTCCATTCCATAACCCTGGTAATTCGTATCCTTTTACGATATTTTTATCTGTACTTTTCTCAACTATAAAACCACTATTATGATTTACAAATTGCTGCAAATCAAAATTTTCATTTCTATAGTTTTTAATTCCGCAAACTAAATCGACTGGATTAAAATGAGTTGCATTTGCTAAAATTGCTGCCTGCCCTTTATCAGTTAAATCTACCTGAGATGTTTCGACAATTTGAAGCGATATTGCTCCATTTTCATCCTTAATCCAAAATGGACCTCCACCCGGTTCTCCTTCATTTTTCACCATTCCACATACACGAATTGGTCTATTTAGCACTTCTTTTATTCTACTTTTTTTATTTTCAAAAGTCAGCTTCTCAAAATCATTCTCTAATTCTATATTTAGATTTTGCTTTAAGAAAAAAGCTGCCTCAGCAATCTTTTCTTCGGTTATTTTATGACTTTCTATATCTTTTAAATAACCAAAAACCTTATGTTGTAATTCTATTAAAATACCTGCTAAAGCTTTTTTATATAAAGCAATTTTCTCGATATGGTTCTGGATTACATTATCTATATTCTTAATAAAAATAACATCTGCATCTAAGTTATTCAAATTTTCTATCAAAGCACCATGTCCTCCTGGTCTAAACACCAATTTTCCATCATTACTTCTTACTGGCTTATTATCTAAATCAACCGTAATCGAATCAGTACTTTTATTTTGATAAGAATAACTAATTTCAACCTTTGTTCCTGATTCTTCTTCAATTTTTGTTTTTACAGCTGCAACACAACTCTCAAACTGACGTTGGTGAATTTCTGAAACTGTAAAATGTAAATTCGACACCGAATTTGAAGTAGCATAATAAGCACATTCGTGCAAATGTTCCTCAATAGGATTTGCAATATGAGCCTCATATTGATGGAATGGTAAAACTGCTTTTGGTTTATTTGCAAAATCAAAATAGTCTGAAGCCAATAGCATTTTTATAAAATAATAATTTTTATAGTCTCTATTTAAAGAATCAAAATCAGGATATATTTCTTTTAGTTTATTATGTAAAACTTCAAAAAAAGGAAATTTATCCATCCCCACGATAAAAAGAGATAATTGGCTTTCTTTTTTTCTGTTGATATAAGCATTGATACTTTCTTTTTCGATATCAAAATCATTAAGAAAAGTATTCAAAAATTTAAACATTCTACTTGCGGCCCCAGATGCTGGAACGAATTTTTTTAGTTTTAAGTTCGATTTATTAGCATCAAAAAAAGCTGCTTTTACTTCAAAATCAGTTTCGGACAAATCCAGAATCCCGCTTAAAACTGTTGCTGGACTTATTAAATTACTTTTATTAATTCCGTTTTTAAAAATCGATAATTGTTTCTTTATTTTTTCAAAAGAAATACCATGCTCATAAATCTGTACAAAATCGGCAGAAGTGAATCCTAATTCTTTGGCAAGTGCCAAATTATTGATGATTTCTACAGCATTAGCCAAACGTAATTCTTTATTTCCCGAAAGGGTTATAAAAGGCTTATTGGTATTGATTAATGTCTCTTTAAAAATAGAAAAAACAGATTCTCGCTCATTTGGAGTATCCCGTATATCATCCTTTTCCCAAGGAACATCTATATCAGTAAGAAAGAACAAATCATATTCGTGTTCCTGAGCTGCTTCATTTAACAATGGATTACAAAAACCATAATACATCTCCGAGAACACTTTTGTAACCATAAGATTAGTATCGCAAAACAAATATTTGTTTGCCAAAGCTAATTTCTCATTTTCTAATTTAGTTTGCCCATAGGCAATCGGCATCATATCTTCTTCTACGCAAATATGCTGATTCTCTTCCCATCTTTCCTGAAGATAATCACGTGCAAACTCAGGAACCCACTCCGTTTCATAATACGAGGCAAGTTGCTTAGCCAAAGTTGTTTTACCAGTACTCTCGGGACCGAACAAAGCAAATTTTAATATTCTTGTATCTTGTTGTTTAAGATTTTCTTCCATTCTAAATAAGCTGAAATAGCCAAAATTGTAAAAATTAAATACTGGAATGATAACATTCCTAATCCACGGTAAGCATATAAAGGCACTACAATAATGTCGCCAATAATCCAAAGTGTCCAATTTTCTATTTTTTTCTTCGCCATATACCACATTCCTGTAAAGAATATGCCTGAGGCAAGAATATCAATATAATTGTCATTATGTATCTCGTAATCAAAAAATTTATAGATGCCGAAAACTACAAAAATTGTAATCAAAAACAAGGCAATACCTATTACCTTTTCTTTATCATTTGTACGGGTAATTGGTAAATTATCTTCTTGATTTGTTCCTTTTGCCCAGTTATACCAGCCATAAATACTCATAATCGAAAAATACCCATTAATCATCATATCGCCTAAATAACCTGCTATATAAAGCAAATAAACCGAGATTACTGTGGCTATTAATCCTGTAGGATATACCCAAATATTTTCTTTTTTGGCAAACCAAACACTCAAAATCCCAAAAACAAAAACAAGAAACTCTAAGCCAATATGCCAAAGTGGAACATTTTTATATGCATTAAGAAAAAAATCAATCATTTAATTTATTTGTTTTTATTACTTAAACCAAGTTTAGGATTCAAAAAAATGAATATCATTTTCAAAAGCTGTTCCTATAACTACTAGGTCTGCTCCCGTTTCGTAAGCTTTATGAATTTGAGACAAAGCTACAATTCCGCCGCCAACAATTACAGGGATATTTATATTTTGAGAAATCAATCGAATCATTTCTAAGGGAACGGCTTGCTTGGCTCCACTTCCAGCTTCTAGATAAATTAATTTATTACCCAACATTTCGCCTGCTTGCGCTGTTGCTAATGCCAAATCGAGGTTTGCTCTATCTAGAGGTTTGGTTTTACTAACGCGTGCAACTGCAGTTTCGTTTCCGCTTTCTATTAAAATATATCCTGTTGGAATAATTTCAAGATTCATTTTTTTAAGAATTGGCGCTGCCTGAACCTGATACTCGATTAAATAATCTGGATTCCTACCCGACAATAACGATAAAAATAGAATTGCATCGGCTTGTGGCGAAATTTGCGATGGATCTCCAGGGAAAATTATAACGGGCAAGGTTGTTTTTAATTTTAACTGAAAAACTAAATCTTCAAGAATTGTACTTTCTACCAAACTACCTCCTACAAAAATATGCGTAGCGGGTGATTGATTGATTTTTTGTAGTAAGCCATCAAGATTTTTCCAATCAATTTTATCTGGATCCAAAAGAATTGCAAGTAATTTTCGATTCTCGATTTTGGCCAATCGTATTTGTTTGTATATGTCTTGTACTTTTTGTTCCATAACGAGCGTAAAAGTAAAAGTTTTTTTATGCAAGAGAACTATTTCGAATCAATTATATTTGTGTATTCGCTTTAACTAACGAAAGAAACAAACCTATGATTGCTATTGAGTTACTAGAAAAATATGGTGCAATACAGAAAAACTTCACAAAAACAGCTGTTATTTTTAAAGAAGGAAAACTCCCTGCATACTATTTTCAGATCCTTTCGGGCGAAGTAAAAATGAATAATTATAATGATGATGGTCGGGAATTTATTCAGGGCATTTTTTATAAAAACCAATCTTTTGGTGAACCTCCATTGTTCTTAAACCAAAATTATCCTGCTAGTGCTGTTGTTGTAGAAGATGCCGAAATACTTTGCGTTCCCAAGGAAAGTTTCATGAAATTACTAAATGAAAATCCCGCAATAAGTATTAAGATTATCGAGAACTTAGCACAACGTTTGTATTACAAATCGGTAATGGCTGCCGAGATATCTACCCATGAACCTGAACATCGTGTGCTAAGATTGATTGATTATGCTATTGCAAATTTTAATTTCAAAAAAGATTCAAACGGTTACCTCATCAACTTTACCAGACAACAAATTGGCGATTTATCTGGCCTTCGGGTTGAAACTGTTATACGTGCTATAAAATCACTGGAGAAGAAAGGCGAATTAAAAATCATAAACAGAAAAGTGTATCGGTAGTTTTTGCTTTATGATTTGAGTCATAAATGTGAGATATATGCGGGCTGTAACTTTGTTACTCTAAAATTATATATCATGACACTTTATAACTCAACATTCGAAAATTTCAATAAAAGTTACATTGGTTCTGCAACCATGGCAATTATAGGACAAAGCTGTCTTGGTGCTGCCGCCGCAATGTTTGTTCTGGCTAACGGAACTTCGCTAATACAAATGATTCAGCTTGCAGTAATTGTATTTGCTAGTATCATTGCTAATACTTCTATTCTGGCACAAATGAGCCATAAAACGGTTTTTAATCTAATTATAACAAGCGTCTTTTTTAGTATCTTGTTTATTATTATAAATAACATTTAGTAATGAGAAAACAAATAGAAAACAGAGAAGATATATCGCTTCTTGTAAACACTTTCTATACTAAAATAAGAGCCAATGATGAGATTGGCTTTTATTTTAATGATATGATTAAGGATTGGGAGGAGCACTTGGAGAAGCTAACTGATTTTTGGGAAACCAATTTATTTGCTGTCAAAAAATACAAAGGAGATCCTATTGAAGCGCACAATAAAGTCGATGATCATTTTAACCATCAGATTACATCACATGAATTTGGAATCTGGATAAATATGTGGTTTGAAACGCTGGATAAACTTTTTGAAGGAGAAAATGTAGACACTCTTAAACGTAGAGCAAGAAAAATGAGCACGTTTCTTTATTTGAATATGTTTGAAAACCGCTCTAAGACTTAGGTAATTATTACGCTAGGATTCGAACGTGGATTATTACGCGAAGTTTCACAAAGAAAGCACGAGGGGACGCGAAGTTTTATTAAAATCACATACTGAAAACTGCCACTTTTTTAGCACGCAGATTTGGCTGATTATTATCATTTTGATTTCCTCTGATTGATTACTGAGACTGAAAACTGGAACTGTTTTTCACTGAAACTAAAAACTACTTCTCCAGCGCGTAGACTAAAGTAAAGTTTTCTATTTCTTCATAATACACTACAAAGTCTTTTATTAAATCATCAAAATGTAAGCTTGCTAATGTTTTACTTTCTTCTAATGAAAAGGGATTTACACGAATGTGATCTTTAAAACTTATTCCTTTTTCGTTTCTTATTTTGAAGATCGCTTCTTTTGCTCCCCAGATTACGGTGAGTTTTTTTATGTATTCTTCTAACAAATCTGGATTTAAATAATCGAATTCTTTATCGACAAATTTGTCAGCGATTCTTAGGATTTTTTCACGTTGGAGTTCGATATCAATTCCTACGGTTTCTTCGCTAATAATTATTGCCGAAAAATTATGCGAATGCGTAATTGATATATGATTGTGGCAACTTAAATACGGTTTTCCGAATTGGTCATAATGCAAATCCAGATCGGTAAAACCTGCTTCTTGCATAAGCATACGAACACTTAAGAATCCTCGTTTATGCAAATCAGATTTCATTCCGTTTAAACGAAGCTGTGTTTTTTCTTTTAAAACTACTTTATCAAGCAACTCTTCGAAAGACTCGGTTATCTTCCAAATTAAAATTTGTGTTGTTGGGTTAAACTGTATTGTTTGATGTAAAGGCATTCGTTTTAATTGTGAATTATGAGTTGTTAATTATAAATTATGCATGGTATTAAAAATACGAAAATATACTTTATGTTTTTTGAACCATTTAAGTGATGTAAGTCCATTTAAGTAAATTAATCCTTAAATTATATGAACTTAAATGACTTAGGTAATATACTTAGGTAAATTTTAAATATATCTGGTTTTTCTAGCCCTGATGGTAACGGCATCCTATTGTGGCGGTCCCGAAACTTCGGGAGGCGCAATAGATATAGTGGACAGCAGGAAATAGCTTCGAATAAAAACCATTTAGCTAATGTTCAAAAGATTAAGCAATTAAACATTTCACAAATCTTTTTAGAAAATAGTTAAATATAAAGTTATTACGTAAATTTGCAAAAAATTTATAATTACAAATATACTATAAATGAGTACTACAACTACGCCTTTTGTGGCTTTCAAAGTAAAAGACATCTCTCTAGCGGCTTGGGGAAGAAAAGAAATTGAATTAGCTGAAGCTGAAATGCCAGGTTTAATGGCTCTTCGTGCTGAATATAAAGACGAACAACCTCTTGCAGGTGCTCGTATCGCTGGATGTTTACACATGACTATCCAGACTGCAGTTTTAATCGAAACTTTAATCGCTCTTGGTGCAGAGGTTACTTGGTCTTCTTGTAACATTTTCTCTACTCAGGATCAGGCTGCTGCTGCTATTGCTGCTGCTGGAATTCAGGTTTATGCTTGGAAAGGTCTAGATGAGCAATCATTTGACTGGTGTATTGAGCAAACTTTATTCTTTGGTGAAGACAGAAAACCATTGAACATGATTCTTGATGACGGTGGAGATTTAACTAATATGGTTATTGACCGTTTCCCTGAATTGGTTCCTGGAATCAAAGGATTATCTGAAGAAACTACAACTGGAGTTCACAGACTTTACGAAAGAGTAAAAGCTGGAACTTTACCAATGCCTGCAATCAACATTAATGACTCTGTTACTAAATCTAAATTTGATAACAAATACGGTTGTAAAGAATCTGCTGTAGATGCTGTACGTCGTGCAACTGACTTAATGTTAGCCGGAAAAAGAGTTATCGTTTGTGGATACGGTGATGTTGGAAAAGGAACTGCTGCTTCTTTTAGAGGTGCAGGATCTATTGTAACAGTTACTGAAATTGACCCAATTTGCGCTTTACAAGCTGCAATGGACGGTTATGAAGTTAAAAAATTAAACACTGTAATTGCTAATGCTGATATCATCATTACAACTACTGGAAATAAAGATATCGTTCTTGGAGAGCACTTCGAGCAAATGAAAGACAAAACTGTTGTTTGTAACATTGGTCACTTTGATAACGAAATTGATATGGCTTGGTTAAACAAAAACCACGGTGCATCAAAAATCGAGATCAAACCTCAGGTTGACAAATATACTATCGCTGGAAAAGATATCATCATCTTGGCTGAAGGTCGTTTAGTAAACCTTGGTTGTGCTACAGGTCACCCAAGTTTTGTAATGAGTAACTCATTTACAAACCAAACTTTAGCTCAAATCGAATTATGGAAAAACAGCGCTGCTTACAACAATGACGTTTATATGTTACCAAAACATTTAGATGAAAAAGTTGCTGCTTTGCACTTAGCTAAATTAGGCGTTGAACTTGAAGTTTTACGTGATGATCAAGCTGCTTATATTGGTGTTCCAGTAGAAGGTCCTTTCAAACCAGAATACTACAGATACTAAATCAATTTTAGATTTAAAACATTGTAAATCTTACATTTATAAAAACCCTTGCAGAAATGTGAGGGTTTTTCATTTTTAGATCTTTTTTTCAAAATAAGTAAATCGTTTATTTTTAGGCGCAAAAACATTTATTATAAAAAAATTATACCTTTATAGAATAAGTACTTAATTTTAAAATAAAAATAAGTCTCAATTTCTCAAATACATAAACGTTGTAATCTTGAAAAAAACATCTTATTTATTCGCCTTCTTATTTTTACTTATTCTCCCACAAATTATTTTTTCTCAGGAAAAGAAACCCAAAGTTGTTTTAGTCTTAAGCGGTGGTGGTGCAAAAGGAATTGCACATATTCCGCTTTTACAAAAACTAGATTCTTTACACATTGTTCCTGATCTTATTGTCGGGAATAGTATGGGAAGCATTATAGGAGGTTTATATGCAATGGGATATTCTGGTGATAGCATCGAGAAATTAACTAAAGATATTTATTGGGATAAATTACTTGGCGGAGGCCAGTCGTTAAGATCTGCAAGCGTAGAAGAAAAAAGAGAATTCCAGAGATATTTAGTTGGAATAGGAATTAAAGATAAAAAACTAAACAGCGTTGGTTCTCTTTTAAATGATCAAAATTTAAGAGAATACCTCTCAGAATTAACCTATCCTGTATACAATATCAAAGATTTTGATAGTCTGCCAATACCATTTAGAGCCATGGCTACCGATCTAGCCGAAGGAAAAGAGGTTATTCTAAGCAAAGGCAGTTTAGCTTATGCCATGAGAGCAAGTATGTCATTGCCAGGAATTTTTAAGCCTATGGCATACGAAAAAACAGTATTAGTCGACGGAGGGGTAATGAATAATTTCCCAACAGATGTCGCCAAAAAAATGGGTGCTGACATTATTATTGGTAGTGATGTAGGTGGCGGATTGGAACCTATAGACAAACTAAACAATCTTATAACGATACTGACTCAAACCAGTATGTTCCCGAGTAATATTAAGAACCCTGCAAACCGAAAACTCTGTGATATCTTAGTAGATCATCTGCCAAACTTACGTTTTTCTACAGCAGATTTTTCTGATAGCGAAGAAATCTACAAAGATGGTAAAATTGCAACAAACGAAAATCTTCCAGCTTTAATAGCATTATCCGAAAAATTAAAAGGATACACACAACGAACTCACAAATTACCAAACATACCCGCAGAATTTATTCTTGATACTATTGTTTACAAAAAAATAAGTCCGGAAAATCTTGCTCTGGTATTAGGGAGAATGAATCTAAAAACACATGTAAAATATACCACCAAAGATTTAATAGCAGGCATTAACAGAGCCATGGGTACCAATCTTTTTGATGAGATTACATACAACTATTTCATTAAAGACGGCAACAAGCTAGGCGTTACAATATTTGGACATGAACGTGCCAAAAACCAACTAAATGCATCCGTACATTACGACACTTACCGAGGTGTTGGAATCATTTTTAATTACACCGCCAGAAATGTTCTTGCCAGAGCTTCTCGTCTTCTTGTAACAATCGACATTGCTGAGCAACCAAAAGCACGAATCAATTATCAGAAAAATTTTGGAAAAAACCGAGATTGGTGGTGGTCATCTGAACTTTATGGAGCCTTATTAAGGGAAGAGATTTATTTTAACGGCAAAGCCTCTGATAATGTACTTTATAATTCTCTTGAATTTAATAATGAAATCAACAGAAATTTAAACTCCCTAAAAAGTTATTTTGGCTATGGTTTACACTATCAATACTCTAATTTAAAACCAAAATACGAAAGAGAATACAATCCTAACTCAATCGATATTAAGGATTACTCCTTAAACAGCATAGAATTAAACATGCATTATTCCTATAATGATATGGATAAAGTTTTCTTTGCCGAAAATGGAACAATTATAAAAGCAAATGTAACCCGATCATTGTTTACTGATGTCTACACCTCTTTAAACGATCCAGATCAAACAAGGATATCTGGTTCAACCAATGGTTATACAAAATTTGGTTTCAGTTTTGAGAAGAGAGTACTCTTAAAAAAGAAAATTACAGGAATCATTGGGTTTGATTCTTATTTTATTTTTGAGGATAAACTTAATGACGATCAAATCCCATTTTCAGGTTTTGGTTATGCTTCAAAATATTTTTTAGGAGGAATTATACCAAGTT
Source organism: Flavobacterium shii (assembly GCF_025847235.1). GTDB lineage: Bacteria > Bacteroidota > Bacteroidia > Flavobacteriales > Flavobacteriaceae > Flavobacterium > Flavobacterium shii. The sequence continues at coordinate 49,455 of NZ_JAOZEW010000024.1, forward strand.
CTGGTAGTAATCGTTTTGCATTTCCTGGCCTAAATGAAGACGAACTCAATGTTTCGCAATACATGGGCTTAAAAGTTGCTTCTCAAATAAATCTTATAGGGAAAATTTATCTAACTCCCCACTTTAATATCGCCACTGTTGGGTTTGAATCTTTTGATAAATACATTAACAAAGCATTTATTCCAAAAGGAAAATGGGATGATGGCTTCGACCCTAGCCTTGTACTATCCGGAGGAGCTGCTATTTCCTATCAGTCCATTTTGGGACCTATTCATTTTGATACTTCTTGGATAAATAATATCGACAAAGTACGATTGTTTTTTAGTGTCGGATTATCATTCAATCCATAAAAACTCACATAGCTAAATCGGGTTTCTTTTTTTAATCTAAAATTTATAATTTGGGCGTGCCTCCATTAAAAAAAAGAGCCGATGAGCATTTATGTTCATTGGCTCTTTTCTTTAATGCTGTCGGACTATCCGGGCTACTTTGGTAGCTAGCTCCTATCCCCTCACGCAGCCGGTAAAAACTCATAAAAATTGATCAAATATTCTACTTTATTTTTAAAATTTAAGTATATTTTTGAAATCCAAAACCCAATTATGAGATCCCTTTTTATTACATTGATTATAATCACATTACCTCTTTTTGCTAATGCACAAACTCATCATTTTATAACAGATACTGAAAAAAATAAAATGCTAAATCAAGCACGAAATCAAGCAGAACAAAAATTACAACAACAAAACTCTTATATAGAACTTCCGAAAACACCTTCCTTCAAACCTCTTTATCGAAATCGCATAGAGAATGCTGAAGCCAAATTAGTAAGAGAAGAGCGAAAGCTGAAAAAACTAGAAAATGAAGCACAGGAAAAAAAAGATAATTTAAAGGCAAAACAAGAAAAATTACTAAATCTTGAAAATGCTCTGAAGAATACTAATGATTCTGATTATCAAAAAAATATTGAAAGAACCAAAGAGCAAATAGCTGAAGTTCAGAATGAACTAAACAAAGTTAAAATCTTGATAGAATCAAGGTCAAAAAAAATAGCAGACCTTGAAATAGCAATGGAAGATGCTAAATTCAAAAGAGAAGAAGATTATTAATAATATCTCAAACCCGATAGTTTTAAAAACCTATCGGGTTTGTTTTTAACACAATTTCAGGAAGTAATTCCTAGATTATATTTATATATTAGCTATGAAACATTATATAGGATAAAAAAAATCTTTAAAATCAAATCAAGAATTAGTTAATGATTTCAATGCAATGAACTTGAATATTTTAAAACCTCAACCACCCTATAATGTAAATAAACCCGATTAGATTAATTATGATTAAAAAAGTTATATGCGAGCAACACGGCTCAAAAGATATGTCTTTTGCCTGTATTCATCTTGCAATGGCAATAGATAAAAAAGAAAAAGTTGGCTTTTTTTATTCCGAAGCAGAAGAAGACTTACCGCAAATTGCCTGGTGCGGATCATGCGAACAATGGCTACTAGATAATGGAGAAGAATGGAATCAAGCATTTGAAGATTTAGCCGATTTTAAAATACTATGCTCCGATTGTTATGACGAAGCCAAAGAGATTCAATTCGGAACTGATAAAATATAAACAAACATGATTTCTACTGAAGATTTTAAATTATTACCCAATAAAAATTCATTACAAAATATCTGCAAAGCAATTTCGGTTCTAGACGCTATTATTTGTCAAGAATGGGAATATCGATACTATTCCTATAACTCTAAATGGGGAGAAGGTGAAGAATTTTGCGAAATGAGAGATGGTTCTGGAGATTTAATGAATATTCTTTTTCTTGAAAATCGTTGTGTAATAAATGGTTTTGCACGCGAATATCAGCATAACAAAAAAAGTGATTTGACTAAGAACCTTCCTGAAATTTATAATGATTTCATTTTTGGCGAACCTGTTGCATCTTTTGGAACAACATTTTGTTTGTGGACAAATGAAACCGAAAATTGGGAAGTTGGAACAATTGAAGATTATAATGACAACTCAGCCGAATTCCTAGACATTTTTGATGGGAATCCACAAACTTATATCGATTGGGCAAGCGAGTATTTTGATGAATCTTATAAAGAAACAGGAATTCCATTAAAAACCGTAACCGAAATTTATGACGGTAAAATCTTGACCAAAGAAATGGTTTTGTTTATTGTAGATGAAATTGAAGATTGGGAATTACTAGAAGAAGATTTAAAAGAAATAAATTACGAATACGATTTTAAATAGGCTAACCGCAATGAAACGCATTTTCCTCCTCTATATATTTCTCTTTGTAAGCTGTACGCTATTTGCACAAAATAATGATACATGGGCTTCGTTTTGGGATAAAGACTCCACACATACCGGATATAAAGATAAAAATGGCGTGATTAAAATTGAACCTAAATTTATGGGAATGACAATTGCCAATAAATTTGATGATATTATTGTTGTAACCGAAGAAGAAGACCAAAGCTGGAAGAGTTATTACCTAACAAAGACTGGTAAAATAGTTGGTAGAGATAGTTTGTACATATTCGACAATGGCCCAGATTGCGAAAACGAAGGTTTTATTCGTTTTAGAGATCCTAAAACAGATAAAATGGGACTGTTTAATGGTGATGGTAAAATCGTAATTCCTGCTGAATATAGTAACATAAACAAAGCTATAAACGGAATGATTATCGTTTTAAAAGGTGCCGAAAAAATAAACGATACTCATGATGGAGGTTGTAATCACTTTAGTTGGAGTGGCGGAAACGATTACCTTATTGATACAAATAATAAAATCCTGATTAAGAACTTTGTGTACAATGATGAACTCAATTTTTATTCTTTACAAAAATCAAAAGAACCGAGTTTAGACCCAATAAGAGAAAACTTTCTTGGTGTAGATGGGCAATATTATTCGTTTATAAATTATGATAAAGAATTTAAATTGTGGCTAAAAAACGGTCTATTATCAGATTTATCCAAAGAGAATCTACTAAAAAAATCCTATACCGAAATCTTTTATTGGAAAGAACCAATTGGCTGGATAAGTGAACCAAAAACTAAGTTTATTAATAAAAACTACAAACTCTTAAAAGAGAAATTACTAGAACTTAACAATCCTACTTGTGATTACTTTGTTACAACCGATGGATTAAATCAATTCATCTACGAAGCAGACAAATACAATCAGTACTTTAATAATTGTAATGAATCTAAAGACTGGAAATATCCAATGAAAAATATTATTATTACTCATCGTGATAAAAAAGATTTCACCCAAGATCATTTTGATTTTTTAAGAACCGAAAAAGGATATCAGCTAATAAGTGTTTCTATACGTAAAGGGAAACTTAAATAGTATTTAGATTATTGGATTTTTAGAATCCTTCTCAGCAAATAAATTATGACAAAAGAAGATTTTAAAATCAATCTGGAAAAAGCCCTTGATGGTCTTATAGATTTTACGCAGGAAATGGTAATAAACAAATTACCAAACGATTATAAATTTATAATTAAGACCAATTGTTCATACGATGGAAATGAACTAGAAAATGATGAAGAAATTTATCCTGATGATAAAATCAATGAATCAAGTTCTATTAACCCTGCTACAAAATTGACTGCAATAGATTATTTATGGCGAAATGGTAAAGTACCACAATGGATAAATGTACAGGTTGATAGTTGCGACTCTAATTTTAGCTACATAACATTAGAATGCTGCGGAAGATATTCGGCTTTTTTAAACCATAAAGATGCTCCTTTTCGTGGGTTAGGACCTAGTATTCCTTATCGTTACTATGATCCCATTTCTGAAAAACTGCTACAGAAAGTGGACTTAAATGAAATAAAACAAGCTTAATCATGTTTTACTATAGCTATACTTTCTTTAATAAACAGGAAATAGAGGCTAAAACACAAAAATATGAGTACAAAAAAAACCTATCAAGAAGTTACCAAAAAATCAAGAATCTATGTTGACTTTGATGAAATGATTGACTTTGATTTGGTTTTATTATCTCAAAAAGACACAAAATTAAATTCCGCAGATATTGAGGTTGAATTGAGTGAAGGAATGGGAATTGATATTTATATGGATGATGAACAAGCAAATGGTTTTAAAGACAATTTAATTGCAAGCGGAATCGTAGAAAGGAATCGTTCTGGTTTATTTGAAATCTCAAAATGGTGTTGCCGAATTGATGAAAACGGAATTCAACATGAAAGTGAGGAAATCGAAAAGAATCTAAAATCTAAAGATTCGACCGTAGTTATAAATACATTATTAGAAATAACTTTCCATAACCAAAACTGGGAATGGGTTCAGGATTTATGTATTGAATTACTCGAAAATAAAAATCCAGATATAAAAGGATTGGCCGTAACTTGTATTGGTCATATTGCCAGAATACATAGAGTTATAGATAAAGAAAATGTTCTAAAAGCATTTGAAAGCAGAAAAGACGATGACACTATTTGTGGAAGAATTAAAGATGCAATTGATGATATTAATGTGTTTGTGACAGATAAAAAATAAAGTAATATTCAACAAATTCTTCTTTTCACTAAAATACAAAGGTTAACTTTGTAAAAACGTGAATTATGAAAAACTTTTTATTTTTAGGGATTGCCATTATATTTGAAATCATTGCAACTTCGGCATTAAAAAAATCAGAACAGTTTACTCAACTTATTCCAAGCATAATAACATTTATAGGATATGCAGGTGCATTTTACTTCCTTAGTTTTGCTATAAGAACAATTCCTGTTGGTGTTGCCTATGCCATTTGGTCTGGAGTTGGGATAGTATTAATTACCATTATCGGAGCTCTATTCTTTAAACAAGCTCCCGATTTACCTGCAATAATCGGATTGGCATTAATCATTATTGGCGTTGTTGTTATCAATGTTTTTTCTAAAACTACATCACATTAGATTAAAAAACAGTACTTTTGATAGTATCAAATGATACTATCATGAAACCTCCGTATGATATCACTCCCATTATATTAAAACTTATCAGTTCTATTTCTGAAAAAATTGGAGCCTTAAATGCTGTCAATTTAGACAAGCAATCTCCTCAGTTAAGAAAACAAAACAGGATAAAAACAATTCATTCTTCTTTACAAATCGAAGGAAATACTTTGACAGAAGAACAAATTACAGCTTTAATAGAAAACAAACGTGTCATAGGTCCTGAAAAAGATGTTCTGGAAGTTCTTAATGCTATTAAAGTATATGAAAAATTAGATCAATACAAACCAACATCATCTAAAAGCTTTTTAGATGCGCATTCTGCATTAATGAAAAATTTAATTCCTGATTTTGGAAAATACCGTCAACAAGGTGTTGGAATAGTCAAAGGAACAAAAGTTACCCATGTTGCGCCACCACATAAGAATGTCCCTCATTTAATGAATGATTTATTTGATTATTTAAAAGACAAAGATGAGTTAACTCTAATTAAAAGTTGTGTTTTTCATTATGAAATGGAATTCATTCATCCTTTTTTAGATGGGAATGGTAGAATGGGAAGATTGTGGCAAACCTTAATTTTAATGAATGAATATCCCGTCTTTGAGTTTTTACCTTTTGAAACTTTAATTAGCCAAACCCAAAAGGAATATTACAAATCACTTGCTATAAGTGATAATACTGGAAAATCAACTCATTTTATTGAGTATATGCTTGGGGTTATAAATACATCACTGGAAAATTTATTGAACTATAACAATAGAACAATAAGAGATATTGACCGTCTAGATTACTTTTCGATGTTAGGAGTTCGTGAATTTACGAGAAAAGATTACATGAATGTTTTTAAAGAAATATCATCTGCCACTGCAAGTAGAGATTTAAAAAAAGGGGTAGAACTTAAGATTTTCAAAATTGAAGGAAATCAAAATAAGACAAAGTACATTTTACTCTAAATTGAATCTCTTTATCATATAATTACAAAGACAATGAACTTAAGAAAAGCTACTATTTCTGACCTAAAAGAAATGCAGAAATTGTATATCGAAACTATCAAACATGTTTGCAAAAACGATTATAATTCAGCTCAAATAGAAGTTTGGATTTCAGGAGTTAAAAATACGGAACGCTGGATTGACGTTATCAATACACAATTTGTTTTATTAGCAACTATACAAGATAAAATCGCGGGTTTTGGAACTTTGAAAAATCACAATTACATTGACTTCTTTTACATCCATAAAGATTTTCAGCGACAGGGAATTGCCGATAAACTCTTAACCGAATTAGAACTTGAAGCAAAGAAACAACATACTAAAACAATAACATCTGACATAAGTATAACCGCCAAACCTTTCTTTGAGAAAAAAGGATTTATTGTAAAAGCTGAACAAAAGAATATCCGATTAGGTGTTGAAATTATCAATTACAAAATGGAGAAGCAATTATAGCACTTAAAGTCTAACGGAGTAAATCTCTCGCAAAGTCGCAAAGTTTTAATTTTAAAATTAAGTCAATCTTTGTCGACGTACTTTGCGCCCTTCGACTTCGCTCAGGGTGACAATATTATGAAAAAACTTTGCGTCTTTGCAGGCAAAACCATTGCGAGCTTTGCGTAAATCTTTGCTTACTTTGCGGTTAACAAAACACAATTCACTTTCTGTTTAAAAAAACACAGCAAGTTTCGGATTTTATGCCCGCAAAAACCAATCGATATTTGCATTATAAAATTAAACGAAAATGAACACACAGGAAAACATTAATTATAATCGCATTGCCGATGCAATAGATTATATCAAAGCTAACTTTAAGGAACAACCCAACTTAGATGAGGTTGCCGAAAAAGTACATTTAAGTCCGTTTCACTTTCAGCGTTTGTTTACAGAATGGGCAGGAACAAGTCCGAAGAAATTCTTGCAATATATAAGTGTTGAACATGCCAAAAAAATCCTCAAAGAAAACAATCAGGTCACTTTATTTGATGCCGCTTATGACACGGGACTTTCTGGAACAAGTCGTTTGCATGATTTATTTGTAAACATCGAAGGAATGACTCCTGCCGAATATAAAAACGGTGGTAAAAACCTAGAAATTAATTTCAGTTTTGCCGAAAGTCCGTTTGGGAATATTATTGTAGCTTCTACTAGTAAAGGAGTTTGTTATATGGCTTTCGCCGAAGATGAAAAAACCGGATTTCATCATTTGCAACACAAATTCCCAAATGCAACATTCTCTCGGAAACTAGATTTAGTACAACAAAATGCTTTATTTATTTTTCAGAATGACTGGAGTAAATTATCCGAAATAAAACTGCATTTAAAAGGAACTGATTTTCAGTTAAAGGTCTGGGAAACGCTGCTCAAAATTCCAATGGGACAACTCTCTACCTACGGTTCTATTGCACAACAAATAGAAAAACCTAATGCTTCTCGTGCAGTAGGAACGGCTATTGGCAGTAATCCAGTAGCATTCCTGATTCCGTGTCACCGCGTTATTCAATCATCAGGAACTTTTGGCGGATATATGTGGGGAAATACCCGAAAAACAGCCATTATTGGTTGGGAGGGTGTGCAATCTAACTCGGAAATTTAAACCCTATTTTCATGCAAAATATACAATCAAAAATTGCTTCTCTTAATTGGGAAAGCATCACCGAATCTATGCACGAAAATGGATATGCAATAATTCCTAATGTGCTTAATAACGACCAATGTGAAGATTTGAAATTCGATTATTCAAATCCTAATTTATACCGAAAAACGGTTGTTATGGAACGTTATCGTTTTGGCTTAGGCGAATACAAATATTTTAATTATCCATTGCCTGATTTAATTCAAACGATTCGTTCGGCTATTTATCCTAAACTTGCTCCAATTGCAAATGTCTGGATGAAGGCATTAAATATAAACACCGTTTTTCCTGAATCTCATGAAAAATTATTAGAACAATGTCACGCCAATAATCAGTTAAAAGCGACTGTTTTAATTTTAAAATATGGCAAAAGCGGTTTTAATACCTTGCATCAGGATTTGTACGGAGATATTTATTTTCCGATTCAGATTGTGCTTTTCTTAAACGAACCCGATCAAGATTTTACTGGTGGTGAATTTGTATTAACGCAACAAACTCCCAGAGCGCAATCTAAAGCTATTGTTCTGAAACCTAAAAAAGGTGATGTTCTGGTTTTTACCACCAATTTTAGACCTATAAAAGGTTCTAAAGGTTATTATCGTGTAAATATGAAACATGGTGTTAGTGAGATTCATTCTGGCGAACGACATACATTGGGGATAATTTTTCATGATGCGTTAAGTTAAGGTTTAAAGGAACAGAGAAACAAAGGTTCAAAGGTTTCCTATAGATACGCACAGGACAGACGCACAGTGTAGAGACGCACCGCAGTGCGTCTAACATCACGTATTAACCCAATGAGGACAATCTTTGTGTAGACGCACTGCGGTGCATCTCTACAGAATAAAAATATAATAACATTATGATTGAGCACAATGAGATTTCAGATTTAGATTTACGAAATAAGATTAAAAATGTAGAAATTTGCTTTGGTGGAAACCGAAAGCTAAAAATTTACGGAACATTAAGATGTAGTTCTGGTAAAAGAATGAAACGCGAAAATCGAGTTTTCTTTTTATCCGAAGATGAAGCTAAACAAAATGGTTTTAGACCTTGTGGACATTGTATGAAAGCTGAATATAAAAAATGGAAAAAATGGACTTATTTAATCCCGAAATAGACGAAACGACCAATTTATTACCTAAAGATGGAATTGTAAATTATTACGGTAAATTATTTTCAAGAGAAAATTCGAACCATTATCTGGATATTCTACTCAATACTATCGAATGGAGAAATGACGAAGCAATTATCTTTGGGAAATTAATAATTACAAAACGTAAGGTAGCTTGGTATGGAGATTCTCCTTTTGAATACACGTATTCTAACACTACAAAAAAAGCGCTTCCGTGGACAAAGGAATTACTTGAATTAAAAACTGTCATAGAAGAAAAAACAGGCGAAACTTTTAATTCTTGTTTGCTTAATTTATATCATTCTGGCGACGAGGGAATGGCATGGCATAGTGATGCCGAAAAAGATTTGAAAAAAAATGGTGCTATTGCTTCTGTAAGTTTTGGTGCGGAACGAAAGTTTGCTTTCAAACATAAAGACACCAAAGAAACTGTTTCTTTAATCTTAGAACATGGTAGTTTATTGGTCATGAAAGACACTACACAAACCCATTGGTTACATCGATTACCGCCAACAAAAACAATATCAAGACCTAGAGTAAACTTGACGTTTAGAACTATTGTTGAGTAAGTTTTTAAACCATTAGGGGATTAAGTTTAAATTCTTAATTTTTCTTAATCCCCTAATGGTAAATTTAAAAAACTTATTCTTCAATATTGTTTTACCAACCTTGATTCAGCCCATTTTTAAGAACCTCATCATATTTTTCTTTATCAAAAGTATATAAATTTGGAGCTTTATGTGCCACATTACTTTTCTTTTCATCTAGCTTATTCAAGATTCCAATGTTGGTTATTTTTCGGAGAAAGTTTCTCCTGTCCAACTTTTTATCCAAAATCGTTTCATACAATTTTTGAAGCTCTGGAATTGTAAATTTTTCAGGCAATAAATTATATCCTACGGGTATTAAATTCAACTCATTTCGAAGTGTGATTAATGCTTTATCAAGAATTTCTTTATGATCTAAGATTAATTCTGGAACTTCCTTGTGATCAACCCATTCTATTAATTCTTCTTTTTTACTTTGTTGTGGAACAGTTTGCAAGAAATCGACCAAGGCATAATATCCTACAGTTACAAATCGCTGTGATAGCCATTTTCCAGTCTCTCTGGGAATTTTTAGATGATCTAAGACTGCATTACCAAAATGATTATCATTTCTTTTTACTTTTCCAAAAGTTGCAAATTGTCTCAAAAAAATCCCTTCCATTCCTGTTCTAATCTTCAAAACCCTCACAGCTGCATCATCTATATCTTCATCTATAGGAACGAATCCCCCAGGCAATGACCATTTATTTTCATACGGGGTTTTAATTAGCAAAACTTTAAGCTGATTGTCATGGAATCCGAAAATTACACAATCTATAGAAAGTCCTGGTTGGTATTCAACATATTTTTCCAAGGTGGTATTTCTCATGTAATTATTATTTGTCTTGATTTTTACTTATAAAAATCAAGATGCTATTTAACTCATTTTTATAAAATGAAACAGATCTGATTTTTCAATATTTTCTGAACATATGCTAGCTATGTGCAAATCACAAATTAATGTCAAATTTACAAACAAATGCTATGGGAATTGAAAAAATAAGTACATTGCGTCATAATAACACATTAAGCATTTAGGTTGTTATTTTTTCACTGAAAGCACTTAATAGGCTAATTTAAAAATATTTATAAAATTAATTCTCAGTTTAAAAACAGTTCCTAATTGTAACAAATATTGAAACAAAGAGTCTCTTAACTTAATCGAGAACAATAAATTGATCACAACATGAACATTCCAAATCTAGAAAAAATGAATAAGAAACTTATTAAAAAAATATGTTCTTCTTTTGGATTAGTATCAAAAACAGAACTCTTAGAAGAATCTTTAAAATATAGCATCAAGCAGGAAAAAATTTCGGATCAACTTTTAAACAGTGTTGATTCTAAAGATAAAAAAGCAAAAAAAGATGCTTATGAAAAAGCCATTAACGAATCCTATAAAGGAATTGGAGTTATGGATTTCATGAATACTTTAAAATAAAAAACGGGCAAAATATATATTTTGCCCGTTTTTTTATTATTCCTTTAAAATCTTCTTTTAACATCGATTTACTTCTCCTGATCTATCCTTATCTTCTGATTACTAAAAATATCATCCTGATGGGGTTTCTTTAAATAAAATTCATTTCTACAAATATAACGTCCCGCTGGTACTTGCTTTATCCATAATGTAAAAAGCCAGATGGGATTAGAATTTGATATGTTAAAAATTATACTCAAAAAGGATTTTCTTTATTATTTCACCAATTCAAAATCAGATTTTACACGAATATCTGCCGAAGATGAACCTATCATCAATTCAAAATCACCTGGTTCTGAACCCCACTCTATTTTGTCATTATAAAAAGATAGTTTTTCGTTATCTATCGTAAACTGAATCGTTTTGGTTTCTCCTGCATTTAATTTCACTTTCTGAAAATCTCTAAGTTCTAAAACAGGTCTTACAACTGATCCAAATTTATCTTTTAAATACAATTGCACTACTTCTTCTCCTGCTACTTTTCCAGTGTTTTTTAACTGAAAAGAAACTTGAATTTTCTCATTGCTCTTCATTTTGGTAGTAGATAATTTTAAATCGGAATAATCGAATTTAGTGTAGCTTAATCCAAATCCGAAAGGAAATTTAGGACTACTTTTCAAATCTGTATAAGCAGAAACATATCCTTTGGCATTATCGTCTTGTGCTGGTCTTCCTGTACTATAATGGTTGTAGTAAATAGGAATTTGTCCTACTTCTCTCGGGAATGTCATTGGTAATTTTCCTGACGGATTGTAATCTCCAAATAATACATCTGCAATAGCATTTCCTGCTTCGCTACCTAACCACCATGTATAAAGAATAGCTGGCACATTATCGGCTGTCCAATTAAAAACAAGTGGTCTTCCTGCGTTAACCAAAACTACAACTGGTTTTCCTGTTGCCTGAATCGCTTTTACTAATTCTTCCTGAACTCCTGGTATGTTTATGTTGCTTCGGCTTTTGGCTTCTCCACTCATATCATGTCTTTCGCCAATACTCAGGATTACTACATCGGCTTGTTTTGCTGTTGCAATTGCTTCGGCAAAACCATCTTTGTTGTCGCCTTCTACTTCACATCCTTTGGCATATAGTAGTTTGGTATTCTTCCCTACTTTATTTTGTAATCCGTCCCATTGCGAAACCACCCATTTGTTATAATCTACTTCTGGTAATTCAACAGCCCAGAAACCCATATTGGCTTTATACTCTTTTACCATTGGTCCTATAAATGCAATTGTTTTTGTGCTTTTAGCAAGTGGTAATATCGCATTATCATTCTTTAGTAAAACAATACTTTTTGCTGCAACTTCACGCGCTGCTTTACGGTGTTCCGGATTATTTAATTCTTGTTTCTCTCTATCTGGATTGGAGTATTTGTATGGATCATCGAATAATCCTAACTCAAATTTCTTGCGCAAAATCCTTTTTACAGCATCATCTACTAGGTCTATCGAAACTTTGTTTTCTTTTATCAATGCTGGCAAGTTATATCTGTATGCATTACTTTCCATATCCATATCGCTACCCGCAGTAATTGCAGCTAGTGCAGCTTCTTTAAGATCTTTAGAATAGCCATGTGCAACCATTTCGCCTATTGATCCCCAATCTGAAACTACGAATCCTTGAAAGTTCCATTTTCCTTTTAAAATATCTCTTTGTAAGTGTGCATTTCCTGTTGCAGGAATTCCGTTAATATCATTAAATGAATTCATAAATGTTGCTGCACCAGCATCTAGTGCGGCTTTAAATGGTGGTAAATAAGTTTCCCACAACATTCTTTCGCTCATATCTACTGAGTTATAATCTCTACCTCCAATGGCGGCTCCATAAGCTGCAAAATGTTTTACGCATGCCATTACTGAATTTAGGTTTCCTAGTTTATCCCCTTGAAATCCTTTTACTCTGGCATAAGCTATTCTTGAACCTAAATAGCTATCTTCTCCTGCTCCTTCCATTACACGTCCCCAACGTGGGTCACGACCAATATCGACCATTGGGGCAAATGTCCAATGGATTCCGCTTGCAGCAGCTTCGGTCGCAGCAACTCTAGCCGAAAGTTCTATCGCTGCCAAATCCCAACTTGCTGCTTCTCCTAACGGAATCGGGAATGTGGTTTTAAAACCATGTATTACATCCTGACCATATAACAATGGTATTTTTAATCGGGATTGCATTGCCAGTTCTTGATATTGTCGGGTATATTTTGTCCCAACTACATTAAGCATTGAACCTACTAAACCATCTTTAATTTCGGCTTGTTTATTTGGGTTTATAGTAATTGGACCTGTGGCAGCATTATTACCTGTGTACTGATTAAGTTGCCCAATTTTTTCCTCAAGCGTCATTTGCTTCAGCAACGCATTTACTTTTTGATCGATAGTTTGCTGTTGCGCCATCGCAAAAAACGAAAGCATCAAACAAGTCAATGTGGTTATTCTTTTCATGAAATAAATATTAAATTCTTATTATTGTTTTTTCTACTAAACATAAATTGCTTTCAAACCACAGTTTAATAAAATTGCATTCATTCTTTTGCTATTCATTAACTTCAATTAATACAGGCAAGTGGTCCGATGGATATTTTAAATCTACTGAATCACTTAAAACTGCATACTTTTTAACTTTCAGATTACTGTTTTTAGAAATAAAAATATAATCTATCAATAACGTAACTGGCTTATCATGTTCAAAATCATTGAAGGTTCCTGATGGGCCAAATGGCTTTTGCTCTGAAATTTCACGGCTGTCGTTCATATTTTTTCTCAAAGAAATAATCCGATCTGTATTTGGTTCCGAGTTAAAATCGCCCATAAGAAAGACAGGATATCCTTTGGTATTAAGTGCTGCCATTTTGGATAAAATTAATTCTAGTCCTTTGGTTCTTGCCTCTTCGCCAATATGATCGAGATGCGTATTAAAAACCCAAAATGTTTTTTTTGTTTTTAAATCTTTAAAAAGAGCATACGTACAAACTCTATTACATGCAGCATCCCAACCTCTTGAAACAACATCCGGAGTTTGAGAAAGCCAAAACGTATTGGATTCTAGTACCGAAAATCTATCTTTTTTATAATAAATAGAAGATGATTCGCCTTTACCTTCTGCTTCACGAGCAATACCTATATGATTATAATTTGGTAATGCAACCGCAATATCATTAACCTGATTGGGCAATGCTTCTTGTACTCCAAAAATATCCGGTGCATAAAATTGTATTTGAGAAGTGAAAAAATCTTTACGGTTTCCCCATGCATTTTCACCATCAGAGGCTACATCCAATCGGATATTATAGGTCATTATTTTTAAATTTTGTCCATAAATTCCAGATAGTGACAAAAGCATTAAAGCGACAATTAGTTTTTTTGTTTTTTTCATAATTAAGGTTTTTTAATCCATTAAAACTTAGCCTTTATTCCAAAGCTTTAAATGGAGAAAACTAATCTAACAAAATATTAATTACAAATACTATTATGATTTTTCGTTTACGTTTTTTTAACACACTACTTTTTAGCTACTAAAAAGTCCAGATAATTTAAATTAAATCCTCCGTTATCAAAAACTACTTTAACCTTATTTGTTCCTTTTTTCAAACTCACTCCCGGAAGTATAACTGTTTTCCAGATTGTATCGCTCCCTGTTGCCGGAAGGGTAATTATTTCTGATATTTTTCCGTTTCCATTTTCCAAATGTAATTTTCCTTCTGCTTTTTCACTTGAATAACGAATAGCTACATCAAATGTTTTTGCGACTTTTACAATTGCTGTAAATTGTAACCATTCCGTATTTTCTATAAATGAAACCTGATACCCATTTGAGGGATCATCTTTACAAGGCAAAATATCAACTCCGTCATTTCGCATTGTTTTTCCTTTATTCCATTCTTCGAACGTGCCTGTTTCTACGCGATAATTTACAACATCTTTGTCAAAATAAGCAAACCCATTTGTTCCTAAATCATATTCGGTTGCAAATATTTTCCCTGGCAAAACTCGTTTTTTATAACTTTTTGTTTCATTTGTATGTACTTGACGAAACATTGCGTCAAGTACATCTGTCTTTATTGTGGTATTCTCTATTTTATAATTTTCGGCCAATTGCATCAATGCTTTTTCTGCAAAATCGGGACTAGGTTTTTCGCCACCACCTTTCCAATATTGACGTAATTTTTCATATTCCGGTGTTTTGGTAACTGAAGTAATTCCGGCAATATTCTCTATTTTTTTCATTGGCCAAAATGCCCACCCAATATTATTTGATTCAAATAAAGAAATAGCATCTTTAAACCAAACATTCGAATTTTCTCCTCCTTCTCCCATCCAGATTGGTACATTATATTCTTTTCTATAATCCAGCATTTTCTGGATTGATCCTACATTATTATAATTCCAATATTTATGAAAACTCAGTGCCATATTATCATCCCAAAGAGGAAACATTCCGTTGTAATTATTTCCCCAACAGTTTCCTTCGATAATAATCATGTGGTTTTTATCGACCTCCCGAATTGCTTTTGTAATAGATACTAAAAGTTCACGTAAAGGTGCATTTGAAGTTTCGTCGCAACCATTTTTATTACTTCCTGTAAAATTCCAATTTGGTTCATTAATAATATCGTATGCTCCTATCCACGGATTATCCTTATAACGTAAAGCTAGTTTTTTCCATAATTCGGTCATTTTTTTACGATTGGCTTCACTTTGCCAAAGAGATGATTTTGAAGTATCATAGTCCGAAATTGCAGCATCATTTCCTTGTCCACCTGGCGCAGCATGAAGATCAAGAATAAGATACATTTTATTATCTGCACACCATTTAAGTAAATTATCGGTCATTATAAAACCTTCTTCTATCCAGGTAATTTGTCCTTCCTTTTCGGCTTCAATTGGCGGTGTATAAAGATTATAATGCATTGGCAAACGTATGGAATTGAAACCCCACACTGCCAGCGAATCGATGTCTCTTTTGGTTATTCCGTTGGCTCTATACGCCTCGTAAAACTTTTCGGTTTTTTCGGCACCAATTACCTCTGTTATTTTTTGTTTTATTACATATTGCGGGCTTGCAAATGGTTCTGTCTGGATCATATATCCTTCTTGAACCATCCATCCGCCTAATCCCAATCCTCGTAATATGACATTTTCCCCTTTTCCATCTACAATATTTTGTCCGCTTTGGTGCAAATACCCTTGCCCAAAAGAAGCGATTGAAAATAATAAAAGTAATGTTGAAGTTATTTTTTTCATCATCTTATTTTAATAAAAAGTTTTGCTTGAGATCTGCTATTTGTTGTTTTTCATTCTTCATAATAATCCATTTCTACTATATGCGATAACTGGTTATGATTTAATTATCATAACCAGTTATCGCATAGGATTGTGATTAATAAACTAACGTTTGTATTCCGTGTGCAGGAATTGTAACAACCGTTTTGGCTGTATCAACAATTAAATTATAAATCACACTTTTATCGGTATGATTCATTACAATCGTAACCATTTTTCCATTTGTATTAAGAAATGAAGTACTTAATAATGAGCTTCTGCTCACTGCTGTACTTACTCTTTTTGCATTTAATTCAATGAATTTAGAAAAATGACCTATGTAATAATAAGATGGTGTATATATTAACTCTCCTGTATTTGTATTTGCATGAATTGGGGCAAAACAAAAATTACCTACATGATTAGGACCTCCGTTTTGATCTAATAAAATATTCCAATCGGTCCAGGCAACAGTTCCGTTATTAAAATCATTGATCATTGAGGTTCCATATCTCTCGGCATTTGCCCAGAATTGATATTTTGCAGCGTCAAATCTTTCGATACATCCTTCTGTAAACATTAATTTTTTATCCGGATATGCTTCATAAACTTTTCTTACGTTGTCAAACATCGGCGCGCCTCCTGTCCAGGTTTCGTACCAATGAAATCCCATTCCCCAAACATATTTTGCTGCTTCGGGATCGGAGTAAATTACGTTTGCTCTTTGGTTCATTAAATCTCTATTATGATCCCAAACAATAATTTTTTTATCTGCAAGACCTTCTTTTTTCATTGTTGGCCCAAGGTAATTTTTAATAAAATCTCTTTCGGCATCTGCAGTATATATGCATGATTCCCATGTTTGGGTAGCCATTGGTTCATTTTGAGTTGATATTCCCCAAATAGGCATTCCTTCTTTTTCATACGCTTTTACAAACTTGGTATAATAGTTTGCCCATGCCTGATAAAATTCCGGTAATAAAGTACCTCCTTTTAACATATCTTTATTGCTTTTCATAAAAGCAGGCGGACTCCATGGAGCTGCGTACAATGTTAATTTACCTCCAGCCGTTTTTATCGCTTCCTTAATCATAGGAATGCGATATTTTTTATCATGCTCTATAGAAAACGTTTTTAAATCTTTATCTCCTTCTTGGATATAAGTATAGCTTTCACTGCTAAAATCAGAACTATGAATCGTTGTTCTTAGCAAAGAATAGCCTATTCCTTTTTGTTTATCGTAATAAGCATTTAAAAATTCTTGTTGTTTTTCTTTTGATAACTTAGCATAAATTTCAGCGCTGGCATCGGTTATTGCTCCTCCAACTCCCATAAAGGTCTGAAAAGTTTTTTTAGATTCTACAAAAACTGATATTTCTGTTTCTGTCGGCTGACTTGATGTAGAGAAAACTAAATTATCTGTAGGTGTTAATCTTAATTTAGTATCATCTGCTGTAGTATATACTGCTATTTTTTTCCCATTTGTAATAAATTCTTGTTTGTTTTTTTGCTGTTGCGAAAACGCTGTCAGTGAAAACAAGAAACAAAGAATCTTATATTTTTGTTTTTTCATTATTCGAATATATTTTATCATTTATTGGCTGTTGAGCATAATACATTACAGTACATGGAAATCAAAACTTCTTTTTTAAAATAGCCCACAATCATATAGAATATGGGCTATTCTGGCAACCTAACTTAAACTCATACTCAACTAACTCTAACTTAAAAACTGAGATTTATATCTCATTAATTTTTAATATGTATTGGGTCTTCATTATTTTATTATGAAAGTTCTAATTGTACAGTGGATTTTGAACCATTTTAGTATTATTAAATTCACTGTAAGGTATTGGCCATAATTCATTTTTACCAGCCATAAACCCTTTAAACGCAAGTTTAGAAGCTGCTTCACCAGTTCTTACTAAATCATACCAACGGTGTCCTTCTCCAGCAAGTTCCAATCTTCTTTCGGCCAAAATTGCAGGAATAGAAACTGGTATTGGCGTTAAACCAACTCTACCTCTCACCGCATCCAATAAAGCTTGTGCTCTAGGTCCTGTTCCTCCTAATGCTTCGGCTTCCATTAAATAAGTATCGGCTAGACGAATGATGTAGGTATTAACCCCAAAATTCAATGCCCCTTCAGAAGTTCCAATATCGCTATTAAGTGGTGAATATTTTATAAAATGATATCCTGTTTCCTGATAGCTTGGATCATATGTTATGTGTTTTGCTGCTACTTCTGCTGCTGCATCAAAAATTGTCGATGCAAAACGAGGATCTGTTTTTAAAGCATTAGCCAAATCATCTGTAACAACCATAAAGCCCCACCCATTGATATAATCCGGCATACCCGCTGTTATGCCCGCTGCTGTTCTTTTATAATTGCGCATTCCGCTTAGTTGGCTTACTAAGTTTCCTTCGTCATCACCATCTTTTTCAAAATTATTCCATGTAGTATTTCCTTCACTTGAATAACTAATTTCAAAAATTGATTCTGTATTGAACTTATTTTTGTGGTTCCATAAATCAGCAAACTTATCTAATAATTTGTATCCAAAACTACTTGTTGATCCAGGTGTACCATTAACTTTAGCTAATTCTGCTGCTGCTTCTGGTTTTTTATTATCATATAAATAAACTTTTCCTAAAAGAGCTGTTGCAGCACCTTTTGTAAAACGACCTAATTCATCAGAAGCCAAAGTAACAGGCAAATCTGCAATTGCATCATTCAAATCTTTTTCAATTTGTGCATACACCATTGCCGGAGTTGCTTGTACTGTTATAGCAATTTCCTCTCTGGTATACGGAGTTAATCTTAACGGAACGTTTCCAAACAATCTAACTAAATCAAAATAATAATACGCACGTAATGCTTTAACCTCTGCCATAAAACGAGCTTTTTTAGCTGCATCCATGTCTATTCCTGGCAATTTCACGACCATGATGTTACATCTTGCAACTCCTTGAAAATAATTTGCCCATACTGCTGGTGGAATGTTAGTAGGACTCACGGTATAATTATTCATAACCTGAAGCCCTGGCTGATCGGCATTATTACCTCCTCCTGCATAAAAATCATCTGATGCAGAATTTAGTAATAACAATGGTGCATTTTCCATAGCTCCTGCATATTTTCCTAATTTATCATAAGCAGCTATTAATCCAGAATAAGCATCTTTTTCGGTTTTATAAAAATCTTTTTCTAATACAACGCCATCTCCTTTAACTTCCAGCTTTTCCGCGTTATCACACGATGCAAGTGACAATAATGCCCCTAATGCTATAAATGAATGTTTAAAACTTATAAGTTTCATAATATTATATTTTTAAATTAAAATTGTAAATTAACTCCAAACATGTATGTCTTGGCTTGAGGATAAAAACCTCTATCTACGCCTTGCACATTGTTTACACCTGCAGTAGTTGCTCCTCCAATTTCAGGATCATAACCCGTATATTTAGTAATTGTGAACAAGTTTTCACCTGTTACATAAACTCTTACTTTTTGTAATGAAATGCTGTTTATCCATTCTTTTGGAAATGAATATCCAAACTGAATAGTTTTAAATCTAAAGAAATCACCGTTTTGTAAATGAAAGTTTGATGGGTTGTTAAAGTTATTATTAGTATCAGCATTAGTAACTCTAGGATAAGTGTTTGAAGTTCCTTCTCCTGTCCAACGTCCTAAAACTTCTGTTTGATAATTCGCATTTAAAACATCTAATCTTCTTAATCCTTGATAAATTTTATTCCCTCCAGCTCCTTGACCAAAAACTAATAAGTCGAAACCACGGTAATCTAAGTTCAATGTTAAACCATAAGTGAATTTAGGTAATGAACTACCTAAGAAACCTCTATCATCTGCTGTAATTTTACCATCACCATTAGTATCTTCCCAACGGAAATCTCCAGGTTTAGCATTTGGTTGAATTAAACCACCTGCAGTATTTTTATAAGCATCAATTTCTGCTTGGTTTTGAAAAATACCAGCTGTTTTAAATCCGTAGAATGAATTATAAGCATGACCTACTTCTGTCCTATTGATTTCATAAGTTGTAGATTGAACTTTTTCGGTACCAACAACAAAGTTTACTCCTTTGTCTATGTACGTAACTTCATTTTCTACATAAGAGAAATTACCGTTTACAGAAAGGTTTAATGCTCCTATTTTTTTACGATATCCTAATTCAATATCAATACCCTTATTCTGCATATCTGCTAAGTTTGCATAAGAATCTCCCGAAACACCTACAAATCCAGGAACTGGTACTTTCATAATAATACCTGATGTTTTTTTCTTGAAGAAATCAACAGTTAAATTAAAGTCATGAAGAAAACTAGTTTCAAAACCAATGTTAACTTGTTTAGTTTCTTCCCATTTTAAATCAGGATTTGGAATTGCGTTTGGACTTTGTCCCGGAATCGGTAATCCATCAGCACCGATAGTATAATTTCTTTTAATTCCAATAGTAGATAAGTATAAGAAATCTGGAGAAGAATCGTTACCTGTTACTCCGTAACCTCCTCTAATTTTTAATGTGTTTATAATGTTATTTTCTTTCCAAAATTCTTCTTTTGATGGTACCCAACCTAGCGAAGCAGATGGGAAAGTTCCGTATTTATTGTTTGGTCCAAATCTTGTAGATCCATCACGACGGATAATCCCAGAGAAGATATATTTTTCCTTGTAATCATAATTTAATCTTGAAAAAACTGATTGTACTCTGTGCTCTACAGCAAGTGCATTATAAGCATTCGCAATTTTATCTTTTGCCGGAACATCTACATTAAAAGATGCATCTGCATGAGTTGTAGCGGGAATTCCTCTATAGGTAATATCGTTACCAGAAGTAATATTATCCACATAAGTACCAACTCCCAATAAAACATTGAAATGATGGTCCCCTAATTTTTTATCATAATTTAAAGTATTCTCCCAGTTCCAACTAAATGATTTTTTATAAGATCTAAAAAGCTCATTTGTATTTTTTACTGTAGCATTATTCAAATAATAAACCGGAGTAAAATTGTCTGATCCGTAAAAAGCTAATTTTCCACCAGCGATTGATTTAAATTTTAATCCTTTTATTAATTCTGCTTCAACATATATGTTCCCAACAAAATTATCAGCAAAATCATTATTACCTAATCTTGTTTGAGTATAAGCCAAAGGATTTGTATTTTCCTGAATAACATTAGTCGAGATACCATAATAATTTCCATTCCCGTCTTTAAGTGCATTTGCAGGGAATGTTTTATATACATCTGGATTAGTTTCAATAACTGGAGTCAATGGATCTAGATTTATTGCAGATGCCAAAGGACCTCCAAACTCATTGTTCGTGTTTCCAATACCAATAGTTTTTTCATGAGAATAACCTAAAGTTTGTCCAACTTTAATATAATTCCCAAGTTTATGTGTTGAGTTTAATCGAATATTTTTTCTGTTGTAATTAGAAATATCTGTAGTTACGATACCTTCCTGATCTATTAAACCAAAAGACATAAAAAACGTAGATACATCGTTACCCCCACTAATACTTAACTCCTGAGAAAGACGTTGAGCGTGTTGATTAAAAATGGCTTTTTGCCAATCTGTTCCTGTTCCGAATGAATTAATTTGAGCCTGTGTATACTTAGGAGTCCCTCCCGCATTAACAGCAGATTCATTCATAATCATTGCATATTGTGATGCATTAAGTAAGTCAAGTTTTTTTGCAGGAGCCGATGTTCCTGAATAACCATTGTAATTAACAGTTATCCTTCCCGCTTTTCCTTTTTTGGTAGTAACCAGTATTACCCCAGCTGCAGCACGAGAACCATAAATAGCTCCCGAAGCACCATCTTTTAATACCTCGATAGATTCGATATCAGATTGATTTAGGTAACCGATACCTCCATTATCAACAACTACACCATCAACAACCCATAAAGGATCATTATTGTTCAAAGTAGTAAAACCACGAACACGTATTGTAGAAGCAGATCCCGGTTGCCCAGCATTTGCAGCAATAGATACACCCGAAACTCTACCTTGTAAAGCTTGTTCTACTCTTGTTATTGGGAGGTTTTCTAAATCTTTGGCTTTAACGCTGGAAATAGCACCTGTTACCACACTTCTCTTTTGAGTACCATAACCTACAACAACAACCTCATTTAACGTTTGTGATTCAGAATGCAACTGAACTACAATTTTGTTTCTCCCATTTACAGGTTCCTGAACAGTACTATACCCTATAAAGCTAATTGAAAGAACACCATTAGAAGGTACTTGAATTTGAAATTTTCCGTCAAAATCAGAAGATGTACCCTTTGACGATCCTTTTATTAAAACAGATGCACCTGGAACTGGCATTCCATTTTCATCATTAACTACTCCATTGACAGTAATGTCCTGTGCCTGTGCTATAACAGAGAATAGTAATGCTGAAAAACAAAAAATAAGTAATTTTGTTAATTTCATTTTTCTAAAAATTTTGGTTAATTAATTAGTAATTTGATGCAATAATAAAGTTAATTTTCTAAGATCAATAATTAAAAATCATTACAAAAACACATCAAACTATAAATTAATACTTAACAAAAACACATCAAATATTTTACACTAAACTGATTTACATGTAATTACAAAATAAATAATACTGTTATCAAAATGTTAAGTAAAAAAATAAACACTACATTTATGAAATATAAAGTATTTTAGCTTTTATTAGAAATAATTCAAATAAAACGCAATAATTCAACTTTCATATTTAAGAATAAAGCAGATAATAAAACATAAGCCATAAAACCACCTACGATAAATTATGAAATCAATAAATAAATATATTACACTATTTCTTGTTTTTATACTACCATTAAATCACTTTAGCCAAGTTAAAAGCATTGGACTCCCAAAAATTAAAAACTATAAACGAACAGAATATAAAGGAGGAACTCAAAACTGGAATATTGACCAAGACAAAAATGGGAATCTATATTTTGCCAACAATAGCGGTTTGATTCAATTTGACGGATCTAATTGGCACAAATATTCACTGCCAAACAACTCTGCAATTAGAAGTTTAAAAATCGATGATTCAGGTAAAATTTTCGTGGGAGGAAATGATGAATTTGGTTATTTCAAAAGCAATAATAAAGGAGAATTTAAATATTTTTCAGTTTCTAAATTGATTCCTAAAAACCAAAGAAAAAACATCAATCTCATATGGAGAATACATATATATAATGGTGAAGTAGTTTTTCAATCTTTTACAAAAGTATTTTTCTTTAAAAACAACAAGTTAAGATCTATAGATGCCCCTAATAAATTTCAGTTTTCATTTTTAATAAACAACAGACTTTACTTCCAGGATAAAATATTGGGAATACTAGAATACAAAAACAATAAACTAACTCCTTTAGCGGGTACAACAGCATTGAACAATTCGGAAATATGGGCCATGTTTCCACTCCCTGATAATAAATTATTGATTGCTACTCTGGAAAGGGGACTCTTTACATACGACAATCATACAGTCAAACCTTGGGGTACTGAAGCTAATATTTTCATAAAAAAAAATACTTCTCTTGGAGGAACAATCATAAAAAATAAATTCATTGTTCTTAATTCAGTTCTAAACGGAATTGCAATTTGTGATATGAATGGAAAAATAATACAGCATTTAAACCATCAAAAAGGAATATTAAACAATACAATACTTACTTCATTTGTAGATAACAAAAATAATTTATGGCTTGGTCTGGATAACGGAATTACTTTTATAAATGAAAATTCTCCTTTTACCTATTTCGACTATAGTTATAATTTAGGAACTGTATATGCATCTGTAATCCATAATGGCTATCTATATGTCGCCACAAATCAAGGTTTATTTTATCATCCTTGGAGCAAGCCTTTCAATGACGAGCCTTTTACAAGAGTAGAAGGTACAATTGCTCAGGTATGGAATATACAGGTTATAAAAAACACGTTGTTATGCGCCAGTAATAGCGGTGCGCTGATAATAGAAGAAAACAAGGTTGTAAAAACGCTCGATAGCAGAGGTTATTTTGGCTTTAAACTCATTCCTAATCATGAAGACTATATTATAGGAGAAAATTACAATGGCTTTTCTATATTTAAAAAGACTCCAAGCGGAATAGAATTTATAAATCAGGTAGAAGGATTTGATGAAACAACAAATACTTTCGAAATTCAGCTTGACGAAAATTATTTGTGGCTAAAAAAAGATCCTTATTTATATCAAATGACCTTATCGGATGATCTTAAAAAATTTGTATTTATAAAAAAACATTCTCAAATAAATCCGTATTACAAAGGCATAGGGAGCTTACAGCAAATAGAAGACAAAATATATTTTCAATCAAAGAACCATTTTTTTAGATATTCAAAGGAACAAGAAAACTTCTTTGAAGACAAAAAACTGAGTGCATTATTTAGTAAAGTTCCTTCTATAAACACATTAAAAGAAGATGCTTATGGAAACTTATGGTTT
Source organism: Flavobacterium shii (assembly GCF_025847235.1). Lineage (GTDB taxonomy): Bacteria > Bacteroidota > Bacteroidia > Flavobacteriales > Flavobacteriaceae > Flavobacterium > Flavobacterium shii. Next base: position 74,037 of record NZ_JAOZEW010000024.1, read on the forward strand.
GCCTTTAATGAATCATTAGGTGTATTTATAAAAAACAAAAATGACAATTACACATTAAAAGAAGCTCCTTTCACAAATTTGACTGGCAATTTGGTAAACAACTACATCTCAATAAATACTGTTGATCCCAGCAATATTTTTATAGGTTTAACAGATGGACTGACACATTACAACTCAGAGACCTCAAGTGACTACATAACAAAACCAAAAGCCTTTATCGAAAGCTTTTCATTCCCGGGCGATACTATAGTTACAGGAAACATAAATACCGATGAAGAGTATAATATTCCATATAGCTCAAATCATGTTAAATTCACTTTCTCATCTCCAACATATGAGAATCAGGAGAATGTGAAATACTCCTACAAACTAGAGCCCTTTGATGATAATTGGCGTAATTGGTCTACAATGTCCATAAAGGAATACACCAACCTGAGAGAAGGCGAATATACAATGAAAGTAAAGGCAAAAAACAGTTACGGAATTGAATCTGACATAACCGAAATACACTTTACAATTTCTCCACCTTGGTATAGACATTTTATGGCTTATATCATATATTTTATAGTTGCTCTGATAGCAATTTATATAATATCCAACAGAATACAGCTAAAAATTAGAAGGAATAAATATTACGAAACAATCGAACAAAGAAGATTATATCTTGAAAAAGAATCCAAAATAAGGCATGAACAACATGAATTAGAAAAAGAAATAGAAAGACTTAAAAGCGACAAGCTTCAAATAAAAATACTAGCGAAGGATAAGGAACTTGTAAATAATTCTTTGCAAGTAGTAAAGAAAAACAAAATATTAAATGGAATTATAGGTAAACTTAAAGACATTGACACCAATATTCTTGACGATTCTACAAAATTTGAGTTTAACAAGTTACATAAAAGCATCGTAAAAGAAGTCAACACAGATAAAAGCTGGAAAGACCTTGAGAAACACATAAAAAACGTGCATTTTGAATTCTTAAAACGATTAAAAGAAAAATACCCTAAAATATCACCTAGAGAACTTGATCTTGCAACTTATTTACTAATGAACATGTCTACCAAGGAAATCGCCGAGATCATGAATATTTCCAATGGCGGTGTTGAATTAGCGCGCTACCGATTAAGAAAAAAACTGGATTTAAACAAAAAAGAAAACCTTATAGGTTTTTTAATGAGTATTTAAACATAAAAAACGGCATCTAAATAGATGCCGTTTTTTATGTTTCTTAATCTTTTATATATAATTCAAGGTTCTTTCCAGCGCCATTCCTCTGGATCCTTTAATAAGGATAGTCTGCTCATTAAAACTTGCAGTTCCTAAATAATGAGTCAAAGCATCAAATGAGTCAAAAAAATAAAAATTCTCTTTATCAACTTTATGCTTATAAAAAGAAGGTCCTATGAAATAACATTTTGTTTTATTTTCATTTAAAAGCGACGTCACAATAAATTTATGCTCCTGGTCACTTTCAACCCCAAGCTCAAACATATCACCTAGAATCATCACTTTATTTTCTTTCTCTAACTGAATAAAATTCTCGATCGCAACTGCCATACTACTCGGATTTGCGTTATAAGCATCTAGAATAATCTCATTACTTCCCTTTTTCAATAATTGAGACCGATTATTTTCTGGTATATAACTCTCCAAAGCCTCTTTAATAGCGATATCTTCTAATTTAAAATATTTCCCTACTGCCAATGCAGCACTTATATTATTAGCATTGTACAACCCGATTAAATGTGAAGTAATTTTTTGATTATCAAACTCTAAAACTACAAATGGATTCGCAGTAATAGAACTTACAATAACATCGGCATTAGATTTATTAAATCCGAACGAATAGTTTTTAATCTTACTTGTCTTTTCTACCTGAATTGGATCATCCAGATTAACAAACGCAATTTTATCATGGACAAAAAGATAATTATACAATTCACTTTTTCCTTCGATCACACCCAAAACACCACCAAATCCTTCAAGATGTGCTTTACCAAAATTAGTTACATATCCAAAATCAGGCTGAGCAAGTTCACATAAAAATTCTATTTCTTTCTTATGATTAGCTCCCATTTCCACTATACCTATTTCCGTTTCTTTAGTAAACGACAGTAAAGTTAAAGGCACTCCAATGTGATTGTTTAAATTCCCAATTGTAGCTTTGGTATTGTACTTTTTTGAGAGCACAACATTCATCAATTCCTTTGTAGTAGTTTTTCCATTACTCCCTGTTAAAGCTATGATAGGTAGCTGTAAATAGTTACGATGAAACTTTGCAAGTTCTTGTAGCGCTACCAAGCTATCTTTTACCAAGATTGTTCTTTGATCTATAAAATAAGAGACATTGTCAATTATAACAAATAATGCTCCTTTTTGCAGTGCTTCTTCAGCGAATGTGTTTGCATCAAAATTATCTCCTTTTATAGCAAAAAACATTGAATTACGCTCTATTTTACGGGTATCAGTTGAAACTGACTGGCATTGTAAAAATAAATTATGAATGTGAGCAATATCCATTTCAAAACAGATTTTAAACAATAAAAGCCCTAATCAAAGGGCTTTTATTACTATTATTAATTTTCTTAATTTCTAGGTGATTTTCTTCTTTCAGTCTTAGGACCTACTCTAGACATTGCACATCTGAAACCAATGTAATCAGTTGCCATATCTTGTGGAAAATATCTTCTTTGAGCTGGATCTAACCAATATGCTCTATCTCTCCAAGAACCTCCTTTATAAACTCTAACATTATCATTTATTAAAGTTGTTCTCTTGCTAGACTTGTCATATTTTCTAACCATATTACCTAAACTATCTGTTGTTACATTGTGTTTAGGAGAATTATACATAGCTTGTTTAGCTTTCTCTGCTGGTGTTACTTCTGCATCAGAAGCTCCAAAATCATAATATTTAGATGATTGTTTATCTCCATCTCTATAATTGATATTATCACTTGTAGAGAAGTTTTGTCTCAAATATGTTTCTTGTTCATCAACTGGAACTTGTGCAATATCTCCAGGGAAATTTCTTGCTACAATTTTACCATTACTTAATGTATCGTATTTGATATTCTCTTTAGTAACAATCTCTATTTTACCATCTTTACCAATTTTGTTTTTAGCATATTGGTTACCTCTAAAATAGTTAAAGTCATTACCTTCATTATCGATAAGAGGTCTGTAAACATCGGCAACCCATTCGGCTACGTTTCCAGCCATATCATACAATCCAAAATCATTTGCAGGATACTTTTTAACTTCGTTTGTAATATCTGCACCGTCATCAGACCATCCAGCTATACCACCGTAATCACCATTACCTTGTTTAAAGTTTGCCAATTGATCTCCTCTTGTTCCTCTTTTTGCAGAACGAGTATAATCTCCAGACCAAGGATATTTCTTTTGTCCTTTATATATATTGTACTCTCTTTGTCCAACATCTGCTGCTGCAGCATATTCCCACTCTGCTTCGGTTGGCAATCTATATTCTGGTAAAAGAATTCCTGAAGAACGTTGTGCGTACACATTTTTAGGTTCTTCGGCAGTTTCACCTTTTTTGGCTCTTTTAACTTTTTTTCCTTCTTTTAAAACAATTTCTTCATTTCCACCAAACGTAGATGTTGGCGCAAGAAGATATGTATCTGTATTGAAATTACTTTCAGCACTAACATCTGATGTTTTAGCGCCTTTTTTAAGATATCCTCTTTTTTCCAAAAGAGCTTCATTTACACGATTTGTTCTCCATTTACTAAACTCTACAGCTTGAATCCAGTTCACACCAACTACAGGGTAATTAGCATAAGCAGGATGTCTTAAGTAGTTATTAGTCATTGTTTCATTATAACCTAAACGATTTCTCCAAACCAAGGTATCTGGCGAAGCCCCTTCATATATATGTTTGTAATTTTCTTCTGTAGGTGGAAATACTTTTTTCAACCATTCAAGATATTCTAGGTACATCATGTTTGTCACCTCAGTCTCATCCATATAAAAAGACTGAACGTGTTGTTGTGTTGGAGTATTGTTCCAATCATGCATAACATCATCCTGAACTTTACCCATTGTAAATGTTCCTCCTTCTACAAAAACTAGTCCTGGTCCCGCTTGTTGTTTTTTATTGGAAACGTTTTGCGCCGTTCCATTAATTTTATTAACGTCCCAACCCGTAGCTCTTGATGCACTTGAACTAGATTTTTTACTACAGCTAGCCATTCCCAGCACCAATGTCATAGATAACATCAACTGTAAGGCCATAATTTTGTTTACTTTCATACTCTTTAGTAGGTAATAATTTAGGTGCTGCAATATAATAATTAAAATTAATTTGCAACATCAATTATAAAAACAATTATAAAAATTTCATGCACCTGATTTTTATCAAATCATATCACATAACTCGAACGCAAAAATATACTTTTTATTATTCACTATAACACTAAATACTATATTTTTACTTGCCAGAATATAACTATAACATTTTTGTTAAAGCGCACAATGAAAAAGACCCTACTAACCTATTTTATCTTTCTATATATCAGTTCTTTTGCACAAACAAAAGACGAAGTCATTATAAACTGGCTTGATAAAAAAGACATATATTTTGGTAGTTTTAAAGTAAATACACCCGTCTTTTCTGGCAATAGTTACCATTTAAACGGAGACACTAAGACCATTTTATTTACCTTAAACCTTACACAATCGAATTATTCCGAAAATAGTACGGTACAATTATCCAATATAGTTTACGAAACAATATCCGAAAATCAGCTTGGTGATTTAACATTAAAAAACATCCCAAAAACCACCAATGAATCCCTAAGAATTACATCGGCAAGAGGGATCAAACAGGCTTTTCTTAAGCTATCTCCAATAATTAATGATGGAAACGGATATAAAAGAATAAAATCCTTCACCTATAATATAACAACAACTTCCAGAACCAACACTACTTCAAGAATAACATCAAAAAAGAATGCAGGCATATCCAATTCCGTTTTATCATCTGGCGATTGGTATCGTTTTTACATAGAGAAATCGGGTGTCTATAAAATCTCCAAAAGCTTTATACAAAGCTTAGGGCTGGATATAAGTAGAACCAATCCGAAAACAATAAAAATATTTGGAAATGGTGGCAGAATGCTCCCTTTATCTAATGCTATTTACTACCCTGATGATTTAACCGAGAATGCTATTCAAATCATTGGCGAAAATGACGGTAGTTTTGATAATGAAGATTATATCCTATTTTATGCCGAAGGTGTAAACACATGGAACAACGAAAGCAAAACCTATAGTAATTTATACGACAATAAATCATATTACTATATAACAACCCAAGGAGGCGATGGCAAGAGAATCTCCCAAATGATGCCTCCTACCGGAAGTAGTACCATAAACATCTCGACATTTGATGATCACCAATACCATGAAAAAGACCTTATTAATATTGCACATTTAGGTCGAGAATGGTACGGCGAAGCATTTGATATTAACAATGAACAAGAATTTGATTTTAACTTCCCAAACATTGACATAGCAACTCCTGTAAAAATACAAGTAAAAGCAGCATCCGCAGCATATACAGACACTTCATTTAAAATTACTGCTAATGGTCAAGATGTAGGAAATATTATTTTCTCCCCAATAACCACCAACATTCCTGATATTAAATTTTTCACAGATACCCTACGCCCAAGCAGACTATTTACTGGAGCTGAAAACTTAAAAATAAAACTAACATACAACAACAATAGTGTTCCCGGATCAAAAGGATACTTAGACCGGATTAGCCTTATTGCAAAAAGAAAACTACAAGGTTATGGAAAACAATTTATCTTTCAATACGACCTGGCGAGTTCGAGTATAGGAATTGCAAATTACAACATCACAAACACAAATGGAATAAGTCAGGTTTGGGACGTTACCGATATATATAATGTTAGTACTATCGAAAATCCAAATCAAGCTACAATAAATTTTAAAGCTCAACTTGGAGAAGTTAGAAAATACATTGCTATCGACCCTTCGGATTATTACACTCCTCTTAAAGACAATAAAACCAAAATAGCAAATCAAAACATCAAAGGAACCATCTTCAAAAATAATCAAAACTCTTTTCAAGACATCGACTATGTAATCATAGCCCCTTCTTTTTTATTGAATCAAGCCGAAAAATTAGCATCATTTCATAGATCTTATTCAAAATTAAATGTAAAAGTAATCTCATTAGAATCTATCTATCAAGAATTCTCATCGGGAAAACAAGATATTGCAGCCATTCGTAATTGTATTAAATACATCTACGATAACGGATCGACCCTAGATAAAAAAGTCAAATACGTTAACCTTTTCGGTGATGCTTCTTTTGATTACAAAAACAGAATCGCAAACAATGGAAATATTGTACCTATATATTACTCTTTGGTAAGCAACACCACAGCAGAATTTTCATTTGCATCTGATGATTTTTATGGATTAATGGATACTGATGAAGGAAATATAACTTCCGATTACGGTGGAATTGACATAGCCGTAGGAAGAATGCTTGTTAATGACACCAAACAAGCAGATGAGATGGTCAATAAAGTACTCGAATATCACGATATAAAATCATACGGAAATTGGAAAAACAACTTCATATTGGTCGCTGATGATTCAGATAAAGCCACAGACGCTACATTACAAAGTCGACAAAATAAATTAGCAGATCTCATCTCAACCGAAAAACCTTTTTTTAATGTTGATAAGATTCTTCTAGACTCTTATGTACAAGAAGCCTCTTCAGGAGGTTCAAGATACCCTAAAGCAAGAACTGATTTATTTAATGCATTCGAAAAAGGAGCACTTGTTCTTAATTATTTAGGTCATGGTGGTGAAGATGGTCTTGCCAGCGAACGAATTTGGGAAAAAGCAGATGGGCAAAACTTAAACAATCGATATAAATACCCTTTATTCATAACCATTACTTGCGAATTCTCTAGATTTGACGATCCAACCAGACCTACAGCTGGTGAATATACATTTTGGAATCCAAAAGGAGGAGCTATCGCCATGCTTACAACCATAAGGTCTATTAGCCAGTATGGCGGCCAAAATCTCAACGATTCTTTATCCAAAAACCTATTATCATACGGATCAAATCAGTATCCTGCAATTTCCGAATCATTACGATTAACCAAAAATAGCGATCCTAGTTCCTCTAGCAATATCATTGTTTATATAGGTGACCCTGCTTTAATGCTAGCAATTCCAAAACCAAAAATAAAACTCACCAAAGTAAATGATGTTATTACCTCGCAACCAATTGATGATTTCAAATCACTTGCAAAAATTAAATTATCGGGTGAAATAACAGATGAAAACAATAACCTGCTAACAAATTACAACGGTGAATTAACTACTGCTATTTTCGACAAATTCATCACCTCCTCAACCCTTAACAACGATGGCTTTAGTCCACCAATGCAATTTATTACTTTGGGAGAAACCATATTTAGAGGTAATGCCTCAATAAAAAATGGCTTATTCGAATTTAGTTTTGTAGTACCAAGAGACATTAGAATCCCCTTAGGGAACGGAAGAATAAGTTTTTACGCCAAAAAACAACAACTCCTTGAGAACCAAACTGGTTACGACACCACTATAAAAATAGGAGGAATAAATGAAAATGCACCTAAGGACAATATTAGTCCAAAAGTGCAGTTATATATGAACGACGAAACATTTGTATCTGGAGGAGTTACAAATGAATCTCCTTTCCTACTTGCAAATCTGGAAGATGAAAATGGAATAAATACAGCAAGCGGAATTGGTCATGACATTGTCGCTATTTTGGATGGAGACGTTAGTAATCCTTATATATTAAACGATTACTACCAAACTAAATTAGATGATTACACACACGGAACATTACGTTTTCCGTTTCGTAATCTGGCAGTAGGATTACATACCGTTACCTTAACAGCTTGGGATGTGTATAATAATCCGGTTACTGCCGAAATTCAGTTTGTCGTCTCTGGAGATGATAAAATAACATTAACGCATGTATTAAATTACCCAAATCCGTTCACAACCTATACTGAATTTTGGTTCTCACACAACAAACCTTACGAACCTTTAGAGGTTCAGATACAAGTAATGACTATTACTGGAAAAGTAGTTTGGACTAAAAATCAAATTGTTACTACCGAAGGTTTTTTATCACGGGACATAACATGGAATGGTCGGGATGATTTTGGTGATCGAATTGGAAAAGGAGTTTATATTTATAAACTCACAGTTAGATCGAATACAACAAATAAAAAAGCAGAAAAAATAGAAAAACTTGTCATACTTTAATTAAATATTATATTTGTTTACCATTTTAAAAAACTAGATGAAAAAAACTACCCTCATTTTAATCTGCCTTTTTATCGTTTCTTTAGCCAAGGCACAAGAAAGAACAATCACAACTGCAGTGCCCTTTTTATTAGTAGCTGCCGACGCTAGAGCAGCAGGTATGGCCGACCAAGGTGTCGCCACATCTGTAGATGCTTTTTCTCAACAATGGAACCCCGCAAAATTTGCCTTCTCCGAAGACAAGCAGGGATTCTCCGTTAGTTATACCCCATATTTAACCGATTTGGTTAATGATGTATCGCTAGGACAACTTACTTATTTCAACAAAGTAAATGATAGAAGTGCATTTGCAGCGAGTTTTCGTTATTTTGGTTTCGGTGATATCGAATTACGATCAACTGATAGCCCAGATGAAGCAGTAAATATCGTTTCCCCAAATGAATTAGCCCTAGATGGATCTTACTCTCTAAAATTAAGCGAAAAATTTTCGATGGCAGTAGCTGGACGATACATTCGTTCTAATTTAAAAATTGCTTCAGCCGATGTAGATGCATCCGCCGCAAGTTCTTTTGCAGTAGACATTGCAGGTTTCTATCAATCTGAAGAAATTGCTTATAATGATTTCAACGGAAGATGGAGAGGGGGATTCAACATCCAGAACTTAGGACCAAAAATAAAATACGATAGCGATGAACTTAATGCTAATTTCTTACCTGCTAATTTAAAAGTAGGTGGAGGTTTTGATTTCATTTTAGACGACTACAACAAACTAGCTGTAGGTGTAGAATTTAGTAAACTACTGGTTCCAACACCTCAAAATCCAGATTTAAATGGAGATGGTGTTGTAACTCCGGAAGAAAGAAATCAAAACAACGAAGACTACCGATCAATAAGTTGGGTGTCTGGAGTTTTTAAATCTTTTGGAGATGCTCCGGGAGGTTTTAGCGAAGAACTAAAAGAGATTACTTATAGCATTGGTGCAGAATATATGTATCAGGATTCTTTTGCTTTCCGACTAGGTTATTTTCACGAAAGTCCAGAAAAAGGAGCTAGAAAATTCTTTTCTCTAGGGGCAGGATTTAAATATAATGTCGTTAAAGTCGATGTTTCATATTTATTTTCTACTTCAAACGTAAAAAATCCACTAGAAAATACACTTCGTTTCTCACTTACCTTTAACTTTGGCGACAAATACGAGGTATACTAATATATAAAACAAATAAATTACAACAATCCAAATTTCACATTTTAGAAATTTGGATTTTTTTTCCTAAATATATAATGAAAGAAATATCAATAACAACGCAATTTTCAGTATTTGAATCTATCGAAGAACTTTCAAATGACATTCAAAACTTAATGAACGAAGCAATCGCTATTCGCAAAAAAGCATATGCACCATATTCTAAATTTAGAGTTGGCGCAGCATTACTTTTAGATAATGGCAAAATTGTTTTAGGTTCAAATCAAGAAAATGCAGCATACCCTTCGGGACTTTGTGCAGAACGCGTGGCTATTTTTCACGCAGGTGCTATTTATCCTGATGCAAAAATTTTAAAAATTGCAATTACAGCTGCTTCCGATACAAATCAAACAAAAGCCCCTATTCCGCCATGTGGATCTTGCAGACAATCAATTGCAGAATACGAAATAAAACAAGAAACCCCTATCGAAATTTATTTCATGGGAGAAATAGGTGTAATTTATCAATCGGCATCCCTAAAAAATTTACTTCCTTTTATGTTTGATAAAAAGTTCTTGTAAAAAAAACCAAAAATTAGCTTTTAAATTTTAGTTCTTAGTAGGAATGTCTTATTTTTGCATCCCGACCCTTCGGGCGCAAATTTGTGGGAGGAAACTATTTTGCGTTATAGGCAACAATTGATAACAGAAACACTTTAGCAAAAGAAAGAATTCAGATGAAAGAAGTTACAAAAGAGGTATATTTAAAGTGGTATGAAGACATGCTACTTTGGAGAAAGTTTGAAGACAAACTAGCAGCATTGTACATCCAACAGAAAGTGAGAGGATTTCTTCACCTATATAATGGTCAAGAAGCTGTACTAGCTGGTGCATTGCATGTCATGGATTTGACAAAAGATAAAATGATAACTGCTTACAGAAATCACGTACAGCCAATTGGTATGGGTGTTGACCCAAGACGTGTAATGGCTGAACTTTTAGGAAAAGCAACAGGAACATCTAAAGGAATGGGTGGATCTATGCATATTTTCTCAAAAGAACACCGTTTTTACGGAGGTCACGGAATTGTAGGTGGACAAATTCCTGTAGGAGCTGGTTTAGCTTTTGCAGATAAATATTTTGAAACTGGTGGTGTTACCATGACTTATTTTGGTGATGGTGCTGCTAGACAAGGTTCATTACACGAAGCTTTTAATATGGCTATGTTATGGAAATTACCTGTAGTATTTATTGTTGAAAACAATGGATATGCAATGGGAACATCTGTAGAAAGAACAGCTAATCATACTGATATATGGAAACTTGGTTTAGGTTATGAAATGCCTTGCGGACCAGTTGATGGTATGAACCCTGTGAAAGTTGCAGAAGCTATGTATGAAGCAATCGAAAGAGCGCGTCGTGGTGATGGACCAACATTCCTGGAAATGAAAACATACCGTTACAGAGGACACTCTATGTCTGATGCGCAATTATACCGTTCAAAAGAAGAAGTTGAAGAGTACAAAAAAATTGACCCAATTACACAAGTTCTTGATGTAATTACGGATCAAAAATTTGCAACAGAAGAAGAAATTGAAGCTATTGACCAAAGAGTTAAAGACTTAGTTGAAGAATGTGTGAAATTTGCAGAAGAATCTCCATATCCAGACTTACAACAATTATATGATGTTGTTTATGCACAAGAAGACTATCCATTTACACCTCATAAACTATAAAATATTATGGCGATAAAAGTAACAATGCCTCGTTTGAGCGATACTATGACGGAAGGAACGGTAGCGACTTGGCTTAAAAAAGTAGGCGACAAAATTAGCGAAGGTGATATCCTTGCTGAAATTGAAACAGATAAAGCAACAATGGAATTTGAGTCTTTCAATGAAGGTACTCTTTTATATATAGGAATCCCTGCTGGAGAAACTGCTCCAGTAGATTCATTATTAGCAATTATAGGAAACGAAGGCGAAGATGTTACTGCATTAATCGCTGGAGATGCTGCTCCTAAAGCTTCGGAACCAAAAGCTGAAACTCCTGCCGCAAATACAGAAGCTCCTGCTCCTGCAAAAGCTGCAACTGAATTACCAAAAGGTGTTATAGTTGTAACTATGCCACGTTTGAGCGATACAATGACCGAAGGAACAGTAGCAACTTGGTTGAAAAAAGTAGGTGATGCTGTTGCTGAAGGTGATATTCTTGCTGAAATCGAAACAGACAAAGCAACAATGGAATTTGAGTCTTTCAACGAAGGAACATTATTATACATTGGCATTCAAGAAGGAAACACAGCTCCTGTTGATAGTCTATTAGCTATAATCGGACCTGCTGGAACTGATATTTCTGGTATTGCTGACAATTATACTGCCGGAGGAACTACAACTGCAAGTACTCCTGCAACTGAAGAAAAAGCTGCTCCTGCCGCTGAAAAAGCAACGGAAACTGTTGCTGAAACTTCAAACGGAAGAATTTTAGCTTCGCCATTAGCGAAGAAAATCGCTTCTGATAAAGGAATCCAATTAACTCAGGTTAAAGGTTCTGGAGAAAACGGACGTATCGTAAAAAGTGATATCGAAAACTTTACTCCATCTGTACAAGCACAACCAGCTTCAACAGCAACTGCTGCTGCGCCAAAAGCTGAAACTGCTGCTCCTGCTGCACCAAAAGTATTTGTTCCTGCTGGAGAAGTTTTCACCGAAGAGATCAAAAACTCTCAAATGCGTAAAATTATCGCTAAACGTCTTGCGGAATCATTATTTACTGCACCTCACTACAACTTAGTGATCGAAGTAACTATGGATGATGCAATGGCTTCAAGAGCGACAATCAATACCGTTCCAGATACAAAAGTATCTTTTAACGATATGGTAATTAAAGCTTGTGCTTTGGCATTGAAAAAACATCCAAAAATTAACTCACAGTGGAAAGAAGATGCTATCATCATCAACCACCATGTAAATATTGGTGTTGCTGTAGCTGTTGAAGACGGATTGGTAGTTCCTGTATTGAAATTTACAGATGCTATGAGTTTATCTCAAATTGGAGCTAGCGTAAGAGATCTTGCCGGAAGAGCTAAAAACAAAAAACTTGGACCACAAGAAATGGAAGGAAGTACTTTTACAGTATCTAACCTTGGAATGTTTGGTATTACAGAATTCAATTCTATCATAAACCAACCAAACTCTGCAATCTTATCTGTAGGTGCAATCGTAGAGAAACCAGTAGTTAAAAACGGTCAAATTGTAGTAGGAAACACAATGATGTTATCATTGGCTTGTGACCATAGAACAATTGATGGTGCAACTGGTGCTCAATTTTTACAAACATTGAAACAATATATCGAAAGCCCAGTTACTATGTTGGCATAATTCGTTATTATTTTATATTAAAAATCCCATTTTGAACTTTCAAAATGGGATTTTTTCATTTAATTTACATTTTAAATCAATTTTTTATAAAAATGAAAAAAATATATCTACTAACCATTTTCTTGACAGCATTAGCTTGTCAGAAAAAAACAGAAACTGAAAAAGCTACAACAGTTAAAGATGAGCACTCTTACTCAAAACCAGATCTTGCCGTTGTAAAACATTTAGACCTTGACATCAATGTTAATTTTGAAACACAATCAATTTCAGGAAAAGCATCTTGGCAAATTGACAATATCAGCAAAGGCAACGAAATTATCTTTGACGAAAACACTCTTAACATCACTAAAGTAACTTTGGGAGATGAAGAAAAAGAAACCAAATTCGAACTAGGAAAAGACGTTGAATTCCACGGAAAACCACTTCATATTACAATTGAACCAAATACAACCAAAGTAAATATCTACTACAGCACAAGCAAAGACGCTGTAGCATTACAATGGCTAAAACCTGCGCAAACGGCCGACAAAAAGAAACCGTTCCTTTTCTCTCAAGGAGAAAGCATTTGGTCTCGTACCTGGATTCCGTGTCAAGACTCTCCATCAATTCGTTTTACTTATAATGCAAAAGTTACAGTTCCAAAAGATTTAATGGCCGTTATGAGTGCCGTTAATCCGCAAAATAAAAACGATACAGGAGTGTATACATTTAAACAAGACAAAGCAATACCATCTTACTTAATGGCAATTGCAGTTGGAGATATCGAATTTCAATCAATTGATAATAGAACTGGAGTTTACGCAGAACCATCAATGCTAAAAAAATCGGCTTGGGAATTTGCTGAACTTGGAAAAATGGTTGTTGCAGCCGAAAAACTTTATGGTCCATACCGTTGGGGACGTTACGATGTATTAGTTTTACCACCTAGTTTCCCTTATGGCGGAATGGAAAACCCTAACTTAACATTCCTAACTCCTGGTGTTATTGCAGGAGACCGTTCTTTAACTAGCTTATTAGCGCATGAATTAGGACATAGCTGGAGTGGTAATCTGGTTACCAATGCAACTTGGGATGACATTTGGCTTAATGAAGGTTTTACAACTTATGTAGAACACCGAATTGGCGAAGAAATTTTCGGCAAAAAAGAAGCAGAAATGCAAGATGTAATAAGTCGTAAAGAACTAGATGACAACATAGCTGAATATGGAAATACCAATCCAGATACCCGTTTAAAAGTATCTCTTACAGGAAGAAACCCAGATGACGGAATAAGCCAAATTCCATACGTAAAAGGATATGAGTTTTTAAAAGTAATTGAACATGCGGCTGGACGTGAGAAATTTGATGCTTTTATTAAGAATTATTTCAATGCACATGCTTTCCAATCTATTACAACAGAAGATTTTTTGAAATATTATAACGAAAACCTTATAAAGGGAGACAAAACTCTTGCAGATAAAATAAAAGCAGAAGATTGGATTTATAAACCTGGCGTACCATCAAACATTACTTCTGTTTCTTCTGCAGATTTTACCGCAATAGACAGTATTCAAAAAAACTGGAGAAAAACCGGAATTAAAGGATTAAGTCAAAAAATAAAATCAACAACAGAAAAGCAGCATTTCATAGATTATCTTCCCGAAGACATTACTCCTAAAGAAATGGCTGATATAGATGCAGAATTTAACTTTACAAAAGGTGGTAATTTTGTTATAAAACGTCAATGGTTTGTACCTGCTATTCGTCATCATTACACTGTTGCATATCCTGCAATAGAACAGTTTATGATCGCTACTAGCAGAACCGGTTCATTAATGACACTATATAAAGAAATGGTAAAAACTCCAGAAGGAAAAATTTGGGCTAAACAAATTTTTGAAAAAGCAAAATCTGGTTATCACGCTACAACAGTTCAAGCTGTTGAAGGTGTTTTAAAATAGTATTCAGTCGCGACTTTCAGCTTGTAACCTATTGGTTAATGTGACTAAAAACTGAGAATGTAAACCAAAAATTCACTTCCCCGATTACGTAAGTAATCGGGGATTTTTTTATTTTAAAAAAACTTAGGAAAATTATCCATTACATAACGTCAATTCTCCATGTTCTAAAATTACTCATCGTCGCATCTTTGTAATGTCAAAAGACAATAAATAATTATAACATAAAAACGAAATAAGATGACACGATTAACAGCATTAAATCCAGAAGAAGCAACAGGAAAAACAAAAGAATTATTCAATGCCGTACAAGCTAAATTAGGAGTCATTCCTAACATGATGAGAACAATGGGGAATTCTCCAGCCATATTAGAAGGATATTTAAATTTAAGTGGCGCTTTAAGTCACGGAAAATTAAGCGCAAAAACTGGCGAATTATTAGCCTTAGCAATTTCAGAAAGTAATTCTTGCGATTATTGCTTAGCCGCTCATACTTTCATCGGAGAAAAATTAGCAAAAGCCACACCAGAAGTTTTACACGCGGCCAGAAAAGGAAATTCTACAGATGCAAAAACTAATGCAATTTTACAATTTGCAAAAACTTTAATAAGTAAAAATGGTATAGTAAACGATGAAGACGTCAATAAAGTAAAAAATGCAGGAGTATCAGATGCTGAAATTTCAGAAATAGTTGGGCATGTTGCTTTAAACATTTTAACAAACTATTTCAATAACACAGCAAATACCGAAATTGATTTTCCAACAGTTCCAAGCCTAGAGTTTCAAAAATAACTTAGATAAAAACAATTCCCAAAGATAGTTATGGTCTATTTCATAACTATCTTTATATTTTGAAAAACAACCTAAACTATGAGCAGTCAAAATATTTTTACGCTAATTAATCCACAAAATGGCAACCTTGCATTCAAATTATTTTCATTCTATAACAATAGTCATTTTGATCATTTACAACGTAATAATTATTTTTCTTTAATATGGATAACCAAAGGTAAGGGCAAAGTAAAAGCTGATTTTGCTGAGCATCATTTTGAAGAAAACTCACTCTTAGCCTTTTCTCCTTATCAGCCATTTATGTTATGCGTAAGTGACCCAATTGAAGGAATTGCGATTCATTTTCATCCTGATTTCTATTGTATTCACATGCATCAAAAAGAAGTTTCCTGTAATGGCATTTTATTCAATAATGTATATGAGCCACCATTTACTCTTATTACAGAACAAGCAGCCGAAACTTTTCGAATGGTTTTAGATCAAATGAAAAGTGAAATTCAAAACGCAGAATTAGCACAATACGAATCATTGATTTCCTACTTAAAGATATTTTTAATCACAGCATCCAGACTAAAAAATCAGCAATTACAAGGAACAAAATCAGTTCCAGATTCTAAAGAGCCTTTTATACTTCAAAATTTAAAAGATGCAATCGAAGATAATTTCAAAACTAAACATTCCGCAGGAAATTATGCCGCAATGCTAAATATCTCACCGAAAGCCCTAGCCAAGTTGTCAAAAAATTATTTCAACAAAACCCTTACTGATCTTATAGCTGAAAGAATTATCATTGAAGCAAAAAGAGAATTATATTTAACAAATAAAACCGTAAAAGAAATTGCTTATGAATTAGGATATGATGATGAACATTATTTTAGTCGATTCTTTAAAACCAATGCCGATGTTTCGCCACAAATATATCGAGAAACTGTAGGTTTTGGTAAAGAAGAAGCCTAACTCTTATTTTTAGCTTCAATCCATTTAGACATATACTTTGTACTCTTCAAAGTATGATATTGCAACATACTACCCATAAAATTATTATGTCGATGAGATTTCAAATTAGATTGTAAATAAAAAATTGTTTCTATAAAATCCGTTGCAAAATTATCTTTTAAATAACGTGCATTAATAATTTCGATTCCTTTTATTTGAGCTTCACTCCACAAATTTTTATCTTGATATAATTCTACAGCAGCCTTAGCAAAATCTTCAGCATCATCAACAATAAAACCATTCCAAGGTAAATCACCATTCATCGCTTCCGCACCTATTGTTGTGGTTACACTTGGTGTTCCAGATTGCATGGCTTCAACGAGTTTCCCTTTTAGCCCCGCACCAAAACGTATTGGAGCTAAAACCACACGTGATTTCCGTACTACTTCCTGAGCATTATCTGCACGACCCATAATATAAAAACCACTTTTAGGATGATGTAATTGCAATACCTTTTGTGAAGGATAAGCGCCATAAACTTTCAAAGCCGCTTCTGGCAATTCTTTTTTTATCAAAGGCCAAATTGTTTCTTTTAAATATTGAACGGTATTCCAATTAGGTTCATGCAAAAAATTACCGATGAAGATAAAATCAGTTCTTACTTCAAAAGTGGGCAATGCTTTTAATATATCTTCAGAAATTGGATTCAATAAAAAAGGTAAATAATATAATAAAGCAGTATCGATTTTAAATACCGATTCTAATAATTCCATCTCAAACTCAGAAATCATCAACGACAAATCACAACGCAGAATACTAGCTATTTCCCTCTTTGCAACTTCTTCTAAAAATAAATCGCTAACTACAAAACTTCTATTTTCTTTGAATGCTTTTTGGCGGGCTTGGCGTAAACAATGCAAATCCTCAGTATCCAAAATTCGCAATGCATCAGGACAATTTTCAGAGACACGCCAACCAAACTGTTCTTCAATCATAAATCGATCAAACAAAACAATAGATGGATTCAGCTCTTTTATAAAATCATCAAAACTAGAACAATTTAAAGCAATAGATTTTTTTTTAATTCCTAATACTTCAAGATCAATCATAAAATCACTGTCCAAAGCAGGACTTGCAAATGTAATATCAAATCCCCATTCCTGAAAAATTGAAATTAATTGCATCATTCTTCCTCCTGCTGCCGATGAATTAGGCTCTGGCCATACAAAACCAATAATTAAAAGCTTTTTAAGCTCACTCATACCTTATTTTATTTCTAGTACAAAATAATACTATTTAAGCCGCAATATCATCAATAAATCTAAAAATCAGGAATAAAACACTAATTTTGTAAGTTATAAATACAATATCATGTTAGGATTAAAATTAGCTACAGACCCACGCTGGGTAAATATCGTCGAATCAAACATTGAAGAAATTTTGACCGACCATGCTTGGTGTGAGCAAAAAGCTGCTTCAAATGCAATTAGTTTAATAACTTACAATTCAGAATTAGAAGAATTAGTAACCGAACTATTGATAATTGCCAGAGAAGAATTGGAACATTTACAAATGGTCCATGATTTAATTAAGAGAAAAGGACTGACCCTCGGACGTGAACGTAAGGATCATTATGTAAATGAACTTTTTAAATTCATGAAAAAAGACGGAAGCCGAAAAGATGCATTGGTAGATCGTTTATTATTTTCGGCTATGATAGAAGCAAGAAGTTGTGAACGTTTTAAAGTTCTTTCAGAAAATATAAAAGATCAGGAATTAGCAAAATTCTATCGTGATTTAATGATTTCTGAAGCTGGACACTATACTACTTTTCTTGGTTTCGCCAGAAAATATACTGACAATATCGATGTTGACAAACGTTGGGCAGAATGGATTGAATTTGAAACTTCGATCATTACAAATTATGGTAAACAAGAAACCATTCACGGATAATAATTTATTTTAATAATCATATCATGGCAAAAAGTAATTTGAAATCCATTTTATACAGAATAGTAAAATATACTGGAATAACTCTTGTTGTTATCTTAGCACTACTTTTCATTACTCCTTTCGTATTTTCTGACAAAATAAAAGAAGAAATAAAAAAGACAGCAAATCAAAAGTTAAATGCTGAGTTAAACTATTCTGATGCAAACATTTCTTTTTTTCATCATTTCCCCTCATTAACTTTAACTCTAAACGACTTAAAATTAAATGGATCAGCACCTTTTCAAAAAGAGAATTTTGTTACTGCAAAAGAAGTTTCTTTTGGAATAAACGTAAGCAGTTTAATCTTTGGTAAAACAGTAAGTATTGATCAAATCTATTTATCAAATTCTTTTATTAATGTAAAGGTTAATAAAAATGGAGAAGCGAATTATAACGTCTATAAATCTTCCTCTCAAGCTGAAAAAACTAAAGACACTACGGAGACATCTTTAAAATTAGAGAAAATTGAAATCATCAATAGCAAAATAATTTATGATGATCAATCAACCAAAGTACACTTTGATGTTTTTGGATTTAATTATTCTGGGAAAGGCGATTTAAGCAAAGACATCTTTGATTTATATTCGAAAGCAAAAATCGAAAAATTAAACATCTTATATGAGAACGAGCCTTATTTGATGAATAAAAAAGTTGATGCCGATTTAATCACCAAAGTAAATGTAAACTCATTATCATTCTTTTTCGAACAAAACAACTTAAAAATCAACCAATTGATCGTTGATTTTAAAGGTAAATTTGACTTTTTAAAAGACGGTTATGATATCGATTTTACAATAAAATCAAATGATAGTAAACTACACGATGTATTTACTGCATTTCCTCCAAAATATATTACTTGGCTTTCTAAAACTGATTTAAAAGGAAATACCAACTTACTACTTACATTAAAAGGGAAATATATTGCTTCAAAAAAAATTGCTCCCGATTTAAACTTAGATTTAAAGATAAATGATGGTTATGTAAACTATAACAAAAGTTCTTTCCCCGTTTCAAATTTAAACCTGGACATAAACACAAAACTACCATCGTTGAATCCTGATCTTTTAATAGTAGACGCAAAAAACTTATCCTTAAACATTAATAAAGATTACTTAAAATCTAAGTTTTATGTAAAAGGAGTAAACAATCCAGAAATAGATATTGATTTAAATAGTCAAATAGATTTACAAAAACTAACTCAGGCATTCGGAATTCCTGATATAGAATTAAAAGGAAATCTGATTGGAGATATTAAAGCAAAAGGGAAGTTTGATTTAAAGCACAAACTCTTTCCTGTAACTTCAGGCACTATTAATTTAAAAAATGGATATTTAAAAACAAAATATTATCCTAATCCTATTACAGATATTACTATTGTATCAAAAGTTAACAATGTAAAAGGAACTTTCGAAGATTTAAAAGTTAAACTATCTCCTGCACAAATAACCTTTGAAGGAAAACCATTTTTTATAGATGCTGACTTAAAAAACTTTAATGATCTTGCATATGATATAAAAGCTAAAGGAGTACTGGATATAAGCAAAATATATAAAGTTTTTTCTCAAAAAGGACTAGATTTGGATGGCTCAATTAAAGCTGATTTGGTTTTAAAAGGAAAACAAAGTGATGCCGAAAAAGGCAATTACAGCAAACTCAATAATAAAGGAACATTAGAAATCAGAAATATTGGTATAGTCTCCGAGTATCTTCCTAAGAAGTTTATAATTAAAGAAGGTATTTTTAAAATAAACCAAGATAAAATGTCTTTTAACAACTTTTTGTCAACATATGGTCAATCAGATTTTAAAATGAATGGTTATTTACAAAATGTCTTCAATTTTGCAACAACCAAAACTGGAATTTTAAAAGGTTCATTTGTCATAAATTCAAAATACATTAATGCCGATGAATTTATGTCAAGTACAACTATCGAAACAAGTACCGCACCTGCAAACACAAATTCTGAAGTACCTAAAACTACTGAAGTAACTCAGACTGGGGTAATCATAATCCCAACGAATTTTAATCTGCAGTTTCAAGCTAATGCACAAAGAGTAAACTTTAATAAACTTACTTTAAATAACGCTAAAGGAAATCTTAAAATGAACAAAGGTATCCTAAACATGCAAAATACTGGTTTTAACCTAATCGGTTGCGAAGTAAATATGGATGCAACTTATCAAGCTTTAACAGCTAAAAAAGCAATATTCGATTATACTATAAAAGCAACAGATTTCGATGTTAAAAGAGCCTATAATGAAATTGAAATTTTCAGAAAAATGGCAAGTGCAGCAGAGAAAGCACAAGGAACAGTTTCTTTAGATTATAAATTAAAAGGAAGGCTTAATGCCAAGATGGAGCCTGTATATCCTTCATTAGTTGGAGAAGGTGTTGTTTCTGTAAAAAACATTAAGCTATATGGTATGAAAATGTTTAATGCAGTAAGCAAAACAACCAGCCATGAAGGGATAAAAAATCCAGAAATTTCGAAAGTAGACATTAAGAGCAGCATCAAGAATAATATAATTACTCTAGAACGCTTCAAATTTAAATTTGCTGGTTTCAGACCAAGAATAGAAGGGACAACTAGCTTAGATGGAAAATTAAATATTAAAATGAGATTAGGCTTACCTCCTTTAGGAATTTTAGGGGTTCCGTTAATAATAACAGGAAACAAAGACAACCCTAAAATAAAAATTGGGCGAAAATCAGATGATTTAGAAGAAACACAAGATACCGATAACTAAACTTCAGATCCTTAAATAAAAACCTGCTCATCTGAGCAGGTTTTTTTGTGCTCACTACTTACACATGAGACATCACTAGACCCTTTTAAGGCATTTTTTTTTACTTAGAAGTGAATATTAATATTTTGAGTTAGTCATTTAGTTTCTGTATATTTATTTGATTAAAATCAGCCGTTATGGAAGTATTTGAAGGGCAAAGTATCCTAAACTTTATAAAATAATTGCCAAACGATGAAGCTTGTAAAGCTTATTTAGCACGTATTAAATGGCAAGATGGTTTTACTTGTATGAAATCTGGTCATACAAAAGGATGTGAGAAATCGGGATATAATTACCAATGCTATGGCTGTCACCATGTAGAAAGTTCTACTGCAAATACGTTTTTCCATAAGGTTAAGTTTGGTTTGCACAAAGCTTTTTGTATCGTATTTGAAATGACCACTAGTAGTAAAAGTGTATCCAGTATTCAAATGGAAAAACGTTTTGAAATTCACCAAGGCACTACATGATCTTTTATGCAAAAAGTACGCAAAGCTATGGAAAGCAGTCGGAAAAATCTCTCGTACAATTATGAATCATTATCAAACAAT
>NZ_JAOZEW010000025.1 GCF_025847235.1 Flavobacterium shii
GCGCCAAGTCGCAAAGTTTACTTTTCATTTCACCATGTAAGTAATATAAGTTCATTTAAGTTGGACTAAAAAAATCCCGCTTTTAAATTTTAAAAACTAACATTTATTTTTTCTTTGCGACTTGCGTCTTTGCGAGAAAAACATCTATAATGGGTTTGTAAAACTTAATTTTTCTTGATCTCTTAATGGTAAAACACTTTTTTAAAAACCTTTTAAAAAATAAAAATCAATACAAAACAGTAACGTCGATTTCTCTTGTTACGGTATTTATGGTAATGATTTTGAAGTCGAAATTTTCGATATTAATTTGTTCTTGAATTAATTGTCGGATATTCTGATTATTCAAAGAAAAGTCATTTCCCAGGCTTACTTTTACATCAACCGTGTTAAGATATTTGGATGCTTTTTTGTTTACTAAAACAGAAGCTATGATGTAAAATCCAATGATTATGAACTGAAAGAAAAGCAAGACTTCTATTTTTTCAAATGGATACATAATATCCAAAATAGAAAGTGTAATTGTTGCAAACAGAAAGATTATAGCATTTACAGTAAAGGTTTGGGTTCTAAATCTTAGAATAGAAAAAATAGCAAATAAGCCAAAGCCAATCCCTACTCCTATTTCGATTCTTGTAAATAAATAACACAAAGAAAAAGTACATAACCCAACAATAACCATTAATGGATTAATTGTTTCATTATCTTTTCTGTTCGAAAAAAAGTATAAAACCAATATTGAGAAAAACAACAATACAAACCTTCCGAAAAGTTCTTGTAAATCCATATGAATCTATTAGTTAAGATTCAAATTTAACAAATTTATCTTTTGCTTTATTTTTTTTTCTTCTCGACTTTATCCGAAGTTTTGTTTGTATTTTTTGGATCGCTCATATTGATTTCTTTTACTAGTTTTCCTTTTTCGAAAAACTGCCAATTACCCGATTTTTTTCCATTTACAAACATCCCTTTTGAAGCTACAGTTCCGTCTGCGTTATTAAAAACAGCTTCTCCATTGTATTCATTATTTTTATAGTTTAGCAGTTCTAAGATTGTTCCGTTTTCGGCATATCTTTTATAAACTCCTTCTTTTATACCGTTTTTATAATTCATTTCCTCAGCAATTTTCCCATTTGGATAAAAAACCGAACGTAAACCATTTAACTTTCCTTTGCTGTAATTCTCGATTGTCATTACAACTGGAGAAGCTTGGTGATAGTATTTCCATTCGCCTTCAAAAAGCTTATTAACTACTTTTCCTTCGCTAACTTTATTTTTATTCTGATCATAAAAAATGGTATAAGCACTCCCGTCATTAGCACTAAAATCTCTCATAGCAATTACACTAGCTGCTTTGGTATCATCATAAAATTTAAAAACACCAGTTTCCTTACCATGACTAAAAGTTCCTTCGTAGCGGGTTCTTTTTGATTCTTCATAAATCCCTTTCCAAAGTCCGTCCTTTTTTCCATCTGCGTCCAACTTATTCTGGCTAGCTTGTGCATTTATAAAAAACGCATTCAACAAAACCAATCCGAGTAGTATTCTTTTACAAATCATTTTATATTCTATTTTAAACCTTAACGAAATAGGTATTAATAAATTATGCGGGTATAAAAAAATCCCGATAAATCGAGATTTTTTTATTTGTAATTTTATATTATTTCTTGCCTTTAGAAGCTTTAGCAGCTTCTTGTTGCTCCATAACTTCTTGTAAACGTCTTTGGAACTTACCTTGTTTTTTAGGCTCTTTTAATTTATTTTCTTGTATTTGAGCATGAATTTTATCACTATCTACAATGTAGTTTTTAATTACAAACATAATTCCGATTGTAATTAAGTTAGAGATAAAGTTATACAAACTCAAACCAGCTCCGTAAGAGTTGAAGAATATCAACATCATAAGTGGAGAAACATAAATCATGATTTTCATCATCTTAGCCATATCTGGCATACCTTCTTGTTGAGGAGCAGCCATTTGTTGATCTCCTGACGTCATTTTCATGTAAAAGAAAATTGCAATTGCTGCCAAGATTGGGAACAAACTAATATGATCTCCATACATTGGGATGTGGAATGGAAGTTTCACAACCGAGTCAAATGAAGATAAATCGTCTGCCCAAAGGAAGCTTTTTTGTCTTAGCTCAAAAGCTGATGGGAAGAACTGGAACGAAGCATACATAAACGGTAGTTGTATCAAGGCTGGAATACATCCCGCCATTGGGTTTACTCCTGCTTTATTATACAGCTTCATTGTTTCTTGCTGTTTCTTCATTGGGTCTTTCTTGAACTTTTCTCCCAACTCAGTAATTTCTGGTCGCAACACTTTCATTTTTGCCTGAGACAAGAATGATTTGTAAGTAATTGGCGACATTGCTATTTTTATTATAATTGTAAAAACAATAATAGCAATACCTAATGACAATCCAATTGTAGAACTCAAGAATCCGAATAACGGAATAAAAATAAATTTATTAATCCATCCGAAAATCCCCCAACCTAATGGAATAATTTTTTCGAAATTTTTATCGTAAGATTTTAATGTTTTATAATCGGCTGGTCCAAAATACCAACTCATTTTATAATCTACTTCTCCGTTAGAAAAAGCTAAAGGAACTGTTGCCTTAAATTGTTTTATATAATTGGTATCTATTTTTTCATCTTTTACTAAATCGTCAGATTGTAATCTTGATTTTTCGAATGGCTTATCTGTAGTTAAGATAGTGGTGAAAAAGTGTTGCTTGAAAGCTATATAACTTACTTTTTCAGGTGTTTCTTCTTTCCCTACGCCGTTAGGACTTACATAATTGTACTTTTTATCTCCATATTCATAAAAGATTTCAGCAAAACGTTTTTCTATAGAAACACTTTTTTCATTTCTATTCGTTTTCAAATCCCAAACTAAATCTAATGGTTTAGACGAATTTAAAACTTTGTTCAATCCTTGAGAACGAATATCAAAACCAACTAAATATTCGTTTGGTTTTAATACATATTTGTACTCTAAAAATTCATTTGCACCAGCTTTTAAACGCATAGATAATATTTGATCCTCTCCATTTTTTGTTAATGTAGGCTCAAAATATAAATCTTTAGAATTTAAAGTTCTATTATCTGTAGTTTGTAACTGAATGTTTAAATGAGCATTATTGTCTTTAATCAATTCTACTAATTGTCCTGAATTTTTCTCAAATCTTTTGAATCCTTTTAATGTAGCTTCTACTATATAACCACCTTTATTAGCGATTTTTAGTATAATCTTTTCATTTTCGATAGTTGTATAAGCATCTTTTGCAGAAGGAAGTGTAGCTGAATAAGCAAATCCACCTAATGTTTTTTGCAATTTTGCTAATTGCACGGTATCTCCAGGAGTTGCTGCTACTGGCAAAACTGCAGTTTTAGCTGTAGCTTGTTTTGATTGAGCCTCTTGTTCTTGTTTTGCAACTAATTCTTTCTTGGCCTTTTCTGCTGCAATTTTTGCTTCAGAAGGTTTGTTTTGATACATTATCCAAATCAAAATACCAAAAATCAATACAAAACCGATAATTGAATTGAGATCAAATTTTTTTTCTTCCATTATAATTTTTATTCAAAGTTTTATGTTTGCGTTTCTCCTGTTTTTTAGAAACTTATACAAATACGTATTATTTTTTATGAGCTGTTACCGCAGCAGCTATAAAATTCACAAAAATTGGATGCGGATTTGCTACCGTACTTTTGTATTCTGGATGGTATTGTACACCAATAAAAAATGGGTGATCTTTTAATTCTACAATTTCTACCAATCCTGTATCAGGGTTTACTCCTGATGCTATTAATCCTGCTTTTTGCAACTCATCTACATACTGGCTGTTGTACTCGTAACGGTGACGGTGACGCTCAGAAATAGTTGTTTTACCGTAAATTTTATATGCCAATGAATCTGGTGTAATATCACATTTCCATGCTCCAAGACGCATTGTACCACCTTTATCGGTTACAGTTTTTTGTTCTTCCATTAAATTCACAACCGGATGAGGAGTTTTCTCATTCATCTCTGTTGAGTTTGCATCTGCATAACCTAAAATATTACGAGAATATTCGATTATCGACATTTGCATTCCTAAACAAATTCCGAAAAATGGAACTTTATTTTCACGTGCATAACGCACTGCTTCGATTTTTCCTTCTATTCCTCTTTCTCCAAAACCTGGAGCAACAAGAATTCCGTCTAAACCTTTCAATTTGTCTTCTATATTATCAGCATCGATATACTCTGAATGTATAGAAACTACATTTACTTTAGTTTCATTTGAAGCTCCTGCATGTATAAATGCTTCTAAAATTGATTTGTAGCAATCTTGCATTTCTACATATTTACCAATCAAACCTATATTAATGGTATGCTTTGGATTTTTTAACCTCTTTAAGAAAGTATTCCAGTTTTTCAAATCCGGGGCTGCTTTCTTAGGTAAATCCAATTTCTTTAAAGCTACTACATCTAATCCTTCTTCTAGCATTAAATTAGGCACTTCGTATATTGTTGATGCATCGATAGACTGTATTACAGCTTCTCTCTTTAC
Source organism: Flavobacterium shii (assembly GCF_025847235.1). Lineage (GTDB taxonomy): Bacteria > Bacteroidota > Bacteroidia > Flavobacteriales > Flavobacteriaceae > Flavobacterium > Flavobacterium shii. The sequence goes on from NZ_JAOZEW010000025.1 coordinate 4,560, forward strand.
ATTACAGAACAAAGCAAGTTTGTTACGTAATTCATCCGAAAGTTCGTGTTCTGTTCTACAAACCAAGATATCAGCTTTTATACCGCTTTCCATCAATGTTTTCACAGAGTGTTGTGTTGGTTTTGTTTTTAACTCTCCAGCAGCAGCCAAATAAGGCACTAATGTTAAGTGAATTACAATTCCGTTATTCTCACCCAATTCCCATACTAACTGACGAACTGACTCTATATAAGGTAATGACTCTATATCTCCTACTGTTCCTCCAATTTCGGTAATAACAATATCATAATCACCTGATTTACCTAGCAATTGCATTCTATCTTTAATTTCGTTAGTAATATGAGGTACTACTTGTACCGTTTTACCAAGAAATTCTCCTCTTCTCTCTTTTTCAATAACCGAAAGATATACTCTACCAGTAGTTACGTTATTTGCCTGTGATGTAGGAACGTTAAGAAAACGCTCATAATGTCCTAAATCCAAATCGGTTTCGGCACCATCATCTGTCACATAACATTCTCCGTGCTCGTACGGATTTAATGTACCCGGATCTACATTTATATACGGGTCAAATTTTTGAATTGTTGTGCGATAACCTCTTGCTTGTAACAATTTTGCTAAAGATGCTGCGATAATCCCTTTTCCTAATGAAGAAGTCACACCACCTGTAACAAAAATATATTTCGTTTGATTCATTCTGTTGTTGTTTGTATTGTAGTTGTGTAAAAAACGTGGCAAAAATAGTGAATAAAATTGGATTATTAGAATTTTATCCTAGACTTCTTAGATTTATAGACTTGCTTAGATATCTTAGATTTTCAGACTACTTAGACTGACTTAGATTATTAGATTACTTAGCGTTTTAGACTAACTTAGATTTTTAGACAACTTAGACTTTCTTAGACTGACTTATATATTTGGGCTTCTTGATTTTTGGACTCTTAGATTTTTAGACTAATAAATTATAATAATCCTAAAAAGTATTTCGACTTTCATAATTAAACTTTAAAGTGGAATGTAAAAGTTGAAGTTTATAGGATAAGTAAATAGTATAACATATACTCTATAATAGTATATAATCTAGATGATATAAAAAGTCTAAAATTCTAAGCCAGTCTAAGCCAGTCTAAGTTGTCTAATAATCTAAGAAGTCTAAATCATTACTAAATTATAGAATGAAAAAATGAAAAGTGCAACACTGAAGACTATATCAAAAGTCAAAACTAATTTAAAGTTTGAAAACTTAAGTATCTTATTAATGAGAAAACGAGCTATTAACTGAATAAGGGAAAAAGAGAAAATTTTCAAACTATAGGAATTATAAGCAATTGCTTCTTCGAAGTTTAAATTTAGTATTTGAGAAAATGCTCTTGTTAACCCTCGACTTTTGCAATAACTTAATGACATACCTTCACAAGAGGAACGTATTCCAAAATTTAAAAATGAGGATAAATAACAATAAAAAAAGACAAGCATAATTATTATAATAAAAATCATGTTGATCCTTTTGTATGAATCTATTTCGTAAAAAGGTTTTGTTTCTACAAAAAATTATTCTTTTGATTCTTCAACTTTAAGTGAGTCAGCTGTTATTTTAATGCTATTACCTAAAAAAAAATCTTGGATTTTAATCCCACATTACGAACAATGCGATAAGATAACCCCATAATTAATGAAAAAATAACTGCAAATATTAGTGCAACGATTCCTAAAATCAAACTTACTACTGCCAATACAGCTGGAGCATTTGCTCTTTTGCCTGAGACAAACCAATTGAGACAAAAACTATTGCTAGAATTCCTCCAATTATCCCCAATATACCGAAGCAAGGTATAAAAGCAACCATAATAGACAATATTCCTATTATTAAAGCTGCAACACTCATATTTTGACCTGTATTTGGCTGTTGAAAATTATTCTCCATGCATTTTTTTGCTAATTTATTATTTCAAAGGCTTGGGATATTGCTTTTTGATATTTCTAATCAACTCTTCTAAACCGTTAAGTTTTAACTCATAGACAAGTGCAAGTTGTTGCCCTAATTCACCATTAGGAAACCCTTTGTTATGATACCAAACAACATAATATTCAGGAAGTTCAATTAAGAATCGTCCTTCGTATTTCCCAAAAGGCATTTTGGTGTGAGCTAATTTTATGAGAAGTTTTTTGTCTGGTTCCATTTTTTTTTAATAAAAAAGAAGCAAGAAAAAAGAATATAGATTTATTCTCTCTTCTTGCTTCTATTGAATGCAAAGCTATTATTATTTTTCTTTTATTTTACCACAGATCTCAAAAATAGTTTACAATATCAGTTACAGTTTACAACTTAGAAACTGACTGCTTACTGAGACTAAAAACTGAAATCTAATAGTGCCATCTCACGAAAGCTTCCATAGCAGCGTAGCGTGATAAACCTAATTGGTTGTATAATTCTGCAGTTTCAGCATTTCTGTCTTCGGCTCTTTGCCAGAACTCACGTGCATCTGACCCTTGGAATACAACTCCATCTTTTTGAGATTGGTGTTTAAATATTCCGTGTCTTTTTGCTAATACTTGATCAGGACTCATTGGTACTGCCATTTCTACCTCGTCAATTCCCCATTCTTGCCAAGCTCCACGGTATAACCATAACCAGCAATCATCCATAAATGGTTTTGGCTTCAAGGCTTTCACAGCTTCAAAAATAGCATCCAGACAAACTTTGTGTGTTCCGTGTGGATCTGCTAAATCTCCTGCTGCATATATTTGATGTGGTTTGATTTTTTCGATTAAAGCCATGGTAAGTTGAATATCTTCTTCTCCAATTGGTTTTTTCTCGATTGTTCCTGTTTCATAAAATGGAAGCTCCATAAAATGAATTTGTTCGTCTGGCAAACCTACAAAATGACTTGTTGAGCGTGCTTCTCCTTTTCTGATTAATCCTTTTATATAACGAACTTCTGGAATATCAATTTCACTATTCTTTTTGTTTATCAAGAATGTTACTGCTTTTTGATAGATATTATCTGCTTCTGGGCTTTTTATTCCGAATTTCTCGTTGTAATCAATTACGAATCTTGCAAAACGCAACGCTTCATCATCTGCTACAGCAATATTACCCGAAGTTTGATATGCGACATGAACTTCATGTCCTTGTTGTTGCAATCTCATAAAAGTACCTCCCATGCTAATGATATCATCATCTGGATGTGGACTAAAAATCAATACACGTTTTCTTGCTGGCTCAGCTCTTTCTGGTCTGTTGGTGTCATCTGCATTTGGTTTACCTCCTGGCCATCCCGTAATTGTATTCTGTAATTTATTAAATATCTTAATATTGATATCGTATGCTGGTCCAGAATCTGCCAATAAGTCGCTCATTCCGTTTTCGATATAATCGGCATCGGTAAGCATTAAGATTGGTTTCTTTAAATCTAGTGCTAATCCTAAAACTGCTTTACGAGTTAATTTATCTGTCCAAACAATTTTCTCTACTAACCATGGTCTGTTGATTCTTGTTAGTTTTGATGAGGCTTCTTTGTCCAAAACAAAAACAACATTGCTATGTTCTTGCAAAAATGACGCAGGAATTCTATTGGTAACTTCTCCTTCTACAGATTTTCTTACTACGTCTGCTTTTCCTTCTCCCCAAGCCAATAAAATAACTTGTTTAGCTTCCATTATCTTTTTTACTCCAAGTGTAATAGCTGTTCTTGGTGTATTGTTTAATCCAAAAAAGTCTTTACTTGCAGCAACTCTGGTAATATGATCTAATGCTACTAATCTTGTTTTTGAGTTTTGTAATGAACCGGACTCATTGAATCCGATATGTCCGTTTGCTCCAATTCCAAGAACTTGTAGATCGATTCCGCCCAGAGCTTCTATTTTAGCTTCGTAATCTGCGCAATAATCTGCTATTTCTTCTTTTGTCAAAAGTCCGTCTGGAATATGATAATTTTCAGGTAAAATATCTACTTGATCCATTAACAATTCTTTCATGAATCTCACGTAACTATTTACAGAATCTGGTTCCATAGGATAGTATTCGTCAAGATTAAAAGTGATTACGTTTTTAAAACTCAATCCTTCTTCTTTGTGCAAACGTACTAGTTCGGCATATAAACCTTTTGGAGAAGATCCCGTTGCTAATCCTAAAACACATGATTCATTATTCTCCTGTTTTGACTTGATAAGTGCTGCAATTTGTTTTGCAACTGCCTTAGATGCTTCGGTTGAATTTTCAAAAACTACCGTGTCAATATTTTCGAATCTTTTTTCGAAACCTGTCGCCTTATCTATAGAACTTTTTAACATTATTCGCTTCTTTTTTTATTTACTTTATTTATTTATTTCGTCTTTATTTGCCAGACCAACTTCTGTATTTATGCCCTTTGAATGCAAAAAATATAATCATTAAGTAGCATGGTACTAATATTAAATAGGCTATCTGGTTTCCACTTTTGGCCGTTTGAGCAACTCCGTTTGCCAAATTAGCAACATTAATACTCTCTGCCCAAGCGCCATAAATTAAAGGGAAAATTGCTCCTCCTATAATACCCATGATTAAAATTGCGCTTCCTATTTTGGTATATCCTTTTAAATCTTGTAATGCCATTGGCCATATTGCAGGCCAGCAAAGTGCATTTGCAAGCCCCATTAACGCTACCAAAATAACAACTAATGGTATGGCTGGAATTCCCGAAAACTGAACCGTTATTGTTGGTGATATAACAACTATTAAAATTACTAAAATTAATCCTAAAATACCTGATGCTTTTAATGCAGTTACCTGAGAAAGATATTTAGGTATTAATGTAATTCCTAAAACATATCCTACGACCATCGCCGACATCGTAAATGAGGTTAATTTTAAATAAAAATTACCGTCTTTGCCATATACTCCTAAATGTTTTCCGAATCCTCCAATGGAATCTCCTGCCAAAACTTCGGCAGCCAGATATAACATTAAGGTTATAACTCCCAAAACTAATTGTGGGTGTTTAAAAGCATTTTTAATTTGTTTAAAAATACTTAAATGCAATACATCACCTTCTTCATCTAAGTCAATTTCTGGTAGTGGAGAAAATTTAACTAATAGTGCCAAAACCAAAATAACCAATCCCATATAAAGATAGGGCGTCTGCAATTGTAATGTGAGCAAATTTAGGGCTTCTGTTTTAGAAACCTCGTCTAAAAGTGCAATTTTATCTGCGGTGTATTCTTGCATATTCGATAACACCAAAGCTGTCAGGGCTAATGGCGCTATAAATCCTGCAAATTTATTTGCAATTCCTAAAACACTAATTCTTGCTGCAGCGCTTTCTCTCGGTCCAATAACTACGACATAAGGATTTGCAGCGGTTTGCAAAATTGCCAAACCTGTTCCCATGGTAAATAATGCCAATAAAAAGAATACAAAAGTTCTTGTTGCAGCTGCTGGATAAAACATAAAAGCTCCTACTGCAATTACAATTAAGCCAAGTGAAATTCCGTTTTTATATCCCACTTTCTCGATAACCCAAGAAGACGGAATTGCCATGACAAAATAAGCAATATAAAAAGCAAATGTTACAAAATAAGCTTGAGAAGCCGTTAACTCACAGGCTAATTCAAAAAATGGAATTAAAGGTCCATTGAGCCAGGTAACAAATCCCAGAATAAAAAATAATGCGGTTAAAATAATCATCGGAATAATTACACTCCTCTGCTCTACACGTATTGCACTTTCAATCTTTGACATAATTTTTTTTTGGTTGATGGTTAATAGATTAGTTATTTTTCAATCTAAAATAGCACCAACACTTTCATAATTTTTGCAAATTACCACGGTTTTAATGCGATTTTTTTGCAATACTACGACAAAAGTAGTTCAATAAGTTCTTCTTATTTCTAAATTAGATATGAAATTTTTGTTAATTTTATGCTTCCCAGTTCAATTGAGGATAGTATTTTTTTAGATATTCTTTTACTTCTGCAATGTCTTCTTTGGCAGTTAAATCTGGAACATGTTCCGAGAAAGGGATTCCTAAAGCTGTTTTTGGGTTGTCTTTTATTGCATTTAAAAGTACTGTTGGCAGTTCTTTCTCTTCTCTTTCGGGATTAACCGGACAGTTTTTTAAATAAGGATACAACATTGCTCCGTCGAATTTAAAAGCATTCATACTTACTCTTAACTTTCCTTCGGAATCTTTGTATTTTTCTAAATCTTCTGCCGTTGGTTTTTCGAGAATATCCAATAAATAATTATTTTCATCGAGTTTGGCAATTGCAAAACGCGAAATTCTTTCGGATGGAAAATCCAATGCATCACGATCGTAACCAATAAAAGCATTAGGACTATTTGTCTCTCTTAGCGCAAGCAAAGCAGCTGCAGAATATAAATTATCACTATTGCAAGCCGAATAACTTTGAGAATTCATCTCCGGAAATTGCTCTACTGCTTGAAATAATGCATCGGCTGTACCAAATGGTTTTACTCTGCCTTCTGGAATATATTGCACAGCAAATGATATATTTAATCCATGAAAATCATTGTTTTTATCTTGGCTTCCGTAGAATTCTTTAAATAATTCTCCTTGTTCTCCTATAATAATAATGATGTTTTTATATCCTGCTTTTTTTGCATTTAGCAAAAGATAATCCAGCAAAGGTCTTCCGTTAGGACCAACTCCTATTAAGCCTTTACTTCTTTCATTTGCCTGAGCGATTTCTTCTTCGGTTAAATTATTTAATACAACTTCTTTTTTCATTCGAGAAGATGCACCGCCTGCTAAAATAATTAAATTGTCATGCATGATTTGTTCTTTAAAATTTTAATACTATTCTATTATTCTTGCTCCGGGATCAACCGTTACGGCATAAGCCTCTTTTGCACCAGCGGCTAATATTGCTGTTACAACCGCTGCTTCATTATTTGGATCGGCGATTACAACAATACTTCCCCCTCCTCCCGAACCAACAATCTTAGCACCATAAGCTCCTGCACGCAATGCCGCATTAATCATATCTTCTATTCTAGGTACTGATATTTTTAATAAATCTCTTAGAGCTGCATGGTGCATATTCATTAACTCGCCTATTCTTACTAAGTCAAGTGCTGGTTTATCAAATTCTTTTAAAGCTTCTTTTGTATAATGGTAGTTTTTAATTGCCGCTTCAAAAAATGGGATCAATCTGTCTGGCAAATAATTACGGTATTTATCTATATCTTCAATTTCTGTTTTATGCAAATCAAAATCTTTAAAATTCTGTTTTATAATATCAATAGCCAATAATGCATTGCCTTTTGCTTCACCCAATACCCCTATTGTCTCTTTTGGAACACCCGAAACACCAGTAATTAATCCTTTTAATTCTGTACCAATTATTTTGTATGAAAACGGAACGCTTGTATTAATGTACACGATATTCCCTACCCCTATACTAAAATGATCCATCATTCCACCAGGTTCGCCATGTTCCAAAACTTCCGAAGCATATCCCATTTGCGCTATAAACTCTGGCGTTACTTCACAATCAACACCGTAAGCAGTTATCAGGAAATTAATCCATGCCATTAATAATGCCGATGAACTTGATGTTCCAGAATTAATAGGAATATCTCCTTTTACCGTAATATCATACCCAACTGTAGGAATACAACCGTGTCGTCTTAAAACCCTTAACGAAGAAGCAAAGTAATCCCGTGGCTCTAATTCGGCAAAAGTTGCATTGATATCGATGACTCTAACTTCATTGATATCTTCCATGTTTAATTTAAAAACCAAAGTCTCATTTTGTACTGCCGTTAATTGTATATTTTTATTTATTGCACAAGCTATAACAGGTAATCCTAAATAATCTTGATGATCTCCAAAAAGGCACGTACGCCCTGGTGCTAACGATATAATTTTTTTCACTTTTAAAATATATTAAAATACTGCAACACTGATGATTACACTATAATTAGTTCGTAAAATTTATTCTTATTTTAGTTTTAACTTTACGAAACTAGATATTAAATTCTAATTAACCTAAGAAAAAATAAAAAAATGTGCTCGAACACACTTTATTTATAAATTCAAAAATTAAAATAAAGAAATCACTAATATTATTACGTTAGCAATTTTAAAATAAATAAGATGAATTAAAGAAACTGTTCAAATAGAAAAAATTCAAACCTAATTATATGCAACCAACATTATGTGTGTTTTTTGCAAGTTTCTGAATCAGACATTCTCTTTTTTCGATATTCCATAAATTGAATTTTATTACTTATCTCCTCCTAAATTTATTCTTATTTTATAATCCATTTTTTAGCTTACTTAATAACTTACCTAGATAATTTTAACAAAAAATTATAACAGGAAATTTCAACAAATCTTACTTCAAAATTATGCGATTAGTTAGAGGTAATTAACAGCATCAAATTCTATCTGTTTTTTAACACGAAAAACCACAGCACAAACATATATAACCGAGCAACCAAAATTAAACTTACTTTATATCTTAATCCAAAAAGGTAAGCATTTCTCATACTTCAAGCATTAATACTACATTTTAATCAAAACTTAAAACAAAACAAACCGTAATTTTTTTAGTAAAAAGACAAACATTTAAGATTAAAAAAACATTTTTAACAACAATTAATGTGCTCGAGAACATTAATTATATGTGTTCGAGCACATTTTTTACATTTTTACTTGTTTAATAAAATTTAAATCAATAGTTTCGTTTTGTTTTAAAGAATCAAACTCTTTTCTGTTAAAAAATTAATATTTAATAAACAGGAAAAATAATACGGTTTAGGGCTAAAAAAACCAAGTCCTTGCTGTTTTTTATTAGTTAATGCATAGAAATTATTATTCCATTTTAAGGTAATCCCGCCTTAAATGATCACAATAAAATTGAATACCTGTTTTGCATAAAAAATCAAATTAATAACCAAAAAAACCATTTAAAGAGTATGAAACGATTAAACCAAAAAAAACCAAGGGATTTTCAGATTAACAGGCTGTCGTCCCATAAAGAAATTAAACTAACGCTTCTTTCGTTATTAGTTTTTACATTTCAAGCTTCGGCAGCTTCATCAATAAATACATCACATAAAAACAACATTACATTGTTTTTTGAAAAAACTGTAAAAGGTAAAGTAACCGACCAAAACGGTCTTCCTTTGGCTGGTGTAAATATCATCGTAAAAGGCACCTCAACTGGTGTACAAACCGATACCGATGGAAATTTTGCAATTACTGTAGCCGATAACGCTACTAAACTTATTGCAACTTATATTGGTATGGAAGATCAAGAAATAACAATAACGAACGCTCCTCTAAAAATTGTCCTTAAAGAAGTAGGTCAAAAATTAGACGAAGTGGTTGTAGGGTATGGAAAAGCAAGGAAAAAAGATATTACCGGCTCTGTTAGTTCTGTTACTAAAGATAACCTGAATTTGGGTGGTACGGTTTCGAATGTTGGTCAAGCCCTACAGGGACGCGCAGCTGGAATTCAAGTACAACAAAATAGTTTTGCGCCAGGAAGCACACCATCAATTGTTATTCGAGGAGGAAACTCCCTTAATACTTCCAATGAGCCTTTGTATGTCGTAGATGGATTTATTACTAGTACTGGTGGATCGATAAGTCCTAACGATATTGAAAGTATTCAGATTCTAAAAGATGCTTCTTCTACCGCTATTTACGGCGCCCGAGGAGGAAATGGAGTAATATTAATTACTACTAAAAAAGGAAAATTAGGAAAAATGCAAGTTGAAGCTGAAGTTTCTGATGGTTTCCAGAGTATAATCAAAGAGCCTTCTTTATTGACTGGGCAACAATATGCTAATATTCAGAATGCAATTGCGAAAGAAAACGGCAGATCTCCTGTATTTCCGGCAAGTTTTCCGATAGCCAATACAAATTGGTTTGATGCAGCAACTCGCCAGGGAGAAGTACTTAACAGAACGATTACTTTTAGCGGAAGCGATAAAACATCTAAATTTTTTCTTTCGGGAAATTACTTAAAACAAACTGGGGCATTAAAAAATACCGATTTTGAAAGATTCACTGTTAGAATGGGCGGTGAAAAAAGATTTAATGAAAAATTAAATATGGGCACCAATGTTTATGGTGCTATGAGCGAAGGAAACAATAGTGATTTTGGAGACAATATTTTATCTCCTCTGTTTTCCATCCAAACTGCAATTCCATCTATCCCGATATATAATGCTGATGGATCGTATTATAAATACTTAGGAAGAGACAATGCATTGGCGCTATTGCTAGAACCTACCGACCACATTATTAACAGAATGGTCAACGGAAGTATGTTTCTGGATTACGAAATCATTAAAAACCTAACCTATCATTTTGGGTCTGGAGCCGAGTGGCAGGAAAACATTGAAGGAAGATATACGCCTAGCACACTCGCTGCAGGAGCCGCTCTTAAAGGACTTGGTTCTGAGGAAAACAAAACCTATTTCAGGTGGAGTACGGAGCAATACTTAACCTATAAGTTTGCCGTAAGAGAACATGCTGTAACAGCAATGATAGGAACTTCAAATCAAAAAGATACATTTGAACGATTAAAAGCAGTAGGTTCTGGTTTTTCCAATGACTTATTAACGTATTACAACCTTCAAGGTGCAGCCGTATATTCAAAACCGGAAACAGAAAAAAGAGAAACCAAGCTTACTTCATATTTTGGTAGGTTGAACTATTCTTTTGATGATAAATATTTAGCTTCATTTACCATAAGAAGAGATGGTTCGTCTCGTTTTGGTCCAAACAATAAATTCGGAATATTCCCTTCTGGAGCTGTTGCATGGAAACTTTCGAATGAATCATTTATACAAAAATTAAATACTTTTTCTGAGCTAAAATTAAGAGCCAGTTATGGTATTACAGGAAATGATGGTATTGGAGATTATGCCTATATGAGCAGACTTACATCTTATGGAGTGACTATAGCTCCCGGTCAATTTGTTGGAGGAACTGAACCTGCCAGTTTAGCAAATCCAGATTTAAAATGGGAAGAAACAGCGCAAACCAATTTAGGTTTGGATATGGGTTTTCTTGACGGAAGAATCAGTGCAACTATTGATGTATATAAAAAATCGACTAAAAATGTGCTTTTAAATGTTCCTGTTGGAAGATGGTGGGGTTTTGGTACACAAAGAGTTAATTCGGGAGTTGTAGAAAATAAAGGAATTGAATTTGGTTTAACCACCGAAAATATTAAAACGGATAAATTTTATTGGAGATCTTCTTTAAACCTTGCATACAATAAACAAAAAGTAGTTTCACTTTCTGATAATGTTACAATCATAAGCACTAACACCTCCAACCCAAGTGGTACTGTTTCGGCTCAGGAATTTACACGATTAGTACCTGGACAAGAAATGAGTGTTTTATATGGTTATCAATACGCTGGAGTAATAAAAACAGGTGAAGTTTATGCAGCTCAACCCTTGTCTCAACCCGGAGATCCAAAATATGTTGATGTAAATGGAGATGGAAAAATTACTCCGGATGACAGAACGTATTTGGGAAATTCAACACCACATTATCTTGCAGGATTTAACAACGATTTTAAATACGGAAATTTTGATCTGAATATTTTCTTCCAAGGAGCATTTGATTATTCACTATACAATATGACTGCTATGGTAGGAGAATCATCTACAAGTACTGATGCTTTAAACCGTTGGGTTGCGGGTTCTAATGAAAATACAGATATCCCGAGAGATGGATATTACAAAAGTAAATACGGTAGTTATGTAAATTCAAAATTTGTTGAAGAGGCTTCTTACATTCGTTTAAAAAACATTTCCATTGGATATACTATCCCAGAGAGCGCATTAAAACAAGCTAAATTTATTGATAGTATTCGATTGTATCTGATTGGTCAGAATCTTGCCACTTTTACAAAATATTCTGGAAATGATCCTGAAGTAAATGCGCACATCAATCCTGATAATCCCACGGCACAAAACATGGGTGGCGGAGTTGACTTTAACTCATTTCCAGCTTCAAGGACTTTTATTTTAGGTTTAAAAGTTACAATTCATTAGTCTAAGAAGCTTTTTTACTAACATTAAATTTATCAAAATGAAAAAATATACAATCCTATTTCTTTTACTTACCGCTGGAGCACAATTTTCGTGTAATCAAGATCTTGAGCCCACCGTATATAGTAATCTAACCAATACCAACGGATATCAAACAAAGTCGGATGCTGTGGCAGCTATAAATTCAGTTTATGCCAGACTAAAAGGTCCTACCGTAGGCGATAACTTTTCGTACTGGGCAACGAGACACTTCGCATTAACAGATATTGCTACAGATTTAGGTCATTGCCAATTTGGTGGTGATCCGGGACAATTATCGTTAGGAACCTGGAGTTCTACCAATGGATTACTTCAGGAAGATTGGAATTCCATGTACAAATTGATTGCCAATGCTAATACTGCTATTTTTGGTATTACATCTATAGCTGCAATTTCGGATACAGAAAAAGCGCAGTTTATAGCCGAAGCCCGATTTTTAAGAGCTTCTGCCTATATGGATTTAACCGATGCCTGGGGACCAGTAATTTTAATTACCGAGAAAGATTTGGCAAAACCTGATTATTTAGTGCAAACACCTCCAACCTCTGTTGAAGATATGGATGCTTTTATAATTAAAGAGCTTAATGATGTTGCCAATATACTCCCTGTTAACTATAAAAATAATGCCATTTATGACACTGATGATGTAGGTCGTGCAACCAAAGGTGCTGCACTTACCCTATTGGCAAAACTATATTTACGTAGCCATGATTGGCAAAAAGTTGCGGATCTTACCCAACAAGTAATGAGTCTAAACGAATACAGTCTTTTCCCAACTTATATGGGATTATTTAAAGAAAATAATAAATGGTGTAATGAAAACATTTTCTCATCACTTAGTGATGCTAATACTAATGGAACAGAATTGCTAAATCATTTTGGACCAACGGATCATCCTGTTCTTAAAAACAGATGGCAGTATTATACCGTAAACTGGGATTTCTATAACACTTTTGGAGATGAAGATGACAGAAAGAAATGTTTCTTTCCCGAATTTATGGGTACAGATGGTTTGCTACATAAACAAGCGCCATCACTGGGTGCAGAACCACCTGCTGGGGAACTTTATATGCCCGATGTATGTACCCGAAAATACGCAGATGATGAAACTACAACGTATTATGATGGTCATAGTGTAAACATATTGCGTTATGCCGATGTGTTGCTAAGCCGAGCAGAAGCTTTGAACGAAATAAGTGGTCCAACTAGTGAAGCTATAGATCTTATTAATCAGGTAAAAAGAAGATCGCATGCCAAACAACTGGTTATATCCGATTATAATCAAGCAACTTTAAGAGATGCTATTTTACAAGAAAGAGGATGGGAACTTTTCTTTGAAGGAAAACGTCGTCAGGATTTAATACGAATGAATAAATACGATGTTCTTGTAAATGCATACCACCTAAGAGTTGGCGAAGCTGCACAAATCAAAATGCCGCAAAACAAATATTATACATACCCTCAAAGTCAGGTTGATCTTAACCCTAAGTTAAGCAATGCCGATAGACAATAAAGGAATCCAATCGGGAATAGGCAGTTAAAATGGCTGTCTATTCTTGATTTTTTATACAAAAAAAGTACATTTCTGTTTCATAAAAGAAGCCTTTCAGATGATCACAAAATTAATAGTAAAAAGGAGTTTTATTTTGGCACTACTTGCATTAGTAAGTTGTTCCAAAAATCAGGGCAATGTTATCCAAAATATCAATATTGGAACTCATGGCAACAACGAATTGAAGATTCAAATCGTTGTTACTACTAGTGAAGATGTTCAGGTATTTGCTGAATATTGGTCGGATAAAAATGGAATAAAAAACAAAATAACGTCTCCGATTTCAAAAACTGGTCTCACCCATTCTTTGGTTCTTTGCAATATAATTCCCGAAACTAATTATAGTTATCAATTGGTTACCACAAAAGGAGAATCTAAAAACATAAGCAAAATATACACATTCAAGTCTAGAAAACTACCTGAATGGTTGCAAAACCAGTTTAAAGCAAATTGCCCAAAACCAGAACTTTTGCCAGAAAATTTCAAAAAAGGTTATATGCTTTTAGCAAAAAGAGAAACACCAGGAATCGCTTACATTGTAGATTACAAAGGGAATTTAAGATGGTATCATACCGTTGCAGGAACAGGATTTAAAGTTACTCATTTTACCAAAGATCAATCTATCATTGCTATTCTTGGTAAAAATAATGAACCTACAAGCTACGGAAGTGAGATTCTGGAAATCAATTTACAAGGCGATACCTTAACACACATTAAAAAAGGGCAAGGAGATTTTAAACAAGTCATTCATCATGAAATCATAAAAAAATCGGCAAATGAAATAGTTACACTATTTGTTGATGAAAGAATAACAGATTTAAGCTCTATAGGAGGAAAAAAGAAAGATACCATCAACGGAGACGGAATTATCATTATGGATAAAAAAGGAAAACAACTCTGGAAATGGAGTGTTTTTGACAACTTGGATCCAATGAAAGATAAAGCATTACTAAAAACTAAAAAAGACTGGATGCATGCCAATAGTCTTAATTATGATAAAGATGGTAATTTCCTCATCTCTTTTTATAACAACGGTCAAATTTGGAAAATTGATGCCAAAACCGGAAAAGTAATCTGGAAATTAGGGAAAGGCGGAACTTTATTCATGTCTCAAGACAGCAAATTTTCGCAAGCACACGCAGCACACATAAACCAAGAAGGAAGTTTGATGTTTTTTGATAATGGTGTAGACAAAAAACAATCGTCGGTTTTTGCATTGAAAGTAAATGAGAAAAATAATACTGTAAAACTGGATTTTCAAGTAAAATTACCAACGGATATTTATAACGACCGAATGGGAAGCGCTTATATGATTGATGCAGCTACCATATTGTGTTGTTGTTCAAAAAGACATATAACGGTTCTTACTAATAAAAAAGGAGTATTACTTTGGGCTTTAGAGTCCGAAATTCCTCCTTATCGTGTAGAGTTTATTCCAGAAGAAAAATTAAAACCATTTCTCCTTAATTAAAAAAAACATTGATTTTCCTTGAAATAAATACCTAACAGGTTTTAAAAACCTGTTAGAATAAAAATTTTAAACATGAAAAAAATAATTCTTATTGGTATATTTTCACTATTGCCAATTGTTGTTTTCAATTCTTGTAATACTTCAACTTCACAAACATTAGCGGTAAAAACTGCCGATGAGGATTCGTATATTACTATAGACACCTCCAAAATTCCAAATGACAAGTTTGGTGAATCGGTGCGTTATGGAAAAGAATTGATGCTAAAAACAGCCTATTATATTGGTCCAAATGGTATTAATGGAAAATATTTGGGGAACAAGATGAATTGTACCAATTGCCATCAAAATGCGGGTACCAAACCGTTTTCCCTTAACTTAATGTCTTCTCATGATAACTATCCGCAATATCGCGGACGAGAAAATAAAGTGCTCACACTAGCAGAACGCATTAATAATTGCATCATGCGACCTCATTCAGGGAAACCACTTCCGCTTGACGGAAAAGAAATGGTTGCTTTTTTATCTTATTTTAAATGGATTAGCACATTTGTTCCTAAAGACGGACAATTTAAAGGTGCTAAAAATATGGAGATATCTTTTCCAGATGTAGCCGCTAGTTCCGAAAGAGGAAAAACTTTATTTACCGAAAATTGTGCCCGTTGTCACGGAAATAATGGCGAAGGACTGTACAATACCGATAAATCGGGTTACACCTATCCTCCGCTTTGGGGGAAATATGCCTATCAACCAGGTTCAAGCATGCATCGAATTATTAAACAAGCCCAATGGTTAAAAGGTAATATGCCTTATGATAAGGTTGCTATTGGAAAACCTCATCTTACCGATGCACAAGCGCTTGATATTGCTGCTTATGTAAATGATGATGCTATTCATACCAGACCAAACCCGAAAACATTTGATTACCCTAATGAAATGAGTAAACCTATTGATTATGCACATGGACCTTTTGGTGATACTTTTTCTGAGGAACAACACAAATATGGTCCATATAAACCTATTATTGCTTACTGGAAAAAAAATAATCTGAAAGCCGTTTACTAACTTTATAAATACGCATACTTTTTAACTTGAACATACAAAAAATGAAACAACACCTAAAAAACAGACAAATTTTGAGCAG
Organism: Flavobacterium shii; assembly: GCF_025847235.1. Classification (GTDB taxonomy): domain Bacteria; phylum Bacteroidota; class Bacteroidia; order Flavobacteriales; family Flavobacteriaceae; genus Flavobacterium; species Flavobacterium shii. The sequence continues at coordinate 20,788 of NZ_JAOZEW010000025.1, forward strand.
AATATTGATTATGTGTCTTTGCATTTTCAGCATGCCAATGACTGCACAACAAATAAAATACACCGATGGCAATGACAGTTGGAATCCTGATTTATTAGGAAATCACCGTGCTGTAGTTGAATTTACCGGTAAAAATAATGTTGCAAAAACTACCATCGAATGGCGCAGAAGAGATGAAAAACCAGAATTAAAAAGAATCATTGTTCAAGATGCAAAAACTGGCAAGGAAATTTCGAATGTAAAAACCGATGCTATCACTAGAGAAAGCGGAACTATATTCTTTGAGCCTGTTTCGGGTAAAGGAACATATTACGTTTACTACATGCCATACATCGATGAAGGTGATGCCAATTATCTTAAAGGACTTTATGCAAAACCCGAGAATAAAGCAGATGCTCAATGGGTATCGAAAATCAAAACTAATTTGGCTGATAATTGTACGCTAACAGAAATTCAAAGTATAAATGCATTCAATAGTTTTTATCCAATGGATGTAATTGCAACTGCTGCTGAAACTACAGCTATCATTGCTAAAAATAGCGGTAGTTCATTTCTGGTTTTCCCAGAAGACAGAATTTATTCTATCCGAATGAAAAATGATTTACCACAAAGATGGATTCAAAAAGGGGTTCAAAATACTTTTTCGGATACGGCATTAAAAGGAGAATATTTAGCATTCCAATTAGGTGTTTATGCTACACAGGATTTAAATAATGTGAAGGTTACATTTTCGGATTTAAAAAATAGCAATGGAGATATCATTGCTGCAAAAAACATTAGCTGTATCAATACCGATGGGGTAAGATATGATGGGTCTGTTTTTGCTAATACAGTTTCTGTTCCAAAAGGAAAAGTGCAGGCAATGTGGTGCGGAATCGACATTCCTCAAACTGCTGTTGCAGGAACTTATACAGGAAAAGCTACCGTTATTGCCGATGGAAAATCAAAGGAAATTACACTTCAAATAAAAGTAACCAATGAAGTTACTAAAAATGGAGGAATTGATAGCCCAGAGAAAATGACGCGTTTAAAATGGTTAAACTCAACTCTGGCACAAGAAAACACAGTAATTGCACCTTACATTCCACTAGAAGTAAAAGGTTCGGAAATATCTTTATTGGGCAGAAAATTGGTGTTAGCCACAAATGGTTTTCCAGCCCAGATTCAAACTTTTTTCACGCCCGAAATGACATCTATTGGCACAAAAGCTAATAATGTCCTTTCTTCTCCAGTAGAATTTCATTTTGTGGATGCTGCAGGAAAAGAATCTCTAAAATGGAAAAATGCAGGAATTAAATTCTTGAAAAAAGAAGCCGGAACAGTTTCTTGGGAAAGTACTTCGACATCTCAATCACTTCAAATGGATGTAACCGGAGCTTTGGAATTTGATGGGTTTTTATCTTATACCGTTAAAATTACAGCTCTGGAAGATGCTACTTTTAATGATATTAATATTCATTTGCCTTTCGAGCCATCATCTGCAAAATACATGATGGGATTAGGTCAAAAAGGTGGTGATCGTCCAGCAACTTTCGATTGGAAATGGGATGTAGCACATAAAAATCAAGATGGTGCATGGATTGGAAGTGTGAATTCCGGATTGCAATTTTCTTTGAGAGATGAAAAATACAGCCGCCCGTTAAACACCAATTTCTATTTACAAAAACCATTATTATTACCTACTTCATGGGGTAACGAAAATAAAGGTGGAATCACGATAACGCCAAATCAAAAAACTGTTTTGTTAAATGCATATAGTGGAACTCGCAGCATGAAAAAAGGGGATGTTCTATATTACAACTTTAATTTATTGATTACTCCTTTCCACACAATTGACACTGATTTTCAATGGGCAACTAAATTTTACCATAAATACAGTAGCATTGACTCTATTGTAAAAACTGGTGCAACAGTAATTAATATACATCATGCAAATGCAATAAATCCATATATCAATTATCCTTTTATCGAATTTAAAAAGATGAAAAGTTATATCGATGAAGCACATGAAAAAGGATTGAAAGTAAAAATTTATAATACCGTAAGAGAGGTTTCGAATAAAGCCTATGAAACTTTTGCATTAAAAAGTCTTGGTCATGAAATTTACTCTCCAGGAAAAGGAGGCGGATTCTCTTGGTTACAAGAACATGTAGGCGACGATTATATTCCTGCATGGTTTGTTCCCGGAATTAAAGATGCTGCAATCGTAAATAGTGGTATGAACCGTTGGCATAATTATTATGTAGAAGGAATGAATTGGTTGACTCAGAATGTAGGTATTGATGGCGTTTATCTTGATGATGTGGCATTTGACAGAATCACAATGAAACGTATCAAAAGAGTACTTACCAAAGATGGTCACCCAGGAATTATCGATTTACATAGTGCAAATCAATATAATAAAAGCGATGGTTTTAACAATAGCGCTAACTTATATATGGAGCACTTTCCGTACATCAATAAACTATGGTTTGGAGAATATTTTGACTACGAAAAAAACAATCCTGACTTTTTCTTAACAGAAGTAAGCGGAATCCCTTTTGGATTAATGGGAGAAATGCTGCAAGATGGAGGGAATGCCTGGAGAGGAATGGTTTATGGAATGACCTGCAGAATGCCTTGGAGCGGAAATGCCGACCCAAGACCTATCTGGAAATTATGGGATGATTTTGGTATTAAAGGTTCTGAAATGATTGGATATTGGAGTGAAAACTGTCCAGTAAAAACATCCAATGATAAAGTATTGGCAACGGTTTATAAAAAGAACGGTTCTGCATTAATTTCTATTGCGAGCTGGGCAGATGCTGATGTAAAAGTAAAATTACTTATCGATTGGAAAAAACTGGGAATCGATCCTGCTAAAGCTACCATTACAGCTCCTGAGGTTGCTAATTTTCAGCCTGCTCAAAGCTTTACAGCAAATGATGAAATACCTGTGACAAAAGGAAAAGGATGGTTGCTTATTGTTAAGCAATAAGTTCCCATCTCAGTACCGATATCAGTTTTCACTAGGCGTTTTTCTTTGCGAAAGGAACACGGATCAAATGGATTTTTTAAAACAATAGATAGAAAATCCGTTTGATCCGTGTTTTCGCCTTAGCGAATCCGTTTAATCCGCGTTCCTTTATAGGCAATTTAATTAACTACCATAACCACAATAAATAGCTCCATTATGAAACTTAGACTATCGTTATCAATTTTGCTTTTTGGAAGCCTGTTTGTCAACGCACAAAATAAACCAACTATAAAGGAATACAAAAAAGTATTTACCACCTATCCTTTCTCAGATCCGGATCCTATTCCTAAACCAGATACAAAAATTTATCCGTACTACCGTTTTGATGGTTTTACCGATAAACCGATACAAAAAGAATGGAAAGTCATCGAGCTTGAAAACGATTATATCAAATTAATGATTCTGCCAGAAGTGGGTGGAAAGGTTTGGTCTGCAATAGAAAAATCAACAGGAAAAGACTTTGTCTATAACAATCACGTCATTAAGTTTCGAGATATTGCCATGCGTGGTCCATGGACAAGCGGTGGTGTCGAGGGCAATTATGGTATTATTGGTCATACTCCTAATTGTGCTACTCCTGTTGATTATACCACCATAACCAGAGCAGACGGAAGTGTAAGTTGTATCATTGGAGTTTTGGATTTACTAACGCGTACTTCTTGGAAATTAGACATCAATTTACCAAAAGACAAAGCCTATTTTACGACCAATTCTTTTTGGTTTAATTCAACCGAGTTTGAGCAACCTTATTATACCTGGATGAATACAGGAATTAAGGCAGCTGGAAATTTGCAGTTTATATATCCGGGTAAAAACTATATTGGGCATAATGGCGAAAACCATCCTTGGCCTATTGATAAAGAGAATGGTAAAGATTTATCGTTTTACAAAAACAACAATTTTGGCGGTTACAAATCCTACCATGTCTTTGGTAAATATGATGATTTCTTTGGCGGATACTGGCATGACGAAGATTTTGGAATGGGAAGATATGGCAATTATGATGATAAACCTGGTAAAAAAATATGGATTTGGGGACTATCCCAACAAGGAATGATTTGGGAAAAATTATTAACCGATACCGATGGTCAATATGTAGAAGTGCAAAGCGGTAGATTGTTTAACCAAGCGAGTGAAAACAGTATCTACACACCCTTTAAACAACGTTCTTTTGCTCCTTATCAAACAGATTCCTGGACAGAATATTGGTTTCCTGTAAAACAAACAAAAGGTTTTGTAAAAGCAAATAATTACGGAGCCGTAAATGTAAAAAATGAGAATGGCTGGTTGAAAATCTATTTTTCTCCACTTCAGAAATTAAACGAAAAATTAGAAGTTTTTGATAATGATAAAAAAGTCTATTCTAAAAATATCTCCGTTAATACTCTGGAAATATTCAAAGATTCGATTCAAGTTACTGTTAATGAAAATAAACTAAGGCTAACCATTGGAGACAATAAACTAGTTTGGAATTCGGCACACGAAGATGGAAACCTAAGCCGTCCGATGGAAATGCCTAAAGATTTTGATAACAATTCGGTTTACGGATTATACCTGCAAGGAAAAAACTATATCGCTTTTAAAGATTATATAAAAGCATCCGAATACCTAACAGCCTGTTTGAAAAAAGATCCTAACTATGCTCCTGCTCTATCCGACTTGACATCATTACAAATTAGAAAATTACAATATAAAGAAGCAGTTGTCACAGCAAGCAAAGCTTTGGCAATAAATACTTATGACCCTGCAGCAAATTATTACTATGGACTTGCCAATTTACATTTAGGGAATAGCATCGATGCAAAAGATGGATTTGATATTGCGGCTTCAAGCGTTGAATATCGCAGCCCTGCTTATACGGCATTGAGTACTATTTATTTCTCCGAAAACGATCAAATAAAAGCTATCGAATATGCCGAAAAAAGTTTGCTAAACAATCAATATAATTTAGAAAGTTTACAATTGCTGGCAGTACTCTATCGCTTGCAAAACAATGTAGACAAAGCAACCGAAATTTTAAATACGATTAATACCATTGATCCTCTTAATCATTTTCTTGGTTTTGAAAAATTCCTTTGGGAAAATTTGGAATCATCAAAACTGTATTTCACATCGCATATACAAAACGAAATGCCAGAACAAACTTATTTAGAATTAGGAATATGGTATCAGCAATTGGGACGTAAAGACGAAGCATTAAAAGTCTTTTCTCTTGCTGTTCCAAATGCTGAAATTATATATTGGATGGCATTCTTACAAAACAAACCTGTTGATTTAAGCAAGATTCAACCTGGAATTAGTTTCCCTTTCCGTGGAGAAACTGCCGTTATTCTGGAAAAATTAATAACTACAAACGAGCAATGGCAATTAAAATATCATCTGGCTTTAATCGAATGGAACCGTGATAATATTTATAAAGCAAAAGAATTATTCACACAATGTGGTTCTAGACCAAATGACCCTGCCTTTTATGCTGCCAAAGCTTCATTGTTCAAAGATGATTCTCAGTTGGTGATTGCAAGTCTGCAACAAGCTATTAAATTAGATAATCAAGGATGGAGATATCACAAACTACTGGCAGAACATTATATCGTGCAAAAACAATATGACAAAGCATTAGCCATTGCTGAACCATTCTATAAAAAACATAAAGAAAATTACTTAATGGGGATGTTATATGCCAAGACACTATTACTTAATAAAAAATATGTCGCAGCAGATGCTTTCTTAACCAAGCTAGAAATTCTTCCATTTGAAGGAGCTACAGCAGGAAGACAATTGTATCATGAGGCAAAACTCATGCAGGCTTTGGCAGAAATGAAAAATAAGCAATATAAAAAAGCTTTACAGTTTATTGCTGATGCAAAGTTATGGCCAGAAAATCTGGGCGTAGGAAAACCGTATGATGAAGACATTGACGAAAGACTTGAAAATTGGTTGGATTATCAATGTTATACAAGTCTGGGAAATAACGAAACAGCGATGAAATCTTTGCAAAAAATCATTACTTTTAATCCTAAAATTGATAATACGGTTATGAATTTCTTACCGGCAAATCAACTCGTTTCGGCTTGGGCTATTGAGAAAACATCTTCTGCAAAAAAAGCCGAAGAATGGTTGCGAAACCAAGCTAATTTATATCCAACAAATAAAATTGTTCAGTGGTGTTTACAAGTTTACACAAAAAAACAAGGGAATAATTTAACCGAAGATGAAAAAGACGGCGAGGTTCGAATTATAGAAAAACTCTAAAGATATAAGCATGGAACGACAGCATAATTAACTGTAATTCTAATCTAAATAATCATTCAAAATCAAACAAAATGAATACACTTTTTTTAAAATGTACCCTTATTAGCATTGTCTTATTGGCATGCCAAAAAACTGGCGCACAAACCATTGACCAAAGTAAAGACGAATTATCTACTTATAGAGTTACGCCACTAAAAGTTAATGACTTAGTACACACCAAATTGGAAGTGTCTTTTGATTATGGTAAGCGTTATTTATACGGAAAAGAATGGCTTACTTTAAAACCTCACTTTTACGAAACCGATTCACTTACACTAGATGCTAAAGGAATGGATTTTAAAGAAATTGCTATAATTAGTGGTAAGACAAAGACCCCTCTAAAATACAGATATGACAAAGAGCAGCTTTTTATTACTTTAAATAAAAAATATAAGAGTACAGAAAACTATACAATTTTCATTGATTATACAGCAAAGCCAGATCAGCTAAAAGCAAAAGGAAGTAATGCAATTACAGATGCAAAAGGATTATATTTTATAAATCCCGATGGCAAAGATGATAAACCAATTCAGATTTGGACACAAGGCGAGACAGAAGCATCATCAGCTTGGTTTCCTACTATAGATAAACCAAATCAGAAAACAACTTCTGAAATTGCAATGACGGTTGAAGCAAAATATACAACCTTATCAAATGGAAAATTAACTTCACAAAAAGCCAACAAAAACGGAACCAGAACTGATATCTGGAAAATGGATTTGCCAAATTCTCCTTATCTTTTTATGATGGCAGTAGGCGATTTTAAAATATACAAAGACTCTTATAACGGAAAAGAAGTTAGTTATTATCTGGAACCAAAGTTTGCACCGTATGCTAAACAAATTTTTGGAAAAACTCCCGATATGATGAACTTTTACAGCAAGATGCTAGGCGTAGAATATCCTTGGGTTAAATATGCTCAAGTTGTTGCCAGAGATTATGTTTCGGGTGCGATGGAAAATACATCAGCAACTTTGCATGGCGAATATGTTCAAAGAACAGAAAGAGAGTTACTTGACGAAAATCAAGAAAGTACAATTGCTCACGAACTTTTTCACCAATGGTTTGGAGATTATGTAACAGCCGAATCCTGGTCGAACTTATCAATGAACGAATCATTTGCCACTCTTGGTGAAGTACTTTGGCATGGACATGACGCCGGACAAGACGGTGAAGACAGATCTCGCTATGAAAAATTGCAAAACTGTTTACGTTCTTCCAAAAATGGAATAAGTCCACCTTTGGCCCGCTTTTATTATAAGAACAAAGAAGATATGTTTGACAATATCACTTACTCAAAAGGTTCTATAATATTATATGCAATAAAAAATCAAATGGGAGATGCCGCATTTTATAAATCATTAAATCGTTATTTAACAGCCAATGCTTTTAAATCTGGAGAAAGTCATCAATTGCGTTTGGCAATGGAAGAAGTGACTGGGAAAGATTGGAGTCCTTATTTTAACCAATGGTATTACCAAGGAGGAAATCCCATTTTAAATATTGAATATGGTTATACCAACGGGAAAGCTACAATTGCTGTAAACCAAGTACAGGATGCTTCTGTACAAACCTTTAATTTACCCTTAAAAGTAGATTTTTATGTAAATGGAACCAAAATAAGAAAGGATATTTTAATTGACAAAAGAGAACAAAATTTTAGTTTTGATGTTCCTGCTCAGCCAACTTTTGTAGATCTTGATCCGGATAAAATTTTAGTTGGTCAGATCATTGATAACAAAAAAATAGCCGATTATTTGTATCAATATAAAAATGCCCCATCGTATTACAACAGAATTGAAGCTATAAAATTTGCTGCAAAAGATAAAAGTCATGATGCCCAACTTATACTATTGGCAGGTTTAGAAGATCAGCAAGATGATTTGAGAATCCTTAGCATTAAAGAGATTGATTTAAGCGATACCAAAACAAAAGAAGCTGCATTAAAAAGCTTACTCAACATTGCCAAAAATGATAAAAAAACAGCTAGTAGAGCAGCTGCAATTATAAAACTAGCATCTACTGGAGATCCTGTTTATAAAGACTTAATGAACGAAAGCATTAAAAATCAATCTTATAATGTAATTGCTGCTGGTATAATCGGATTAACGAAATTTTCTCCCGATGAAGCCAATAAAGCCCTAACAACATTGGACGAAGACACTACCAAACATATTACACCGTTGATGAAAAAACTGAACAACCAAAAATAAAGAATCATAACCATATCCTGTACTATAAAGTAACGCGTTGGGTGTAATTTATGAATTACACCCAACGCGCTTAATTAATTTTTGGAATTTTAGAACCAAATACAAAAGCATAAATTATTCTTAACCTACATCTGTTTTCTATTTTAACTATTTGTACCACCTAAAATATGGTTAAAAATAAAGAAGAAATGCAATAAAATTATTAAGATAATTAAGCTAATTGAAATAAGAATAGCTAATTTTATATTTTATAAAGCTTTTAAGAACAGTTAAGAAATTAACCATCGATACCATTCGTTACAGAACTAAACACTTCATTATAAATTTAAAAAGACTTTTATTTTGCAATAAATGCAAAATAAACAAACACAAAGTTTTTATATATTTGCCCCTTATGGATAAAAAGTATACAATAAAAGATATTGCTAAATTAGCAGGAGTTTCGAAAGGTACTGTTGACAGAGTATTGCACAAAAGAGGAAAAGTTTCTCCCTTGGCACTACAAAAAGTAAACGAAGTCCTAAGTGTAATTAATTACGAACCCAATCTTATTGCTCGAAATTTAAAGAACAATAAGGTTTATCATATTTGTATCCTTCTACCCGATCCTAAACTAGATCCATATTGGTTGCCTTGTGTTAAAGGGATAAAAGATGCTATACAGGAATTTAAAGCTTACAATTTACTTATTGAGACTTTTTATTTTAATCCAGAAAAAACAAAGTCGTTCATAAACATTAATGAAACTATTATTGAAAAGGCGCCAGATGCAGTTTTATTAGCGCCATTATTCCATAAAGAAACATTGGAGGCTATAAAAAAATATGACTCCTTAAACATTATTGTAAACACATTTAACAATCAGGTAGAATCTACTTCGATCAAGAATTTTGTTGGACAAGATTTATTTAGAAGTGGTCGCGTGGCAGCCAAATTATTAAATACAATTCTCAACAAAGGTCATATTGCAATTATCCACATTGATGAAACCTACAAGAATGCAATTCACATGCAGGAAAAAGAAAGAGGTTTTAGAAATTACTTTTCCGAAAAAGAAGATCCTGATTATAAGATTACAACATTAAAACTTAAAAGTCCAAATGTAGAAGTTAACTTAAAGAACTTCATCAATGAAAATCCAGATTTGTCCGGTGTTTTTATTACAACATCGAGAGCTTACCAAATAGCCAAAACAATTAATGAGGTTAAGGATAAAAAAATCCGAATCATTGGATATGATTTGATTGATGAAAACGTAAGTAATCTAAATCTTGGAATAATTGATTTCCTGATTCATCAAAACCAAAAAAGACAAGCCTATCTGGGGATAACGTATCTTGTAGACCATTTCCTTTTTCATAAAGAAACACCCGAGGTTACTCTCTTGCCTATTGATATTATCAACTCAGAAAATGCCGATTTTTATTTGGAATAATTAGTCTTTCAAAGTTAATATTCCAAATGAAGAGGGAGTATGAAAATTCGGTGTTTCGGTAACGGGATTCACCCAGGTAATCCATGTTGGCTGATAATCTGTATCATTAATTTTGGAATATTTAGCCCTAAAAATCCCTGTTTCAATTTGGTTATTATTGATTAAATTGAATTTCTTTAAAGATGCAATACTTATCGCTCCTTCCACCACAAAAGAAGCATTATTTATAGATGATTTAACCCATAAATCATCTTTTGGCCATGACCAATCAAAGTTAAAATTCTTATCGGGATAGGCTATAAAATCCATTATTCTCGCTGCTGTATCAATCTCCATACAATAATATGGATTAAGCGTTTTATCTGGTCTAAAAAACAACTCGACCCTATCGGAATTATTAATACTGTCAATACTATTATCTTCCTTTTCGATATGAATTTCGATATCATATACTGTAAAACAAAAAAACAATTGCTCAGAATCCCACAGCGCTTTAAACTCAATACGAGAAGGAATTTTAGAATCCCAAGGTGAGCAAAAATCATCCAGAACAACCGCTTCCTTCCATAAATCAGAATCACCTTTTCCAGATACAATCAATTGATTTTTGGCTATTGGATTTACTTCGTATTTTTTCATTTCCTGATTCATATAATTCTTTAAATAGTATCTGATGTAATGTTTCCTAAATTCTAAAAATGGCACCCAAATGACACGGATTGATTCTTTTTTAAATTTATGGCAGATAAAAATCTTCTTAATCTTTATAATCTGTGGCATAAAAACAGAGTACTTATTCTTGCGAACAGCCCCTAAATATTATAATAAGACAAATATAATGTGTTCGAGCACATTACGCAATACTTTTCTTTGTTTAATAAAATATAATTGATAGTTTCGTTGCTGTTTATGACTAACCAACAATCTTTTAAACTATAAATAACCAAAATTTTATCTTTTATGAAAGAAGAAAAAAACTCCCGCCGTTCATTCTTAACGAAAACTATAATAGGTATTTCGGGATCAGTTATAGCCACGGGATTACCATTATCTGCATTAGCATCAAATACGGATATTGATATAATAGATTCCAAACACGTTTTTTTGACTAAACCCTATTTGCAAGCTCCAACAAGTGATAGCATCACAATTATGTGGCTTACCAACCAGCTTTGTTTAAATTGGGTAGAATATGGAGAAACCGAAAAATTAGGAACTAAAGCTCAACAATCTGCACATGGCATGATGAATACCAATTCTAAAATAAACACAATAACACTTAGGAATCTCAAACCAAATACAAAATATTATTATAAAGTTTTTTCTAAACAAATCTTGGACTTCCAGCCTTATAAAATCACTTTTGGAGATATTATAAACAGTGATACCTATCGTTTTCAAACATTAGACCCAAAAGCCAAAGAAGTAAGTTGGCTAGTTCTAAATGATATTCATGACCGCCCAGAATCTTTTGGTGAGTTACTACAACTCAACCAAAACAAACCGTATGATTTCATATTTTTAAACGGAGATATGTTTGACTATCAAACTGATGAAAACCAAATCATCAATCATCTGCTCAATCCTTGCAGTATTTTTTCGACCGAAAAACCTTTTATGTTCGTAAGAGGAAATCATGAAACCAGAGGTAAATATTCCCGAAATCTATTAGATTATTATTACAACTATAATAAGAAAGAATATTACACTTTCCTGATGGGTCCAGTTTTTACAATTGTTCTTGACACTGGAGAAGACAAGAAGGATTCACATCCTGTATACGGAGGAACTGTAAATTATGATTCTTATCGCGAAGAGCAAGCCGCTTGGTTAGAAAAACAAATGAAGTCCAAAGCTTTTAAAAATGCTCCCTTTCGTGTAGTAATGATGCATATTCCTCATTATCATTCCGACGAAGAGCATGGAACGACTGAATGTCGCAGATTATTTGGTACTTTATTCGAAAAATATAAAATTGATTTGTTTATCGCTGGGCATACACATGAATACGGAATGTTCGAACCTAATAAGGACCACTCCTATCACTTTGTTATAGGTGGCGGACCAGAAACCGGAATAAGAACCTTAATACAAATTCAAGCCAACCCTAAAGTTTTGAATTTACAAATGCTAAATGACTCTGGTAAAGAAATCGGTTCTTTTCGACTAAATACTAAAAGATAAACTTTTAAAATCTCAAATTTATTTCGAATGCTATTTTAATTGAAATTCATGGATAATCATTTTCTTATCTAAAATTAAATTTGAAAGAAAAATCTTTTTAATTAAATTTTATAAAAGTCCTTCAAATAACTACACCATTTTGAAGGACTTTATACTACACGGACTAAAAAAAAAGCACATCAATTTTTTAATTCCTAACCCCGCTATTGAGGCGATATTATTGCTTTTATTAACATATTTTTCTTAAAAAAGACTAGTCTATAACAGCAAGCTTATATAAGAATTTGACAATTTTTTAATCAATAGTCAATCTATATTTCATCATCTGACAATAATAACAAACAAAACTATTGTTTTTAATCAAAAAAGAAACTCTATGTTTTTTAATAATAAACTAGAATTTTATTACTAAAAAAACATTTTCCATAAAATTTATGTGCTCGAGAACACAAATATCGTGTGTTCGAGCACATTTTTCATGTTTTTCCTTGTTTAATAAAATTTAAATATATAGTTTCGTCATATCATAAAAAATAAAGCACGATTTCTGTTAAAAAAGCACAATACAATAAGCAAGAAAAAACTTCTTTTTTAAAGATTTAAAAAAAGAAATTTCAAATAATTAATCTTTAAAAAAGTATCAAATCACGATTTCATTTAAGGCCTATTTCCTTAAATCGATTATAATAAAAATGAATACCTGTTAACACACACTAAACAAATTATTAACCAAACCCATTTTTAAGAGTATGAAATTATTAATTAAAAAAAAGCCTAGAAGTTTGCGGTTTAACAAGCCATGTGGAAAAGAAATCAAATTAGCAATTCTTTCCTTGTTTGCTTTGACTTTTCAAATTTCAACAGCAGCTTCATCAAAAGAAGTAAGCCCAAACAGGATTGATTTATCATTGGTACAAAAAATTGTTAAGGGTAAAGTAACAGATGCAAATGGATTACCTCTTCCAGGAGTAAATGTTCTTATTAAAGGAACAACTATCGGTGTACAAACAGATTATAATGGTGAATTTTCTATTGAAGTAGCAGATAACCAAACGGTATTGGTTATTTCTTATATGGGAATGCAGGAACAAGAAGTAACGATTGGAAAAGGGCCTATCGTTGTTGCCTTAAAAGAAGCTGGAGAAGTAATGGACGAAGTAGTTATCGTAGGTTACAGTAAAATTAAAAAAGAAAGTCTTACCGGAGCTTTACAAACTATCGACAATAAAAAACTTATTGACGCTACCACTCCATCTGTAGAAAACTTATTATCGGGTAAAGCAACTGGTGTATATGTAACTTCTGGAAATGGTCAACCGGGAGATACTGGTAAAATTGTTATCCGTGGAAAAACTACTGTTAATGGAAGCACTGACCCATTATGGGTTATCGATGGCGTTATTGTAGGTAGTACTTCGGGAAATATGAACCCTGCAGATATCGAAACGCTTACTGTACTTAAAGATGCTGCCTCTACAGCTGTATATGGTTCTCAGGGTGCAAATGGTGTAATCATTGTTACTACAAAAAGTGGTAAAAATGGTAAAGCAACCATTAATGCATCGATTAAAACTGCAGCCACAACATTAAATACAGGTAATTTTAGTGTCATGAACGGTGAAGAATTATATGATTTATATGATTCTTTCCCAAACAAGCAAAATTTTAGTAATGCATGGTGGTGGAAACCCGATTTAAGAAATAAAAATTACGACTGGTGGAAAAATGCTACACAAACAGGTATTGCAAGAGATTTTAATCTTTCGATAAATGGTGGTAGTGATGTATTTAAAAGCTATGTTTCTCTCGGTATATATGACGAAACCGGTGCAGTAAAAGGATATGATTACACCCGTTATAACTTGCTTCTTAAATTTAGTTATAAAGTAAATAATTGGTTAACAATACGCCCTCAAGCAAATATTACACGTATAGAAACAAATGACAGACAACACTCTGTACTCGCTATGTACGGCAACTTGCCTTGGGATAGCCCTTATCTGGAAGATGGAACTTTGGTAGGAAACCAACCCAATCCAACTTGGGTAAATACAACTGGCTCAAACTATTTGTATGATTTACAATGGAATTATGGAGAATCACAAACTTATAATGTTAGAAGTAATTTAGATTTTGATGTAAAATTCAATTCATGGTTAACGTTTACTTCTACAAACAACTATATATTTTCAAATTTTACTTCAATGTACTACACCGACCCAAGATCATCTGGAGGATTGGCTGTAAAAGGAAGAATTGAAGATCTAAATGAAGGTTACAATCGTTTTTATACCAACCAATTATTCAAATTCAATAAATCATTTGGAGCACATGCAATAAATGCAATTGCGGGTTATGAATGGAATGAATATAACGACAAAAAATCCAAAGGAATTGCAACAGGTATAGCTCCGGGATTCATCATTCCCGATGTTGCAGCTATTCCTGAGAAAGTAGGTGGTACAAGAGCACAATGGGCAGTTCAATCCCTGTTAACAAACATCAATTATACCTATGATGACAGGTACATGGCGCAATTTTCTATACGTCGCGATGGAGCTTCGAATTTTGGAGAAAATGCAAGATATGGTAATTTCTTTTCTATTAGTGGTGGTTGGAATATCCATAAAGAGAAATTTTTTAAAGCCGATTATATCAATAATTTAAAACTTAGAGCAAGTTATGGTTCTGTAGGAAACAGACCAAACAGTTTATATCCTCACCAACCCTTATATTCTTTGGCATCGGCTACAACATCGTATAGTTATAATGGAAACTCAGGAGCTATAATTTCTCAAATTGGTAATCCTGATTTAAGTTGGGAGAAAACCTTTACAACTGGTATTGGTTTGGATGTAAGTTTCTTTAACAGAATCAATGTAACACTTGATTATTACGATAAAGATACATCTGGTTTATTATACCAAGTTCCTCTACCTGGGGTTATTGGAGTAACTAGTATTTGGAGAAATGTTGGAGCTGTAAACAACAGAGGTTTTGAAGCAGCGATTAATGTAGACATCATTAAAAATGAAAACTGGAGATGGAATATAGATGCTAATATTGGCTTAAACAAAAACAAAGTAACAAGCCTTTACGGAACAAAACAAGAGATTATTGTTGGTGATGGAAGTGGCGTTGCAGGTTCGGCATCCAAACTACTTAAACCGGGATTAGATGTAGATACTTGGTACCTTACAGAGTGGGCAGGCGTAGATCCTGATAACGGAAAACCACAATGGTATAAAACCGATGCAACAACTGGAGAACGTGTTAAAACGTATAGCTATGGCGAGGCATCAAAAAATCAAATTGCTATTGATGCTTACACACCATCCTATTATGGAGGATTCTCGACTAGTTTAAATTATAAAAATTTCGATTTTGGAGCAACATTTAGTTATTCAGTAGGCGGTAAAATTTACAACTATGCCCGCGCCGAATTTGATTCGGATGGAGCTTATACAGACCGTAACCAAATGAACCTTCAAAAAGGATGGAGTCGTTGGGAAAAACCAGGCGATATTGCTACTCATCCGCAAGCAATTTTTGATAATACAAGTCAATCAAATAAAGCATCGTCTCGTTTCTTAGAAGACGGATCATACTTAAAAATGAGAAGTGTATCATTTGGATATAATCTATCTATTGAGCGTTTGAATATATCAAATCTTAGAATATTCATTGCTGGGGAAAACTTGTTTACAATAACAAATTTTTCAGGTGTTGATCCAGAGATACCACCATCCGAAAGAAATGGTGTAAGAACAATAACAGGAGTTGCAACCTCTGTATATCCTCAGACACGCAGATTTGTATTAGGTTTTAATCTTAGTCTTTAAAAAAACAAAATCATGAAAAAAATATTCATACTATTTATTACCCTTAGCTTTCTATCTTCCTGCGATTTAGAACGAGATCCATTTGGCTCTTATACAAAAGATAAAATTCTACAAGATAAAGAAGCTGCTGTCGATGTACTTCTTAACGGATGTTATGCGCAACTAAGAGCCTGGTCGGATGAAATGCACCGTGTTGGAGAATATCCAGGAGACAACATCATGATTAGAGGAACTTCTACAGATTCATTCTACTCTTTTATTTCTTATCAACATAGCCCGATCAATGATAGATTATCTACTTTTTGGAACAACAGTTATAAAGTTATTTCACAATCAAGTGATTTAATGAAAATGATTGCTGAAGGAGAAAGTCCTGTAATCGACCAAAAATTGGGAGAAGCTTATTACCTAAGAGGAATGCTTTATTTTTATTTGGTTAAAACTTATGGCAGACCTTATGCACAATCTCCGGAAACTAATTTGGGTGTACCAATTGTAAACGGATTACCTGAAGATATTGCCAACATCAGCCTTCCGGATAGAGCCACAGTAAAAGCAACTTATGAGCAAGCAATAAGCGATCTTAAAAAAGGAGAAGCTTTAATGAACGAAAACAGATCTGCTACTTATGCAACCAAAGAAGCTGCACAAGCAATGCTTTCCAGGGTTTACTTATATATGAGCGGAACTTATGAAACACCAAATCAGGAATATGCAACTTTATCTATCGAGTATGCCAATAAAGTGATTTCCAGTGGTCGTTATAACATGCTTAGCAGAGCCGATTTTATGAAATACAATACTTTTGCACCTGATGCAAGCGGACAAACAGAAACTATTTTTGCTGTTAAACGTGTAGCTTCAGAGTTCTCGGGTTATGATCATTTTTATGGTATTGGTGGTATGTATGCCAATATACAAGGACAAGGTTGGGGAGAAATGTATGCAAGTGCAAAATATCTGGATTTATTACGTAAATCTGGTTTAAAGAAAGATGCAAGATGGGCATTTATTGACCCTCAATATGAATTGGATGCTTCCAATAATAAAACAGATGCTTTCCGTTTTATAGCAGATGCTTTCGATAAAAATGGTGTACAAACTGGTTTTAACTATGTGCAACAACCTCTTAAAACAAATCCTAATGGTTCTTATTATGTCACTATAGCAGAAGTAAACTACAATCTTACTGTAGTAAATGCTGCCGAGAATAGTTATTCTATAGATTATGCCGGTAAAACTTATGTGGGTGAAAAGGATTATATGATGTTGTTAAATCGTGTATATCCTATGTACTACATAACAAAATGTTCATTACAAGATAATAGTTCTCACTTATACTCCCCTATTATTTCAAGATTGGCAGAGATGTATTTGAATATGGCAGAAGCTTATGCGAAAAAAGGAGATTATCAAAGTGCTGTTACAAACTTAAATGTAGTCCGAGAAAGATCAATTGTAGGTGGTGGATATACGTCTTTAAACAGTACTAATGCTTCACAACTTATTGATGAAGAACGTCAATTGGAACTCGCTTTTGAAGCACAACGTGGTTATGATGTTTATAGAAACGGAGAAACAATGACACGTCGTTATCCAGGTCCTCATACACCAATGGTAGATGTTCCTGCAACAAGTCTAAGAGTAGTGCAATATATTCCTCAATCGGAAATAAATGCATATCCTGGGACTTTAACTCAAAATCCTTAATTAAGATTTTGAAAAACTAATTTTGAGTTTTATGGTTAGTTAGTAGATAGAGCTCTCTTTAGAATTCCCCCTTATAGTTAAGGGGGATTCTGGAGAAGTTAAATGCCAAAAAATCAATAATAGCTAAAAACAGACTAAATGAAATATTATAGAATTATTTTCTCTTTCCTTACACTACTACTTTTAAGTACAAATGTATCGGCACAAGATTCTAAAAACGAAATCCATTTGCCTCTTGGCGGAAATGCTTTTAGTTCTAATAATCTAGAAAGCAACAATACTATAACCGATAACGGAATAGAAAACTGGACAGATCCTAAAGAAGATTTTACAGTTTATTTTAGAGTTTCAACTCCGGGACTAGTCCGAATTTCAACAGATGAATTTGTAGGTGTTCAGGGAAAATCTACATTAGAATTTGGTATTAACAAAGACTTGAAAAAAATCGAGTTCGATGAAACTAACAAAAGACCTATTTTAATCGGAGAATGGAAAATTATTGACACAGGATATGTTGCTTTAAAAATAAAAGGAATTAGTAAAACACAAACCAATTTTCCTTCTATTTCTAAATTAACAATTAGTGGATCTGCTCTTCAGGGGAAAATAGCTTATGTACCTAATAATGATGATAATTTTTTCCATTGGGGACGAAGAGGTCCTTCGGTACATTTAAATTATGAAATACCAGAAAAAACAAATGTGCAATGGTACTACAATGAAATCACAGTTCCTGTAAATGAGGATAAAATAGGCTCCTATTATATGGCAAACGGCTTTGGAGAAGGTTATTTTGGGATTCAGGTTAATTCCGAAACAGAGCGTCGTGTATTGTTTTCTGTTTGGAGCCCTTTTGTAACAGATGATCCTAAAAGTATTCCGGAATCACATAAAATAAAAATGCTTAAAAAAGGAGAAAATGTACAAACAGGCGAATTTGGAAATGAAGGTTCTGGCGGACAAAGCTATTTAAGATACAACTGGAAAGCTGGAAAAACTTACAAATTCTTACTTAACGGAGTTCCTCAAAAAGATAATTCTACTACATACACTGCATATTTTTATGCTCCCGAGTTAAAAAAATGGATGTTAATCGCAAGTTTTAACCGCCCGCAGACTAATACCTATTTAAAGAGATTTCACTCTTTCTTAGAAAATTTTGTACCACAACAAGGAAATAAATCCCGTAAAGTTTTATTTAACAACCAATGGTATTGCGATGATAAAGGAGTTTGGAGCGAAGTTGATTCTGCTATTTTTACCGTAGATAATACAGGTAAAAAAGGATATCGAATGGACTATTCAGGAGGAGTCGAAAAAGGTTCTTTTTATTTAAAAGATGGTGGTTTCTTTAACAAATATACCAAAGCCAAGACTAAATTTACAAAACCTCTAAATCATAAAATGCCAAATATTAATTTTAGCACTTTACCTTAAGAAACCAAAAAATACAATACAACATACAGATGATCTTAAAACAGATGATCTACAATTTTAAATTAAATTAATTCAACATGAAAACTAGTATCTTTAAATTTATTCTAATATCCTGCCTCTTTTTAGGATATGCTACTTCATCAGCCCAAATGATTAAAACTCCTACTCCTGCGCGTGCCAAAGGACAAAAAGATGTTTTACGTTTGGCTACAGACCCAATCCCAACCGTTCGTGTAGCCTTTATTGGTTTAGGAATGCGCGGACCAGGTGCAGTAGAACGTATGACACATATTCCAGGTGTACAGATTGTAGCACTTTGCGACATGCTTGAAAAAAATACACAATCGGCAAATGAAATCCTGACTAAACAAGGACTTCCTAAAGCCAAAGAATTTTATGGAGACGAAAATATTTGGAGACAAGTAACAGCACTTCCAAACGTAGATTTAGTTTATATCGCTACCGATTGGAAACACCACGCTATCATAGGAGTTCAAGCTATGAAAGATGGTAAAAACGTAGCTATCGAAGTTCCTGGTGCAATGACCATGAAAGAAATTTGGGATCTTATCGATACTTCCGAGAAAACTCGTAAACACTGTATGCAATTAGAAAACTGTGTGTATGACTTCTTCGAACTTACTACATTAAACATGGCACAACAAGGTTTATTTGGAGAAATCCTTCATGCTGAAGGTTCTTACATTCACGGTCTTCAACCATTTTGGGGAGAATATTGGAATAACTGGCGTATGGATTACAACATAAAACACCGTGGTGATATTTATGCTACACATGGTATGGGACCAGCTTGTCAGGCATTGAATATCCACCGTGGTGATAAAATGAACTACTTAGTTTCTATGGACACAAAAGCAGTTGGAAACCCTGCTTACATCAAAGAAAAATCTGGAATCGAAGTAAAAGATTTTAGAAATGGAGATCACACAATGACAATGATTCGTACAGAAAATGGAAAAACAATCCAAATCCAACATGATGTAACATCACCACGTCCGTACAGCCGTATGTACCAACTTAGCGGAACTAAAGGATTTGCTAATAAATATCCTGTAGAAGGTTATGCATTAGATTCTAAATCTATTAGCTCGGATATTAAACCGGATCACGAAAACTTAAGTGCACACAAATTCATGCCAGAAGATGTAAAGAAAGCATTAATGGAGAAATACAAACACCCAATTGTAGTAGGAATCGAAGAAAAAGCAAAACAAGTTGGTGGACACGGTGGAATGGATTTCATCATGGATTACCGTTTGATTCACTGCTTACAAAACGGATTACCTCTTGATATGGATGTATACGATCTTGCTGAGTGGTCTTGCTTAGGTCCATTAACAGAAATTTCTCTTGACAACAATTCTTCTCCTGTAGAAATCCCAGATTTTACACGTGGTGGCTGGAAAAAATTAAAAGGTTTAGAATTTTCTAAATAAAATAAAATTTTGAAGTTAGTTAAATGAGACAAGAGGGCACTATAAATTGTGCCCTCTTGTTTGTTATAGAAAAAACAACCTCTATAAACCCAAAAAACACAATAAATTATAATCTTTAATTCAATTAAAAATGAAAAAAGTTTATTTAGCCCTCCTATTTTCTTTCTTTACACTCTCCGCTCTATTAGCACAGCAAAAACAAACTTTTGCTATAAGCGATGGAAACTTTTTGCTAAATGGTAAACCTGTCCAAATTCATTCGGGCGAGATGCATTACTCTCGTATTCCTCAATCCTATTGGCGTCATCGTTTAAAAATGATGAAATCAATGGGGCTAAATGCAGTTGCAACCTATGTATTCTGGAACTATCATGAAATAGCACCCGGAGTTTGGGATTTTAAAACCGGAAATAAAAACTTAGCCGAGTATATAAAAATAGCGCAAGAAGAAGGTTTATTTGTAATCTTACGCCCAGGCCCTTATGTTTGTGCCGAATGGGAATTTGGTGGTTATCCGTGGTTCTTACAGAATGTTCCTAATATGGTTATTCGTGGAAATAACGCTGCGTATCTAGCCGCGACCAAAGCCTATTTTACCGAATTATATAACCAGGTTAAGGATTTACAAATCACCAAAGGTGGACCAATAATCATGGTGCAAGGCGAGAACGAATTTGGTTCTTATGTTGCGCAACGCAAAGACATTCCCCTCGAAGAGCACAAAAAATATAGTGCAGCTGTTTTTCAGCAATTAAAAGATATTGGTTTCGAAGTTCCTTTCTTTACTTCCGATGGAAGTTGGTTATTTGAAGGTGGCGCTTTACCGGGCGCATTACCAACTGCAAATGGCGAAAGTGATATCACTAAACTAAAAGCGGTCGTGAATCAATTTAATAATGGTCAAGGCCCTTATATGGTAGCCGAATTTTATCCGGGTTGGTTAGATCATTGGGCAGAACCTTTTCCTACTCAAAAACTGGAACAAACGGTACGACAAACAAAGAAATATCTGGACAATCAGGTTTCCTTTAATTATTATATGGTTCATGGAGGAACAAACTTTGGTTTTACTTCGGGGGCTAATTATGATAAAGAACACGACATTCAACCCGATATGACATCGTATGATTATGATGCGCCAATTAGTGAAGCAGGTTGGGCAACTCCCAAATATAATGCACTAAGAGAATTATTAAAAACAAATGAAACTCCCACTGTTCCTGCTCAAATACCAGTAATCACAATTCCGAATATAAAACTAACAAAAGCAGTAGATTTAGCCGATTTAAAATCTAAAATCTCTCCTGTAATCGAAGACAACCCGCAAACATTCGAACAATTAAATCAAGGCGATGGTTATGTTTGGTACAGCAAGAAATTCACGCAACCCATTAGCGGAAAATTAGAATTAAACGGATTACGCGATTATGCAATAGTATATGTTAATGGAAAAAAAGTAGCTGAGTTAAATCGCTACTATAAAAAATACGATTGCGAAATCGAAATTCCATTTAATGCAACATTAGATATTGTTGTCGAAAACATGGGACGTATTAATTACGGTTCACAAATCAATGCCAACAATAAAGGAATTATAAGTCCTGTTATTATAAACGGTGAAACTATTACAGGCGATTGGGAAATGTATAAACTACCTATGACTACTGAACCAGATTTAACAGCTTATAAAAATTCTGCTAAAGCAAACAGACCAACTTTATACCAAGGTACTTTTACACTTACCAAAACTGGGGATACATTTCTCGATATGCGCGATTGGGGTAAAGGAATTGTATTTGTAAACGGAATCAACATTGGTCGTTACTGGAGTGTTGGGCCACAACAAACACTTTACTTACCGGGATGCTGGCTTAAAAAAGGAAAAAACAACATTGTTATTTTTGAACAAAAAAATGAAACAATTCAAAAAGAAGTGAAGACTATACTCACTCCTATTCTTGAAGATTTAAGACCTGAAAAAGGACAATAAAACAAAAAGCCATCAAGTAATTATTCTTGATGGCTTTTTAATATGTATTACAAAAACTATTTCCAGTTAAAAGTAATTCGTTTTTCTATTTCGGTATTCAAACTTAAGAAAACCGGACAAGTCATTGCGGCACGTTCCAGAATAGTTTTGTTTTTTTCATCTGCAACACCCTGCATTTCAAAAGCAATTTCGATAGCTCCAATTCTTCTTGGTTCAGCGTTCATTATCTTAGTTACTTCGGCAGTTGAACCAATGAAATCTACGTTTAAATCACGAGCTTTAATTCCCATAATAGTCATCATACAACTCGCCAAAGCATTTGCAACTGTATCCGTTGGAGAAAAAGCTTCCCCTTTTCCGTTGTTATCCAAAGGTGCATCAGATATGATTTCATTTCCCGATTGCACATGTATTGATTTTGTTCTTAAATCTCCTAAGTAAGTTACTTTTGATGTCATTAGTTTGCTTCTTTTATTGTTAAATCACTATCGTAGTATAAGATGTAAACACCTTTATTGGCGTAACCTCCATCTTCTTTTTTATAAAACTGAAATTTATTATCTATTTGCTCTGTTGCAATTTCGCTTGCAGTTTCCTCATACGTTTTTCCTTGTGATAATCGCATCATAGCATCAAAAGTTACATCAAAACCTCTAATTGCATAAGTATTTGGATTGATTTTATTTTTGGTTCTGTAATCCTTATCAAAAATAAGTGCTCCAGGTGATTCGTTCTCACGCGTTACCGATGGGTACATTAGCTTTAGCTTAGTTAAACTTTCAAAATTAACCTCATCTGTATCCAATGTACTATTAGGTTCCAAAATTACCAATTGTACCTGATATGCAGGCATAGAACTCAACATTACCTTGATTGTAGCATTAATCATAGCAGTATTGGCCGTTTCCATTACAACATAATTCATCTTATTAGACACAAACTGAATCTTTAAACCTGCCGGATTAAAATCTCCCGCTTCGGTAACTGGAGCAAAGATTACCCCTTTTTGATTTTGCTGAATATATTGTCTTATCGATTCTTTTTTCTTGTCTACAACTGCAATTATATTACCTCCTTTAGAACGCATGTAATCAAACATTGCACTTTTAAGAATATCGTTAGATGGGATCGTCTGATACAAATTATCAAATGGATTCCCTTTATCTCTGGACAAAGGAGAGATCACCGGAACATTGCTCCCTCCTAACAACTTAGCAGTTGCTTCGGCATTACTTTGGTAAAATGGCCCAATAATAGCATCCGCTTCCTGCAATCTGCTATTTTGAATAATTGCCGCTACATTCGATCCATTTTTAGTTTCCTGAGAATCAAAAATTGAAACATCTATTGGCAATCCCAAAACTTTAGCCGAATCTATAGCCATTAATGCTCCAGAATAAAAGTCTAAAGTCATATTCAAGAACTTATCTTTTTTCAAACGAGTAGCTGTACTTGTCGTATCATTTTGAATTTTAGATAAATTAAAAGGCAATAGTAATGCTATCTTCTTACGGTCATTAGTTCTCTTTTTAGATAAAGTAACTATTTCTTTATTTTCCTCTTTAATTTCTGGCTTAGTATCATACTTAATTTCTGGTGGAGACATGATTCCTGCAGGTACTTTTAAAATCATTCCTTCCTGAACTCCTCCAGATAAAGTTGGATTTAGCCTAATCAATTCGTCTTGTGATATTCCGAATGTTTTAGATAAACTATATAACGTTTCTTTTGGTCTTACCTGATAATCTGCATAAGAAACTTTCTTAAAAGTTTCGATTACAGGAGTTTTCACTTCATGGCTAACTGTTGGAGGAACTACAGTCGTTTTTGGAGCAGTACCTTTTATAGTTAATCGGTATCCAACTGGCAAATTCGGGATTACCTCCGGATTGCGTTTCTCCAATTCTTCTACTGTAATTCCATATTCTTTAGCAATCGAATATTTAGTTTCTTTTGCCAAAACATCATGGTAAACATACTTATCTTGTTTAGCAGGAACCAATTTTGTAGCTGGTATTTTTGAATCTTTTGAGATATCCTTAGAGCTAGAATTCCCAGAAGGAATAACAAGAGTCTGACCTATTTGTAAACCATTTTTTTCAAGAAATGGATTGGCATTTTTTAGCGCTTCATCAGAAATATTATACTTTTTTTCGATACCAAAAAGTGTTTCTTTAGGCATTACTTCATGCGTAGTTGCTGCATTCGATTTTTTAGTAACTACCGTTGATGCAGTTGTTTTTTCAGAGCTCGTCGCTTTTCCAGAACTACTCGGAATCAGCAAAACGCTATCAAGTTTTAAACCACTTTGCGCATCTGGATTAAGCTTATAAATATCATAAGGAGTCACTTTGTACTTTTGGGCAATCTGGTTAATTGTCTCTCCCTTAACCACAGTATGTTTACTAATTTTATCCTGTGAAAAAACAGAATAAGACATCAAAAAGGCAGTTGTAATTAGTATTGAAATGTATTTCATAATAAGATAAAAAATTTTAAACAAGATAGTATTTCTATATAAAACGAGATTCCCCGCGCTTGTTAATTATTTGCTAATGTATAATTCTAGTTTAGCAATACTCCAATTTTTATAAAGCGAAGTATTTTCTTTTTGTTTGTATTTATATAATGCTTCTTCTATATTTTGAAAACTTTCGGCGTAAACATAATACGACTGACTGTTTACATTATAGAAAAAACTGGCATTAAAATCACCCGAATCTATAAGCTTCATGATAAATTGATCCCTCGGCGCTGGGTCTGTAAATATACCTAAAACCAAGTAATATCCATTAGGAACTGCTTTTAGGTTATCAAAAACTTCAATTTTAACATCCTCATCATTATAAAGAGGATCTTCCTTTATTTTTTTCTTTATTTCTTCTAATGATAACGCTGCGATTGGAGTTTCAGTATTTGATTGATTTTTAAGCACATTATCCTGATATCTCTTTAATTTTACCAAGGCTACTTTATCATCAAATGCTCTGGCTTCCGATCCATAAAAGGAAGCTTTACTAATATGTCTTTTTACCTCTATCTTTTTCTGAGTATCCAAAGAGTCAATTTTAGCAATCAGCTTTTGATTTTGAGCATCATTTTTCTCCTGATCAATCTTGTAATATTTGATTTTTTCTAAAGAAAGACTTTGCAAAAGCGTTTCTCCCGTTTTATTCTTAGTGTTTTCACGAACCTTTTTTTTGTACTCCAGATTTTCTTCTACAGCAATTCGCTCCACTTTATTCATTAAACCAGCATAGGATTTTCTATTCTCTGCCAATTCTTTTTTAAGCTGAGACGATAGTTCGTTGGTTTTAGCAATACTTTCATACGATTGTTTTTCTAATCGTTTAGACTCTTTCATATTCAGGATATCCATCTTTTTCAATTCAGATAAATCATCGGTCATAGTAACGACTAATGAATCTAATTTGGACATTAAAACTTCCTGAACATTTTTATTCGCTTCCAAAACCAATCTTAGTTTTTCTACCGAACCTCCTTTTGAACCATCTATTCCTTTAAGATCAACATTAAGATCGTTGATTTTAATAACTTTTTGATTCATCTCTTTCTGAACCACCAATCTATCTTTTAAATCTTCCAATTCGATTGTTTTGGCTTTCGTTTTCTCAACCACAACTTGCTTTTCTGCCAAGGCAAGCATTAATTCTTCATTTTCGTTGGTTGGTGTAATTTCCTTTGTATTAATCGCCAATTTATTTCCTTCGATTAATCCATTAACGATTTCTGGGTTTTGAGCTTCAAGCTGATCAATTGTAATTCCGTATTTTTTAGCAATCGAATATTTCGTCTCCTTTGGTGCAACAACATGAAAAATAGTTTCACCATTTATAACACGAACGCGACCATCGAGGGTTTTTCTTTTATTCGGAATTGCAATTGTTTGTCCGATTTGTAGACCATTTAATAAGGTTTCTTTATTTAAGGTTTCCAAATCCTGTACAGAGACATTATATTGTCTGGCAATACTAAATAAAGATTCTTTGGCCAAAACCTGATGCGTTACTTTAGATGAAGTAACAGTATTTACAGTCGCAGTTGTTACTTTGGTTTTACTGGCAGCATCTTGCGGAATAACAAGTTCCTGTCCAATTTTTAATCCGTCTGTCAAGATCGAAGCATTAACATTTTGAATAGCTTCAACACTCACATTATATTGTTTAGATAATCCAAACAATGTTTCTTTGGCAGCAACTGTGTGTGTAATTTGATTCTTTTCATTTTCCTTAACGGAAGGAGAATGTACGGGAATCCTAATAATTTGGTTATCCTTTAATCCGGTTTGCGATTCGGGATTTAATTTGTAGATCTCATCTAAGGAAACTTTATATTTCTGGGCAATGAAATAAGCAGTTTCACCTTTTCCGATCTTGTGTTCTATAATAGACTCTTGTCCGAACGTCTTGTTAAATACTAGTAGGAATACAAATAAAAGCGTTAAAAAGTCTCTCATATATAGTTGTTTTAAACAATTAAGTCGTTACAAATGTAACGACTTAAATATATAAAAATTATTATTCCCACTCAATAGTTGCGGGTGGTTTTGAACTGATATCGTAAACGACTCTATTCACTCCTTTTACTTTATTGATGATGTCGTTAGAGACTTTCATCAAGAAATCGTAAGGTAAATGTACCCAGTCGGCAGTCATACCATCGGTAGATTCTACAGCTCTAAGCGCTACTACTTTTTCGTAAGTACGCTCATCGCCCATTACACCAACACTATTTACAGGAAGTAAGATTGCTCCTGCTTGCCAAACTTTATCATACAATCCCCAAGATCTTAATCCGTCGATAAATACTGCATCAACATCTTGTAAAATTTGTACTTTCTCTGGAGTAATATCTCCAAGGATTCTTATTGATAATCCAGGTCCCGGGAAAGGATGTCTTCCTAATAACTCTGGATCTATTCCTAAAGTAGCACCTACTCTACGTACTTCATCTTTAAACAACATACGAAGTGGCTCTACAATTTTCAATTTCATATAATCTGGTAATCCACCTACATTATGGTGCGATTTAATAGTTGCCGAAGGTCCTTTTACAGAAACCGATTCGATAACATCAGGATAAATTGTTCCTTGTGCCAACCATTTTACATCTTCGATAAGATGTGATTCATCATCAAAAACTTCGATAAATACACGACCAATAGTTTTACGTTTGGTTTCTGGGTCACTAATTCCTGCTAATTCAGACAAGAAACGATCTCCAGCATCTACTCCTTTTACGTTTAATCCCATTCCTTTGTATTGATCTAATACATTTTGGAATTCGTTTTTACGAAGTAAACCGTTATTTACAAATATACAGTATAAGTTTTTACCAATAGCTTGGTGTAATAATACAGCTGCTACAGTCGAATCTACACCTCCGGATAATCCTAAAACTACTTTATCATTACCTAGTTTCTCTTTTAATTCTCCCACCATTTCTTCAACAAAAGCGTTTGGTGTAAAATTTTGAGGAACCTCAGCAATTTTTACTAAAAAGTTCTCCAACATTTTTGATCCATCTGTAGAATGGAAAACCTCTGGGTGATATTGAATACCATAAGTAGTTTCACCTTCTATTTTATAAGCAGCAAATTCTACATCGTGAGTACTGGCAAGTTTTACCCCATTTGTAGGCAAAGCTTTGATACTATCACTATGGCTCATCCAAACTTGGCTGTTTTCAGAAACCCCTTCAAAGAAAACTTCGTCCTCTTTAATATAAGTTAAATTGGCTCTACCATATTCTCTGGTATCAGAAGCGGCTACTTTTCCTCCGCTAAAATGAGCTAGATATTGTGCTCCGTAACAAACTGCCAATACTGGAAGTTTCCCACGGATTTGAGATAAATCAGGATGTGGTGCATCTTCTGCGCGAACAGAGAATGGACTTCCTCCTAAAATTACAGCTTTATAACTTGATAAATCACTCGGAAAATGATTGTAAGGGAAGATTTCGCAGAATATATTTAATTCGCGAACTCTACGCGCAATAAGCTGTGTATATTGCGATCCGAAATCTAAAATAAGTACGTTGTGTTGCATGCGCAAAAATACTTTTTATATTCCGAATTGAAAAATTGATTTTTGATTTTTTTTCCGCTTAAAGGTTCTAAGGGACTAAGATTCTAAGAGACAAAGAATTTAACTCCAAAAAAAAATAAAAAACCTTAGTACCTTAGCACCTTTAAAACTTAGCACCTTCAAAAAAAAAACATATTCTATGAAATCGAAATTAATTGCCCTTTCACTTTTTTTATTTTTATTTTTAAGCTCATGTAATGCTGTCGATAACTTATTGACTTTTACAATCTCTAATGGAACTTCTATTAAAATAAAAAGTACTTTACCTATCAATTTACCATCAGAAATTAGTACGCCTGATGTAACTACAAATTCTTCAGCTGAATTTGAAAATAACAAAACCAAAGCCAGTTTGGTAAAAGATGTAAAAATAAAATCACTTAAATTAACAATTTCCGACCCAGCAAATAAAAACTTTACGTTTTTAAAATCGATTCATTTATATATCTCAACAACAGATTCTGACGAGATAGAACTAGCTTCTCAGGATAATATTAATGCAGCAACAAATGTGATCGATTTAGTTTGTACCGATGCAAGATTAGATCAATACATTAAAGCCGATAAATATAAAATAAGAACAAAAGTTACCTTGAAAGAAACACTTACACAAGATGTAACAATTAATGCAGACATGAAGTTTAGAGTGACTGCGGATCCATTTTAGAAGAAAGGTTCAAAGTTACAAAGCAATAAAGGTTCAAAGGTTTAAAAGTTTAGTAGCTTTATTCCTTTGAACCTTTTTTAAGCCTTAGAACTTTAGTACCTTTTTTTAAACCTTAAAAAAGCCAAAAGCTCCTTCTTTTTTATTAAATTTATAGGACTAAATTAAATTAACAATACTTCACTCCTAACTAAAAAATAGTTTATGATGATTCTTAAATTAATTACTCCTGAATTCCCCCATCATTCAATAGTACTTCGAACCCTGTTTTTTTTAGCTCAAAAAAATAATATTTTAATTGAAGCTGAATATATAAATCTGTCTTTATACAAGACATAACTATATAGATTTTAAAACAGGCTATTAAATAGCATATACCCTATTTATACAATCTGTATTAGCATTAAAAACTCATTATAAAGTGTGTGATAAACTCTTTTTATTATCCTAACCAAATCCATTTATAAAACTATAATCATCTAAAAATCAAAACAAGCATAATCAGAACCAATATTATACCATTAAAATTATTAATTCTAAAAATATAATCCATGAGTAAGATAGTTGCAGAACAATTAGTAGAAATGTTGGTAGAAGCTGGAGTAAAACGAGTATATGCAGTTACTGGTGATAGTTTAAATCATTTTAATGATGCAATACGCAGAAATGGAAAAATAAAATGGATCCATGTACGTCATGAAGAAGTCGGCGCTTATGCTGCTGCTGCCGAAGCCGAGCTAGATGGCTTTGCTGTTTGTGCCGGAAGTTGTGGCCCCGGACATGTTCATTTAATCAATGGCTTGTATGATGCACACCGCTCGCACGTTCCCTTATTGGCTATAGCCTCCACAATTAATACGAATGAAATGGGAATGGATTATTTCCAGGAAACAAATACAGTTAAGCTTTTTGATGATTGTAGTTGTTATAACCAAATGATTATGACTGCCGAGCAAGCACCTCGAATTATACAAACTGCAATACAACATGCTTTAGGCAAAAAAGGTGTTGCCGTTATCGGATTACCTGGTGATGTTTCTAAATTAAAAGCAGTTGAAAGTATTATATCAACCCAATTTTTCCATTGCAATCCTGTTATCCGCCCTTCTGATCTGGAATTACAGCTATTAGCAAAAGCCATAAATGAGAGCTCAAAAATAACTTTATTTTGCGGAATCGGATCTGAGAAAGCGCATGATCAGGTAGTACAATTATCCCAACATATTAAAGCTCCTGTAGGATATTCTTTCCGTGGTAAAATGAGTATTCAACCCAATAATCCTAACGAAATAGGCATGACAGGTTTGCTCGGACAACCTTCTGCTTATCACAGCATGCATGAATCACATCTTGTACTATTATTAGGAACCGATTTTCCTTATGATAAATTCATGCCTACCGATAATAAAATCATACAAGTAGATACAAGCTCCGAGCGTTTAGGAAGACGAGCCAATCTCTATATGGGATTATGTGGTGATGTAGCCGACACTATAAAGGCTTTGCTACCATTACTTGAAGCCAAAACAGACGATAGTTTTTTACAGGCACAACTAAAATTCTACAGTAGTGTAAAAGAAAACATGAATATCTATATTAACGATAACGGAGGCGAAGACACAATCCAGCCAGAATATCTCGCTCATGTTATTGATAGATTAGCAAATAAAGATGCCATTTTTACAGTAGATACCGGAATGACTTGTGTTTGGGGAGCCCGTTTTATTAAAGGTACTGGAGAACGAAAAATGCTGGGCTCTTTTAATCACGGATCAATGGCAAATGCAATGCCTATGGCCATAGGAGCAGCGCTGTCGCATCCCGAAAAACAGGTTATTGCAATGTGTGGTGATGGAGGTTTATCAATGTTGTTAGGAGATTTGGCTACAATTCACCAATACAACATCCCTATAAAAATTATTGTATTTAATAACCGTGCATTAGGCATGGTAAAACTTGAAATGGAAGTTGATGGCCTACCCGATAATGAAACCAATATGGTAAATCCAGACTTTGGGTTAATTGCTCAGGCAATGGGGTTTATGGGGATAAACGTTCACAAACCCGAAGAAGTTCCCGAAGCACTAGGAAAAGCCTTCCTACATAATGGTCCTGTTTTACTCAATGTCTTTACCAATCCAAATGCCCTGGCAATGCCCCCAAAAGTAGAGTGGGAACAAGTTATAGGCATGACTAAATCAATGACCAAATTAATGCTCGGCGGCAAAATGGAAGAAGTTTTCGATACAATTAAGTTCAATTATAAGCATCTAAAAGAAGGTATATAAACCTACTTGTCTGAACACAAGTTCAAAAAACAAACACGAATTTCACAAACTAAATAAACCATTAAGATTTGTGACCAAACGGTAAATCATCTACCTTAATTAAAAAACAACCTGATGAATGTAAATAATAATAAATCGTATACCAAATATTATGTCATTGCATGGGTATTTGGTTTAGTTTTCTATTTTTTAGATTATGTAATACGTTCCGCTCCCGCAGTAATGATTCCAGAGCTTTCTCATAGTTTTTCTGTAAGTGAAATTCAATTAGTAGCTATTATTGGAACCTATTATTACACCTATTCTACCTGTAGTTTAATTGCCGGAATTGCTCTGGATAAGTTTGGAGCCAAATACTCCTTATTTGCAGGAGCCTTAATTTTAGGAATTGGCTGCTTGTTATTTATGATTTCCAGTCAGTTTACCGGAATAACAGGGCGGCTATTTCAAGGTGCTGGATGTGCCTTTGCATTTCCTGGTTGCGTGTATCTCGCCAGTAAAGGATTTTCGGCAAAATCACTCGCAACTGCAATTGGGTTTACTCAATGTTTAGGAATGCTGGGAGGATCAGCAGGACAGTTCATTGTAGGCCCGTTTATTGAAAAAGGAATGAGCAATACTGTCTTTTGGTTATGGAGTGGAGTTTTTACAATTATAGTTGCCTTTGCCCTTTGGTTTGTAACTCCGGCAAACAAAGTCGAGAAAAAAGAAGAAATCAATAATAAGAAACAAAGCTTACTAAGTCCTTATAAAATTGTTTTTAGCAATCCACAATCATGGTTATGCGGTATTGTTTCAGGATTATTATTCGCTCCTACCACAATATTTGCGATGACATGGGCAGTTGCTTTTTTTCAAAAAGATCGCGCTTTGGACTTTCATACAGCAACGATTGCAAGCGCAATGGTTGCTTTTGGTTGGGTATTTGGTTGTCCTTTATTGGGATATATTACAGACAAAATAAGAAGACGAAAACCGGTTTTAATCTTTGGTGCTTTGCTGATGATTCTAAGCTTAGTTCAGTTATTATATTTTCCCAATGTTCTCCCTGCTAAATTTAGCATGTTTCTATTAGGTGTCGCATCTGGAGCTGCCATGATCCCTTATTCTATAATCAAAGAAGCCAATCCCGATAATGTAAAAGGAAGCGCTACGGGAGCTATAAATTTTATAACTTTTGGAGTAACTACTATTTTAAGTCCCATATTCAGTCACTTATTTGGACAAACACTTCAAGATACTACCAACAAAGCAATCCATTTTCAACAAGCGGGTTCATTTTGGATTATCGGAATCGCTATAGCCATCTTAGTTAGTTTTCTATTAAAAGAAACAGGTCAGGGAAAAGTAATTGCATTAAATAAATAAAGCTATGAAAACAAAAATCAATTCATTAACCGATTTGATGACTGCATTAAATAATAATGTACCTACAAATTTAGAAATACAAACCTCTATACTTTGCCCGTATTCAATCGTGTTACCTGTAGGTTTTAGTATAACTGGAACCAACAAAGAAACTGCTATCATCAGCTTCAATAATAGTGACGGAATTGGATTGACTGCCAATAACGAAATTACCAACCTTACGATTCAAGCGAACCCTAATAATCGGGCAATTTACACCTTAAGCAATCATGAAGATTTGGGAGTTTTGTCTTTACAAAATCTAACCATCACGGGACAAGTACAAATATTAACAAGAGCCGGTACAAATAAAACTAAACTCATTGCCGATACTATTGACATTGTAGCTTGTGATGCTCGCCGATACTCCGAACAACCTCAAAAATATGGTGTAAATGTCTATCAGGGTGCTTTTACGGTTTATAACTTTAATAGTGCTCAGGATAGTGTAATAAATGCTACTTTAACCAACATTAGCTTAGGAAGAAAAGGCGCTCCGGTTATTGGTTCAGGTCTGTTTATATGCGGGTTTGGCGACAATGGAGGTTGGGTAATTGCAGATACAATTACAACAGGAAATATCTATTCTAACGGAATGCTCCCTTATGGACAACCAGATATGATTACTGCTGCTGTCTTTATTGTAAACGGTGTAAAAGTAAAAAACATCACACATAAAGGAGAAACAACTACCTACGGAGTAAATGACATGGTACTAGATACATGGGGAGAAGTTAAAAAATGGATTGCCGAAAAACCTATCACATCCTATGGCCCAAGTGGTATTGGTTTTGTGAATTTTGGCATAGTAAATGAATTTGAAGCCAAAGACAAAATAGAAACTTTTGGTTTAGGCGCCAGAGGTTTTAATCAATATGACGGTACTATTACAAAAGCTACATTTCACTCTATAATCACTCACGGCAATGGTTCTATCGGAATGCAGTTTAGTAAAGCCGTAGGCAATATTGAAGTAAAAAACGGAATTGTAACCAATGGCTCCGAAGGGCAATCTCTTGTAAAAGGAGTACTTATCAAACTTCCTGCAGACGGTATCAGTGTTAAACCAGGAGGCGAGATTAAACAATTAACCGTTTCCGGCAGTATTACTACTTATGGAAATGATGTTCACTCTTACAATGTCGAAGGCGGAATTGTACATGAATTTCATGTTAAAGGAGATATAATCGCCAATGGTAAAGATTCAATAGCTGTAACCGTTAGCAATAAAGGAGAAACTCCTTTGGCAAACATTTCTGCCATTTCAAAAAAAGGTATCGCAGTTCAAATTTCAAATGGAAAAGTAACCAATCGCAACGGACTTGTTGCCACAGGTGAGAAAGGAAACATTATAGAAGATAAAAAATGACCAACTGTTGGTCATTTTTTATCTTACTCTTCTTTAGTAACAACTATTGAGGCTTTAAAACCTGTGTCAAGATTATTCCAATAGTCATGAACAATTACATTTTTATGATCGTCCAATACTTGGATTTCGGCAGTATTACCACCTAGAGTACCTATATTAAGTGCTTCAAATTCCATCTTATTGAATCCTTTGTCAAGCGTAATTCTAATATCTTTAAAATTACTTTCTAAAAATATTTCAGATTGTATAACCTTCTCGTTATTCGATACTTTTACCAAATCACCGTCGATGGCTCCAAAATCTCTAAGCCTTATGATAAAATAATCCGCTTTGGTTTTAAAATCTCCCAGAGAAACATTCTTCCTTAACAAAGTACCTCTGCCCTCTTTTAATCCTTGCTCTTTTAAAGTTTTATCTAAATCTTTCTCCATTCCAGCAACGTATCTATCGCCTGGATTTGCAAATTCATCCGAAGGTGTCATCGAAAAACTTTCTTTTTTCCCTATTTGATACGACGAATTTAATTGCGACTGTGGAGGCGCGATACTGGTGCTATTAAAAACATTTGGAGCTTTAATACTTGGTATATCTGGCGAAATTGTTCCAGACGGTGGAATCTTTTTAGGTTTTACACCAAAAGATGGAGGAATCGGTTTAAATTTAGTATTAAATTCTGCTTGAGCCGTTGCTGCAACTGATGTTATTAGTAGTATAAAAAATAAGATCTGTTTCATTCGGTTATAATATTATGGAGTCAATTTTTTAAATTCAAATAGTATAGCATCGCAAAAATAGCATAATTTAATTGGGCACTACAACTTTAAGAGTTTTATAACAATATATTAGGCTAATTTTTAGATACAAAAAACCCGCCAAAAGATTGAAAACACCAAATTTTAAATGGGTAATCTTAAAAAGATGATTTACGATTTCCCTTTAGATATTTAATATAAAAAATATATCATTTTGATAATTAAGAACTTATTCATAACTTCAATATTTTAATTCACTTTTATTAAAATTCAAACAAATGGATTATATCGACTACTATAAAACATTAGGAATTACGAAATCGGCTACTGAAGCCGAAATCAAAAAAGCATATCGAAAACTAGCTCGTAAATACCATCCAGATTTAAATCCGAATGATAAAGAAGCAGAGCACAAATTCAAAGAAATAAACGAAGCAAACGAAGTTTTAAGCAATCCCGAAAATCGAAAAAAATACGATAAATACGGAAAAGACTGGAAACATGCCGAGGAGTTTGAAAAAGCTGGCTACGACCCTAACCAACAACAACGCTCAAGACAACAACAAAGCAATTCCGATTATTCTGATTACTCTGGAGGCGATTTCTCAGGAAGCGACTTTTCTGATTTCTTCAACTCAATGTACGGCTCGAGAGGCAGCAGTAGAAGTCAAACGAAATACAGAGGACAGGATTTTAATGCCGAATTACAATTAGACCTAACCTCGGCTTATACAACTCACAAGCAAAATCTAACCGTAAATGGCAAAAATATCCGAATTACAATTCCAGCTGGTGTAGAAAATGGACAAATTATAAAAATCCCCGGACATGGCGGACCAGGTGCTAATGGTGGTCCAAATGGAGATTTATACATTACGTTTATAATTGCAAACAATTCCGATTTTAAACGTGAAGGAAATAATCTATACGCCGATGTTGATCTCGATTTATATACTGCTGTTTTAGGAGGCGAAATTTTTGTAAATACTTTAGATGGGAAAGTAAAAATAAAAGTATCCCCGGAAACACAACCCGGAACTAAAGTCAAATTAAAAGGAAAGGGGTTTCCTTTATATAAAAAAGAAAATCAATTTGGAGATTTATACATAACGTACACCATAAAAATCCCCACAAAACTATCCGAAAAAGAAAGACAATTATTCGAAGAATTATCTAAAATAAGAAATCATGAATAGTAAAAATTTAATCCAAATAAAACAATTTTGTATTTATCATGAAATTGAGGATACCTTTATATCTAAGCTCAACAATTATGGTTTGATAGAAATTATTGTTCTGGAAGAAGATCAGTATTTACAACCAGAACAATTGCCTGCTATAGAAAAAATGATCCGATTACATTATGATCTCAAAATTAATTTAGAAGGAATCGATGCCATTGCCCACTTATTAAATAAAATTGAGCTGTTGCAAAAAAACCTTACTACTACACAAAATAAACTTCGCCTTTTTGAACAACATCAAATTGACTAATCTAACTTGCGTAAAACTTTGTGGTTAATTTTTACGCCACAGATTTAAGAGATTAAAAGAATTACAATCTGTTGCCGAAAAAGTTACCCACGAATATCACTAATTGCCACGAATTTAAAAAACTTTGTGTTCTTTGCGTAAATCTTAGTGCCCTTTGCTGTTAATTTTTACGCCACAGATTTAAAAACTTAATATACTTTGTGGTTGATTTCATTCAGAATATCACAAAAACTGATTATTCACAAGGAATTATTAAGTCCATTTTACGGATTTTGTTATGGCTTTTTCATAAATTGCAACACATTAATCTAACTATGAATTGCTTTTTAAAACAACCGAAAAGTAGTTCGAACAACACACTAAAATTATCTTATAATGAAAAGAGAAAACATCTTGACAGGATCTCCATGGGAAGACAAAATGGGATACTGTCGTGCAGTCCGCATTGGGAACATCGTAGAAGTTTCGGGAACTGTTGCGATTGTTGATGGCGACAAAGTAAAAGCCGACGATGCTTACGCACAAACTTTGAACATTCTGGAAAGAGTCGAAAAAGTATTGAAAGACCTGGGAATCGGCATGAAAGACGTTATTAGAACACGTATTTTCACTACTGATATTTCGACTTTTGAATCTGTTGCTGGGGCACATTCTGCTTTTTTTAAAGACATTAAACCAACTACTGGATTTTACGAAATTAGCAAACTTGTAGCTCCGGAATATTTGGTAGAAATAGAATTTACTGCTGTAATTGTAGAATAAAAAACAATATTCCTATCCGTATTTGGATATAATTATAAAAATCAAACACGAATTTAC
Organism: Flavobacterium shii; assembly: GCF_025847235.1. Lineage (GTDB taxonomy): Bacteria > Bacteroidota > Bacteroidia > Flavobacteriales > Flavobacteriaceae > Flavobacterium > Flavobacterium shii. The sequence continues at coordinate 58,263 of NZ_JAOZEW010000025.1, forward strand.
ACAAATTTAAAAAAGCTTAACTTAGTTTCCGAAATTAAAACCATCGCCGAATTAGTGCCAATTCGTGTTTAAATTAATCTATTCTTTTGTGCCCATACATTAACATTAAGCACTACTCCACCCTTTACTTTAATGAATTCACAAGATTTAAAAAAAACGATACTTCTCTGTCTCAAATGGATTTTCATTTGTGTCTTGATAGGTATTTTATCAGGATCGGCTTCGGCGTTTTTTTTAATCACATTAGAATTTGTTACCCAATATAGAATCCACCACAACTGGATTATCTGGCTTTTACCTCTCGGCGGATTACTAGTAGGTCTTGGCTATTATTACTTTGGAAAAGAAGTCGTAAAAGGCAACAATTTGCTACTAGAAGAATACGAAAACCCAAAGCAGGTTATTCCGTTAAAAATGGCTCCTTTGGTCTTTTTAGGAACAATCATTACCCATTTATTTGGAGGTTCCGCAGGTCGTGAAGGAACAGCTGTACAAATGGGAGGAGCAATCGCCGATCAATTTACCAGAATCTTTAAACTCGATGATTCAGAGAGAAAAACCTTGATTATTTTAGGAATCAGTGCGGGTTTTGCTTCTGTTTTTGGAACACCATTGGCAGGCGCCATTTTTGCTCTTGAAGTGGTATATTTTAGCAAAATAGACTTAAAAAGTATTTTACTTTCATTTATAGTAGCCTATACTGCCTATTTTACCGTTGAGATCTGGCAGGTAAAACATACACATTATAGTATTCCGATTGTTCCGGAAATTACGGCATCAAACTTATTTTACACTTTAATTTGTGGTGCGTTATTTGGCTTTGCAGCTTTATTATTCTCTCGAAGCACACATTTTTGGGGTTCATTATTCTCAAAAACTATAAAATATCCACCGCTTCGACCTTTTGTTGGCGGAATCATTCTTGCAATTGCTATTGCTGGTTTTGGATTTACAAAATTCTCAGGTCTGGGAGTTCCTACTATTGTTGATTCATTCACAAATACAAATGCATGGTATGATTTCCTGCTTAAAATACTCTTTACCGGATTTACTTTAGGTGCTGGTTTTAAGGGTGGTGAAGTTACGCCATTATTTTTTGTAGGTGCTACTTTTGGCAGTGCATTATCACTTATAGTTCCTATGCCAATTGCCCTTCTTGCCGGAATGGGATTTGTTGCAGTGTTCTCTGGAGCGACCCACACTCCTATTGCCTGCACAATCATGGGGATAGAACTTTTCGGGATTGAAAGCGGAATATTCATTGCTATAGCCTGCGTCATTGCTTATTTATCTTCTGGCTCTGTAGGCATTTACAAGTCTCAAATTGTAAAAGGCGCCAAATATAAATTGTATCAGAAATGGCTGTGATTTAGTTTTTCTTAGTATTCGGTGACAGTCGCAGTAATCAGTTGCAATTTTTAGAAAAAAAACTAAAGTCATCAACTAACAACTATAAACCAATAACTATCAACTAAACCAAGAAGATATAAAACCATGTTAATGTCCAAAATGTTTTCAAGTTTACATTAAAAAAATGTAAATTCGCACACTATGAAAATACAAGACATTCAAGACATAAAGTTGCTGCTTGCAACTCCAAAAAAAATAGCCATAATTCCTCACCGCGGTCCCGACGGGGATGCTATGGGTTCAACCTTAGCTTTATACCACTTTTTATTAAAAAACAATCATGAGCCAACTGTAATTGCTCCAAATGATTTCCCTGACTTCTTAGCTTGGTTACCAGGTTCTGAAACAGTAAAAATATTTGAAAAAGATATAGATAACTGCACCAAAATTCTTGAAGAAGCTCAACTGATTTTTACATTAGATTTTAATGCTTTTCATCGCACAGGAGAAATGGAACATACTTTGGTAAAACTAAAAGCTCCATTTATCATGATCGATCATCATCAAAAACCTGATGATTACGCAGCTTACACCTATTCTGATACTTCATTTGGATCAACTTGCGAAATGGTTTATAACTTCATCTCTTTCTTAGGAAAAAAAGAAGATTTAGACAAAACTATAGCAACTTGTATCTATACAGGAATATTAACCGATTCGGGATCTTTCCGTTTTCCGGGTACAACAGGAAATACACACCGCATTATAGCCGAGCTTATTGATTTGGGTGTAGAAAACACGCAGATTCCAATTTTGCTTTTTGATAATAGTTCCTACAGCCGTTTACAATTACTTGGAAGGGCATTGCAAAACATGAAGATTCTGGACGAACATAGGACTTCTTATACTTCATTGACACAAGCCGAATTAGATTCTTTTAATTATGTAAAAGGAGATACCGAAGGCATTGTAAATTATGGTTTAAGTATGAAAGGTATCGTTTTTACTGCTATATTTATTGAAAATAAAGAAGAGAAAATAATCAAGATTTCGTTCCGTTCACAAGGTGGTTTCGATGTAAATGAATTTGCGAGAACTTACTTTAACGGTGGAGGTCATAGTAATGCTGCTGGAGGAAAATCATTGGATTCAATGGAAGATACATTGAAAAAATTTGAAGATTTAGTAACAAAACTAAAAATATAACTAGTATGAACTATCCTAAAATATTTGTTTCAGCTATTTTGTTGACCGTTTTGGCTTCGAGCTGCAAGCAACATGAAGACGCCAGAAGACCTATTTCTATTTCTTCCGGAACATTCATGAAAAAGTCTGTCGAGCGAAATAAAAAACTCGTAGCCACCGAAGAACAACAAATTAAGGCTGTTATAAAAAACAATCCTAAAATAAAATACATTGCTTCAACAAAAGGATATTGGTATGCTTATGAGAACCAAAATACCACAGATACTATAACTCCTAAAAAAGGAGATGTTGCTTTTTTTGACTATGAAATAAAAGACTTAAAAGGAAATATTATTTATAGCGAAGCAGAGTTGAGACCTCAAACCTATTTTGTAGATAAGCAAGAAATCATGATGGGATTACGCGATGGTATCAAATTAATGCATAAAAACGAAACTGTAACCTTCTTGTTTCCATCTCATATGGCTTATGGTTATCATGGTGATGAAAAACGAATTGGCATCAACCAACCTTTAATCTGTACTGTTACCTTACATAATTTTGTTCCAGAAACAGCTTACAGAAAACAAATGGAGACAAAAGCTCCAAGAACCGAAACTCCGAAACCTACACCCCCACCAATAAAGAAAGATTCATTAAATCAATAAAAACAATTAATATTTTTAAAATGAAAAAAAGCCTCATATTATTATTACTTGCGATTACAACTCTTTACTCTTGTAAAGACGAACACAGCAATCTGCCTGATGGTTTATACGCCGAAATTGAAACCAACAAAGGAAACATTATTGTTGAATTAAATTATCAAAAAGCACCCATAACTGTTGCGAATTTTGTAACACTTGCAGAGGGTAAAAATGAATTTGTTACCAACGAAGCTTTAAAAAAGAAACCTTTCTTTGACGGATTAAAATTTCACAGAGTTATTGAAGATTTTATGATCCAAACTGGAGATCCGTTAGGAACTGGTTCTGGAGATGCAGGATATAAATTTAAAGATGAATTTACCGATTTGAAATTTGATAAAGGTGGTGTTTTGGCAATGGCCAATAACGGACCTGCCACAAACAGCAGCCAGTTTTTTATCACACATGTTGAAACACCTTGGTTAGACGGAAAACACACCATTTTTGGTCATGTTGTAGACAAAGGAATGGAAGTCGTTAACCAAATTAAACAAGATGACTACATCAAGAAAGTAACAATTATCAGAAACGGTGAAGCTGCTAAGAAATTTGACGCTGTAAAAGTATTCCACGATTACTTTTCGGCTGAGTCAAAAGAAAAAAGTGATTTAGATTCTAAATACAAAGGTGTACGTGATGAGAAATTAGCTTATTATGCTGGTTTAAGAGGTAAAGTTACAAAAACAACTTCGGGATTAGAATACGTTATTACTGAAAAAGGTAAAGGTAAAAAACCTGCTGCCGGAGCACAAGTATTCATAAATTATGCTGGTTTCCTTGAAGACGGAACGTTATTCGATACTAGTATTGAAAGTGTAGCTAAAACTTTTGGAAAATTTGATGCTGCCAGAGCCGAAGCGAAACAATACAACCCAATTCCTTTTCAAGCTGGTAGAAAAGACGGTATGATTCCTGGTTTTATCGAGGGCATCGAAAACCTTTCTTTTGGAGATAAAGCAGTACTTTTCATTCCTGCACATTTAGCTTACGGATCTACAGGTGCAGGAGGTGTAATCCCACCAAATGCAAATATTATATTTGAAGTTGAGTTACTAGAAAAAATGCCACAACAATAAGTTTATATTAAAAATTAACAGATTTTAAATTAGAATCAGATGAAATTAAAAATTCTATTTTTATTTTGCTTAGGAATGCTTAACCTACAAGCACAGACTAAAAAGCCTGTTCCAGGCAAAAAAACAGGCATCACTAAAGTTGCTACAAAACCCGCTGTAAACGAAGGTATCTTTGCTACAATTACAACCAAAAAAGGTGATATTGTATTACTGCTTGAATACGTAAAAGCTCCAATTACTGTCGCTAATTTTGTGTCATTGGCAGAAGGAACAAATCCTTATGTAACTGTTGAGAGATTAAAAGGAAAACCATTTTTTGATGGATTAAAATTCCACAGAGTTATCAATGATTTCATGATTCAAGGTGGAGATCCAGATGGAAATGGCTCTGGAGGTCCTGGATATGCTTTTAAAGATGAATTTGTATCTGATCTTAGATTTGATAAAGGTGGAATTCTAGCAATGGCAAATTCTGGTCCAACAACCAACGGAAGTCAGTTTTTTATTACTCATAAAGAGACACCTTGGTTAAATGACAAACACACTATCTTTGGACACGTTGTTCAAGGTATGGATGTTGTTAACCTAATTCTTCAAGACGATGTAATGCTTAAAGTTACTATTACCCGTAAAGGAGCTATGGCAAAAAAGTTTGATGCACCAAAAGTATTTGCTGCTTATTACGATAATAAAGCTGAAGATGCTAAAAAACAAGCATTAATTGATGCCGAAAAGAACAAACAAGCACAAGCTGCTGCTCTTGAGCAAGAACGCATATACAAAGAAAAATACGCTACTGTAATTGCTGCAAAAAAAGCCTATTTTGACACTGCAAAAGCTACAGCAACAACTACTCCATCTGGTTTAGCTTACAAAATAATCCAAAAAGGTACAGGAGTAAAACCTGCAGATGGTTCTACTTTCTATTTCCACTATGCTGGTTATTTTGAAGACGGAACTCTTTTTGACAGTAGCTTCGAGGAAGTAGCAAAAACTTACGGAAAACATGATGCAAACCGTGCTGCTCAAGGAGGATATCAAGCATTTCCTTTCCAAGCTGGTAAAAAAGACGGTATGATTCCTGGATTTATCGAAGGCTTAGATCTTATGACTTATGGTGAGAAAGCGGTATTCTTCCTTCCATCTAAATTAGCTTATGGAGAAAGAGGTGCTGGTGGAGTAATTCCTCCAAACGCAACACTTATTTTTGAATTGGAAATCTACAAAGAGCAACCAACTCCTAAACAATAGTTCCTCTTAATATAGAGCATAAAAAAAACCGATAGTTACACAACTATCGGTTTTTTTTATGCTCTAATTTTATTTCTTAGTTGGAAATTTCCAATCGAATTCATCTTTACTATTGATGATTGCACCAATTTCGAATTTTACTACTTCTTCAAATTCTGTTTGAAAGATTATCCAGTTTTCTTCGTTAAAGTAATTCTCGAAAGTATCAAACTCTTCTTGTGTAAATTTTGTAATTTCTTTGGTTGCCAAATCTTTTTTTACATCTGAAATTTTTCTTCCTATGATTTTAAAACCAAAGATTTCCAAATCTGGACTTGATGCAACTGCATAACCCAATCTTAAATCTTCTTCCTGATAAAATGTCAATCTTATTTTAAGCTTGTTGTAAGCAAAAATCACATTATCATCTTCGTCTTTGTAGTTTCTATCTGGTTTGCCATAAATAGCTGTAACGTCGTTCTGTTTCATACCGAACAACAGCTTGTCTATTCCGTTTTTTGGATTTATTTTCATGTGTCTCTTTCTATTGATTTAAAAAGGCAAATTTCGCAAAGTTTTTTACAAACTGCATTATGTTTCTATTTTAATTACAATAAAAATGGAAACCATTTAGAGATTAAGGTTAATTAAGTTTAAAAATAGAATGTGAATCAATTATGGAACACAGTGAAGCGAATTAAACAGTTTTAATCCCGTTATATTAAGTTTCAAATTAATCGCCACGATATACCGTATTTACTCTCTATGCTTTTAATGAAGTTAAAAAATCAATATCTTTGGCTACTCAAAAAGTATTGAACTCATGAAAAATTTCATTCTATTATTATTTTTCTCTTATTCTGTAATTAGCTTTTCACAATCGGTTCAAAGCAAAATTCTAACAAAATCTGAAATAACCGAACGAGACTTAGATGGTGGTAAATTCCCAATTTTCAGAGCCTACGAATATCAGGATAAAGGTGGTGTTTATGAATTGATCCTTAGTGAAAACCAAAAAGTTATTTCGCCTAAAGATACTTTGAATACCAGAATCGAAGCAATTTGCTATTTAAATGATCATGGTGGTTATATTGAAAAATGGAAAATAAATGATTTAGTTGAAAGTGCCGAAGTAGAAGAAACTACTATTTGGTTTTGGACAAAATATTGCAGCACGCAAGATTTAGATGACGATGGATATGTAGACCCTGTAATTGTTTATGGTACAAAAACTGATGATGACAACTTAAGACGAATTAAAATCATCACTATTTATAAAGGCAAAAAATACGCTATACGCGCTGTTGAGTGCGATTTAGACTATTGCAGAAGCTTTAAAAAAGATAAAAACTGGAATTTATTACCTCAAAAAATAAAAATTCACATCGATCAATTACTTGCCAAAATTAGAAAAGAACAACATATATTATTGAAAGATGGTTAGAAACAAGTTTTAATTATTTTTTACCGCAGATTTAATGAGCATAGATTGTAAAAAAGTTAGTCACTAATTTTCACTAATTCATTTATTAGCAAAAAATTAGATAGAATTTCGATTAAGCAGATCTAAAAATTCACTTAAACCTTAGCCAATCTTTGCGCTTAATTTTTTTAGTGAATTATAAAGAACGTTTTTATTATAGTTTTTGTCTCAGGTTTTCTTTTACCTCATCGAACCATTCTTCTCTCAAAATGCTTAAAATAATAGAATCCCGACGTACTTCACTACCAAAAGTAGGCATGTGATTACGCAAAACACCTTCGACTTTGCAACCGATGCTTTTCATGGCTGCTATGCTTCGTTGGTTATTATTATCGGCACGGAATTCTACTCGTTCCATTCCCATAGTTTCGAATGCGTATTGTAATAATAAGAATTTACAATGCTTATTTAATCCTGTTCCTCTAAAGGCCAAACCATACCAGGTATATCCTAATTGCAAGGTTTTAAAAGACAGTTGCATATCGTAAAAACGAGTACTTCCTGCGTATTTTCCTGATTTTTTATCAAATACTATGAAGGGAAATTCAATTTTCTTTTCTCTTGCTTTTAGAGCAATATCTATATAATTCTCTAGGTTTTCTTTTCCGTTGGCACGAATTAACGAATATTCCCAAGTATTAGGTTCGTTGATAGAAATCTCTAATAAATTCTCGACATCGGTTTTTTGTAAAGGACGTAACAAAACTAAATCGTCTTCGAGTACTATATTTTCAGAAAAATTGAAATCCATTTTATTTAAAAAAATTAATTTTATAATCTATTCAAAACTCTTTTTATTATTCGCTCATTTCGTCATAACGCTCTGGAACTTGTGGATCATATAGCGAACATTTGAATTCCTCTAAAGCGCTTACTAATATATCCATTGTTTTCCCTTCGGTTCCATAACAATCGATTTTAATACTTTGCGGCGTAGTAATTACTTGGAAAGCTCCTTTACCATCGTTATTTTTCCAGCTGTTATCATCGACTTTTTCCCATTTGGAAAACAATGAACTTATTCGGTTTAGGATTACAGCAACAGGAAGCTGCTCCAAACCTTCCACTTCTTGTTCTTCGACAAGTGCCTCGTAAACTTCATGGTGATTTAAATAAATCCCCTCTAGATATTTCCAAAAAACTAATTCGTACATAATAAAGTGGTTTTTAGCCCCGATAGTAGCAGCATCCTTTTTCTGGCTTCTTTAGCTGGGAAAAGATATAGCGAATAGCGGGATTAGCTCCTGAAAAGCTAATTATTTTAATGATATTTTAAACACGAATTTCACGAATTATTTAGTAACAATTCGTAAAATTCGTGTTAGTTTTTTAATATTTGAATGTACCGTATTCGCTAGTAATTGTTAGTTTCTTATCATCTGCTGCCTCTACTCTTCCTACGATTTGCGCATCGACATTGTATGATTTTGAAATTGCAATTATATCCTGTGCAATCGCTTCTGGGACGTATAATTCCATACGGTGACCGCAATTAAATACCTGATACATTTCTTTCCAATCGGTTTTGGATTGTTCCTGAATAAGTTGAAACAATGGTGGAACTGGAAATAAATTATCTTTTATAATGTGCAAATTCTGTACAAAATGAAGGATTTTTGTTTGCGCTCCTCCACTACAATGTACCATTCCATGAATTTCGTCTGACGTATATTTATCTAATATATTCTTGATAATCGGCGCGTAAGTTCTTGTTGGCGAAAGTACCAATTGTCCTGCATCGATTGGGCTATTCTCGACTGCATCGGTAAGTTTTACTTGCCCTGAATAAATTAATTCTTCGGGAACTGCTGCATCAAAACTTTCCGGATATTTGGTCGCCAGGTATTTCCCGAAAACATCATGACGTGCTGATGTTAATCCGTTGCTTCCCATTCCGCCATTATAACTTTTTTCGTAAGTTGCCTGACCAAATGAAGCCAAACCAACGATTACGTCTCCAGCCTTGATATTGGCATTATCTATAACTTTTGAACGTTTCATGCGAGCCGTTACGGTAGAATCTACGATTATGGTACGAACGATATCGCCAACATCGGCAGTTTCTCCTCCGGTTGAATGGATGGTCACGCCAAAAGTGTCTAACTCTTTTATTAATTCTTCGGTTCCGTTGATGATTGCTGAAATTACTTCGACTGGAATAAGGTTTTTATTTCTTCCGATTGTTGATGAAAGCAAGATATTATCGGTTGCTCCTACACACAATAAATCATCAATGTTCATGATTAATGCATCTTGTGCAATGCCTTTCCATACCGATAAATCACCTGTTTCTTTCCAGTACATATAGGCCAAAGATGATTTTGTACCCGCACCATCGGCATGCATAATCAAGCAATAATCCTGATCTTGGGTTAAATAGTCTGGAACAATTTTACAGAATGCTTGTGGAAACAATCCTTTATCAATATTTTTTATGGCGTTGTGTACGTCTTCTTTGGATGCCGAAACACCTCTTTGTGCGTACCTTTTGCTAGAATCTGAACTCATGAAATTAGTTTGTGTTGTTGATGTTGTGCAAAGATAACCAGTTTTTTTAATTGTCGTGTTTATAGATTGTCTGAAACAGAAAAAAATCCGATAAGTTTGAGATTCTTATCGGATTTTCAGAAAAAAGTGTTTGGAAATCTAGATCCATACCATGGTATTTCCACTCGGGCATTGATGCGTTTTGAAATAATTAAATAATTCGTACTCTATAGGAACTAATACGACAAAATTTATCTAGACAAGAATAAATCAACCAACTTTAGTTATGAGCCTGACAGTAATTCATACACTCCTATACTCACATAAACTACTGATTAACAGAACTATCATAGCTAATGTACGAATTTTATCAATACTTATTTTTTTTTTAGACCAAAAACTATTAACACCTAATGGATAATTATTATAATTAGTTATAGTCAACTTTTTTTAGAATCAGGCAACTCTATAAAAATAAAGGTCTGGTAAATACCAGACCTTCATATAGTAGTTAATAACTTTTATTTTGTAAACAGTAACTCTCTGTATTTAGTTAATGTCCAGATTTCGTTATCTACAAGTAACTCTAGTTTATCGCAGTGATTTCTAATATCCTCAAAATAAGGCTTCACTTTATTACAGTAAGCTTCAGCCATTTCTTGCGCATCTGTCAAGTGATTTGCTTTCTTTCTTTCATTGGTCATCGCTTCTACTTTAGAATTGATTCCTTCGATATGTCCAGAAATTTCTTTAATCAATACAATTTGCTCTTTTGCAGTAGTAAGGAAATCATCTCCAAAGATTTCTTTCAATCCTTTTACATTTTCTATCAATGTATTTTGGTAACGAATAGCAGTAGGAATAACATGATTTTTAGAAATATCTCCTAAAACTCTACCTTCTATTTGAATTTTCTTAGTGTACTCTTCCAATTCGATTTCGTAACGTGCCTCAACCTCAATATGGTTCATAATTCCCATTTCTGAGAATAAATCCAATGCTTGTTTAGATGCTCTTGCTTTTAATGCTTCAGGAGTTGTTTTATGATTACTCAAACCTCTTTTACCAGCTTCGATTTCCCATGCTTCGCTATATCCATCTCCTTCAAAAAGGATTTTTTTAGAAACTTTAATATACTCTCTTAAAACATTAAAGATCGCATCGTCTTTCTTCATGTCTTTTAATTCGATCAAAGCATCAACTTCTACTTTAAAGTCTTTTAATTGTTTTGCTACAATTGTGTTAAGCGTAGTCATTGAGTTGGCACAGTTTGCAGATGAACCAACTGCTCTAAACTCAAATTTATTACCCGTAAAGGCAAATGGTGAAGTTCTGTTTCTGTCGGTATTGTCCAAAAGTACGTCTGGAATTTTACCTACTACATTTAGTTTTAAGTCTGTTTTTTCTTCTGGAGATAATTTTCCAGAAGTTACACCTTCTAATTCTGCCAGAACCTTTGTTAATTGCTCTCCAATAAACACAGAAATAATTGCTGGTGGCGCTTCATTTGCTCCTAATCGGTGATCATTACTTGCTGTTGCAATTGCTGCTCTTAATAATTCTTCATAATCATTAACTGCTTTAATTGTATTGATAAAGAAAGTTAAGAATTGTAAATTACTCATTGGGGTTTTGCTTGGACTTAACAAGTTTACACCTGTATCTGTTGCCAATGACCAGTTGTTGTGTTTACCTGATCCATTAACTCCTTTAAATGGTTTTTCGTGAAATAATACTTTAAAATCGTGGCGTTCACCCACTTTTTGCATTACATCCATTAATAAACAATTATGGTCTACTGCCAAATTTGTCTCTTCGAAAATAGGAGCCAACTCAAACTGATTTGGCGCTACTTCATTATGACGTGTTTTTACTGGTATACCTAATAACATACATTCTTGCTCCAAATCTCTCATATATAGTAATGCACGAGTAGGAATTGAACCAAAATAATGATCGTCTAATTGTTGTCCTTTGGCGGAGGTATGCCCCAGCAAAGTTCTTCCTGTCATCATAAGATCAGGACGAGATTCGGCTAGAGACCTGTCTATAAGAAAATATTCCTGCTCCCAACCAAGTGTTGCAGTAACTTTCTTTACGTTTTTATCAAAATATTTACAAATATCTGTTGCTGCATCATCAATTGCAGATAATGCTCTTAATAATGGAATTTTATTATCTAATGCTTCTCCTGTATAAGAAATAAAAACAGTAGGTATACATAAAGTAGTTCCAAAAATAAATGCTGGAGATGTAGGATCCCAAGCTGTATATCCTCTTGCTTCGAATGTATTTCTTATTCCTCCATTTGGAAAACTCGAAGCATCTGGTTCTTGTTGTACCAATTGTGCTCCACCAAATTTCTCTACTGGATCACTACCATCATAAGATGTTTCGAAAAAAGCATCATGCTTTTCTGCAGTTGTTCCTGTTAATGGCTGAAACCAGTGTGTATAATGAGTAACCCCTTTTGAGAGTGCCCATTCTTTCATACCCATTGCGATATAATCGGCCAATTTTCTGTCTATCTTAGTTCCATGCTGAACCGCTCCTTGTACTCCTTTAAATGCATCCGAAGTCAAATACTGCTTCATTGCTTTATCGTTAAATACATTCGAACCAAAAATGATTGATTTTCTGTCGGTTTCTTCAAACTGAACAGGCTTTCTTGTTGATGCTTCTTTTAAAGCTTGAAAACGTAATGTTGACATGCAGACAAATTTTAAGTTATTAATTGAATTTTAAAATAAAGAGCAAATATAATAATAAATCCCCTCTTTTATAACCCGCTTCGTCCCTTTTATGGAAACAATTGAAACTACACCCCCATATTTTCGAAGTAATTTAACAAAACCCCATATTTTTTAGCATTAATAACACAATTTAATAATGACTAAATAACGCTCATTCGAAAAAAAACAGCCTATAATTGCGGAATTATTTTTTATCCCCCTCTAAAATTGCCTTTTTTTAATTTTACAATGCAAAAATTGAGCTTATGAGAAAAATAACAATGCCTTAAATAAAAATCACCCCCATTTTTTTAGCAATAAAAAATTAAATATATATTTGACCCAACAAAAAAATCAAAAAAATTAATTTATATTATTATGGCTAAAATAAAGTTAGAGTACATTTGGTTAGATGGATATGAACCGACTCAAAATCTTAGAAGCAAAACTAAAGTTGAAGAACATGAAAACTTCAAAGGAACACTAGAAGAACTTGGAAACTGGTCATTTGATGGTTCATCGACAAAACAAGCTGAAGGAGGTTCTTCGGACTGTTTATTAGTTCCTGTTGCAATTTACCCAGATCCAACTCGTATTAATGGATACTTAGTAATGTCTGAGGTTATGTATGCTGATGGAACTCCACATCCTTCTAACGGTAGAGCTACAATTGATGATGATAATGATGATTTTTGGTTTGGATTCGAACAAGAGTATTTCATCATGGATACTAAAACTTTATTGCCATTAGGCTTCCCTGTTGGAGGATATCCTGCTCCACAAGGTATGTACTACTGCTCTGTAGGTGGAAAAAATACTCACGGAAGAAAATTAGTAGAGGAACACGCTGATTTATGTATCGCTGCCGGTATTAACTTTGAAGGTATTAACCAAGAGGTTGCTTGCGGACAATGGGAATTTCAATTATTTGCTAAAGGAGCCAAAAAAGCAGGTGATGAAATCTGGATTGCAAGATATTTATTAGATCGTTTAACAGAGAAATATGGTTACTATATCGAGTATCACCCAAAACCACTTGGAGATACAGATTGGAATGGATCTGGAATGCATGCTAACTTCTCTAACGAAGTTTTAAGAACATGTGGAGACCAAGCTACTTACGAAAGAATCTGTGAAGCTTTCCGTCCTGTAACTGCTGAGCATATTGCTGTTTACGGTGCTTACAATGATTTACGTTTAACTGGTAAGCATGAAACTGCTTCTATTCATGATTTCTCTTACGGTATTTCTGACAGAGGAGCATCTATAAGAATTCCATTAATTACTGTACAAAAAGGTTGGAAAGGATGGTTGGAAGACAGAAGACCAGCATCTAACGGTGACCCATATAAAATTGCTGCAAGAATTATCACAACTGTTAAGTCAGCATTGTAAATTCCATAGCTTTATAAAATACAAAAGTGCCCCATATATATGTAGGCACTTTTTTTTGTTTTTTCAACTATTAAGATAGTAAGGTTCAGCTTAGACTTCCTTAATCTCTTAATAAGAAAAATCACTTCTTTAATGTTTAAAAAAGTAACCTGATAATTTTTATAGAGTATATACTCATTCTTTTTTTAATTGTTTATTGGATACTCTCTCAAACTTGTCCCTGCATTATCGAGCTACTTGTGAGGACTCTTCTCCCGAAGTTTCGGGACGCTCAGCATGACAAAATTGGAGAAAAACTTTGCGAACTCTTCTCTATCAATTTTTCTTGCCACAGATTAAAAACTTTGCGCTCTTTGCGTTCCATCAATCGATACTATTTAAACCCTAATTCTTTAATGCTAAAAAGCTTTAAACCTTAAACATTAAACTCTTTTCACTTTCCCCACATTTCACCAAAATAAGTTTCCAAGTCTAAAACCAAAAACTATCTTTGTAGTTCATTAAAATAACATAATTTATGATTGTCTGGATTCTCTTTTTGGTAGTGGTAATGCTTATCCTAGCACTTGACCTTGGTGTATTCAATAAAACACCACATATTATAAGTACAAAGGAAGCCAGCAAATGGACACTTATATGGGTAAGTACTTCATTTTTGTTTTCTGGAGTAATATATTGGTTGTACACTACCAATTATATAGAAAACCCCGATGGTTTGAAACCAACAGCTGCAGCTATAAAATTCATCACAGGTTACTTAATAGAACTATCTCTAAGTGTCGATAATATCTTTGTGATTGCTATTATTTTTGCTTCATTCAAAATCCCGCAAAAATACCAACACCGCGTTTTATTCTGGGGAATCCTTGGTGCTATCGTGTTTAGAGGTATTATGATATTCTTTGGTGTAATGCTTATTAACAAATTTACCTGGACAACTTACTTATTTGGTGCATTCTTGCTTTTCACAGCAATAAAAATGTTATTCTCCAAAGACGATGAGGATTTTCATCCAAAAGACTCTTTTGTATATAAAGCCTTAGGTAAAATCATGCCTATTACGTCTGAAACAGATGGAGAAAAGTTCTTTATACCAACTTCCAAAGGAAAAGCTGCCACACCATTATTTGTAGCCCTAATTGTAATCGAGGTAATGGATGTATTATTTGCTGTAGATAGTGTTCCTGCAATCCTTGCCATAACATCAGATCCGTTTTTAGTATTCAGCTCTAATATATTTGCTATCCTTGGATTACGTTCTATGTATTTCTTCCTTGCTAATATGTTGGCAAAATTCAGCCACTTAGAATATAGCTTAATTGCAATTTTAAGCTTTGTAGGTCTTAAAATGTTACTACACGATTTTATCGAAATCCCAGAATGGGCTTCACTAGCCTTCATCGGACTTTCGCTTGCTGTAGGAATCATTGTTTCTTTACAACTAAGTAAAAATAAAGTAGACGAAAAAGTTTCTGAACCAGAGAATTAGTATTTCATCATACTAATTTGCAACGAGAAAATGGAACGCGATCCCGAAGCCTCGGGACAGATTCGCTAAAGCGAAATCACAGATTAAAACGTTTTTTTTCGAACCATTAAGGGGTTACGGTTTATTAAGAATAGAAGTTTAATTCTTTCTTAATATCTCAACTTACAGTAGTTAACACAAAAAAAAGGGAATCTTACGATTCCCTTTTTTTGTTATATTAATTTAATCTTTTAACATTACTATCATCAATATTATATTTCTTGATAACAGCATCGTAATCTAAGTAATCCGCCTTATTAACTGATTTTTTAGTATTAAATCCATCATCAGCAGGAACGATTACAATACGAAATGTTTGATTAGTTCTCAAATTATTTGGAATAGTATTCAATTCAAAACCATCAACATATATCTCAAAATCATCTTGACTAAAATTAAATTTATATGTAAAAAATAAAGTACCATCAGTATAATAATGAGATTCTGGAATTGGACTCCAAACATCACGGTTATTCCCTGTAACACCGGTTAATCTATAAATTAAAACCACATCACCTGAAAGAATTGAAGTCTTAAATCTTTGTACAATCCCATTTCCATTTGCATCAAAAGCAACATTATTTACCTCAAAAACTTGTGGCAATGGAGTATCAAATCCTGGAGGTCCCATTGGCCCTTCTGGCCCTTCACAACTCGAAAATGCAACTAATCCTATAATCGCAAAAAGTGTAATTATCTTTTTCATGTTTTTTATTTTTTAAGATTTTTCTATATAAAGGTATTCCAAAAATTAAACCAAAAAAAATAAATAGGGATGATTTCTTTAAAAAAAAATAAAATTCATCTTAAAAAACATAAAAAAAACAACTCAATTCCCCCCTTATCTCATTAGCTTCCAATACTAAAGAAAAACACACAAAACAATATTCTTTTGCCACAGATTAAAATAATTAAAAAGATTCCTTCATCAATATTTTATCAATGTAAATGCAACCAAAAATTAAATCCGTTTAATCTGCGTTATCTGCGTTCCATTAAGCGATCCAATTTTTAAGACTTAATAAACCTTAATCTCTTAATGGTTAGTTTTTTTTGCCACAGATCAAAATTTTTAATTCGTGTTTCGTCTTTTAATTTACAACAACGCCATTCTTCGCTAATACTTTACTAAAATACAATACATGGTACGGCAATGAGTTTTCCCAATATTCCCAGGTATGCGCTCCTGGTCTTTCGGTGTAATCATGTTCTACTTTATTATAAACTAGTCTTCGGTGTAATTCACGATTGGGCTCTATTAAAAAATCATCAACTCCACAATCCATAATTAAAGCTAGTTTATTGGCTTTCATTTTATCTACCATCCCAAGTACTGCATAAGATGCATATACTTCCTGTGATGCTCCTTCTTTTCCAAAAACTGGTGCCATTAATTCGGTTACCTTGGCTGGGTCACGATAAAGCATTATACCCATATCTACAGCGCCACTCATACTTCCTGCAGCACAAAATAAATCCGGATGCTTGGATGATAAATACAATGCTCCATGACCTCCCATAGAAAGTCCCGAAATTACTCTACCCTTTTTATCCCTAATTGTACGATAGGTTTTATCAATTTTCTCAATTACTTCTTTGGTAATATAAGTCTCAAACTGGCTTTCTTTATTTACTGGACTATCCAAGTAAAAACTAAATGTTTCTCCTTCGGGCATTACAATTATCAAATTGTATTGATCGGATAAATTTTGCACTAATTTTTTATCTGGTGTATTTTTCAACCAATCCCCAAAATGTCCGTAAGCCCCATGCAATAAATACAATACTGGATAGGAAGCTTTACTTTTGACATAAGAATTTGGTAAAACAACTGCCGTCTTATAAGTTTTCCCCATTGCTACACTCTCTATTTGCAGGGTATCTACTTTGGCACCATAAGATAAAAGGCAACTGAATAAAAAAACAGCCAACAATACAATTTTAAAGTTTTTCATTTTTTCTATAAAGGAATTAAGGTTCTGAGGCTCTAAGATATGAAAAAGGTTTGAAAAAAGGTTCTTAAAAAAAGGCTCAAAGGTGCTGAGGCATAAAGGGACAAAGGTTAAAAGGGAGGTGCTGAGAAACTAAGATACTAAGGTTTGGATTAAACATACAATAACCGCTATCTTGCCCGAAACTTAGTTCTTATCCTCAAGCTTCTTCTTCTAAAAAAAATCTCCGCAAGAAACGTGACATGTTTGTGTCAGTTTCTTGCGGAGATTTCTCGTGCAAGTTTATGAATAAGATTGCGTTTGTTTTATGTTCAATCCAACCCCCAGTGCCTTTGAACCTTTCTTCAAACCTATAAATAACCTTAGTCTCTCAACACCTTAAAAAAGCTTACCAAATAACTACTCGTAAACTATCTGGTTGATACATCTTATCTCCTTTTTTTACATTGAATGCTTTATAGAATTCTGGGATATTGCTTAATGGTCCGTTTACTCTAAATTGCTCTGGCGCATGCACATCGGTCATGATTTGATTAATCTTCGACTCATCTCTCCTATTTATCATCCATGAATAGGCATAAGCAAGGAAATAACGCTGATCTGGAGTTAATCCGCTAATTTTTTCATTGTTTTTATATTGTGCCGTTTTCTTAAATGCCTCATATCCTACAACCACACCGCCAAGATCGGCAATATTTTCTCCTTGAGTAGCTTCGCCATTTACATGTTTACCAAGAACAGTAAATTTATTATACTGCGAAACAATTAATTTAGTCTTAGCTTGAAATTTCTTTAAATCTTCGGCAGTCCACCAATTATTTAAGTTCCCATTTTCGTCATATTGACTTCCCTGATCGTCAAAACCATGCGTGATTTCATGTCCAAAGAAAGAACCTCCGATTATTCCATATAATATAGCATCATCCGGCATACGCCCTTCATAACCCGGTACAATAGCATTACATGCCGGAATTACAATTTCGTTATTACTAGGACTGTAATACGCATTGTAGGTTTGTGGCTGCATACTCCATTCGGTTCTGTCTACAGGCTTACCATATTTACCAGCCATATAGTTATAATGCCAGGAATTGGCTTTTATCACATTACTGCAATACGAATTTCTATCAATCGTAAGTTTACTCATGTCTTTCCATTTATCAGGATATCCCACTTTCATTACAATTTTGCTCAATTTTTTCAATGCTTTTTCTTTGGTAGCATCACTCATCCAATCTAGTTTCTTGATATGCAAAGCAAATACATCACGAATATTATTCCCGATTTCCAGTAACTTCTCTTTAATCCCTTTTGGCAAATACTCAGCAACATAAACCTGCCCTATTAAATCACCCAAAAAATCATCGGTTTGACCAACAACTCTTTTCCAACGTGGTTTTTGAGTAGTTACGCCATTCATTACAGTAGAGAAGAATTTGAAATTCTGATTCTCGATAGCTGCATTTAGATAATCGGCATAAGAATTTACCAAATTCCATTTAAGATATGTTTTCCAATCCTCAATTGTATAACTTTTCAATAATCCGTTTAATGCTTTAAAAAACTCTGGTTGCCCAACAATTACCGAATCAGCTTTGGCAATTCCTAAAACTGGCAAAACAGTTTTCCAATCTATATTTGGAGTCATTTTATTAAATTCATCCACTGTAATTTTATTGTAATTTTTTACAGGATCACGAAGCAATTCAAGTTTACGAGAAGATTTTGCCAAATCTGTTTCGAGTTTCATTATACTTGCAGCACTTTTGGAAGCACTTGCTCCATCTTCACCTATTAATTTCATCATAGCTTCAAGATGAGCCAAATATTCTTTACGAATAGAAACATTTCGTTTGTCTCCATCCAGATAAAAATCTCTTTGTCCCATTCCTAATCCGCCCTGATTAAAAAACAAAGCATATTTGGTACTTATCTTGTCATCTTGTCCCACATAAAATGAGAAAGCAGGACTTGCCCCAATTGTTTGTAAATGTGCTATAGAAGTTACCAAAGAAGGAATATCTTTTATAGATTCTATATTTTTCATTTCGCTTTTAAGCGGATTTAAACCTGCTTTTTCTATAGAAATAGTATCCATACCCGAAGCATAAAAATCACCTATTTTTTGTTTATTACTTCCTTTTGCTGCCGACGCATCTTCAGCCGATTTTTCGCAAATGCTTTTTATTTGAGCATTAATAGTATCGGTAACAAGCCTCATAATACCGTTATTACTATCTGTTTTAAGAATTGGATTCTTTTTAAACCATCCATTATTAGCATAATTAAAAAAATCATCCGCAGGATTTACAGTAGTATCACGGTTGGTTATTAATGGATCTGGAAATACTGCTGCCTCTTTTTTATTACAGCTAGAAACTACAATTCCAGCAAATGTGAATACAATAAGTTTTTTAAATAAATTCATTAAGTTATAATTTTGGTGTATTTGATTAAATCTAACTAATTACTATCTGTTTGTTATAATACTTAGCAACAAACATGTAAATATAAATTTTTATCACATATAAAATGAGACTTCATTTCTAAATAATAAATTATTACTAGCCAGTAATTGGGTTCTTAAAACAGACTTGATAGAATTCAAATTATGAAGATTGTCTAAAAAAGGTAACACGGATGATACGGATTCGCCAAGGCGAAAACACAGATAAAAACGGATTTTATTTTTATTATTTTCAAAATCCGTTTTTATCCGCGTCTTTACTTTTGTAAACCCGTATCATCCATGTTCCCTTTTTTCTTCCCGTAGATTAAAAAAAGTTTTGCGCTCTTTGCGGTAAAATCTTTGCGGTTAAGACTACTTAATGACCGTTTTTAATTCCTGACGGTATTGCAAGGCGCTTTTTCCTGTATAGGTTTTAAATAACTTACTAAAGTGACTAAAATTATTAAAACCGCTTTCGTAACAAACTTCATTTATACTAATAGGCTTTTCTGCCAAAAGTTTAGAGGCATGTACCAAACGATATTCATTTACAAAAGTGGTAAATGTTTTATTGGTTATTTTTTTAAAGTATCGGCAAAATGAAGGTACTGTCATACTTATAAGATTCGAAACTTCATCTAAAGAAATGGCTTCCTGAAAATGATCCTTTACATAATTAAAAATAACATTAATACGATCATTATCCTGTGCATATAATTCCAACGAAAAACCATCCGCATTTAAAACCGTATAATCTTCCGAAGATTGTAATTCGTCCAAAATACTCAATAGTGTTAACAGTCGCTCCAATGGAAGTTGATGTTCCATCATTTCGATTTTATTCCCAATACGTTTTTTAGTTTCTCCAGTAAATGCGATTCCTCCTTTAGCCTGACTAAAAACGTTTTGGACATTTTTCATTTCGGGAGCTCCAAAAAAATCATTTCCTAAGAATTCTGGTTTAATGTGAATAACAGTTTCATTCTTATTCCCTGTTTGTTCATTAGTAAAACCACAATGAGGTAAATTAGTACCTATTAATATCAAATCTCCATTTGTATAATAAGAAACGTGGCTTCCTATTTGTCTTTTTCCAGCACCTCCATTTACGTAAACCAACTCAATTTCAAGATGATAATGCCATAAATGAGCTTTACTATTACTTTTTTCGGCGTGTTTGATATAAGAAAAAGAACTTCCGTAGGAGTTAGATATCACTTCAAGAGCGGGGGCGATGGTCTTCATGATAAAATCTTTAAAAAATAATAGCAAAATTAACTAAAACGCCTAATATAATTCAAAATTTAACCTATAACGCTTTCGTAAATGAGAATATAGCATAGAAATCTGCCAATAGAGTTGTGTAAAATATTGTATTCCTGAAGTAATTTAGCATCAGAGATTTAGAACTAATAATTAAAAAAACTACAGCCATGAAAAAGATTCTAAAATTAAGTTTGGTAATTGCAGTACTATTAACAGGAATGAGTACTTACGCAATTGATGGAAATGCAGATTTTGCTCTTCACGTAAGAAAAGGCGATGGTAAACTAATTAGCTTTGCTTTAAACAATGTACCTAAAGCAAATCTTTCTATTTACGACAAAGATGGTATTTTAATTTACTCTGAATATGCAACGGGTAAAGGTGGAATTTTAAAAGCATTTGATTTACAAGAGTTTCCAGAGGGAACTTATTACTTGGATATTGAGGATAATGTGAAAAAAGTGAGATATGAAATTAACGTTTCCAATGAAGCATCTACATTATATACAAAAGCAGTTTCTCAAACATACAAGACAAATTATGATAAAAATACTAGTGTAGCAATACGCTAAAAAATTAGGTTACCCTCATTTATTAAAGTGAGTTATTAGTTAGTAAAGTTAAAAACGATATCGTTTATAAACAGCTCTTTTATTAAAAGGAGCTGTTTTTTTTATTCCAAAACATTGCTAAATCTTCAAAATAAAGTACTTTTTTCAATCTTGTTTTGTTTTAAATTCACACTTTATACACTAATTACTACAAAAATATAAAGTACTGATTAAAAAAATATTATAAAAAATACATCCAACATAGCTACAAATCCGTATATAGCTCAAGATGGCAGCGAAAGACTTTTAAGTCAGTTACTTAGAACAAAAATTAACATGAAAAATATTTTGTAATTAACGAACTATTTGTAGTTTTGCGCGACCACGAATTGGAAATTTAAGAACAAAAAACAAAGACATGAAGAAGATTTTAGGATTAAGCTTAGTATTGGTTATTTTTTTTACAACGATGAGTACTTATGCGATTGATGGAAAAGGAGATTATATTTTAAATATAAAAACCGGAAATGGCAAAGTAGTTAGTTTTACCTTAAATGGAGAACAAAAATCTAATTATTCAATTTTTGATGGAGAAAGTCACTTGATCTACAAAGGACTGGCAGCAGATGAATTAGAAACTTCAAAAACAGTAAGCTTAGAAGGATTTCCTGCAGGAACTTATTACTTGGAATTACAAGACAATGCTAAGAAAGTGAAACATGAAATTGTTGTAAAATCTTCAAAAGCAAATAAAAAATCAGACGAAACTTTCAACCAAAGCCCAGCTTTTCGTCGTTAATAATTATACCCCGCTTAAATAAAGCATTACAAACAAACTAGTTAATTATAAAAGCAGCTCCTTTTCAAGGGCTGCTTTTTTTATGGAATTATTTTTCTTTTAGTAATTTTTCTAAATATTCTACTTTATCCTTTTCGGATTGAACCAAGCGTTCGTAAAGTTTTTTGTTTTCTTCTACTGTTTCCATTAATTTATCTAATGGATTGAATGTACAATTATTAAGTCCAAAATAGTTATTAGGACTTTCATTGAAAGTATTAAAATAATTAATTGCTGCTTCGTCAGAAAAATTCTTAATTGCATCTACAGTTACACCAAGCACTTTTGCTCCTTCAATCAGTTTTTCTTCATCTATGGTTTCGCTATTTTCTATGGCAGATATAGCGCGCTGTGTGAAGTCTCCCGACTTCGCACCCGTCGCTATATTCTGTTCCAAATTTATCTTTTTGATTCTCTTTGCGCATTATTGGAATTGATACGAAATCGGGAAACTTCGCCTCAGCAATTGCGAACACTTCGTGGAACGGGTTTTAGCATCATACTTTTTAGGCAAATATATTGCATACGATTCCGTTGGCGTAGTTGTAATTTTTACCGAATCGATAATAACTCCCGTTTGTAACAATTGCTTATCTTGGCTATAACAAAAAACCGTAACAAAAAGAAACAAAATATAATAGGTAGTGTTTTTCATAACACTAAAATATAAAAAAACCTTTCATCTCTGAAAGGTTTCTAAATTAATAAAATTCTCTATTATGAGGTATTACTCCTCTTTTTTAGGATTAATTTGTTGTTGCAACATTTCCTTAGCATTAAGTGCTGTAACTACTTTTTTTCCTGTTTTGGATTCTAATTCTTTTAAAGCCACTTTTGCAACGTTGCCACCTTGTTTAGCAACGTCTTTACTTTCATCAAAACTTTCTGGTTTAATAGCGCTAGAGATTTCTTTTGTAGATGCTTCAGCCAACATATTCAGAATTAATTCTGTATTTGTCATGTTATCTCTCAAATTCTCTTTCTTCAATCCTTTAAGTATTTTATACTCTTTAGTTGTCTTTCCTGACCATGCGTTTGAAATGATATCTGTTAATGTTGCAAATTGAGTTCCTTCTTGAATACCTCTACTCTTCCATTCATTAGTTAATTCTTTACGAATTTCAATACTTTTCAAACGCTGATTTATCCAACTTTCAGAATATCCTAATTGCAAATACTGCTCTAAAGCTCTGTCTATGGAAAGTTCGGGATCCTGCATTTCATCCAAACGTTCTGATGCTATTTGCGCCAACCATAGCTTAAATGGTTCTGCTTTTGGTGAAGGAATTGATTGTATTAAACGAAATAATTGTTCTGTATCTGCTACATCCGTTTTGTAATATTTACCATCCGTTGACTGCATTTTCAGTTGACTACAAATTGTAGTCAACTGACTTCCTTCTTTCTTTAAACGTATTTTTAATACGCTCCAATATTTTCTTGAATTAAGACTGTCTGTTAATACCTGTATAATATCAACAATAGAAAAATACCATTTCTCCTCTTCTTGATTCCAAATAGTTCTTACTCTTTTTTCTTCAAATATCTGAATACCTTCCTGCTTCTTCATTTCCTATATTCTTCTTTAAAATTCCTCAAGTCCAATTAATATTCCCTCTAAATTTAATGCAATATTTTCAATATCAAATATATTTAAAAATTTCATTAAAAATAAGAAAAAACCTATTTAAAACAGAGTGGAATAAATTAATAGTAAGATATATAAATCCCTATTTAAGACATGAAAAAGGCAGCTTGATTGAGCTGCCTTTTTTATTATTTTAATCCTATACTGCCCTCCTACTTCAAACAATGCCGAAGTAATTTGACCAAGTGAACATACTCCCTTTAAAAAATGTTATTTTCCTGCCAGTAATTTTTCTAAATATTCTACTTTATCCTTTTCGGTTTGAACCAAACGTTCGTAAAGTTTTTTGTTCTCTTCTACTGTTTCCATTAATTTATCTAATGGATTAAAAGTACAATTATTAAGTCCAAAATAGTTATTAGGACTTTCATTGAAAGTATTAAAATAATTAATTGCTGCTTCGTCCGAAAAATTCTTAATAGCATCTACCGTTACACCAAGTGCTTTTGCTACTTCAATCAATTTTTCTTCGTCTATGGTTTCGCTATTTTCTAAAGCCGATATAGCTTGTTGGTTTGTTCCTAAAGCCTGCGCCAAAGCTTCCTGTTTCATATCACGAAGTTCACGAATACGGCTAATTTTTCGCCCTATATGATTTGGTTTTGTAAGTGTGCTCATAATTCAAAGATAATGATTAAGTATAATAAAAAACAAGATGTAAAAAACATATTTAGCGCTGTACAATACGGCAAAAAATGATTTGGTACAGTACAATCAATTACTTCCTTCGCCGAAGTAAAACAAAAGTAAGATTTTTATTATAATAAAATATACAATCATGGAAACCAATGAAACTAAAACCTTAGAGAATCTCAAAAGATTAATCGCCTTACATTTCCGTACCCTAAAACCTACCAATGACAAATCGAAAGCTTACATCGCTCAAATTAAGTTTGTAAATTATTTTGAGTTGGGTTGCGTTATTACCGATATGCTAAAATTATGCATTCTGGCACTAGATGAAGAAACTCATAAACTTTCAGAGAAAAATAAAAATGAAGCTATTAATGTGAGTTTGATTTTGGAAACCGTTCTGCATATGTTTCCTTTAGATGAATTTGAATTTTTGAGTGATGTTTGTGAGGTGGTTGGTGGGGAATGATGATAATGTTTTGACTTTCGTTGATATGAGCAAAGAGGTTAATGCATAGAAAAATAACTACCAATATTGTTGCTGTACGAAGTCTCCCGACTTCGTACCCACTCCAATAATCCGAAAACACAATCAAAAAAATAAATTTGGAACAGAATATAGCAACGGGTACGAAGTCGGGAGACTTCGCCACAGCAATTGCGAACACTTCGTAGAGCGAGATTTCAATTTTGTTATATAAACTTTGGGTTCTCGAGCGGGACGCTGTGCCAACAGGTAAAAGCCTATTCCTCTAGCCATTTTAAACCTTTTATTCTATTAGCAATTAATCCTTCTTTAATTTTAGCATGCAAAACATGGTCAAAAGTTCTTAAGAAATTATATCGATTAAAATTAGCCTTATTATTATAATTAGACATTAGAAGATATGTATCTAGAATTTTGAAAAAATTGTTTTTTTTATCTATTAAACTTTGTTCCATATCCTGTAAATGACTTACGTTCATTATACACAAATCTTTAATATTATGTTCTTTTGCTTTTTTATTAATTCCCTCTTTTTCTAATAATTCATTAAATTTTCTTTTAAAAACAAATGAAGCTAAAGAGGAGCTAAATATGGGATCGTTAACAATTAATATTGGGTAAAGCTGAACTTTCCGATTTGAATTAAATTTATCATCTGTAATATGATTTTTATACAAATGAAATTTTTTAATAGTTTTGGAAACAAGTTGAACTAAGCCATAATCATCATAAAATTCTTCTAAATTTAATTTTCTAAAATCATCAATTGTGGAAACCGTTTTATATCCATTAATAATCGCTAGATATGAACTTTTTGCTTCGATTAATGCAATATTTTGTTTTTCACGAATATAAAAATCTGCATATTCAATTGGTCTACCCTCTATCTTAAATTTTAATTCATCGGTAGATCTGAAAATAAATTCTGGAGTATTTGAAAATGACTCCAGAAAAATTTCGCATAAAAAAGGTTCGTAAAAATCTGTGCCTATAAAACTTCCCCAATCTTTCCTTGTACAAATCTTATTAGGCTTTAAATAATCAAACCAAAAATCATTTATTAATAGTGAATATGCCTTTTCTAAAAAAAATCCATCGTCAAGTATAAGATATCCAATAGTATCTTTTTCGTCTTTCATCCTTCCTTTAAATAAAGGGCTTTTTTTAATCCGTGAGAAATCAAAAACCTCTAAATTATCTTTTTCTAAAACTTTAAATTCACAATCAGCACTAAAAGCATCAAGTACTTTAATTGTGTCCAGTTCACTTTTTAAAACATTAAGATATCTTAATTTTAAAGTCTCATCGTAACTTTTTATATAGGCCCAAAAAATATTCTTTAAAAATGCATCTGCGTTTTCAACTTTATAATACCAGGTTAGATAATTTTTAAAATGGTTCGAAAAAATATGATGATTTTCAATTTTATGCAATAGAAACCATGATTTATAGAAAACATTAATCGAGTTAGAACATTCATTATATTGATTGTGATGCAATTCTCGGAACATAAAAAACTCAAAAAAATCATTTCCAAGTTGTTCATAACCTTCTTTTTTATAATTGCTATCTCCTTTTAAAATTTGATTATTAGCAATTAATAAGAATTTGAATATTCTTTCTCTGTTATCAAAATTGTATTCCGGCGTTTCTTTCGCGAAACCATTAAAATTCAAAATTTCTTGTAAAGCATACAAACAAGTTACTCTAGAAAATAAGTTATTATTAGAAGGTGTAATAATATATTTATTAATTATTGATAAGCAAAATGATTGCTCAATATGATTTTCATTGTCTAGAAAAATTGTTCTCAAACAATTGATTTGTGTATCTCTTGAATCATCAAAATGACTTACTCCTAGAGGTTTTAGCCTTGTATTGATCGCAACAATAGTAGCGATAAGTTCTTCTTTTGGAATATCTATTATAAGCTCAATTGGGTTATCTGGAATTGGTGCAGTATAAAAATCTGAATATTTAATTAAATTACCCAACATATAATAGTATTTTTTATTTTTTCCTAAGCTAATATATACAAACATTTTCTTATAAAATTAAGGAAACCCGTAAATTGCTAAATATTTTCCAATTATAGTAATAAAAAAACCTCCCATTTCTGAGAGGTTTTCCTAAATCTATAAAATAGTAAAATTACATATTCCTTCTATACTGTCCTCCTACTTCAAACAATGCTGAAGTAATTTGACCAAGCGAACAAACCTTTGTTGCTTCCATTAAATGAGCGAATAAGTTTTCGTTTTTAATAGCTGCATCTTGCAAAATATTTAAATGTTCTTTTACAGATTCTTTATGATACTCATGTAAGTTGTTCAACATATCTATCTGATATTGTTTTTCTTCTTCGGTTGCACGAATAACCTCTGCAGGAATAACTGTTGGAGATCCTTTTGAACTCAAGAAAGTGTTTACACCTACAATCGGGAAATCTCCGTTATGTTTCAATGTTTCATAATACAAACTCTCTTCCTGAATTTTAGAACGTTGGTACATGGTTTCCATTGCACCAAGAACTCCACCACGCTCTGTAATACGGTCGAATTCTTGTAAAACAGCCGCTTCTACCAAGTCGGTTAATTCTTCGATTATAAAAGATCCTTGTATTGGGTTTTCGTTTTTGGCTAAACCTAGTTCTTTATTAATAATCAGTTGTATTGCCATAGCACGACGAACAGATTCTTCGGTAGGTGTTGTAATTGCCTCATCATACGCATTGGTATGTAATGAATTACAGTTGTCATAAATAGCATATAATGCTTGCAATGTGGTACGAATATCATTAAAATCAATCTCTTGTGCGTGCAATGAACGTCCTGAAGTCTGAATATGATATTTAAGCATTTGTGCTCTTTCGTTTGCACCATATTTAATCTTCATGGCTTTTGCCCAAATTTTACGCGCTACACGACCAATAACTGCATATTCTGGATCTACTCCATTCGAGAAAAAGAACGATAAGTTTGGTCCAAAATCGTTGATACTCATTCCGCGGCTCAAATAGTATTCTACGTAAGTAAAACCATTAGAAAGCGTAAATGCTAATTGCGTAATTGGGTTTGCTCCTGCCTCGGCAATATGATATCCTGAAATAGAAACCGAATAAAAATTACGTACGTTTTGCGTAATAAAATATTCCTGAACATCTCCCATTAATCGTAAAGCAAATTCGGTAGAGAAAATACAAGTATTTTGTGCCTGATCTTCTTTAAGAATATCGGCTTGAACCGTTCCTCGTACTTGCGAAAGCGTTTTGGCTTTTATATCATTATATACATCTATAGGTAAAACCTCATCACCAGTAACTCCCAGAAGCATTAATCCTAAACCATTATTTCCTGCTGGCAAATCGCCTTGGTATTTAGGTCTTGTAATTCCTTTGGCTGCGTATAGTTTGGTGATTTTTTGTTCTACTTCTTTCTCTAAATCATTGGCTTTAATGTAATACTCACATTGCTGATCTATTGCAGCATTCATAAAGAAACCTAGCAACATTGGTGCTGGCCCGTTTATAGTCATACTCACTGATGTTAAAGCATGAACTAAATCGAAACCAGAATATAGTTTTTTGGCATCATCCAGACAACAAATAGAAACTCCGGCATTTCCGATTTTACCATAAATATCTGGTCGTACATCGGGATCATTACCATATAATGTCACACTATCAAAAGCTGTCGAAAGACGTTTTGCTGGTAATCCTGCACTCACGTAATGAAAACGCTTGTTGGTTCTTTCTGGCCCACCTTCTCCAGCAAACATACGCGATGGATCTTCTCCTTCTCTCTTAAAAGGATATAATCCTGATGTAAACGGAAATTCTCCAGGAACATTTTCTTGCAAACACCAACGCAAGATATCTCCCCAAGCTTCGTATTTAGGCAACGCTATTTTCGGGATTTGTTGGTGCGATAAACTTTCGGTATGTGTGGCTATTTTTATTTCCTTATCACGAACTTTAAAGCTGTAAACAGGATTTTTGTATTTGTTTACTTTTTCATCCCAAGTTAGGATCATCTCCCAATTGTATGGATCTAAATCCATTTTTACCTTATCAAACTGGTTTAGCAAAAGGTTTAAAAAGACTCTATTTTCGTCAAGTCCTTCGACTCCGCTCAGGATGACACTATTGTCGTCGATTCCTGCCTTTGTGATTACAGGGATTTTGCCCGTAACACTTTCGATAGTTTTAAAAATACCGTATAACTTTTGAGCCACTTGTTGTTGTGACAAAGCTGTTTGGTCATACTTACGATTGTTCTCGGCAATTTCAGATAAATATCTTGTTCTGTGTGGTGGAATTACGAATATTTTCTCGCTCATTTCACGAGTAATTTCGAAAGTCGATTTTAAATCTGATTCCGTTTTTTCGACAATTTTATCCATGATAGATTTATACAATGTATTCATCCCCGGATCATTAAACTGCGAAGCAATTGTTCCAAAAACAGGCATATCGTCTGGGTTTTTATCCCAAAGATTATGATTGCGTTGGTATTGTTTTTTTACATCACGTATGGCGTCTAGCGCGCCACGTTTGTCGAATTTGTTTAATGCTACTAAATCGGCAAAATCAAGCATGTCGATTTTTTCCAATTGTGTTGCTGCTCCAAATTCTGGTGTCATTACATATAAGGAAACATCTGAGTGGTCCATAATCTCTGTATCTGACTGACCAATTCCTGAAGTTTCTAAAATGATAATATCATATTTAGCCGCTTTAAGAACCTGAATCGCTTCGGCAACATATTTAGATAATGCTAAATTTGATTGACGTGTTGCCAATGAACGCATATAAACTCTAGGATTATTAATAGCATTCATTCGGATTCTATCTCCTAAAAGTGCTCCTCCTGTTTTACGCTTTGATGGATCTACAGATACGATTCCGATAGTTTTTGTTGGAAAATCGATTAAAAAACGACGTACCAATTCGTCTACCAAAGATGATTTTCCTGCTCCACCAGTTCCTGTAATTCCCAGAACAGGAACATCCCCCCCCGCCCCCGAAGGAGGAGCTTGAAACACTTTGTGAAAATCATCTGGATTATTCTCTGCCAAAGAAATTAATCTTGCAATAACAGGAATCTCCTTAGCTTCCAGTTTTTTTAGAACTTCTTCTTTTCCAAGCTTTAATAATAAAGTTGCATCTGTATTATAATTTACTTTATCAGCGTCGTATTCCCCTCCTTCGGAGGGGTTAGGGGAGGATTTTTCTACCAAATCATTAATCATTCCTTGCAATCCCAAAGAACGTCCATCGTCTGGAGAATAAATTCTTGTAATTCCGTATTCGTGAAGTTCAGCAATTTCGCTTGGCAAGATTACACCACCACCTCCACCAAAAATCTTGATATGTCCAGCTCCTTTTTCATGAAGCAAGTCATACATATATTTAAAATATTCGTTGTGACCACCTTGATAAGATGTCAGAGCAATAGAGTTTGCATCTTCCTGAATGGCTGTATTTACAACTTCTTCGACACTTCGGTCGTGCCCTAAATGAATTACCTCAACACCAGTTGACTGAATAATACGACGCATTATATTAATTGCCGCATCATGTCCATCAAAAAGTGATGCTGCGGTAACAATTCTTACTTTATTTTTTGGAATATAAGGTATTTGTGGTTCCATTTTTGAGAATATGATAATTTTAGGAGAGCAATTTACAAAAAAATTTAATGATTGATTAATTAAGAACCTTTATGTTATTAAAAAAAGAATTGTTTTTTATTGAACGCCTACTATTTGTAAGGTTTATTTACATTATTTATTGCTACAAAAACCTTAATATATTGTCTTAATCTACAATTTAAAAAACTTTCACTAGTAAAGACAACCACTAATTAAAAAGACCTTTGCACTTTAATTTATTAGCGAATAAAAACACTTTCAACATCATAAAAAACATTGTATTACAAAGCGTTATATTTTAAATTATGATTAAAAAACAATTTCATAATATTAAGAAAAATACCTAATACAATCCACTTTTAAAATAGAATCAACAATTTTTATTTAACTATTAAAATACCCTTTAATGCAAAATAAACAAAAAAGTACTCAGATTTTAAGCTTCACTTCGTTAAGCATACTCATTATATTGACAATCGTTTTTTTTATAGCGCCAACTAAAATTGAGGATTTCTGCAAAATTGCTATAATTGCAATTACTCCCTTCTCGCTTTTGACAGCTTTGACATTGTCAATAATAGCTGTTTACACTAATAAAAGATACGTCCTCGGATGGGTATCATTAATTATTATTATTTCATTATTTTCTACAGTAACTTATTTAACATTAGAACTAAAAATTCTTCCACTTGGAGACTGGTTTCATTAATTTTTTTCTTTCCAGAAATAAACTTACAATAATCTAATTATGAAAACAAAAAATACAGAAGGACTTACACTTTTTGAAATACGACAATTAATCCAACAAGGAGGAAAATTTGTTGCGTTTCCTTATACCATTTCTGCCCTATTTATGTCTTTTAAGAAAGAATCGGCGATTTATTTTATTCGCCCTGGTGAAAATACTTTTAAATACTCTTGTGGCTATTTTTTATTGAATTTAACTACTGGCTGGTGGGGACTTCCTTTTGGACCTGTCCATACTATTAGTTCATTATATTATCATATCATTGGCGGAAAAGATTGTACACAAATAATATTGAATGATTTAGAGGAAAACAATCCGGAATATATTCCAGACATACGCTACTTACAATTTGCCTAAACATTAAAAAAAATTATTCAGCAGAATCTCTATAAAATAAAGTTTTAGCATTATGAGCTTTTTTTAGCAAGCTTCTTGTATTAAAAGCTCTATTACTGACTATTGTCTTAAACTATCTGCTTAAAAACTTCTACTGGTAAAAATGTATCATGATAAAAAAGACTTTTGTTAGTTAATTAAAACACTTTATTGTCCCTAATAAAACACAAACAAAAAATACTTTTGTTAAAACACTAGTATATATTTAAGAATACTGCTGTTTAATTCTAAAATCATCACAATATGAAAACCTCTACATCCAAACTATCTATTTTATATGCCCCTTTTGGTGCAACATCTTGTTCATCTAATGATTCTAGCGAAGATGAAACAATTATTCTACAACAAAACCTGTATGATTACTGTGTAGATAATACTTTGCAAAAATCTATAGACCAATTTGGTATTATCATACATAAAGACATTACTCCTCCTAACGTAGAAGGCATTCATAAAATTGACCCTTTTCGTCGCACAATGTCTAATTTTAATGATGCGTTAACAAATACTACTCTTGGAACATTAACTCTTACACTATTCAACCAGATTTCAATAGGACAAGGTCGTCTTTTTACCAATAGCTATGCCAATGCAAAGTAAACAATATGAAAAAATTTGATCTAGAAACATTAAAAAAACTAAGAAAAGGTAATGATACCTATTGTCGATATATCACTATAGATAACAATAATGATACTATCGAAGTCTATCTTAAAGAAAACAGAGACTCCTATCAGGAAACAATTATCTATTTAAATACTCCAATAAAAAAGAGGTTGATGTATGATAAACAGACATTAAATGTAGTAAAGGAAATAGAAAGTTTTTATGATTGTATTATTGGATTCCGAAGAGAATATGATAAAAAAGGGAAACTTTTAGAAGAGATAGATACTGATGAACCATACAAATTTAGCTGGAAGGATTTAGTAGAAAAAATGAAAATGGAATACAACATAGATCTAATGGATTTTAAAGACCAAATCAAAAAAAGCAATCTTGTATCCTCTCTATCAAGAAATGCTCAAGCAATGAAATATTGCATTACTCTTCCATGCGAATTTACGCCTCATGGAGCAAGAGAGCAAAGATTTGAAATTGATGCTACTACTGGAAAGACAATTAGCCATATTGGAAATTCCGGAAAGATAAATTTTTAGCAATAAGAAAATCTAACCAGAATTATAAAGGAAACAAAAGCCACATCTTAAACTAATTGAATTCTTCGCTTGTAGCAAATTTACATGTCAAAATTAAATTCATAAATAGTATCTTGCAAGTACAATTTATCAAAAATAGCTTTACTACATTATGGAAGATTCAAATACGTTAATTATTAGAAAAAATTGGTGGGACAGAAACTGGAAATGGTTTGTTCCAACAGGATGTTTAGGTATCTTAGTGATTTTTGGTTTATTTATTGCTGGTATTTTCTTTGGAATTACCTCTATGATGAAAGGTTCTGATGCTTATAAAGAAGCCATGACCGAAGCGCAACAAAACAAATTAGTGATCGAAAAACTAGGAAGCCCGATTGAAGATGACGGAATGACTTCAGGCAGTATAAATGTGCAGAACGATAGTGGAAATTGCGATTTACAAATTCCGATAAAAGGACCTAAAGGAAAAGGAACTTTATTTATCGTTGCCGAAAAAAGAGGAAACTGGAAATACAGTGAAATGACTGTTTTCATCAAGGCTACTAAAGAAGAAATTGATTTACTAAAGAATAAAACAGATAAAAATTTAGATTCCCCAATACATGAAAATTCGATTAAACAATAACAAATGAAGGTATTGTTCTGAGGTTTTGATCCCGAAGCTTCGGGACTGAGGTTCTAAGGTTCTGAGAAATAAATGGCACTGTCTCTTAAAGTGTGTAAGTTTCATTATGGTTCTTCTCCCGAAATTTCGGGACGCTCAGAATAACAAACTGATTACTATGTGTAAAAATTCCCCATACACAAATTACAAGTCGAATAAAAACAAACCCATCTAAAACACATCTTCCTTCTATCATCTTGCATCTTTCTTCTAACATCTATCATCTTACTTCAAACATCTTGCTTCTCTCCTCACTCCTAATACAAACTATTTTCTCCTTCTAGCCCCGATGGGAACCTACCGTGTGGACACATCTTTT
>NZ_JAOZEW010000026.1 GCF_025847235.1 Flavobacterium shii
TGACAAGTTTGCCGATAATTAGGATTTCACTTCAGGTTATTTAAACCAGGCTTATATTTTCTTATATCACTTATATGGTAAAAGTAACTAGTTTTTATAACGAACCTCACAACTTCCAAATTCTTCTTGAGTGCTACGGTTTTTGTAATAAACATACACAATTACCGAAATTATACAGATTATCCCTTGAATAGCAACTGTATTTCGGGTTCCTATAATATGCGATACATATCCAATTATTAAACTTCCTACTGGAATCATTCCTTGGTATGCCATAAGATAATAACTAATACTTCTTGAACGCATATGCGAAGCACTTTGAGTTTGGATGTATATGTTTATCGATGAGGTTTGCGCCATCATCCCAACACCGCTTAAAGCCATACAAAGTAGCGCTACTGTTAAACTGTTTGAATAAGCCAAAATAATAATGCTAAAGCCTAATAATAAACTGGCTGCAATCATTATTTTATTCATGTTTTGTGATGTTTTTAAGTTAGCTAGATAAATAGCCGATATAATGGAACCAATTCCTGCAGCGCTTTCGAACCAACTAAAAGTTTGCGCATTTCCGCTAAAAATATCCTTTGCAAAAACAGGCATAAGTGTATTGAAAGAAATTACAAATAAACTACTACACATTAACATGAGAAGCATTTTTGCCATTTCGCTTTCTTTCTTAATATAATCCCATCCTTCGGTTAAATCATCCAACATTTTAAGCTTATCGGTTGCTTTAATGTGAGGTGTGATTTTCATCATTAATAAAGAAATTAAAACTGGAATATAACTTAAGAAGTTTCCAATAAAACAGATGTCTTCACCATAATTATGCAAAATGATTCCTGCCAAAGCAGGTCCTGCTATTCGGGCAAAATTGTTTAAAGTTGAGTTTAAAGCAACTGCATTAGGTAAATCATCTTTATTATCTACAATCTCAACCATCATGGTTTGTCTACAAGTCATATCGAATGCATTTATAATTCCTTGTAATAGACTTAATGCTAAGATATAGTTGATGTTGTATATTTTTAAATAAATCAGTAAAGCCAATGCTCCCGCTTGAAACATTGCCAAAGATTGTAATACTATCATACTACGGTGTCTGTCGTAACGACCAATAATACTTCCGGCTAATGGAGCTAAAAACAAAGACGGAATCATGCTTAAAAAAGTAGTTAAGCCTAATAGGAAAACAGAACCTGTTACGCTATAGACCATCCAACTTACGGCAGTTTTTTGTAACCAGGTACCAATTACAGAAACAGATTGACCGTAAAAGAATAATTTGAAGTTCTTTGATTTTAATGCCTTAAACATGATTGTGAAACTTTTTTACAAAGTTCGGAATTATGATTTCATTAGAAAAATTAATAATTTTACTGATAATAATTACTTTTTCTAATCGATATGGAAATCTTTCAACTAGAATATTTTATAAAAACTGCGGAAACACTTCACTTTACCAAAGCAGCAGAATTGTGTTTTGTAACGCAATCGGGATTGTCGCAACAAATAAAAAAACTGGAAGAAGAGCTCGGATTGCCGTTGTTTATAAGGATTGGCAAGAAAGTACAGCTTACCGAAGCGGGGTCGGTATTTCTCATTCATGCTAAACAAGTTATAGAAAACGTTCAGAGTGGGAAGCAAGCTATTGATGATTTAAATGAAATGATTGGCGGAGAACTCCGAATTGGGGTTACTTATATTTTTGGACTTTTGGTTTTACCAATTGTCGATTTATTTGCAAAAACATATCCACATTTAAAAATTCTTGTCGAATATGGTACAACTGAGCCTTTGGAAAAAAAACTATTGAATAATGAATTAGATTTGGTTTTGGTCATTTCATCTAATGAAATAGAACTCCCTTTTCATAAATTCCCATTGTTTACATCAAAGTTGGTGTTGGCAGTTTCAAAAACACATTCTTTAGCCGTTTTAGATAAAATTCCCTTTAAAGAGATAGAAGATATTCCGCTTATTTTACCTGTGAAAGGATTTAATTCTAGAGAATTTCTTGATGAATTATTTTTGAAAAATAACATGAAACCTAAAGTTTCTATTGAATTAAATGCAGTTCAGGCATTATTACGATTGGTAGGTGATGGTGATTATTGGGCAACAATTGTAACCGAGAAAGCTCTAAAAGGCTGGGATAATATAAAAGCGATTAACATTACGGGAGTCGTGACTAAACGAGATTCGTTTATGTTAACGATAGAGGGTGCGTACCAAAAAAAGGCAGTAAAATTGTTTATAGAAGAATTTAAAAAAAGTATGTAAGGATTAGTCGATTTTATTTTATTAACTCGATTTTTTTCATGTTATTTGCAAACCGAAATAGAGAGGTGTCCGAGTGGTTGAAGGAGCTAGCCTGGAAAGCTAGTATATGGGTAACTGTATCGTGGGTTCGAATCCCATCCTCTCTGCAAAAAAACAAAACCCTTGTGAATAAGACTTCACAAGGGTTTTGTTTTTTAAAGTACAAAATTCAGTATACGTCTAAGGATATTGAATTCTACATTTCAATTCTCCTAATGAGTAGTTTGAAAAGGGCTAGTTAGTGTATGAAAAAAATAATAGTTTATATTAATTCATAATCTACTTTAGTAATACAAAGCACCTGTTTTTCCAAAATGAAACAATAACAAACCTGTTATTCCTAGTTGATACCTGTTTTTTCATTATATTTGAATAATCATTTTTTTTTAATATTGATATGGATAGTAACAATTTTTCGCTTCAGGTAAATATTTTTCATGGATTAAAGGCTCCAGAAGAAGGAATATTAGTTGGTTATTCTGCCATTATTGAAAAATTAAGATTAGGAATTCCTTTTCCTAATAAATTGTCTCTTATTAGTGAAAAAAGGAGAAGCTACGAAACCAATGAATGGAAAGTATTTTCGTCCCGAAACAATTTTGAAGATACGTTATATAAGCATCTCATTTTTGCATTAAAATATGAAGGAATAAACCTGTTGTTCTTTAAGAAATTATTTCAAAAAATTTCAAAAGATGAAATAACAAGTATAATACAAAATGAACCAACAGGGCAGTACAGTAGAAAAATATGGTTTTTGTACGAATGGCTTATGCAGGAAGAGCTTCCTATTCTGAGCCTGACTATTAAAAATTTTATTCCGCTAGTAGATGAAGACATTCAATTTGGGGTATCAAAAAGTATTAATTTCAGTCGTCACCGCATTAAAAACAATTTACCAGGGACGATTGATTTTTGTCCATTAATTTTTAAAACAGAGAAATTAAAAAATTATATTGAAGAGAATCTTTCCCAAAAAAAAGATGCTTATTTAAATACGTTTCATAAAGATGTTTTACAAAGAGCTTCGGCTTTTTTATTGCTGAAAGATTCAAAAGCTTCTTTTACAATAGAAGGAGAGAATCCTACAACTAATCGCGCTGTGCGTTGGGGTAAAGCGATTGGTCAGGCGGGTTTAAAAGCATTGGATAAAGAAGAATTGCTTCGTCTGCAACAAATCGTAATAGAAAACAGTCGTTTTCTTGAAATGGGTTTTAGAAAAGAAGGAGGTTTTGTAGGCGAGCACGAAAGAACTACTGGCGAACCAATTCCAGAACATATTTCAGCAAAAAATGAAGATATAGAAAAATTGATTGATGGCTTGATTGCGACTTATCAAAAGTTGAAAGAATCTGATTTTGATCCTGTTTTAGCTGCTGCTGCAATCGCATTCGGTTTTGTGTTTATTCATCCTTATGTAGATGGGAACGGTAGAATTCATCGTTATTTAATTCATCATATTTTATCTAAAATGAAATTTGCACATCAAGGAATTATTTTTCCTGTTTCGGCTTCTATTTTAGATCATATTGATGATTATAGAAAAGTGTTAGAGTTACATTCTCATCCATTACTTGATTTTATAGAATGGGAAAAGACGAAATCTAATAATGTGGAAGTCCTGAATGAAACTATTGATTTTTATCGCTACTTTGACGCAACGAAACAAGCGGAGTTTTTGTACGATTGTGTAAACGATACGATTGAAAATGTTATTCCGCAAGAAGTAACTTATCTTCAGAAATACGATGAAATGAAAAGTTATTTAGATGATGTTTTTCAAATGCCAGATAAAACAGTAGCATTACTTATTCGGTTTTTAGAGCAGAATAACGGTAAGTTTTCAAAAAGAGCTATCGAAAAGGAATTTTCTTTATTAACAGAAGAAGAAATAAATGAAATAGAGTATAATTATAATTTAAGAATGAAATAATAAAACCTTTGCGAAGCTTTAATTCACAAGGGTTTTGTTTTTTAATTGCGTGAAATTCACTCTAAATCAATTCTTTGAAAAAGCATGAAATCATTTCTCAACACTAATCTTATAAAACAAAAAAGAGATTTCAAATTTGAAATCTCTTTTTACAATAAATTATATCTCATAAAAGGACATTTACTTCCCTTTTAATAACTTCTCCAAATATTCATTTTTATCTTTTTCAGCTTGAACTAAACGTTCGTAAAGCTCAACAACTTTGTCAAGAGGATTGAATGAACAATTATTTGATTGAATGGCTCCATTACTATAACTAAAGTCATTATCGTAAATTGTGTTAAAATAATTAATCACATTTTCTTCTGAAAAGTTTTTAATTGCCTCGACAGTAACTCCAAGAGCCTTCGCTACTTCTTTAAGTTTCTCTTCGTCTATGTTTTCGCTGTTTTCTATAGCAGAAATTGCTTGCTGATTTGTTCCCAAAGCCTGTGCAAGTGCTTCTTGTTTCATGTCTTTAAGTTCACGAATACGGCTTATTTTACGCCCTATATGAAATGGTTTTGTTGTTGCGCTCATAAATCAAAGATATTTAAAATTTTTAGAGAAAATAGATTTTAGTAAAAAACAGGCTTGCTTTTGTAAGATACGGTTTTCAATATTTACACAAAAATACAGTTTTTCAGATGATTAATTAAAACACAGTTCATCAATTCTCAAAAGCAGTATTTGTTTTTTATAAGAAAATATTGATTATTTTTACATTTTACCAAAATATAGAAATTATGGAAATCAAAAATCAAGTATTAGATGCTATAAAAAAAGCTGAACAGCCTGTAAACGCTGGAAAAGTAGTTGAGTTAACTAAACTAGACCGTAAAGAAGTAGATAAGGCAATGAAAATGTTGAAGGACGAAGGTTTAATAGTTTCTCCTAAACGTTGCTTTTGGGAAGCAAAATAAATCTGAAATGGTCAATTTTAGATTCAAACCAAAAACCCTTGTGAAGTTTTATTCACAAGGGTTTTGTTTTTTAAACACAAAATATGGATTTACGATAAATCAATTTAACATGTTTTATTTCTTCATTTTTTTTAACATGACGAAATTAACGTGTTAACTTTTTCTGTGTTCTTTAACATGAAGTGATTAACGTGTTAATAAAAAAGACTTATTTAAACTTAATGCGTTGTGAAGCATTTTGTAAAAAATCATACAGAGCTATGTTAATATAAAAATTTTCTTTTCCGATTTTGTGCAATGTTATCAATTTTAATGCTATAAGTTGATCTAAATGTTTTGAGGCTGTTTGTCTTGTAATTCCTAAGTCTTGAACTAGAAAATCAATTTTAGTGTAGGGATGTTTAAATAGATTATTTATTAAATCTTGGGAATAGATTTTAGGTAATTCTAAACGAATTCTTTGCTTATATTCCATCATTAATTTTTTAATTCCTCTGATGATTCCTGTCGTTTGAATGGATGTTTGTTCAACGGCTTCAAGCATAAAAAGTATCCATGGTTCCCAATTTTTTGATGCTCTGGTTTCTTGTAAAAGATTGTAATAATCTGCTTTATTTTGATTTATATATCTACTTAAATATAAAATAGGTAAGCGTAATAGATCTTCTTTTACTAAATATAAAATATTAATAATTCTGCCTGTACGACCATTACCGTCATAGAAAGGATGGATACTTTCGAATTGATGATGAATGATTGCCATTTTGACTAAGGGGTCAATATCTGATAGAGTGTCATCATTAATGAATTTTTCTAAATTATTCATCAGTGATACAATATCATCATGATTTTGAGGAGGTGTATATATAATCTCACCTGTTTGACCATTTTTAAGTTCTGTACCAGGAAGTTTTCTAAAACCAGCTTTGGTTTCTTCTAGAATTCCTTGTATTTCTATAATTTGATTAGATGTAATAAGTTGCTTTGAACGAACAATTGCAAATCCTTCTTTCAGAGCTGTGGCGTAATTATATACTTCTTTTGCGGCAGTACTAGCAAACTGTTGAGCAATACTATCGCTACTAAATAGCTCATCATGTGTAGTGATTATATTTTCTATAGCCGAACTATCTTTAGCTTCCTGTAATGACAGCGTATTAAGAATAATAACTTCATTTGGTATTGATTCAGCAACTCCATTAAGTTCTGCAAGTGCTTTATGAGCTAAGGTTAATTTTTTTAGGATTAATTTGCTTTCTACATCCTGATCTAGCGGTAACATTGGAAGTTGATATTGATTCATGGTAAGTTTTTTTAATTCTTCATGTAATGTTGGCATAATGTTATCATAGTCAACTTTTAGAGTAAGACAAATTTAATATAAAACCCTTGTGAAGTTTTATTCACAAGGGTTTTTATTTTATTATAACATAGAAGTCTATCCTAAATCAATTCTTTCAAAGTTAGGAGTAAATGCTAGTAAATCTGTAAACAGGAGTTTGTTATCTCTCGTTTCATAGCTCCAATTTATAAATTGCAGATAATGCGAAGGATTATCATTACTTGAAGAACTTCTGTCATCCAGAAGCTCTTTGCAGTTTTTAGTATCTAGCCATTCGAATATTTCTGTAAATGTTTTTCCTCCTTGTCTTATAAACGAAGCCAGTTCTGGAAGAATAGATTTTGTTTCTTCAGAAATATGAATGTTTAATCCATATCTCGATTCAAATTTTGAAATGTTATACTTGTCCAAATCTGTTATGAATTTTGGATTTAGCTTTAATTGTTCCTCAA
The DNA here is from genome assembly GCF_025847235.1 of Flavobacterium shii. Lineage (GTDB taxonomy): Bacteria > Bacteroidota > Bacteroidia > Flavobacteriales > Flavobacteriaceae > Flavobacterium > Flavobacterium shii. Next base: position 7,015 of record NZ_JAOZEW010000026.1, read on the forward strand.
TAGTGGCTTTTTCTTCAGCAGATATTGATTTCAAGAAAGTGCTAGAGCAAAAATCTGTTCCTACTTGCTTTTTGAATTTTGAATTAAAAAGACGTTTCAGTATTACCAAAGGTTCATCCAGTGTTCCAATCTTATCTTTTGTTATAACACCAACAAAGGAATGATATTCTTCAAACTCAATAGGAACAAATTTCTCAATTCGATGAATTCCTTTTGCATAGGATTTAACCCATTGCCCAATCTGAAAATCTTTATGTGTATTCATACTCTGAATGATATAATTTAAAACTATAATTTAATAAGTTGTATGTAATTGCTGCGTCTGTTCACTTCGCTTGGGGCGCAAAATGGTATTTAACACATAGAAACATAGATTTTGTAATCTAAAAAGACGTTTCACTCAAGATAAATCACATAGCACTATGTGAAAAAATATAATTTTCTAAAAACATCTTTAAATTATAATTTTAAACCTATGTTTCTATGTGTTAAAATGATTATAATCAAAGGATTATAATTTAATCTCAAACAAGCTAAAAGAACCTTCTTTGTAATGTTCTGGTAATTCGCTAGTCCACTCGATAACGCTAACACCTTTAAAATCAAAACCGCAACTTGTGTAGTATTTGTTTATTCTTTCGTTTCCGCTATGAGTATCTAGTCTTATGTAAGATTTACCATTTTCTTTGGCATATATTTTTACCCATTCTATGATTTTTGTAACATAAGAGCGACCTCTAAATTTTGGGTTTGTAGCAATACGATGAAGATATACTGCAGGATCTTGAGCAGCTTCTTTCCAGATAATCAAATCATTAAAAGTAAGTACAAATGTACAGGCAACTTCCCCTTCATCTTTGATTATAAAGTGACGGTCTTCGGCGATTTCTTTCTCTATTAATGCTTTTTCAAAACCTCTCCAGCTTTTATTATTAACTGTTTTTTGATAAGACGTAGCTTCATTATAGATATCGAAAACGGCATCGATATCTTCGTTTGTAGTTTTAAAAAATTCCATTGTAGTGTTTTATTCTGTAGATTAATCAATTCCCCAAAGATAAATCTTTCCGATGCTTTACGTCTGTAAAATTATTAGTTTTTACTTTTTTCGTCGGTGTTTAGCCAAACTACATTTTGTTCCGATTTGTGTTCTTGCCCAATAATATCTCGATATAATTCTGGTCTTCTAGCTTTTATGTAACGATTTCCACCAGCCTGAATACATTTTTCGGGAGTAATTATTGCTGTTGCAAAAGAGTCATCAAAAGAACGGCATTCGGTGATTACATCACCAAAAGGGTCAATAATCATCGAGCAACCATTTTTTAATTGATCGTCGTCCATACCAATTGGGTTTGAGAAAACGGCATAAATAGCATTATCATATGCTCTTGCAGGCAACCATTTCATTAGCCAATCACGACCTTTCATTCCGTCAAATTCTAATCGTAACGAAGTTGGGTCGGCTTCGCGGTTTTCCCAAAGCTCAGGTGCAACAAAACCAGCGCCAGGTCGGGTAGAAGGAGTACACATTGTTACGTGTGGCATAAAAATAATATCAGCACCTAAAAGTGTTGTTGCACGTACGTTTTCGATAATGTTGTTGTCGTAGCAAATTAGGATTCCGCATTTCCAACCCTTGATTTCAAAGATGCAGTAACTATCTCCGGGTGTTAGGTAAGGATTTATAAACGGATGTAGTTTTCGGTACTTGGCAACCAAACCATTTTTATCTACACAAACATAGGCTTTGAATAAATTATCGTTCTCATCTTTTTCAAAAAGTCCGGCTAATATTACGATATCATTCTTTTTGGCTATTTCCGTAAGTTTTAAGACGCTTTCTCCGTTTGGGATAACTTCTGCCTGACTCAGCATTTGTTCTTTCGATAAATGCCTTGCAAATGTATATCCGGTTATAGAACATTCGTGAAACGCAATTACATCACAACCTTCGCTAGCTGCTTTTTGCGAAAGTTTCTCGATTACAGATAAATTATAGTTTTTATCGCCGCTTTTATTCTCAAACTGAGCTGTGGCTATTTTTAGATTTTTCATATTATACGCTATTAATTTTAGGCAAAAATAGCGCTGCCGATAATTTACAAATTGTATAAAACCGACATTTTAATCTGTAGAAAAAAAATTAACCGCAAAGGGCACAAGGATTTACGCAAAGGTCGCAAAGCTTTTAATTTGTGCTAATTGGCGTAATTGCTTCGCCTGTTCGCACTTTCAGGCTCGGGTTGTGGTTAATTTTTTTTAATCCATTTAATCCTTTAATCTGTGGCTAAGAAATTAATCGCAAAGTGGTCTATAAATTTTTAGCAGGAACAGTTTCTATAAAGTTGTTGGTTAGTTTTCCGGCATTATACAAATATTCTTTGGGAGTCATTCCGGTATGTTTTTTAAATTCTCGTATAAGGTGGGATTGATCCGAGAATCCTGCGTCATAAGAAATCGTGGTAAGGTTTGTATCTTCTGATTTATTCTTGAGTAGTTTTAAAAAGCCATGAATCTTTACAATATTGCCAAACTTCTTTGGATTTAATCCAACGCATTCTGTAAATTTTCTTTCGATATGTCTTTCAGTATAACCTGTATAATCAACCAATTGTTTGAGCGAAAACTGCCCTTTGGTTTTGATGATAAAATCTAACGAAGCCGCAGCAATCAATTGGTTTGATAGTGGTTTTTTCGCTTCAAGCGTTTTAAAAAAATGATTCAAAAGGTTTAGTTTTTCCTGAATAGTAGCTTGTTCGGATAGTTTTTCCTGAAGTTCAATTCCTTCCAACCCAAAAATATCATCGATAGTGATTATGGTATCACGGAGTTCGCTACTTGTAATACCTAGTAATTGGTTGATTCCGTTAGGTTGGAAAACGACAATTACAATAGACATTTCGCTGCCCGAATAAATGTCTTTAAACCCATTTAGTTGGCCATACAAAAACGAACTTGGCAAGTAATTCTGCGCTTCATAATTACTGAAACCAGAAATAAGCTTACTTTTTAAAGAGAACACAACACCAGTATTACCATCAGAAAACAAACGAAGCTTCTGAGTATCATTACCTTTATTTTCTAAAAAAAGATAGTGTTTTATATAAGGCGATAATTCCTTTGGAGGTAAAACTTGCATAAAAACCTATTTGTTTATTAAATTCAAAAAAGTTTAGATGCAAATTTAAAAAATCTTATTTCCTTAAACTCTTTTTTACTTTATAATTTAAACATAAAGCTTTAGTTGGTTTTGAAATAGCTTGTAGAATCTGGGCTGTTTTAGGTAATTGTATGGAGAGTCTAAATCATATCCTTCTTGTTAAAATTATCCAAAAATTATTATACATTTGGGGCGTATATAAATATTTTAATGGATTTACCCGCTTATTCACCAGGCTTGCATAAACTGGTAACCCTACATGTAGATAAAGTTCAAAAACTAAAGGATAGCAATGGTTTTGTTGCTATTACCAATTCAATTTTGGAGGCTTATCAATTAGAAAAAGTAGGTGTTATTGTCCATGATTTCGATAATGATAGCTTTACTATTTCATTTTGTTTAAAAGAATCTCATATATGTATACATACTTGGCCAGAATACAATCAGTTAACTTTAGATGTTTATTTGTGTAATTATCAGCAAGATAATTCTAAAAAAGTAAGAGACGTTATGGCCGATTATATCAATTATTTTGAAGGAACAATTATAAAAGATTTTGAAATTAATCGTTAGTATATGAAAGTTCCTTGTTTCAGTTGTGATACCGTTACCGATTTAGAGGTTGGTTTTGAAGTCGTAAATTTTGTTTGTCCGAATTGTCATAGCTTATATTCATCTGATGGCGATGGACAACTTCGTTTAAAATCAAAGTTTAAACTTGAAGTAAATGATTTTGCTTTTAAAATTGGAGATAAAGGAATTCTTAAAGGAATAGAATATACCGTTATTGCTGCAATAGTTAAAAAAGTATCTCAAAGCTATAATTGGACAGAATACATTTTGGAAAGCCCAAAGGGGGATTTGGTTTATCTTTCTGAATCAGATGGAAACTGGATCTTTTTAACCGAAATAGAAGATCAATTTAATGCAAAACAACATCCTGAAATAGTAACTCATAACGGGATTGTATTTGATATTTACGAGTATTGCGATGTAGATATAGAAAATGCTCAGGGATATTTTGATTTCTCTTTGCCTGTCTATAAAATTCATATGGTAGAATATATTAACCCTCCGTTAATGATTTCTGTTGAAAAAATTAATGGTGTTGAAACTGCCTTTCTTGGAGAATATATTAGTAAAACTGAAATAAGGAAAGGATTTCCGGCGGTTAATTTACCATACCAGACGGGTGTAAATATTACAAGACCATACTATTTTGATTTACGAAATACAGCAATAATTTTTTGTTTCGTTGCCTTAATAATTGTATGTGTTAACTGGCTTATATACAAAGATCAATCAGAACAAAGTGTGTTTTATAAAGAAGCCACTTTTAATGAATTTAATAACAAAGAAATCTTTGGTTCTTCGTTTGTTTTAAAAGGCGGATCTGCGCCTATGACAATTCGTGTATCTTCTGATGTAGATAATTCTTGGGCAAACGTAGATATTGCTTTGGTCGATGAAAATACAAATGAAGAGTTACATGCTAATAAAGATGTAGAGTATTATCATGGTTATACAGATGGCGAAAATTGGACTGAAGGAGACCAATCGGTAGAGTTTAATATATGCGGAGTTAAAGCAGGAAAATACCATTTTGTAATTACTCCACAAAAAGCTCCTGAGGATATAAGCAATAATGTAATAAAAGTAAACGCAGTTTGGAATAAACCATCCTTTTACAACGTATGGATAGTTATTGGGTTTATGATAGTAGTTTTTATTGTTATTAGATATTGTAAAATAAATTTTGAAAAGAAAAGATGGGAGTATAGCGATTATTCACCTTATCAAGACGAGTAATATGAAAGATTTTTTAGATTTTATAAAGAATAATTTAGCTGCATTAGCAATAGGACTATTTTGCTTTGCAACCTATTTGTATTTCGCCTATTCAGGAAACAGAATTTGCGATTGCGAAACAACAGAAAAATATAGTACATCAGGAAATCGTAGTTCCGTTAACCGCTTTTATCATAAATAAACCTATAAAGTATGGACTTAATACATTTACAACCTATCGTTAATTCGATCATTTTTTCTCTTATAGGAATCGTAATCTTATTGGTTGCCTATTTCATAATCGAAAAAATTACTCCTGAGAATACCTGGAAAGAGGTAGCTCAGAAAAATAATATTGCTGTTGCAATTGTGTTTGCAGCATTTATCATTGGTATCTCAATGATTATAAGTGCCGCAATTCATGGGTAAAAAGTTTCTTAAATTTGAATTTTTATTGCTGTTTGCAGTATTTATTATTGCTACCTGCGGGCTAGTTTATGAGCTTGTTGCGGGTACTCTGGCTAGTTATTTATTAGGAGATTCAGTAAAACAATTTTCATTTATTATTGGAGTGTACCTGTTTTCAATGGGTATAGGCTCTTTCTTTTCAAAGTTTTTTCATAAAAACTTACTCAATACTTTTGTTGAAATCGAGATATTAGTTGGACTAATTGGCGGATTGAGTTCTGTTGTTTTGTTTTTATTGTTCGAAAGTGTCGAGTATTTTCAATTCGTTTTATATCTCCTTGTTTTTGTAACAGGTTTTTTAGTCGGATTAGAAATACCGTTACTAATGAATATTTTAAAAGATAAAGTAGCCTTTAAAGACTTAGTTTCTAATGTGTTTACTTTTGATTATATCGGAGCTTTATTGGCATCGATACTCTTTCCGTTAGTTTTAGTTCCGAAGTTAGGAATTATGGGGACATCATTATTCTTCGGAATGATTAATGTGAGTATTGCAATTGTTTTGTGTTTTCTTCTAAAAAAAGAATTAAAGAATGGTTATTTCTTAAAAGCAAAAGCAGTTACATCATTTTTGATTTTATTAGGTGTTTTTGTTTTTTCAGATTCTATTTTGTCTTATTCAGAAGGAAAGCTTTATGGAGAGAATATCATTTACACTAATTCAACTCAATATCAGCGTATTGTTCTTACGCATAATAAGAGCGATTATAGGTTGTATTTAAATAACAACCTACAATTTAGTTCTACCGACGAATATCGCTATCACGAAGCTTTAGTTCATCCTGTAATGTCTATTGCCAAAAGTGTAAAACATGTTTTGGTTTTAGGTGGCGGTGATGGTTTGGCAGTACGCGAAATTTTAAAATACAAAGAAGTAGAAAAAGTTACTTTAGTTGATTTGGATGAAGGAATGACAAAGTTGTTTAAAGTCAATAAAATATTAACAGGTTTTAATCAAGGCTCGCTTAATAATCCTAAAGTAACAATCATTAATACAGATGCATACATTTGGGCAAAAAGTTGTCAGGAAAAATTTGATGTTGTAATTATCGACTTTCCAGACCCGTCTAATTATAGTTTAGGAAAGTTATATTCTCTTAATTTTTATCAAACGATAAAAAGTATTTCGCAACCCGATGCAGCTGTTGTCATCCAGACTACATCGCCTTATTTTGCTCCAAAATCATTTTGGTGTATCAATAAAACCGTAATGCAGGTTTTTCCTCAGGTCGATGCGTATCATGCTTATGTACCTTCGTTTGGAGAATGGGGGTATACAATCGCGATTAATGGTTTTGGTACTACTTTTAATCAAGTAATTAGAAAAGCTCTGGGATTAAAATTCTACAATTATCAATTCGATAGATTTAATTATTTTACCAAAGATATGATCTCAAATGAAATTGAAATCAATCGTTTAGACAACCAAATTTTAGTACGTTATTTTGATGAAGAATGGGGAAAACTACAGTAAATCAAGGCGGAATTTTGTAAAAGGAATTGGCGCTTCTTTGTTGTTAATCCCTTTTTTACAATTTTGTTCAGATAAAATAATCCAGTTATTAATTCGGTTGTCGGGAACTAATCATCTTTTAGGACATCGACTTTGGATTAAAGATTTTCCGAAACCAACCAGTCAAATTCATATTCCATATCTTATTGTAGGAGGTGGGATTTCGGGTTTAAGTGCTGCCAGGCAATTTGAGAAAAAAGGAATTTCAGATTTTCTTCTGGTTGAATTAGAAGGACATTTGGGAGGGAATTCTTCCAATGGGGAAAATCAATATTCTAAATTTCCACTTGGAGCGCATTATTTGCCATTGCCTAATTTTAAGGATAAAGAATTATTACAATTTTTAGAAGAAGAGAAAATCATAGTAGGATACGATCAGAAAGGACTTCCCGTTTTTGATGAATTACAGTTGTCTTTTGCTCCAGACGAGCGTTTGTTTTATAAAAATAATTGGCAAGATGGGGTCGTTCCCAAAGAAGGGAATTCTAAAGATCAGGATTTGGAATTAGAAAGGTTTTTTAAATTAATGGATGCTTTTCGGATAGGAAAAGGAAAAGATGAAAAGTACTTATTTGATATTCCTGTTTATCTTTCTTCAAATGATATTGAAACCAGAAATTTGGATAAGATGACCATGAAAGAATGGTTTGAAAAGAATGATTTTAAAACCGAACCTTTATTTCATTATATCGATTATTGTTGTAAAGATGATTTTGGTCTTGGTATAGATTATGTTTCGGCTTGGGCTGGAATCCATTATTTTGCAGGAAGAAAGCAAGATGCTAATTCTGATAAAAAAGAAAGTGTTTTAACCTGGCCAGAAGGAAACGCAAGATTAGCGACTCATCTAAAAAAATACACCGATAAAAAAACATTGAAAAATCATTTGGTTTATGAAGTAAAGACCGAAAACAATAAGGTTATTGCCAAAGTATTTGATGATGTTAAAAAGGTTTCGGTAGAGATTGTTGCAGACAAAGTAATTATGGCAACACCACAGTTTGTAAACCAGTATCTTATTAAAGATCGAAAAGAATATACTAAAGATTTTCAGTACACACCTTGGCTTCTAGCAACTTTAACCTTAACTAATTTATCCGATAATTTTAGTTTTCCTCTTTCTTGGGACAATGTTATTTATGGCGCAAAAGGATTAGGATATGTTTATGATCAGCATCAATCTTTAAACCAGATTCAGACCAAAAAAGTAATTACTTATTATTATAGTTTTTCTTCTTCGGATTTAAGAAAAACGAGAAAAGAACTCTATAAAAAAGATAAAGAGTATTGGAAACAATTTGTCTTAGATGATTTAAAAATAGCACATCCTGATATTGAAAATAGTACTGAAGAAATGGAAGTTTTTTTGTTAGGACACGGAATGGTTAGTCCGGCACCAGGATTTATTTTTGGAGAAGCTAAAAAACAAGCTTCAAAAACTATCCAAAATTCTATCTATTTTGCCCATACAGATTTGTCAGGAATATCAATTTTTGAGGAAGCCTTTCATCACGGAATTAATGTCGTAAATCAAATTTTAGATGAAACAACCTTGGATTCATAAAGCCAAAACTGATCTGATTTTTATCATTGGGCCATCTTTTTTTGTGTTGGCTATTATTTTCTTATTTCAAGATTATATTACTCAAATAGAAAATGAGTATTCGTTTTATACGTGGCTTTTTTTAATCGTTTTTATTGATGTTGCCCATGTTTATGCAACTTTATTTAAAACTTATTTTGTAGCCGATGAATTCAGGAAGAATAAGAAAAGATTATTGCTTTTACCCGCAATTTGTTTTGCTATTGGTATCGTTCTTTTCTCTTTTGGAAGTTTAGTATTCTGGTCCTTTTTAGCTTATGTGGCAGTTTTTCATTTTATAAGGCAGCAATATGGTTTTATGCGATTGTATGCCAGGACAGAAGAGAAAACAAGACTTTCGGTTTGTATAGATAATTGTGCAATTTATGCTTCAACAGGTTATCCGATGTTGTATTGGTTCTTTTCTTCAGAAAGAAAATTCAATTGGTTTGTCGAAAATGAGTTTTTTCGTTTTCATAACACATTCTTATTAGACGTATTATTCTGGATTTATGTCATTATTATAACGATTTACGTAATCTATACGGTTTATAAAAGTATAACGAATAGATTTTTTAATGTTCCTAAAAACGCAATTATTCTAGGAACGGCACTTTCATGGTATTTTGGAATTGTTTATTTTAATGATGATCTTATTTTTACTTTATTAAATGTAGTTTCTCACGGAATTCCTTATATGGCGCTGGTTTACTTTAGAGAAATCGAAAACAAGACAAACACAAACTCGGGAGTTTTTAGTTATTTAAAAAGCTATAACGCAATCTTTATTTATGTGGGGATTTTATTAGTGATAGCATTTACAGAAGAGTTTTTATGGGAGATTTTGGTTTGGAATGATAACTTCTCACTAAAAACGTTTGATTTTTCTAGTTGGCAATTTGTAATTGTCCCGTTGTTAACTGTGCCTCAGTTTACACATTACTTACTCGATGGGTTTATATGGAAGTCTAAGAAATCCTAATCTTGTTATATTGTTTGTTGTGCAACTTGTTGCGTTTCGGTATCAAAATATAAATTTATTAATAGGTTTTTATTTTAATACAAGCCAATCATCAATCATTAGATAGTTTTAATTATTACGACTTTGTCAAATTAAACTCAGTCGCCAATATGCTATCAAGTTTTTCTGGTTCGAAAATATAACTTTGGGCTTTTCCGTTTTCAATAGACTTGAATGTGTTTTTAAATAGTATTTTTTTGCCTAATGCATTTTGTAAAACAACAACAAGATTTTGGGTAAAAAAGGAATCCGGATGGGTGGAATTATAATGATTAGCAGGTTTAAAATCAATCCATTCCTGAGGTGATAAATCAAAAGAATACAAGTCTTTCCATTCGTTATGTAATAAATTTTGCAATATATAATCTCCGTTTTCAGCTTTTGCTATAGCAAAAGTTTCAGAACCTTGTTGTACAGCCGTAGAATCATTTAGTTTTAAAGGCTCTCTTATTCCGTTGCCACCAAAGCCTAAATCGACCAAATATTCTTCGTCTTCAAGAGTTACAATAATTGCTATATGCGTTTTAGGATTTTCAGTAAGAGTTACCAATGGACGAGCGGCAACAAAACGATACGAAATACCCATTTTTTGGAGCATTAGAGCAAACAAACCATTAAGTTCATAACAATACCCACCTCGCTTACGATTAATGAGTTTATCGACAATATCGTTTCCTTGCAAAGAAATGGTTTTTCCTGCCTGAACATCTAAGTCTTCAAATGGTATAGTAAACAATTGGCATTGCATTAATTTACTAATGCTTTTGATATTTGATTTAACATCGCCAACAAAATGTATTCTGTCCAAATAATCTTGTAAAACAAAATTACTTGAATCTATCGGATTTGATTTTGCTTGTTTCGTCATCTCGTTATAAGTTTTAATTAACCGTTTGCTTAATTGTATTTTTGAATTAATTCATCCAGAGAGAATTCTTTTAGTAGTTTGTCGAGATATTTACCTCTACTACTTAATTCTCGCTGATAAGGAGCAAATGAACTTGTAACTTTGTTAAATTCGGTATTCAGTTCCTCTAGTTTTACTTTTTCTTCGGGAGTTAATATTGCAGACTTCTTTTCGATAAAATCAAGGATTCTTTTTACAGCAATTTCTTTTTCGATTATGGCATTTTCGTTATTGTTTATCGTACAAATTCCATAAACACCTTTGCAGTAATAATCCCATTCTTCTTCCAGAGCTTCTTCGGCTTTATTGTGGTCTATTTTCTGATTTTCATCAAAAACATTTCCATAAGCAAATGTTTTATGGTCGTGATTTTTTAAAAGTGATAATAGTTTTTCCTTAAACTTTGTTTTGAATTCGTCAGCGTTTGCATTTTCAGCATTTGCTTTTATAAGTTCCAAAATATTCTTAGGAAAGTATTTTCTTAGGATAGTAGTTTTATGACTATCATTTAAAGAAGAACTTATTGTTATTTCCGAATTTATGATGTAAGACGGTTCAGGTATGAGTTTAGCCTCAATAAGTTGATGTAATTTATCTACAGAAAGTCGTACTGTTCTTGATATTTCTTCGAGTTCAATATAATTTTCTGCAATGTATTTTAAATTTAAATCCGCCATTTTGTTTGGTTTTATCGTTTTATTGCGATTAAAAATTATTCTAAGAAAGCCGCTGGATATTTCACCATTCCGCTTACGCCATCTAATCCATTTTCGGTTAACGAAATTACCATACAGTTTTCTGCAGGAACGTCAAACGGCATTTCGATATTATATTTGTTCGTTAGTTCATATCCAAATCTTGGGTAATAGTTTTCATGACCCAAAAGAATTATCGATTTGTAACCTAATTTTTTTGCGATAGCATGACTTTCTAGAATCAGTTTTGCACCAATTCCTTTTCCTTGAAATTCTGGTTTTACCGAAACTGGAGCCAAAGCAAGAGAATCAAATGTTTGGTCTTTGTTTTCGATTTGTAATTTGGTTAGCAAAATATGTCCAACTATTTCATTGTCGACTTCGGCAACAAGTGATAATTCTGGGATAAATGCATCCGAGTTTCTTAGTTTCTCTACCAGAAATTGTTCTTTATGATCGCTGTGCTCTTCATTTTTAAATGCTTCCTCAATGATTTCAAAAACTTTTGCGTAATCGTCTTTATTTTCTTGGCGTATGGTAACTTCCATGATTGTTTAAATGTTTTATTCTATCCAGCATGTTCCTGTAGAATATGTTTTTGCTTTTCCGCTTATTAAAACTCTTTCGCCGTTATCAACACAATACAAGGTGCCTTCTCGTTCCGATAGTTGTTTTGCATGCATTTCTTTTTTACCAAGTTGTTCGCTCCAATAGGGTATTAACGAACAATGGGCAGAACCTGTAACAGGATCTTCGAGAATAGAGGCTTGTGAGGTAAAAAATCGCGAAACAAAATCGCAATGAGTTCCTTTTGCAGTTACTATAACTCCGCCTGGATCAAGGTTTAATTTATCAAAAGTTTGTCTGTCGATTACGATGTCTCTAATTTCTTGTTCGGTTTCGTAGATTAAAACGTAATCTCTCGATTTTAAAACCGCTTTAGGCTGAATGTTTAATGAATCTCTGATAATCTCCGGAAGTTCACTAGGAACAGGTTTCCTAGACGGAAAATTCAAAGTATACATGTCTTTATCAATAGTTACGATTAATTCACCGCTTAAAGTATCAAATAGGATTGTGTTTTCGGGATAATTAAGAATCGATTTTAAAGTGTGAGCCGTTGCCAAAGTTGCATGACCGCATAAATCCATTTCAATTTCGGGTGTAAACCAGCGTAAGTGAACTCTTTTATCGTTAACAACATAAAAAGCAGTTTCAGGAACGGCATTTTCTTTTGCAATTTTTAAAAGGATTTCGTCAGGCAACCAATTTTCTAATGGAACAACGCAAGCAGGATTTCCTCCGAAGATTTTATCTGTGAATGCGTCTATTTGATATAAGTTTAATTTCATTGTAAGTTAGTTTTGTGTTTTTTATTTAACACATAGAAAGATAGAATGAATTTTCTAAAAAGAGATAAATAAGAAAGCTATGCTTTTTCTCATAGTTACTCTATTGTGTTTTAATGTAAGAGAGAGAAACGACTTCAGAATACATCAATAAACTATGTTTCTATGTGGTGAAATTACTCTCCAGTAAATATTATTTTGTTGCCAAAAGGGTCAATAACTTCTACACAGTAGATTTTTTCGTTCCAGAAAGCTTTTTCAATTCCGGGTTTGTTGTATTTATAGTTTTTCTGAATCAGTTTTTGATGATAGTCTTTTAAACCAACAAAATCTTTAATAATTATTTTTGCTCCAGGCGAACAATCTCCATGATGCTCACTTAAATGAATTTCGATTCCGTCGAGAGAAATGCGAATATATAATGGCGAATTTTCTTCAAAAGTATGTTCGTCAAGAATTTCAAAACCAAGCCAATCAACATAAAATTCGACAGCTTTTTTATAATCAAAAATTCTAAAAATGGGTCTTATAATTGCCATGATTCGTTTTTTAGATGATTAAAATGATGTTTTTTGTTTTCAATGCAGACCTAACAGGTTTCAAAAACCTGTTAGGTCTAATCCTAAATATGCCAATGTTTTATTTACTCTTAATTCAGTATCAATTACTTTTTTCTTTCATTAACAAGAAGCTTTAATGAATTGATATAATCAGTATCAAATTCTATCACTCTTATTTTATTTGGGTTTATACTTAGTTCACCACCAAATTTGCCTCTTGTTTCAAGAAAATCGATAACCAGTTCTTCATCATCCAGTTTTATTAATTTACCTAGATAAACGGATTTTTCAGATTTTTTTGCAATCTGGAAAATCTCATATTTATTTGTTATAAAGGTAAGTATAGAAGATAAATCTCGTAGCGGAATTATTTCATCTGAGTTGGTTTTTAAGCCTTTCAATCTAATTACACTTTCTGTAAATACATTATCGCTATCTCGAGTAATAGACTGTATATTTTTGTTTTTCAAAATTACATAACCATCAATTATAAAGTCAACGGGATTGTTTTTGATTAAAATCCAATCGTCGGTATAATCAATAAGAAAACCAGTGAATATTTCTTTTCTGTCTTCAAATTCGATTGAAATTAATTGTCTTAGGTAATTGTCCATTTTATTGATTGTTACTTAATTGCTTTAAATGCTTTGGTTCCTGAATTTCACCATTTCCAAACGACCAGTTTTCACCACCATTATTTTCCAGTAAAATTATAATAATATCACTTTTTAAAATCTCGGTTGTACTCGAAATTCTAGTTGCAATCGGAGCATATAATTTTGTTTTTTGCTCTTTTGTTCTTCCTTGTCCAGCGGTTATTTGAACATAAATAATGTTTTCTGAATGGGTAATGCCAAGATAACTCTTCGGAAATTTAATCTGAGAGGTTTCTAGTTCTTCGATTACATGAAAATAATCATCTTGCGGAATATTGAATTCCTGAATTAATGATTCATGTATCGAGATTGAAATGTTCTCTTTGGTTTCTTGCGATAATTTTTTTGGTAAACTTATTCTAACAAATGGCATAATTATCCTTTTACTTGTTCAATTAATTCGAGTCTTTTTACAATTGTGTTTTTCTTTAATATCGTTCCGGGCGATAATACGGCGTTTGCCCCAATCTTGGAATTATCTCCAACCAATGAGCCAAATTTTTCACTTCCTGTTTCGATAATTTCATCATTATACAAAACCGAAATCTTCTTTATCGCTCTTTCGTTATAATGATTGGCAGCGATAGAACCTGCTTCAAAATTGATATTGCTACCAATGATACTATTCCCGATATAATTAAAATGCGCAACAGCTGTTAAAGAGCATATAATGCTATTTTTAATTTCACAACCGGGACCTATTTTTACGGAATTCCCAAGATAAACACCTTCTCTAAAATAAGCATGTGCACCAACATAACAATTCTCACCAATAATTGCTGGCGATTTTATAGTAACACCATTTTCGATTGTTGCGGTTTTATGAATAGCAACGTTGTCTTTTATGGTGTAATTGTCGTCGAGTGTTAGAATTGTTTTTTTTATAATTTCCTTAAGATTATCGGTAATATTCCAAGGTTGTAAGTTGGTCAGGTTTGAGAATAGTAAAGAAAAATCGTTTATATAATCATCAATATGTATCATTTCAATCTAATTTATTTTTGATTTCTCCACTTTTGTAAAGGTCAACTGCTTTCTTTAAAATTGACTTTAGGGTGTCTATTGGTAAATCTTCGTTTGGGTCAAGTAACATTGTTTTCATCCGCGAGCGTTTTCCGGCTATTAATTCAGGATTATCAAAGTGTTTTCCCTCGACGATTCCGAGATAAGGTTTGTTATTTGTTTTATGAACCCACAAATAGCAAAACATCTTTCCTTTATAACAGAAAAAAGGCATGTCATATTTTAAAGTATGGGTGATTTCAGAATCTTGCGAAAGAATAATTTGTCGTAATGCAAGCAAACAACCTTTATTAGGTTCTTCTTGTTTTAGGTAGAAATTATCAAGTTCTAAACTCATTTTGTGTTTTTGTTTTATCTGTGGTGGGGAAATTAACCGCAAAGGTCACAAAGATTTACGCAAGGTTCACAAAGTTTTTTAATCCTTTCAATCCTTTTAATCTGTGGCAGAAAAATCAATAATCAATTTCATCATTATATCTGTTTGCGGATCATTTCCTAATTTAAAAATGTGTTTGTCAAATTCGACAAAGCCATTTTTTTTATAAAAAGCCAATGCTCTATGGTTTTCTTCCCAAACGCCAAGCCATACATAACCTACTTTTCTTTCTTTGGCTATTTGTAGTGCTTTGTCATACAAAAGTTGTCCGACCTTTTTTCCTAAGAATTCTCTCGAAACATAAATACGTTCTATTTCTAAGGCATTATTGTCTCCCAGTTCAGTTTGTGCTTTTCCTGAGTTCATCTTTAAATACCCAATAACTTCATCATTCAATACTGCAAAGAAGAATTTAGAATCTGGATTTTCGATTTCATTTTTAAGTTTATCAAAGGCAAAACTACTAGACAGATAACTGTTCATGTTTTCCTCAGTATTAGGTAATGAAAAAGTTTCTAAGAAAGTTTGTCTCCCGATATTTTGCAGCTTTTCAATATCTGCAATTGTTACTTTTTCGATTCTAATAGATTCCATGGATTGGTGATAAATTTTTTTTTACTAAATTAATATTTATTCCTCTTTTCTCCAAAGCAAGAATTCTTCATTATCTGTGCTTGACATTGAATAAATGAAGTTTTCAAAATTAAAATTTTCATATTTTGACACGATATCATAAACTCTTTCGAATCCTTTTGATCCTTGAGGAATTAAACAACCAGAATTCTTGCCAATTAATGCTAGCCAGACATCAGGAGCAAAAGGACCTTCATCAGTATTTATCAATTTTATTGCCTCAATATCTTTCCATAAAATCTCCTCTGTTTTTCTTCTGGGATGTTCCACTTTTATGGATTCTTCGGTTGTTGTTATATGATATTCATCCTCAGGGTTTTTAGGTTCTGATTTTCCAAATAATCTGTCAAGTATTCCCATAGTTTAGATTTAATTTCTTTTTTAAATAAAAGATAATGTGAAAATTTTCTGTATTCCTAAGAAATGTTTGAAGATCACAATGCTTATTTGCGATACATTAAGTGAATTATAAGCTACTCAAAACGCCAATTTTCTAATGCTAATGTAATGATTACATCTGGCCAAGTTTCATAATTAACCAAATTAGGCAGTATGGGGATTATACTTGTTGATATCCATTTATCATGTCCTATAATATACATTGATGCATCGTAATTAAGTTTCTTATTAAATGGATTTGTAACCTTTAATAACATTTGTTTATTTGTCCTGTCTGTTGCGTTTTGGGAAAAATCAATTTCGATTGTTCTTTTTGGATTTAGGTTCTTATTAACTACTGTCATCGAATAAATAGAATTGTCCTTTATTATTGTTTCGATATATAATTTTTCGGAAGGGTATATTTGAAGAACTTTTTCTTTAACAAAATAGGGCGAATTGGGAACTTGCATAGTATAATTATTTTTAGCATCTGCGATTAGTTCCAATTTAAAAGAATCTCTATTGGTTTTTGTATTCTGTGAGTTGCATACAACGAATAATAAAATAGCAAAAAGTGTAAATGTTTTTCTCATTTTAGAAAGAATAATTATTAATAAACCCGATTGAATATAAATTTTATTCTGTCAATTGCTTTTTCATTTCAATATTAAAACTGAATTGTTCTTCAACTGGGATTTCTCTACGGCTATTTTTGTTTATGTCTTTGCCTTCTTTACTCCAAAGAAAGGGTTGAAAATTAAAAACCTTATTTCCATCTAATTTAGAAACTTCAGCTTTCCAGTTTTCCCATCTTTGATTTCTATAAAATTCATCCAAATCATTATTAAAACAAAACAATAAAAACTCGCTGTATGTTATTTCTAGTGGCTCATATTCTAGATTGTCTGGAGCGAAATAATATATATTTCCCAAATCACTTCCTAAATCTCCTCCATTCAAAATAAAAAATCCTCCAATAGCATCATCAGCAATTAATAATAATCTCGGATTTTCGCCAAACTCCTCCGTAAATTTCCCGATATTCCAATCGGGTAACGAACGATTTAGTTTTTCATTTCCTGAGCCAAGGATTCTAATCCAGCCATTATCAACTAATATTCCTCCTGTACTGAAAATAATAGCACCCATTGGGGAACGTGTAGAAACCTGAGTTTTATATAATGCCTCTTTTGCCTTTGCATCATCAACTGCTAGGATTTCTATTTTGTTTTTGGCATCATTAATCCACTCGGTTACAATCTCCCAACCTGGATCTTCTTTATTTATTAATTCTTCTATGTTTTTCATTTGTCGATTTTTAATACCAATGATTATCTGACAAATCGGGTTCGGCATAACTTATAATCTTGTTATCTTCTAACTCAATTAGTTTTTCTCTTATTGGTTCATATTTTACGGTAGCAGGAATCTGTACCACAAAATAGTCATCATTAAATTTTTCAGACTCACAACCGAGTGTGTTGAATATTTCACGTAAATCGTTGGCTAGGATGTTTTTGTCCAATACAATAACTTGAATTGTAGAATTTCCCGAGTGTTCAATTGTTTCTCGGTACGTTAATTTTTGTTCTTTCTCATCAAATTCTGCAAACACAACATCTTCGAAAGAAACGGGTGCGTAAAACGGAATGTTATCTAGTTTGTATAATCCTTTTTCGGCATCTACAATGGTTGCCCATAATGTTTCTACAGCTGGTTCGTTAAGGACATTGCTGAAAAATCTAAAAAGTATTTTGACATAATTGTCTTGTTCTTGAGTCATTTTATTTAAATGCTATGGTATTATTATATTATAATTTGTCTCCCCATTCACTAGGGTCAAAAGGTTCGAATTCTCTTTCGGAAAATGCATCGGTTAAAATTCCCGAGGAACACAACCAAGTTATGGTTTCTTCTAGATTTTTTCCTGCTTTGTATATCTTTCCGCTATTTCTTGGCAAAACGTAATATTCGTTTTTATAAAGAATAATTTCATCTCCATCAAATGTATCTCCAATTCTTACAGTCCCAAAGCCTCGGGATAAAACTTCTTCTTTTGTCAAAACATCCTTTCCTTCATCCCAAAACCAATATTCGGTAAGTCGGTTTTTCCACTCATCGATGGTTACTATTATTGTTTCAGGAAGATATATCCTTACATATGTTCCGCCAAGAATTCCGCTTCCGTAGGTTAAAACATATTCTTTATAATCATCATCAAAACTAATGTTTAGTGTTTGCTCACAAGCTTCAATGTCTTCATATTCAGCAAGGAACAAGTCGGTTTTGTTAGTGTTGTAATTCGGAATTACTTTATAATTATCGAAGTTCATGCGTTTTGTATTTTTAATAGCTAAGATATGGCTTTTTTATTGTTGAGAATAAAGTTTTTATGTGAAAAAGCCGCAATCACAATTTGTAATTACGGCTTTTGTTGAAATATAATTATGGGTTTTATACCAGTTTTGCAGCAATAAGATATTCAGCAATCTGGATTGTATTTGTTGCGGCACCTTTTCTTAAGTTATCAGCAACAATCCACATGTTTAAAGTGTTTGGTTGGCTTTCGTCACGACGAATACGACCTACAAAAACATCATTTTTACCTTCGGCATAAAGAGGCATTGGGTAGGTGAATGTGTCGATGTTATCCTGAACGGTAACGCCATCGGTATGATGTAAAATTTCGCGTACTTCATTTACATCAAAATCATTTGTAAACTCTACGTTTACGGCTTCACTATGACCACCAACAACAGGAACACGAACCGCAGTTGCTGTTACAGCGATAGTGTTGTCGCCAAGGATTTTTTGTGTTTCACGAACCAGTTTCATTTCTTCTTTGGTATATCCATTTTCTTCAAAGCTATCACAATGAGGTATAGCGTTTCTGTGAATAGGATATTTATAAACCATTTCGTCTTTTATTCCAGCGTATTCATTCTCTAATTGTTTTACTGCTTTTACACCAGTTCCTGTGATAGATTGGTAAGTAGAAACAACAATTCTCTTAATGTTATATTTTTTGTGCAATGGAGCCAATGTTAGAACCATCTGGATAGTCGAACAGTTTGGGTTTGCTATAATTTTGTCTTCTTTGGTTAATGTAGAAGCATTAATTTCTGGAACAACTAATTTCTTTGTAGGATCCATTCTCCATGCCGATGAGTTATCGATAACAGTTGTTCCTGCTGCTGCAAATTTTGGTGCCCACTCCAATGAAGTTTCTCCACCAGCCGAAAATATTGCAATATCAGCTTTCAGGTCTACTGCGGTTTGCAATCCAACAACCGTATAATTTGTTCCTTTATATTCGATTTGTTTTCCAACTGATTTCTCAGATGCAACCAAAATTAATTCTGTAATAGGGAAATTTCTTTCTGCCAACACTTTTAGCATTACTTCGCCAACCATACCGGTAGCGCCTACAATCGCTATTCTCATTTTTATATTTTTTATTATGAATATTTATTATTTAAAATGCAAAAATAGGTATAATGGAGATTAAAACAAGCGCGTTCACAAAAAATAACAAAAAGTTATATTTGTAACAAAAAAGAAAAACCGTTCAGATTTTGAACGGTTTAGTTAGACAATAGTGTAGCGGATTATTTTTTTAATAAATCTCTAATTTGTGTCAATAATTCTTCTTGCGTAGGTCCAGCTGGTGCAGGAACATCTTTTTTCTTAACATGATTTATACCTTTGATTATCAAGAATAGTACAAATGCAACAATTATAAAGTTAATTACTGCCGAAATGAATAAACCATATTTTACACCTCCAAAAGCGGTTAACTGTTCGATTGAAGATAAATGCGCAGCATCCAATGCCGGCTTTAATATCAATGGTGTAATAACATCTTCGATAAACGAGCTTACAATTTTACCAAAAGCAGCTCCAATTATGACTGCGACAGCTAAATCTACCACGTTGCCTTTTACTGCAAATTCCTTAAATTCAGATAACATTCCCATAATTAATATAGTTTTAGTTTAAAATTTTTCTTACCTCGAAAATAAGTAATATTTCGCACATTTTAACATAAATTGGCATAAAATATTACTGGCGGAAGAATACGCGCTTCACACGTTGCGAAATACTTGTTAGGATTTCATACGGAATCGTGCGTAATTCTTGTGCCATTTCGACTACAGTCGGGCTTTCGCCAAAGATGATTACATCGTCACCTTCTTTACAGTCAATAGCACTTACATCGACCATAAGCATATCCATGCAAACGTTTCCAACAATTCGTGCTTTTTGACCTTTTATAGTTACAAAACCTACTCCGTTGCCCCAAAGTCTGGCTATTCCGTCGGCATAACCAATTGGGATTGTCGCAATTCGGGTTTCTTTTTCGGCCATAAAACGACGCCCATAACCTACACTGTCGCCGGCAGGAATAGTTCTTACTTGCGAAATAATCGATTTTAATGTGCTTACGTTTTCCAGATATTTTTGCTCTGCAGGATCATTCGAAACTCCATATAAACCAATTCCCAAACGTACCATATTATATTGTGCCTGTGGGAAATTGCTAATTCCAGATGTATTAAGGATATGACGAATCGGGTTAATATCTAATGCTGCCAATAATTTTGAAGACAGTTTTTCGAATAAGGCGATTTGAGAAAGAACAAAATCAAAATGCTTCTCTTCATCACTTGTCGCCAAATGTGATAATACACTTTTTACCTCAACGGTTGTATTTCCTTTTAAAGTTGCAATTAACTCATCGAGGGTATTGGCTTCAAAACCCAATCGGTGCATTCCTGTATCTAGTTTTATATGAATCGGGAAATGATGTAAATTTTTCTCTTTTGCAATTTTTAAAAAAGCGTTCAAGCCTTTCAAGCTGTAAATTTCGGGTTCCAGTTGATGCTGAATAATAGCAGAGAAACTAGTCGATTCGGGATTAAGCACCATAATAGGGAGTTTTATACCGCCGTTTTTAAGTGAGATTCCTTCATCGGCAAAAGCCACACCAAGGTAATCTACCTTATGATGTTCTAATAATTTGGCGATTTCCAGTCCGCCATTACCATAACTATATGCCTTAACCATCACCATCATTTTGGTGGTTGGGTTTATTTTGGATTTAAAGAAATTAAGATTATGACCAATAGCGTTGAGGTTAATTTCCAGAATTGTTTCATGGGTTTTTTCTTCGAGTAACGTCACAATTTCTTCAAAATGGAAGGAACGCGCTCCTTTTATAAGAATGGTTTCATTTTCAAAATCAAGCGATTCATAATGTGCAATGAATTCGGCTGTGTTTGGAAATGTAATGCAATTGAAAAATTTATCTTTATATTCTGTAATGGTCGAGCCAATACCAATAACACGACTTATTTTATTGGTCTCGATAAGTTGTGCTACTTTCGAGTATAGTTCTTCATTAGAAAATCCACTCTGAAGAATATCGGATAAAATCACGGTTTTCTTCTTGAATTTATGTTGACTTTCCAGAAAATCCAATGCAATTTTTAGGGATTGAAAATCCGAACTATAACTATCATCAATTATACTACAATTGTTGATTCCATTTTTTACTTCCAGGCGCATTTCTACCGGATACAATAAATGCATTCGGTTTTGGATCGTAGCCGAATCGTATTTTAAATACAATAAAACCATCAGTGAAGAAATCGCATTTTCTATCGAAGCATCATCCTGAAACGGAATCGTAAATTCGTTTATTTCGTCCTTGTATTCATATCGAATCAGTGTGTTTTCGTTATGAGTTTCTTTTTTAGAAATGAAAACATCGGTTTTTTTATCAGTAAAACTCCAAGAAAATAACGCTCTGGAATCCAGTAAATATTCAGCAGCAAATTGAGTTAAACAAGAATGAACAACATCATTTTTTTGATAAATAATTACAGGAGTTTCTTTAAATAAAAGTAACTTTTCGTCTATCTTTTGTACAAGATTTAAAAAACCTTCGTCGTGAGCCGAACCAATATTGGTAAGAAGTCCGATAGTAGGTTTGATGATTTTTTCTAGTTTATCCATTTCTGAAACCGTCGAAATTCCAGCTTCAAAAATACCCAGATTGTGTTTTTCATTTATGGCAATAACCGAAAGCGGAACACCAACCTGAGAATTGTAGCTTTTTGGGCTTCGAATGATATTATAGTCGGGACTTAGTAAGAAGTTAAGCCATTCTTTTACAATCGTTTTGCCGTTACTTCCGGTTAATCCGATAATAGGAAAATTAAAATGACTACGATAATAGCCGGCAACAGTTTGTAATGCCGTTAATGCGTTTTCGACAACTATATAATTGGCTCTTTGTTTATATTTTTCGGGGATTTGAGTTACTACAAAATTCTGAACACCTTTCTCGATTAACTCCGGAATATAGTCGTGAGCATTATTATTAGGTCCGCTTAAAGCAAAAAATAAACTTTTCGGACCATTTTGTAACGAACGGCTATCGATAGAAATATGGTCGATGTTTATATCGGAATTCCCTCCAAGCCATTGTGCATGAAGGATCTGAATTATATTTTTAAGATTTATTGGCATTATATAGTGAAATGTTTTGTGTTGAAATGTAAAACGCAAATTGATGATAAATATGATTTAGAAATCATGATATAATTTGAAACATTAAAGGTAGAAAAGAGTTTTTAATATTTTCTTAAAAATGCAAAGATTGTCTATAAGAGGAACGCGGATATAGGTAGATTTTGAAAACAATAAAAATAAAAAAATCCGTTTTTATCTGCGTTTTCGCCTTGGCGAATCTGTGTCATCTGCGGTCCATTTTTAGTTGCTGTTAAAATTTTGAGCATTTTATAGAAAGTCATATATTTTTTTATATTTGTTTGAGACAATAAAACCAAGCCGTTGAAAAAAAATCTTCCTATATTTTCTTATTTATTTCATCCATTATTTATTTCGATGTATGCCAGCTTGTTTTATCTTTTTTTTAAAGGTGATGCATTTGTTAATCAGGAGAAATTCTTTATCCTTTTTCAGATATTGATTATCACGGTTTTGGTTCCTATGTTGTTCTTTTTACTGCTTCGTTCCACAGGAAATGTAGATTCGGTTATGATTCATGAAACTTCACAGCGAAAGATTCCGCTGGTACTTCATTGCTTTTTAATTATTTTATTAGTGAAACGTAGTGTAGTAATTGTACGTTATCCAGAGTTGCATTTCTTTTTTTTAGGTGCATTGTTTAGTACAATAATCGCACTGGTTTTGTCATTTTTTAAAATAAAGGCAAGTCTGCATATGATCGCCATTAGCGGGTTAACGATATTTGCTATTGGTTTAAGTCGACACCTTCAAGTGCCAAATATGATATATTGGGTCGCTTTTTTTATTTTAATCAATGGTTTTGTCGCTTCATCCCGTCTGGAAATGAATGCACATACCAATAAAGAACTTGTTATAGGATTGCTGATAGGAGTAATTCCGCAGTTACTATTTGTGTTTTTTTGGCTATAGGATATAAAAAATAATACCAATATTCATCGTTCTCATATCAATGGTTTCTGTAGGTGTTTTGGCCGATGATTTAAATAATGGTTTTAAGCCATAATAAGCATAGAAATTCCAAGTGTTGAAACCAGATGAAATATACACACCGTATTGAAGTTTCTCGAAATCCTGATTGTTTTTAATAACAACTTTTTGATCGGAATCTTTATAAACTGATCGGTCAAATAGGACATAACTAAATTTTATACCACCGTAAATCCTCCAAAATTTATAGCTTTCGAATGTTGAAGTTCGCCATCTGAATTCTATTGGTAAATCGACTAAATACTGAGTGAATTTATTTGTACTAACATCAGAATAGCTTACAACATTATAAACAGGAGCATCACTTGTACCTGTTATACCAAGATTCTGAAAGTAATTTTTATAGCTAAAACCTAAACCTGCAGCAATTGCAACGTTTCTATTTTTATTGATAGGCATATCTCTCAAGAAACCAAAACTTAATCCCGCCGAAAACTTTTTTTGAGATAATCCGTCCGGACCTTTATTTAATGCGTTATAGGTAACAGCAAAATAAAACTGATCTTCTCGGTACAGAGAATCAATCTTTACTTTTGGAGTTTCTGTAGCAGGAGCTTTCTCTTCCTGAGAAAAAACATTCAGAAACGATACTAAAAATAAACAACTAAAAAATAATCGCATTTTGGATTTTGGTTTTAATGATTGTTCCAAGAATATATGTGGTTTTTGCATTTTGATATTTACCTTACAAATATAAGATTTTGAGGGTTTCGGTTGTGGTTTGATTGTGGTTAATTTTTTAGCCACGAATTACTCGAATTAACACGAATGTTTTGTTGAGAGTAAAAACTACATATATAGTATTTAAACTCAAAATACAAATAAGCCACAATATTGAGGAAAAGCTTTGCGCTCTTTGCGTAAACCTTTGTGTTCTTTGCGGTTAATTTTTTTTGCCACAAACACAATCTTGTCACCCTGACATAGGAAGGGTCTCATCAAGTAGCTCGACAAAGATTATGGTCCTTCGACTCCGCTCAGGATGACAAAATTGAGGAGAAGCTTTGCGACCTTTGCGTAAACCTTTGTGTTCTTTGCGGTTAATTTTTTTTGCCACAGATTAAAGGATTAAATAGATTTCAAAACCTTGCCATCTTTGCGGTTAAAAATATTTCCGGTTAATTTTTTATCTTTAATTATAGTTTTTTAATGAAACTCCTGTAGATTTCATTTCGCTTATATGTTTTTTATACCTTTGCAAAGCATGAAAAAGAAGCAGCTCATATTAAGTATTTCTTTGACGATGACAGTATTGTTCTCAATGCTGTTTCAGTCATTTCATAGTTATGAGCATATTGTACAGGAATTTTCAGTAAAACAATGCCATCACGAATATAACGTAACAAATACCGAAATAACGCATCAGCATCATAATTTCGATTATTGTTACATTTGTCATTTTGCTTTAAGCACCTATATTACACCTGAAAAATTCACTTTTCAGTTACCTACTTTTCATGAAGAAATTCCTTATTTCTTTACATTTTCGGAAATTTCTATTTCTTTTTCTGGAAGTTTATATTCCCTCCGAGGCCCGCCTGTAGTTTAATATTATCTGTATTCTGATATTTTCGGAAACAACATATTTATACAGTTTTGATTTTATGAAAAATCAAACAAAATCTTTGTTTAAAGAATTCAAGTTGTGAAAATGGTTTACTAATTCTGATTGTTATCGGTGTTATTGAGCATATTTATACATTGTCTTTGAATTGTTTTTAAAAGAAGAATTTATCTAACTATAGCATCATTTTCAATGAAAAAAATTATAATAGCCCTTATTTTAGGGTTTTCGGGCTTGATTAATGCCCAAAATACTGTTTCTGGAACCGTAACCGATTTGCAAAACCAACCAGTTCCGGGAGTTTCGGTTTATGCGCCAGAATTGCATAAAGGAACTACCACGGATGAAAACGGAAAATACACACTGAATAATCTTCCAAAAGGGGGATTGCGTTTATCTTTTACATATGTGGGATATACAACCCAGAATAAAAATATCGATAAAGTATTAAAACAAAACACGCTTGATGTTTTACTTACACAAGCCGCTTTTGAAATGGATGAGGTAATTGTCTCCACAGCTTTTAGCAAATTACAATCGCAAAACGTAATGAAAGTAGAGCATGAAACTATCAAATCATTGCAACAAAAAGGGACTTCGACATTGATAGAAGGATTGGCGACGATTCCTGGGGTTTCTCAAATATCTACAGGAACTTCTATCGGGAAACCAGTAATTCGAGGATTAAGTGGGAATCGTGTTTTGGTCTATTCACAAGGAGTTCGATTGGAAAATCAGCAATTTGGAGATGAACATGGTTTAGGATTAAATGATGCCGGAATCGAAAGTGTTGAGGTTATAAAAGGTCCAGCATCTTTATTATATGGATCTGATGCTTTGGGAGGAGTTTTGTATTTTAACCCAGAAAAATTTGCCGATGCAGGAGATTTTAAGGCTAATTTCAGTCAGAAGTATTTTACCAACACACTAGGAAGTAATTCTTCTATCGGATTAAAAACATCTACAGAAAACTGGAAGTTCTTAGCCCGCGGAAGTTTCAACTCACACTCCGATTATAAAGCTGGTGATAGTGAACGTGTAACAAATACAAGATATAATGAGACCGATTTTAAAACCGGAATAGGATATAGTAATTCTAGCTTCTCGAGTGTTTTACGTTACAATTATAATAAACTGGATTTAGGAATTCCCGAAGAAGGTTTTGGAGAGCAAACAACAAGTAAGAATACGGAATTTCCAAGACAAGGTGTTTTTAATCATTTGTTGAGTTTGAATAATGTTTTCTTTTTTCAGAATTCAAAATTAGATGTTGATTTAGGTTATATCACAAATGATAGAAGTGAGTTCGAAGATAGTAATGAAGCTTCATTACATATGAAACTGAAAACTTTTAATTACAATGTAAAGTACCATTTGCCTAAAATGGGTAAAATAGAAACTATTGTTGGAGTTCAGGGAATGCACCAAACGAATAAAAATTCGGGAGAAGAATATTTAATTCCGGATGCAACAACAAATGATTTTGGTGTTTTTGGAACGGCAAATTACGAGTGGAAAAGTAATGTATTGCAAGCAGGTTTGCGTTTTGATAACCGCAATGTAACTTCGATTGCACATGGAATCGAAGGTGAAGAAGGTTATTTTCAAGCATTGGACAGATCGTTTGATAGTTTTAATGCATCATTGGGGTATAAAACCAATCTAGCCGACGATTTAACAATGCGTTTAAATGTAGCTTCAGGGTTTAGAGCGCCAAACTTGGCAGAGCTTACATCCAATGGGGTTCATGAAGGAACAAATCGTTATGAAATAGGTAATAGTGCTTTAAAAACAGAACAAAACGTACAAACAGATTTAAACTTAGAATATAAAAACAGCCATTTTGAGTTTTTCGTAAACGGATTCTATAACCATGTAAACAATTATATCTATACTTCGCCTACAGGAGAGGTTCTGGATAATAATGATGTTTTTGCCTATATTCAGGATAATGCCAATTTGTATGGAGGAGAAATCGGATTGCATTTTCATCCACATCCTTTAGATTGGTTGCATTTTGAAACTAGCTTTGAACCCGTAACTGGGAAAAAACAAAATGGAGATTACTTACCATTAATTCCAGCAAACAATTGGAATAATACGATAAGAACAGAGTTTAAAATCAATAATTGGTTTCAGGAAGGATTTGCAACTTTAAATGTGAGCTCTACTTTTAATCAGGATAATGTGAGTGGTTTTGAAACTGCTTCCAAAGGATATACTCTGGTTAACTTAGGATTTGGAGGAAAAGTAAAATTCGGTAAAACGGCTTTTGACCTTAATATAAACGGAAATAACTTATTCGATAAAAAGTATATTGCACACTTATCCCGATTAAAAACTGATGGGATTCCTAATATTGGAAGAAACATAGTTCTAGGGGTTAACTTCAATTTATAAGATAATAAGTTTTAAGGAACACATCTAAAAACGCCAACTATATCGTTGGCGTTTTTTATATCAATAAGAGTGAAAAAATAACTATTTTTGTTTGAAACAGTAATATTATAACAATGAAAAAAATTAGTATTCTAATGGCTATAACTGCTACAACTGTCGCGTTTGGACAAAGCGGAAAAACAAATGCAATAAAATATCCTGAGACAAAAAAAGGAGAAACCGTTGACATTTATTTTGATACTAAAGTAAACGATCCATATCGTTGGCTTGAAGATGATAAATCGGCAGAAACTGCTGCTTGGGTTAAAGCAGAAAATAAAGTTACATATGCCTATTTGGACCAAATTCCTTTTCGTGAAGAGCTAAAAAAACGAATGGAAAAATTATGGAACTATGAGAAAATAAGTGCGCCTTTTGTAAAAGGAAAATCTACATATTATTCTAAAAACAACGGATTACAAAATCAATCTGTATTCTATAAAAAAGGAGAAAACGGAAAAGATGAAGTTTTCCTTGATCCAAATACATTCTCTAAGGATGGAACAACTTCTCTGGGAGGATTAGATTTTACCAAAGATGGTTCTATTGTAGCCTATTCGATTTCGGAGGGAGGAAGCGATTGGAGAAAGGTAATTATCATGGATGCCGAAACTCATAAAGTATTAGAAGATACTTTGGTAGATGTGAAATTTAGCGGAATTTCATGGAAAGGAAAAGAAGGATTTTACTATTCTAGTTATGATAAACCAAAAGGAAGTGAATTATCTGCTAAGACAGATCAGCATAAATTGTATTTCCATAAATTAGGGACTCCTCAAAAAGAGGATAAAGTTGTCTTTGGCTTAGACCAAAAAAGAAGATATGTAGGAGGTACTGTAACCGATGATATGAAATATTTGGTAATTACAGCGGCTAATTCTACTTACGGAAATGAGTTGTATATTAAAGATTTAACCAAAGAGAATAGTCCGATTATTACTGTAGTAGATAACTTTAATAGTGATAATAGTGTTATCGAAAATGAAGGAACAAAATTATTTATCGTAACCGACTTAAACGCACCAAACAGACGTATTGTAACTGCTGATATAAGCAATCCAAAACCAGAAAACTGGAAAAACTTTATCGCCGAAACCGAGAATGTACTTTCGCCATCAACTGGTGGAGGTTATTTCTTTGCAAATTATATGAAAGATGCAGTATCTGTAGTAAAACAATATGATTATACAGGAAAATTAGTTCGCGAAATAAAACTTCCGGCAGTAGGAACAGCAGGTGGTTTTAGCGGAGAAAAAGACGAAAAAGTAGTGTATTATTCATTTACAAATTACACAACTCCAGGAACTATTTATTCATTTGATGTTAAATCTGGAAAATCAGAAATCTATCAGCAACCTAAAGTTGATTTTAAAAGTGCTGATTACGAATCTAAACAAGTATTTTATACTTCCAAAGATGGGACAAAAGTACCAATGATTATTACTTATAAAAAAGGATTGAAATTAAACGGTAAAAATCCAACTATGTTATATGGTTACGGAGGGTTTAATATAAGCTTAACGCCAGCATTTAGTATTGCCAACGCTGTATGGATGGAAAACGGAGGAGTTTTTGCAGTACCAAATCTTCGTGGCGGAGGTGAATATGGTAAAAAATGGCATGATGCAGGAACTAAAATGCAAAAGCAAAACGTATTTGATGATTTCATCGCAGCCGCCGAATATTTAATCGCTCAAAAATATACATCTTCAGATTTCTTAGCAATTCGTGGAGGTTCAAATGGAGGTTTATTAGTAGGAGCAACAATGACACAACGTCCGGAATTAATGAAAGTTGCTTTGCCGGCAGTAGGAGTTATGGATATGTTGCGTTACAATGCATTTACAGCAGGAGCGGGTTGGGCATTCGATTACGGAACAGCTCAGGATAGCAAAGAAATGTTCGAATACATCAAAGCATATTCTCCGGTTCATAATGTAAAAAAAGGAGTTCACTACCCAGCAACAATGGTAACTACAGGAGATCATGATGATAGAGTAGTGCCGGCACATAGTTTTAAATTTGCAGCCGAATTACAAGAAAAACAAACAGGAGACAATCCGGTTTTAATTCGTATCGATGTAAAAGCAGGACATGGAGCAGGAAAATCTGTAGCAGCTACAATTCAGGAAAATGTCGATATTCAGGCATTTACATTGTACAATATGGGATTTAAAACATTACCTAAAAAGTAAGACTTAAATATTTAAAACAGGCTTTTCTAATTTAGAGAAGCCTGTTTTTTTAGGATTAAATTTAACCGCAAAGTTCGAAACAAAATTAACCGCAGAGTTCGCAAGGATTTACACAAAGGACGCAAAGCTTCTCCTCAATTTTGTCATCCTGAGCGGAGTCGAAGGACCATAATCTTTGTCGAGCTACTTGATGAGACCCTTCCTACGTCAGGGTGACAAGATTGTGGTTTGTAGCAAAGAAATAAACGCAGAGTTCGCAAAGGATGCAAAGTTTTTAAATCCATTTAATCCTTTAATCTGTGGCAAGAAAATTTCCTTCAAAGAGCACAAAGTTTAAAATCAGTGGCTAACTTTTATGTAGTTTAAGCTAAATTTGGAACAACTAAAAACCAAAAAAATGAAAATTGTAAGATGGGGAATTATAGGCTGTGGCAACGTAACCGAAGTTAAAAGCGGACCTGGATTTCAAAAAGCAAAAAACTCAGCATTAGTAGCTGTAATGCGCAGAGATGCTGCCTTGGCAGAGGATTATGCCAAACGCCATAATGTACCTAAATGGTATTCGAATGCTGTTGATTTAATAAACGATCCAAACGTAGATGCAGTTTATATTGCAACGCCGCCATCTTCGCACAAAGAATATGCCTTGTTATGCGCCAAAGCCGGAAAACCTGTTTATGTCGAAAAACCAATGGCGCTAAACTTCGAAGAATGCAACGAAATGATAAGCGCCTGCAAAGAACATAATGTGCCTTTATTTGTAGCATATTATAGAAGATGTTTGCCACGTTTCTTAAAAATAAAAGAATTAATCGATAACGGAATCATCGGAATGCCAAGACACGTAAACTGTGTTTTATATCATCCATTTGAAGCAAGATACGACGACGAAATTAACTTGCCTTGGACTGTTTTGCCACATCTTTCCGGTGGTGGAATATTTGTCGATTTAGCTTGTCATACACTAGATTTTCTAGATTTTGTTTTCGGACCCATTAAGTCGGTTCGTGGTCATGCCACTTCGCAACTTATGGCATATCCAGCCGAGGATAGTGTTTCGATGTCGTTCCTATTCGAAAACGGAATCCACGGCACAGGATTGTGGAATTTCGGAAGTCACAGACGCCATGATATTGTAGAAATTGTAGGTGATAAAGGCAAAATTTCCTTTTCAACCTTCGGCAATGATCCAATATTACTCGAAGATAAAGAGGGAAAAATAGAAAGTTTTCCTATAGAAAATCCACTGCACATTCAGCAACCGTTTATTGAAAGCGTCGTACAGGAATTGCTTGGTACCCCAGGTTGCCCGTCCAATGGTGTTTCGGCAGCAAGAACAACTTGGGTTATCGATGAAGTCTTGAAAGAATTTAGACAAGCACATCTCGTTAAGTAATAGTGTTTTAGTTTTTAGTAGCAATCTCCTGCTGTCCACTATATCTTTTTATAAGGCAAAAAAACCTTATAAAAAGGATGTCGTTCCCATCAGGGCTAGAGCTGTAGAGTGGTAGGTACAATTTATAAAATTTCATTTAACACATAGAAACATAGGTTGTCTGTGTGAAAAAAGAACAAAAAAGGAAATACATTTCTTTCACATAGCTAGCTATGTGTGTTATAGATAAGTGAAACGCCTTTTTAGAGGGTACAAAAACTAAGTTTCTATGTGTTAAAAAAAATAATAAACAACGAGTAATAATATAATGCCTTTGTAGGACTTGTTTTCTATAAAGGCATTTTTCTGTATAAAAACACTGCTATTTCTTATGTTTTTAGAGTATCTTTAATATTCCCATTTTAAAATTACTTCCTATGAAACAAATTATTGATAAAATAAAATACTTTGTACAAACAAGTCATTTTAAAAAATATGCAAAGCGCATTGGGTTTTTCATCTTAGGTCTTATCGCATTATTGCTACTTGCATCGGGAGGATTGGCGTATTATTTTAACCACAATAAAGATAAAATCGTTCTAAAGATAAACAATAAGATAAATGATAATATTAGTGGAACAATCCATATTGGAGACATCCAGTATAAATTCCTAACAGGATTTCCCAATCTTACTTTAGCATTAACAGATGTCGAACTAAAAGATAGTTTGTGGGCATTGCATAAACAAACATTTCTTACGGCAAAGGAAATAGAAGTACGATTAAATATTTTGAGTTTAATATCTGATAAAATCGACTTTCATAAAATCGAAATCAATGATGCTACAGTCGATTTCTATAAAGGACCAAACGGAATAACAAATTCGGATATTTTTAGGAAAAAGTCCAATAAAGATAAAAAAGACAAGAGTAAAACTACGTTGGTAGATGAAATTGACATGACCAATGTGCATTTTATTTCCGAAAATAAACCACGAAATAAACTGTTCGATTTTGAAGTTGCAGCTTTAAAAGCCAATATCGATTATGATGGAAGCGATTGGAGCACCAATCTTTTTGTAGATACCAATGTAAAAAGTATGGCTTTTAATAGCTTGAAAGGAAGTTTTGCCAAAGACAAACGAATCAGAGGAATTATTGCAGTTACTTATAATACCGACAAAAATAAAATCACTGCAAATGTTGACGGACTCGAAATAGGAGGAGATAAATTTGATGTTAAATCTTATTTTGATGTAGGTAAGACGAGTTCTAATTTTGGAATCGAAATAAAAACAAGAATCCTCTGGAAGAATGCTACCTATTTGCTCGCCAATAATATTAGTTCCAAGCTTAAGTGGTATGATTTAAAAGACCCAATCGGTGTAACTTGTACGATCGATGGAGATTTAAACGCCGAAGGAGATCCCAAAATTAATGTAGTTGCCGAAGTTAAGGACAACGAATTGCATATTCCCGACGGATTAATTTCTGACTGTACTTTTAACGGAAAATTTACAAATACATTCAAGGATGAGTTAGGTTGTAACGATGAAAATTCGGCAGTGATAATACATGGATTTAAAGGAGCTTACAATAAAATTCCTTTTCTAATTCCAGATGCAATGATTCTTAATTTGGATAAACCAGTTGCAACAGGAACTTTAAATGCCAATTTTGATGTTACTAATCTTAATAGAATTATTAATGCCGATTTAATGCGTTTTTCAAGTGGTCAAGCCAAAGTCAATTTTAAATTTGAGTGTGATATAGTCGATTTATATTTCCGAAAACCCAAATTTATAGGGAACGTTGAAGTTAAAAATACCAGTTTGAGTTATGTTCCAAAGGGACTTACTTTCGAAAAAACAGATATCCAGCTGGATTTTACCGAGCAGGCACTTTTAATCAAGAAGTTTGCATTTAAGGATCGTCACAATACCATTTTTGTAGAAGGAAGAATCGATAATTTTCTGAATCTGTACTACGATGCTCCCGAAAAAATGCTGATAGATTGGAATATTTATAGTCCAAGTATTGATATAAAACAATTCTTGGGTGTAATTGCCACATCGCAAAAAAGCAAACAAACGAGTAAAAAAACTGCGAGTCGCCAGAGTTTTTCAGATCAGCTCCATACGGTTATAAATAAGTGCCAAGTAGTTTTGCAGCTTAATATGGATAAGCTTGTTTATGCCAAATTAGCAGCGACAAATGCAAAAGCTACTGTACGATTAACAAACTCTAATGTAACGGTTCAAAATGGGTTTTTGCAAACGGCGGGAGGGACAATTGCTTTCTCGGCTACATTGAATCCAACGGGAAACAGGTATAATTTCCAATCTGATGCTCAGGTAAATAATGTGGATATTTCAAGGTTTCTAACTTCGTTCAATAATTTTAATATAAAATCATTCGATGCCAAAGACATAAAAGGAAAACTAACCACCAAAGCAAGTGTTGCTGGAGTGATTGATTCCAAAGGAGACTTGATTCCAAAATCGGCAACTGGAAATATTAACTTTAAAGTCAATAATGGTGCATTGATAAACTTTGAGCCGATTGTAAAAATTGGAAAATTTGCATTTCCGTTTCGTGATGTGAATAATATTACATTCAGCGATTTGTCTGGAAGCCTTATTTTGAAAGGGCAAAATGTAAATGTCAATAACTTAAAAGTAAGTTCAAGTGTTTTGAATTTCGATGTTGATGGAGTTTACTCCCTCGGAAATGATACGAATCTAGCTTTGACGATCCCACTCCGAAATTCCAAAAATGATGTAAAACTAGCCACCAAAGCCGAACGGGATGCTGTTCGCGAAAGAGGAATCGTGTTGCACTTATTAGCTGTTGATGATGGCGGAAAAATTAAGATTAAATGGGGGAAGAAGAATGATTCGAATAAGTAGGATTTTAGCTTTAATATAGTATTGTCATTCTTGTAAAATGACTTAAACGCCAATCGAGAGATTGGCGTTTTTTTTGTTTTAAAATTTACAATTATTAGCGTCATTTTTTGATGAAAAGTGACTCTTATGCCGTTGCACAAAAAGCAACATTTAGATAGTTTTGTTTCACTTCAATAATACAAATTAATGGATATCAATATTAAAATTGGCGACCGAATTCGAGAATTGAGAAAGAGAAAAGAAATCTCGCAAGAAGCATTGGCTAACCTTGCTGAAGTAGATAGAACCTACATGACAAAAGTAGAAACAGGAAAAAGGAATGTAACAGTTAAGATTTTAGAGAAAATAATTATTGCTCTTGATACTGATTTTGGAACTTTTTTTAACAATAATGAATTTAAGAAATGAAAATGAAAGAGCAAATATCAATTGAAGAATTTGATGGAAAAAAGTTTAAAATAAGAACTGTAGAACAAGAGGGAAATAAAAAAGCTGTTGTAACGCATTATCTACATAATTATCATAATGGAGTAAAGAAGCATTACGAAAAAGAAGCAATAAAATATTTAAATGAAATTGTTGAATATAAAAATGAGGAGGAGAAGTTAAATCTTGTTGCTGAGGTTGCATTGCAACAACTATTATTTGAAGTTGAAAATGTACCTTTTCCCACACCAGAAAACTACACTTTTAAATTTATAGATCTTTTTGCAGGAATTGGAGGTTTTAGAATTGCATTACAAAATGCAGGAGGAAAGTGCATATTTACAAGTGAATGGGATAAGTTTTCACAAATAACTTATCGTGCAAACTTTGGAGAGACACCTTTCGGCGATATTACTAAAGAAAGCACAAAAATGTATATCCCTAAAGAATTTGATGTTTTGTGTGGAGGATTTCCTTGTCAGCCATTTTCGCATGCGGGTTTAAAAAAAGGATTTGAAGATACTAGAGGAACCTTATTTTTTGATGTTGCTGATATAATCAATAGAAGAATTGAAAATAAAAAACCAATAAAAGTAATTTTTCTTGAAAATGTAAAAGGTTTAAAAAACCATGATAAAGGAAACACTTTAAAAACTATTATAAGAACCTTTGAGGATTTAGGGTATAATGTTGAAAAGGAAGTATTGAACTCTAAAAATTTTGGGTTACCTCAAAACAGAGAGCGTATTTTTATTGTGGCATGGCTTAAAGATATTAAAAGAGAATTCAAATTTCCTTTGGGGATTGATGAAGATAATAATATGATCTTTGACTTAAAAAATTTGACAAAAGTTAGAAAAACAAAAGTTGGAGATATACTATCCAATAATGCCGATTCAAAATATACGATTTCAGATAAACTTTATGCGGGCCATATTAGAAGAAGAAAAGAGCATGCCGAAAAAGGAAATGGTTTTGGCTTTTCTTCTTTCAATATGGATTCTAATTATACAAGCACAATATCTGCTAGATATTACAAAGATGGTAGCGAAATTTTGATTGAACAAAAAGATGCAAATCCAAGAAAATTAACACCTAGAGAAGCAGCGAATCTTCAGGGATATCCTGAAAGGTTTATTATTCCAGTATCAGATAATCAAGCTTACAAGCAATTTGGAAATAGTGTTTCAGTTCCCGTTATACAAACTATTTTTAATGAAATTAAAAGACAACTTTTATGAAACCAATAGATTTATCTGAATATTTTAAAACTATAAAACAAAACTCGAAATTTGAAGCTACTTTAGCGAAAAGAGGAGGATACGTCACTTTTGGCAATACTAGTGGTAAATCTTTTACTTTAGGTTTAGATTCTGTAATATCAATAGTAAAAGATATACTAGCCAATTTGGATAAATTTAAAAACAATTCAAATTACGATGAAAAAAAATGGCGTGATTTATCTGCTGCAAATTTTAAGGATTCAGCAGCAAACGCTATGGCTACAGTTCAAACAAAGCCTCTTTTTACAACAATTAGTAAACTAATTTGCTGGAGCAATAATTATGATGTCAGTAAATATTCAGATAATAAAATAAATCTAAATAAAGAGTCTTTAAAAAAAACAATCCATGAACTTGAACTGTTAGCTGAATTATATACTCCAAAACAAAAGCCTATAGATGAAATAAACACAACAGAAACTAGTGCAATTGTTGTTTCTGAAAAAGATTTAAAACAATTTGCTTTCAGTGCATTTAAATTCCTCCTGAATCAATTTGGGTCAAATGAAATTTTAAAAAATACTATTGAGAAAAATTCACAAATTAACGAAACGGAATATGTGGGTTTAAAAATGAAACCTTATTTTGGATCAGGTAATTTGATTGGCTCTTTCGATCAGGAGCAAACTAGAGAAAGTTTAAGTTCTGGAAATCAAAATACTCAACGCTTTTTTCCTGAAAATTTAAATTTACAAGATTATCCATATTCTTATTTTTCAACTCAGTGGGGCGATGTAGATAATGGTAACTTATCCTTTAATAATTTCAAAAATTTTGTTGCTGATTTCTCAAAAGGCTCCTTTGAAGCAAAAAAACAAGATGATAAATATTCATTATTTCAAAAAACGAAACTTAATAGAAATATTTTGCAAAAAATCTATTACGGTGCGCCAGGAACAGGAAAATCGCATAAAATAGAAAATATTCTTAAAAATTATTTAGACGATGAGAAAGAAAGAATAACTTTTCATCCAGAATATGATTATTCGTGCTTCGTGGGAGGATATAGACCAACTTCAGAGGTAAACGAAGAAAATGGAAAGCTAGAAATTACCTATAAGTTCGTACCTCAGGTATTTACTAATATATATGTTAAAGCATGGAAAAATCAATCCAAAGATTACTTTTTAGCTATTGAAGAAATAAATAGGGGAAATTGTGCAGAAATTTTTGGTGATTTATTTCAGTTATTAGATCGAAAGAGCGACTATTCTATATCTCCTTCGAAAGAGTTAAAAGAGCATCTTGAACTTTTATTGGTTGGCACAAAAGGAATTGAGGGAGGAAAAATGAGATTACCTTCAAATCTTCACATCCTTGCTTCTATGAATACTTCCGATCAATCGCTTTTCCCTATGGATAGTGCATTTAAAAGAAGATGGGATTGGGAATACATACCTATAAATGATAAAGAATTTAACGACGACGCTACTGAAACAAGTGAAGCGACAAAAAACAATTCTTATGATTACATTGTAAAAATAGATGATAATCTATCATTTAAATGGATTGATTTCATAATAAATGTAAATAAAAAAATCACATTTAATCGTAATTTAGGATCTGACAAATGCATTGGTAATTATTTCATCAAACCCGACAACATAGAAATTTCATTAGATGAATTCATTAATAAAGCTATTTTCTATTTATGGATAGATGTTTTTAAAGATGAAGATGAGTCAATTTTTTCATTAATTGAAAGAAATATTTCATATGAGAATTTTTTCCCGATAAATTCTAATGGAAAAGATAATTTAATTAAATTATTATCTCCAAAAATATTAAACATTGAAATAACTGACAAAAGAAAAAAAAATGAAAATACAGAAGAGCCAATAGAATGAAAATATTAATTGAAGGAGAAAAATACAATTTAGACTCTTTAACAAAAGTCTTTGATGATCCAAAATTCTTTATTCAAGAAGAAATGTTTGGAACAATAAATTGTGTGGGCTACTATCATTCGTTCATTAAAAATGAATTAATATATATCCTTCCGAAAGTTTTTATTAAAGGCAGAAAAGCTTTTAAATTATCTCCTCAACAATTATTTGATTTAGATTTAAAAGCATCTATTAAACATGATGCGGATTATGTTTGGGTAAGGCAGCTTTTAATTTATTTCTATAATAGTTTAGCAGAATTTAGAAATCGCCACAGAAATACACTAATAGTTGAAACTAGTCAAAGCTTTGAACTAAATTCGAATTTAGGTCTAAAAGAATACTCTTATTTAGATTTAATTTTAAGTTTTGTGAATTTTTACAAAAAAAACAAAAACACAATTCTTTATCATCATATAGAATTCATTTCGAATCAGGCTAAAAAAGCCAAATGGGATAAAACAATCAGAACATCATTACCTATACTTATTTCAAATAATTCTCCTCTTTATATTGATATTAGGAATAAACAGAAAAAAGTAAATGATGAAGAAGAATTATTGAGTTATTTTTTCTCAATTCTTAATCACTTCAAAACGGAACATGATTTACCTGTTAGTATAGATAAAAGCTACAAACTTATAACTGGAAGTCAATTTGAGAAATTGCAAAGAACAGGACTTGCTAAACTCAGGAAAATCAAACATCGATACTTTGCTGATACTTTAAAAAGAATATATCAGTTATGTGAATTATATTTCGACAAAACAGATTTAAGCAGTCCAAAAAGAAAAAATGAAGAATTTATTTCTGTTAGAAACTATAATATAGTTTTTGAAGATATGATTGACAAACTTTTTACAGACAAAACATATGACAAATCAATTAATAAAATTTCAATTGAAAAATTAAAAAACAATAATGATGGTAAAATAATTGATCATATTTTTGATTACAAATCGATTATTGACACAGATAATATCTTTTATATAGGAGATTCTAAATATTATAAATCAGATTCTTTAGCAGGAAAATTATCTACGTACAAACAATTTACATACGCAAAAAATGTAATTCAGTTTAATATAGATTTATTAAATAAAAAGAAGCCATATGATGATATTCGCTATCGTGATGATATAACTGAGGGATATAATATTTCCCCAAATTTTTTTATTTATGGGCATTTGACTGATAAAAGCAATTTTGACAACCCAATTCTAAAAAAATTTCAAATAGTAAAAAAATCATCTCATTTTGAAGATAGGATCTTTGATAGAGATACTTTATTTGTTTTGCAGTACAGAATTAATTTTCTATTTGTTTTGAAATCTTATACAAGTATAAATACAGACAAAATAGATGCTTTTAGAATTGGTACTAAAAATTATTTTAGAGAAGAGTTTTTGAAATATTTTAATTCTCCTAGTGATTGCGAGTTTAAATTTTATGAAAAAGATTTTCGAGAAGAAAATTTAAGTGAATTTGTAAATGAAAATTTTAGGCTATTAAATGGTAAAGTAATAAAAATAAGAGAAAATACTTTACTAATTGCAATTCATAAAGAAGACAAGAAAAAAGATTTACTTCATAATTTAATTAAAGATTTTATACCTAAAATATTTATTTAAAATGGATGTCCATAATCCAGAACAACGTTCCAAAAACATGCGTGCCATCAAAAGCACGGCAACAAAAGCCGAAGTAACTTTAGCAAAAGGATTATGGAATCTTGGTTATAGATATAGAAAAAACAACAAAAAAGTTTTTGGCAAACCAGACTTTACCTTTAAAAAACTGAAAATTGTCATTTTCGTACATTCAGAATTCTTTCACAGTAAATATTGAAAACTTAAAAAGCCACTTTGTAGTGGCTTTTTCTATTTTAACTATTCAGCATCCAAATAAGGATTTAAAGTTTCTGCTAATTCATTCAACCAATAAAAACCATTTTCAAGGCTTGTTTTCTCGAATTTCAGTGTTTCGGATTCTCGCATTAGGCTTAGAGCAAGTATGTAATTTACTTGTCTAATTGTTTTTGCCATACTTATCGGGTCGATTGATTTGTTGAAGAAATCGGTTAACCGCAATTGGGTTTCTTTTGTAAGGGTGTTTGTACTCATAGTTTGAACATTTAGGAAAATATAAAACCCACGCATTTTAGGTGTCCTACGCTGTTCAAAGCGTTGCGGTTGTTTCCAATACCGCCACCATTCTGCGTGGGCAAAAGTTTTTTCGAAAATCATAATTTGAACATTTAGGACTGCAAAGATACCAATTAAACACGGGGAATTAGCACCGGTTTAATCATCAATCAAAAAAGTTATGGGTAATTTTGGGTTACATATAGTTACGGGACTTCTCCCTTCCTGAAGTTTCGGGATCAGGATCGCTCAGTCTGACAATATTGATGAGATTCCCCCTTCGTCGGAATGACAAAAAGAGAAAAAAATCCGTTTTATCCGCGTCTTCGCAAAGAGAATCCGTTTAATCCGTGTCCTATTCACCGTAAGCCTTCGTTCTGGATATAAGATTGCGGAGTTTCTCGTGAAGACGCACTGCGGTGCGCCTCTACGAATATGACGTAATAATTGTTACCGCACTATTGACTTTTTTAACGTGTTAAAAATTATACTTTGGGATAACAATATGAACGCGAAAAAACCTTGAAATTTTTCATAATGTTTTATTAACTCGTTCGTTTTTTTATTCAAAAATTGATAGCTTTGAGAATCAAACATTAAATATATAGTAAGATGAAAATTCAGATCAACACCGACAAAAACATTGAGGGACACGAAAGATTAGAAGCTTATTTCTCTGGTGAATTAGAAAAAGGTTTAACTCGTTTTGAAGAAAAAATAACCCGCATCGAAGTGCATTTCGGAGACGAAAACGGAGAGAAATTTAGCCTAAACGATAAAAAATGTGTGATTGAAGTTCGTCCTGTAAAATTACAACCCATTACCGTTACAGAACACGCCGATACGCTTGAAAAAGCTTTTCAAGGTGCTTTGGGCAAAGTTAAAAAATCACTTACTACAACTTTCGAAAAAATGAAAGAGTACTAATTCATATACCAAGCAAATGTAAAAATGGCATTATCTCAAATTTAGATAATGCCATTTTTTATTTTAACAAAACAGTCATTTCTTCCCAATGAAGTATTTTGACTTTTTCATTTAGTTTATTAGCAGCATTAATCATTGCTTTGGCTATATCACTTGCTTCTATTCCTTTGTATTTGCTTAATCCTCCCATAAATAATGGATTGATCAATTTAAATATTCCTTTAAAAACTTTTTCGAGAGGTCGGTTTTCTTTTCTATTTCCCAAAATCATCGAAGGGCGAAAGATATAAGTATGATCAAAATTTAGATTAATAATATCTTCTTCGGTTTCTCCCTTCATCTTAACATAAAATACCGATGAATTTGGATTTGCTCCAATTGCAGAAACTAGAAAAACAGATTTCGCACCAGTTTCTTTAGCTAGTTTTGCTGCCAATACTGGATAATCATGATCTATTTGGTAGTATTCTTTTTTATCAGGTGTTTTCTTTTGGGTAGTTCCAAGAGCAATAAAAACTTCATCAACTTCTATGTCTTTAACTACATCAGCCAATGAATTAAAATCACCGATTAAAGTTTTTAGTTTTGGATGTTGAATGTTTAAATCTTTCCGAACAACGATTATTATTTGTTCATAATAAGTGTTGTTTAGTAAATTTTCAAGGATATAAGATCCAACTAATCCACTTGCTCCATAAACAATTACTTTTTTCATAAGATGATTTGTTTGCTCGAAGTTAGAAAATTAATGGTTTACTTTATAATTAACTTTTGAGATGAATTTTTTTTAACACATAGAAACATAGATTTATATTTTAAAAGAAGATTACAAAAAGAAACATATTTCTTTCGCATAGCTTGTGTTTATACAAATAAAATGCTTTTTTTAAGTATTCTAGAATGAAAAACTTTGTGCTTTCTTAGCGCACCTTTGCGAAATAATTGTATGCGATTTTAAGAAAAAAAATCATCAATTAAGATAATAATAACGCTTTTCGCCATTGTATAAAGTAATTTTGCAGTCCTAAAACAAGAGATTTTTTTTGTGAAAAAAGCGAGTAACTTGATTTTGGGTATCACTTAATAAATCATTTAAAATAAATTCATGAAAAAGCAACTACTCGTATTATTAACCGTTATTCTTATAGGTTTTGGTGTAAATGCGCAAGTAAAACCATCCGAAACAAATGTGCTTGTCCTTGTTCATTCTCAAAATGGAGGAACGTATAAAATGGCGAAAGCTATGGCCGAAGGAATTCAGGAATATCCCAATGTAAAGGCGACAATAAAACGTGTGGCTTCGATTAATCCAAAAGAGAAATTAAATGCAGACGTTGAGAAATTACCAATTGCAACTATTGAGGAATTGACAAATTATGACGGAATTGCATTTGGAAGTCCAGTTCATTTTGCTAATATAAGCGCAGATATGAATTACTTTTTCAGTAAGAGTATTCCGCTTTGGACTTCCAGAGCTTTAGAAGGAAAACCAGCAACAGTTTTTATGTCGGCTGGATCTGGTGCAGGAAAAGAAGCAGCAATATTGTCGTTTTGGAATATCCTTGCTTCTCACGGAATGGTAATTGTACCTACAGGGATTATGGGAACAGCTACTCTAGATAAGTCAGTTCCTCAGGGGAACACACCTTTTGGAGCAACATCATTGGCAGGATCTGTTGGGACACGACCATCTGTAAGCGAATTGAATTTGGCAAAAGAACAAGGTAAAGCTTTGGCAAGAGTTGCTTCGGGATTAAAAAATGCGGAAAACGTAAAAGAAGGAAAAACAACTTCGGTAGAAAGTAAAGGGAGTATAGATATCAATCAAACACTAAAAGATAATAATATTGTGCTTCCAGAAGCTCCTAAGCCAGTTGGGAATTATGTGCCTTACACAATTTCGGATCATAAAGTATATATTAATCAAGTAGCGTTAAAAGAGGGTAAAATCCTAAACCCAGGTAAAGTTGGTGCAACCGTTACAGAGGAACAAGCGAAGGAAGCAACATATCAAACGATGCTTAATGTTATAGCAGTGTTAAAAGAAGCTTGTGGAGGTGATTTGAATAAAGTAAAACAATGTGTGCAGTTAACGGGATATTTTAATACAACTCCTGAATATACACAACATGCGGGAATCATGAATTCAGCTTCTAATTTGACAGCATTGGTTTTTGGGGAAAAAGGAAAACATGCCAGAGCAACAATTGGTGCAGTTTCGTTACCAATAAACTCAGCTGTAGAAATTCAGGCTATTTTTGAAATCGAATAAATAGCTCTAAATTAAAAACAGAAAACCCGAATGCAACTTAATGTATTCGGGTTTTCTGTTTTTATATGAAATCGAATTGAATTCGTTGTTTTTATGTTTTAGGTAATGCTGCACCTACGGCAATATCACAGCGGTGTCCTTCTTGCCCGTGTGGAGGATTCATTCCTGGAGCAGTTACTGTATAACTAGGTGTATTAGTGCTAATGGCTGCTGGTACAGTCATCTCTTGGCTAACTGTGCCTGATGCAGA
This sequence comes from Flavobacterium shii, assembly GCF_025847235.1. Classification (GTDB taxonomy): domain Bacteria; phylum Bacteroidota; class Bacteroidia; order Flavobacteriales; family Flavobacteriaceae; genus Flavobacterium; species Flavobacterium shii. The sequence goes on from NZ_JAOZEW010000026.1 coordinate 50,345, forward strand.
TTGTGTAGTAGCGGGTTGTTGTGTAGCCGTTGTTTTTGTTGCAGGAGAATTCAATGGTGCTCCAACAGGAATATCGCAACGATGTCCCTTTTGTCCGTGTGGCGGATTCATGCCTTTGGCGGTAACAGTTGTCGGCTGAGATGTAGTCGTTACTACAGGCGTTGCTGTTGTGGTTTGCGTTTGTGTTGTAACTTGTTGCGTCGTTTGGGTAGGAGCAGAATTTAAAGGTACACCAACTGCAACGTCACAACGGTGTCCAGGTTGTCCGTGTGCAGGATTAATTCCTCCAGTGGCACCCATTACCGTGTTTGGATTTGCTGCCGGTGCTGGTGTCTGAACAGTCGAATTTGCTTTTGTTGTATCTTTTGCCAATCCTAATTTTACCAATTCAGAGGTTGGAGTACTTTCCTGAGGCTCTAGTTCTTTTTTACAAGAAATAAATAGGACGGAGGAAATGACTAATGTACTTATAAAGATTTTCGGATTCATGGGGTAGGATTTTAAAGTTCCCAAATATACTCGTTTTTTTGATCGATTTTGTAATCCGTCTTTGTTAAAACAGGTTTTAGCTTGCTGTTTTACCGCAAAGTTCACAAAGGGCTACGCAAAGAGCGCAAAGCTTTGCGAACTTTGCGGTTAAATTCTAGCCGCAGATTAAAAGGATTTAAAACTTTGCGCTCTTTGCGTAAATCTTTGCACCCTTTGCGGTTAATTTTTTTACTCGAGATTTACTATATTTCACCCTTAAAACAAATAACCATTTACCATGAAAAAATCAATTTTGCTGTTATTATTCATTACTTCTTTTGCGCAAGCACAAACATCCGACACGGATAAAATTAACAAAACACTTAACTCTTGGCATAAAGCCGCAGCCGACGCTAGTTTTGAACCTTATTTTGCTTTAATGACCGATGATGCGATTTTTATTGGAACAGACGCAACCGAAAATTGGAATAAAGCAGATTTTAAAGTTTGGGCTAAACCATTTTTTGATAAAGGGAAAACGTGGAATTTTAAAACATTGGAACGTCATGTGTTTTTTGATGTATCAGGAAAAACGGCTTGGTTTGATGAATTGCTTGATACGCAAATGAAAATTTGTCGCGGATCTGGCGTTATGGTAAAAGTAGGGAAGGAATGGAAAGTAAAACATTATGTTTTGTCTATGACCGTACCAAATGATAATGTTGATGATGTTGTTAAAATAAAAGCACCCGCAGAAGATGTAATAATAGAGAAATTTCACAAAAAGTAGTAAAGACGTTGTTTTTAAATGCTTTATAAAATGAGGTTCTAATTTTGTTATAATATAATTAGCAATTCCAGATCTTAATTGGAACCTCAAAATAGAATACTCTCAATAAAAAGCCTTTAAAAATGAAATATTGGTTATAATTTGGTCTTGACTGCTATTTTTTAGTCCTTAAAAAGCAGAATACTTATTTTTTTATAACTTTGACCCCTAAAAAAACAGGGTTAAAGTAAAGTATCTGAAAAATGAAAATAGAAAAGCGCTGGGTCATTTCCTTTATTATTATAAGTATTGTGTGTATAACTGGTGCTTTGTGGCCAACAGTTAGCGGAACCGATTATGTTCTTTCGGAATTTGGAACTACAGATCATATTGTTCCTGCCGATGTTGCATGGATGCTTACTTCTTGCTGTCTGGTTTTAATCATGACACCAGGACTTTCCTTTTTTTACGGAGGGATGGTTGGGAAAAAGAATGTAATTTCTACCATGCTTCAAAGTTTTATTTGCTTAGGAGTTGTAACACTTCTATGGGTTGTGGTAGGTTTTAGCCTTGCTTTTGGAGAACCATTAGGAATTCATTCGGGAGGAAATTTTTATAGTTTTGTAGGCAATCCAACAACATTTGCTTTTATGGATTATGTGGGGGTTTTACCTCATAAGCAATTAGCCAATACAATTCCGTTTATGTTATTTGCCTTGTTTCAAATGAAATTTGCAGTTATTGCACCAGCAATTATTACTGGGTCATTTGCCGAACGAGTTCGATTTATTTCCTATCTACTATTTATATGTTTGTTCACGATATGTATTTACGCACCTTTATGTCACGCTGTTTGGTATCCTACAGGGATTTTAGGAACTTATTTTGGTGTTAAAGATTTCGCTGGAGGAACTGTAGTGCATATGAGTGCTGGTTTTGCAGCATTGGCAGGAGTTTTGGTTTTAGGGAAAAGAAAAAATAGCCGACATATTCCAACTAATATTCCTTTTGTATTATTAGGAACCGGAATGCTGTGGTTTGGCTGGTTTGGATTTAATGCAGGTTCGGCTTTGGCAGCCAATGGTGTTGCAGCAATGGCATTTGCTACGACAACAACGGCATCTGCGGCAGCAATGTTAACCTGGGTATTTTTTGATAGAATCAATGGTCGTAAAGTTTCGGCTTTAGGAGCTTGTATCGGTGCGGTTGTAGGACTGGTTTCGATTACGCCAGCTGCAGGATTTGTATCTGTTCCCGAGAGTATGTTTTTTGGATTTAGTGCAGCCTTGGTTTCAAATATGGTCGTAAATGCTACTTTCTTAAAGAAAATTGATGATACACTAGATGTTTTTGCCTGTCATGGTGTAGGCGGAATTATGGGAATGATTCTTACGGCAATCTTTGCACATGGCGATAAAGCAAGTTTACTTCATGGCGGATGGATGGTTTTTGCACACCATATGATGGCATTGGTTCTGGTTTCGATTTTTACTTTTTTTGGAGCTTATCTTTTATTTAAACTTACGAATGTAATTATCCCAATGCGAGTATCGGAAGAGTCGGAACATATCGGATTGGACTTATCTCAGCATGATGAAACGCTCGATCCTAAAATAAAAACGGCTAATTAAAATTGTATATAGCAACGGTATAAAATCCTTTTAATCTGTGGTAGAAAAATTAACTGCAAGGTCACAAGGATTTACGCAAAGGGTACAAAGTTTTAAAATTAGTGCTAATTAGTGTGATTTGTGGCAAAAAAAATAATCTGTGAGGATACGTTTAGCCCTTTTTTATATAGAAAACCACACTCAATATTTAGGTAGAAAAAAGCTATTAGAGGTGGTTTTTTTCATTTTTGAAATCCGATGCCATTCATTCGTATATATTGCTTAATTTTGCCGAAATATTTGTAAAAAAGTGGGAAGTAAAAATAAACTTAAGAGATTCAAAGAAAACGAAACATTCAATAACGTTTTTCAACCAACAAGAGAAGAAGTTGTAGGCGATTTATTTCCGCTTAAAGGGAAATGGAATACAGATTTCTTTAAAAACGATAATCCGTTGGTGCTTGAATTAGGTTGTGGAAAAGGGGAATATTCAGTAGGATTGGCCGAGAGATATCCAAACAAGAACTTTGTGGGAATCGATATTAAAGGAGCTCGTTTTTGGCGTGGTGCTAAAACTGCTGTGGAAACAGGTTTACATAACGTTGCTTTTATTCGTACTCAGATCGAATTAATCAATCATATTTTTGCCGAAAATGAAGTAGATGAAATCTGGATTACTTTTCCGGATCCTCAAATAAAATACAAACGTACTAAACACCGTATGACCAATTCGGAATTTTTACAATTGTATAAAAAAATCCTTAAAAAAGACGGTGTTGTAAATTTAAAAACCGATAGTGAATTCATGCACGGTTATACACTAGGGTTACTTCATGGTGAAGGTCATGAGGTTTTATATGCCAACCATAATGTGTATGTAAATGAAGGAAGTCCTGAAGAAGTAACAGCTTTTCAGACATTTTATGAGAAGCAATATTTAGAAATTAATAAGGCAATTACGTACATTCGTTTTAGAATTAAAGCGTAATACTTCTTTTTAATTACAATCCCCATTTTTTAATACATGATTCGCAACGCATGACTTTTATTATCCCTTTACTTTTAGGTTTTCTAACGGCTTTCATAGGTATTATTCCGCCAGGACTAATTAACATGACAGCAGCCAAAGTGAATTTAAAAGAGGGGAAAAAGAATGCATTATGGTTTGTTGCCGGAGCAGTACTTATTATTTTCTGCCAGGTATATTTGGCGATTTTATCAGCAAGAATCATTGATCAGCGACCAGATGTTGTCGTTTTATTACGTGAGATTGGTTTCGGAATATTTGCTGTTTTAACCGTTTATTTTCTGTGGATTGCAAAACAGCCTAAAAAGAAAAAAAATAAAATTAAGAATAACAGTAAAAAAAGCCGCTTCTTTCTGGGGATGTTACTTTCGGCTCTTAATTTCTTTCCAATTCCGTACTACGTTTTCGTTAGTGTTACACTAGCTTCTTATAAATTGTTTTTGTTCGAAAATCACTTTATTTCCGTGTTTGTTGCAGGTTCTGTATTGGGATCGTTTACGGTTTTTTACTGTTATATTGCTTTTTTCGAAAAGATCGAAAGGAAAACAGATTACCTTCTTAAAAATATGAATACTATTATCGGAAGTATCACAGGATTAATTTCGATAACTACACTTTTCAATATTATACGATATTATTTCGCTTGATTTTTTACTTAAAAATAAAGGCATGGCTGAAGATAATTTTTTCGAAAGAGTATATATAATTGCAAGACAGATTCCGTACGGGAAAGTAACTTCCTATGGCGCTATTGCAAAAGCTTTGGGAACGGCACGATCTGCAAGAATGGTTGGTTGGGCGATGAATGCTTGTCATAACATGGATGATGTTCCTGCACATCGTGTGGTAAACAGAAAAGGATTACTTAGCGGTAAACACCATTTTGACGGAACTAACCTAATGCAACAATTACTCGAAAATGAAGGAATCGAAGTTAGAGACAATCAAGTTGTAGATTTTGAAAAACATTTTTGGCAACCAGAAATTGAGTTGTAGTTTTTGTAAACGGGTAACCATATAAGTAATGTAAGTTCTACTGTTAAGCGTTAAGTTATTATATGTTCTTATATTACTTATATATTAAATTAAGCAAATCACAAAGTTTGTTTTGTTCTCATCGCTTTGGTAGCTTAAATATCCTCCGTGCGCTTCGATAATATTCTTAGAAAGCGTAAGTCCGATTCCAGCACCATCTTTTCGGGTTGTGAAAAAAGGGAGGAATATTTTATCTCTTATTTGGGGTTCAATCCCTTTTCCGGTATCAGAAATAGTGATAAAAAAACGATTGTTTTCGGTTAATGCCGATAGGAATATTCTCTTTTCTTGTTTTTCCTTTAAAGCAAAAATACTATTGGTAATCAAGTTGATGATAACTTGTTCCATTTGGCTTTTATCTATTAAAATAGAACGGGAACTATTGATATTGTTTATTAGTTCAATTCCTTGTTCTTTTAAGATTGGTGCCATGATTTTTAGGCAATCATTAAAAAGTACATTAATCGATGTTGGTTTTTTGTCTGGAGTAGGAAGCATGGCTAGTTTTCGGTAGTTTTCGACAAAAATCTGCAAATGATCGCTTCGATTTATAATGGTAGAAATACTACTTTTAATATCATCAAAATCGTCTTCTTCGAGTTTTTCCTGATCTATTATTTGAAGTAAATTTTGAGAAAGTGAACGAATCGGAGTTAAAGAATTCATTAGCTCATGCGAAATAACCTTCATTAAAGTAATCCACGCTTCTTTTTCCTTTTTATCAATAACACGCTGGATACTATCTAGTAAAATGATGAAATATTCTTTATTGAGTGATTTTGTTAATGAAGTCTGAAGTATGAATGTTTGTAAATCCTGCTGTTCAATTTTGATATTAACAGTGGTTTTTAATTCGCTAAAATGAGTGTTCTCAATCTCTTCGCAAAGTGATGGGAGGTAATTTTTAAGATAATTCCAATGACTTACTTTAGGAACATTGAATAAGGAGGAGAAACAATCGTTCATGAGGAATATGCTCCAGTCGTCATTGTCTTTTTCCAGAATTAAAGTAGCAGTATCGATATTGTTTAAAATAGACCGATAAATCAATTCTTTGGAAGTTTGTTCTTGTTGTTTTTCTTTTAGGGTATCGTACAAAAGAGATAAGTTCTTGAAACTGCCTTTTTTTTGTTCTTCGGGGAAATTCGTTGAATAATCATTTTGAAGAATAGAGAGGATTGTTTTATCGTAAAAACTCATTTTGTTTTTGATGAAGAAATACATTTCTGCGAAAGCAATAATAACGACAGCACCAACTAAAATACTATTGTAGTATAGTTCTTTTTGTGCAAGAAGTAGCGAAGCAAAAAGAATGATTATGATAATAAAAATACGTAAAAATAAGGCGTTATAGAGTTTCCAGTTTTTCATTATTCGATATTTTTTAAACCATATTTTTCAATTCTTCTGTATAATGAAGCTCTTGATAATCCTAAGTCTTCGGCTGTTTTACTGATGTTTCCTTTGTTCTTGAACAAGGATTTTTCGATGGCATTTTTCTCAATTTCCGATAGTGGATTTTCATCATTTATTTCCAAGTCTTCAAAATCAAGAATATCCAGGTCGGTTACAGAAATTGTATTGTTTTCGGATAGAATCAAGGCTCTTTCGATTTTGTTTTCCATTTCCCGAATGTTTCCTTTCCAAGGATATTTTTCTAAATGTTTAGCGACGTTGGTGTCAAAAGTAATATTGGTTTGATTGTATTTTTCTCCAATTTCTGTAAGTAGGAATTCAGCCATCGGGACAATATCATCTTTTCGTTCTCGCAAAGATGGTAATGTAATTTCCATAGTATTGATACGATACAGTAAATCTTCACGAAATGTTTTGTTCTTTACTTCGGCTTTTATATCGCTATTTGTTGCGGCAATTATCCGAACGTTTAATGGTCTTGGTTTACTTTCGCCTAAGCGAGTGACCGATTTTGTTTGTAAAACGTGTAATAGTTTTGATTGTAAATGCAACGGAATATTCCCGATTTCGTCTAGAAAAATAGTCCCGTCTGCGGCAGTTTCAAATCGTCCCGGAGTATCGGTTTTAGCATCTGTAAAAGCACCTTTGGAATAGCCGAATAGTTCGCTTTCGAATAAATTATCACTTAAAGAGCCCAAATCGACATGAACGAAAGGTTTGTCTTTTCGTTGCGAGTTTTGATGGATATGTTGTGCAAAGACAAATTTTCCAGTTCCGTTTTCTCCCAGAATAAGTACGTTGGCATCAGTTTTGGCTACTTTTTCGGCAATTGTATAAGCTTGTTTTATTTTGGTAGATGTTCCTGTGAAATATCTCTTTCCTTCGGGTTTTGCAATTACTTTTTTTGATTTTTTTCGACTTTCATCAACAGCATTGTCAATTGTGGTTAATAGTTTTTCGTTGTTCCAAGGTTTTAGAACATAATCGAATGCGCCAATTTTTATGCCTTCTACGGCTGTATCTATTTTTCCAAAAGCAGTCATTAAGATAACAACTGTTTGTGGAGATAGTGTTTTGATTTCTTTGAGCCAATGGATTCCTTCGCGTCCATCTTCAAAACCAATTCGATAATTCATGTCCAATAAAACAACATCAATTGGGTTTTCGGATAAAAGTGAAATGATTTTTTTAGGATCGCTGGTTGTGAAAATCGATTCAAAATTCTTTTTTAGAATCATTTTTACCGAAAAAAGAATTTCTTCCTGATCATCAACAACTAATATATTGGCTTGTTTTTTTCGCATGAGATGTGTTTTTGTTCGATTGTGAACGGTCAACTGTTCATTATCGAACACTACTTTTTTTGATGATTTTGAAACCGCTTTATATATCAGTGTTTTATAGATTATAATTCTTTTGGCACAATATTTACCTATTGGTAATCAGTAAAATAATTAGAACACATGGATAAAGTAATTCCTCGTAAAAGTAAAAAAATTAGGTATCTGACAATAGGAATTGGAGCTTTTTTAGTTTTGGCTACTGTAGTATTTTTTTCTTTCAATAAAAAAAGAAGTCTGAATGTAAAGGGAGACGAATTAATCGTAAAGAAAGTTGAGATGGCTTTTTTTGAAGATTTTATGGTTTTTCAAGCCAAAGTTGAACCTTTGAATGTTATGTTGGTAAATGTAACTGAGGGAGGTTCGGTAAAGGAGATTTTTGTCGAAAATGGCGCAACAGTTGTTAAAGGGCAGCCTTTGGCTCGATTGTATAACCCGAATACGGAACTTAATTACCTTACGCAGGAAACGGCTATTATCGAGCAGATAAATAACCTGAATACGGGTAAACTGAATATTAGAAATCAAGAGTTGAATCTGAATAAAGATTTAGTGTTGATTGAGCATGATTATAATGATGCTAAACGATTGTTTGACATGAACTCGAAATTATTTGATAAGGATGTTATTTCAAAAAATGATTGGAATACATTTAAAGAGGGTTTGCGTTTTCAGGAAGAACGAAAAAGAACGATTCAGCAAAGTATTCAAAAGGAAAAGCAAACTAATCAATTGCAGATCTCGCAAATAAATCGCTCGATTCAAACTATGGAAATGAGTTTGGATATTTTGAGAAATAACAAGAAAAACTTTTTGATTATTGCTCCTGAATCGGGACGACTTACTTCTTTTCAACCTGTTTTAGGAAAAACATTTCAGGCAGGAGAAAGTATAGGAAGATTAGATTCTAAACAAGGTTACAAATTAAAGGCTGAAGTAGATGAGTTTTATCTGGAGAAAATGCGTGAAGGCTTAAAAGGTGAAATCGAATATCAAGGGAAAATATTAGATGTAGTTGTGACCAAAGTTATTCCTGAAGTAAAAGGGGGGCATTTTTCGATCGAATTGAATTTTGACCCAAAAGAGAAAATTATTTTGCAGGATGGATTGAGTTTTGGAGTGAAATTAATTTTATCCGAGAGAAATAAAATCCTTGTTTTGCCAAAAGGAAACTTTAATCAGGAAACAGCAGGGAAATGGATCTTTGTTGTAAACGGAAATAAAGCCGAGAGAAGAACGATTAAATTAGGACGAGAAAATCCTTCGTATTATGAAGTTCTTGGAGGAGTTAAAGAAGGAGAATCTGTAATAACATCTTCTTATTTGGATTACAAAGATGTAGAGGAACTTTCGATTAGTTCTCAATAACAGTTTTCAATTTACATTTTACAAAAAAATAACGTTTCAATCATCAATCAAAAAACATAATTAAGAACAATTAATATTTTTATAATATGATAACAATACAAGATTTAACAAAGGTTTTTAGGACAGAAGAAGTAGAAACTGCAGCATTAAGCGGAATTAATTTAAAAATAAAAGAAGGCGATTTCCTTACCATAATGGGGCCTTCTGGTTGTGGGAAATCTACTTTACTTAATATAATAGGGCTTTTGGATAGCGCTAGTGGCGGAAGTTATAAATTACTGGATAACGAAATGATTGGTCTTAAAGAGAAAGGTAGAGCTGCTGTTCGTAAAGAAAATATTGGATTTATTTTTCAGAATTTCAACCTTATTGATGAGCTTTCTGTTTATGATAATATCGAATTGCCTTTAATTTACAATAATGTAAAGGCATCTGATAGAAAACACAAAATCGAAGCAATTGCTGAGAAATTAAATATTTCTCATCGATTAAAACATTTTCCACAACAGCTTTCGGGAGGACAACAACAACGTGTTGCTGTGGCAAGAGCCTTGGTAAATGATCCAAAAATAATTCTAGCCGATGAGCCTACGGGTAATTTGGATAGTAAAAATGGAAATGAGGTTATGGAACTTTTAACCGATTTGCATGCCAAAGGTGCAACAATACTTATGGTTACGCACTCGGATTACGACGCTTCTTTTTCGCAAAAAACAATTCATATGAAAGATGGGGTTATTTTTTCGGAAAGATTAAATCAAAGAAATGTAGATGTTTTTAAAGTATAGAAATTATGATAAAGATTATAACAATAGTAATTATAGTAGTGGTAGAGTTTTGTAAAACACTTTTTTTATAAATACCACCCAAACTAACCAAACCAAATTAAATCATAATAAAAAGAATTAAAAGTATGATACTTAACTGGATAAAAATATTTATTTACCATTTAAAACAGAACAAATTGTTTTCGTTTTTAAATGTTTTAGGATTAAGCATAGGAATTGCGGGAGTTATTTTTGCAATTTTATATTGGAACAATGAGAACTCTTACGATCAGTGGAATCCGGAAAAAGAGAACGTTTATCAGGTTCTTAATAATTTAGGAGCAACTGGAGATACTTGGGCTTCGAGTTCTATTCCTTTTGGGAAAACGTGTAAAGCAACAATTCCCGAAATCGAGTCTATTTGCTTTTTTGATGGATGGTACTATAATAGTATAATTAAGTATCAAAATCAAAAATGGATGGGTGAGAAAATCTTAGTTGCCGATTATGATTTTTTTGATTCTTTTCCTTTCCCAATCGTTAAAGGTGCCAAAAAAGATATTTTAAAGGAGAAAAATAGCGTTGCCATTTCTGAAGATGAGGCTAAACGAATTTTTAAAAATGAAGACCCTATCGGTAAAACGCTTGTGAATGATGATAAATCATATATTATAAAATCTGTTTATAAAATTATAAAGCCATCTTCTATTGAGCCTAATTATGTTTTTGGAGGACTCCTAAAGGATGGGGATATGGATAGTTGGGGGAATTTCAACTATAGTTTATGTGTGAAGTTAAAAAAAGGGGCTGATGCAGCAAGTGTTTTAAAGAAAATGCAAAATGTAAATTTTGTAAACAGAACAATGAAATCTGCTAAAGAAAGTGGGCAAACTGTTGAGCAGTATGTTAAGGAAAATGGTGAAACTAAAGTTATTCTGGATCAATTAAAAACAGCGAGACTACACGGAACAAAATCTACAGCAGGGAGGAATTTTCCTGAGGGCAGAGGGAATCTACAATTATTGTATATTATGGTAGGTTTATCTATACTTATCTTGGCTTTGTCGTTGGTAAACTACATTAATTTGGCAACAGCATCGGCAATTAAAAGAGCGAAGGAAGTTGGCGTTCGAAAAATTGTTGGTGCCAGTAAATCTCAAATTATATTGCAGTTTATATTAGAAACAGCAATAATTGTTGTTTTGGCTATTCTTTTTGCATTAGCAATTGTAGAGTTATCCTTGCCTTTTTATAATGAATTTTTGGAGAAAAATTTAACTATGAATGGAAGTGAGTTTTACTTGCAAATCATTGTAATTTTTATAATTGTAATAGTTCTTGCCGGAATATTTCCTGCAATTTATATTGCCAATTTTGAGACGTTGAAGGTTTTAAAAGGGAATTTTTCACGAAGTAAAAGTGGTATTTGGATACGAAATTCAATGTTGATTTTTCAGTTTACTATTGCTGCCTTTTTTATCATTGGTGCATTGATTGTTTATTCTCAGGTAAATTATATGATGAATAAAGACTTAGGTTTTAGTGGAAGTCAGGTAATTAGGGTTTCTTTTAATTATCAGGATCGTGAGACGAGATTAGAGAAATATTTCACTACCAAACAAGAATTATTGAAAATGAATGGTATTCAGAATGTTTCAACTTTTGCAGGTTCTTTTGGAGAGGGAACAAATTCCAGTTCTGGATTTACACATAACGGTATTTTTGTACAACCTCGTAATGTAGATACCGATTTTGGATTTCTTGAAATGATGAAAATTAAAATAGTTCAAGGACGTGATTTATCACCTAAATATGCATCGGATACGATAGACAATTGGTTGATAAATGAGGCTTGTGCCAAAGCATTAAACCTTAAAAATCCAATTAACACAATTATCAGTTCTGGTTGGGGTAATGAAAATGGTAATATGAAATTTAAAATTGTTGGAGTGGTAAAAGATTTTCATATAACAGGACTTCAAAATAAGGTTCCGCCGATGGTTTTTGTTAATATTAAAACCTTGAAATGGAATAATTTTCAGAATATATATGTAAAAGTCGATCCGCAACATCTTTCGGAAATTATGCCAAAACTGGAAGCGTATTGGAAAAAGAATATTAATCCCGATTATCCTTTTAAATATGATTTTGTTGATAAAGGATTTGCAAAAACGTACAATGAACAAGTAAAACAGCGAAATTTGTTTTTTGTGCTTAATCTTATTGTAATTATAATTGCAATTTTTGGATTATTTGCTTTAGCATCATTTTCAATGGAAAGAAGGCTAAGAGAAATTGCTATAAGAAAGACTCTTGGCGCCGAAACAAATGCGTTGCTTAAAAACTTGTCGAAACAATATATTGTTTTTTGCCTTATAGGTTTTGTGATCGGAATATTTCCTGCCTATATTTTGCTTAACAAGTGGCTCGAGAATTTTGCGTATAGAATTGATATTCCTATTTTGCCATTTATTATCGCATTGGTTGTATTACTTTTCTTAACTTTGCTAATTGTTTTGGCAAAAGCATATCAGGTAACGAAGATAGATATTCTTAAATATCTTAAATACGAATAATTAATCTGAGCAATTAATTAGAATTGAGTTTTGGTTCCCAGACCCGACAGCATCATTGCTGGTCGGGTCTTTTTCTTAATAGAGAACTTATTTCTTTTTTGGCATTTCTATAGCATCAGAATAAAGTAATTTATCTAATTTTTGGTCTCTGTCGTATACATCAGGATAGAAACCAATTTCTCCATCTTCGTTCACCCAAGCTGTAAAGTAGCCAATGTAGATTGGAATTTTGTTTTTCAATTTACAAGTGGTTTCTTTTTCACCACTCATTGCTTGATCTATTTTATCAACTGGCCAATCGGGATCATCTTTTAAAATTGCTAGAGCGAGCGCTTTTGCTTCTTTTACGTTTATACAACCGTGACTAAAAGTGCGTTTCTCAAAGTCAAAAAAACTTTTGGATGGAGTATCATGTAAATAGATGTCATTGGGATTTGGAAACAGAAATTTAACCAATCCTAGAGAGTTTGTAGGTCCGGGTTTTTGTCTCACATTACCTCCATTCCATTCCATATTATGTTCTGCTAAATAGTTTTTGTCATCTGCTATTGCAAATTTTAATTCGTTATTAATGATGCTCTGCGGGACATACCAGTATGGACTAAATACAATTTTGTCCATATTAGCGCTAAAAATTACTGTTTCGGTCATTCGGGTTCCTACAAAAACATCCGAGACCAATTCATATTTGCCATTTTTAACATACACCAGTCTAAAAGAAGGTATATTCACCATTACGTATTCATTTGCCTGTGCCAGATTTGCGGGTATCCATCGACAGCGTTCCATGTTTAACATTATCGTTTTGATTCTTTTAGCAATAGGCTCGTTCATTTGATTGATGTGCTCTAGAGTCAATGCATAATTTAATTTAAGACCGTATCTTTTTTTATACTTTAAAACTCCATCCATCATTTCTTGATCATAAACTTGTCTGTTGGAATTTTGTGCTAAATCTCCAACTACAAATAAGCGTTCTCTGATTTGTTTTATAGCAAGACTACTGTCTAAAGGTCTTATGTCTTTGAAAGTGGCACTATCGATATCTATTTTTTTCCACAAATTATTTTTTTCGATTGTTCTGTATTTTTTTAAAACCGTTTTAAGTTTGTAATATTGTTCATACAAAAGGCTCTCGTCTTTGTTTAATCGCTCTGGGTCGACCATAAGAGAATCTAATATTTTTGTATAGGAAATGCTCTTGGCGGGTAAGAACCAACCTATTTTTTTTAAAGTTGCAGGATCAACACCAGAATAGACATTACTTGCATAAAACACATACATATTAGATAGTAAAAGTTCTGTGTCTACCTGAGGTAGTTTATTGGATACATTTTCATTAAAAACGTCATTTACCAAATCCATATAAGGCATTGTAGCTTTGATGCCCTCATGGTCATTTAATAACTGTACTTTATGATACAATAAGAATCCAAATTCGGTAATGTTTTGATCATCGTACCAAATCGTATTAAATTCTTTCTTTTTATAAAGATCTAAGACGTCATTTTGGTATTTTTTTAATTTAGGATATTTTTTGTAAAATTGATCAATTGATTCAGGGCCAATAGAGACTTTGAATGTAAAAACATTCTCCAATGCAGTCATTTTATCTTTTGGATTGATTTCTTTACATGAAGATTCGAAAGAAAACATCAAAAAACTAACAGCAATAATCACAGATGAAAAAGTAAAATTTCGCATATTTTTAGATTTACATTTAGAAATAAAATTCTATTCAAAAACACACAAAAAGACTTGTAATTTACTTAAAAATAGATTTTTAAGGTCTTTTTGAAGAGATAGGAAGTATAAGTTTTAGGTACTCAAATTTAGTTAATATTATTGAGAGTTCTGACGTTTTATTCTAAAAATGCATTTTAAAACTCATGCATTTTGATCAAATAGGTGTTTTTGTGTACTAAGTCTTGAGTAAAATACGCTCTGTTTTTTTATATTAAAAAAGCAAACACAAACAATTAGAATCATTTTGAGTAATCTCAATATCAATAAATACAATTTAAAAGAGTTTGAATCCGAACTTAATCTGTTATCTTTGTAATCTAAAATCGGTTTAAATTAATATAGTTTTTGAAACGATTATTGTCAATAGAAAATAGAGAATTAAAATGAAATTAGACAGAAAAGAAATTCTTAAGGCTTTAGAAACGATTACTATAGCCGGTGAAGGTAAGAATATGGTTGAAAGCGGAGCAGTTACAAACGTCATTACTTTTGGAGATGAGGTTGTGGTTGATTTGGTTTTACATACACCAGCGATGCACATAAAAAAACGTGCTGAAGACGATATTAAAAAAACAATCCATGATTTGGTTTCTGCGGAAGCTAAAATTAAAGTAAATATTAAAGTTGAAACTCCTGAGAAAAACGAAATTAAAGGTCGTGCAATTCCGGGAATTAAAAATATTATTGCTGTTGCCTCTGGAAAAGGAGGAGTTGGGAAATCGACTGTTACAGCAAATTTAGCCGTTACATTGGCAAAAATGGGGTTTTCAGTAGGAGTTTTAGATGCCGATATTTATGGGCCTTCTATGCCAATTATGTTTGATGTAGAATCGGCAAAACCAGTTTCTATATTAGTTGATGGTAAATCGAAAATGAAACCAATCGAGAGTTATGAAGTTAAGATTCTTTCTATAGGTTTCTTTACAGCGCCAAGTCAAGCTGTAATCTGGAGAGGACCAATGGCTTCTAAAGCTTTAAACCAAATGATCTTTGATGCAGATTGGGGAGAATTGGATTTTATGTTAATTGATTTGCCTCCGGGAACTGGAGATATTCACCTTTCGATTATGCAATCATTGCCAATTACTGGTGCAGTAGTAGTAAGTACGCCACAAGCAGTAGCTCTTGCAGATGCTAAAAAAGGAGTTTCGATGTTTATGCAAGACAACATCAATGTGCCTGTTTTAGGTATTATAGAAAATATGGCTTATTTTACACCTGAAGAATTACCTGAAAATAAATATTATATTTTTGGGCAAGAAGGTGCTAAGAATTTAGCTGAAGATTTGGGAGTTCCATTTTTAGGAGAAGTGCCAATTGTGCAGTCTATTCGTGAGGCAGGAGATTATGGCCGTCCAGCAGCTTTGCAAACTGCATCGCCAATCGAAAAAGTTTTTGAAGAAATTACAAGGAATGTAGTTCAGGAGGTAGTAAGCCGAAATGAAAGTTTACCTGCTACAGAAGCGATAAAAATTACAACAATGGCAGGATGTTCTGCAGTAAAGAAAAATTAGATAATTGAGATAATTAGATAATTAGATAATGAACTAATCGGAAAGTTTGAAATTTTCTAATTGGCACATTACCTAATTATCGGATTCTCTAATTGAATATAAAAATTATGACAACAGAAGAATTAACAAGCAATGTTTTAAAAGCTCTTGATGAAATCAGACCATTTCTGAACTCTGATGGTGGAGATATAACGTTGGTATCTATAGATGATGATAAACACGTAAAAGTTCGTCTAGAAGGAGCGTGTACTAGTTGTAGTGTAAACCAGATGACACTTAAAGCTGGTGTAGAAACTACAATAAAAAAGTTTGCACCACAAATAGAAACGGTGGTAAATGTTATGTAGTAAGTAGGGATTTTAAAATCTCAGAGGTGTTCTTTTTTTTATGATTATTATTGAGTTATCATTAAGGTTTATTTGACTTTTTTGGTATTTATTTGGCTATTTTGTTTACTTAATAGTGTATCCTCAAAAAAGCGTTTGATTTATTTGAATATTAAAACTATTAACAAGAAAATAGTGTTAAAATAGTCAAATTGTTAAAAAAATAACGAAATAAAATAGTTTTGACAAAAAAAAGTGTTAAGAATTAAGGTTTTTGTAGCAGCATTTAATATAAATTTAACTTAAATTTGCGATATAACCTCAAATCTTACATTTATGAAGAATTATTACAAACTAATTATTTTGTTGTTTTTCGCTTCTGCGACTTATGGCCAACAAGCATCTGAAAACTTATATGTTGATAAGGCATGGGTAAATGAATATGAAGAATGGTCGGATTTTAAATATGCGGGTCAGATAATTATCTCTCCAACTACTGAAGACGGTAGTTTACGAATAAGTAATTTTGATTTTTTATATGATTTTTGCGATGGTAAAGCGAAGTTTGCAAATAAGAATAGCTATACCACGGCTCAGTTTTCTCATCCCAGAAAAATAAAAAGTACTACAGACAAACAAGGTATTGTAAACTCTACTTATGAAGGGACGCTTATCTTTCAGAATGGTAATGATTACTATTCAGTTATAGCCGTAGTTACAATACTTGATAAAGGAAGTATTATAGGGGTGAAAATGCATTTAAAAGATAATTTAAAAGAATATGCATTTAGTTTTAAACCCGGCATTTAGTATTGTGTAAAAGATAATGTATTTTTACCATTTCAAAATGCATTAATAATCAAAATTCCGATAATTTAAAATGGATGTATTAATAAAGATTAAAGATCGAGAAGGAGTTGTACATGAATTACAAGCTCCAACCGATATGGCAATGAATATAATGGAATTGTGTAAAGCTTATGAGCTTCCTGTAGAAGGAACCTGTGGCGGAATGGCAATGTGTGCTTCTTGTCAGTGTTATGTTTTAAATGATGTCGAACTACCGGAAATGGGTGATGATGAAGAAGCAATGCTTTCTGAGGCATTTTATGTTAAGTCTAACAGTCGCTTGGGTTGTCAGATTCCTATCACAGAGGGGTTAGAAGGACTAGAACTGGAGTTGGCTCCGGAATATTAATATAAAGCGAGAATTTCTCGCTTTTTTTAGTTTTGTATGGCAAGTTTTACCTTTGGTAAAATGCGTTCTACGAATAAAGAATAGGCTAATTCGGAAGGATGTAGTCCATCTTGAGCAACTAATTTTGTATTCGATAATCCTTGTTGTGTAATATCTGTTATTGAAGTAAAAACTACTTCATTCGTAATGCAATAATTTTCGGCAAACCTATTATATTGATTTATTTCATTTGAGATTTTTGTACCTTGACCTTGCATTTGCGTTGTTCCAAAAGGAGTGTAAGCATAATCTGGAATTGAAAGAACAATTACACTTTTTTTGTTTCCTTTTGCGAGAGTAATCGCTTTGGTTACTAATTCTGGAAATTCTTTTTCATAAATAGAAAAATCCCTGCCTTGATATTGATTATTCACTCCTATTAATAGTGTAACCAAATCGTAATTAGGATCCGGATTTTGAGTTTTTATTGCCGAAATTAAATTAGAAGTAGTCCAGCCTGTTGCAGCAATTATTTTTAATGAAAAGCTAGTTTGTGGATAAATAGTTTTCAGACTTGATTTTAATTGTTCGGGATATCGGCAAGTTTCACAAACGCTTTGACCTATAGTATAACTGTCGCCTAAAGCCAGATAGTTTATTGTGCTTGGAAGGGGGGTATTTGGGACTTGCGTTGTAGGAGGGATAATCGGTACTGGAGTAATCACAGTTTGGGAGGTTGCTTCGTCGGAGCTGCAACTTAAAAGGAATATAGATAGGATAACAATAACTATTTGTTTGAAATGTGGTTTCATAATTAAGATAAATTAAGTTTCGTATCATTCTAAACAAATAGTTACGTTAAATAACTTGTTTTGGTTTTTATACCATCTCTGCTTTTATGCTTATTTCTTCTTCAATGGCATCCCACAAACCAATTCTTCTTTCTAGTGCTAGAATAGATATTTCATCAACGTCTGACCATTTTTGTGGGTCATTTTCACATAAATCTGTTATCATCTTCATTGCCATAGGACCGTGCTCGTCAGCATCTAATTCTATGTGTCTTTCAAAATAATATATTAGTTTGCTTAAATCTGTATCAGGGAAGTTTGTCTGGAAATTTTTTAATATCGCAGTAAACATACTCGGAATTAGATCTTCTCTACCGAAAGTAAAAGCAGCAGCAATTTCATGGGGTTTTCCTTCTTCGATTACTCTAAAAGTAAAATCCAGAAAGGCTTTTATATTCGGATGTAATTGACTTTGTTTTATTGCAACAAAGATGTTTTGTAATGAGTTTACTTCGTGCAAAAATCCCGTTATATTTTTTGTGTTGGCTCCACAATCTTCCATCGCTTCAAGGTACATTTCATAATGACTTTGGCGACGACCATCAATGCTTAAATCGGTTTCTTCGGCTAATACAATCTCATTAATTAGATATCTTGTTTCAGGATTTTTACTGGCAAACCAAGGTGTAGTTGTGCAAGTAAGTTTTGATTGTAATGCTTTTAATAAAGACATAAAATCCCATACGGCATATACATGACTTTCTAAGAAGCAATGTAAGTCATCAATATTCTGAATTTTTTTATATAGGGGATGTTGTAATAAAAGATCTTTCTGAGGTTGAATGCTATTGTTTATAGTTTCAATATTCATGGTGGTATTTTTTTTTGCAAATATAAAAAAGCTTCTTGGTACCAAGAAGCTTTTAGATTGTTTTTATAAATATTTTAATAGATTGTTTCTATTTAAAAGCCGCAATGCCAGTAATATCCATTCCTGTAATTAATAAATGAATATCGTGAGTTCCTTCGTAGGTAATAACACTTTCGAGATTCATCATGTGACGCATGATTGAATATTCGCCTGTAATTCCCATTCCGCCCAATATTTGTCTGGCTTCACGAGCAATGTGAATGGCCATATCGACATTGTTTCTTTTTGCCATCGAAATTTGAGCTGTTGTTGCTCTCCCTTCGTTTCTTAAAACCCCTAAACGCCAAGTAAGTAATTGCGCTTTGGTTATTTCGGTAATCATTTCGGCTAATTTTTTTTGCTGTAATTGAGTTCCAGCGATTGGTTTGTCAAACTGGATTCTTTCTTTGGCATAACGCAAAGCAGTATCGTAACAATCCATTGCTGCGCCAATTGCTCCCCAAGCGATTCCATAACGAGCCGAATCCAGGCATCCAAGTGGTGCTCCCAGACCAGATTTGTTTGGTAATAAGTTTTCTTTAGGAACTTTTACATTGTCAAATATCAATTCTCCGGTTGATGATGCACGAAGAGACCATTTATTATGTGTTTCGGGAGTAGTAAAGCCTTCCATACCACGTTCTACAATTAGACCGTGTATTCTACCTTCTTCATTTTTTGCCCAAACTATAGCTATATCTGCAAATGGTGCATTTGAAATCCACATTTTTGCCCCATTCAATAAGTAATGATCTCCCATATCCTTGAAGTTGGTAATCATACTTCCAGGATCCGAACCATGATTCGGTTCTGTTAATCCAAAACAACCTATGAATTCTCCAGTGGCAAGTTTTGGTAAATATTTCATTCGTTGTTCCTCGTTTCCGTATTTCCATATAGGATACATTACTAAGGAAGATTGTACAGATGAAGTAGAACGTACTCCTGAATCTCCACGTTCTATTTCCTGCATGATTAAACCATATGAGATTTGATCTAATCCTGCGCCGCCATATTCAACAGGTATATAAGGGCCAAAGCCACCGATTTCTGCAAGTCCTTTAATTATTTGTTTAGGAAATTCTGCCTTTTGGGCATATTCTTCGATAATAGGAGATACTTCTCTTTTTACCCATGCACGAGCTGAATCTCTTACGAGTTTATGTTCTTCACTTAATAAGTCATCTAGGTTATAATAATCTGGTGATTGAAATAGGTCTGGTTTCATAATTTATGTTTTTTTACAAAACAAATTTACACAAACAAATATAACAAAACAGTGTTAAATTGTTATATTTTTTAATAATTTAAAAATATTAGTTAGAAATAAATCGTAATAATAAGGTATTTTCAATTGTTAATTATTGTTTGCATATTGGTATTAATGAACTAAATTTGGGATAATCCTAAACCATATCATTAATGAAATTTGTTAAATGCCTCTTATTTTTTCTTATTACATATGCTGTTTTTCCTCAAAAAAATTCACCATTGAGTGATAAACAGTATGTTCTGTTACAAGATAAAGTGACGTCGTCTATAAATTCAAATGTTGATAGTGGTTTTGTTTATGTGAATAGAATAGAGCAATCGGGTAATTATTTGCACAAAGCTTTTGCTAGTGGTGCAAAAGCTTATTTATATCAGCTTAAAGGTGATAGTATAAAATCAAAACTATCTTATGAACGAGCTTTTGAAACTTTAGAAAAAGTTAGGAAATCAAAGGAAAAGAGAATATTGACTGCAGATTTATTAAATTATGGAGGACTTATAGATTGGCAAAAAAATAATTTAAGACAAGCATTTGACAAATTTGAAAAAGGATTAAATATTGCTAACGAAGAGAATGACCAGATTCGAAAGGTGAAATTTTATATGAATATTTCATTAATTAATATAGAAGTGGGAAATTATAAATCGGCAATTATATCCTTAAAAGAATCAAATAAAATAACAGATCAGATAAAATATTCGTTCTCCGAAGAAAAATTCACCAATTATAAAAGCAATATTAATTTTAACCTAGGTAGAGCTTATGAAAAGTCATATGGAAAAAATAATTTAAACCCTAAGTTTTTAGATTCTGCAAAGCATTACTATATAAAGGCAATTTCTTATTCTAAAAATTATTTGAATACAAAACTAAATTCTAAGATGAGTTTAGGGAATATTTATTATATGAAGAATGATTTGCCGAATGCCGAAAAAATTTATTATGATATTTTTCTTTATAGTAAAGAAAACAATTCACCACGAGAATTTTTTACTGCTAGTTATAATTTAGGATGTTTGTTTTTTAAAGCCAAAGAGTATGATAAATCTTTACATTTTTTAAAAAAAGTAGACTCAATTTACCAAATAAATAAGGTTAATGATTTGGATTATATAAATTCGAATTATTATCTGGCCAAAATTTACACTATTAAGAATAACCCTCAAGAGGCATTGATGTTTTCGGAGAAATATTTTGATAAGTTTGAGCAAGTCCAATCTAAGTTGAACAATGAAGCTCTGGAAGTTAATTTTCGATTGGGAAATGTGAATGTTAAAAAAGAAATGGAAGAACTTAAGTCAAAAAATGAGAATAAAATCAGATTTTGGAATCTTATGCTTTTTCTTTTTATTGCAGTGCTATTGGTTTTAATTATTTTATATATAAGAGGTGTTAAAAAGAAAAGAGAGACAGATAAGAAAGTAAATGCTTTAATTGAAGAATATAAATTAAAGTTGGAAATGAAAAATTCGCACACAGAAGGCTTTGATGAAGATGATGAAAGAAAAGTTGTAGAAGAGATGCCTAAAATAGTCACAAAATTAAATTTAGATTTAGAAAAAGAAGAGGAAATATTCGAAAAACTTAAGCTTTTAGAAAGGAAATTCTATTATTTGAATTCAGATTTTACTCAACAATCTGTAGCAAAAAAAATAAAGACAAATACTAGCTATTTATCTTATGTTGTTAATAAGAGATTTGGGAAATCCTTTAGCGAATATTCTAATGAATTAAAGATTAACTATGTAATCAATAAATTAATCACAGATTCTAAATATCGAAAATATTCAACTCAGGCGCTTGCTGAGAGTGTTGGTTTTAAAAATGCAGTTTCTTTTACAAAGTCTTTTAGTAAAAGAACAGGAGTGACTCCAATGCAGTTTGTAAAAAAAATAGATGAAACTAGTTAGAGCTAAAAAGTAGTTTAGGGGTTCTTACTTTTTAAACTCATTTATTTCATTGTGAATTATTATTCTTTTAATCTCCAATAAAAGTTTAGAATGTTGAAATTAATAATTTGTATTTGATTATTTTTTTAAATCAGGAAATATTTTTATGCTAAGTTTCTATTACATTGAACTTAGTGTTGTTAAATTGTTTAGAAGCAATTTGTAAAATGTATGTATACAATTTATAAATTGTTGAAGGATCTGGAATTTTGCGTGTTAAAAAAAATAATATTTGTAGAATAATATTTCAATAAAATAGCAACTAATGAAATTAAGGCTGTTTGTATTATCAATCTTTTTAGTTGGCGTATTTTGCTGTTTTAATGTATTATTATGAGTTAAGGTTATATTTAAAATATTCTTGCGCAAGAGTAGACACAAATTCCAAGTGTCTTAAAATGATTGGAGTATTTAATCAATTTAATAAAATATTATTATGAAAAAATTAGAAAATTTTGAATGTGAAAAAGTTGAAATTAAAAATGTCTATGGTGGAAAAATGAGAGACTGCCAGACCTATACTCAGAGGTCAGGACAAGAACTTAATACTTATGATGGCGAAGATCCATGTTAATATAATTTAATTTTATATCAAGGTGTGTTTGGATACACACCTTGATTATTTTATAAAACAAAATGATTTATGATTCTTATATTGAGTAAACCGGTTGACAAGGATACAGATTGTGTTATGGATTGGCTAAATTTTTTAAAAGCTCCTGTTTTAAGAATTAATGATGAAGAATTGATGCAGGGTAATGTAGTTTTTTTTTACAATATTAGTAATGAAGAAAATTCTTATTTTGAAACTTTATCTCAACGAGTTTATTTAAAAGATATTACCGTAGTATGGTATAGAAAATTTGGTTTTCTAAGTGATTATGAAAGAAGATTAGATTCGGTTAGAGATTTAGTAGTTTTTTTACATAACGAATTTAAAGCTTTGAGAGAGTTGATATTGAGTCTTTTAGATGGTAAGAAATGGCTTTTTGAAAGGAATGTTAAAAAATCTAAAATAGAAGTTTTAAGTATTGCTAAAGACATAGGAATGAATATTCCCAATACATTAGTTACCACAGAAAGACATAAACTAGATGCTTTTTTAAAAAGTAATAATGGTTTAATAATAACCAAACCAATTGCTGAATCGACTAATATTAAATTAGAAAATACGTATGCTTCATTAAGTACTGCTATTGTTAATACAGTTAATGGGTTAAATAAGAGGTTTAGTCCTTCTTTCTTTCAAGAATATATTGATAAAGAAATTGAACTTAGAATTTTCTATTTAATGGGAAAATGTTACCCAATGGCAATATTTTCTCAAAATAATCCTCAAACAAAAGTTGATTTTAGAGATTATGATTGGGAAACACCAAATAGATTTATACCTTATGTAATCCCAATAGAGCTTGAAAATAATATTGATTTATTGATGAAAAAATTAAAACTAAATACAGGATCACTAGATGTTATAAAAGCGTCGAAAGATGAAAAATATTACTTTTTAGAAGTAAACCCTTCGGGGCAATTTGGAATGACCGCATTTCCATGTAATTATCCTTTACATAAGCATGTAGCTCAAAAATTAATATCTCTTAATGATGAAAAATAAATGTAAAATAAATTTGCCTGTTATTGCTGAATTTACTAAAAAGGACTTTGTTTTAGTGAAAAGAAAAAAAAGTAAATTTAGATTTATCAAATCTACTTTTTATCAAAGCTCTGAAATAATTTGTGATAGTTTTTATAAACCGATTTATTTAAAAACATATGATAAATAAAGAATTTAAGTTGTTTTCGAATTGTTTGACTGTAAAAGGTCTAAATAGAGGAGTGATAATAGATGTTCAAAGAAAAACTTATCATGTATTTTCTAATCAAATAATTGATTTTGTTAATGAGTATTCGGGAGAAAAAATATACAATTTATTTAATGATTTTAAAGAGTATAAGGTTATTTTGAAAAAATACATGCAATATTTTTTAGATAACGAATTGGCTATTATTACAAATGATAGTTCACAGTTTCCAGCAATAAGCCATAGTTTTGATAGACCTTATAGTATTGATACCATTATTTTAGATATGAATTTGTCTAAAGAGAGCATTAGTGATTTATTAAAATTAAAGGTTGATGATTTAGGAATTAGTTGTTTGAAATTAGTTGCTGAAGTTTTTGACGAAAAGAAAACGATTGAAATTTTGAGGTTACTTGAAACAACAAAAATTAAAACGATTGTAATATTTATAAAATATACAAAAGGTATTGAAAATAAAGTTCTTCGTTTTGATTCTAAATTTTCTCGGCTAGTTGAAATTGTTTTTTATAATGTTGATGGATTGGATTTGTTAAAAGGGTGGGCAGGAAAAAAGTTTGTTTATGAAAAAAAATCATTAAATGAGATTCTTACGATGAAAGTGCAAAATCAAGATGATTTTGTACTAAATCTAGAAGCTTTCAATGAATCACTTATTTATAATTCTGCCTATAATAGAACAATATATATAGATGAGAATGGTAATGTCAAAAGGTATTTAGGGGACAAGTTGTCTTTTGGACATATTGATTATGTTGATCTTAATAATGTTGTTGAGAATGAGGGTTTTAGCGAGTTTTGGAAAATAACAAAGGATAAAATTACGATATGTAGAGATTGTGAGTTCCGTTATATTTGTCCGGATGGAAGTATTCCATTTAAACAAAAAGATACAGATTTATTCTTTTCAACTAATTTAAAATGTAATTATGACCCGTATAAAAATGAATGGCTTAATCTTAACAATAATTAGTGGGGTTTTAATTTTAATTTCTTGTAGCTCAGCTAAAAAAGACATGTTAGAGTACAATTATTTTAATGAAAAATATTTTTACAATGATTCATTAAAAGTTGGAATTGATTTTGATAAAGACGCTGAATTTATTGGAGTTAATAATTTGAAAAGAAGACAAGTTAAGCAGTTGTTAGGAAAAGATAAAGTTTCTCTTGAGAATTTATTTTTGGTTGCAGAGTATAAGCGAAGAGGATTTAGTATTTATTTTTTCTTTAAAAATATAAATGGAGCAAATAATAATTTTTCATCTTCAGAGATTCTTAATGACTCTTTAAGTGGAACTGTTTTATTTAAAAAGCAAAAAGGCAAAAGAAGTATTATTGGTTTAATTAAATCTATTGGTATTGTAAAAAATGATCATTTTATTAAGGTTGATGAAGTAGATACATTGTTGAAAAGAATTAGTATCGATAGTTTTAATGTGAAAAAACTTTCATATTTTTCAATATATAAAAATTATTTTTCAGATAATCATCCCAATGATCTATATGCGCATGAGAAATTATCCAAGGCTCCTTTGAAAGACGTGGGGAAAAACAGTGTGAAGTTTCAATTATTATCGACTGTCAATTCTTTTATGTCAAATAATAAAGTTTACGACTCCTTAATTAATAAATATGAGAAAAATCGTAAAAACGAATTTGATTTGTTTGTAAGGAGTATTTTTAATAAACACAATGTTTATGAAAATGACAGTGTTTTTGATAAGATGTCACAAATAGCAAAAGAGAACTCTATAATTATTCTTAATGAAGATCATTATTATCCTAAGCATAGAATATTTGCCTTGGAAATATTGGATGTTTTGAAAAAAAATGGATATAAATATCTCTCTATGGAGGCTTTTAATGAAGATAAAGGAAGTGATTATGTTCCGAGTTACAAAAATGGAATATACACAAGTGAACCTTACTTTGCTCATTTTATTAGAAAGGCCAAGTCTTTAGGATTTGTTATACAAGGGCATGAAAGTTACAAAGATAATGTTGATAGAGAATTAGATCAAGCTAGAAATATCATGAAAATTTTCGAAAAAGATCCTAATGCTAAAATTTTTGTATATGTAGGACACTCGCATATTGAAAAAGGAAATATTAGCAAGAAGTGGATGGCTGAATATTTTAAAGAATTAACAGGTGTAAATCCTGTTACAATCAACCAGGTTGCGATATGTGCCGATAATGATAGAGAATTAATGTTGATACCTCGATCTTACTTTGAGAATAATGCAAATGTAAAATCATCGGCAGATTATTTTTTAATAAATAATATACAACCGAGTTTGAGAAAAATTTATACTGGTGTAATTTTTAGAAAAATTGAGATTAAGGGTGATAGTTTTAATGTGGGTAAAGAGAAAGAGATCCTTGTTAAAGTAATCGATTTTGATGAATTTACATTAATTAAAGATTTGGCTATTCCTATACAAAGTTCTTTAATGAAATCAAATAAAGGTAGGATTGATCTTGAACTACCTTTAGGCAGATTCCATGTTATTATGAAAACAATTAATAACAAAACTATTTATGAGGATGATATAATTGTAAAATAGAAATGTTATTTGATTTAGGGAGTCTTAAAGGGGAAGATCAGATTAAAGGAGTTTTTTTACATAAATATTTTTTAGTATGTAATTATTTACTATTTTAGATAAATAATTATTGATTCTATTTATATTTTATTAAAATAATTTGTTTAATGCTGCTCATATGATAAAATTAGTTAACAAGTACCTTGATTTGAGTAATTATTTAAATGCTAAAAAAGACTTTGAGGACCTGTTTCTTTCTCATCCAAACTACCCAAGTGTATTTGCCGTAACAGATTCATTAAATACATTGGCGATAGAGAATATAGTAATAAAAGTTCCAAAGGAACAGTTACATGAATTGCCTAATTCTTTCCTTGCAATTTTTAATCAGGATTTGGTCTTGGTTAATAAAACAGACGAGTTGATTGTAGTTGAAACTGAAAAAAGCAAGAAGAGTATTTTAACAACAGATGATTTTTCGAGAGATTGGAATGGTGTTGTGCTAGCTATAGAACCTAATGAATCTCCAGTAGTTGAAAGTTTAAAAGAAAATCCAAAATGGCTTAAGTATAGTATTCTCATTTTGGCATTAATTGTTTTGTCAAGTTTTTATAATGACTATAAGTTATCAGATTATACTTTTTTAATTACATCTCTTTTTGGGTTGTTGATTAGTGTATTTATAGTTCAGGAGAAATTTGGAGTGAATAATCAGATTGTATCTAAATTTTGTAATATCAATCCAAATACTTCTTGTGAATCGGTTATTAATTCCTATAATGAGGAAGTTAATAAGTGGTTTAGTTTCTCAGATTTGCCATTGGTTTTCTTTGTTACTGGTGTCTTGGCAATATTGATTCATCCTTCAAATTCTGGTCTTGTAGGATTCTTTAGCTTGCTTTCGTTTCCCGTTGTACTGTATTCTATTTGGATTCAAAAAAATCAGATAAAAAAATGGTGTGTGTTGTGTTTGGCTGTTTCTTTTTTAATGGTAATTCAAGGTTTGGGATGGCTTTTAAAACCAGGATCTTTTATCAGTTTAACTTTAATTAATTTTTTCCAATATCTATTTTCTTTAATTCTTGTTTTGTCAGTTTGGTTTGCAATAAAGCCAGTTATTGAGGGGAAATTAACGGCAGAGAATTCGGTAAAAGACTTGACTAAATTTAGAAGAAATTATGTGCTTTTTGATTTTCTATCAAAAGAAATTAATGACTTGGAAGCATTTGATAAATTAGAAGGTTTGCATTTCGGAAATAGTGATGCATCTGTAAAACTTTCGATTATTATAAGTCCAAGCTGCGGACATTGTCATAAAGCATTTGAGGATTCATTTGAATTAATATGGAAATTTCCTGAAAAAATATTTTTGAATGTACTTTTTAATATAAATCCAGAGAATAGCCAAAACCCTTATAAGGTTGTTGTAGAGCGATTGTTGATGATTAATGAAACAAATCCAGAAAATACTGTAGAAGCGATATCCGATTGGCATATCAAGAAAATGTCGCTCGAAGCTTGGCAGAATAAATGGAGTGTTAATTCAGTTTCGATGAAAGTTAATCTACAAATACAGCAACAATACGACTGGTGCTCGCATAATGGATTTAATTATACACCTGTTAAAATTGTTAATAATAAATTGTTTCCAAGTGAATATGAATTAAAGGAATTGAAATATTTTATTAATGATATTTTGGAAAATAATGAGGAATTAGGAGAAGATGCTTTAATGCGTGCATAAAATATATATGGAATTCTTATTAGGATGGACATAAGCTTCAAGTGTCTTAAAATGATTGAGGTATTAACAAATTCAAAAAAGTAAATTATGTTAAAAAACATTTTAAGCCTGGGAGGTGCTCAGAAATTAACAAAAAATGAGCAAAAAGAAATTAATGGAGGTTCGGTCCCTACAGATGGATATTGTCCAATTGGAATGTGTCAGTATGCTGTAAATGGGCCATGTAGGAGAGAATCGGATCGTTGCATTTAATGAAATTTAATTTGTTTGTAGCTGTCTCAAAAATAAGAAAAGGTTGTTTAGTGAATATTGCCATAAATACAATTTATTATTAAGTAGTTGGACATAAGCTTCAAATGTCTTAAAATGATTGAGGTATTAACAAATTCAAAAAACCAAATTATGTTAAAGAAGATTTTAAAATTAGAAGGTGCTCAGGAATTAACTAGAAATGAGCAAAAAACTATACATGGAGGTAAGACTTGTGCTCAAGGTGACTCATGTCCAACGGGGACTAAGTGTGTATCTGATTGTAAGTTTGATGAAGTTTGTAGACCTAATAGTTATGTTGAGTGCTGATTTACTAATGTCTTAATTTAAGATAAGGAGATAGAAATATTCTTTTTCTTGTTTTTTAAAATATAGGCATAAAACTTCAAGTGCCTTAAAATAATTGAGGTATTAACAAATTCAAAAATCCAAGTTATGTTAAAGAACATTTTAAAATTAGAAGGTGCTCAGGAATTGACAAAAAAAGAACAAAAATCTATTAGCGGATCAGCATCAGAATTAGTATGTCAACGTCCAGATATTCTTATTTGCTGTCCAGATACTGGATTGTGTGGGTGTGCTCCCAAAGGGACTCCATGCATGTTAATTTAGATAATAGTTTTGGACATAAGCTTCAAGTGTCTTAAAATGATTGAGGTATTAACAAAATCAAAAAAACCAAGTTATGTTAAAGAACATTTTAAAATTAGAAGGAACTCAAGAGTTAACAAAAAAAGAACAAAAATCAATTAATGGAGCTGGAGCTTGCCCTACAGGAACAGTTACTATTTGTTGTCCGGATACAGGATGTGTATGTGCTCCAAAAGGCTCATCTTGTATGGTTTAGTCAATTGAGTTGTCAGTAAACTTGAATAATCAAAAATGCACCCAAAGTATCTTGCTTTGGGTATTTGTTAATTTTTAAAATTTTATATTATGTTAAAGAATATTTCGAGAATATATGGTGCTCAGGAATTAACTAATGAGGAGCAGAAAGAAATTAGAGGGAATGGTCCTGGAGATTTTATAGTATGTTGTCCTGAGGATAATAATATTGCATACCCGGATTGTAGATTTATTGAATGCTCCAGATAGTCATTATCTTTTAACAAGAGTTGTTGAATATAGTTAAGACATAAACTTTAAATGTCTTCAAATGACTGGAGTATTTGTAAAAGATGTTAAAGAAAATTTTAAATCTTGACGGAGCTCAAAAAATGACAAAAGAAGAGCGGAAAGTTATACATGGTGGCAATGCGCCAGTTTGTGGTGATGGGCAAAAAAACTCAAAGATGCTCGGAAGGAGGTACTGTACCTCTCTATTGGACATGTGTTCCTAGTGATTATAGGACGTTGTTAGTGTGAGGATATTTAATAGATTAATTGAAAATAACTAATTTTTAAATTTTAAGCCTATGTTAAAACACATTTTAAATCTAGAAGGAGCTCAGCAATTAAGCAAGGAAGAGCTAAAAAAAGTCAAGGGTGGGATAGCTTGCGATAGTTATGATGGATATTGTCCAGGTACATCGTATTGTGATAGTGGGCCGGTTAATGGTATTTGGACTGGTCGTTGCATATAGTTTATTGTGCTGTTAATCTGTTTTTTAAAAATGTAATTATGTTAAAACATATTTTAAAATTAGAAGGAGCTCAAGAATTAACTAAAAAAGAGCAGAAAAATATCAATGGAGGTGTAACCGAAGCTTGCGCTCGAGCTATAGGTGAAGGAGTTGCTATATTTAAAGGAACTAAGCCGTGCCCAGAACTATATCCTATTTCTTCAGGTGGTTGTTGCTATCTAAGCTAACATTTATTTTTCTTGAGATTATATTAAATGACATAAACTTCAAATGTCATAAAATGATTGAAGTATTAACAAATTCAAAAAACCGTATTATTATGTTAAAGAAAATTTTAAAATTTGAAGGTGCTCAGGAATTATCCAAAAATGAGCAAAAAAATATTAAAGGTGGAATAGCTTGTGGTAGTTACGATGGATTTTGTCCAAATGGATCTTATTGTAGTAATGGACCAGTAAACGGTATTTGGAGAGGGCTTTGTGTATATGGGGATGAATAATTTCTAAATTTTAGAAATCAAATCTTATTTGTATAGAGAGGAAATTGTTTTTTTTTTCTCTCTATTGTTTTAAAATCGATGAGGCATGTGTTCAATTAATTAAAAAAAACGATTGTTATGATAAAGAATATTTTGAATTTAGAAGGTGCTCAGGAATTAACTAAAAATGAGCAAAAAAGTATTAAAGGAAGTTTGAAAAATTGTATTGATCCTAATACCAATACATGTATGTATTATAGCTTATCATGTGCTAGCCCATGTCGACTAGAGCCAATCGAAATATCATAGTGAAGTGAGTAGTGCTAAATAAAATAAGACTTTGTTAGGTTAGTTAGAATTATTGAATGGATTAGTAGGGAGGGAATCCTCTCTACTATTTTATATTTAGATATGAAATAATTGCATTATATTGTCCTTGTAAAACAAGAATTAAAATTGAAGAAATTCCCGAACTATAAACAAGCAGATTTTAAGGACTGTGGTCCAACTTGTTTGAAAATTATTGCAAGACATTACGGTAAAACC
>NZ_JAOZEW010000027.1 GCF_025847235.1 Flavobacterium shii
ACTAAGATATAAATATTTGTGTCCACACGGTAGGATGGAAACGGCATCCTTTTTCTGGCTCCTTTTGACAGAAAAAGATATAGTGTACAGCGGGAAATAGCTCCTGAAAAAGAAACTAATCCATGCATTCCATTAACAGTAAATCGCCATCGGTATGGGTAATTGTAACAATTCCATCTTTGGCAACGGCATTACTAATGCCAGTTCTATACCCGATTGTAAGTGTATCGTTTTGTAAGGGATATACCAAGTTATCTGAAGAAATACCGTTTACGACTCCAACTGGGATTAGCGAGATAGGAGTGTTGGCGGTGTACCATTTTTCAAATTTATTGGGTAATATAAATATTTTGGAATGATCGTCGAGAATTACAATCTTGAGTAAGTTTCGGTATCGAACAATATTGGTAAGGTTTGTAATGGTGTGATCGGCTCTTTTTCCTGTTGCCCAAACTACATTTGCAGCGGGGATTTTTCGCTCAATTAAATACTCAAAAGCTTTTTCCAAATCGGTTTTATCCTGATCTGGAGTATGTACAATCTCTATAGGATATTGAGATGTTTTATATTTTTCGGTGTCGAATCCACGATCGAAATCACCCAGAAGGACATCCACTTTTATACCTAATTCGACTACGCGCTCCATAGCTGAATCCAGTACTATTACCAAAGGAGACCATTCTAATAATTGTCCTAATAACTCAGGATTACAGGCAGCGCCATTGGCAATGATTAATGCAGGTTCTTGGTCGTCGCGTACGATATGGTGTGAGGACATTTATAGTATGGATTTATAATGTGCTGCAAATGTACGAAAGTAAAAAGTAAATGTTTTTCTACTATTAGGGGATTAAGGGAGTTTTTTACCATTAAGGGATTAAGTTTTTTTCTGCCACAGATTATGAAGATTTGAAAACTTTGCGAACCTTGCGTAGTTCTTTATGAATCTTTGCGGTTAATTTTTCTACCACAGCTTCTTAATGGAGTTTAATGCCTTAATGGTGAGTGTTTTATTTTTTTGACTTTGAAAGCAACTGCATCAACTTCTATTAACATTCCGTCGATGGCTAATCTTGGAACTGGAATTAATGTGCTTGCAGGGAATGGTTTGTTTTTCCATACTTTATTAATTTCTTCATTCCATATTTTTAGTTTTTCTTGTGAATGGTCTACTATTAGAATGGTAATTTTCATAACATTTTCTGGTTTTATTTTATAACTGTCCAGAACTGTTACAATATTTTTTAATGCTACTTGAGTTTGCTCTCGAAAGCTATTGCTTAAAAGGTGTTCTTTTCCTAATCCACCACTTTGTCCGGAAATGTAAACAAGCTCCCCAGTTGTGGAAACTGAGGATGTATGACTAAAGCGATAAGGTGTTGGATCGAATAGAGATTCTGGATTTTTGAAAGTTTGAGCTTTTGCATTAAATGCAAATAGGGAACATAGGGAAAGAAGTAAGTGTCTCATGATTTTAAATTTTTTGAATTAATTATTTGCAAAGGTTGCTTAATTCTAATTCTTAAACATTTACATATGTTGAGACTAGGTAGATTTATTGTTAAAGTATAAAAAAAATGCTCTCAATTACGAGAGCATTTTTTATGAATTTTAATATTTGTGTTTAATCGGAATCCAAATTTCTTCTTCGGATGTCGGATCTTCATGTTTGTATTTTTCTCCCATTACTGCAAAATGGGGTCTGTTTTCTAATGAGTATTCAGATTTAGGCAACCAATCGGTGAAAATATATTGATATGTTTCGTTTCCATTGCTTGCCGATCCTTTATGGATAAAAACTGCGTAAAGTCCGTTTGGGATTACGATGGATTCCATGTTGTGCGGAATCGCATCGAAATCTTCGACTTCGATACCTGCCCATTTTTCAAATTCATTTGCTGGATTAAAATGAACAAAATGAAATTCGGGATAGACTTCGATAGAATACAGTTTCGAACCGATATTGTTTTTTATTTCATTTCGGTTCGGCATAAAACTTTGCCATAGCTCTTTTGTTTTATTAATTGTAAAAGAGGTTATTATTCGTTTTCCAACGATTTTCTTTTTGGTCAGAATTTCAATTCTTGGTTCCATATTAAATGTTACTGAATTGTATATTTTCGAGTGTCAATTTCGCTAAGTGAAAAATACCCTAACGGATAGTTGCTCTTATCTGTCATGTTAATAACATTACCTCTTACTGTTGCAGGAGGAGATTGAAATGGACCACCACCATTACTACCGGCAATGCTTATTAAAATCTTCATGTAATTGTAATAATCTTTAGATATTCCTATTTGTTTAACCTCAACTACATCACCCGGCTTTAAATTTTCATTATCTGATGAACTAAACATTTCATTTCCGTTGGTGAATTTGTCTTCGTCGGCAGAATAGGTTGTAGTTACCTGATTGGAGTAAGCGTAGTGGTATAAATAGTAATTAGTTTCGTCGGCCGGATCATTAAAATATGTTTTTATTTCGATGTCTTTTTTTGTGAAACCACCATCATTTTTTTGTTCAATTCTGGTGATTGGTGCGACTGATTTAAAAATTTCGGTTGCATTATATGTAGCACCTCCACTTATAACTGTTAGAATATAGGTTTCGTTGATAACTGGCTCAAAATTATTGCATACATACTGTCCTGTTTGAGGTACTTCTGTAAAATTAAATACTTTGTTAGTACTGTTTTTAATAAAAATTGTAGCTCCAGATACAACTGGAATTGTATTATTATAATAATCTGTTGTAGTAGTTAGTTTTATAACTTGTTGATTTCCGGTAGTTCCTTTCGTCCAGTTAATGGCGGCTTCGACAACTAATTTTGGCGGCTGAGTTTCTAGATCAACATTTACAACTTCTTCACAACTTGTGAAAAACAATACTGAGAAGAATACGATTAATAAGGGTATCTTTTTCATATAAAATATTTTTATCTCCTTTTTGAAGGATTTAATTTAAAATTTAAAATTATAGGTAACTGCAGGAACCATTCCGAAAATTGAAGTTTTTACTGCTTCATTAACCCCTGTATCTGTGTTTTGTCTAAAATTAATGGACGCAGCATTTTGTCTGTTATAAAGATTATAAATGCTAAAAACCCATTCCCCTTTCCAGTTTCTGCCTTTGTTTGATCTTGGAGTTAATGTTGCCGAAATGTCTAAGTGATGGTAAGCAGGTAATCTGTTTTCATTTCGTAAGCCATAACTCGGAACTTTAACACCAAGATATTCGTATTGTCCATTTGGATAGGTTACAGGTTGTCCGGATTGTAATGCAAAATTAGCTCCAAAAGACCATTTCTCGTTTAGCGAATAAGCACTTGTTACTGCTAGATTATGAAGTTTATCATAAGCTGAGTTATACCATTGTCCGTTATTGATTCCTGTTTCCTCAGGAGTTCTTCCTGGAGTTTGTTGTTGTGATTTGGATAAAGTATAAGAAACCCAACCCGTTAGTTTTCCAGCATTCTTTTTAAGCATTAATTCTACACCATAAGAACGCATACGTCCATTTAAGATTACTTGCTCAATAGCATCATTTGCTATTAAATCGGCACCATCGATATAATCTAATCTGTTTTGTATTTTTTTATAATAGGTTTCTACTTCAAGAGAGTAATCTCCATCTTTAAAATTTTTAAAATAACCCAACGCAACCTGATCCGCAATTTGTGGTTTAATATACTGGTCACTTGGCATCCAAACATCAAGAGGAGTAGGTGATGAGGTGTTTGAAATTAATTGTAAATATTGTGCCATTCTGTTGTAACTAGCTTTAACAGCTTGATCTTCGTTTATTTGGTATCCTATAGAAAAACGTGGCTCTAAATTATTATAGTCATACATTGTTTTGTTATTGCCATAATACTGAGTTCCTATTGGGGTTGCCTTTTCATAAATTTGTCGGGCAGAATTAAAAATAACAGGGTTATTATTCTCATATAAGTTAAGAGTTGAAGCTCCTAAACGATAAAACGTACTAAAACGAAGTCCGTATGAAAGGGTTAGTTTCTTAGTGATTTGATTTTCGGCTTCAATATAAACAGCAGGTTCAAATGCATATTTTTTATCTAATTGATCTGGATTAACTCCAGAGTTTACACCTATTGGGGTAATAGTTCCAGGGTTAAATTGGTAGTAAATACCATTTAAACCATAATTTAATTTGAATTTATCTGAAATATAATTTTTGAAATCATATTTGATATTGTAATTTTTTATACCAGAATCCCATTTAAGTCCTGCTAAATCCAAATCAAGTCCATAATAATAATCGCTATATATCAAAGACAAATTTGAGAACAATTTATCAGAGTATAAGTGATTCCAACGTAAGTTAAAAGTAGTGTTCCCGTAGGTATTAGAAAAACTTTTGTTTATGCTAAATACATCACGTCCAAAATAACCGGATAAATATAAGCTGTTATTGTCATTTAATTTATAACTGAATTTGGCGTTCAAATCATAAAAGTATGCTGAGTTGTCTTTTTGATCTTCGGATAATTTAAGGAATAAATGTGCGTAAGAAGCTCTTCCTCCAATTAAGAATGAACCTTTATCCTTTACTATTGGGCCTTCAAGTAAAAGACGGCTTGAAATTAATCCGATTCCACCATTCATATGGAAATCTTTACTATTTCCATCTTTTTGATAAATATCAAGAACAGATGATGCTCTACCACCGTAACGGGCAGGGATTCCACCTTTGTATAGTTTTAAATCTTTAATCGCATCCGGGTTAAATACAGAGAAAAATCCAAAAACGTGAGAAGAATTAAAAATAGTAGCTTCATCAAGAAGAATTAAATTCTGATCTGCACCACCACCGCGTACGTTAAAGCCGGAAGCGCCTTCGCCAGCATTAGTAACACCAGGCAATAATAAAATAGATTTTAATACATCGACTTCCCCCATAACAACAGGCATTTTCTTTATTGCCGAGATAGAAAGTTTATTTACACTCATCTCGGGAGTACGCGTATTTGCTCTTCCTCTATTATCGGTAATAACTACCTCTTGGAGTTCTTCGCCACCTTCTTTTAAGGAGAAATTGTTTTTAACATTTTTTGTCAAAGAAATGGTGTTTTCAAAAGACTGATACCCAACATAACTTATTTCTACCTGATACTCTCCTTTTGGAGCAGTAATAGAGTAAAAACCATATTCGTTTGTTGTAGTGCCAATTTTTAATGAAGGGATGTAAATGTTGACTCCGATTAGGGTTTCATTATTTTTAGAGTCAGAAATGGTACCGCTTAGGGTAAATTTTTCTTGTGCGAACGAAGAAAAAGCAATGAGAAATACAATAAGAAACGAGCTAACTTTTTTTGTGATCATTGTTTAAATTTTGAATTCCCTAGTATGACGGTAGAAGATGGAAAATATTACAAAACTAATGTTAAATGTGCGTTAAAAAAAAAGACAGCCGTTTCGGGCTGTCTTTAATGTGAGAAATATAATGAGAACTTATATTTTAGCTATTTTGGCCAAGATGGCATTAAACGTTGGACTTGGACGCATTGCTTTGCTAGTTAATTCTGGATTTGGTTGGTAATATCCACCAATATCTTGAGGTTTTCCTTGAGCAGCAATTAATTCAGCATTTATTTTATCTTCGTTTTCTGCAAACTCAGCAGCGATAGGAGTGAAGATCGTTTTTAATTCAGCATCTTTATTTTGAGCAGCCAAAGCCTGAGCCCAATAGAAAGCTAAATAAAAGTGAGAACCACGGTTATCGATTTGTCCAATTTTACGTGCAGGAGATTTATCGTTTGCAAGGAACTTGTCATTTGCCTCATCAAGAGTTTCAGCAAGAACAATTGCTTTAGAGTTGTTTAAGGTTTGTCCTAAATGCTCTAAAGAAGCACCAAGAGCCAAGAATTCTCCTAATGAATCCCAACGTAAGTAACCTTCTTGAGTAAATTGCTCAACGTGTTTAGGAGCAGAACCTCCAGCACCAGTTTCAAACAATCCACCACCATTCATTAAAGGAACGATAGACAACATTTTGGCAGAAGTACCAACTTCAAGAATTGGGAACAAATCTGTAAGGTAGTCACGTAATACGTTTCCAGTTACAGAGATAGTATCTAATCCTTTAATGATTCTGTCAAGAGTAAAGTTTGTAGCATCGATTGGGTTCATGATACGAATATCTAAACTAGTAGTGTCATAATCTTTAAGGTAAGTTTTTACTTTCTCGATTAATTCTCTATCGTGTGCTCTGTTTTCGTCTAACCAGAAAACAGCAGGTGTATTAGATAAACGAGCTCTATTTACAGCTAGTTTTACCCAGTCTTGAATAGGAGCGTCTTTTGCCTGACACATTCTAAAGATATCTTTATCTTCAACAGCTTGTTCCATTAAAACAGTTCCGTTAGTATCAACCACACGTACAACACCATCACCTTTCATTTGGAAAGTTTTATCATGAGATCCGTACTCTTCTGCTTTTTGAGCCATCAAACCTACGTTTGGTACACTTCCCATTGTAGTTGGGTCGAAAGCACCGTGTTTTTTACAAAAATCGATAGTTGCAGTATAAACACCAGCATAAGAACGGTCTGGGATAATAGCAACAGTATCTTGTTGTTTTCCTTCTTTGTTATACATCTGTCCAGAAGTACGTATCATAGCAGGCATAGAAGCATCTACAATTACATCCGATGGGACGTGTAAGTTAGTAATCCCTTTATCAGAGTTTACCATTGCTAGAGCAGGACCGTTAGCAATAGCTGCGTCTAAAGCAGCTTCAACTTCGGCTTGTTGAGGAGTCCCTGCAATTTTTGCATAAACATCACCCAATCCATTTCTTGTATCAATATTTAATTGGCTAAATAAAGTAGCGTATTTTTCGAATACATCTTTAAAGTAAACTTCTACAATTGCACCAAAGATAATTGGATCAGAAACCTTCATCATAGTAGCTTTCAGGTGAACCGAAAGTAATAGGTTTTCTTTTCTAGCTTCTTCGATAGTTGTAGCAACAAAACTTTTTAAAGCATTTACGTTTAAAACAGCACTGTCAATTATTTCTCCTGCTTTTAGTGGAGTACTTTCTTTTAAAACAGTAGTAGTTCCGTCTTTTGCAACAAATTCAATTTTTACATCGGTAGCATTAGGAACAGTAAGCGATTTTTCACTTCCGTAAAAATCACCGTTTGGCATAGATGCAACGTGAGTTTTTGAGTTTGGTGACCAAGCTCCCATAGAGTGAGGATTTGCTTTTGCAAAATTCTTCACAGCTCTTGGCGCTCTACGATCAGAGTTTCCTTCACGTAAAACAGGGTTTACTGCAGAACCTAATACTTTAGCGTATTTAGCTTTAATTTCTTTTTCAGTATCGTTTTGAGGGTCTTCAGGGAAATTTGGAATTTTATACCCGTGAGATTGCAATTCGGCAATAGCAGCTTTTAATTGCGGAACCGAAGCTGAGATGTTTGGCAACTTAATAATGTTTGCCTCCGGTTTAGTAGCAAGTTGTCCTAGCTCAGCCAAGGCGTCCCCTGTTTTTTGAGAATCGGTCAAGTACTCCGGAAAATTAGATAAAATTCGAGACACCAACGAAATGTCTCTAGTTTCAATAGCAATACCCGCTGTAGCAGTAAATTCTTGTACAATAGGCAAGAAAGAATAAGTCGCTAATAAAGGCGCCTCATCAGTTAAGGTGTAAACAATTTTTGAATTCTGTGTCATTTTTTTTTTTTTTTTTAATATAATCGTATCGCCACGGAATGACGATGTAAAAGGTATGGTTGGCTCAAAATGAGCGAAGCAAATATAAGAAAAACAGTCCGAAAACGGTTGCGTTTTTATCAGAATTCCTTAAATTAACAGATTGCTATTTTAACGAGTTATAATTAACAGATCAGTGGTTTTCAAGCCAAAGAATTACTGTTTTGTTAGTTTGTTTAGAACAAAAAAAATCCCGATTCACAAATAATGAATCGGGATCTTTATGGTAAAGAGATAAATAATTATCTTCTTTTGTCTCTAATCTTAGCTTTTTTACCAGTAAGTTCTCTGAAGTAGAAAATTCTAGCTCTACGTACAGCACCTTTTTTGTTGATTTCAACTTTTTGTAAAGCTGGTAAGTTAACTGGGAAGATACGCTCAACACCAACAGCACCAGACATTTTACGAATAGTAAAAGTTTCTGTGTTACCAGAACCTCTTCTTTGAATAACAACTCCTTTAAAAAACTGAGTTCTTGTTTTTTCACCCTCTCTAATTTCGTAGTAAACAGTGATAGTGTCTCCAGCTGCGAAAACTGGGAAATCTTTTTTTGCAACAAATTCGTCTTTAACGAATTTCATTAAATCTGCCATGATATCTTTAATTATGGTTTTGTAATAGAGCAACATACACGGATTTCGCCAGAGGTTGGTCTAATTTGGCTGCAAAGATAGAAAAAATGTTTAATGTTTAAAGTTTTTCTTGTTTAAAGTTTTTAGACTCAGTTTACAGTTACAGTGTTCAGCCTCAATAATTAGTGTCCAGTTGCAGTAATCAGTCTTGATTTATGTTTATAGTATTTACTCTCAATTTTTAATACATACAATTTTCAAACAGATTACTGCGAACTTTTAAATTCTTTTTAATTTGGTTGTTGTTGCGTAACACAATGAATCATTCCTCCATTTGCATATAAATTACGAACATCAATACCAATTACTTTTCTGGAAGGATATAAATTTTGAATCAATTGATTAGCAATAACATCATTTGGGTCGTTATAATTAGGAACCAAAACAACCGTGTTTCCAATATAATAGTTTACATAAGAACCTTTGTATCCTAGTTTTTTGCCATAAGTTGTTACTACATTATTTTTAGATAATGGTAGTTTTATAAAAGTATAGCTTTTACCGTTTTTGTCTTTTGAGTTGTATAATGTGTTAATGTCAGTTTGTGGTACTTCCCAATACATCAAATCATTTTCATTCATAGTAACAATTGTGTTTGAATTACCAAAACGAGCAAAACCATCAATATGCATATCCGTAATTTCTCTCCCAGCTTTTCCTTCTAACCAAATAAAATGGGTTATTCCTAAATATTTTTTAAAATTTGTTTCGGCTTGTAATTGAGTCATTGCCGGATTGCGATTCGAATTTAAGATTGCGCTTTTGGTAGCTAATAAAGTACCATTGCCATCTACCTCTACAGCTCCACCTTCGTTAATCATTATAGAATTTAAATTTACAACAGAAATTTTTTGATCTTTTGCAATTTGCGCAGGTATAGTATTGCAATTTTCGAATGCAGCTTTTTTACCCCAACCATTAAAACCCCAATCCTGAATGACTAGTTGATTGTTTTTGTCTTTTACATAAATAGGGCCATTATCTCTTACCCAAACATCATCGGTTTTATATGTTTTAAAATCAATATTAGAGAAAGAAACACCATCAGCTTCTAGTAAAGTTGTGATTCTGTTTTTTTCAGTAGTATCATAAGCAACAATATGTACTTTTTCACTTCCTGTTAATGATTTGGTCATAGCGACCCAGGTTTTATCTAAGTCATTTCGATAGTCAATTCCGTATTGATATTGATGAGGCCATTGCAACCAAGTTCCTTCATGTGGGGCTGATTCTTCGGGCATAGTATACATAATTTCGGTATTTATTGATTCATTTGGCACTGCTGTAACTGTATCTTCTTGGCAAGAAGTGATTAAAGGAAATAGCAATGTAGTTAGAAATAACTTTTCCATCTTAGTTTGAGTTTGTTATAAATTTACTTGTTTAGCGTCATTTAATACTAGTAGCTTGACAAGGCAAATGTATTTCTAAAGAGGAACCATACAGTTGTCCAAAATGGACAAATTAAATAAGCGGAATAAAAATTGCCGTAAGATAATCAGACTCGTTGTCACAGTTGGCTTCATTTTTTATATACTTTTCAATCACAGGTGAATGTGAGAATTCAAAATCATTACTAAGAAACCATCCTCCAAAGATTTGTTGGTAAGTATCCTCTATGGTTTCATAACTTCCTTCATGAAAAAAACTTGCATACTTACCTCCAAAAATTGTCTTTAGTGGAAGGTTTTTAATTGTGACACTAGTAGCAATGCAAGCCTCATAAGTACATTTAGATTTTTCGGTAATCAAAATATCATCAGTTATAACGCCAAAGAAATCAGTATTGGTTCTGGGGAAATCATTTTTCAATATGGTATCCCAAAGATTTTCTATTTCAGGGTTGATGTAAGAAGTTTTACAACTCAGGTAATAAACGGTTATTTCGGGAATAAAAAATATTTCTGGTTTTAAAATACAAAAAATAGCTTGTTGAGGATGAAGATCATTCAATAAAAGTTCTTTTTGATTTCGTGCCAATGAAGGAGAACAATTGAAATGTTTTTTGAAAGTTTTCGAAAAAGACTGCACATCAGCAAACCCGACTTCAAGAGCAATGTCAGAAATTGGCGCATTCGAATACAAAAGTTTTTTATAACCATTTTCTATTTTCAATCGGGTTTGATAAGCACCAATTGTTTCATTAAATAAAGAATAAAAAATACGTTGTAAATTTCTGTATGAGTAACAAGAAATATTTTCAAGAGAATCTATTGAGATGATTTGATTGTAATGTGTCTCAATATAATTTCGAGTGTTATAAATACGTTTTAGATTAAAATCATTCATTTTTTAGTTTTCAGAAAGCAGTAATTAGATTATAGTATTTACTCTCAATTTTTAATACGCCAGTTTGTAAACTGTAACTGAGTACTGCCACTGAATACTAAAAACTTATTTCTCCTCCAGTAAATCAGGGCGTCTATTTTTAGTATGTTCATACGCCATATCTTCCCTCCATTTATCAATTTTAGCAAAATGACCGCTAGTTAAAACATCAGGAACTTTCCATCCCTTATAATCAGCAGGGCGAGTATATATAGGACCCGACAATAAATTATCCTGAAAACTATCAGTCAAAGCCGAAGTTTCGTCGCTTAAAACACCAGGAATCAAACGAATCAAAGCGTCAGATAAAACCAAAGCACCCAATTCGCCACCAGATAAAACATAATCGCCAATCGAAATTTCTTTAGTAATAAAATGATCGCGCACACGCTGATCAACACCTTTATAATGACCACATAAAATAATAATGTTTTCAAGCATCGACATCGTATTAGCCATCTTCTGGTTTAGTGTTTCCCCGTCAGGCGACATATAAATAATCTCGTCGTACGCTCTTTCGCTTTTTAAATGCGTGATGCAAGCGTCAATTGGTTGAACCGTCATAACCATTCCGGCACCACCACCAAAAGGATAATCATCAACACTCTTCTGTTTATTGGTTGTATAATCGCGTAAATTATGAAAATGAACCTCGACAATTCCCTTGTCAATAGCACGTTTCATAATCGAAGCTTCAAACGGGCTTCGCAATAACTCAGGTAAAACAGTAATAATATCTATGCGCATTTTTTCTTTTCAAAAGGTTCTAGGCTGCAAAGATACAAAGTAAATATTTTAGAAATTTAAAGATTAAAGAATATAGAATCAAGATTTAGAGAAACAAGAGAAGAGATTTAAAGAATTAAACAAATTGTTTAATTAGTATGTCACAATTATATGTCACAATTAAACGATTAACCAAATCAACGATTAAACTTTTTAAATTAACAACTAACCATTAATAATTCACAATTATAATAAGGAGCTATTTCCTGCTGTTCACTATATCTTTTTCTGGCAAAAAGAGCCAGAAAAAGGATGCCGTTTCCATCAGGGCTAGAATTGTTTGTATTGTATTTTTTTATTTTTTTGTAAAAAAAGTTTTCATAAATTATATTTTATATATTCGCTTTATTATGAAAATCTAGATAGGATGAAAAACATAATATAACATGAAATATTTGTAAGATTATGGTTGATAGTAACTTGTTGTCCGAAAGCCTCCAGATTAAATTGAAATTTAAATATTCAGCTTGGTTTTTTATTTTGGATCAAATATTGAGGTTCTTATTGTTAATTGCTTATTTACAAGATTATTTTCAAAAAATTCATTTTTTAGTTTTTCAATATTCTCTTTTGTTTATTGTTGGGCTACTATATAATTACTATAAGAATAAACTAGAAGGAAAATACTCAGCCTTTATTAATGTAAAATATAAAGATGAAAATCCTAAAATTACAATTAATGAAGAAATTCCATATGGGTTATTTATTTATCAAGCTCTTTTTGGTTTCATATTTTCTTTTTGGTTTTTCTATAATGATTTTGAATCACATGTTTGGTATATGTATATTGTTATATTTTTATTTTCTCTAATTTCTGCTGGATTTTGTATTTTGCCTCTAATTTTTACAATACGATATAGGGAGTCAATAGGTATAATAAGTGCTACACCAACCCTTGAAAAAAAAAATTAAAAAATCAAAAAACATTATTGAATCTGTATATGAGGATGTCAGTGATATTTATCCGGATTTATTTGTCTCTGATAAAGTTGTTGGATATGGAGCTATTGAATTAGATCCGGTTGATTTAAATGACACGAGAATAGCCAAATTGGAAAGTGAAATGAAAAATATTAACTATAGATCTGAAGCTTGGATGCTTGAAAGTGTTTTTTTAGGAGGATTAGCTTTTTCAGGTTTTCTAACTGTAGCATCAGCGAATTTTCTAGGTAA
Organism: Flavobacterium shii; assembly: GCF_025847235.1. GTDB lineage: Bacteria > Bacteroidota > Bacteroidia > Flavobacteriales > Flavobacteriaceae > Flavobacterium > Flavobacterium shii. The sequence continues at coordinate 12,659 of NZ_JAOZEW010000027.1, forward strand.
AGAACCAGAAGTATTCAGTGAATTTTTAAGACATTTTAAAATTTATTATGAAAAATGCTTTCAAAATGAAATTACAAGTTGGGTTACCCAAATTGGGAATCATTTTTTTAGAAACGATTTATATATTCTTATTATGCTATTATGTCTTTTAAGTAGTGTATTTTTTCTTCTTGTATTAGTTTTAAGATTTAGATTAAACAGTTTGACCTTAAGTATGGATCATTTAATCCGAATTTTAAATATTTTTAATCAAAAGAAGATGAGCTTTTTAATTTAAGAATGGAAAGCAAAAACGAGGATTATCAGAGGATTAGAATGGGTAAAATCCAAAAAAAAATTGATACAGCTTTAATCGATGCTGATAATTTATTAAGAGAATTGCTGCCTACTTCAATTATGATGAATACATATAGAATGATTGCAGTTCTTTTATTTTACATGGTACTGATTTTATCGGGGTTTTATTTTATGCCTTCTATTGCGGTATTAATTTTCTTTCTGTTCTTATTTACACAAGTTTTTGGTTATTTTCAAAAATATTCAAAAATAGAAAGGATTAGACATCTTTTGAAAAAACATTAAAAGTTTTGAATGCTAGCAAGAGTATCTCTACTAATTAATCTAAAGGAGCATTGAAAAATCTTCAAAAAAGATAAGTTTTGATCTTCTTTTTGCTGAATATTCTGAATTGACAAATAATTCTAATATTATTTATATAAGACCTATTGGGGATTTTAATACTTTACAAAAGAAACAAATTGAATTAGTTAGACAATATCTAGAGATTTTCTTTCAATTAAAAACCAAAACATTAGAGAAACTCTCTAATGATATAATTCCTAGTTCAGCCAGACGAATTGGACATGAAGATAATGAACAGTTCTTAGCAGGTTATATCTTAGACAGTGTGCTTAAAAAAGAAAAACCATTAAACAGAATTGCTTTAATGGCATTAACAGAAGTAGATTTGTTCCCTAAACCCGAATGGAATTATATGTTTTTGGGTTAGCATCTTATAGAGATAAAATAGGAGTAAGTTCCATTTATAGATTGCAAGATGAGGTACTAACGCCAACTAATTTTGATTTATGTTTATCTCGATTATTAAAAACATGTTCCCACGAAATAGGACATATGTTTGGATTGTATCATTGTATAGAAGCTGATTGTGTAATGAATGGGACAATTAGTCTGGTAGAAACAGACAACAGCACCATTAGATTATGTTCAGCTTGTCAGAGAAAATTAAATTCGAGTATAAAGTATGATAATAAGAAAAGATTAATCGAATTAGAAAAATATTTTGAGAAAGTTAAACTCAATGATGCAACTCAATTAATGAAGAAAGATCTTGAAAAGATTCAATAAAAAATAAGCTAATAAAAAATAAATAAAAATGAAAACTCCAGCACTAATCCTATCTCTTTTTTTATTGATAAACCTAAACGCAAGTTGTCAATCTAAAAACAAAGAAAGCAAGCCCGAAACTAAAAAAGAAACAGGAAAAGACAAAGAAGTTGTTATTGCCGAATTTGGTAAAATCCTCGATAGTTTAAAAGTAAAAGGTTCGATATTAGTTTACGATAGCAATAAAAAGACCTATTATTCTAATGATTTTGCTTGGGCAAAAAGAGGAAATATTCCAGCATCGACATTCAAAATTCCGAATTCGATTATTGCACTAGAAACAGGAGTAGTAAAAAGTGATTCGACAGTTTTTAAATGGAATGGAGAAAAACGATGGATGAAAGCTTGGGAACAAGATTTAACACTCAAGCAAGCGTTTAAAGTTTCGTGTGTTCCTTGTTACCAGGAAATCGCAAGAAAAGTAGGTGTAAAAAGAATGAGAGCCTATCTAAAAAAACTAGATTACAATACAATGGTTTTTGATACCCTGACGATTGATAATTTTTGGTTAGAAGGGAAATCTAGAATCTCTCAATTCCAACAGATTGATTTCTTAAAAAGATTGTATCTGTCTGAATTACCGATTTCTAAAAGAACCGAATTGATAATGAAAGATATCATGGAAGTTGAAAAAACGAATGATTATGTTTTAAGAGGAAAAACTGGTTTATCTGTTACTGACGAAATCAAGAACGGTTGGTTTGTAGGTTATCTAGAAAATAAGAATGGCGTTTACTTTTTTGCAACAAATATAGAACCAACTAAAGATACCAATCAAGATGATTTTATAGCAATCCGACTTAATGCAACCAAAGCGGCATTAAAAAATCTTCAAAAAAGATAAGTTTTTGGTCTTCTTTTTGCTAAATATTCAGAATTAATGAGTGAATTTTAGAAGGATTTATTATTTAAAAATATTTTTGTTTTATTAAATAAAATACTACTATTTTAGCAAAAGATTAGAAGATTAACTAACCACATAAACCACATTGAAAAAAACGCTTAAAATTATTGGTAGAATACTCATTGTATTCATTGCATTTATTTTGCTGTATGTTATTCTTGCTTATTCTGTTTCAAGAATAACTGTCGAGAAAGAACCAAATTCCAAAGAAGAAATTACTATTTATATTATGACAAACGGCGTTCATACCGATATTGTGGTTCCAACGCGTAACGAATTAATGGACTGGAGCAAAGAGATAAAGTATGAAAACACGATTTCTAAAGATACAACCTATCAATATCTGGCGATGGGTTGGGGAGATAAAGGATTTTATCTAGAAACGCCAAACTGGTCCGATCTTAGAGCCTCGACAGCTCTTAAAGCAGCATCAGGATTAAGTACTACAGCGATACACGCAACTTATTTTTCGAATATTAAAGAAAACGAAAATTGTAAAAAGATTATAATTAGTAAGGAGCAATATGTTCGCTTGACGGATTATATAAAAAATAGTTTTAAGAAAGATGAAAAAGGACAATTTATTCCCGTTAAAACAGATCAGAATTACGGAAAAAGAGATGCTTTTTATGAAGCAACTGGAAGTTATAGTTTGATTCATACCTGCAATACATGGGCAAATAATGCATTAAAAGCAAGCGGACAAAGATGTTGTTTCTGGACGCCGATAGATTCTGCAATCTTTTCAAAATATAACAAATAAATAAAATGGGATTAGCAACAAAAGGAGATCTGGAGAAAGTAATAGGAGGGTTATTCCTGATGATTATAAATACTATAATATGGACTTTAATTGCCGAATATTATTTAGCTAATAAAGATAATAGAATTGTAGGGGTTGTATTTGGAATTATAATTCTAGGTTTTTTATTCTTTTATTTTAGATTCATAAAATCTTATAAAGAGTTAAAGGATGGTAATGATTCGGTTATAACAAAAGAAGAAAAGATAAGAGATAAAAGATTTTTAACAATATTTGGGTTGGAGGCATTAGCAATTTTTCTCGCAAAGAATATTTTGGTTAATATAAATCACAATGAACTATTTATTCCAGTTTTTGCACTAATTGTTGGATTACACTTTTTTCCTTTAGGGAAGTTGTTTAAAAGAAAATTCGATTTTTATATAGGGACATGGACTATATTAATTGCTATTATAGGGATGTACATAATAATTGAGAAGATTACAACAGTAAATTTTGCAAATGCAATTGTTAGTATTGGCTGTGCGCTTGCAACCATTTGTTATGGAATAAAAATGATTATTGATGGTCAATTAGTAATTACAGATATCAATTTTTCTAAAGAGTAAATAAATTAACTAAACTAAAATTAAATTAAAAAATGGTACAAAAAACGTCGAATGCATTTATTGCCGCATCATGGATTGCTCTGGGAGCTGGGATTATTGGTTACTTAGTTGGACTTGCAAGAGCAGAAATGTTATTAAATGAAAAAGGATATTACTTTACGGTTTTAATGTTCGGATTGTTTGCAGTAATCTCATTACAAAAAAGTGTACGTGATAGATTAGAAGGCTTCCCTGTAACCGATATTTATTATGGAATTTGCTGGTTTGGAACAATTCTGTCAATTGCTTTATTAACGATTGGACTTTGGAATGCTACGATTTTGCCTAGTGAAAAAGGATTTTATGCTTTTGCATTTTTATTAGGGATATTTGGAGCAATTACTGTTCAAAAAAATACCAGAGATAATTTAGCTTTAAAAGAATAAAAAAAATACTTTTACAATAGCGGTTTCAAACGATTTGGGTCTTAGGCTTATTTTATAATCGTTTGAAACCGTTTTGCTTTGGCGATAAGCCGAATTTAGTTAAATTAAAATACAGTTATGAAAAAAATTGGGCTTGTTGGTGGGATTAGTTGGGTTTCGACAATAGATTATTATCGTTTTATAAACGAAGGAATAAATGAAAAGTTAGGTGGGCTTAATTTTGCAGAGTGTATTATTTACTCCTTAAATTTTGATGACTTTCAAAGGAATAATACAGAGAATAATTGGGATGCAACATTCGAATTGATTACAAATGCTTGCAAGAGCCTTGAGAAAAGCGGTGCCGAAGCAATTGTTTTATGTGCTAATACAGCACATGCAGTTGTAGAAAGAGTCGAAAAAGAAATTTCGTTGCCTATCATTCATATTGCAACTGCGACTGCAAAAGAAATAAATAAGCAAGGATTAAAGAAAGTTGGTTTGTTGGGGACAAAATTCACTATGGAAATGGATTTTTATAAAGACAAACTTGCCGAATATAATATCGAGACAATAGTTCCTTTTCTTCAGGATGAACGTGATTATATCCAGAAAACATTAAAAGAAGAACTGGGAAGAGGGATAATCAGTGAGCAAACCAAAAGAGCTTATATAATGGTCATCAATAAATTAATAGAAAATGGTGCCGAAGGGATTATTCTTGGTTGTACCGAAATTCCAATGATCATAAGTCAGGATGATGTCTCAGTTCCGGTTTTTGATACAACAAAGATTCATTCGAATGCTGCAGTAGAATTTGCTTTGTCATTAGATTAAAGAATTAAAAGATGGATGATAAAAAGAAAAAAATCTTTGCTATATCCGGAAGTACGAGAAGGAATTCAAGTAATTTTAAAATTCTGAAATTTATTTCGGAGCATATAAATGACCAATTCGAAGTTGAGATATTTGAAGATTTAGAGAGCATTCCCTATTTTAATCCTGATTTGGATAATGAGAATCCTCCAGAGATTGTAACTGTTTTTAGAAATAAAATCGCTGCTGCAGCTGGAGTATTGATTTGTACGCCGGAATATGTTTTTAGTTTACCAGGTAGTTTAAAGAATGTATTAGAATGGTGTGTTTCGACAACTGTTTTCTCAAATAAAAAAGTAGGGTTAATAACAGCTTCTGCATCTGGAGAGAAGGGACAGGAACAATTAAGCTTGATTATGAGAACTATCGAAGCCGAGTTTGATAATGAAACCCAACTTTTAATCCAGGGGATTCGGGGAAAATTAGATTCAGATGGAAATATTACTGATGAAAATACATTGATAAGCCTTCTAGCATTTATTAAAAGTTTTGAAAAACAAGTAGGAGAGTTGAACTAAAAATATAAATATCATGCAAAGTTTTGGAGCAAGTAAAAAATTTCTGTTTAATGATGAAATCGAGTGGGAAGTTGTTGGTGAAGGAATCAAACGCAAGATAATGGCATACGACGACAAGATAATGTTGGTTAATGTGCATTTTGAAAAAGGAGGTATTGGGGTTTTACACGAACATTATCATTCTCAAGTCACGTATGTTTCAAGTGGAAAATTTGAAGTAACTATTGATAACGAAACAAAAACATTAAAAGGAGGAGATAGTTTTTATATTCCGCCACATGCAATACATGGAGTTGTTTGTTTAGAAAGTGGGCTCTTAACGGATGTTTTTAGCCCAATACGCGAAGATTTTCTGAAAAAATAAAGACTTTAAATCAATAATAGCTATCGATATGTTATCCAGAAGAAATTTTATTGCCAATAGTAGTATGGCTACAGCTACAATTTTAATAATGCCATTATTTGCTTTTACAGCCAATAAAAAGGCAATAGGCTTGCAGTTGTATACGCTTAGAGATGAGTTACCAAAAGATGTAAAAGGAATTCTAGAGAAAGTTGCGCTTGCGGGATATACAGAAGTAGAATTGTATGGATTTTCAATCAGAGATAAGTTCTGGGGATTTTCTCCTAAAGAATTGAAGCAAATATTAGATTCAAATGGACTGAAAGCTATAAGTGGGCATTATGGATTAGGTACTTATTTATCTGACGGAAATACTACAGAACTTGAAGAGGCTATTAAAGCTGCAAAAATCATGGAAAGTGAGTATATAACAGTTCCTTGGATCGACGAGAGTTTAAGAAATAGCGCAGACGATTATAGAAAAATAGCTTCATTGCTAAACAAAGCAGGGAAGATGTGTAAAGAAGCCGGTTTAAAATTGGCGTATCACAATCATGATTTTGAGTTTAAGAAATATGCAGATATAACTGGTTATGAAATCCTGTTGAAGGAGACCGATAAAGATTTAGTCTTTTTTGAATTGGATTTATATTGGGTTGCTTATTCTAAAAAAGATCCAATACAGTTGTTTGAAGAAAATCCAGGACGTTTCCATATGTGGCATGTAAAAGACATGGATAAAAAGAATACAGCTTTAAATACAGAAATAGGAAAGGGGAGTATTGACTTCGAACTTATTTTTGCAAAAGCAAAACTTTCGGGCATGAGACATTTTTTTGTAGAACAGGAAACAAACTATAAGCCAAATAGCACAGAGTCAATAAAAATTAGTTGCAGATACATTGAAAATGAACTGATTTAGTCTGTTTGATTTTTAGGTAATTACGTTGTGATGGAGCAGCGTTTGGGGAATTTTATGCTTTTTTTTAAGTTTTGTTAAAAATTAGAATAGTATTTTTGCAAAATGAATTTATCCAAAACTAGTGTCCTATTTATGGCAGTTTGCACTGGACTTATAGTTGCAAACCTTTATTATTGTCAGCCCTTAATTGTTTTAATTGCCAACGAATTTAAGATTCAAGAAGCCGATGCAGGAACAATAACGTATCTTACACAAGCTGGCTATGCTATTGGGCTTTTTTTTATGGTGCCACTTGGCGACAAAATTGAACGCAAGAAACAAATTTTAATTACTACTCTTGCAACTGTAATTGCCTTGGTTATTGCAGCAACTGCTCAAAGTTTTTTAGTCTTAGAAATTGCATCACTTCTTATCGGAATCACCTCCATTGTTCCTCAACTAATTTTGCCTTTGGCAGCTTCGTTGAGTGAGCCTAGCCAGCGTGGTAAAGTCGTAGGAACGATTATGAGCGGTTTGCTTATCGGGATTTTACTATCAAGAACTTTAAGCGGAATAATAGGTGACCTTTGGGGTTGGCGGTCTATGTTCTGGATTGCTGCTGGTATATGTTTACTTATGTTTTTTGTTATGCAAAAACAGTTCCCATACAATAAACCAGTATTTCATGGTTCATATGGGCAATTATTACAATCGCTTTTTACACTTATAAAAACACAACCTTTATTAAGAGAAGCAACATTAATCAACGCATTTTGTTTTGCACAATTTGGCGCTTTCTGGACTACAATGGTATTATTACTATCAGATACTCCATTCCATTTTAGTAGTTCTACAATAGGACTCTTTGGTATCGTAGGAGCTTCGGGTGCTTTGGCAGCTCCATTGGTAGGGAAGTTGGGAGATAAAGGGAATTCGAGAATCGCTGTAGGTTACGGTTGTTTATTGATGTTGATTAGTTTCATTATTTTTTATTTTTCAGGAAGTAGTATTATCGGTATCATAATCGGAATCGTATGTATTGATGTCGGAATTCAGGGGGTACACATCTCGAACCAAACAAGAGTATATTCGTTATTGCCGGAAGCACGAAATAGATTAAACACCGTATTTATGTCATTTAGCTTCTTAGGAACTGCAGCTGGTTCGGCTTACGGCTTATTTTTGTGGAAAATAGGAGGATGGCACGCTGTAGCTATCGGATGTGCTGTTTTGGCATTATTAGCATTAACAGTTTATGGATTAACATATAAATCAAAAAAATAGAAAGGCAAACGAATATCAAATTAATTCGTAAATTTGCACTTCAATAAAAAACAAATACAATGGAAAACGGAATATACGCTAAATTCAATACTAGTAAAGGTTCGATTTTAGTAAAGCTAGCACATGATTTAACACCAGGAACCGTAGGGAATTTTGTAGCTCTTGCAGAAGGAAATATGGAGAATAAAGTAAAACCTCAAGGGAATAAATTTTATGATGGATTAACATTCCATAGAGTTATTCCAGATTTTATGATTCAGGGTGGTTGTCCTAAAGGAACTGGTACTGGAGATCCGGGATATAAATTTGATGATGAATTTCACCCAAGTTTAAAACACGATCGTCCGGGAGTTTTGGCAATGGCAAATTCTGGACCTGGAACTAATGGTTCTCAATTTTATATCACACACGTTCCTACTTCTTGGTTAGATGGAAAACATACAGTTTTTGGTCACGTAATCGAAGGTCAGGATATTGTTGATGCTGTAGCTCAAGGAGATACTCTTGAAACTTTAGAGATTATTAGAGTTGGAGAAGAAGCTGAGAAATGGAATGCTATTGAAGCTTTTATTGGTTTAAAAGGGGCTCGTTTAAAACGTGATGCTGCTTTAAAAGCTGAAACTGAAGCAAAAATGGAGCAATTAGCTGCAGGTTTTGATAAAACTGATAGCGGTTTGCGTTATAAAATGATTCAAAAAGGAGATGGTAAAAAAGCTGAATCTGGTAAAACAGTTGCTGTACATTACGAAGGTTCTTTGGAAAACGGAAAAGTTTTTGATTCTTCTTACCCACGTAAAAAACCAATCGAATTTAGATTAGGTCAAGGTCAGGTTATCGAAGGTTGGGATGAAGGTATTGCATTATTACAAGTGGGCGACAAAGCTCGTTTTGTAATTCCATCTGATTTAGCTTATGGATCTGCAGGTGCAGGAGGAGTTATTCCACCAAACGCAACTTTGATTTTTGACGTTGAATTAATGGACGTTAAATAATAAAAAATACACGAAATTATATTTCGGAATGTTTGAATCCCAAAGCGAGAGTTTTGGGATTTTTTTTATATTTACTCAAAAAATAACTAAAGATGAAATCAAGAATTTTAACTATAGCGGCTTTGGCTGTAATAGTATTTTCGTGTGCTACCAAAAAAGAAGCTCCTAAAGTTGTAGTTGCCGAGCCAGTAAAAGTTGTAGAGCTTACTCCGGCATTAGCAGCAGGGCAGAACTTGTATGATAATAATTGTGCTAAGTGTCATAAATTATTTAAGGCAACTGATTTTACAAAAGAAGATTGGAAACCTATTTTAGTACGTATGCAAAAGAAAGCACATCTTGATGATACGCAAATGGCTTCGATTTCAGATTATATTTCTTCTCAATTGTAAAAAGCATTTGTATAATCAGTATTATGAAACTATTCGGTGAGATATCTGGATAGTTTTTTGTTTTAAATAAGACATAAAAAAACACCTTCACAGATGAGGTGTTTAAAAAATTATTGATTGCTTACAGGTAGTACATTAGATACAGCAATTATTTTTAAAGTTTTTATTCCAGCAGGCAATTCCCAATCAACTTCGTCATTTTCTTTAAAGCCGATTATAGCAACACTTAAAGGTGCTAGGATAGAAATTCTTCCTTCTTTTACGTCTGCGTGTGATGGTAGAACAATTTGAATTTTCATTTGTTTATTAGCCTTTACATCTTCAATTGTTACATGAGAATTGATTCGGATAATGGAACTATCAAGGATGTCTCCTTTGCTTACAACAGCTCGGTCTAATTCTTGAGCAAGTTGCCCTACTTCTTTAGAGTTTGTAGCATTTTTACTTTTTAGTATCAATTCTCTCAAGAGTTGATAATCTGTTGTACAGAAAGTGGGTGTTGGTTTCATAACTATTATATTATTTTTTATTTGAATAAGATTTTCATTTATAGGCAATCTCAAAAGCCTTGTATTTGTTTTAAACTAAAATACAGAATACTGTTTATTGTAAATATAAAATTTGTAAAATTGTAAGAGGCGTAGAAATTTTGAATTTTAGTGCTTAGAGAAAATTCTCTGTGAATAAAATAAATAACTAAATTTTAAAATGTAATCCTCCGCCTGAAAGAAGAAATTGAAAATAGACGGAGGCCTAATTAACGAAGGCCTTGGTGTGCGAATTTAATACAACGACACGTGGTTTTCTTGTGAAAGAAAACAACAACGTAATAATCGTCAATTGTATAATGCTCAACATGAGGGTAATTTATTGTGATTTGCAAAGTTAATCAAAGTTTTCTAATGATTAATCTTATTTCCACTTAATGTTACAACCGATACTTGGCTTTTGTGGGTTTTTAATATTTCGGTTGTAAATTAGAGAATCAATAGCGTTACGTAAATCACTTCCGCTAAGCGTAATTCCATTTCCAGGTCTGGAGTCATCCAGCTGTCCATGATAAAATAATCTATCCTGATTGTCGAATAAATAAAAGTCGGGTGTGCATGCTGCGTCAAAAGCTTTGGCTACTTCTTGATTCTCATCATACAAATAAGGGAAATTTATTTTATGTGTAAATGCAAACTCTGTCATTAATTCAGGGCTATCTTGAGGAAACTTTGTCACATCATTACTCGATATGGCAATAACTCCGATGCCTTGTACGCGATAATCATTGGCAATCATAACAACTTCCTCAATTACGTGGAGTACAAATGGGCAATGATTACAGATGAACATTACCAGAGTTCCCTTTGTGCCTTTTAAGTCAGTAAAAGAATATTCAAAACTAGAATTAGTATCTTTTAGTTTGAAGTCTGGAGCCAAAGTACCAAGAAGAATATTATTTGAAGGAGTTTGTGCCATTTTGTACAAAATTAATTATTCAAATTTAACTTTAAAATTCTGCATAAGAGGGCATAAGTATTAAAAAAAATATCCAAAGAAGCATTTTATTTAGAAACATTAGCCCTTTGGATATTTATACATAATTTATGAATTCAAAAAATTTAGTAAATCGGTATTTAGTTTGTTTCTTTCAGTGTAAAATAATCCATGTGGTGCACCTTCGTAAATTATATAAGTATTATCACGAATAGATTCTGCTGCTTTTTTTGATGTAAGGTCGATGGGGACTATTTTATCATCATCACCATGAATAATTAAAGTAGGAACATTTATAGAGCTAAGTTCATCTCTGAAATCTGTAGTCGAAAAAGATTCTGCACATTTTAATGTAGCCCGAGGAGAAGCAAATGAGCATAACATTCTATAATATTCCAATAACGGAGTGCTTAGTGGTTTGTTAATGATGGTTATTCCGAAAAATATCTTTCCAAAATTATCCATAAAACCTATTCTGTCTTCTTTGATTGCATTAGCGGTTGCTTCAGTTTTTTCTTTCGGGCGACCTTCAGGATTATCATCGGTTTTTGGTAAGAAGGGTATAACCGAAGAAATCAAAGCTGCTTTTGTAACTCCTTTTCCGCCATGACGGCTAAAATAACGGACCACTTCGCCACCACCCATAGAGAAACCTATAAGAGTTGCGTCTTCTAGTTCCAGTTGATCGATAATTTCTTTTAAATCATCGGTTAGAGTATCATAGTCATATCCATCCCAGGGTTGCGAAGATTTACCAAATCCACGACGGTCATAAGCAATTACTCTATAGTTATTTTGAACTAGAAAGTCTATTTGGTATTCCCACATTTCATTAGAAAGTGGCCAACCATGAATAAGAATAACAGGCTTTCCCTGACCATAATCTTTTACATATAGTTTTACATTCGATGCTGTTTCTATATATTTGTCTGTAGAGGATTGTGTTGTATTGAACTTTGAATCTCTAAGAGATTGGGTGTTATTAATTAGAATGTTTTCCATTTTTATATCTTTAAGATTAAAGTTTATTAAGCTATTGATGTAAAAGTAGAATTTATAAAAATATATACGTTATAGAATTAATTGTAATGCTTACAATATTAATAGGTTATAGGAAAAAAAATAGTAAAACAAACATATGGATTTAACTTGGTCGGAATTTGAAAGAGTAGAAATGAGAGTAGGAACAATTATACAAGTAGATGATTTTCCTGAGGCTCGTAAACCAACATATCAGCTTACAATAGATTTTGGAACAGAAATCGGAATCCGAAAATCTTCGGCGCAAATCACCAAACGATACTCCAAAGAAGATTTAGCAAATAGACAAATCGTAGGTGTAGTTAATTTTCCTAGAAAACAAATAGGGAAATTTATGAGTGAATGTTTAGTAATTGGTGCAGTAGGAGAGAATGGCGATGTTATTTTGTTAGCGCCTGATTTTAAAATCGAAAACGGATTGCGTATTGGGTAGCTTGTTTTTAGTCTCGGTTTACAACTTACGGTATCTCAAGCTGAGATTGTAGACCTAGAATGTAAACTGAGACTGAGAACTGAGACTGAGAACTGAGACTAAATATACAAATTAATCTTCGCTATCAATTGCTCTAATATTTCTTGTCCTTCTTCCCAGTATTCCAAATCTGAAGCAGAATTGATATGTCCTTTTAGACCGATATCTATAAAATCGCTTCCCCACATTTCGGCAAGATAAGCAGTTCTTTCTATAGTTGCATATTCATCATTTTGACTTCCTACTACAATAGATGGGAATTGTAATTTTGTTGTTGGTATTGGAGAAAAATTACGGGTACATTCTGGTGTATGAATAGGGGAGTCCACATCGGCAGGAGCAACCAGTAATGCGCCTATGATATATGGATTGTTATTTGTTTTTGCCCAATGCATAACAAGAGAAACAGCAAGACTATGTGCAACGAGAATCGTTGGGGTATTGATTTTGGCTATAGATTCGTTTAATCTGTTTAGCCAATCATTCAGTATTGGTTCATCCCAATTATCCTGAACAAGTTTTGTAGTGTTTTTAAATTTTCTAAGCCAATAAATTTGCCAATGTTTTTCGCCAGAATCTCCAAGGCCAGGTAATATTAGTAGATTTGTATTCATTGCTGGGGTTTTGAATTTAAAGCTATAAAAAAAGTCCGAAAATGGGCTAGATTTTGGACTTTCTACTTTTTAACAGTCATTTGATTAAATATCATCAAAATCAATGTCTGTAAAACTCGACCTGTGTGATACTTGCTCTTCTTTATCAGAACCGTATTCTTTTTTGAAATCTTTCTGATGTCTTTCTGAAATTACTTCTTCTCCTTTGTGGTTTAAAACGTAAGAAGTCATTTCTCCTAAAATTTCAGCAAAAGCATTAAAATCTTCTTTGTACAAGTAAATTTTATGTTTCTTAAAATGGAAAGAACCATCTTCTTCTGTAAATTTTTTACTTTCGGTAATCGTGATATAATAATCGTCTGCTTTCGTAGCTCTTACATCAAAGAAATAGGTCCTTCTTCCTGCTCGTAGTACTTTAGAAAAAATCTCTTCTTTTTCTAACATGTCATTTTCTCTCATAATCCGTTCTATCAATTTTTTTTATTTAATAGCAATCAAAAATCTTAAAAATTTATTTATTATACAACAATTAAAGTAATTCTTTTTCGGAAAGTTGCTTTAAATATAATGCCGAATAATAGCCTTCTTGATTTATCAATTGATTATGAGAACCTTGTTGGATGATTTTTCCTTCATCGAGTATTATAATTCTATCTGCATTTTTGGCAGATGATACACGATGACTTACAATTATGGTAGTTTTATCTTTACAGATTTCAAATAAGTTATTTAAAATTGTTTCTTCAGTTTCAGTATCTACAGCCGATAGGCAGTCATCAAAAAGTAAAATAGCAGGGTTCTTAATAATAGCTCTGGCGATGGAAACGCGTTGCTTCTGTCCACCTGAAAGTGTTATTCCTCTTTCTCCTAAAATTGTGTCGTACTGTTTGTTAAAACCGATAATATTGTCATGTACTACGGCATTTTTGGCAGCTTCAATAACTTGTTCATCAGTAGCATTTTGATAACCAAACTTGATGTTGTTTTTGATACTATCAGAAAATAGGAATGCATCTTGTGGCACAATTCCGATATTGTTGCGTAGGTCGTTGAGGTTTAATTTGCTTATTTCACTATCGTCTACAGTTATTTGTCCTTTGGAAACATCATACAAGCGAGAAATTAAAGATAATATCGTAGACTTTCCAGATCCGGTTTTGCCTAAAATGGCCAGGGTTTCCCCCTTTTTTACTGTAAAGGATACACCTTTAAGGGCAGTTATGTTAGTGTCTTCGTAGGTATATGTTACATTATCAAAAGAAATTGTCCCTTCTATAGATGATGGATTTGGATTATTGTTTTTAATTTCCGGTTCAAGTTTTAAGAACTCATTTAGTCTTTTTTGAGATGCCTCAGCTTCTTGAACCATAGATGAAACCCATCCTAAAGAAGCTACTGGCCAAGTTAGCATGTTTACGTATAGAATAAATTCGGCTATTGTACCAATGCTTTTGATGCTTCCGTTAATATACATTACACCACCAAAATAAATTACAACAAGGTTGCTAATTCCGATTAAGGCAATCATTAATGGACCAAATAAAGATTGAACTTTGGCAAGATTCAGACTTTTACTTTTACTTTCATTTGCTAAATCAATCATATTATTTTGATGTTGATTCTCTAACGAATATGCTTTTATAACTCTAATTCCAGAAAATATTTCTTGCGTAAAACTGGAAACTTTCGATAAATATTGTTGGAAAACGGTGCTTCGTTTATTGATTTCGGTACTTAATTTAAAAATACAATAGGATAATATTGGTAAAGGTAAAATGGTATACAATGTTAAAAGCGGCGAAACATTGTACATATATATGATTACGATTGCAAAACGAATGAAAGTATTTATAGTGTACATTACAGCTGGACCTACATACATTCGAACTTTGGAGACATCCTCGCTTATACGATTCATTAAATCTCCAGTACGGTTTTGCTTGTAGAAATTCTGAGATAATTTTTCATATTGTTGGAAAACCTCGTTTTTCAAATCGAATTCGATATGACGAGACATAACTATTAATGTTTGTCTCATTAAAAAAGTAAGGAAGCCAGCAACAATTGTAGTGGCAATAATTAGTAAAACATTGTGTATGAGTCCGTCCCTGTAAAAAGCTAATACTGTTTCGGATGCTTTTTCTGCTTTTGGGAGTTTATCAAAATTTTCTATTGCACTTAATGATTTGCTTATTAGTTTTGGAGTAAACAGTGAAAATATTTGTGCGATTATTGTGATGAAAATTCCAAGGGAAAAACTGTATTTATATTTAATAAAATATTTGTTTAAATAACGTAATTCTTTCATTTTTTTTAAGATATTCTGTATTGAAATAATTTTGTTTTATTGATAAGTGTCAATTTTGAGCAATTTTCAAAGCATTTGTTAAAAGATATTCAATTGTTGTATTGTTATTTTTTAATTAAAAAAATGCTGTATGTATATTTTTTGTATAAATTTGAAATGTCTTTTTGACAAATTCGTAATTTTAACTAACAAAAAAATTATTGCTATGAATGCAGCTTTCGCAACTGGAAAGGAACTTCAAAAAATGGATCCCGTTTTTGGTCAACTATCATTTGATGATCACGAACAAATTGTATTTTGCAACGACAAAGATACAGGTTTAAAAGCAATTATTGGTATTCATAATTCGGTTATGGGACCTGCTTTAGGAGGTACTAGGATGTTTAACTATGCTAACGAATGGGAAGCATTAAATGATGTTTTGCGTCTTTCCAGAGGAATGACATATAAAGCAGCTATTACAGGATTAAATATTGGTGGAGGTAAAGCCGTTATTATTGGTGATGCCAAAACTCAAAAAACACCCGAATTGATGCGTAAGTTTGGAGAGTTTGTACATTCTCTAAGCGGAAGATACATTACTGCAGAGGATGTAGGTATGGAAACCAGAGACATGGATATCGTAAGAGATGTTACTCCTTATGTTACTGGAATTTCTGAAGAAAGAGGTGGTTCAGGAAATCCATCTCCAGTTACTGCTTACGGTGTTTTTTTAGGAATGAAAGCTGCTGTAAAACAACAGTTTGGTTCCGATAGTGTAGCAGGTAAAAAAGTATTGGTACAAGGAATTGGGCACGTAGGAGAAACTTTGGTTGATTATTTAACTAAAGAAGGTGCTATAGTTACTATTACCGATATCAATGAAGAGAAACTATATGAAGTAGCTGCAAAATACGGAGCTACAATTTTTGCAGGAGATGATTTATACAGTGCAGATGTTGATGTTTACGCGCCATGTGCAATGGGAGCAACATTAAATGATGAAACTGTAAAAAAAATAAAAGCTAAAGTTATTGCTGGTGCTGCAAACAATCAATTGGCAAACGAAAATATTCACGGAGCAATACTACAAGAAAGAAGGATACTTTATGCTCCGGATTTCTTGATTAATGCTGGGGGTATTATCAATGTTTATGCTGAATTGGAGCATTATGATAAAGCGGAGATCATGCGTAAAACAGAAAACATCTACAATACTACACTTGAGATCTTTGATTATGCTATAAAAAATGGTATAACTACACATCAAGCTGCATTGACGATTGCTCAAAATCGTATCGATTTAAGAAAAATAGAAAACAGTAAAAAATAAAAACCAGTTCGGTTTAAGGTTTTAGTCTCAATCTTGGTCTCAGTTTTCATAACATATGAAAACTGAGACCGAAATTGAGACTTTCTTTTACACTAAATATTGTGGCTCTTTTTTATAGGAGGAAACTAAGACTGATGGTCAAAACTATTCTTTAAATAAAGTAGTTATAAATTTTATTATCAGGTGTGAAATTCTTATTTTTGCAAACTAATTTTTAAATGTTCTTACAAGGTGGTAAATAGAAGACACATACGCGTTAAAGTAATGCAGTCCATTTATGCGATGCATCAAAACGGTTCTGATAATCTTGAAAAAGAAGAAAAATTTCTTTTTTATAGTATTGATAATATTCAGGATCTATATCTTGTGATGGTTTCTTCGTTAATCGAAATTTGTAAAAAAGAAACTATCTATTTACACTTATCAAGCAAAAAACATCTTGCGACTCCTCAAGAACGTAATCCAAATGAAAAATTTGTTAAAAATGCTATCTTTCAAATACTAGCCGAGAATAATTCACTCAGCATTGCACTTGAAAATCGTAAAATTAATAATTGGACATTAAATGATGATTATATTCTATTGCTTCTTAATGATATAAAAGCGAGTAAACAGTATGCGAATTACATGAGTAATGCTACAAATACGTTTGAAGAAGACAAGCAGTTTATTGTTGACTTATTTATGGAAGTAATTGTTCCTAATGAAAAATTATATGAGTATCTGGAGGATGATAAGCTTACATGGGTTGATGATATTCCAGTGGTAAATACACATATTATCAAACAATTAAAAGCAATCACTCCTGGGGAAGATGATAATTTTAGAGTTCCTAAATTGTTTAAGGATAATGAAGACAGGGATTTTGTAAAAGATTTGTTTAGAAAAACAGTTTTAAACGAAACAGAATTTGCAAAAGAATATGTAGATAAGACTCCAAATTGGGATAGTGACCGTATTGCCGAAATTGATACAATTATTTTGAAAATGGCAATTTGTGAATTTTTAAAATTCCCGTCAATTCCGGTAAAAGTAACTCTTAACGAATATTTAGAAATTGCAAAAGAGTATTCTACTCCAAAAAGTAGTATTTTTATCAACGGGATTTTAGACAATCTGGTAAAAGAACTGGAAGCCAGCAAGAAATTGATTAAAGCTGGTAGAGGTTTAATGTAATAATTAATAAAATAAAAACTGAATTTAAATTATGGAACAATTAACTCAATTTGCGCCGTTTCTATTAATGTTTGTAGTAATCTATTTCTTTATGATTAGACCGCAACAAAAACGTGCAAAAAACGAAAAAGAATTTGAAAGTAGCCTAAAAGTAGGTGATAAAATTATAACTAAAAGTGGTCTTCATGGAAAAGTTTCAGAGCTTGCAGAAACAACTGTAATTATCGAAACTATGTCTGGAAAATTAAAAATGGAGCGTTCTGCAATTTCTATGGAAATGAGCGCAGCTTTGGCTAAAAAATAGTAAGCTTTAAATAAGTGCTAAAATCCCAATCCGAATTTCGGATTGGGATTTTTTTTGTTGCAACAAAAAAATAATTCTTCCCTCTTTATAATCCCGTTCTGGGAGCTTTGTATCTTTTTTGAATGTGTTCCATGTTTTTAATCATTTATATGACTCTGTGTTCTTTTTGCGGATGCGTGGTTTTGTGCTGACTTGGTATGTTGTTCCGGTTTTATTTTATTTCGGTATTGATGAAATAGGTAAGTTTCTTTTTTACGTGTATTAATTTGTTTGTTATGCTGTTGTGCTTTTTCAAGGTATCTTCATCTGTTTTTGTAGGTTGTATTTTGTAGGAATTAATTAATGTTTTTTTGTTTTGCGTATTTATGAGTTACTTGGTGTTGGTTTTAAGGGTGTTTTGTTTTAAAAATAACTACACCCCTATTTTTTAGGTGGCATGATTCTTTTATTTTGATTTATTTTAGCTTTGTGCCCTGCTGTTTTTGTTTTTATTCTGATTTTTGTTTGAAATATAGTGGGTGTTCGTTTTTTTTGACTTGTTGATTTTTTTAAAAACCGCCCTTTAAAATGTAAAATAATTATATTTCATTAGTCTAATTTTTGTAATCCGTAATTCTTCCTAAAACGTGTCATAAAAATAATTTTTATAAGCCTATCTAATATAAAAGTTAATAAATTCGCCTCAGAAACATGTTTTACCAAAGCTATTTATCGGTTGTGAAATCATACCAGAGTTCTTTAGTTTACCATATGGAATATGAATAAATGGCATATATAAAAAATAACCAAACCAATTATTAACTATAACCAAATTATTAACCAAAACCATTTCAAACATGAAAAGAGTAGTACACATTTTAGCTTTGATGTTAACAAGTTCTTTTGCTTTTGCCCAAGAAGATAAAGAAACAACTTCCCCAGCAACAACATTTGGAGGATCGGCAGACATATATTATAAGTATGATTTTTCTAAACAACAAAACGGTTTAACAAGTTTTACAAATTCTCAGGATTCATTCGAATTAGGAATGGCATCCATTGAAGCATCACATAAATTCGGAAAAGCTTCTGTTTTTGTGGATTTAGGATTTGGAAAAAGAGCTGCAGAGTTCTCTTATAATGAATACGATACTAATGAGCCATCTTTTTTAATTAAACAGTTATTTCTTAAGTATGACGTTACAGATAGTTTCTCGGTTACAGCAGGTAGCTTCGGTACGCATATAGGTTATGAATTATTAGATGCTGTAGATAATAAAAATTACAGTATGTCTTATGCATTTTCATACGGACCATTTTTTAATACAGGAGTGAAAGCTCAGTATACTAGTGGGGCTTTTAGTGCGATGTTTGGTATTACCAATCCCACAGATTTTAAATCGGCTATGGAGGCTGGTTCTAGTCAAAAAACCTATGTTGGACAATTGGCTTATGTGGCTGATACGGGTAGTGCATACTTGAATTTCACATCAGGAAGTGCTAATCCTACTCCAGGAAGTACAATTCCGCCAATAGAAGAAAACAAAACCCAATTTGATTTTGTAGCTACAAAAACAATTAATGATGCGTTTTCTTTAGGATTGAATGCAACTTATGCAAAAACTACAAATGATTTTGACAGCAATCTTGATGGAGATTGGTTTTCATTCGTAGGATATGCTTATTACAAGTTTAAGGATAATCTTGGCTTAGCTTATAGAGTAGAATATTTTGATGCCAAAAATGCTGCGGCAAGTTTAGGAACACTTGCAGGTTCCAGTGTTTTTGCAAATACCTTATCACTTAATTACAAAGTTGGAAATATGACGATAATTCCAGAGGTAAGATTAGATAGTGCTTCCCAAGACATTTTCCTTGACAGTAATTCTGCCCCAACTGGCAAGATGGTTTTTGCATTGGTCGCTGCTACCTATTCTTTCTAAGATATTAAGATTGATATTTTTTTTTTTTTTTTTGAACTGTCAAAACATTTATTGTTTTGGCAGTTTTTTATTTACATGCCTTTGTAAATAAAAAACACGTTTTAGAGATGTCTAAAACGTGTTTTTTTTTGTTTGTATTTTAAGACAAATGTTATTTATTGTTTTTTGTATATAGAATAAATAGTGTTTATCGTTTTTCTGTCTAATACAGCATCAACTTCTGTTTGTATGTAATGTAGCTTAAAAGCGGTAATTGCTGCAGTAAGATTCTTTGTGTTGTATCCTATAATGCGTAAAGCAGGTTCTATTCTAAAATCAAACGGAGCTTCTTCTAATATTTCATCCTGCCAGATTCCAAAACCTAGTCCAGCTAGAGTTTTCCATGGAAAAAAAGCGCTAGGATCTTTTTTTCTTGCCGGAGCAATATCCGAATGACCTAGTATGTTTTGAGTTGGGATATTATATTCTTTCTTCAGTCTTGTTAAAAGCGCAATTAAACTACCAATTTGTGTCTCTGAGAAAGGTTGAACACCATTGTTATCAAGTTCAATTCCTATAGAAGATGAGTTAAGATCGGTATCTTTTCCCCAAGTTGAGTTACCGGCATGCCAAGCTCTTAAGTAATCATTTAGCATTTGTACGACTTTTCCGTCCCTTGAGATTATGTAATGTGCACTTACTTGTGTTTTGGTTTTTGTAAATGTATTTACAGTTTGTTGTAAAGAGTCCTGAGCAGTATGATGAAGAATAATAAAATTAGGTTTTCGTAAATTAAAATTAACGGTACCAATCCATTGTATGTTTATCCCATTTTGTAAAGGAGTAGATCCTGTCTGCGAAAGAGAATCTTTGTATATATGTAATTGTTTAGCATATAAAGTATCTAAACTTACAACTACATTAGTGGCAGGTATAGGTTGTACTTCCTTACTTGTGATTTGATTTTCAAGAGTTTTAAGTTGCTGGTCATATGCTTTTTCACTCGATTTATATGGATTTGTCGAGCAAGAAGTGATAGCAATTGCTAAAATCAGAGTATAAAAATGTTTTGTCATGTTTAAAGTCATTTTTTTGTTTTGTGAGAACAATTATTTATTTCTTCTTTTTAGACTTTTTAGTACCTGTTTGGTTTTTGCGTTGTTCGATGTAAATGGTATATTTCTCCTTTTGGCCGTTGTCTAAAAATTGTGTTACTCTTTTATTCGTAACTTCAGATAATGCTTGGATTTGACTTATTTTATCTTCTTGACTACTACTTTCATTTTTTAAAAGGATACCTTGTTCTTTAATGCTTTCTGTTAAAACATTTGATATAGCAATTTCTTGTAAGGCGTCAAGGTTAAGTTCGGTTTTCATGTCTTCCATGATTTTAGCAACGGTTTCTTCAACCGGAACCTCTTTTGGTTTAGTATTGAAATTGCTTTGACCTCCCATTCCTTGACTCATTCGGCCACTTCCGTAGCCATTTCCATTTCCGTAACCACCTCCACCATAGCCGTTACCATATCCTCCATTTCCATAACCATTCCCATATTGTGCGAAAGCAGGATTAATAGTGAATAGAATAAAGGCAAATGCTATTGCTGCTTGAATTGTTTTCATGTTTTATGTTTTAAGTAAAATATTGACAAGATCTGTAGTGTAAATTTAAACAGGTTCTCCGTATAAATCAAATTCTGTAGCTTCTATTATTTTAATATTAACAAACTCTCCTATTTTTACGTAGTGTTTCGATGCATCAATCAATACTTCATTGTCAACATCTGGGCTGTCAAACTCTGTTCTTCCAACAAAATGGGCGCCTTCTTTTCTATCGATAATACATTTAAAAGTTTGACCTACTTTTTCTTGGTTTAAATCCCATGAAATTTGAGATTGTAATTCCATAATTTCATTAGCGCGAGCTTGTTTTACTTCATCCGGAACATCATCTTCTAGTAGGTAAGCATGTGTGTTTTCTTCGTGAGAATAGGCGAAACAACCCATTCTGTCAAATTTCATTTCCTGAACAAAATCTTTCAGAATATTAAAATCTTCTTGTGTCTCTCCTGGGTAACCTACAATAAGTGTTGTTCTTATAGCCATTCCCGGAACGGCTTTGCGGAAATCTTTTAGTAACTGAGTTGTTTTTTCCTGAGTAGTACCACGACGCATCGATTTTAAAATCGAATCCGAAATGTGTTGAAGCGGAATATCAATATAATTACAAATTTTAGGTTCACGTTTCATTACCTCCAAGACATCCATAGGGAAACCAGAAGGAAAGGCGTAATGCAAACGAATCCATTCGATACCTTCTACTTTTACTAAAGCTTCAAGTAATTCGGCTAAATTTCTTTTTTTATAAATATCAAGACCATAATAAGTTAAGTCCTGAGCTATTAAAATCAATTCTTTAACACCATTTTTGGCTAATCCTTCAGATTCTTTAACTAGTTTTTCAATGGTTTGTGATACGTGTTTTCCACGCATAAGGGGAATAGCACAAAAACTACAAGGTCTGTCGCAACCTTCGGCAATTTTTAAATAGGCATAATTCTTAGGAGTAGTAGTTAAGCGCTCCCCTAGTAATTCATGTTTGTAATCGGCGCCCAATGCTTTTAATAATTGTGGCAACTCTGTTGTACCAAAATATTGATCTACATTTGGGATTTCTTTTTCTAAGTCTGGTCTGTAACGTTCGGATAAACATCCTGTAACAAAAACCTTATCTACTAATCCTTTTTCTTTTTTGTCAGCATACTCCAAAATCATATTTACCGATTCAGCTTTGGCATTATCGATAAAACCACAGGTGTTTATAACAATAATATTGCCTTCTTCGGCAGCAGGAGCTTCATGTGTTACTTCTTTTCCGTTAGCGCGAAGTTGCCCCATAAGGACTTCACTATCATATACATTTTTCGAACACCCAAGAGTGATTACGTTGATTTTATTCTTTTTTAAAGACTTGGTTCTCATACTTTTATAAATTGGAGTGCAAAATTACATTTTTTATTCCTAGAAACACTATGATTCCTTCTTTTTTCTGGAGCTATTCCTGCTGTTCACTATATCTTTTTCTTATTTCTCTTCCTTTGTCAGAGTAATAAGAAAAAGGATGCCTTTCAAAGTCTCGGTACCATCAGGGCTAAAAAAAGTCCGTCTTGAAAATAATCAGACGGACTTTTAATATTTATTTTTTATTAATGTATGTTATAGTTCAAATAGCATAGTTAATGAAACATTATTGTATTTGGTATTAATATTTGCGCCATCTGTAAATCCACCTTTGCTAAAAAAACTTTGTTGAGAATTTCTTTGGGCGTAAGAATAAGCTAAATCTATTTTGGTTGCCCCAAAATTATATCCTAAACCACCAGAGTAGCTATTTAAATCGCCAATTGTAGTGCTGTTTTTATATGGGCTTTGCTCGTATCTGTAACCAGCTCTTAGGCTAAGTAGTTTGATTTTGTACTCG
This sequence comes from Flavobacterium shii, assembly GCF_025847235.1. GTDB lineage: Bacteria > Bacteroidota > Bacteroidia > Flavobacteriales > Flavobacteriaceae > Flavobacterium > Flavobacterium shii. The sequence goes on from NZ_JAOZEW010000027.1 coordinate 36,145, forward strand.
GCACCAATTCGTACTTCGCTACTATTGGTTAATTGATTGCTCATTGTATTGTTTACTCCTCTAAAGTAGCTGTCGTTTGTAGGTTTGAATTTTGTGTTACCATAATCCTTAATGGCATAATCAACGCTTAATAATCCAGTTTTTCCAAAAACATATGCAAAACTGGCAGTCCATTTTCCGGGAGTTTGTAGTTTGTATGATTCGTATACATTAATAATTTGTGGGTCAATTACTCTTGGAGGCAATTCTCCTGTATTGTTGCCACTTACTGTTACAAGTTTTTGAGAAGTTTCGTCATAAAGATTGTACCAAGTATTCGATTCGTAGGCAAGACCTAGTCTAACTTGATCTGTTACTTTTGCAATTGCACCTATGTTAAAAGAGAATCCATTTCCGTATGTGTATAGTTGATTGTCAAAACGCAATCTGGTTATTTGGTCAACTGCAGTTGTATTATTGTTGTTGTCCTCATAAAAACTAGTATTTCTTGTGTAGTCTGCAAAATGAGAGTTTAGGTTTATCCCGATGTACAATTTGTCTTTATAGGATGTGGCAAAGTTGAATGATAATTTACCATTATATCCATTTGAGTAAACTTCATTTTCTTGGTAGTAATTTCCTCCTGCAGGAACATTGCTTGTATATTGGTCATTGGCGGGGACATCATTTACTGGATTAATTACAAAACCATAATAACCTAAATAAGCTTGTTGTGTTCCATAATCTAAGTTGCGGTATGGGTTGCTTTGTACTAGTCCTAGTGGTACTCCGTTAGCATAGCCTAGGAAATATTTATCGATAGAGTTTGTTGGGTTTGTACCCGCAGAAAATATACCATTGTTGAAGTTATTGGTGTTTTCGTAATTAACCGCAATAGATAATTTTTTCCAGTTACTTTTTTGGTCGTAGTTGTTAAAAACCATAACGCCACCGGCTTGATTTAATACAAATGAATTGTCGCTTTCACTTGTTTTTGTTCCAAAATAATTGGAATTATTTTTCGTGTTATAATTACTTAATGTTGCGCCAAATTGGTTATTTACAAATACAGCAGATCCAGCAGGATTCACATTTATTGAGGATAAATCACCACCAAGTGCACCGAAGGCACCACCCATAGCACGAAAACGGGCTGTCCCGTTTAAGTTGTCTTGCGAAAATCGCATGGCATCGGTAATATCTTGAGATTGTACCGCGCTAAAAGATAGTCCGGTTAGGATTAGGAATATATACTTTTTCATAGTTCAGATAAGTTTTAGTTTTGTGTAAAGGAGAAGATAAGGGATTATCTTCTTCCTCCGCCAGAAGATCTTCCTCCTCCGCCACCGCCACCTGACATTCTGGCTCCGCCACCGTCACTTGAACGACCTGATGAGCTAGGAGTGTAAGATCTAGTATTGCTAGATGGAGTGTAGTTGTTGTAACTTCTGTTAGTGGTGTTATCGCTACCTCTTCGTGTTGGATTATATGTGCTGTTTTGTGAACCCGAAGATTGATCTCTTCTGGTATAATTTGAGTTGTCGTTTCTATTTGTATTATAGGAGTCGTTTCTTCTGTAATCAGTATAGTTTGTGTTTCCTCTTCTATTAGTATAGTTTGAGTTTTGAGAATCGTTTCTTCTATAATCGGTATAGTTTGTGTTGCCGCCTCTTCTGTTAGTGAAGTTTGTGTTTTGAGTATTTCTATAGTCGTTACTACCTCTTCTATTAATAGAGTAGTCAGAGTTTCTAGAAGAACTTCTATTTGTATAATAACCGTTATTACGATCTAAGCCATTGCTATAATAGGAGCCTCTTCTGCTTGGATTGTATGTGTAGTTATTGTATCGGTAACCATATCCATAATAAGGTCTGTATCCGTAATAAGGATAGTATGATGGATAACCCCATCCGCCACCATAATATGGGTATCCCCATCCGCCTCCGTAACCATAGCCGAATCCGTAATAAGGATAGCCAAATCCAAATGATAATCCCCAAGTGTTTGGATATACGTTTACTGATACATCTTGAACGTTACTTCCCCATCCTGCATAATTAATGCTTGTATTTGCTATGCTGTCATCGGATTCATTGTAAGAACCATAATTGTCAACATTTGTGAAAATTTCTGTAGGTTCATCATTGTTTTGTAGGGAGCTAAAATAATCTCTGTATTGATTATTGGTGTTGTTTGTAGTAACTCTTTCAGTGTAATTATTAGATGATGTTCTGTATATTCCATCGCTGTCATAGTAAGAACTGTTTTGATAAGAACCACACGAAGTTACTAGAAAACACAATAGGGCTGTTAAAGAAAAAAGAGCCGTGTTTTTTTGGAAAAAAATATTAGTTTTCATATCTGTGGAATTTTTATTGTTGGACAATACAAAAATAGTTAGTTTTGTGAAACTATTTAGTTAAAATAAGATAAACAAAATTTGTGCCAAACTATTCAATATGAGTAAGAACCTTACTACAAGATCAGAAGATTATTCAAAATGGTATAACGAGCTGGTTGTAAAAGCGGATTTAGCCGAGAATTCAGGAGTTAGAGGATGTATGGTTATTAAACCGTACGGATATGCTATTTGGGAAAAAATGCAGGCTGAGTTAGATAGAAAATTTAAAGAAACAGGACATCAAAATGCTTACTTTCCGTTATTTGTTCCAAAGAGTATGTTTGAAGCTGAGGAAAAAAATGCCGAAGGATTTGCAAAAGAGTGTGCTATCGTTACTCATTATAGATTAAAGAATGATCCCGATAAACCTGGGAAATTAATGGTGGATCCTAATGCTAAGCTGGAAGAGGAATTAATTGTTCGTCCTACGAGTGAAGCTATTATATGGTCTACATATAAAGGATGGGTACAATCATATCGTGATTTACCTTTATTAATTAATCAATGGGCAAATGTTGTTCGTTGGGAAATGAGAACTCGATTGTTTTTAAGAACGGCCGAATTTTTATGGCAAGAAGGGCATACAGCACATGCTACGAAAAGTGAAGCTATTGAAGAGTCAGAGAAAATGATGAACGTATATGCTGAATTTGCAGAAGGCTTTATGGCGATTCCAGTTGTAAAAGGAATCAAGACAGAAACGGAACGATTTGCGGGAGCAGAAGAGACATATTGTATTGAAGCATTAATGCAGGATGGAAAGGCATTACAGGCGGGAACGTCTCATTTCTTAGGTCAGAACTTTGCAAAAGCATTTGATGTGAAGTTTGCAAATGCCGAAGGAAAGCAAGAATATGTTTGGGGAACTTCTTGGGGGGTTTCTACGAGATTAATGGGGGCTTTGGTGATGACGCACTCTGATGATAAAGGATTGGTTTTGCCTCCTAATTTAGCGCCTATACAAGTTGTTATTGTTCCTATACATAAAACAGATGAGCAATTGGCAGAAATTTCGGTTGTAGTGAATGAGTTGGTTTCTCAATTGCAAAAACTGAACATTGCTGTGAAATATGATGACAGAACGACGCAGAAGCCTGGATTCAAATTTAATGAATATGAATTAAAAGGTGTGCCGATTCGAATTGCGGTAGGTCCTAAAGATTTAGAAAATGGAACTTTTGAAATTGCCAGAAGAGATACGCTAACTAAAGAAACGGTTTCAAAAGATGGAATTGTGGCATATGTGAGCGGTTTATTGAGTCAAATTCAAGTTGATTTGTATAATAAAGCATTGGATTATCGAAATTCTCATATTACCGAGGTAAATAGTTTTGATGAGTTTAAAGATGTTTTGGAGAATAAAGGTGGCTTTGTATCAGCTCATTGGGATGGGACTGCAGCTACAGAAGAGAAGATTAAAGATTTGACGAAAGCAACAATTAGATGTATTCCTTTGGATGGAGTAAAAGAGGCGGGAACCTGTGTGTTTACTGGCGATTCTTCTTCAAGAAGAGTGTTGTTTGCTAAGGCATATTAATTTTTTTAATTTTTTTTGCTTCAGCTATTGTGCATCTGAAAAACAGTTGTATCTTTGCAACCGCAATACAGAAGCAGGCCCGTTCGTCTATCGGTTAGGACGCATGGTTTTCATCCATGTAAGAGCGGTTCGATTCCGCTACGGGCTACTACTTTTTTGCAGGATAAAAGTTATTTGAATATTGAAAAATAAAATGGCCCGTTCGTCTATCGGTTAGGACGCATGGTTTTCATCCATGTAAGAGCGGTTCGATTCCGCTACGGGCTACAATTTCAATTTTTGAGTAATTCATTAAAAAAAAACTTAGAAGAATACTGGTCCGTTCGTCTAGGGGTTAGGACTTCAGGATTTCGTCCTGATAACAGGGGTTCGATTCCCTTACGGACTACTAAATTAGTTGTGAATAAGTTTTGTAAAATAGAAACTGGTGTCTCGGTTTTTGTTTTATTAGTTAAAGCTAAAGTGATTGTTTTGCAATTGTGGGAGGCTTTTCTTTTTTAACTAGTATCTATAATAATTATTACATCTAAAATTAAAAGAAAATGGCAAATCATAAGTCAGCATTAAAAAGAATCAGAAGTAACGAAAAAAGAAGAGTTCTTAACAGATATCAACATAAAACTACTCGTAATGCTATTAAAGCGTTAAGAATAGCTACTGATAAACAAGATGCAACTTCAAAATTATCAACTGTAATTTCTATGATTGATAAATTAGCGAAAAAGAATATCATTCATGATAACAAAGCGTCTAATTTGAAATCTAAATTAACGAAACATGTAGCTAAATTGTAATAACAATTTTCTAAAAATATATAAAGCTCTCTTTTAGGGGGCTTTTTTTGTGCTTAAAAATAAGGCTTCTTATATTGATTTTGTCATTATAAGAAGCCCTTTTGATTAAATAGTCATTTTGTTTTTTATGTATTCCAACATTTGCTGTGTGATGGGTTTTGAAAGAAAGTCAAGTATCATTGGGTATTTTTTAGCTTTCTCTAGGTCTTCAGGGTCAATTGTAGAAGAGAGTATGATTATGTTGGTGGTGTTAAAATCGGTATAATTAGATGTAGAGAAATGGTCTAGGAATTCCCAACCGCCCATAACTGGCATGTTTAGGTCAAGGAGGATAAGTCTTGGTTTTTTATTGTCAAGATCGTTGGGTTTGGTGTTGTATTTAAGAGTGTTGAAATAAAGTAAGGCTTCTTCTCCATTTTGAGCAGTTATTATCTCATTTGAAAACGCTGCTTTTGTGATTACTTTTTTACATAACATTAGTGCTATGGGATCGTCATCTATGCATAAAATTTGATCAAACATTATTATTTGTTTTTAAATGTTAAGGTAAATGAGGTTCCTTTATTAACCTCGCTGTCGATGCTAATTGTTCCTCCCATTGTTTCTACTTGGGATTTTACAAGATATAAGCCGAGTCCTTTGCTATCTGGATAATTGTGAAATCTTTGGTATAATCCAAAAACCTTGTCTCGATTTCTCTCTAGGTCAATTCCGATTCCGTTATCTTTAAAAACTAAGATTACGCTATCTTCAAGTTGATCGGCAGAAATTGTTATTTTTAACTTTCTGTCTTCCGATTTGTATTTTATCGAATTGGTAAGTAGATTTAAGAGAATGCTTTCAATGTATGCTTTGTTGATGTTTAATACGGTTACCTTTTCGAATTTTAGTTTTATTATTGGTTTGTGTAATTCAATTTGAAAACTTAGTTGGTTGAATACATTTTCGAATACTTCATTTAGTAAAACTTCTTCTTTTTGTATAGAAGGGTTGTCTTTGATTATGATGACTTTTACCAGATCATTAATCGTTTCGTTTAGTAAATGGGTTGATTTATTGAATCCGTTTAGGATTTCTTTTAATTCTTCATTTTCAATCGGGATGTCCTCAATAAGATTTAGTAATCCTGTTAGGTTAGATAAGGGAGCTCTTAGGTTGTGTGAGGTTATGTAGGAGAATTGTTTTAAATCTTTGTTATTTTGAGTTAATTCTCGAATAAGGTGTTCCTTTTCTTTTTCTAGTTTTTTTTCTTCGGTTATATCGCGTTGTATTGAGATCCAGTGGGAGATGTCATTTTCGGCATTAAAAATAGGAATCATAGAATAGCGTACCCAATACTCGTCTTTGTTTTTGGTGTAACTAATGGTTTCGATTAAGCATTCTTCTTTGTTTTTTATAGCTTTTATTAGTTTTTTGAGTTCATTAGAGTCGGATTTTGGTCCTTTAAATATATTAAGGGATTTTCCTATTATTTCGTCAGATTGATACCCTGACATTTTTGAGAAAGAAGGATTAACGTATACTATACTAGGGATTTTTCCATCGTTGGAGACGGCTTCTGTTATTAATATAGAATCTCGGGATTGTGTAATTACAGTTTCCAGTAATTTAAGGCGTTGTTCTTCTTCTTTTTGTTTTGTTATATCTTGTATGGCCCCAATCATTCTAATAGCTCTTCCGTTTTCATCCTTTAAAAGGAAACTTCGGTGGAGAACATATTTGTAAGTAGAATCGGCACATCTAAAACGATATTGATCTTGCCATTTTTCTGTTTTTTGCTCTATAAATGAATATAGTTTTACAGACATTCTGATACTGTCTTCGGGGTGTATTTTGTCAAACCACCATTTTGAGCTATCACCAATTTCTTCCGGTTTGTATCCAAAAATATTTTCGATTCCTTTGTTCCATGTGATGTTGTCTTCCTGGATTTTCCAATCCCAGATGGTATCGCTGGTTGCTTTTGCTACTATGTTGTATTTTTCATTTGATTCTTTGATTTCGTCATTCGATTTTTTGAGTTTTTCGACGACAGAAATGTTTCTGTCGTCATTTTTAGATAGGATAAATCTGTATAGTAACCCTGTAAAAATGATGAAGATAAGGTCTTTTATGAAGCTGAAATAGTAGTATTGTGAATTTGAGGTATTATTAAGCAGGTACTTATGGCAGATTATCGCCAAAAATAAAGAAATGACAAAGTAAATTAATGTAATTTGATTGGTTTTGTTTTTCATTACTCAAATATAATTAATAATTACCAAATTATTAAACATCAATTATAAGATATTTAAATGTCTTGTTATAAAAGTAATTTTTGTGTGTAATCAGTTAACAATATGTAAACTATTGTCTAAATATTTTTTATATAAAAAAAAAGTGTACCTTTGCACCCATTAAAAATCTCAGATGGAATCTATTAGAAATATTGCAATTATTGCCCACGTCGATCACGGTAAAACCACTTTGGTTGATAAAATTATGTATCACTGTCAGTTATTTCGTGACAACGAAAACACAGGTGATTTAATTCTTGATAATAATGATTTAGAGCGTGAGAGAGGTATTACTATTACTTCTAAGAACGTTTCTGTTCAATATAAAGGAACAAAAATCAATATTATTGATACTCCTGGTCACGCCGATTTTGGTGGTGAAGTAGAACGTGTACTAAACATGGCCGATGGTGTATGTTTGCTAGTAGATGCTTTTGAAGGACCAATGCCACAAACTCGTTTTGTATTACAAAAGGCAATTGACTTAGGATTGAAGCCTTGCGTAGTTATCAACAAAGTTGATAAAGAAAACTGTACTCCAGAAGAAGTGCATGAAAAAGTTTTTGACTTAATGTTTGAATTAGGTGCTACTGAAGAGCAATTGGATTTTCCAACTGTTTATGGTTCTGCTAAAAACAACTGGATGTCTGATGATTTCAGAAATCAAACTGAAAACATTGAGCCTTTACTAGACATGGTAATTGCTAATGTTCCAGCTCCTAAAGTTTCAGAAGGAACTCCACAAATGTTAATTACATCTTTAGATTTCTCTGCATTTACAGGTCGTATCGCTATTGGTCGTCTTGAAAGAGGAGTTTTAAAAGAAGGTATGGCAATTTCTTTGGTAAAAAGAGATGGTAAAGTTATAAAATCAAGAATAAAAGAATTACATACTTTTGAAGGACTTGGCCGTAAAAAAGTAGAAGAAGTTATTGCAGGAGATATCTGTGCGATTATTGGAGTTGAAGGTTTTGAGATTGGTGATACTATCGCTGATTTTGAAAATCCAGAAGCTTTACAAACAATTGCTATTGATGAGCCTACAATGAGTATGTTGTTTACAATTAATGACTCTCCTTTCTTTGGTAAAGAGGGTAAATTTGTAACTTCTCGTCATATTAGAGAAAGATTGACAAAAGAATTAGAGAAAAACTTAGCTATGAAGTTAGGTGAAACTGATTCTGCTGATAAATTCATGGTTTTTGGTCGTGGAGTACTTCACTTGTCTGTTCTTATTGAAACAATGAGAAGAGAAGGGTATGAGTTGCAAATTGGTCAACCACAAGTTATTATCAAAGAAATTGATGGTAAAAAATGTGAGCCAATTGAGGAATTAACAATCGATTTACCAGAAAATCTTTCAGGTAGAGCAGTTGAGTTCGTAACACTTCGTAAAGGTGAAATGTTGAGTATGGAGACTAAGGGTGAGCGTATGATTATTAAATTTAATATTCCATCTCGTGGAATCATTGGTTTAAGAAATCAATTACTTACTGCTACAGCTGGTGAAGCTATTATGTCTCACCGTTTTATAGGATATGAGCCTTTCAAAGGAGAAATTGCTGGACGTAACAAAGGTTCATTAATTTCTATGGAAAAAGGAAAAGCTATTCCTTATTCTATCGATAAATTGCAAGATCGTGGTAAGTTTTTTGTTGAACCAAATGCTGAAATTTACGAAGGTCAGGTAATTGGAGAAAACTCTCGTGCTGATGATATGTGTGTAAACGTAACTAAAGAGAAAAAACAATCTAACGTTCGTTCTTCTGGAAATGATGAAAAAGCAAGAATCATACCTCCAATTATCTTCTCATTAGAGGAAGCTTTAGAGTATATTCAAAAAGATGAATATGTAGAGGTAACTCCAAAATCTATTCGTTTGAGAAAAATCTATTTGACAGAAACTGATAGAAAAAGATTTAAAATCTAAATAAGAAATTTATCTATATATTTAAAAAGCCATCCGATCGGATGGCTTTTTTTATGGATAACCTTTAACTGGAATAAAATATATGTAAAAAAATTACTAAAAATATGTTTGGTTTATAATTTGTGCAGAGTGTAATCTATCTTTTTAAACTAAAATGACCTTTTACTTCTTGCCCATCTACAAAGATCAAAGTAAACCAATAATCATCAGACGGAAGATTGCGACCTCCATATGTTCCATCCCATCCGATATTGAGAGAATTCATTTGTTTTAATAATTTTCCGTAACGGTCAAAAATAGAAATTGAATAATCAGGTAATTGATCAAGATTTTTAATTCTCCAAAGATCATTGTATCCATCTCCGTTTGGAGTGAAAAATCTTGGATAATCTAACACATAGAATGCAGATGATGTTGTGGTTCCACAACCATTTTTATCTTTTACATAAGCATAGTAAATGCCTGCAGGGACTCTTGTAAAAAGAGGATTGTCTTGAAAAGTTGTATTGTCCAATGAAAATTGATAGTTACCAATTCCGGTATATTCTATTAAAACCGAGTTGTCATTAGCTGCAAAATCTTTAATCTGAGTTCCAGTTACTACAGCTTTATCTGAAGGAATGATTGTAAATTTCTTAGTTTTTTCACAACCATTTATGTCAGATACAGTTACCGAGTAATTACCAGGAGTATTTACCGGAATAGTATTTAAGGTAGATCCTGTATTCCATAGGTAAGTTTTAAATCCTGTTGTTACAGATAAATTTATTGTAGCATCTTTACATAAATAGTCTGTTTCATTGCCAAAATTAGCTGGGTCGAATGTATTTATGATTAATTCAATTGGAGTTACAGCGTAACAATCAGGACCGTTTATGATACGAGCGTATATTGTTTGCTTAAAGGCAGTTGTATTTTTAAAATTGTTAGGTAAAGGATTTGTTTCAGTAATTGCGTCATTATTATTCAAATAATAGTTGGCTAATAATCCTGTCGGTAATCCATTTAAAAGTTGTGGGGTTACTTCGGAGTCTAAATTAAACTGATATATTCCATCTGTATCTTCATCACAAACCGAAATAGGATTTTGAGTTAGTATAATATTGTTGGCAATCTTTAGCTCAAGTTCGGCATATTTTGCACAGCCATATTGATTTTCGACTCTGGCATAAAGAGTTTGCTGATGTTGTTGCTTATTAGTATAACTTTTAGGATTGGTTATTGGATTCAATTTTGCTTCAGCATCCGATTGAGATTCATAATATACAACATCTTTTAAGGTCGTATCATTGTTCTTAATTATTGCGTCTGCTTTAGTTAAATTATATGATGTAAAACCATCAGAATCAATATCGCATTGCACTATAGTAGCATTTTTTAATATAATTTCGGATGTATATTCGATTTTTATCTCGTCGGTGGCTACACATGTTGAAGGCGTCATAATAACATTCACTCTATATGTTCCTGTCTCTTTAACAGTATATGCGGGACTTGTTGCGCTATTATCCTTAATCCCATCTTTATACCATTCATAAGTATAGCTTGTAGGTAGTTTTGTGTCTAAAATTATTTCCTCGCCATAACACATAGGGTTATTAGTACTTGATTGTCTATCTACTCCTAAATCTACCTTAGATTCAAAACTTCCTGCTTCAAGAAAAATAGCCGAATCAAAATATACATTTCTATCATCAGCAATTATTAATTTTATGTGATATGTTTTTCCGGCGATCACCTCGCTTTCAGATTTCATTACGGTAGTTTGTCCTGCATAATTTATTGGGCTGGATGCGGTATTAAATCCATTAAAATAAACTTCATTTACAGGAGGACACCCGTCAAACCTATTTCCGTAAATGTCAACTACCGGTTCTATTTTAGGATGAACATTCATTGAGGAAACAGGAGTAGCAGTGCCTGGTAATACAGCAAGATTTTTATATGGATTTGTACTGCCTTTTTCTTTTATAAGAAAGGCAAAACCATCAGAATATTGACAAGGGAAATAAGATTGGTATTCATTTGAAGCAAAAATGTAATTAAAACTAATAAAATTTGTTAGAGGGGTAAAGTCAAATTCCAGAACAGTAGCATTTATAGATTTAATTCCTAATATCTGATCAAGGTCGGAGTCGCCTAGCCATAATTTACTTCCACCGTCACCACTAGTTTGTGCATCAAATGGTCCAATCGAATTGCGACTAGTCCCAGTGCTGAGTATAACACCTTCTTTAAAGGGAAAATTGCTTGTGCCGGATGTGAAAGAAGCATAACTTTTTCGTCCTGGCGTGTATTCATCTCCAAATGCCAGCGGATTTGTTATTGTAACACAAGAACTATTGACCAATACTTTTTCTATTAATTGTTGTGGTGTTTTAGTATCATCAACAGTAATATATTGTGCATTGGTCTTTGTCCAGAAGAAACAAATAAAAAAAAATAATAAGATTATTTTGTTATTGCTCATAATTTGCTAATGAAATATAGCAAATATACTACAAATCTCTACTCTTAAGTAATTTATAAGAGAAGAATATAAATAAGAACGTCCAGATTAGAACAATTACAATTGATATGTAATCAACACTATAGTCTTTAGTATCTTCTACACCTATTTGAGCACTAATATTTTTTATAACAGATAATCTTGAAAAAGGTTCAACAATTAAATTAGACATGGCTTCAAGGGGAAGTAATCGAATAAAATAATCGGCTAGTTTGCTGCCAGGGAAAATTATAAAGGCAAAAACAGTTTTTAAAATACCTTCAAGAATACTCCATACTAACAGAAACCCTAGAGCAAATGCAGACCGCTTTACTAAAATCCCTAAGAATAAACAAAATGAAAAAAATCCAGTTAGCTTTACAAAAAAGGCTAAAAGGTAATCTAGATCCGAAAAAATAATTCCAATTTCGGTGTAAGAAGAAAAGCATAATCCTAAAATTAAGCTCATTGCAAAAACAAAAATAGTTGAACAAAAAGCAAATAATATAACTGTAAGAAACTTAGATAAGATAAATTCCTTTTTACTTAATCCATCGATAAGATTTTGTTTTAAAGTGCCATAACTATACTCATTGGCCATCATAGAGACAATTACGATTGCTAAAAAGAACTTTAACCAAGCAGCAATGTATGTATTGAAATGCCAAATAAATGGAAAATTAAAAATACCCATTTCGGCCAAATGAAATTTAAATGGACCTACATTAAATTTTATTGAAGCTATTAATGCAATAAAGGAAAGCAGTATAAAATAAGTTAATGTTAATACACGGCTGGCTTTATTTTTCCATATTTTTTGTAATTCTATAGAGAGAAGTCTGTTCATGGTTTAGTTATTTTTTGCTGAAGCATTACTGGTTAATTCTAAAAATTGTTCTTCTAAGCTGTTTTTACGTTTTACTAAATGACTTAGGGTGATGTTTTGTGAAAATAAAAATTTATTCAAGTCTGTGGGACTTAAGTCTGTTTTTAAATAAACTAAAACTTTTTCTTCTTCTTTTGATAGATGATCTACCGCTGGATGTGTTTTTATTGCAGCTATCAATTTTTCAGTATCATCTGCCTGAACTTCAAAGAAGCCTTCATTTGCAGACATTCCTCCAACTGGACCAGAATATAAAATTTCCCCTTTTCTTAAAACAATTACGTCTGTACATACTTTTTCGACTTCGTCTAATAAATGAGAAGCTAATAAAATAGTTGTTCCCTGAGAAGCAATTTTTTTTATAATATCTCGAATTTGATGAATTCCTTGAGGGTCTAAACCATTAGTTGGTTCATCAAGTATTAATATTTCGGGATCATTTAATAGTGCTGATGCAATGGCAAGACGCTGTTTCATTCCTAATGAAAAAGTACTGAATTTGCTTGTTTTTCTTTCATTCAATCCTACTAATTCTAGTTTTTCATCGATTTTAGAATAATTGATACTCTTGATTTTACAAACTAGTTTTAGATTTTCTTCGGCAGTCATATAAGGGTAAAAGTTAGGTCTTTCGATAATTGCACCTACTTTTTTTAATGCTTCATGTGTTTGTATTTGTCCGCCAAACCAGCTGTATTGCCCAGAAGTTTTGTTTACTACATTTAAAACTATTCCTAATGTTGTTGATTTTCCACTTCCATTAGGACCTAGAATTCCATAAACACGACCTTTTTGTATTTCGAAAGATACATTTTTTAGTGCCTGAACTCTTCCATATCTCTTGTGAAGGTTCTGTATTGTAAGTATTGTTTCCAAATTTATTGTAGTTTTAGTTTTTAGTAAGACGTGTCAGTTTAGTTTTTGTTACTGTCAGATTTTTATTTAATGTAAATTTGTATCAAATATATTCAAAAATGAGTGAGCCTCTAATGTTTTTTAAAAAACCGTCCTATCCTTTAACAAATTCTCTTTTGGATTATTTGGAGCGTTATGAGCGAATTTCGAAGGTTTCGGTTTTTTACGATGATTTGTTGCGTTTTTCGGGATCGATAAATGTATATGATAAAAACGATAAAGACACTCTATGGATTCGGGTTTATTATAATGAGTTTGAAAGAAATGAAATTGATTTGAATCTAAAAAAAATCTATTCACTCTTACATTCCGATGGGAATAGTGATATTATTCAGTTCTTGAATGTAGATGCAATTGATTACTGTACGTTTGGGAATTCAAAGCCTTTTAGAATAAAAGTTCGTAATATTTTAAATGATAATTACGTTCATTTTTATATAAAGAAAGCAGATGCTTCTCGAATTTATGGTCTTGAACTGGAGGAAATATTATCTCCCGATAAAATAAATTTTTTAGTTTATAAGGATACTTTAATTGAGGAACATATAATTGGTATTCCAGGAGATGTTTTCATGAATACGTTGCTTAAAAATTGCTCAGAAACCGAAAAATCCCAAATCGCCAAAGAGTTTGTTAAATTTAATGAGCGTTGTATGATTCGGCTTTTGGGTGATATGCGTGCTTATAATTATGTAATTGTTCCAATTCATGATTTTGATCAGGTAGTATATAAAATTCGTCCAATCGATTTTGATCAACAATGTTATGAGGGGAATTTTAAAGTATATCGTCCTCAGTTTTTCAAAGAAAATTATCCAATGATCGAATTGGTTAAAGATAAACTAGAGGACAGATCGATTGTGCAGTATAAAGATGAAGAGCGTGCCATTTTAGCCAAGCGTATTCACTCTGCAGATAACAGAATAAAAAAATTATTGCATATTATGAGTGAAGATAATATTTCACCCGAAGCCAATTTGAATCAACTAAAAATGGAATTGTACCGTTATACTAATGATCTGAATTTTAAAAATGCCAAGTCAATGGGGCATATCATGTCGGCAGCATTTGGATTTATTACCAGAAATTTTAAAAATACTAATTTGATATAGAATCTTAATTTACAATTATATGAAAAATTATATCTCAATCATTCTTGCATTTATATTATTAGCTTGTCAGCAAGATTCCAGCGTATTAAAAACGCTATATTCGCTGCCTAAAAAATTAAAGGAAGTTTCCGGAATTACTTATTTTTCTGAGACTGGTATACTTTGGACTTTGGAGGATAGCGGTAATGCTAACAAAATTTATGGATTAAATGCTCAAGGTAAGATTGCAAAAACGATAGTAATTACAAATGCTACAAACGTAGATTGGGAGGATATTACAAAAGATAAAGCGGGCAATTTATATATTGGAGATTTTGGTAACAACGATAATATTCGCAAGGATTTATGTATTTACAAGGTTGATAAATCGGCTTTAGGGAATGAAAATGCTGTTTCGAGTTATAAGATATCTTTTTCATATCCGGAACAAAAAGAATTTCCACCTAAGAAAACAGAACGATTTTATGATGTAGAAGGTTTCTTTGAATTCAATAATAATTTCTATTTGTTTACAAAAAACCGAAGTAAAAATTTTGATGGAACTGCTTTTATTTACAAGATACCAAATACGGCAGGAACACAAAAAGCAACATTAATAGGTACGTTTAAAACATGTAGTAACTACAACCATTGTGCTATTACTAGTGCGGCAATTAGTCCTGATGAAAAAAAAGTAGTTGTTTTATGTCATGATAAAGTGATACTTTTTCAAGGATTTCAAGGTGATCTTTTTCATAAAGGAACCCAAACGGAAATTAGTTTAGACCACTTTTCTCAAAAAGAAGCTATTGTTTTTAAAGACAATAAAACATTGATAATTGCCGATGAAAGAACTAAAAAAGTAGGAGGGAATGTATATGAATTAAGCTTGGGGAAATAATTAAAAACCAAATCCTATCCCAAATGCTATTCTGGCTCTCTCGTCCATACTCTTAAAATAAGTAATTCTGGCTGTAACTACATTCAATCCGCTTAACCATAATCCACCTCCAACAGATTGATGCCATTTTTCGGAATCTTCACCATTGAGCCAGACGCGACCATAATCAAATCCTCCCAAAATTCCATAGGACATTGGGATGATACTTTTTCTTATGCTGCCTAAGCTCCAGCGAATATCGCTACTTTGATAAAAAGATTGATTCCCTAAAAAGCGCTGATTTCTATAACCTCTCAGGTCATAATCTCCACCTAAAGTTGCGCCTTGGTAAAACTCAAAATTATTATTAAATAGTATTTTTGATTTGATAATGGTTGCAAAAACCACTTTACCATTGGAATCAATTTTGTGATTAAAATTAATTTTACTTTCCAGAGTAGGGAAATTTTGTTTTGTGTTATCCAGATTCGTTTTCCAGCTTCCAGCTACTGAGAAACCAAATCCCATACTAGGGAATGAAGGGAGGTCGTAGTTTTCATAACTATATTTAACGGTCGCTCCTGCATATTGCTGACTTTCGAAAACTTCGGGGTTTACAATTCCAGGTACGTTAATTAAACGGTTATTGGTTTCTTCAACTTTTAATCTCTCAAAAGTCGTTGAGAAATTAATTTCGCTACCATATTTTCCAATTTTTTTGATAGATGGACTTACTTTGAATGTTCTAAGGCGAACACGATTGTAATCCATTCCAAGTTCCTTATCGTTATTTACGGTTTCATTACCAAAACCAAAATAGTTTATAGTGAAATTTGGACTTGTTAAAACTGATTGAATATCAAAATCCCATTTGCCTAAAACTCTTGGGAAATGACCATCATAAATAAGCTCATATCCACTAGTTGCAAAAAAATAATTGGCTCTTAAAATATGCTTTTGTGTATAAGGATTCTGATTGAATTTATTTACTGTATAATTTGCTATAAAGCCTAGTTTTACTCCATCATCGGGGTTGTAACCTCCAAATGGTAAACCAGAGAAAGCATTATATTTTACTTTTTCATAATCATAAAGATTTGTTTGGTAATCATCTGTAAGTGCAACTTTGGTTTTAGAATCTAAATCGTAAGTATTATTCTTGGATTTGAAATCATAGATTTTAACTCTTTTTCCATTTTTAACTATATAAGAATCATTATTTTGTCCGCCTATTAAACGAATGTTTATTCGAGAATTATGATCCCCTTTTACCTCAAAAACATCATCATCATCCAATCCGTAAACCCAAATATTTTTGGTTTTACCAGCTATGAAATTTTTAGTGTAAATTAATTCGTCACCACTTTTTTTAATGCGATATACCTCGACATCAAGCTTGTCTTTTGCTTTATGCGTAATTATAAATTTATCTTTTTTATCTGTTCCAACTATTAAAACTGTTTTTTGGAGCACTCTGTAATATTCATGCGCATATTCCTGAAGTTTCTTTTTTCTTAGTTTTAATTTATGTTTGATGTCTTCGATAGTTTCATCTTGAACCTCTCTTGGTAAATTGTTAAAAGCGGTATCAATATCGGCGTCTGTTAGGTTCTCTTGAATATATTTGGCTTGACCGATCCAGTCTTCTTCATTTGCGGTTTTTAGGAAAGCAATATCCTGTGGATAAGGTTCACGATTGAACCATTTTACATTTGTAATATCATCTTTAAAAGTTTGCATGTGGCGTAATGCCGGCATATGCATCAGGAGAGAAAGTAATGTCCCATCGTATTTAGTAAAAGCCTGATCGCGATCTCTAGGGATTGGTTTGTAAGTTGTTTTTTCACCATCTTTATATACGCCCCAGCGCCATTGGTCACTATGTCTATCCCAATCACCAATTAACATATCAAATAATCGTGCTTTTATATATTCTTTTTCATCAACAGTATATTTTTCATCCTTGTGAATATTCTTCATCACATCATCTGTACTGATGATGTCAAGGGGATTCCCGAAAGTTTTCAGGCTTATCTGATTACTTGCAGGACGTTCTTCGACCATGTATAATTCATCACCAAAATTATAGTTAAAGCCTTTTAATGTAGGTTGTTTAGGTATGTAATACAAAACAGGATTAGTATGCGATACTCCAATTTTATCTGCCAGATTCCCAACTGCAAATGGTGTATAAGGATGTGAAGTTGTATAAAAATCGAATAAAAAGTTTTCGGCATATGTTTTATCAAATTGGCTTTCTATAAATTGATCTTTAAATGCTACTGATTGTAAAAAACGGGATGCACTTTTCTTTAAAGCTCTCATAACATATTCTTTTCCGTCTTTATCTACAATTCTTAATGATTTAGATTGATGTCCACCACCTTCTCGCGTAGGTTTAACTCCACCAAAAAGGGTGTCCAAGGAAAGCGTTGTGGCTTCTATTGGTAAGCTGTAATATTTTCTGTAATGTTGCCCGAATAAAAACTTATGTACAAGACTTTTTTGTGTCATCTCAGGCGAATAAATGGATGCTTTGGTAATCGCATTAAATTTACTGGGTAAATTCTCATGGTAAACAGTATCTTTTACCGTGATGATATTTTGATCAAATAAGAGTTTTTCTTTGTTGTTTTCGTTGCCATAAAAAGCAAGTCTGGCATCTCCGTTTTTGTAAAGAGTTAATGAAGCATAGCCATTGCCGCCATATGAAAAATCATTTGGGTATACCGCTTTAGCAGCCTCAGATTTTGATCCGGCACCACTAATAATCTGTTTAATGCCACTATTATTGATGTATTGTAAGTTATGGTCGTGCCCCGAAACAACAATAACATTATCCTGACTTTGTAATAATGTTTTTACTCGTTTTGTAAAAAGTGTGTACGTTTTATTTTGTAGATCCTGTGGGCTTATTCCAGATGTTTTTCGGATAAGATTTATTAATGAACCAATTACCGGAAGAGGAATTTTTTGTTCCAAAGGATATAATTGTTTTTTGACAGAGAATTGACCTCCATGTGTCCCATTACTCATTAATGGATGGTGAACAGCGACGATGACCGTTTTGCTTTGGTTTTTATTTAAAATACTCTCTAATTCATCAAAAAAAGCTTCACGAGTTTTAATATCGCAATTGTCGTTCATTGTTGGGTTATCATCCCAATCTTCTAGAAACCATTGACTGTCAATTGTAATTAAGGTTGTTTTTTTGTTTATTTTTAATTCCTCGATTGCGCAGGTTTTTTGCGGTAAGAATGCTTTTTTATCATTTAGATATGTAGTTACAAATTTTGATTGGCGTTCCATACCTTTAATTCCGCTATACCAATCGTGATTACCAGGAATAAATATTGTTTTTCCGTTATACCCTTTAGTCAATTCTAACTGATTTGTTAGTTTTTTTTCAGCAAGAGCTTTTGCTTCGGGATCATCTTTACTCGGGAATCCTTTTGGATAAATATTGTCTCCCAGAAATAAAAGAGTTGTATTTTTGTTTGAGTTTTCGAGTCTTTTATGTAAAAGCTCCAGCGTTTGTTGTGCTTGTTCTTCATCGGCATTACCAGCATCTCCAACTAAATAAAAAGTATGGGCAATTTTTGTAGTATCTGCTACGTTTTGAGAAATAGGATTTTTGACTTCTTTTCCAAATTGTGTGTGATGTGTAGCACAGGATTGAATTAAAAATATGGCAGAAATTACAATCAAATATTTGTTAATCTTATTTGTAAAATGATTATCCGAAAACAATTTCATAATTTAGTAGTATAAAAATATGTTTATGACCCTATTAGAGCAGTCCGAAGATTTTGTTTATAACTTACTCAAAGATAAACTTTCTATTTTATATTCATACCATAATTTCAGCCACACTACAGATGTTGTATGTGCAGTAAAAGAGTTATGTGATAATGAAAATGTAAGCGATCAGGACAAAGAGATGCTTTTGGTGGCTGCTTGGTTTCATGATACAGGGTATATTAATGGCTCTGAAAATCATGAAAAAGAGAGTATTAAAATCGCAACCGATTTTTTTAAAGATAAAAATAAGCCTTCAGATTTCTTAGATAAAGTATCCAGTTTAATTGCGGCAACAGCTAAGTATTATGAGCCAAAAACGCATTTGGAGAGGATAATTAAGGATGCCGATTTTGTACATATTATCAGCGATGAGTATGTATCTACTTGTGAACTTTTACGATTAGAATGGAAAAACACCGAGAATAAACTGTTTTCAAATAAAGATTGGGCAATATTAAATCTGGATTTCTTAGAAAATAAACATCAATTTTATACAGATTATGCTAAAGCAAATTGGCAACCCTTAAAAGAGAAGAATTTAAAACGGATTCATAAAAAAATAAATAAGCAAGATTCAAAAATGGCAGATGAGCTGAATAATGTTCCTAAAAAGAAGAAGGATAAAGTAGAAAAACCGGATCGAGGTATCGATACTCTTTTTAGAGTAACATTGGGTAATCATACCCGATTAAGCGGAATAGCCGATAGTAAAGCCAATATTTTATTATCTGTAAATGCTATTATAATTTCGATAGCACTATCTACAATTATTCCAAAATTAGATAGTCCTAAGAATGCGCATTTAGTGATTCCAACTTTTATAATGCTTATATCTAGTGTTATAACAATTATTTTTGCAATACTTTCTACAAGACCAAAAGTAACAACCGGAGTCTTTACCAGAGAAGATATCGAAGCCAAAAAGATTAATCTATTGTTTTTTGGGAATTTCTATAAAATGCCTTTGCATGAATATGAGTGGGCAATGAATGAATTGATGAAAGATAAAGATTATTTATATGGGACTATGATTAAAGATTTATACTATCTTGGGATAGTACTAGAACGAAAATACCGTTTACTACGTGTTGCTTACAATCTTTTTATGATTGGTATTATCATTACGGTATTGGCATTTGTAATTGCTTTTAGAACGCTTTAGCTTAATTTAGTTCATCTAATAAATCCTGATATGTGATTTTTTTAGCCGGTAAAACGTTATTTATAACTTTTACACGAATAGCTCTTAACCCAGATACACCTTGTAAATCTTCTACTTCAAATTGCTCTATTTGTGGTTCAAGTATTTTCTTAAACTGTAAATATTTAACGTATTTTAAGTACTCAGCCTCTTCACTGGCATGGGAATATACAATTGTTATTTTTTCTTTTTCGGTAATACGTTCTTGTGAGTTTTTGATGTGAGCTTTATCGATACGTTTTTTTACAACTTCATATCTTGCATTATAAGTTCCATCTACATCAAAACGTTTTTCATCCATTCGGAAGCGAATAGAAATAGGGGAGCTAAATACTAAAATTAATGATGTAACATCTAGCTCGTAAGGCAATGAAGCTTTAAGCTGATGATGTTCCAATTCCATTTCGCATAATGTTTGTAATTGCCACAATCTTAAATTGTGCAAATACATTATATCAAATGGTTTTGTAGGCGCTATCGAAGCCCCGATATATAAGTTATGTTCTACACCATCAGTTTTAAATCGCTCATAGTAATGAGGATATATTTGTTGTGCTTCAATTTGTTTTTTGTCCAGAATAGCAGCTAGTTTTTTATTGATAATAGACATTGCATTATCAAATTTCTTTCTTTCCTGATAAAATAAACCAGATTTCTCGTCTAGACTTTTAAAGTATTTTTGTTCCAGTTTTTCGGCTTTCGAATTGCTTTTCGTATTTTTTAAAATTGGATGAATTTCATCTTCAATATAACGTTGGATATGTTGTTCCGAATCTGCTTTTAATGGAGAATCAAGTTCTTCGAGAAGTGATTGTAATTCGAATTTTCGCTGTTCTAAAAGAATTAGATTTGAATTTTCTTTTTGATTATCAAAAATTTGCAAAAGCATTTCCAATTGATTTTTTAAATCATGCTTTACAGTTTCATTTCGATGTTCGGATGAGCCTTTAATGTCAATTTGCCCATATAAAGGGAAAACTTCTTTGAATACAATCTCTTTAAAAATATAATCTTTTGTGTGATTGTTGCTTTGAAAATATTTTTCGGATTCTCTTCTAAATTTCCAGTAAACACTCGGATGGATAGTAGTATATTCTCGTTGAATTACTGCTTCAATCTGATGTTGCATATCGGTATTGTATCTTTCTATCGTATCTATTAAATACGGTAGAAATAAATCTAACTTAGTTGCATTTATAGTATTAAGTACTCTTGGATTTGAAGAAACTAACTCTATAACTCCCAATAAAACATTGTCTTTCATAACAGGAGCAAAAATACAACTGCTGATGTTTTGACTTCGCAGGAGTTCACCAAGTTTTACATTCTCATTTTGTTCTATAAATTTCTCCACATTCGAAATTATTAAAGGTTCTTTATTCTCTAACAGGTTTTCAAATGAACAACCAAATAATGCGTTTTTACAATCCATTTCATGGCTAAAAGGCAATAGAAAACTAGTTAACTCTCTATCATCTTCTAGTTGATGTGGTTTTATGAATTTTTCTTGTTCGGAATTGTAAATTAAGAAGCCAACTTTAAGATCTGGGATTTTAAAAATAGATCTAAATATACTTTCAATATCTTTACCGGTAGTCGCTTTTTTGGTATCTGATTTTAATAAATTACTTTTTAAATTGGAAATCGCATTCTCTGTTGTAGCATCAAATAAAATAATAATACCAAAACCTTTTAAAATCCAGCTTCCTACCGGGAATTTTTCTTTCCATAAGGTAATATCATCATAATTATCTATTAATAAATCGATGTCTTCCTGTGTTAGTTTTGGAGCAATTTCAGTAGGAATTATTTCTAAAAAATCGGCATTATATAAAATACGGTAATGATTTAAGATTCCATCAGAATCTGGAATATCATAGAAAAAAGGCTTGTTGAAATCAATATTCTGTTTGTAATATATAGCCAATATTAAGCAACAATTACTGATGTAAAATTGCTGATCATCAAAATCACGAATAGTTATGTCAAAATTTGTTCCGGCATCCTTCAGGATTTTTTTGAATCTTTCTGTATAGTTAAATGTAAAGTTCTGAAACGGAATCGTAACAGCTTTAATTTCGTTATTTGTTAATGCAGTTGGGAATAAATCTGCTAATAAATGATTGATTAAAGTTTCATGTTTTTTAATCACCGAGAAGTCTTCAATCCCGGTTCTGAATTCTGGAATGTTTTCTACTTCCTTTAAAAGTGCCTTCGCATAATTTGAGCGGTAATCAATATCTGATTGCGCAATTTCTTCTAAAGATTGAATAAGCTTATGGAATGAAATCAGTGTTTTAAACGGACTTTCATTGAATAAATGATATTTCATCGGAGTATTATTTATTGGAATGCAAAATTACTAATAAACAGGGTTTAAGCAGTCAGTTTTTGGTTTTATTTTAATCAAAAGCCCCAATTACATATGCAATTGGGGCTTTGATTTTAAGTAAGTGTAAAATTGAAAAAGAACAAAAACTAGCTCTTTTCTTCTTTATTGAAGTAAACTAAATAGTAATACATTTGTTTCTCTTCATCCCAACCTTTTTCTACAAACTTCTCAGCACTTTCTGGATTGATAAAATCCATCTTGATTTGGATATGTGTGTCTAGATTGATAACATTTTTAATTGATTTTCTTGCATCACTTACCGCAGCGTTGGCAATAGGGAAGGAGGTAATATCTTCGATACTGTATTTTTCTCCCTTATCAACTTTATAGTTTTTAAACTCCGGAATTAAATCTGGATTGTCTAATACTTCATTCAAAAAGTTAGTTTCTTCGAACTGATCATTTTTTGCAAAATAATTCACAGATCTGTTCATGAACATTACTTCTTCTTTTTTATCTTCTGCCGGAAGAACTACATCTTTTGCAAAGTTCTGACAGAATTTTAAGTATTTTTTAGTAATAAAGTTTTCATCTTCAAATGCATCAACAGATAAAAAATGCTCTAACCAGTAACGCGCATCATAACGGTTACTATCTACAGTTAAAATTTTATATCCTTCTTCTTTTTTGTAATTAAAAATCAGACATCCTTTATCAAGCTTGTTAAGGTTTATACCTTGCTGCAATATCATTTCAAGGTTACTGTCTTTTTCTTCAAACTGTAAAAAGTCTGCTTGTAATTCACTTTTAAAAATTCCAATTGCATCTACAACATTATTGTCGATACTTAAGTTGGTTAAATACGTTACATAAACCTCACCGTTTTTAATGTGTGGATGGTTTGATTGTTCGTATAAATGTGTGGTAATCCTTTTTGAAACTTCCTGTAAATTTCCTGGATTATCAAAAATCTCAGTAGCATATTTAAACATGTCGTTATAATCCAAATCGACTTCATGTGCAAACTGGTAATAGTTTTCTTCTTTTTCTCTAAAAGGTTTAAAGAAGTATTCTTTTATCAATGGAACAATTTCATCATTTAAGTTAAATGGTTGGTCTGATAAAAAAATAGCTTCGTTTCTGCTCTTGTTTCCTACGCGGTGAATCGCAAGCGTGTCGATGTGGGTGTTGAAAAGGTTTATCATTTTTTTAAGGTGCTTAGTGGGAAAGGTTTAAAGTAGTAGCAAAGGTTCAAAGGAACAAAGGTTTAGTTTCGTTCTTTTATTTTTCGAATAAATGAGCCTAACATTCGTTCTATTTCTTTGCTTTCTCCATTTATTTTGTGAAATTGAATTTCGTTTATGTATTTTAAATTGAATGAGATTTCAAGCTGAGTCTGTATTTCGAATAATGATGAAATTGAGATATTTAAGAAACGCAAATAATCATTATTTCCATTTCGACCATATCCTTCAGCTATATTACTGGGTATTGATATTGAACTCCTACGAATTTGTGAAGTTAAACCATAAATTTCTTCTTTGGGGAATGAACTTGCAAGCTGATAGATTTCGGTAACTAATGCCATTGATTTTTGCCAAATCAAAAGGTCTCTAAAAGTATTCATAGATTTATATTTAACAGGTAAATATAAAGAAAGAATATTCTTGATTTTTTAAAATCGTAAGATTTAAAAAAAAACCTCTGAACCTTTATTACTTAGGACCTTTGGACCTCTTTTTAACTAATTCCAATTCTCTTCAAATCCATAATCTTCAAAACTATCGTCTCCTTCGAACATATCTAAATCATCTTGATCAAGATCATCTTCAAATTCACCGTATATATCATCGTGCATATCTGCTTCGAAGTTTTTCTCGCCAGAGTCATCAGGCATTTCACCATGAGAGAAAATAGTTTCTGGGTAAGTATTACCAATAACCTGATCTTCTATTGCGGCTAATTCAACCAAAAAAGTCCACATATGAATAAAATCGTAGACATATATAATTTTAGTATTCTCTTTATCTAATATATCCGATAGAGTATAATCACTCATCGTTTTTTGTTCACCAAGAACATCTCCGGTATCAAAAAGTGGAATTTCATCCTCTTGATTCCAAGTTTCATCGCAGGTATAAAATGAAGCTACTTCCATTCCGTCAAAACCAAAAGAATTGAAGATGGCGTTGTGTAAATCTTCTAAAGTATCTTCTTCAAGAATTGCTATATCTCTAAAAATATCTTCTTCTGCATCTAGAATTACTCTAAATTTATAAACCATAACTTAACTTTTTTTTTGTTTTTTATTGCTACTAAAAAGCAAGTGCAAATATACTCGATAATTATTATTTTACAACGAAATAAAACTTTATTGTATTTTGGAAAGCCACATATTTATCCATATTATAGTTAAAAAGTATGTGGTTAGTTTTTATGAATTACTACTGATTTTTATTCTAAGCTCCTGTATGTTATAATAAAAAACCGTTGTAAAAAACTTTCACAACGGTTTAAAAAAATATTTAAAAATAAACTCAAATCGTTTATTTAATGTTTCACATATTAATGCATTGCATCGGCTGGGTTTATCTTGTTTTTCCCTTTTTTGATTAAAAGAATAATAGGAATACAGCACAAAAACATAATACCTAAGTACATAAATATATCCATGTATGCCAAAACTGTACTTTGTTTCATTACAGAATAATCAATTACCTGATATGCTTTATTCAAAGCCTCATTGGTACTAAATCCTTTAGACATAAATCCCTTTTGCAAAATTGCAACTCTTTGTTGTACTTCAAATTTACTTGCGTCTAAATGAGATACTAAATCTACACGGTGTTTCTGACTGAATCTCGTAATAAAAGTGGTGATAATTGCAATACCAAATGAACCTCCTAATTGTCGCATCATTCCGGTAAAAGCGGCACCTTCACCAATATGTTTTCCTTGCAAAGTAGAAAGTGATAATGTTGTAATAGGTACAAAAAGTAATCCTAAACCAATACCTCTTAAAATTAGTGGCCAGTATAAATGCTCAACTCCCGTATCTGGTGTCATATTATTGTACATCATAAAGGTGAAGAAGAAGAAGACTAAAAATCCAACTCCTACCATATATCCCTGAGGAACTCCTCGCTGGATTAATTTACCAATAATAGGCATCATAAATGCAGTTGTAATCGATCCCGGAATTAATAATAATCCTGCATCGGTAGCCGTCCATCCTAAGACAGATTGTGTGTAAATTGGGATGATTAATGTAGACCCATAGAGCCCAAATCCGAGGATAAAACACATTATAGTTCCTATCCGTAGGTTTCCATCTTTAAGAACACTCAAGTTTACAATTGGGTACTTATAGGTGAGTTCTCGCCATATGAATAGCACTAATCCAAAAACGGTTACTACACTTAATGTTACAATCAATGGATCATTGAACCAATCGTCTTGCTGTCCATGTTCCAGAACGAATTGTAAGGAACCAATAAAAGACGCCAAGAATATTATTCCCCACCAATCGACTTGATTGGCTTTTAGTTTCTCTCCATATTTTGGACTTCTTACAAAAGAAAGTGCCAAGATAGTAGCAATAATCCCTAATGGAATATTAATATAAAAAATATAAGGCCAAGAATAATTATCTACTAAATATCCTCCTAATGGAGGACCCAAAGTCGGTCCTACAATAACTCCCATTCCGTAAATAGCTTGTGCCATTCCACGTTTTGCAATGGGGTAACTTTCGGTTATAATGGTCTGCGCAGTAACTAATAAAGCACCACCACCGAGTCCTTGGATAAATCGGAAAGCAATAAGTTCCCAAATATTGGAGGCATTACCACATAAGAATGAGGACATGGTGAAAATTATTATTGAGGTTACAAAATAATTTCGTCTTCCAAATTGTTGTGACAACCAACTAGTCATTGGGATCACAATAACATTTGCAATAGCATAAGCAGTAATAACCCATGCAACGTCTGTTAATGTGGCACCGAGACTTCCTCTCATGTCGGTTAAAGCTACGTTTACGATAGTTGTATCTACTATTTCCAGCAAAGCACAAAGTACTGCGGTTATCGTAATTAAAACTCGTCTATAGCCATATTCTACTAAATCATCTTCTACTTTTACCATTTTGTTGTATTAGTATGCTTTTCTAAAATGAATGTATGATCCTTTCCAAGATAATCTTGGTAAGTGTGATTTTTATTTTATATGTACATCTACATCTACGTTCATTCCCGGTCTCAATAATTTTACCTTTTCGATATCATTATCAGCGTCCAAGTTGATTTTTACAGGTAATCTCTGAATTGTTTTTACAAAGTTTCCAGTTGCGTTATCAGGAGGAAGTAAAGAAAAACGTGATCCTGTTGCTGGAGAAAAAGAAGTAAGCGTTCCTTTAAATTCATAATTAGGATAAGCATCTACTTTTAAAGTTACTTTTTGACCAATAATCATTTTGTTAAGTTGTGTTTCTTTAAAATTAGCTACAACCCAAGCTTCAGAATTATTGATGATATAAAATAAAGATTGTCCTGGTTGAACCAATTGTCCTGGCTGAATATCAACTTTAGAAACCTGACCATCAATTGCAGCTGTAACTACAGTATATGATAAATTTAATTTAGCAACATCCAATTGTGTTTTTGCTTTTTTGATATTTGCAGCAGCTACTTCAGTTTGTTTGTCTGTGGCTTTAGATTTTGCCTGAATAACCGATTTTTGAAAAGCACTTGCTTTTTCTTGTTGTTGTAAAATACGTACTTGGTTTTCTGCTTCTTGTTTAGCAGTTAATGCATTTTCGTACTGTTGTTTTGTAATCGTATGTGTTTTGTACAAGTTATTGTAACGGTTGTAATCATTTGTTATTTGTGCCAATCTAATTTTAGCACTTTCAATGTTACCACCAGCAGATCTTACATTTGCATCCGAAACCGAAATATTTGCAAGCGCACTACCAATATCAGCTTTTGCAGCTTCATATGAACCTTCAGATCCTAATAAAGCAGCATTTGCTTCATCAATTTTTAATTGGTAATCTCTTTTATCTATTGTAAATAAAGTATCTCCTTTTTTTACAAAGTCATTATCTTTTACATAAACCTTACTTATATATCCCGATACTCTAGGAATGATTGGGTTCATTTTTTTCTCTATTTGAGCATCATCCGTTTCTTCGTGAGCAAGAGAGTGCATATATTTGTAGATTCCGTAAGATCCACCAACTACAACCAAAAGAACTAATATTATTATAAATTTGGTATTTGTTTTTTTCTTTTCCATGTGGGCTATCGATTATATTTTTGTAAGATTGAATGATTGTGATAATTGTCCTGTTGCCGAAAGCATTTCGTAATATCGCTGGATTATATCGGCTTTTGATGTTGCAGTATTCACCTTAGCACTAAGATGTTCAACATCGGCTTCCAGTAAATCGTTGGTATCAGCAAGACCGTTATCGAATTTATCCTTTAAGATTCTATAATTTTCCGAGGCTTGTTCTAATGCTAAGTCATAAACAGAACTTTGTTTTAGAGCCAAATTATAATCTTCAATTGCTTTTTGTACTTCTACTTTAATGTAATTGGTTAAAATTTCTTGTGAACTCTTAGCTTCATCTGCTTTACTTTGAGCTTGTTTTATATCAGCTCCTTTTTTTAATATTCCGCTAAGATCATAAGAGATACCTACTCCAAAATTCATTGCATTTTGTACAGTAAGAATGTTTCTAACATCAACTGCAGCATAACCACCCAATAATGAAATAGAAGGGTAATAAGCACTTTTTGCCATTTGTATGTTAGACTCACTTGCTTTTTCCTGATAACGCAATGCTTCTAAATCTTTACGATTTTCTAAAGCTGGCTGCTCATTTGAAGGAATATTATCTGTTTTAAAATTGATAAAATCACTTTCTCTAACATAAAGCTTAGTTGCAGGATCTAATTTAAGCAACGTAATCAAATAATAATTAAGAATATTCAGATTTTTATTTGCCTCATCTATAGATAATTGGATTTTAGAAACCAATAATTGTGACTTCAATAAATCATTTCTAGGGATGATACCGTTTTTCTCTAATTCGATAAAATCAGTTACACGCTGTTTAGCTTGTTTTTGATCTTCATCCAAAAGTTCAATTGTTTT
The DNA here is from genome assembly GCF_025847235.1 of Flavobacterium shii. Lineage (GTDB taxonomy): Bacteria > Bacteroidota > Bacteroidia > Flavobacteriales > Flavobacteriaceae > Flavobacterium > Flavobacterium shii. Next base: position 64,818 of record NZ_JAOZEW010000027.1, read on the forward strand.
TTGAGCTTTGTATAAATCAGCATAATAATTTACAACTCTTAAAGCAATATCTTCTTTAGTTTTTAATGAATTGGCAATTTCGGCTTGGTATAAATTTTCAGATAGTTTAATACTATTCTGAATTTTAAAACCAGAAAATATCGGTAAGCTTGCGGTAAGTTGCCCCAACATTAATTGATCTACATTAGGAACTGACGAACCTGAAGAATTGTCTTGATTTATTTTTAAATTTACATCTGCACCGGCTAATCTTTGGTATTGTCCAGATGCTTTTAAATCAGGATATTGATTGTTTTTAGTAGATCTTAGTTCGTACTTCTTAGTGTTGACCTTTGTGTTTGCCAACGTGACTTCGTCACTCTTCTCCCATGCTATTCGCACAGCATCGTCCAGGGTAAGACTCGTTTTTTCTTGAGCTTCTATCGAGGAAATTCCGATTAAGAAAATCCCAAAGAGCATAAATGGATTAATTTTCATAAACAAGTAAGGCTTTTATAGTTTGTTGAATGTGTTTTGTTAAATTTGTTTTTATGTAATCGTTATATAAAGTTTCGGTATTTAAATTTAATACATTTTCAAAGAAGATTTTGTTCATATGAAAATGGAAAAAAGTTCCTAAAATAGTTGGAGTAATTAATGGAATAATGACATCTTTTCGGAAAACGCCTTTATTCTGACCTTCTTTTATAATGCTTTCTAATGATTTAAGATTGCCCTTTTTTAACTCCGTAAAATGATTTAACGTTTTTTCTCTCTTCTTGGATGTTAATTCAAAATGCATAATCCTGAAAATTCCTCCATTACAATTAATCTTAGTGATATAAAGTTCAATTAACTTATTTACTTTATCAATAGGTTCTAAATCTTCCTCTAGTAAATTTTCTAATTTTAATTTTAAATCCGAAGTTCGATATATAATTAGCGATTCAAGTAATCGCTCTTTGGAACCAAAATAATACGAAACCATGGCAATGTTAATTTTTGCTTCTTTGGCAATATTTCGTATCGAAGTTCCCTCAAATCCTTTCTCAGAAAAAAGCTTTTCTGCAACCTCGAGAATCTGAATTTTTTTCTCGTTTAATTCGATGTTTGGCATAGTTGATTTTCTAATCGGGTACAAAATTAAACAAGTGTTTAATTTAAACAGCTGTTTAGTTTTTATTTAACATAATATTAACTAAAATAAAGCATTATAAGTGAATGTTTATTTTGTTATAACATATTGTGTTTTAGTTAGTTAGATTAATTATAACGATATAGCTTATTTTGGTGTTAAGGAATTATTTGATATTGAAATCAGATAAATGTTTTACAAATTCCTTTCTTTGGTACCAATCATTATAGACTAATTCAAGTTTTTTAACTTCAAATTTTCCGAAGTTATAATCACGGTATTTATACAAGATTTTCAAGAATAAATTCTTGTTATTTATTGGTTTTCTGAACCGTACAACTGTTAAATGTGAAGTAAATAACGAATAGCGTTTGTCGATACTTTGTTCTAGTGTAGTTTGTTTAAATGCTGTACGGAGATTGTCGCGTAAATCATTTATACTCGTATCGCTTGGAAATCCCTGAATCATAACTGCCGAAGGTGAGGCAGTTATTCCTTGTAGATTAATTGCTGATTTGTTTAAACCAGTAATACATTTATTAATTACAGCAACATAATCTTGTATCGTAATGTTGTTTAAATCAAAACCATCATAACAAGATATAATAGACATTACTGTAATGTGGATATCCGAATTGGGATAATAATATTGAGAAGCATCAACTTCTTTTAATTCATTTAAAAAAAGTTGAATGTTATTTTTAATTTCTTCTGTAGGTCGAATTAGTAATGTAATCCCTAAACGGCTATCACTCAAATCATCTATTTGTGTATCGATAACATAATTGTCATTCGATATTTTCTCACAGGATTCTGTGAACAATTTAGTATAATGAGTGGCTAAATCCATTTTGTATCGATGTTATTCAGAATAAATTGTGTTTAATTCTTTGCGGAAGGGACGCGGATAAAACTGATTCGCCGAGGCGAAAACGCAGATAAAAACAGATTTCTTTTTATTGTTTTTAAAAATCCGTTTTTATCTGCGTCTTTACTTTAGTAAATCAGTGTAATCTGCGTTCCATTATAGACAATCTAGGTTTGCAAAGAATTAGATATTAATAATTATCTAATAGCCTTTACAAATTCGGCGATGTTTCCTGTTCCTTTTTCAGATAAATGTTTGATAAAAGCACTTCCGATAATGGCTCCTTTGGCAAATTGTGTTGCCTGATTAAATGTTTCTGCATTATTAATCCCGAAACCAATTACTTGTGGATTTTTAAGATTCATGTCGGCAATACGTTTAAAATATGTTTCTTGTGTGCTACCAAAACCAGATTGAGAACCAGTAACGCTCGCAGAACTTACCATGTATATAAATCCGTTAGAAACGCCATCGATAAATTTAATACGTTCATCAGACGTTTGTGGTGTAATAAGAAATACATTTATTAAGCTGTATTTTTCGAAAGTAGCTTTGTATTGTTCAGCATAAACATCTACAGGAAGGTCAGGAATAATTAATCCATCGATTCCTATTGCAGCACATTTTTTGCAGAATTCTTCTACTCCGTATTGTAATATCGGATTAAAATACCCCATTATTATCAACGGAATTTTTACGCTTTCGCGAATGTTTTTTAGCTGGTCGAATAAAACCTGAGTTGTCATTCCGTTATGTAATGCCTGAGTAGAACTCGCCTGGATTGTTGGTCCATCGGCCAAAGGATCACTAAATGGTAATCCGATTTCGATCATATCGATTCCGCTTTTTTCTAAATCCTGAATGATTTGTACAGTATCATTAAGATTAGGATATCCTGCAGAAAAATAAATAGAAAGTATCTTTTTATCTTCTTGTAGTTTTTGATTTATTCTGTTCATCTTTTTATTTTTTATCCTAAATGGTTTCAAAAACCCGTTAGGTATTTTGTTAATCTTGATATTATTTTTTAATCTATTACAATCTCACTTGTCCAAATATCATCTTGATTTTGAATCAATAATAATCCTGAATCTGAATCGTTCATTTGAGCAATTAATTCTCCTTTATTATTCCAAAATGCACTTTTTCCACCTGATGGATATCCCCATGATTCTCCGCTAAAATTAGACATAAGTACATTCATATTATAAGTGCTGGCATAATTTTGCAATGCTTTATAAGCTGCAGGAATCCCGTTTGGAGTAAAGAAAATACTAGCAATATAAATTGCCGTTTTATTTTCGCTAGCATTTTTTGGATGCAACGGATTATCAATATCGGCACAAATAGCAAATGAGATTTTTTTATTCTCTAATTCGATTGTCGGATTATAATCAAAAGACGATTGATAATAAACATTTTCGCCTTCATGAAGAAATTGTTTGGTATAAATAGAAACCGAATCGTCAGGCGAAATAATAAATTCTCCGATAAATAAATGGTCCTTAATTTTTATAGGTGCTCCAGCAACAATTACAATCTTATTTTCGACAGCTAATTTTTTTAAATGATTTAGGCGTGAATCATTTTCGGTGAAAGTAAGTTCACTTGCATTTTCTCTTTCGTAACCTGTAATCGAAAGTTCTGGAAATACGATTAAATCGGCATTTTTTGTTACTGCCAATTCTATAAGGCGATAATGGTCTAATAAATTAGAATCGATATTTCCTCGTTTTGGTTTGGTCTGAGCTGCAGCTAATATCATTTTTCTTCTTTTTTTCATGAGACCTAACAGGTTTTTAAAACCTGTTAGGTCTTTATAATTTATTTTATGAAAGTTTTTTAAAACCTTGTAGGTATATTTTATTGATTATATGTGTTTGCGTTAGGGATAAAAGTGACATCCTTTTTTAGGCTTTTTTTTAGCCTTAAAAAGATATAGCGGATAGCCCGACCGTCTTTTTCTGACGGTAACGCCCAACTATAATTTAAAATAATCGATATATGTATTTAAATCTTTATCGCCACGACCTGATAAATTGATAACTACGATTTCGTCGGGTCCGAATTTCTTTTGTTCCAGAACGGCAAAGGCATGAGCACTTTCTATTGCTGGAATAATTCCTTCGGTTTTGGATAATTGTAAGCCAAATTGCATGGCTTCGTCATCGGTAATCGAAATAAATTCGGCTCTGCCAGATGCAAATAAATGTGCGTGCATTGGTCCAACTCCTGGATAATCTAAACCTGCTGAGATAGAATAGGGTTCGGTAATTTGTCCGTCGGGAGTTTGCATTAATAATGTTTTACTTCCGTGTATGATTCCGATTTTTCCTAATGCCGAGGTTGCTGCGCTTTCGCCAGAATCAACTCCTAAACCTGCTGCTTCGACAGCAATAATGTTTACGTCTTTTTCGTCTAAGAAATGATAAAAAGCTCCTGCAGCATTACTTCCTCCACCCACACAAGCGATAACGTGATCAGGATTTTCGCGTCCTTCTTTTTCTAATAATTGTGTTTTTATCTCGGCAGAAATCACACTCTGAAAACGTGCTACCATATCAGGATAAGGATGTGGACCAACCACTGAACCGATGATATAATAGGTATCGACAGGATTATTAATCCAATCGCGAATGGCTTCGTTTGTAGCATCTTTTAAGGTTTTTGAACCTGAAAGTGCTGGACGAACTTCGGCTCCTAACATTTTCATACGAGCCACATTTGGCGCTTGACGCTTAATGTCGATTTCGCCCATATATACAATACATTGTAATCCCATTAAGGCACAAACAGTAGCAGTTGCAACTCCGTGTTGTCCTGCGCCAGTTTCGGCAATAATTCGGTTTTTACCAAGGCGTTTTGCAAGCAAAATTTGTCCAATTGTATTGTTTACTTTATGTGCTCCTGTATGGCATAAATCTTCTCTTTTTAAGTAGATTTTGGTATTGTATTTTTTCGAAAGTCTTTCGGCAAAATATAATGGAGTTGGTCGACCTACATAATCTTTTAATAGTGCATCGAACTCGGCTTGAAAGCTTGGGTCGGCAGTAATTTTTAGATAGTTTTGGCGTAGTTCTTCTACGTTTGGATATAACATTTCTGGAATGTAGGCTCCTCCAAATTCTCCATAATAGCCTTTTTCGTTGACGTGAAAACTCATTTTGTTTGTAGTTTAAGTGTTTAAAGTTGCAAGGTTTTGCTTGAAACTATATAATATGTTTTTATCTTTTAATCCGGGTTCGATTTCGAATTTACTGTTTACATCGATGGCATAAATAGGTAAATTGGTTTTCGAAATTTCTTTTATTGTTTCTAATTCTTCTAGACCGATTCCGCCACTTAGGAAGAATGGTTTAGTCGAATTGTATTTGTTTAATATTTTCCAATCGAATGTGGTTCCATTTCCGCCGGGTAATTTTCCTTTGGTATCAAAAAGGAAATAATCACAAACTGATTCGTATGATTTTAATACTTCGAAATCAAAATTTTCATCGGCAGAGAATACTTTTATAAGTTCAATTTTAGAATCGATTTTGCTTTTTAATTCCTGACAAAATTCAACTGATTCATGACCGTGTAATTGAATGGCTTGCAAATCGTATTTTGAAATTTTGCTTAGAATTTCTTCCTGACTTTGATTTACAAAAACACCAACTTTCTTTATCGATTTTGGTAAATTGGGAATGATTCCGTCAAAATACCGAGCCGATTTCTCCCAGAATATAAATCCCATATAATCGGGTAGGAGCGAACCTACTTCGGTTATATTATCGGGATATTTCATACCGCAGATTTTTAATTTCATTTTTTTAGGCTTTGAGCTTTGAGCTTTGGGCTTTGGGCTGATTGCCCTTTGCCCATGGCTTATAGCTGTTTAATAAAATCTGTTGCTGCTTGTCCTGCGTTATCGGTTTTCATGAAGTTTTCTCCAATTAAGAAACCTTTGTAACCGTATGGTTTTAATTCGTTAATGGCTTCAATAGATGAGATTCCGCTTTCGGAAACTTTTACAAAATTATCAGGAATTTGCGCTGCCAATTCTTTGCTGAAATCTAAGCTAACTTCGAATGTTTTTAGGTTTCGGTTATTAACTCCAATCATATCCAGTGTTGGCATTATCGATTTTTCTAATTCTTCTTGATTATGAACTTCTAGTAAAACCTCTAATCCTAAACTTTTTGTAAATTCAGATAATGACTTGATTTCTTCTCTTGTAAGAACTGCTGCGATTAGCAAAATTAAATCGGCTCCAAATGCTTTGGCTTCTAATATCTGATATTCATCGACAATAAATTCTTTTCGTAATAACGGAATATTTACTGATGCTCTCGCTAATAGTAAATCATCGAGTGAACCTCCAAAATATTTTCCATCGGTTAAAACTGAAATTCCGCATGCACCTGCATTTTCATATCCTTTTACCACTTCTTCAACTGTAAAGCTTTGGTTTATTATAGATTTAGATGGCGAACGGCGTTTGTGCTCGGCAATGATTCCTGTAGAACTTGCTTTTAGTTTTTGACTTAAAGAAATAGTTTCTCTTTCGAAGAAAACCGAAGCCTCTAGTTGCGAAACAGGAATTATTGACTTCTTGAGAATGACTTCTCTTTTTTTATCGAAAATTATTTTGTCTAAAATATTCATGATTACTGTTTTGCCACAAAGTCACAAATACGCATAATTTATTTGTGCTAATTCGTGAAATTTGTGTTTGTTTTTATTTACTCAATTCTTGTAATGTTTGTAATGCTCTTAGTCCTTTACTATTGAAAAGACTTTCTTTTGCCTGTTCAAAACCTTCTTGCGGAGTACATTTTGTAACTGTTGCGATTGCCATTGCAGCATTAGCACAAACTACATTGTTCTGAGCTTCGGTTCCTTTTCCTGAAAGAATATTGATAAACATATCTGCTGACTCTTCGATTGTTTTTCCTCCTTCGATTTCGCTTTGCGCTAAAAGGCGAACGCCAAAATCACTTGGATTCAACATGCCTTCCATTGTACTGGTAATAATTTTTGTAGGTCCAGTTAAAGAAACCTCATCATAACCGTCTAGCGAATGTAGAATTGTAAAATTCACATCGGTATTTTGATATAAATAAGCATACATTCTAGCCAATTCCAGATTAAAAACTCCAACCAATTGGTTCTTAGGAAATGATGGGTTTACCATTGGTCCCAACATATTAAAGAATGTTTTTACAGCCAATTCTTTTCTTATTGGTCCAACGTTTTTCATGGCTGGGTGAAACAATGGAGCATGAAGCACACAAATTCCAGCTTTATTGATGCATTTTTCTATGAAATCGGCATCATTGGTAAATTTGATTCCCATTTTTTCCATTACGTTACTAGAACCCGAAATAGATGAAACTCCGTAATTACCATGTTTGGCAACTTTTATTCCTGCTCCAGCAGCTATAAATGATGCTAGAGTCGAAATATTGAAAGTATCTTTTCCGTCACCACCAGTTCCGCATAAATCGATAGTATTGTAAGCCGATAAATCGATGCGAATGCATAAATCTAGTAAAGCTTCGCGGAAACCTGCTAACTCTTCGATGCTAATACTTCGCATCATAAATATGGTGAGGAATGCCGAAATCTGACTCGGATTATAATCACCATTTGATATATTAATCAATACGTTTTTTGCCTCATCTTTAGTAAGGATTTCGTGATTGATTAATTTGTTTAATATATTTTTCATTTGTATAAGTCTTAAAGTCTAAAGTCAAAGGTCTTAAAGTCTTTGACTTCGGATATTTATTTTTAAGGTTATTTCTATTTACTTCGCATTGGCTTTATGACTTTCGACATATGACTTTACGACTAATTTTATCAATGTTCATCTCCTTGATAAATCCACATTGGTTCGGTTTTTCCAGCGCGTTCAAATCCATTTTTTGTATAGAATTCTATTGATTTTCCATCTGCGGTTAACATTTGCATGTGGAAATCACGATATTTATCTTGCATTTTATCACAAATCATTTTACCGATTCCTTTTCCTTGATATTCAGGAAGTACTAACAAATGCGGATAATAAACTGTTAAATAACCATCGGAAATTGCATTTCCTAGTCCAACCAATTTTTTATCATCCCAAGCTGTGATTAAAGTTTCAGAATTTAAAAGTGCTTTATGTAATAAATCAGGTTTTTCAGCCGAACTCCATTCATTTGCTTTATACAATCTTATTATATCTTCAATATTAATTTCTTTGGTTTCTAAAATTCTAATATCCATTCTTTTTTGTGTCTTAAAGTCTAAAGTCGAAGGTTGTAAAGTCTCCTTAATTTTGACGATTTTTTAAATTGAGAACTATTTTTGTTATTGATAGATTAAGTTTTTTTGTAGTCTTTCGACTTTAGACATTAAAACTTTCGACTAACTCTTAACCCAGTTCTCTAACATTTTTTTTCCGTTTGGTGTTAATACACTTTCTGGATGAAATTGAACTCCGCGTACATCATACGTTCTGTGTCTTAATGACATAACTTGTCCGTTTTCGTCGTAAGATGTTGCTTCGAGAACATCGGGTAAACTTGGATCTACAACCCATGAATGATAACGACCTACTTCAAATTCTTTTCCTAATCCTTCGAATAAAATCTCATCATCTACAACCGTTTTTACATGTGTTGCTACACCATGATATACTTTGTCAAGGTTTGATAATGTACCTCCAAAAACTTCTCCTATGGCTTGTTGTCCTAAACAAACTCCAAGAATACTTTTGGTTGGTGCATATTTTTGAATTACAGCTTTTAGCAAACCTGCTTCGTCTGGGATTCCTGGTCCTGGTGAAAGTAATATTTTGTCGAAACTTGCAATTTCATCAATATCAAACTCATCATTTCTATATACGGTTACTTCGCAATCTAAATCTTCCAGATAATGTACAAGATTATAAGTGAAGCTATCGTAGTTATCTATTACTAATATTTTTTTCATTTTTTTTCATTATTTCAGGTTTCAAGTTGCTTGTTTTTTGCATTTAACCGCAAAGGGCGCAAAGAATTGTATTTAAAATATGTTGAAAACGCAAAGTCCGCAAAGCTTTGCGAACTTTGTGTTTTTATAAAATCAAACAGGTCTATAACTTAGCGTTCTTTGCGGTTAAATGCTCAATCCAATAACTTAAAGCTAATTTTTATTTATTTTTCTCGAACGTATTTTTCAATGATTATTCTATCTATTCCAAGTTTTTCAATTTTCTCGATTCCTTTTTGAATTAAAGTATCATTTTTAACTTTTACTGTAAATTCAAATTTGTTGTTCTCCCAATCTCTATTGTTGAAATATTCTAAATTCTCTGTGTATGTACTATCTTTTAAAGTATATTTTCCTCCACCTCCGAAGAATAGTGCGTCGGCTTTTTTACCATTATTTAAGTCGTGGTTAAAGAATGCAAAGTGAGAGTCATTTATAATTTTAATCATTTTGGTTTTTGGGTCGAATGTTGAAAAAGTAGAATCTTTTTCGGTTGTCTCTGCCGATATAAGTCGCCAGGTTCCTTCGATATCTTTTTTAGATGTTGTTGTTTCTTGCTTGCTCTTGTCGTTGCAAGAAGTTAAAAATGCCATAACCAATAATAATCCAATAGTGTTTTTCATAGTTTTTAGTTGTTTAATTTTTATTTAATATTCTCTTTGTTTAGTTGTAAGTTTAAGTTTTTCGTTTGGAACCGAGGGCTAAAAACTGCAACTGAACACTAAATTTTTTCTGCCATTTCTAGTGCCGTATTTAATGCTCTAAGTTTATTATATACTTCTTGCATTTCGCTTTCTTCGTCTGAACTTGCTACGATTCCGGCTCCAGCTTGGCAATGCAATTGGTGGTTTTTGCTCAGGAAAGTTCTAATCATGATGGCGTGGTTAAAGTTGCCTTCAAAATCCATAACTCCAATAGCGCCACCATAAAAAGTACGATTAGTTTTTTCGTATTCTTCTATAAGTTGCATGGCTCTGTGTTTTGGTGCTCCGCTTAAAGTTCCTGCAGGAAATGTATCGGCTACAACTTGCATTGTAGTTGCTTTTTCATGTAAATGTCCTGTAACTTTAGATACTAAGTGTATTACGTGTGAGAAAAACTGAACTTCACGATATTTCTCCACATTTACATCATGTCCGTTACGGCTTAAATCATTTCTTGCTAAGTCGACTAACATTACGTGTTCGCTATTTTCTTTTTTATCTTCAGATAATTGTTTGGCAAGAATGGCGTCTTGTTCATCATTTCCGGTTCTTTTAAAAGTTCCCGCAATAGGGTGAATCTCGGCTTTACGATTTTTTACAATAATTTGAGCTTCGGGCGAAGAACCAAATATTTTGAAATCGCCATAATCAAAAAAGAATAAATAGGGTGAAGGGTTGATGCTTCGTAATGCTCTGTATACATTAAATTCGTCTCCTTTAAATCCTTGTGTGAATCGGCGAGATAAAACCAATTGGAATACATCGCCACGGAAACAATGTTTTTTTGCTAAAGCAACATTATGTTTAAATTCTTCATCGGTAAGATTCGAGAATCCTTCGCCTTCTTTAGAGAATTGATATGATGCTATATTTCTTGATTGTAGTAATTGCTCTATTTCCGAAATATTGTTTCTACCGTCTACGCTGTGGCAAAAAATGTACGCTTCGTTTTTGAAGTGATTTATTGCAATTATATTTTGGTAAACTGCATAATATACATCTGGAATAGAAATGCTATTGTCTTTTTTTGCAATAGTCACTTTTTCAAAATAACGAACGGCATCGTAAGATATGTATCCGAATAATCCGTTATTGATAAATTTGAAATCATTCTTCTCAGATTTAAATTGTCCTGAAAATTCCTGAATAATTTCTGGAATATTGGTCAAGCTATCAATCGCTATTTCCTCTGAAGTTCCGTCTGGATAATTTTTAGAAATAATTTCGTTCTCGATTTTAATACTTGCAATTGGGTTGCAGCAGATATAAGAGAAACTATTATCGTTTCCGTGATAATCGCTACTTTCTAACAATAAACTATTAGGGAATTTATCTCTAATTTTAAAATAAATGCTTACTGGTGTTACAGTATCTGCAAGAATTTGTTTGTAGTGTGTGTTGAGTATAAAAGATTTCAATGTGTTGTATTTTAAGTTTTAATATTATGTTTCTCGAAAATTTTGAACAAAAAAAAAGACTTGTCGTGATGACAAGCCTTTCATATTTATAGTTTGAATAATACCATAGGAAGCTTAGTTCACGACGACTGACGTAAATTCTTCCACCACCAAGTATTATTTTTAATTGTTTTCATAAACTTTTTTATTGGTACAAATGTATAAATGTAATTTGAATATTCGTATACTTTGTTTTAAAAAAAATATATAATTTTTTTAGTTTTTTGTTAAATTTATTGTTTGCAGCACAATTTATCTATTTAATGACCACTTGCTACTGTGTTGTTTACGTTTATTCTAAAGTCTGGATTACTCTTAATATTTGGCTCAGTAAATAGTGCAATATTTTTCTGGCTTGTGTACTCTAAATCAAAAGCAGGGTTTTGATACCAGTTCTTAATACCCAAATCGAAGTTTGAGTTTTCACTAACAATCCCACCTTGGCAACTATTAATTATTAATCCGCTTAAATTTATTTTTTCAAGGTTTGTGGTAGAGTCTCCAATTTTGTTTTGCAATACTACAAATGGAGCGAATCCGGAAATCACACTATTATTTAATGTAAAATAGGTATTTTCTCCAATATGTGCTGCCTCTCGCACAAGACCTTGATCACTTTCTTCGAGGTTTACTAATGTGATATTATTTGCAATTATTTTTGTTAATTTTTTTGTTGTGTCTGTGTTTTCAATCTTATCATAAGAATCAACTTCAAAACATCTTGATCCCGAAATGTCCGATGAATAGGGGTGACGAATAGCAATGCTATTGTTTATAGTACATTGTACACCTTGTGTGAAATCAAAATCATCATCTGTTGCGCGATAGGAAACCAAGTTATTCATGATAACATCACCACCATAAGATTCAAATGAATCATCGTTTGAGTAGCTAATCTGAATATATTCTAATTTGGTTTTGCGTCCAACTCCTGCCAATGATAAACCGTTAATTTCTTTCAGAGCATTTAGTTTTCTTCCAGAATACTCGATACGCAAATATTTTAAAACTCCAGAGTTGTCTTCAGGATCTGTCCCTCCGTAATGATTTACAACAGGATCTAAGTTAAAATCAAGAAAGCTTACACCGCCCATTTTGTTTATAGGAGCTTTTCCAAGAAGGATTATTCCTCCCCAATCTCCAGGTTTTCTTTCGGTAACATTTTTGTTAGAGGTAAATATGATTGGGTCAGTTTCTAGTCCTTCGGCGATTATTTTAGAACCATTTGTTATTACCAGCGTGCCACAAGTTTTGTCATCTCCTCTAATTACTGTTCCCGGTTCGATTGTTAAAACAGCGTTGTTGGTTACATAAACTACACCAACCAATTGATATGTATTTCTTTTATATAACTTAGTGTCTTTATCTATTGTTCCCGCAAGAATATTTGTAGCCTCATTGTATTCGACAGTAGCCGGCTTGAAATTCGTCCATTTATTCATCCAGTTTGATGCGCCGACAATACCTTTTGGTAGTTGAGCATTGACTATAATACTACTTATAAAACAAATGATTACAATGTATAAATTCTTTTTCATAATGTTGTATTTTGCAAAATTTGATTTTTTGATAAAAGCTTCCTTATTGATTGTGTCAAAATTAGAAGGGGTTTGTTAATCAAAGAATCACAGGATGTTATGAAAGTGTTACTATAACTTTAAGAACGTTATTTTTATATGTCAATAATTGTTTTTGAGAGGCGTTTTATGGTTTTGAATGAATTTAAAAAATGGGTATAAAAAAAATCCCAACAAATTAATGTTGGGATTTTCGGAATTAGTAAGCGTGTGGTGTTAGAATTTTAAAGCTACATTTAACTCAAATTCGTCAGAAACTGCTTTGTCTCCTAAATTGTCGAAGAAGCTTCCTGAACCATATTTAATATCATATTTCGTTCTGTCTACTTTAAATGAAGTAGCAGCAGTATTTCCATTTACAGCAATATCAAAAGTTACTGGTTTAGTAATTCCTTTGATAGTTAAATCTGCAGTTACTGTATAAACATCAGTAGCTTTTGCTCCAATAGTTTTGAAAACTAATTTTGAAGTTGGGAATTTATCAGTTCCAAAGAAATCATCAGCTTTCAAGTGACCGTTTAATTTTCCTTGGTATTCACCTGTAAGGTCTGTAGCATTGATAGAAGTCATATCTACAGTGAAAGTTCCACCAGCTAATTTATTTCCTTTAAATACTAAAGCACCATCTTTTAGGTTAACAGTTCCAGAATGTTGACCAGTTACTTTTTTTCCTACCCAGTTGATAGTACTTGTTTTAACGTCAACTTTTTTAGTTTGAGCGTTCATTGAAACTGCTGATAAAGCTACCACTAGGGCAAGAGCGATTGATTTGAAATTTTTCATTTTGTTTGATTTTAATAAATTTGGATTAATAATTATAGAGTGATAAATAATTCTTCTTTTGATTTTCTAACTTTTTTATGGTGCTGTGTTGCATCTTCTTCGTGTCTGTATCCTACAGTAGCAATTACAGCAGCGTTTAAATGTAAGGCATCTAAACCTAAGATTTCATTAAATGCAGCCGGATCAAAACCTTCCATAGGTGTAACGTCAATTTTTAACTCTGCAGCAGCATTCAATAAATTACCTAAAGCCAAATAGGTTTGCTTAGATGTCCATGTATTTTTTGCATCTGCAGGAAGAGTAGAAATTTTAGATTTCATAAAATCGCTATATCCAGTTAATGACTCGGTAGGAATTCCTCTTGTTTCGCTAATGTTTTTGATAAAACTATCAATTTCAGCATCACCAATATTTGTGTCATTTGCAAAAACTACCAAATGAGATGCTTCTACGATTTGAGATTGTCCCCAAGCTGCTGCTTGTAATTTTACTCTTAATTCTGGTGATTCAACGAAGATTACTTTGTACGGTTGTAATCCGTATGAAGAAGAACTTAAACGAATTGCTTCTTTTAATGTACTTAAATCTTCAGTTGAGATTTTTTTGGTCGCATCAAACTTTTTGGTTGCGTATCTCCAATTTTGATTTTCTAGGAAAGTATTCATGTTATTTATTTGTATTAATTTTTTTGATTTCTAAATTTTTCTAATAACTCATTTAATAATTCTAATTCAGCTGTGGTCAGATTTTCCGAAAAAACATTTTCATGCTCAATTACTTTTGGATCTAATTCTGTTAAAACATCCAATCCTTTTTCTGTAATCGCTACTTCTATTTTTCGTCTATTATTTGGACATACGTTTCTGGTAACAAAATCCTTTAGTAATAACTTATCGACTAATCGAGTTGTATTGCTTGTTTTTGCTAGCATCCGGTCTTGTATAACACACATATTAGCAGGATTTCCTTTTTGTCCTCTTAATATGCGTAATACATTATATTGTTCTCCCGATAAATCATAAGGTTTTAATACCTCATTAAATTTATCCTGAAGTACATTTTGTGTGTACATAATATTCAGAATAACTCTTTTTGGATTATCCATCTTAACGGTACTTTTTATTACATCTTCAATTGTCATAGTCGTAAGTGTATAATTTGTATATACAAATGTAATATGTTTTATAGTTGTATATACAAATGTATCGTTAAAATTTCGTTAATATTGTTTAAAGAAAGTTTTTCGTGGTCAGATTTCGAGTTTAAAATTAGTAAAATTTATTTGTATTTTTATAATTTAAGATATTGATTAATTGAAGCTTAACTGTTGGTTTAAGTTGTATGTATCTTTGAGATTAGGCAAAATAATTTACCGCAAAGGGCGCAAAGGATTACACAAAGGTTCGCAAAGTTTAATCTATAGCTTTGCGAACCTTTGCGTTTTTTATCATTGTGTGCTTTGCGTTTAAATAGAATCAGGGTTGGGGAATAGGTAAAAGAATTT
>NZ_JAOZEW010000028.1 GCF_025847235.1 Flavobacterium shii
TACTTAATTTAAATTAATTCATTTGATGATTATGAGTATTCTTGAAACAAAAAAGCTATCTCGTTCTTATGGAACTTTTAAAGCTGTAGATGGTCTTGATCTAAATATCGAAGCAGGCGAAATATTTGCTTTATTAGGACCAAATGGGTCAGGAAAAAGCACTACTATAAAAATGCTTACTACGTTATTGACACCCACAAGTGGGGAAGCATTTATTAATGGTTATAATATTAAAACCCGTACAGATGATATTCGTAGAATAATAGGTTATGTCCCCCAAATGATTTCTGCCGATGGCTCACTAACAGCCTATGAGAACTTAATGTTATTTGCCAAACTATTTGATATTCCGCGAAGAGAACGCAAGCAAAGAGTAGAGGAGGCCTTGAAATTTATGGGATTAGAAGAAGTTATGTATAAACTGGTAAAAGAATACTCGGGCGGAATGATAAGAAGATTAGAAATTGCACAATCTACTATACATCGTCCTTTGATATTATTTCTTGATGAACCTACAACTGGTCTCGATCCTATAGGAAGAAATGTAGTTTGGGAGCATGTTTCAGCTTTGAGAAAGCAATACGGAACAACAATTATCATGACAACACATTTAATGGAAGAAGCAGATGGTTGTGACCGAATTGCTTTAATGACACGCGGAAAACTAGCAATTATAGGTTCTCCAAAAGATTTAAAAGATTCTCTAAAAAAAGAAAATGCAACGCTCGAAGATGTATTTATTCATTATACAACAGATAATCTAACCGAATCGGGAAATAATTTTCATAATGTTTCCATAGAACGTAAAACAACCGGACGTTTAGGCTAAACAATCTATAACTATGAAGATAATCAATTTTATACGAAAAGCTTTTGTAATAGCTGAGTTGGAAATTAGAAAGATTTTTCATGATCCAACAGAGATAATAATGCGTTCCGTTCAGCCTGCTTTATGGTTACTTATATTCGGACAGGTATTTGCCAAAATGCATGCCATTCCGGGACAAACAAATTATATCGATTTTATGACTCCCGGGATATTAGCGCAAAGTGTTTTATTTGTTTCTATTTTTTCGGGTATTGCAGTTATTTGGGAACGTGATTTAGGGCTAATCCATAAATTACTAGCAACACCTACACCACGTGCAGCAATTGTTTTAGGAAAGGCTATATCTGCAGGATTACGTACATTACCTATTGCTGTTATCATTTATATATTGGCAGTACTGCTAAAAGTTCAAATTATTTGGAACCCATTGAATCTATTAGGCGTTCTGATAATTGTTATGCTGGGAGCAATATTTTTCTCTACATTCTCATTAATTATTGCTTGTTTGGTTAAAACCAGAGAACGATTCATGGGAATAGGGCAATTATTAACGATGCCTTTATTCTTTGCCAGTAATGCCATTTATCCTATTGAAATTATGCCCAATTGGTTAAAGATGATTGCTCAGGTAAACCCATTAACCTATATGGTCGATGCACTTCGCACTTTAATGATTGGGAATGTTTCTGGTTTTAGCCTCACCCTTGATTTTGTTATATTGTTACTTATTTCAACACTTTTTGTAGCGATAGGAGGATCTCTTTACAGTAAGGTTATTACTTAAAAACATGAAGAAAACTAATCGCAAAGGGGGGCTGAGATTTACGCAAAGGTCGCAGAGAAAAGATTCTAAGTTGCTAAAGGTCTAAGATTTTTAGCGCAGCATTCGCTAGGCTTTGTGTTCTTTGCTTAAATCTTAGTGCACTTTGCGGTAAAACTCATCGCAGCATTCGTCAATCTAAGCGTACTTAAAGATAAAATTAACCACAAAGTTCCTTACTCCTCAGAACCTTTGCAACTATTTATTTATCATTTTATTTCTTAAAAATTTTAAAGAATCGCGCTATTTTATAGAAACCGATTGAAATTTCTCATGCATAAGTAGTTGGTTAGTAAATGAAAACGTTTTCGTTCACTTTTACTTGTTAAACCTAATATAATTTATTTTTTTCTATCAATACTTTCATTACTTTTGGCGCCAAATGAAAAGACTATTTGTGGTTTTTGTGTACTTATGTTTACTTCTGTTAGGCGGAGGTCAATATCTTAATGCCGGTATGCATCAAAACCATAATTCTTCAAGTCAGAGTTTAGAAAAAAAGCATAAAATAAAATTTACGAATCAAGATTCGGGTAATTCTATTATTGAGGATGCCGACTTAGATATCGATGAAGAACACCTTAACGGTGACGATATTAAAGACGGGATTTCCAATAAGCTTTTCACAGAAAATTACAGTTTATTAGATAATTGGTATCTTACGTTCTCTTGTCAATCAATTTTAGATTATTGTCAAAAGAATTTTAAAATCTTCGCGCCATTCTGTGGCCAGTCCAATCCTATTTATATTACTCATAGAGTTTTAAGAATCTGATAATGATAAACATCGGTTAACTAATTTGTAACCTTGTCTATCCTTGTAGCTGTATAAAAACTTTACTACTTCATGTATAACATTTGGTTTTCATTTAGGCAACTGATGCAATTTTTCGTCTAAAGGAATCTTTGTATTCCAAGCATTCAATCGCTTAATTTCCAAACTAAATCATGAAAAGAATTATCTTGTTCACAGGCTTAATTGCCCTAGTGTGCCTTACTAGTTGTTCAACTAAAAAAGAAGAAAAAGAAGAAGCCGAGAAATTTACCGCTACCAATCCGGTACTAATCGACACTTCGTTTGTAAAAGAGTATGTTTCTCAGATTAAATCTGTGCGTAACATCGAAATCCGTGCTCAGGAAAAAGGGTTTCTACAAAATATTTATGTCGATGAGGGACAGTTTGTAAAAGCAGGACAATTATTGTTTAGAATTATGCCAAATATGTATCAGGCAGAATTACTTAAAGCACAATCTGAACAAAAATCAGTAGAAATTGAATTACAAAATTCTAAATTATTAGCAGATAAAAATATCGTTTCCAAAAACGAATTAAGTGTTGCTCAGGCAAAACTGCAATCAGCAAAAGCAGAGGTTGCATTAGCAAAACTTCACTTATCATTTACAGAAATCAGAGCTCCGTTTGACGGGACTATCGACCGTATCCCATTAAAATTAGGAAGTCTTATCGACGAAGGTGCATTGTTAACGAGTTTATCAGACAACAGTCAGATGTTTGCTTATTTCAATGTTTCAGAACCTGAATATATACAATATCAAACGAATGTAAAAGACCGTGCCGATGATAAAGTAAGTTTGGTTTTGGCAAATGGCGATACTTTCAAAGAAAAAGGAAAAGTTGAGCTTATCGAAAGTGAATTTAACAACGAAACCGGAAATATAGCTTTTAGAGCAAGGTTCCCAAATTCAGGAAAATTACTTAGAAATGGTGAAACCGGACAAGTTCAAATGCTTGTACCTCTTAAAAATGCTATTGTAATTCCGCAAAAAGCAACTTATGAAGTTCAGGATAAAAAGTATGTTTTTGTTATCGATAAAAACAATAAAGTGAGTTCAAAAGAAATTACGATTACAGGTGAAATTCCTGATTTATATGTGATTAAAACCGGAATTACCGAAAATGACAGAATTTTGCTTGAAGGAGTTCAGAAAGTAAAAGAAAATGACAAAATTAAATATGAATTCCAATCTCCAAAAGAGGTAATGAGTCATTTGCGCGTAAAAGCGGAGTAAGTTTAAAGTATGCAGTGATAGTATTCGGTGGCAATGGTAGTAACAGTTGATAATTGCTGTTTACATTTTCACAGTTTACATTTCACAATATTAAACTCCAATTTGGTTTAATCATTAAAAAAATATAAAAATGTTTAATAAATTTATTCAAAGACCTGTATTGTCGATAGTAATATCGCTTATAATTGTCTTTTTAGGGGTATTGTCGGTATTGAATTTACCTATTACACAATTCCCTTCTATTTCTCCTCCTGTGGTAAACGTTACGGCAGATTACCCGGGATCGAATGGAGAGCTTATGATCAAATCGGTTGTTATTCCTTTGGAAAGAGCTTTAAATGGAGTTCCCGGAATGAAATACATGACTTCTGATGCCGGAAATGATGGTGAAGCGAGTTTAAGAATTGTATTTAATTTAGGAACAGATCCTAATCAGGCTGCGATTAACGTTCAAAACCGTGTAGCTTCGGTAACCAATAAATTACCTCCTTTGGTAATTAGAGAAGGGGTAAAAATTACCCGTGAAGTTCCGAGTATGTTGATGTATGTGAATCTTTATAGTACGGATAAAAATACCGACATGAAGTTCTTGTACAACTATGCAGATATCAATGTATTGTCTGAGTTAAAAAGGGTAAATGGTATTGGATCAGGAGATATCTTAGGAACACGTGAATATGCGATGCGTATTTGGTTAAAACCAGATCGTATGTTGGCTTACAAAATTTCTGCCGATGAGATAATGGATGCATTATCAAGCCAGAGTTTAGAAGCTTCACCTGGTAAAACCGGTGAAAGTTCTGGTAAACGTTCTCAGGCATTTGAATATGTATTAAAATATTCAGGACGTTTTACAACGAAAGAGCAATATGAGAATATTGTTGTAAAATCAAACGCTAACGGGGAACTTTTACGTTTAAAAGATGTTGCCAAAATCGAATTTGGTAGTTCGATGTACGATATTTATTCAAACTTAAACGGAAGACCTTCGGCGGCGATTGTATTGAAACAATCTTTTGGTAGTAATGCCAATCAGGTTATTGAAGATGTAAAAGCTAAATTAGAGAAAATCAAACAAAAATTCCCTAAAGGAATGGACTATGAAATTTCTTATGACGTTTCTAAATTCCTTGATGCTTCTATCGAAAAAGTAATTCACACTTTGATTGAAGCTTTTATTCTGGTAGGATTAGTGGTTTTCCTTTTCTTAGGTGACTGGCGTTCTACGGTTATTCCAGCAATTGCAGTACCAGTTTCTCTTATTGGAACTTTTATTTTTATGACATTCTTCGATATTTCGTTGAACTTAATTACATTATTTGCTTTGGTTCTGGCAATTGGAGTCGTCGTCGATGATGCGATTGTGGTAATCGAAGCCGTTCATGCCAAGATGGAAGAAGAGCATTTATCGGCATTAAAAGCAACTAAAAAAGCGATGCATGAGATTGCAGGAGCAATTATAGCAATTACATTCTTAATGGCTGCGGTATTTATTCCGGTAGCGTTTATGTCTGGTCCAGTTGGGGTGTTTTATAGACAGTTCTCGATTACAATGGCAACTGCTATTATCCTTTCAGGTATTGTGGCTTTGACTTTGACACCGGCACTTTGTGCGATGATGTTAAAAAATAATCACGGTAAACCTAAAAAGAGAACTCCTGTAAATATATTTATAGATGGATTTAATAACAAGTTTAATCTTGCTCAAGGCAAATATCAAAATGTACTAGCAAAAATTGTAAACAGAAGAGCCGTTACTATTATAGCACTTCTTGTATTTTGCGCCGGAACGTGGTTGGTAAGTAGTACAGTTCCTTCCGGATTTATTCCAAATGAGGATCAAGGTATGTTTTATGCAGTTATTCAAACGCCTCCGGGTTCATCATTAGAAAGAACAAATGATATTGCATTGAAATTGCAAAAGATTGCCGAAAAGGTAGATGGAGTAAAATCAGTTTCGGCATTGGCAGGTTATGAAATCTTAACAGAAGGTACAGGATCGAACTCAGGAACTTGTTTGATTAACTTAAAAGACTGGAATGATCGTAAAGGATCTGTAGTTGAAATTATGACCGAACTGGAAGAAAAATCAAAAGATATTGCAGGTGCCAATATTGAGTTTTTCCAACCGCCAGCAGTACCAGGATATGGAGCAGCAGGAGGATTCGAACTTCGTTTACTGGATAAAACAGGTTCGGGTGATTATAAAAAAATGGAAGCTATTAACAATGATTTCGTAAAAGAATTGAACAAGCAACCAGAATTATCTAACGTGTTTACCTTCTTTAGTGCGAGTTTCCCTCAGTATATGATGAAAGTCGATAACGATTTGGCTCAACAAAAAGGAGTTTCTATCGAAAATGCGATGAATACTTTGTCGACTCTTGTGGGAAGTAACTACGAAATTAGTTTTATTAAATACGGGATTAACTATAAAGTAATCGTTCAGGCAGCTCCGGAATATCGTGCACAACCAGATGATATCTTAAAGCTTTATGTGAAAAATAACCGTGATGAAATGGTACCTTTTTCGGCCTTTATGAAATTAGAAAAAGTATATGGTCTTTCGGAAATTACAAGACATAATATGTATACTTCGACTGAAATTAGTGGTGGTGCTGCTCCAGGATATAGTTCTGGTACAGCTATTAAAGTGATTCAGGATGTTGCAGCCAAAAAATTACCTCGTGGATATGATATTGATTGGGCGGGTATCTCTGCCGATGAAGTTGCACAAGGTAATCAGGCAATTTGGGTATTCTTGATTTGTTTAGGATTTGTGTACTTGGTTTTGGCAGCTCAATACGAAAGCTTTATTCTGCCATTATCAGTAATTCTTTCTTTACCTGCGGGTATTTTTGGAGCATTCCTTTTGTTAAAATTAACTGGATTAGAAAATAACATTTATGCTCAGGTAGCAATGGTAATGCTTATTGGTTTATTAGGTAAAAATGCCGTACTGATTGTAGAGTTTGCGATACAGCGACATGCAGCAGGTAAAACAGTTCTTGAAGCTGCAATGGAGGGAGCGAAAGCGAGGTTCCGTCCAATTTTGATGACTTCATTTGCTTTTATTGCAGGATTACTTCCGCTTGCTTTTGCTACTGGTCCAGGTAAAATTGGTAACAGAACTATTGGTACTGCTGCCGCTGGAGGTATGCTTATAGGAACTATTTGTGGTGTATTTGTGATTCCGGGATTATATTACATATTTGCTAAAATCTCAGAGAAACACAAGTTGGTGAAAAATGAAGAAGAAAATCCATTAACAGAATAAATTGATAACAATCATGTATAAATTCAAATCATATCAATATGGTATTGCATTAGGTATATGTCTTACGGTTGCAGGGTGTAAAGCCCCTGCGCCTGAGACTATAACTCCAAGCACGCCAGTTCCTGAGTCATTTGGTGCAACAACTCAAACTCAGGATAACAATACATCGGCTCTACAATGGAAAGATTATTTTAAGGATCAAAACCTTGTAGATTTGATTGATGTTGCTTTAAAAAACAATCAGGAATTAAATATTACTTTACAGGAAATTGAAATCGCAAAGAATGATATTCGTGTAAAGAAAGGACTTTTATTACCTACAGTTGGTGTTCGTGCCGGAGCTGGAGTTGAGAAAGTAGGAAGATATACTAGTCAAGGTGCGGGTGATGCTTCTACAGAGATTAAACCAGGGGTAGAAACTCCTGATCCGCTTGGTGATTTTACTGTTTCTGCTTATGCAAATTGGGAAGTTGATATCTGGAAAAAACTGCGTAATTCTAAAAAAGCAGCAGTGAGCAGATATTTAGCTACTGTAGAAGGTAAAAACTTTGTAATCACAAATCTTATTGCCGAAGTTGCCGATTCTTATTATGAATTGATGGCTTTGGATAATCAATTGGATATCGTGAAGCAAACGATCCTATTGCAATCTAATGCTTTGGAAATTGTAAAAGTTCAGAAACAAGCTGCAAGAGCAACTGAATTAGGAGTTCAGAAATTTCAGGCTGAAGTTTTAACTTCAAAAAGTTTGGAGTTTGGAATTCTTCAGCAAATAAAAGAAGCTGAGAATAAAATCAACTTTTTGTTGGGTAGATATCCACAGGAAATAAAAAGAACGAATAATAACAACTTCTTAAGTTTGTTACCAGCAGCAGTGAGTTCTGGGATTCCTTCTCAATTATTGGCAAATCGTCCAGATGTAAAACAAGCAGAATTAGAATTGGTAGCTTCAAAATTAGATGTGAAAATAGCTCGTGCTGAGTTTTATCCTTCATTAAATATTTCGGCAGCAGTAGGAGTAAGTGCTTTTAAGCCTTCTTATTTGTTTACATTTCCAGAATCTCTAATCTATTCATTAGCGGGAGATCTTGCAGCTCCATTGATTAACAGAAATGCTATCAAAGCGGAGTTTGCCAGTGCAAATGCAAGACAACTTCAAGCGTTGTATAACTATGATCGTACGGTTTTAAATGCTTATCTGGAAGTATCGAACCAGCTTTCTAAGATTGATAACTTACAAAAAGGATACGATCTTAAATCGCAACAAGTAGATGCTTTAAACAGATCTATTGATATTTCGAATGACTTGTTTAAATCGGCTAGAATTGACTATTTTGAAGTTTTAATGACGCAACGTGATGCATTAGAAGCCAAATTAGAATTGGTTGATACCAAGAAAGAACAACTTAATGCTGCAGTCCATGTTTATAGAGACTTAGGCGGCGGGTGGAAATAGAATATAATTTATGTACGGAAAGAATTTCCGCACTATCAGAACCTCTTGAAAGTAAAATTTCAAGAGGTTTTTTTGTGTCCAATTCCAATCATACAGATAAATGGATGTAAAGATTACTCAGATTATCTTTATTTAATTATAAAAAATAAGCATAAAATTAAACCTATTCTATTGCTTTTATGTCTGATTGTTCTTGATTGTTTAGTAGTATAGTTCTTATTTTTACTAAAACAGGTAAGGATGTAAAAATTAAATTTGAAATTTTATGATACTAGAAACATATAAAGTAGTAGCCGAGGAAAAGTTAGTAGAGCTGGCAGCCAAATTTAATATAACTCCCGAGGAAATTAAACGGTTAAACCCTAATACACGTTTTTTTAAAGCCTTCTTTGGTCCTGAATATGTTGCTGCACTGCAACATATACAAGTTCCTGTGAGAGAAATAGTAAGTAATAAAGATATTCTAACAGATAAAAAAGTATTAGATAATTTAACCTTTGATCAAGAAGCCCGATATAGATGTGAACAAACCGTTATTACAAAAATTAATGGCATTACACAGAATCACGCCAATACCAAAACTGAATTTTTAATAGGCAAACAAGCAACCCAAGAAGGACTTTTTGTAAAAGTGCAAATGATTGACAATATTCTGCAAATGCAACCGGCGCAATTAGGTGAAACCATTACACTTTTAAACGGAGTCGAAAATGTAAAGAGTGATGCTACATTTATGATAAATCCCCATACAGGAAAGATAATTAAAGTAATGAATCATAATGAAATTATCGAAAAATGGAGAAAACACAAAGAATATTTAAATGCTAAATATGATTTTATTCGATTGGAACAGAATAGAGAAAGTTATAACCAATTTATGATTCTGGCAGGAAATCAGATTGTTCAAGAAGATAAATTAATTATAGATCTGGAGAGCAAACTCTTTTATCAATTGTTTTTTGATAAATATCTGGTCACAAACAAAGATTTGTTTGCCTCCTATAGACGTCCTTTCTATTCGCAATTATTTACAGGAACTAAATTAGGTTTAGATTTTAAACAAGATATCCTGTCCGAATATGAAGATGGAATTGTAGTACGAAAAGTGGGTACCATAAATCCTGATAGTTATGACGACGAAGAACTGGAAGAAATGTATAACAGGAAGTTTAAACCATTAATAAAGTATCAATTTTCGGAATTTAGTTTTAGTTATAGAGAACGAAGTGTTATAAATACCAAAGACCGATGGATAGAAAGTGCCGAAGTAACGATGATAGAACAAGTAAAAAACAACATCCAAATACTTGTAGAGTATAAACTAAAAAAAATAGATATATAATGGCTCAATCATATGTACCACAAGGAACAACGGTAATTTGCACTATGATGACTAATAGCAGTCCTCAAAAACTAGGTATTTCCAGAGCGGCTACTATCGTGCATAAAGCCAAAGGACAACCCTTACTTAATATTAACGATAAAAAATTATCGGGCCCTTTTGGCTGTAAGAATCCTGCAAAATTTTGGGGAGGATTACAGGCGTTGTGTCTGGGCATAGCACTCGCTGCCGCAGTGGTATTAACTGGTGGAGCAGCCTTGGTAGTAATAGTAGCAGCCTGTGCAGTGGGTGCCGTATCTGGCGTAGCGGCACTGTATAAAATGGCACATGATTGTGATATTATTGAAACATCAACATGGTTATTTCCGCATGATACTGTGAGGATTGATAAAGCCAAAGCATTGCTAAATGGCTCCAATATAAGTTGTACCAAAGGAGGGCTTGTAAATATTATAATGGATCCTGTTATAGCTCAGGATGCTGCAGAGCAAATAAGTAATAATAATGCTAAAGAAGTATTAGCCCAAATGGGATCACAATTTTTGGTAGGTGCTATTTCTATTATTGCAGCCCTTCCGGCAGGAGTAGTTGGTATTACTACTGCAGCAATTTTAGCAACGCCAATGTATTGGTTTGGGGAAGAAAAACCAATAACAGAAGCTATAAATCCCGAATTAAAAGACAAGTCTTACATAGGCAGTGCAGCCGAAAATGTTACTGGTGTCGTTGCCGTAACTGTACTTCCCGGATCTGGAGGCGTAGTAATAGGTTATGCAGTAAATACTGTAGGAAGAGCTACAGGAAGTTTTGCGACACAACTAGAGGGTGGTATTATAGCTGCTGTAAGCAAAGGTAAATTGATAAAAGACATTAAGCCAAGCCCTGCCATGGGTTGGGGTTTATTAGGCGCCATAGCGAACTTTGTTATTAATGAAGAATCTGACCGACAAGAAAATGAATTAGCTGTAGAAACTGAATATCTTAGTAAAGAATTTAATAATGATGATGCATCAAATGGAATAAGTGTAATAGCAAAAAACGCATAAATATGAGTAATTATAAAAATTATATAGGTTGGTTACTAGGCAGTTTTGTCTTATTTCCGCTATTGCTTCATTTTTACAGTACATATTCAATTAATAAAAATGATGGAAAAAAACACTATAAAAGTTATATTAATAACTCCATTGAAGTAAAAGTTAAGATGCCAAATTCTATGGGAAAAAGTAATCGAGGCGCAATTGATTATAAACCGGGTAACTATTTATCATCCTACAATCGCTCAGGCTCTAATAATGGAGTAATGGATAAATTAATTTTTTATAATGCAGAATATAAAAAATATTTTGCAATAACAGTATTTGATTTTTTAATGGAGTATGGACAAAGAAAGATTAATATAGTAGAAACAGTAATAAACGATAAAGAAATTTTTATTACTGCTAACCAGGAAGACTTAACAAGTCCTAAATATGGAACAAAAGAAAATCCAGTTCCGGTATTTAATTATAAAGGAGTTGAAAAGACTATTATGGTAGGTGTAGGGAATGATGGTTATCTATTATTAGAACCTACCCAACAAGAATATAAACACAATGTAATTACTTATTTAACGTATGTAATGCCCAAAGAAGAGTTTGAACAAAGGTTTGGGAAGCAGTAAGTGTAATAGCAAAAAATGCATAAATATGAGTAATTATAAAAATTATATAGGTTGGTTAATCGGTAGTTTTGTCTTATTTCCGCTATTGCTTCATTTTTACAGTACATATTCAATTAATAAAAATGATGGGAAAAGACATTATCAAAGCTATATCAATAATTCAGTAGCTATTAAAATTAAAATACCTAACAATATACGAAAAGATAAAATCCGTACAATTATCTTTAAACCTGACTACTACTTAACATCCTATAATCGCTCAGGTTCTAATAATGGAACGATGGATAAATTAATTTTTTATAATGCAGAGTATAAAAAATATTTTGCCATAACTGTATTTGATTTTTTAATGAAATATGGACAGACAAAAATTAACCTAATAAAAACAGTAATAAATGATAAAGAATTATTTATTACTGTTAACCAAGAAGATTTATCAAATCCTAAATATGGAACAAAAGAAAATCCTGTTCTGGTTTTTAACTATAAAGGAGTTGAAAAGACTATTATGGTAGGTGTAGGGAATGATGGTTATCTATTATTAGAACCTACCCAACAAGAATATAAACACAATGTAATTACATATTTAACCTATATCATGCCCAAAGAAGAGTTTGAACAAAGGTTCGGGAAGCAGTAAGTATAATAGCAAAAACAAAGTAATTATGAAAAAAACACTTAACTATGTTATAAGTGCTTTAGTAATTTATGTTATGCCTAAAGAAGAGTTTACAGCGCATTTTGAAAAGGGGAAATAATGCTGTTTAGAATATATTTAAAATAAATCTAGCAGGATTTAAAACCTGCTAGATTTGGTCAAAAAACAAATATAGTACAGCTTATTGCTGCAACTATGACTTTAAAGCCTTTCGGAAATTTATTCTTGAAAGGCTTTTTTATTTTTAGCCCAGACAGGAACGGTATCCTTTGTTTGCCTTCTTTAGGCAAGCAAAGATTTAGTGGATGGCTGGAATAGCTTCTTGTAAATAGTATATGTATTTTTAAGTATACTTGAGAATTAAACAATTATTACGCCAGCACTTTTATAAGGTTTTAAAGCTTCATCTTCTGGAGAAATATTGGTTACTAATATATTAATATCTTTTATTGGACAAACAAAATAGGCTTCGGCAGTTCCTACTTTTTCAATTGAACTTAATGCAATAATGAAATTCGAATTCTGAATCATGTTCTTCTTAACCTGCGAATCGTCATGTATAATACCAGTAACGCCACGTTCATGATGAATACTACAGATTCCTAATATACAGACGTCGGCTCTAAAATTTCTAAAGAAATCGATTGTTTCAATACTAGCTGTTGTAAAAGATGTTTTGCACATTTTTCCTCCTGCAAAAATCAATTCGATATTTGGTAAATCTTCTATTAATGCTGCTACAGGAAAACTATTTGTTATAACTGTTATTTTTAAATCATAAGGAAAACTTGCCACTAATGCGAGTGATGTTGTTCCTCCATCAATAAATACTACCTGACCATCTTTTAAATATGAAATTGCTTTTTCGGCAATGATTTTTTTGTTTTCGAGATCATGTTTTTCTCTATTTCTATAATGCAACGGGATTGGCGATGGAGCTACTGCACCACCTCGAACAGCCTTTAACAAGCCTTGATCCGAAAGTTCTTTTACATCGCGTCTTATCGTGTCTTCGGATACATTTAAGTACTCGCTAAGTTCCATTAAAGTGACTCTATGTTCTTTTGAGAGGTACTCTAAAATTACTTTTTGACGTTCTTCTTTTTTCATGTATTGCAATTTTATGTTGCAAATATAGGTTAATATTGCAATATATTGCAATATTTGCGTAAATTTGTAGCAAAATTAATTATGATGAAAAAGAAAACTATTGCCATTGACATGGATGGCGTGCTTGCCGACATTGAGGCACATTTAATTGCGTATTATAATAAAGAACATGGAACTGCTATTACAAAAGATAGCATTCAGGGGTTTAGTGAGGAAGAGGCTTTTAAGGAAAAAGCTATTTTACATGGAATTTTAAACCAAGAGAATTTTTTTAGGACATTACCTGTAATGGCTGATGCAGTGGAAAGTTTACTTGTGCTACAAGAAAATTATGAGCTTTTTATCGTTTCTGCCGCTACGCAGTTTCCTATATCTCTTTCTGAAAAAGTAGCTTGGCTTGGCGAACATTTTCCTTTTATTAAATGGGAAAATATCATCTTATGTGGAAGTAAAAATATTATTAATACAGATTATATGATTGATGATCATAGTAAGAATCTAGATTATTGCATGGGTAAACCTATTATGTTTACGGCGTTTCATAATATAAACCAAACACATCATTTAAGAGTAAACAACTGGAAAGAAGTGGTTGATGTTTTAGAGAAAACATTATAAGTTAGTTTAACCGTAAAAGGCACTAAGATTTATCTAATATTATATTGAGAAAATACAAAGTTCGCAAAGCTTTATCAATTACAGCTTTGCGAACTTTGTGTTTTATTTCATTGTGAACTTTGCGGTAAAAAATTAATAAATTGAGGTGGTTAAATTCAAGATAAAAAATCTTTAAACCACAATCCAGAATGTTTAATGGTTCTTTCTTGCGTTTTAAAATCAACGTGTATTAACCCGAATCTGGCATTGTAACCTTCTGCCCACTCAAAGTTGTCTATAAGACTCCAAACAAAATAACCTTCGACATTTAGACCCTCTTTTTTCGCTTTTAGAATTTGCTCCAGATGGTCTTGAATATAATGAGTGCGCTTAATATCGTATACTTTTCCGTTCGTTAAAATGTCTGGAAACGCAGCACCATTTTCGGTTATTATAATTTTTTTTATTCCTTTATATTCATTAAACTTTTTCAAAACATGATAAATTGCAGGAGGATAAACTTCCCATCCCATATCTGTTGTTATCACATTTCGTTTTTCGGCACTTATTAATTCAGCTCCAATATATGGAATTAATAATGATGATTTTACAACTTCCCGAGTGTAACATTGCAGACCTATAAAATCGAAATCAAACGATAGATTATTTAGATCGTTTTCCAAAATATAATTATTAAGCTTTTTAAGAACAGGCAAATCGGCTTGAGGATAACCCAATCCTAAAATAGGTTCTATAAAAGTTCTGTTTAATAAAGTATCAACACGTTTTGCAGCTTCAATATCTTTTTGGTTTTGAGTTGCCGGCTCAATATGTGTACATGAAAAAGTAGTTCCAATATTGGCTTGTGGTACTTGATTTCGTACTATACCTGCACCAGCTACTGTAGCCAATGTCACGTGATGCATGGCTTTAAGATAATTGGTAATGCCTTTTTTTCCTGGAGCATGAATACCCAGAAAATATCCTGCACCAGTAAAAATTGAAGGTTCGTTTATAATCATCCAATTTTTTACACGATCACCAAAATATTGGGCACATATGGTAACATAGTCGGAAAACCATGAGATAGATTCACGATTTGTCCAGCCTCCTTTTATTTCTAAATCATTAGGAAGATCCCAGTGATAGAGTGTGATCCAAGGCTCTATTCCAGCTGCTAATAAAGAATCGATGATTTTGTTGTAATAATCTATGCCACCTTGATTTACAGGTTGAATCCCTGTAGGCATAATTCTTGTCCAGCTGATAGAAAATCTAAAATTAGGAATATTTAATTCGCGAATTAAGTCAATATCATTTTGGTAAGAATTATAGAAATCGCAGGCGGTCATGGCATGATCTCCATTTTTTATTTTTCCTTTTTGAGACGTAAAAACATCCCAAATAGAAGAACCTTTTCCATCTGTATTATGAGCTCCTTCAATTTGGAATGCAGCGGTTGATACACCCCACAAGAAATCATCTCCAAATTGGCTTTTATTTAAAAAAGAATTATCAGTTTTATTCATTCAAATAAATTTTTCCTTTTTTTAATTTATTAATGAAGGAAAGATGATTGCATAGCTCTTAGAAAAAGCCATTCTTTGAATGAGACCAGGAAATTTAGATTAAAGAATTTCATAACTTTTAGTTTTATACAAATTAAAAAAAACAACATGAATTAACTGTAAAATGATTATTATCAAATCATTAAAAAAAAACTCAATCTTCCAGTGAATTAGCTGTTGGTACTTCGTGCAGATAATTATTTAGTCTCAGTTTCTTAGTACCTAAGTGCCTTTAAGCCTTAATATCTTTAAAAAATAACTAAACTAATCAACTATTTCTTATTTTTGAGGAAACCAACCAACTTAAAAATCAAACTATGAACCTGGAAATAATAAAAAAGCATGTGGTAACCCAATCAATTTCTTTATTTGTAATTACCTTATTGTTGTTGTTATACAGTTGTAATTCTAAAGAAAACCAATTTAAAGAAAAACAAACTTTTTATCAGGCAGTAAATGCCAATAAAGACACTGCACTTTTATCTATAGTGGTAAACAAAACTCGTTTCTACGGGCAGTATGAAATAAAATACGGCAGAACCACAAAAGATTCCGGAAGCATAAAAGGAAATATTAAAGACAATGTCTTTCTTGGGGAATATTATTGTAGACCTTATGGAGGCAACTTAAAAAGGGTTCCAATTGCTTTATTAAGAAAAGATAATAAATTATTTTTAGGAAACGGAGTAGTAACCACTTTCCTGGGATTACCTTGTTTCGCCACCGATGTCCCTATAAGCTACAGCGATGCCGAGTTTGTATTTGAAGAGATTAAAAAGTAGCTTTTAGTGTTCAGTTTTCAGTTTCAGTATTCAGTAGCAGTAATATAGTATTTACTCTCAATAAAAAAATCCCCTCAATATTATCATCCTTTATAAGGAAGAGCATATTGAGGGGATTTTATAGTTAAAAAAGTATTCAGTCTCAGTTTTTCAATCCCGATCCCGAAGCTTCGGGACGAGACGGGATAAAATCTTTGCATCTTTGGACCTTTATAAAAAACCGTTGAACCTCAAGTAAAATTTACTTAATTTCAGTAATAAATTCCTCTTTAGGAGTTCTAACTTTTTTCATGTTGACTAACCAGTCATTGGCTTCATCTCTGTAGCCAAGAGGTAACATTAATACACTTTTCAGTCCTTGTTCTTTTAGTCCCAAAAGTTTATCCATTTCTGCAGGAATAAAGCCTTCCATTGGTGTTGCATCAACTTTTTGTTCGGCTGCAGCTACAATTGCTATTCCCATAGATATATAAGCTTGGTGAGCTGCGTGATTTGCGTGAGCTTCTGTAGAAAGCGGTTCGTATAATCCCCAAAGCGTTTTTTTGTAATCATCCATTGTATCAGCTGGTAACCCTCTTTCGGCAAGAGTTTTGTTAAAAACTGCTGTTATTCTTTCAAGGGAATAACTATCCCAAGAAGCAAAAACCAACAAATGTGAACAATCGGTGATTTGGCTTTGATTCCAACCGATAGCTTTAATTTTTTCTAATAAATCAGCATTAGTGATTACAAAAACTTTATACGGTTGTAGTCCCGAAGAAGAAGGAGCAAGTCTGGCAGCTTCCAGTATATAATCCAATTTTTCTTGCGGTATTTTATTACCATTCATTTTTTTAGTAGCATATCGCCAGTTTAATGTCTCTATTAAATTCATTTTTATATCATTTTTAATTAGTGAATGCAAAATTATAAAATACTTGTTACTTTTGGTAACTTTGTAACGAAAAGTAATAGTGACAAAAGAGTAACTAACTAACTAACACAGTATGTTAAAAGAAAATGAAACCCAAGTAAAAGAATGTCATAATGCTGTAATAGCAATTCACGACGTGATGGATATATTAAACGGTAAATGGAAAATATCTATTATTGCTTGTTTGTGCTATAAAAAAATGCGCTATTCGGATTTATTAAAAGAGGTTAAAGGTATATCTGGTAAAATGCTTAGTAGAGATTTGAAAGAACTAGAAGCAAATTTTCTTATAACGAGAACTGTTTCGAGTACTCCACCAATTATGGTAGAATATGAAATTACAGAATATGGTGCAACATTAAAAAAAGTAACGAATGTAATTGCCGAATGGGGACTTAAACACCGCCAGAGAATAATCGAGAAATAGTTTTCGGTTTCAGTATTCAGTGTCAGTAACAGTAAAATGGTATTTACTCTCAATTGCCAAGAAATTAACGGCAAATATTCACAATCCCGTCCCGAAGCTTCAGGACGGGGGTAAAATCCTTTTAGTCTTTTTAATCTGTGACTAAAAAGTATTCATTTTAAACCTTTGTTCCTTAGAGACTCAGTACCTCAGAACCTTTGAAGCTTAAAAACTATTTATTTACTTTTTTAAACCTCATCATTGGCACATCACCTAATAATAAATTTAATTTGCCATCTTTATCAATTGAGTAGCCATTAATTTTTTTGATTATTTGCAAAAACGTTTGTTCTCCACCACCTTCGCAAAACATCATAGTAGTTGGACCTTGCTCTCCAAATGTAAGTGCTTTACCTTTTAATGTATATGGAGCGCTAAATCCATTACAGCCTGCATTACCAGAGACTTGACTTGTAGCTTTATCGAATTTAAGGAACGGTTTTTTATCAGGATATAAACCTTCAAAAGCAATACGGGGACCAGAAATATACTCCAGTTCCCAAGATGTATTGTAAAGATCGGCAGTGTTTGTCGTGTCTTTCATCGTTGTACAAGAATTAAAAGATAGGGCCAAAATAGAGACGAATAATAATACGTAATTTTTCATAAAAAGATATTTTTGAACATAAATTTAAAGGTTTTTAATCGAATTTACTTAAAGAAAGTATGATTATTTTTATTTATATAAGTTACTTTTGCAGAAAATAAATAAGTCTGAAGCAATTCTTCCTCATATTACTTTCCTCTATTTTATTGTTTCCATCTTTTGGAAATGTATTGGTTTACGCAATGTTTAAAGTAAACCAAGATAAAATTGCGAAAACTATTTGTGTGCAAAGAAAGTTAGAATTCAATACTTGTAATGGAAGATGCGAACTTAAAAAAAACTTGCTAAAGTTAGACTCTAATGAAAAAGAGATGCAAAACATCCTTAAAGAAAAGCAAGAACTTGTTTACATTCAGAATTCTGTTATCGAAAGCATTCCTAATAATAAATATGTCGAGAATAATTTAATTTCGTTTTTTTATTTTTCAAAGAAACCAATCTCAGTTTCTGTAGCAACATTTCGACCCCCAGCTTATCTTATATAAATTCTAATTCCAATTTTCAATCTTTATTGAAATGAACTTTCATGGTTTTCTGCCAGTGAAATTCTTGTTATTGTTTAAAATTTATATAAGTCTAAATGAAAAAAATACTTTTTGCCCTATTAATAATTGGGCATATTGCTTTTGCACAGCATAAAACCACCAAGGACAACGCCAAAACCGAAGAACTGGATAATATTACCATTTATGGAAAAAAAGAAAAACGTTATAACGATACAATTTCTTCTATTGCCACAAGAACAGCTACAAAACTTATTGATATTCCGCAATCTATACAGGTAATCTCCAAAGATATTTGGCAAGATCAGGGTGGTTTAAATCTTAATGAAGTTTCAAGAAATATGGTTGGAGTTGCCAACACAACACCATATAGTTCATTTTCTATGAGAGGGTTTAATAATTATGGAGATGCTTATTTATTGACAAATGGTATGCGGGGTACTTTATATCATTATAGCCAGAAAGTGTTGCTTTATAATCTCGATCAGGTCGAAATAATGCGGGGACCAGCCTCTGTAATGTATTCAGTTGGTAATCCGGGAGGAGTTATTAATTTAAATACGAAACAACCACTTGACAAAGCAAGATATGAAGTGAATTTTACCACTGGAAGTTGGAATTTATTTACTGGTTTTGCCGATGCAACGGGTCCATTGACCAAAGATAAAAAGCTTAAATACAGATTGGTAGTAGGAGGTGAGGATAGTGATAGTTACAGAAACTTTCAGTACATGAAAAACCTGCTTATTACACCTACTTTGCAATATGATTTTTCGGATAAGACCTCGTTGAATATAGATTATACGTACTTAAAAATGAATTCGCGTTTTCAATATGACAGAGGAACTTACATTAAGAAAAAGAACGATGGAAGTTATGATTTTGATAATGTTGATCCAAATTTTACAACTCAGGGAAATCCTTCATTTGGTAGAGATAAAAATTCTTCGGCTTCGCTAACATTCAAACATAAATTTGATGAAAAGCTTAGCCTTATAGTAATGAGCCGATATGTAAAAAGAAATTTGGATATGCTTGATGTTTATGGATTTGGTCCTTTAAATGCTACACAAGATAGTATTCCGAGAGAGGGAACTACCTGGAAATTTAACACACAATGGATTTCGAATACAGCTTTTTTAAAGTACAATTTTAAAACATCTAAATTTATTTCTCATGAATTGATATTAGGTGCAGATATCATTCAGGATCGCGTTCTTAAAAACTTATATGTTAGCAAAGTATATCCTTCGTTAAGCATTGACAATCCTGATTATTCTCAGGATGCAATTGTGATTAATGATCCAAATGTACCATTGGGAGATGAGGGAATTGATAATAATACTAAGGTTACCAATAATTATGCTGGATTTATTCAAGACCAAATTTCGATAGGAGAAAAATGGAAACTAAATTTAGCAATGCGTTATAATACATATCACTACAAGCAAAAACCGGTAGACGAACTTGATGCAACCGGAGTAGAAATAACATCGGATGCAAAGGCGTGGGTCCCAAGAGTTGGAGTCGTTTATGAACTTAAAAAGAATATAGCTTTATATGCTTCGTACACAGAATCATTTGAACCACAAAATAATAATAACGTAGGTGCTGGCGGTCCTTTTCCTCCAAAAAAAGGAAAACAATACGAAGTAGGATACAAAGGCGACTTTTTGTCCAATAGATTAAGTACTACGCTGGCACTATATGATATTGATTATGTAAACTTACTTGTTGCCGATCCTAGTGATCCAAATAAGAAAAGAAGAATTGCAATTCCGGGTTTAAACAGTAAAGGAATAGAAGTATCTGCGCAAGGTATTATATCTCAAAACTGGTCTGTAATAGGAAGTTATTCTTATAACGAAGTAAAATATTTGGCTAAAACATCAATTGGAAATGTGGGCGACAGACCTTTGAATGCACCAAAATATGTTGCTAATGTTTGGTTGGAATACAACTTTACAGAGACTATTTTTAAAAATCTAAAATTAGGAGCAGGAATTAAGTTTCAAGGAAACACTTTAGGAGGTAGTTATCGCGATGATTCTATTTTATTACCCGCTTATTCCTATATCGATATGTCGGCAAATTATAGATACAAAAATTACTTTGTAGGTTTAACTGCCAATAATATTACCAATAAACTCTATTTTCCAGGCGCATACGGTACAACATCTTTATTTACCGGAACCCCTCAAAATATTAGATTAAATCTGGGGTTTGTATTTTAGTTATTGGGTACCTACTTGTTTGACTGTGCGTCCCGAAACTTCGAGAGAAGTCCTTCAAAGTATAAAAATTGTTTTATATCATTGGGAATAAAAAAAGGAGAAAAGTGGTTTACTTTTCTCCTTTTTTATAAATCTATTTGGCCAACCAACTCTTGAGAGTTTTCATTATTTTTTCCTGATCCTGTTGTGGGAAGTTTTTGATTCTTGTGGCATGACTACCTCCGGGTAAAACCATTTTTAAAGCATCAAGTTTAGGATTAGGTGTTGGAGAACAAGCACCCCAAGTATCGTAACCGCCATAAATAAAAAGTATTTCTGAACCTTTATTTTCGATATATTCTCTAACTGTTTTAATGTATTTTGGATTGTAATTTATTGAAACATCTTTTGGAGCAAATCTAGAATTTGAAGTACTTTTTACCGCTGTTAATAAATCTCTTACAGGAGTAAAATCAAAACCATAGTACCCCAATTCGCTCATGTGTTGGTAATAAGATGGGAGTAAATCATAATAGCTTTTATCATTATAAAAGCTAATTCCGACGATTTTATTCATATAGGTAAACAATTCTTTGGCAGAAGCAGTATTGGCTGGAATGTCTTCACATTTTCCTCCCCATTGCCAGAAAGAAAAAGGAAATTCCAGCGCACTATATTCTAGCGCTTCATCCATTGAAACCTCTGTAAAAGTCATTTTTTTCTCCTCGGCATATTCTTTTATTTCGTTAAGAAGAGCAGTTTTATTTTGCAGTAATGCACGTTGAAATTCAATTATTTTTTCACGACATTCTGTAGTGCCCACAGTTGCAAGATGTTGTTGTATTCTGGGATCTTCCTGTGTATTAATTAATGGCGCTACGTAAGGAACAGCAATAGCAACATCATTTGGATATTTGGATTTGTAAATTAAGGTAGTTTCTCCGCCTTTACTAATTCCTGTTGAGATCCATTTTCCTGTGTATAATTGTTTTAATTTGGTAACAATAGCATGATAATCAGCTATAGCCTGATCATTGGTCAAGTACTCCCAAGGAACTGGGTTCGGTCTGGATTTTCCGTAAAAACGATATTCTACAATAACCTGATTAGCATTTAATAAAGAACTTAATTCGGTTTTTGTATATCTGGCAGCATATCCTTCGGTTTCAATCACCATCGGGCTATTGTAATCGAGATGCGATAAATAAATGTAATGTTTAAATGTTCCCTTTTTAGGGTTTTTATGATCCAATGGCTCATTAAGAACCAATTGATATGATTCTTTAAAACCTTCAAGATCTTTCATTTTGGTAATTTCTACACCAGAGAATAATTGGGTTAATTTATTCTCTAAATCGGTTTTAATGGTAGTTTCTGTTTGAGCAAAACTCAAGTGTGAAGTAAGGGAAACAAGCAGAAGTAATAAAATGTGTTTTAACTTTCTCATTATTTTTAAATTGATTTTTTTATAAAAATATACCCTTCAAAACTAATCAATTTATACTATATTAACCTTAAGTTGCCTTATGTTAACTAGTTCTTTGTGAAATAGGATTTTGAAAAAATAATCTGCTATTTTTAGTGAAATTTCAACTAAATATATGGAACCTATTCAACTTATTTCGGACAATTTTATTGAAGAAAATTGTGATTTTAAAAAACTAATAGAAGGACTTCGAGAGGGATTTTCGACAGAGAAAATAGAAGTACCACTTCGGCATCATCATGATTTTTCTAATCCTGAAGAAAACAAAGATTCAACATTATTACTAATGCCCGCATTTCAACCCGGTAAAGATTTAGGTGTAAAAATTGTTACTGTAAGTCCTAATAATGGCAAATATGATTTGCCTTCTATACAAGGAACCTACATTTATCTGGATGCACATAAAGGGAATATCAAAGCAATTCTTGACGCAAAATCCTTAACAAGCAAAAGAACTGCAGCAACATCGGCATTGGCAAGTAGTTATCTTTCGCGCAAAGATGCTTCGTCTATGTTAATGATAGGAACTGGTGCATTGGCAATTAATTTAATACAGGCACATGCGAGGGTACGCCCCATAAAACAAGTGTATGTGTGGGGAAGAACCATACAAAAAGCACAATTGGTTTGTGATGCATTAAGAGACTTTCCTTTTACTTGTAGAATAGTTTCAACTATCGAAGAAGTAATATCAGATGTTGCTATTATTTCTTCGGCTACATTATCACCAATTCCACTTGTATTTGGCAAATGGCTTAAAGAAGGTCAACATCTGGATTTAGTAGGTGCCTATAAAAAAGATATGCGAGAAGCTGATGATGAAGCAATCCTAAAATCAAGCGTATTCCTTGATACGTACCAAGGTGGGCTAAAAGAAAGTGGCGATATTTTAATTCCGTTAACCAATGGAATTATTACAAAAGAATCCATCAAAGCAGACTTATTTGAATTATGTAGTAATATAAAAGAAGGCAGAACAACTGATACTGAAATTACTTTTTTTAAATCTGTGGGTCATGCCTTAGAAGACCTTGTTGCAGCCGCTTATTTTTATAAAGAGTTTAATTTAAAATCATTAATAAATGTCTAAAGTTTACAATAATATTTGTACTAATATAGAGTATAAAATAGCATCGGATATGCTACAAATAAAAACCATCGATATGCATACGGGAGGAGAACCGCTACGTGTTATTGTTTCGGGTTTTCCAGAACTTAAAGGAAATAGTGTGCTAGAATATCGCAGAGATATAAAGGAAAATTACGATTATTTAAGAACGTCATTAATGTTTGAACCTCGAGGCCACGCTGATATGTATGGTTGTGTTTTGCTTCCGCCAAATGACGATGATGCCGATTTTGGTATTTTATTTATGCACAATGAAGGATATAGTAGCATGTGTGGTCATGCGATTATTGCCATAAGTACCCTGGCTGCCAAGATGAATTGGATTACTGTAAAGGAAGGAGAAAATGCACTTAAAATTGACGCTCCATGTGGACGAATATTTTCTTATGTTAACATTAAAAATGAAGAAGTAACAGGAGTGAGATTTCATTGTGTACCAAGCTTTGTAGTAGGCTTAGACCGTGTTGTAAATGTTTCGGGTATAGGAAACATTGTTTATGATTTGGCTTATGGCGGCGCTTTTTATGCTTATGTCGATTTAAGAAAGAATACAAATTTGAATTTTGGTTTAACCGAAGAAGATTATCGCACTATTATTCAGAGTGGTATAGATATAAAGCATGCTGTAATGGATCAAGATAAAGAAATTTTGCATCCATTTGAAGATGATTTAAGTTTTCTTTACGGAACAATTTTTATTGATGAGCCACAAGAAATTGCGAATCATAGCAGGAACGTTTGTATTTTTGCTGATGGCGAAGTAGATCGCTCTCCAACAGGTTCGGGCGTCTCTGGCAGAATCGCTATTGAGAATGCAAGAAATGCCATAAAACCAAATGAGTCTATTACGATAGAAAGTATTACAGGAAGCACATTTAACGGTTCTCTTATTAAGGAAAAAGATTTTGGTAGATTTAAAGCGGTGATTCCGCAAGTCGAAGGAACTGCTTATGTAACAGGTATAAATACTTTTCTTATAGATCTAAAAGATCCAATGAGAAATGGGTTTATTTTGAGATAGGTTTTTTTTGAGGTTCAAAGGCGCTAAGGTTCTGAGTGACTAAGAAACTGAGAATGAAAACTTTTAGCCACGACGTAACCAGAATCTTGTCACCCTGAGGAACGAAGGGTCTCCATTAGTAGCTCTGCAAAGATTGTGGAGTTTTTGTGGTCCTTCGACTCCGCTCAGGATGACAAGATTGAGGAGAAACTTTGCGAGCATCGCGTAAATCTTTGTGGATTTTGTGGTTAATTTTCGGCTTTAAACCACAATCTTGTCACCCTGACGCAGGAAGAGTCTCATTAAGAAGTTCGAAAAAGATTATGGAGTTTCTCGCGGAGATTTCTCCTGTGTCGAAATGACAATATTGGAGAAAAACTTTGCGAACTTTGCGTTAAATATATCTAAATCTTTGCAAACTTAGCTGTTAAATTTTTTAAGATTCAGAGATACCAAGAAATTGAAACTGAATACTTTTTCCGTCACAGATTAAAAAAGCTTAAACAAATAAATAAAATAACTTAAAACATAAAAAATGACAATTGGAATAGGAGGCTCAACTGCAGCTATTGAGTTAGAAAAAATTAAAAACATGACTCTGAATGTAAAACCAATTCAGATAGAAGAATATCAAGATCGCATTAAAAAAGCAGTTGCTATAATGAAAGATATAAAGGTAAAAGTAGCGTATATAAATGCTGGAACGAACCTTTATTATTTTACAGGTACAAAGTGGAATCCATCTGAGAGAATGGTTGGTGCTTTATTATATGATGATGGAACGCTGGATTATATTGTTCCAAAATTTGAAGAAGGTACTTTTAAAAAATACATGCAATTAAACGGAAAAATTAATTGTTGGGAAGAGCATGAATCTCCATATGTTTTAATGGGCGAACTATTAAAGAACAAGAATATAGTTGGAGATACGATTGCTATAGATGAGTCGGCTCCTTATTTTCTTGTAGATGGAGTGACAAAAACAAATCAATCTTATACAGTAATTAATGCTTTACCTATTACTTCGGGGTGTCGAATGCAAAAATCTCCGAATGAAATTGCTATTATTCAGCAAGCCAAAGATATTACAATGGTAGTACAACGTGCTGCTGCCAAGATATTAAGACCCGGAATTAGTGTTAATGAAGTTACGAGTTTTATAAACAATGCGCACATAAAAGCTGGTGTTGGTTCGGGATCTTATTTTTGTATTGTTTTGTTTGCCGATGATACACAATATCCTCATGGCGTATCTATTCCACAGGATTTAAAAGAAAATGGAGCAGTTATTATCGATACAGGCTGTAGACTGGAAGGATACCTCTCGGATATTACAAGGTCTTATTCTTATGGAACTCCATCTGAAGAATACAAAACAATTTGGAATCTTGAAAAAGCAACGCAACATGCTGCTTTTGAAGCCGCCAAAATAGGATCAACTTGTGGCTCAGTAGATGATGCTGCCAGAAAAACATTAGCGGAAGCAGGATTAAGTCCAGATTATAATTTACCGGGGTTACCACATAGAGTTGGGCATGGAACTGGTTTGGACATTCATGAATATCCTTATTTAGTAAGAGGAAGTGAAATCGAACTTCGCGAAGGAATGGTAGTAAGTAATGAACCAATGATTTGCATTCCTGAGAAATTTGGTATTCGTCATGAAGATCATTTTTATATGACTGCCAATGGTCCAAAATGGTTTACAGAACCGATGAATAGTGTTGATAATCCTTTTGGATATTAATATTGATTGAAGTTTCTAAAGTTTAAAGTTTCACGCAGATTTAAGCGCATTCTTGTAGATTATCCTGCAAGGTCTTTTTTTGACCTTGCAGGAAATGAGAATAGTTTAATTTTAATAAGGTAACTTATCTGCTGGAACACCTATAAAATCGGGCTCAGGCGTGGTCTCAAACTGCACAACTGCAATATCAGTATAGCCTTGTGCCAAAGCTTTCATTATGCGATGCATACCATCCATTAAACGCCCATTTGCACATAATATAATGGGATAATCTAAGCTTGCTTCTTCCATGAGTTTCATGTGCTCGAGGATAGCTGCACAAGTTGGTATCTGGCTCGGGTCCTGGAACCAGTAAGCCTCATTTACTTCACTAATAGCACTAAGTAAAACGCGTTTAATAGGGAAGTCTCTGGATAATTCTATCAAGCGATGTACATCCCAAGCCTTTAATCCTTTTTTGCTTGGACGTAAATTATATTGTTTTCTCATGTTTTTTTTCAAATTAACGCTAATATAAAAACAAAAACAGTTGCAAGAACGTTCTTGCAACTGTTTAACTATTTACTTTTTAAAATAAGAATTTTTTATTTCACCACTAATTTTTTGGTTTGCTTGATAGAGCCATTAGTAAATAATACATAGTAAATACCTGTTGGTAATTTTTTCACATCATAATTGAATGTATTGCGAACTGTATCTATTAAAGCTCCATTATTGTTGTAAATAGTAATTACCATTGCATCATCGGTATTGATATTTTTAAATGAGAAATTTACAATATCTGATGCCGGATTTGGGAAGATTGTGAAAGATTTATTTTCCAAATCCACATTTGGAATTCCTAACGTAGGAGTAAGCGTGTAATCTCTATAGTTACTCCAATCACTTACTGCATTATCGTTTATTGCTCTCATTCTTACTCTGTAATTTTTCTCAACTCCTTGCTTAACAATATATATAAAATGTACTGTTGATGTTCCAAATGTAGTCCATCCTGTTGCTTCGCTATATAACTGAATCTCATAGTTTGTAGCATTATTAATAAGGTTCCATGTTGTATAGAATCCTTCGGTATAAATTCCTGTATCTCCCTCATTAATTATAGGAGTAGCCAAAGCCGGGTTTGGAGTCGTATCATCAACGGTTACAGTTACAATATTCGAATAATCAGAATATGTAGCGTTCATACTTGCTCTCACTTTGTAAGAATAAGTACTTCCTTTTATTAGTCCTGTATCAATATAAGAAGTTACACCTGGATCAAGAGTTGCAATAACGCTATAAGCTCCATTTCCTTCGGCTCTTTCTAGTGAAAATCCAGTTTCAATATCTGAGTTATCTTCCCATGTCAATGCTATAGTAAGAGCAGTTGAGTTTGCAGTTGCAGCTAAATTAGTAGGTTTATCTAATGTCGCAGGAAGTGTGAAATCTCGCGGAATACTCCAGTCACTTGTTCCGAATGTATTTACAGCTCTTATTCTTACTTTATAATTTCTTTCGGTTCCTTGTTTATTTATATATAAGAAGTGAGCAGTTGATGTTCCCTGATCTGTCCATCCTGTTGTTTCATTGTATATCTGAACATCATAACTTGTTGCTTTATTTATTAACCCCCATGTTACATAAAATCCATTGGCATAAATCCCAGTATCTCCACTATTAATTACTGGTGTAGGCAGAGTTGGAGTATTTGTTTCCTCGATGGTTACCGATGCAATATTGGAGTAATCTGAATTTACCACATTCATAGCAGCTCTTACTTTATAAGAATAATTATTTCCCTTTATTAATCCCGTATCTGTATAAGAAGTTGCGTTTACAGGTAGCGTTGCAATAACGCTGTAAGTTCCGTTTCCTAATGCTCTTTCTATAGAGAACCCTGTTTCATTATCGGAGTTATCTGCCCATGTTAAGGCAACCGAAAGAGCAGTTACATTTACAGTTGCAACAAGATTCCCCGGCGCATTGATGATTGGAGTCGTTATAGATTCGAATGGTTTGGTATTATAGGCAAAATTTGTAATGGTATATCCATCTCCATTCGCAGTTACTTTAACCTTCATCCATCCATAGCAAGTTCTTCCTCGACTAGTGTATTCAAAACCTACATAACTACTTTGATTATCCCAAACATTGTATGTTGCTGTGCGTAAATCCAATTGATTAGGATATGCACCCGGAGCTGTAAAATTACTTGAAGCGCCTATTGTAGCACCTGCGGCAACTTTAGTAATATTTCTTGTTCCCGGTTCGCAAACCAATCTTTTACCATAAGTTTCTATTTTTAGTGCATTTGCGGCATATTGCCACGCACCGTAATCGGTATCATCTCCAACAGCTAAACTAAACCATTTCCAGTTTGATGCAGGGGAAACTTCATAGTCGGGATTATCAACATAATAGACACCATAAGGAGCTTCAAATTCTACTTTTATTGTTTTCGAGGCATTATCAAGTGTTATTACGCCACCAGTTATAGCTGCATCTTTAAAAGTAATCACAACCGAAGAATTGTTGGCTGGTAAATGAGAAATTGCATTTCCTGTAAAAGTAACGGCTACATTAGAGCTGTTTTGCAATGTTAAAACTGCGCTTAAACCTGTTGGAACGCCTGTAATTGTATAATCTGTACCCGCTGTTAATGTTCCTGTACTCTTGGTAAAAGTTCCATTATTGGTTGATAATGAAATTACTGCATTTGAAGTGATTGTGCCATCATTAGTATCAAATTCATATAAAGTATTAGGTGATAAAGTCACACCGGTTTTTGCTGTTACGCCTGTTGTAATGGAGGCTCCCGGCTGTGTATTATAGGCATATTCAGAGATAGTATATCCATCGCCATTTGCATCAACGGTAACTTTAAACCAACCATAACAGGTTAATCCATCAATAAGATAATCAAAACCAACGTATCCTGTTTTTCCATCCCAATTTGTATATGTTGCCGTACGTAAATCCAATTCATCTGGATATGCTCCCGGAGCTTTAAAATTACTGGTAGAACCTACAGGTGTATTTGCAGGAAGCAATGAAATATTTCTTGTTCCAGTTTCACACACTAATTTTTTAGTGTACGTTTCGATTTTTAATGCTTTGGAAGCAAATCTCCAAGCTCCGAAAGCAGGATCATCGCCTTTCTCTATTTTAAATGCTTTCCATGTAAGAGTAGCATTAGCTGTAGCATCTGGCATATCGACAAAGTAAATTCGGTATGGATCAACAAATTTAAAATCATAATACAAATCCTTACAGGTCATTCCTGAATCTCCACCTGAGAAAGCCGCTGGTAAAAATGTAATTTTTCCTTGAACATTATTAGTTCGTAGATGACTTGTGGCCTTTCCGGTTAAAGTAATAGTTAATTGAGA
This sequence comes from Flavobacterium shii, assembly GCF_025847235.1. GTDB lineage: Bacteria > Bacteroidota > Bacteroidia > Flavobacteriales > Flavobacteriaceae > Flavobacterium > Flavobacterium shii. Next base: position 29,569 of record NZ_JAOZEW010000028.1, read on the forward strand.
ATTTGAATTAACAGTAAGTACAGGTATAATTCCTGCTGGAAAATTATGATTAAAGTGCGTTCCAGAAACCATTGTTCCAGATGCAAGAGCAAATGATTTAGCACCAGATAAGGTAACCATAGAAGAAGCATCAAAGGATCCATCATTAACAACTGCCTCTTTAAAAAAGTTTGAATTTGATGCTAGTAAACCTCCTGTATTGTTTACTCCGGTAGCAATTAGGTTACTTTCCTGCCAAAGTGTTTTTCTTGCAGGATGTTCTAATGCTGCCAACATTCGATCGATTTGTCCTTGGGTATACATTTTATAACAACCTTGTGCGCCATTATATCCCATGTAATTTTCGTTGTTTACCCTGTCGCCAAAACAGTTTGTTCCTTGTGTACAGGCAAGTGTATGTTTTCCGTCTTCAAGTGGTGTGTCATCAACCTCGTCAGTACCCGTACATCCTCCTTCGAAGGTGTGGATTAAATTTAAGAAATGCCCAAATTCATGTGTTAGTGTAGCCGAAAACTCCTTACTGTATGAGTTGTCATATAAATAAGCTCCATTAAAAACAACTCTGGCTGTGTTGCTGGCTGTCATACCAGAATCCGGATACCAAGCAACTCCTGAATTATTAGGAGTACCATCGGCATATAAGTCGCCTTGAATATAAACATTCATATACTTTTTATTATCCCAAGCATCGACAGCAATCTGGTCATCATATCCGCCGCCATTTCCATAACCATTCTTGGCAGGATGAAATATAACTCCAGATGTACAACCTCCGTTTGGGTCTATCTTGGCAAGCTTAAATTCGATATTTAATGTTCCTCTTCTAGCTTGAAAAAAAGGATCCACCGTTGCATAATCGGCATTACGACCATTAAAATCGTCATTAATTTGAGCTAAGTGATTAACGATTTTTTGATAAGTAATAGTTTTTCCGTTTTGTACATCGCCATATATGTGGAACACAACCGGAATAACATACGTTGTTTGTAATTGTTTAGAAGTTTTGGATTTTCTTTCGGATCTGAATTTTTTGCTAAAAGCATCAAAATCTTGCTTTTCTTTTAATGCATGTGGATTTAATTTGTAGAGTTTTGCATTCTCTTCGCTAGTCCGACAAGGCAGACTTTGTGCACCTATTTTTAGAACGCAAATAAATGCCATAAATAAAAATAATTTTGTTTTCATATTCTTTGGATTTTGTTAGTGTAGAGCCAAAGATATTTTTATAGCCAATGATTTAGTTATACTATTTTATTCAGTTATGATATGAAATTATCTTTAAATTAGTATTAAGTTTATGTTATGTGTAATTATTCTTATAATTTAATAAATTTTTATCAATACGTGAATATTGCTATCGAATAATAATAACTAATTGAATATAATCTACGAAAAGGGGATTTAACACATAGAAACATAGAATTTATGTGTAAAAAAGAAAGCAAAGAGGAATATATTTCTTTCACATAAGTAAGTCGTAAGTTTTAAAGTCGTAAAGTCAAAAGGATTGATATCAATTAAAACTGCACAAAATCAAAGTATTGCTCATTTTATCTAATTTTAAAATACGACATTATAATGTGATTATTACTTAGCTAGTCTCGATCCCGAAGCTTCGGGCAATGTCATTAAGTTAAGGAAACAGCTGCATGCTTTGCCGAATAAATCTCTCGCAAAGGCGCCTAGTCGCAAAGAGATAATGTAATAACTTGGCGATTAGGCATCTTTGAGAAAAATTATAGTTTAAAAAGCTTAACTTAATGACATTGAGCTTCGGGACAGGACGGGATGCATTTTAAATAAGTGAAATACCTTTTTTTAAGTTTATGAGATCTATGTTTCTATGTGTTAAGAATAATTGTATCCAAACAAACTATAGCAATTTAAATAAGACATAAAAAAACAGGCACTCTATTGAGTACCTGTTAAATTCAAGGAAATACTGATTTGACTACTAATCCAACTAAAATTTATCCCAGAATATTTTTGTTGTCATTTTATCACCGCCTATTGCAGATGCTGCAGCGTTATAATTATCTTTATTTAAAGTAGAATCAAATAGAGAATATATATTTCTAACAGGCACTTTTCCTTCGGCTTCACTCACAGCAGTAACAGGAGCTACCAAGATAGGGAAGTCCAATCTTCTATATTCTGTCCAACCTTCAAATCCACGATTGTAATACGCGATCCAAAGTTGGTACGCGATTTTTTGTTTATCGGTTCCGGCTGCTGTAGCAAAAGCAACATCAGTTCTTGCCAAATAAGTATCTGCATCGATACCGGAAATACCCCAATAATTCATGCTTGAGCGAATTCCTTTCTCATAATAATCGGCAGCAGTACCACCCACATTAAAGCCTCTGTTTGCAGCATCGGCCAGTAAGAAGCTTGTTTCGGTATAATCGAATATTACACCAGGGTTTGTTCTATCTCTTAATTTTAAACCTACATTAGAGAAGTTTTTGTAACTAACTTGTTGTGCATAAGGAGCACCTTTATATTCACCTGAGATTTTTGAAGCAGGATTAAAAAATATATCTCTTCTAGGATCTGATTTTGCATTTAATTCATTTACAAAAAATTCGGTTGGCAAAATTTGACTTTCATTTACTAAACTATTATACAATGGATTTTCATCTATAGTAGTTTTATAATATTGAAATAAAGCGGCATCAGAATTACCGCTCATTACTCCGGAATTAAAAGCCGTTTCAACCATAGATTGAGCCTTAGCAGGATCTACATCTGCAAGATGCATTCCCATTTTTACCTTAACACTATTGGCTAACTTTTTCCATTTGGTAACATTTCCTTTAAAAATGAGGTCTGCCGAACCGAAACTATCATAATTACTATCCAAATTAACAATAGCAATATCTAGTCGCGTAGCTAAATCTAAGTAAACAGTTTTTGCATCATCATATTTTGGAGTTGGAAAACTAGCTATATCCAAAGCTTGAGAATAAACAATATTTCCAAAAAGATCTACCAATGTTTGATAAACCATTACAATTTGAACTTCTAGAATTGCTAATCTATTTTTCTTAACTGCAATTTCTACAGGTCCTAACGCTTGTTCTTCGTTTATTTTATTTTTAGCAATTATTAAATCTTGCAAAACATCTCTATAAAGTATTACAGTATGAGAATTGCCTAAATTTCTTTTGGCTTGATTATAATTTACTTCGTCAGTATAGGTCGACGTAGTCCAATACTGAGCATATCCTCTAAAATTATTATCATTTACAGATGCATTGGTTAAGAAATAAGCATAATTTACTTGAGAACTAGTCATTAAGTTACTTGCCAGAGCATTAGTATATGCTTTTTGATTCTCATTTAAACTATCTATATTATCACAAGAAACAACTGAAAGTACAAAAGCGCTTGCGAAGAAAATTATTTTTAATTTTTTCATTTTATTTATTTTTAGAATTGAACTTTCATGTTAAAGTTATACTCTTTTGATGTTGGCAATACTCCTGTTTGAAAACCTTGCATATTACCAGATGACGATCCTGCCTCTGGATCTGCATAAGGAAGATTCTTGCTAATGATCCATAGATTGCTACCGTTTACAGCAAAAACAATACTATTGATAAATGTATTTTCCAGATATTTTGATGGGAATCTATAGCTCAATCCCACTTCGCGTAATTTTACATAAGATGCATCATAAACGTAAGCTTGTTGTGGCATTGAGTTATACGTATCATAATCCGCAAGAACAACTTTAGTATTAGGAGTACCATCGGCTTTTACACCCGGAAGGATAATTCCTCCACCATCGGCAAGAGAATTTCTTACTGGGTTTCCTAAATGATTTGTACCTACAGTACTTTCATAAATACCTGTTGTATTACCAAATTGTTGATCTAGGGAATAAACATCACCTCCTTTTTTAATATCAATTAAGAAGTTGAATGTTATGTTTTTATAATTAAAAACGTTGTTTATACCACCAGTCCAATCAGGATTTACATTACCAATTGTTGCTCCGGCTACAACATCATATCTTCCGTTTGCTTTTACCACTTTTTCTCCATCAAGATAATTAAATCCTCTTCCTACAAGCTGCCCAATTGGTTTTCCAACTTCGGCAACATATCCTATACCTTGAAATGATCCAAGAGAGATTCTGTCGGCACCATTAAGATCAATAACTTCATTTCTATTTGACGCCCAGTTAATTTTGGTTTCCCAAGAGAAGTCTTTTGTTTTAAACGGAATAGCAGTCAAAGTAAGTTCGAAACCTTTATTTTGTACATCACCACCATTAATCCAAGCTCGACTGTAACCCGTTTGTGTAGGTGTCTCGATAGATAAAATCTGATTTGTAGTATTGGTTTTATAATATGTAAAATCCAATCCTAATCTGTTTTTAAAAAATTTAAGCTCTATACCGGCTTCAGTACCTTTGGTAAGTTCGCTTTTTAGATTAGAATTACTTTTATAATCCTCCATAGAGAAACGTATTCCATCAGGTCCAAAATTATTATTCTTATCATACGTAGATTGAATTACTGCAAATGGTGCATCATTTCCAGTTTCGGCATAGTTTAAACGTAGTTTACCAAATGATAACCAATCAGCTTTAATGTGATTGCTAAAAATATAAGTTCCTGTAACAGATGGATAAGTATATGTGTTATTTTTTGATGGTAATGTAGATGATTGATCTACTCTGTAAGAACCTTCTAAAAAATAGGTTTCACTAAAATTGAAAGTTGCATTGGCATACACACTATTTGTACCTAAAGTAGCCAATTTTTCGTCAGGGAAATTAATTGGCATTAGAGTATTACTCAACATATATTTCCCTGGTACAATTAAACCACCATTAGTTTTCGCATAAACACTACTATTTACAGATCGTCTGGAGTTTGCTCCGGCAAGTCCGTAAAACTTAATGTTTTCTGTAATATCAGTTTTAAAGTTTAAGATTAAATCTAAATTTATCTCACGGAATGTTTTATCAAATCTAGAGTATTGCCCTAATGTATTTGGCGTTCTTTTTGATCCTACAGCAATACGTTCTTCTTGTAATTGTTGGTAAAAATCAATAGATCCCTTCCCAACAATATTCAACCATTTATTTACGTCTGTGCTTAAAGCAAAATTACCAAAGAAACGATCTCTGTTTAATGAATTATAATTGTTATTACGTTGGAAATACGGGTTGTCGTGAAATTGAATTGATAAGTCATTTGGCCCACCAACACTCCAAGTTGTATTTTTCCCTGTTATATTATAAGCATCTTCCAAATCCTGAAAATCAGCACTCATATTATACCATTGTCTTACACTGCTTAAGTAATTATTACCACCATCACCATATCCAGTTTCATTCATTCCTATAGCATTTGCTTTTAGGTAATTTGCAGAAGCGGATACTTTGGTTTTATCAGTAAGCTTATAACTTGCAGAAAAATTAAAGTTATCTTTTCTGTTATTGCTATTTGGTAAAATTCCTTGTGCCTGATTGTAATTTGTGTAACCAAATCTAAAATCACCTTTATCATTGGCTGCAGAAATTGCGATATTATTTGTGTAAGTTAGACTAGTTTTATAAAAGCTATTTGGATTCTTTTTTACAGGTGTCCAAGGGGTTGCTTTTCCATAAGTAGGCAGTTCCGGATAAAAAGAATTCCAGTTGTAAACTAATAGGTTAGGATCGAATTTTGGCCCCCAAGAAGCATCGTCTGTCGCTGCATAAGGATGTGTACCACTTCCTAAATCTACAGTACCATAAAAATCTCCATAACCACTACCGTATTGATTTTGATATTGAGGTAATGTTGCTTTATCTGCAACTCCGATAGTAACTCCTGAGTTAAAAGAAATTCCTAATCCTCCTTTGGATTTGCTTCCTTTTTTTAATGTTACAATAATAACCCCATTGGCAGCTCTGGAGCCATAAAGCGCAGATGCAGCAGAACCTTTTAAAACATTTATAGTTTCTATATCATCCGGATTAATGTCTGAAGCAGCATTTCCGTAATCATATCCTCCTGTATTTCCACCACTTTTTTGATTATCAGTATTGGTATTGTCGTTGTTTAATGGCACTCCATCTACAACCCATAATGCCTGATTGCTTTGTGTTAACGAACTAGTTCCACGAATAATAACATTTGTAGATCCTCCAATATTGTTGTTTCTTCTTATGTTAACCCCGGCAACTTTACCCGAAATGGAATTGGCTACATTACCGTTATTTATTTTGTTTAAATCTTCGCCTTTGACTTCCTGAGTAGCGTAACCAAGAGATTTCTTTTCTCTTTTTACGCCTAGTGCAGTTACTACAACTTCTTGTAAGGCAGTAGAGCCACCCGCCATTTTGACATTTACTTTATTTGTACTCGCAGCAACATCCTGAGTTTTCATTCCGATATAGTTGAATGAAAGAATTTGATTTGCAGATGCCTGAATTGAGTAAGCCCCATCAAAATCTGTTTGTGTTCCTATTTTAGATCCCTTAATCATTACACTAACACCTGGTAACGGTAATCCCGCATCATCGGTAACAATTCCTGTGACTAATCTTTCTTGCGAAAAGATCATTTGTGTTGCAAATACAAAAAAGAGTATTGCAAATTTCCTTAAATAAACTTTAATTCTCATATACTGGTTTTATGATTAATAAGTGCAAATATTTTGCATTTATGCCTTTTTTTATGCCAATATATTATCATAAAAACAGATTATATTATCGTGTTTTAAGGATGATACATTTACGAGGATTTTATTTATAAGTATTTATTTACCCGAATGAATTTTAGCGTTTTTTGATATAGGATTGTTAAAGAAATAAGTTTATGAAATTGGAACGCGATGACACAAATTTATCTTTTATAATGAGGGCGGGTTTTATCTTTATCAAAGTTTTTAATTTTGATAAAAAGCCATAAATTAATTAGGGAAAATTCATAAAAAAAGGTGAAAAATGAATTAGAAGTCTGAAAATTAAACCTAAAAGGTCAAGAAAAGACCTTACAGGATTACTGAATAAATTAGAGAAAATTTGTGTAATTTGTGGCAAAAAAAAGGTTTCTGCGTAAAAAAACAGCTACAAAAATAATTCTGTAGCTGTTAATATCTATAACCTAAAATAGGAGAGAAGGGTTATTTATTTGCGATAAGCCTTTCTATATCTTTAATTTCTATCGGCATTGCTTCAGAGAGGTTAATATTGCCATCATCTGTAAGCAAATAATCATTTTCTAATCGGCAGCCTATTCCTTCTTCTAGGATATAAATCCCAGGTTCGCAGGTAAGAACCATTCCTTTTTCCAGAGGACGGGAATACAATCCAAGATCGTGAACATCTAATCCTAAATGATGTGCTGTTCCATGCATGAAATACTTTTTATAAGCAGGAGAATCTGGATTTTGATTTGCGATATCTTCATTAGTAATTAATCCTAATTTAACTAATTCTTTTTCGATTAAATTAGCCATATTTTTTTCATAATCGCTATGTGAAATTCCTGGTTTTAAGAGCTTAGATCCTTCTTTTAAACAATGTAAAACAGATGAATATACTTCGCGTTGACGAGCCGAAAAAACGCCATTTACAGGAACACATCGTGTAGTATCCGAGTTATAATTGGCATAACATACACCAAAATCAACCAATATCATTTCGTTTTCTTTACATACGGCATCATTAGAATTGTAATGTAAAGCACAGGCATTCTTGCCTGAAGCAATAATTGGTTTAAAAGCATGACGGCTTGCACCATTTTTAATTGCCTCATAAACAAGTTCAGCTTCTAGTTCGAACTCTTTTATATTAGGTTTAACAGCACTAAGAAGTCCTTTAAATCCTTTAATGCTAATTTCAACTGCCTTTTTGATAAGAACAATTTCTTCTTCGGATTTTATAGGTCGTAATTCACGGGTTATTTTAGCAACTCTATCATATTGATGCAATGGGTACTTTTCTTTACACCATTGAATCATTCGATCTTGTCTGGTGGTCATTTCAGATGTAATTCTTTTTATATGTTCATTATGACCTAAATAAAAAGTATCTGCTTCAAAAGCAAATAGTTGTAATGCCTTTTCGAACTCATGAATCCACTTAACATTTTTTACTCCCGAAATAGCCGATACTTCTTCTTTGGTTAGGAAATCTCCATCCCAGAGTTTAGTATGTTCATTTACTTCTTTTACAAATAAAATTGCTCTGTTTTCTTCCTTAAAAGCATCTGGATAAAGAAGTAAAATAGTTTCATCCTGATTTATTCCTGACAAATAAAACAAATCATTATTTTGTGCAAACCCCATAACATCATCGGCATTATTGGGCATTACATCATTAGAAACTAGAATAGCAATACTATTTGCATGCATTCTTGTCGAAAAACGTTTTCTATTTTCTAGAAATAAAGAAGAAGATATCGATTCGTATCTCATAATTTTATAATTGAAACATTTGTGTATTAACGGTTGTTGTTTTCCCCGAAATTATTTCGGAAACAATTTTACCGGTTGCTGGTGCCAGACTTAATCCCATCATGGAATGTCCAGTCGCCAAAGTTAAGTTTTTAATTTTTTTATCCCTAGTAATTATTGGCATTCCAGACGGTGTGCATGGTCTGAACCCGAACCATGTTTCTTCTTCTTTTGGCATTTCTATCTTTAAATCGGGATAAAAATCATTGATACTGTTTACAATTCCCTGAACTCTATTCTTATTTATTTTCGTATCGTTTGTATGCGTAATTTCCATTGTACCACCAAAGCGAATATCATTATTCATAGGTGTAACTGCAACTTTTCCTTCACATAGAATTGACGGTATTGAAGGCTTTTGATTTCTGTCATTTAAAGTAAAGCTATAACCTTTTCCTGGTAAAATAGAAATTGCACGATTTAACTTTTTAGCAATATTTGGACTCCATGATCCTGATGCCAAAACTACTTCATCAGTTGTAAAAGGCCCCATATCGGTAATTATTTCGGTAACAATATTATTTTTCATAACAAAATCTTCTACCAGAGTTTTATTGTGAATTGTTACATTCAATTTGGTTAATTCCTCTTTTATAAATTGCATAAATTTTTGAGGATAAATATGCGAATCGCTTTTATAATGTACTCCGCCTGTAACATTAGTACTTGTCCCTGTTTCCAGTTTTGCTACATCTTCTTTGGAAAGAAAATCAACTTTTAATCCAAAACATTCGGCGACTTTTCCTTCATGAATAATTTCTTCGGCAGTTTTATCTGTTTTATAAAGCATTAAAAGGCCTTTATTTTCGTAGAAAAAAGAATTATTTTCTTTAACAAAATCCTGATATAATTCTTTACTTAAAAGTGATAAATTACAAAGTGCTGGCATTGCTTTCTCAACATGCTGTTTATTGGCATGTTTATAGAATTTTAAGCCCCAATTCATTAGGTCTGCACTTAAACGGGGTTTTACATAAAACGGGCTTTGACTATCAAACATCCATTTTATTCCCTGAGCGATCATTCCCGGTTGAGCCAATGGGATAATATGTGAGGGTACAATCATTCCTGCATTCCCATAGGAACAACCATCTGTCATGTCTGATTTATCAAAAATTACAACTTCATGACCTTCTTTTGCCAAATAATAAGCAGAACATAAGCCTATGATTCCTCCACCAATAATACTTACTTTTTTCATTATCATTATATATTTAAAAAATCATTGGCAAGAATAGTATTCCGGAAACCAATGTTCTTTTTTTGATTATATTTTATCTAAATAACTTGAAAACCAAATGCATATGGGTCATCATCTTGATCAATGATTATATTGTTATAACCATATACTTTTGCCCATCCCTGTATACTTGGCACAATGGCTTTAATAGCTCCAATAGAAGTTTCTTCTTCGACTCTTCCTATAAATTTGCTACCGATAAAACTTTCGTGAATATAATCGTCTCCTTTTTTAAGCTTGCCTTTTGCATGAAGTTGAGCAATTCTAGCCGAAGTCCCTGTTCCACATGGAGAACGATCTATGGCTTTGTCTCCGTAAAAAACGGCATTTCTTCCCGAAGAGGTAGGATCTATAGGATCTCCTGTCCAAAGCATATGACTTACATCACGAATGGTATCGTTTTCGGGATGAATAAAAAGATTCGGGTATTTTTCATTAATTCGTTTACGAACTTCCTGACTATATTGAACAATTTTTCCAGCTGTAAAGTTTTGTATTCCAGAAAATTTTGCTTGCGGATCTACAATTGCATAATAATTCCCGCCATAAGCAACATCAAAAGTAATCTCTCCCAATTCAGGACAATCTATTGTAAGTCCCTCTGCAGCAAGATAAGACTTGACATTGGTCAATCGTACCCAATCTACTTTTTTTCCAGTTTGTTGGTATTCGATCTGAACTAATCCAGCAGGAGCTTCCATCTTTATTTTTCCCGGAACCTTAGGTATAACCAATCCTTCTTCTATAGCGATTGTAATTGTTCCAATTGTTCCGTGTCCGCACATTGGCAAACAACCAGATGTCTCGATAAATAAAATTCCAAAATCATTATCAGGATTACTAGGCGGGTAAAGTATACTACCGCTCATCATGTCGTGACCGCGTGGCTCAAACATTAACCCTTTACGAATCCAATCATATTCTTTTAAAAAATGTTGGCGTTTTTCGCTCATGTTATTCCCTACCAAATCTGGACCACCACCGGCAACGACTCTCACTGGGTTACCGCAGGTATGTGCATCGACACAAAAAAAAGTTTTTCTTGGCATAAGCTAAATAGTTTTGTTGGTTATTATATCATTTATGGTTCTGTAAATGTTTAATGGATTATTATCCTGTAAGGCTTCAGGCAGTAATTCGTCTGGCCAATTTTGATAACTAAATGGTCTTACCCAGCGTTTAACAGCATGGATTCCAACGGCTGTAAATCTAGAATCCGACGAAGCAGGGTAGGGACCACCATGTATCATCGATGCGCAAACCTCGACTCCTGTTGGTACTCCATTAAAAATTAATCTTCCCACTCGGTTTTGTAATGCATCAACGATCATTTTATAATTATTAAGCTCCATAGGTTCGCCAATTATAGTACCTGTTAATTGTCCGTCTAATTTATTAATAATTGTTTCCAATTCCTCATTATTATCACATTGAACAATGATAGAAAATGGACCAAAAACTTCATGACGCAGTGTTGGATTCTCCAAAAATGTCTCGCCATCAACAGTAAGTATTGTTTGCGAAGCATAATTTGGGGCAATTTCTCCTTTAAATTCAGCCACAGTAGTTACTCCGTTTTGTGCTCTTATTTTTTCCCTTCCATTATTAAAATCAGCTTTTATAGAAGGGTGTAACATACATGAAGGTTGTATTTTTTCGATTTCTTCGGCTAATTGCCTAATAAATTGATTCAAATTTTCGCCTTTTATTCCTAATAATAATCCAGGATTAGTACAAAACTGACCCGTACCTAAAGTAATAGAACCTGCATAGGCAGTTGCCCATTTTTGGCTATTTTTTTCTAGTGCTCCAGGCAAAATAACCACGGGATTTATACTACCCATTTCGGCAAAAACAGGAATTGGTTCCGGACGTTGTGATGCTAAATCGAATAAAGCTCTACCTCCATTAATACTTCCTGTAAAACCAACAGCTTTTACCAGAGGGTGTTTTACTAAACTGGTTCCCAGTGTAACACCACTACCAATTAAGTTTGAGAAAATACCTTCGGGCATTTTGTGTTTTTGGGCAGCTTTAATAACAGCCGAAGCAACCATTTCGCCAGTACCAATATGCATAGAATGGCTTTTTACAATTACAGTACAACCTGCAGCCAATGCCGAGACAGTATCTCCTCCAGCCGTAGAAAAAGCAAATGGAAAATTACTTGACCCAAAAACTACAACAGGACCTAGAGGGACAAGCATTTTACGTAAATCATCTTTTGGGAGCGGTGATCTATTCGGGATAGCAGTATCGATTGTCGCCTCGAGCCAACTTCCTTCGGTAAGCATATTGGCAAATGAACGTAATTGAAAAATAGTACGTCCTCGTTCTCCTTCGGCTCTTCCTTTTGGGAAACCAGATTCTGTGCAATATACATCCAGTAATTCATCTCCAAGCGTCAAAATTTCTTCTGCAATAGTATTCAAAAAAGCAGCTTTTTGATGGTCGGAACAATTCCGATAAATTTTAAATGCATTGTTTGCCAAGGTAACTGCCTGATCAATTTCCTGGGGAGTTGCCTCTGTAAAAGTCCAAGGATTTTCAATGTTCAATTGTGGGTTTATTGTTTTGTATGTTTTGCTACCACTGGCAATAAGCTGGCTTCCTATATAATTTTTTCCTGTTATCATTTTATGTGTTTGACTTTAATTAAATTAAACCTTACTGAAAAAAAGTATTGTTTACGAGCTGGTCATCAATAAGATGACCAACTCTAAAAACAAACCAAACTAAATAAAGCATATTCTTAAATGCATTATATCTTATGAGACGCGCTACAGTTTTTACAAACTATACTCAACGGCTTCTTGTATATTTACAGTACTATCGATTTATAATCCGGAAGGGTAGGTCTGGTACGTAAACCTTCGGTAATAATTCCCAAAACTCTTTCTCTTTCAGTTCCATGTAATGGTAATCTTGGCGCACGAACATATTCTGTTCCCAGTCCTGTAGCGGCTTCGGCTAATTTTATGTTTTGTACTAAAAGCGGATTAATATCTAGTTCCAATAACGGCAAGAACCATCTGTAAATAGCCAAAGCTTCGTCTATTCTTCCTGCTTTTGCCAGTTTAAAAACAGCAACCGTTTCTGCCGGAAAAGCATCTACAAGACCAGATACCCATCCATCAGATCCCATTAAAATACTCTCTAATGCCAATGTATCTACACCGGATAATACTTTTAAACGTCCTTGAAAACGGTTTATAATTCGAGTTACATTCGATATATCTCTGGTAGATTCTTTTACTGCCTGAATATTATCATATTTCAAGATTTCTTCAAACATATCCAATGTTACATCAATCTTGTAATCAATAGGGTTATTGTAGATCATAATAGGTAAGGAAGTACTTTTGGCAACTTCCGAGAAATAAGTAACGGTTTCATGAGGAGCTGCATTGTAACGCATAGGAGGCAATATCATTAATCCTTTTGCTCCATTTTCTTCGGCTTTATTAGCTGCCTGAATTGCTGCCCGCGTAGTTTGCTCGGCGATATTCATTATCACAGGGACTTTTCCGTCGACTATATTAATAGTTTCTTTAATTAATTCTTTTTTTTCATCCTCAAGTAATGTGCTTGCTTCTCCAAGTGTTCCTCCTAAAATTATTCCTGAAACACCGGCTTCTAACTGAGCCCTTACATTTACCTCAAACATATTGAAGTCTAATTTATCATCCGCAGTAAACTTTGTTGTAACTGCTGGCATAACGCCTTTCCATTGAATACTCATAATTACGTTTTTAATTTTTTCAAAAATATTTATTACGAGTAAATATATAATTAGGTAAGTTATCATAAAAAGATACTATATTATCCTTTTTAATGCTAATTTTAAAAATAATTGACAAATATGTGTTTGTTTTTTTATAAATAAAATATATTTATACCGGTTAATTTATTAATTATGAAAGTATTTCCATTCAAGATTCCGAAAACCAAAGAAGATTCGTTAATTTATCAAGAAGACATAGAATTTGTTTTTTATGATAAATTACACCAACATGAAGAAATACAAATTAGCTATATTGAGAATGGTGAAGGAACCATTTTTGTAGGCGATACTATTTCTCCATATCAAAAAGGTGATGTTGTAGTTATAGGTAGCAATCTGCCTCATGTATTTAGGAGTGAAACTACTACCAATGAATTATCGGTTATGTTAACACTTTTTTTTACCTCTAACTCCTTTGGGAAAGACTTCTTTGGACTTTCTGCTCTAAAAGAGATTCAGCCTTTTTGGGAAAATAGTAAAAATGGTTTCATAGTTACCAACCCTTCCAATAAGGTGGTTAAGTCTTTCAAAAAAATAAAGTCGGTAAATGAATTTAATAGATTTATTCTTTTTTTAGAAATCACAAAAAAGCTTTCTCAAGAAAAAAAGATTCCGCTTTCCAGTTATATATATGACAAAAAAATAACAGATAATGAAGGGAAGCGAATGCAAACGGTTTTTGAATATGTAATGACTAATTTTCAAAAAAATATTACTCTCGAAGAAATCGCTGCTTTATCGAATATGACTAAAAATGCATTTTGCAAGTATTTTAAAGTCCGGACAAACAAAACTTTTTTTCAGTTCTTAATCGAAATAAGGATTGAGAGAGCGGCAAAATTATTATCCAAATCTCAGGAACTTTCTGTTCTGGAAGTTTCAGAATTATGCGGGTTTAATAATATCTCTAATTTCAATAGAAAATTCAAGGAAATTAAAGGCGTTTCACCGTTAGTTTATCGGAAATCCCAAATGATAAAATGGAAGTCTAAAGTCTAAAATTATTATGATTTTTTTTCCCAGAAGTTCAATATTCCATCATATACGGAATCTATTAAATCAAAACTTTCAGGAATTTCTTCCCAAGTGCTCCAGTAAGTAACCAGTTTTGTGCCTTTTGGAGTTTTTTTTAACTGATCTCTCACATAATTTGAATAGGAGAGAAACAATTCATTTTTTGGAAGTATTGCTTTATCAATAGGACATGAAGTATCTATGTTTTCAAAAAAAGAGTTATAAAAATAGAACGCATCATAATCCGAAAAAGTGATTTCGGTAATATTAGAATGGATGAATTCAACATTCTTGATATTATGTTTTAGTGCAATTTTATTGGATAATTTTATGAGAGATTCTCTCTGCTCAACACCATAAAACATTCCTCTTGTGGATGCTGCACCTATAAGACAAAATTTCCCTACACCGGCACCAATATCCAAAACTTTTCTATTGGGTTTATCAACCAGATAGTCTGCCGCTATTCGTGCAATCATAACAGGAGTCCAATGTCGCTCTGAAAGTCGTTTAATACGACTTGGATATATTTCATTAAACGCACTATCTTCTATATCTATGTTTAATCGTAAGGATTTAAAAATCATTTAATTCGTTTTTAGGTATTCTTCAATAATGCGGGTTTTCCGGAATATACATCAATTAGCTTTTAATATTTAGGATTGATGTAAAAATAACCCGTCAAAAAAATGTAATATAACGATTAAAATGATGATAAAATCTTATTTATTGTTTTAATTTTTCTCAGATTTTAAAATAATATGCAGATAATGTACAAATTAACCACAATATTATTGTAGAGACGCACTGCGTCTCTACAATAATATATGTTAAAACCTCTGAATCTTTAAGGCGTACTGCTGTGCGCCTCTACAGGAAACCTTTGCACCTTTCTCAGAACCTTTTGCACCTTAATATTAATTATCTAAATTAGCATGCTTTAAATTAATAGTAAATATGAAAAGAATATTTTTTGGCTTAACATTTTTGGTTTGTTTTTATACGAGTTCTAATGCGCAGACTGAAGGCCTTGAAATAGGAGATATTACTCCGGATATTGATTTACCGGATTCAAAAGGAAATGAAGTATCGCTTTCTTCTTTGAGAGGTTCTGTAATATTAGTTGATTTTTGGGCATCCTGGTGTGGACCATGCCTTAAAGAACAACCTGAGTTAATAAAGCTGTATCAAAATTATCCTAAGAATTTTTCGATTTATGGCGTTTCTTTAGATTCCAAAAAAGCACTCTGGTTGGGTGCAATGGCAAAGCTAAAACAGCCATGGACGCAAGTAAGTGATCTTAAACTTTGGAATTCACCAGTTGTTGTAAATTATAAAATTCAAGCAATCCCTTTTAATCTTTTAATAGACAAAAACGGAATTATTTTGGCGAAGAATATTCACGGTGAAAAATTAAATGAGTTAGTAAAAACTCTTGTAGAAAATAAATAAATTTGCTTTATTTCGTTGCCAAAAAATCATGATTTCTAGTAAGTTTCTTAAATCTTAATTTTAAGTCTATATTACTATGTTTAAATAGCTTTTTTGCGAATCACATTAATAGATTAGCTTATATTTTGTTTTTAAAACTATTAAAACTCACTCAAAATCAGATGGTTTTGTAATTATAAAACCAGATTAAAATTGTAAGTCATAATTTTTCAATTTCTAATTCCAGAAGTTTTTTTTTACTATATTTGGTTATGTATGCTTTTTTGTAATTTTTCAAAATGCTGATTTTTAGTAATTTGAGGTTATGATAAAAATGACCTTTTGCTTTAAAAATTTCAACGCCCCAGAAATTTTTGGAACAAAATCATTAATAAGCGCAATGAAATAACCTACTAGAAATAAAAATGATCAAATTTATAATTAGATTTATTTGTACTTCGATTTTATTCGTATGCCTTGCACTTAATGCTCAAATTAAGAAAATTGGCGTCCCGTTTATAACAAACTATAGCCCGAAAACGTATCAGGCAGCATCCGAAAATTGGGATGTTTTGCAAAACTCTCAAGGTATGATGTTTTTTGCCAATCATTTTGGTTTATTACAATTTGATGGTGTAAGATGGGGAATAATCATGCAACCGGAAAACAAGAGTATGGTTCGCTCTCTTGCTATTGATAAAAAAGATAGAATTTATATTGGCGCACAAGGCGATTTTGGATATGTTGCCCAATTGTCCAATGGTCAATATCATTATACTTCACTGGTAAAATTAATCCCTCAATCGTTTAGAAACTTTGGAGATATATGGCATACAATTGTTCTTGGAAACGAAGTCTTTTTTTTCTCTTATGAAGGGATATTTATCTACAAGAACAATGAAATTAAAGTAGTAAAATCCAAAGGCAATTTTCAAGATTTTTATGAGCTTAACAATGCCATTTATGCATTAGACAGTAAAGAAGGATTATTAAAGCTAAAAGATGACACATTAATTCCTATAATTGGTAGCAGAAAGTTTATAGGGATGAAAATTATAAATCTCTTTGGAACAGATGATGACTTTATAGTATTAACACAAAATGAGGGTTTATTTCTCAATAAAAAAAACGAATTAATACCTTGGAAAACAGAAGCCGATTATTTGCTTAAAAAGAGTCAGGTATCTGTTGGGATTACACTTCCCGGAGGATATTATGCGATAGGAACTCGTGAAGCAGGATTTGTAATTATTGATAAAGAAGGTCATTTAATTCAGCATATCAATAAGCAAATGGGTTTGCAAAATGAATATGTGACCAATTTTAGACTTGATGCAGCAGGTAATTTATGGGTAACTCTCAAGGATGGAATAGATTTTATTCAGATCTCGTCACCGTTATCCCGAATAATCGACAGTATGAATTATGAGACAAAAATATATTGCAGTCAGATATATCAAAACAAGTTATATATAGGTACAGATAATGGATTGTTCTGGCTTGATTGGGAAGCATATAAAAGGGGACAACATGCCAATGTTCATTTTCAGCGGATATCCGGAATGTGTGAAACGGTTTGGAATATCGGGGTTTTTGATAATGTTCTTTTGGCTTTTGAAAAAAACGGAATATTTGAGATTAACGGTAATTCTGCCAAAGTAGTTGCAAAAACAGATGGAGCGTGGCAAGGAGTGGTTATGACCAACCATCGGGATTTATTAATTGTAGGCGGATATTCGGGATTACATTTATTAAAAAAAAGCAATAAATCTTGGGTTTATCAGCATAAAATAAAAGGATTTAATGAAAGCAGTCGAGTTATTACAATTGATGCTTCGGAGAATATCTGGATCGCGCATGGATATAAGGGAATCTTTAAAGTAAGATTAAATAATAGCTTTGACGGTATCTCGAGTGTACAATTTTATGATAAGAAAAGTGGTTTTCCATCCAGTATATTTTTGAATACTGTGAAAGTAAATGATCAAATACTTTTTGGGACTACCAAAGGAGTTTATAAGCAAGATCCTTCTACAAAACGGATGGTTCCCGATGCTTTTTTTAAAAAATATCTAGGAATGAATAGTCATATTCGTTTGCTTAAATCGGATAATGAAAATAATATATGGTACGTTTCGGGAGATAATACCGGAAAGATCAACAGGAAAAAAGAAGGTGGTTTTCATATAGAGGAGCTGCCTTTTAGGAAATTAAGATATTTATATATTCCAGGTTTCGAAAACATACAAACTACAAAGGATGGAGATGTATTTTTTGGCACTCAAGATGGATTGATTCATTATAATGGCACAAAAAACAAAAGCTATCAATTAAAATATAAATCAATTATTTCTGAAGTTAAATCTATTTTTCCAAAGGATAGTATTTTGTTTTCGAGCAGATATGATGTTCTTCCATCAAAAAAAGAATCAATCAAGAAAGACTTTTATCCGATTTTACCTTATTCCAAAAATGCATTACATTTTTCTTTTGCAGCGCTTTGGTACGATGATGCTGAGGGAACAAAATACGAATATTGGCTGGAGGGTTTTGAGCCCAAATGGTCCGATTGGAATCTTCAAACAGAGAAAGAATATACAAACTTAGCCGAAAATGAATACGTTTTTCATGTAAGAGCCAAGAATATATACGACGTGGTGAGCGAGGAAGCAATATTCAAATTTGAAATTTTAGCGCCTTGGTATAGAACAACCTGGGCATATTTATTGTACTTTTTATTATTTGGCGCGCTAATTTATGCAATCATAAAATACCAACGTTACCTTGGGGTACAGGAACGGGAACAACTGATTCTTCGTCAGGAAAAAGAACTTTTGCTAAATCGTGCCGAACTCAATGAGCAAAAATTAGTATTGGAACAGGAAAATATGAATATTATTCGGGAGAATCTCGAAACTACGATTAATCTCAAGAATGCCAAAGTAGCGTCGAATACTGTAAACCTCATCCATTTAAATGAGATTTTATTAGCTATAAAAGAACTTATCAGTCAGATTAAAAAGGAGAATGATTCGGGTACAAATTTTGGCTTGCTAACTAAGATAAACCGAATAATCGACCATGAATTGCAGGGAGACCAACATTGGAATGAGTTTGAAGAGATTTTTAATCAGCTTCATGATAATTTTATCCAACGTTTAAAAGCAAGCTATCCCGAACTAACTCCTCGTGATATGCGATTATGTGCTTATTTAAGAATGAATTTCAATACTAAAGAAATAGCACCACTTTTAGGCATTTCGGTAAGAGGTGTGGAAGATACCCGATACCGTATTCGTAAAAAACTACAGCTCTCATCGGAGGCAAATATTACTGAGTTTATTCTTAATTTCTAATACTTAATTATAAAGTATAATCTTTCTCTTTTTAATGTAATAAAGGCGTATTTATTACATTAATTTTTTAACACCGTAGTCAAACCGTATTCCTTAATATGTATTTATCATAGTTTGTTTGTTAATATTGTGAGTTATTAATAAAAAAAGAATCTATTTTTTACAGATAGAGTTTTTTTGATTTTAATAATTTATAACCAAAAAAAAACAAAAAAACATGAAACAAAAAAACATTTCCTTCGGTCAACCACCGAAAAGTAATTACAAATCACTGAAAAGGCTTTTACTCATGGTAATATTCGTATTGTCGCCTTTTCTACAACTTTATTCGCAATGCAATACACTCGTTTGGGCAGATGAGTTTAATGGAACTGCGATAGATGGTAGCAAATGGCAAAGTATTACTGGAAACGGCTGTCCATCACTTTGCGGTTTTGGTAATGCCGAAGCACAAAGGTACAATCCAAACCAAGCTACAATAGTTAAGGAAGGAGCAAACAGTTATTTAAGTATCGAAGCTAAATATGAGCCTAACGCACAATTTCCAGATCAGCCATATTCTTCTGCTAAGCTCACTACGGAAGGGAAATATTCCTTAAAATACGGAAGAATAGAAGCTCGTATGAAACTATCTTCCGGGATGGGAGCATGGCCGGCTTTCTGGATGTTGCCAGAAGGAGCAACTGGATCATGGCCTTTTACAGGCGAAATTGATATTATGGAAGCCAAACATAAGAATCCAAAATCTGTAGATGGAACAATTCATTATGATGCTGGAGGATATCATTATACAGGAAGAAGTTATACATCATCTACCGATTTATCTTCGGATTTCCACGTATATGCTGTAGAATGGGGACCGAATAGTATTAAATGGTTTATTGATGGAAATTTATTTCATACCGCTTCTCCTAATACTACTGTAGGTGGTGGATGGCCATTTAATGATAATAAGTTTTATATTATCTTAAACTTAGCAGTTGGGAGTTTAGGAACTCCTTATACTAGTGTAAATGGGGCAGGAGTGGCTCCTAATCCTGCTGATTTTCCAGCAAAATTATTAGTGGATTATGTAAGAGTTTACGATGGTAGTTTTGCCAATGGTGTAATTGGAACTTCAAAAGTATATGCCAATGCAACTGGTAAGACGTATTCTATAGGAGCTATTGCAGGTGCAACTTATAATTGGACCGTTCCTGCAGGAGCAACAATTGCTTCCGGGCAAGGTACAAATACAATTACTGTAAACTGGGGAGCAACTGGAGGAGATGTTTCGGTATTGGCAACAGTAGGTGGCTGCGATAACAAGACTTATAAAATTGCGGTAACAACAGAACCTGCAATACCGGTTGAGAAAATATATGAAGACTTTCAAAGTAATAGAAATGTAGTTTATCTTAATAAAACAGGTGTTTTAACCGAAGCTGTTGCAAATCCATCGGCTACAGGAGTAAATACGTCTGCGCTTGTTGGAAAATATGTTCGTAATGCGTCAGAATTATATGATGTATTAAATATAAAAAACATAGAAATAAGCAATGCAAATGATTATGTATATGGTCGAAAAAGACTTTCATTCGATATTTATACATCGGCACCGGTAGGAACTAAAATATCCATGCAACTGGAAAATAGTTTGGTAACTACGGCTACTAATTTCCCATCGGGAAGACACAGTGGTTATAAAGCCACGACAACTGTACAGAATAAATGGGAAACTATCGAATTTGAATTTGAAAAAGTAATAGATGCCAACACAAGTGCTTTGTCTATTAATAATGTGGTATTCCTTTTTGAGTCTAACTCAAATTCTGGAGCGACCTATTATTTTGATAATTTACTAACAAAAGCGGCTCCCGAAAAACCAATCATCGCGACCGATGTTTTGCAAAACTATGATGGTGTTAATAAAATTATCAAAGGAACTACAACCGGAACTTATTCGGTAGTTGCAAATCCGGGGACAAATTCGGTTAATGCTTCTGCAAATGTGGCAAAGTATGTTCGTAATGTGACAGAACAATACGATGTGTTATTTTTTAATACACAAAATACCATAGAGGATGCCGGTTTATTAAAAAACCAAACCAATAAGATAATGATCGATGTATATACATCTGCACCTATTGGAACTGTGGTTAGTTTGAATTTAGAAAATAGCCTGACATCTCTTCCTGCAAATTTCCCAACTGGCAGAAACAGTACGTATGTAGCCAAAACCACAAAATTGAACCAATGGGAAACTCTAACATTTTATTATAATTCCAGTCCGGATGAAGGAACATCAAATCTGGCTATAAACCAGATGGTGTTATTATTTAATTCTGGTTCATATACCAATGACACTTATTATTTTGATAACATAAGAATTGGTTCTACTAAACTGCCAGATACTTTTACACCGGGAGTAGTTTATGAAGATTATCAAAATACGCATAACATTACATTTAGAGACGCCATTGGAACTTATACTCCAAATATTGCCAACCCTAATGCGAGTGGTATAAATACCTCTTCAAATGTTGGAAAATATGTTAGAAAAGCAACAGAATTATATGATAATTTTTCATTTAATACGACTTTAACCAATATTGGAGATTTTAAAAGCGGAACTAAAAAGTTTGCTATAGATGTATATACATCTGCACCTGTGGGATCTGTTATTTCATGGCAGGCAGAAAGTAGTGCTTCGATTCCATCAAATTTTCCTGTAGGAAGACATAGTGTTTATCAAGCTGTTGTAAAACAAACGAATACTTGGCACACACTAATATTTACTTATGCAAGCGCTCCAGATGCTTCGACATTGGACAGTGAAGTAAATCGTTTTGTATTTTTATTTGAACCAGGAACGAGTTCTGCAAACACTTATTATTTTGATAATATCAGAGCTGTAAATTTGGTTTCTACAGATGTTCCGCCTGCTACATTACCAGCACCGTGGGTAAGTAATGATTTGGGTGCGGTAACTCCAGCCGGAGAAGCTACTTTCTCTAATGGTATATTTACAATAAAAGGATCCGGAACAGATATTTGGGAAACAAGCGACCAGTTTCAATATGTAAATCAACCTATAACAGGAGATGCCGAAATTATTGTAAAAGTTAATTCTCTAACCAATACAAATACATACGCCAAAGCTGGAGTAATGTTCCGTGAAACACTTACACCAACGTCTAAACATGCAATGACAGATATTACTGCCGCTGCAGGAGTAGAATTTTTATCAAGAGATGCAGTTTCGGCACAAGCAATAGCTCAGGGAGCTGCAGGAACGTTCCCTAAATGGCTTCGTACTGTAAGATTGGGTAATGTGTTTACTTCTTATTCTTCGGATAATGGAACAACATGGACTCAAATTGGTACAGCAAGAACTATCGTGATGGCAAATACAATTTATGTTGGTATGGCTGTTACATCTCATGCAAATGGAACGTTGGCAACAGGAGTTTTTAGCGATGTAATAGTTAGAAATATCACTAGTAATAACAATGTTAATTTGGCTTTGGCTAAACCAGCATTAGCTTCAAGCGAAGAAAACGCAACTTTTTCTTCGGCAAAAGCCACAGATGGGGATGCAGGTACAAGATGGGCGAGTAGTTTTGCAAATGCCACCGAGTGGATTTACGTTGATTTACAAAGTAACTACAATATAAATCGCGTTGTTCTTAAATGGGAAGCTGCTTATGCTACTCAATATAAAGTACAAATCTCATCCGACTTGAATTTTACCGAAAGTAAAACTGTGAATACACAAACAGCAAATACTGGCGGAACTAATGATCTGGCAGTGAGCGGAACAGGAAGATATATTAGAATCTTGTGTACTACCAAAGCTTTGGCTCCTTATGGATATTCATTATTTGAGATAGAAGCATACGGATCTGCATCTACAGCAAAAATGTCGGCTACTGTTACAAATCAAATAGCTGAAGACGAAATCGCAGCTTTGAGTATCTATCCAAATCCTGCAAATAATTTTATACAACTTTCTCTTTCAGGAAAATTAGATAATAAAGTAATTACTATTTATGATATAAATGGTAATCCAGTATTGCATAATAATATTAACTCAAGCGCTACAGAAAGTATTATTGATATTAGTAAACTCTCAAAAGGTCTTTATATTTTGAACTTTAAATCGGATCAAAAATCATGGACTAAAAAGATTATTAAAGAATAATCTAATAGGATTTGTTGGGTGTAATTACTAGAATTTATTACACCCAACATTTATTTCTTAAAGCCTACTTATTTATTTTAATATTTTTTATTAACCCCAAACACTTTAAAAACATGAGAAATTTTTTACCCAAAGGAATTTTATTAATTGTAACAATGCTATTTGCGTTGTTCTCAAATCACAGTTATGGACAAGGAGCCATACCATTTACAATAAGCAATACCTCTACATTTAATGATAATGAATTATATGTAGCAATTGTGGGTATTGATTACACAACAGGAAACCATGTCTGGGTTAACGCCAAAACGAGTCAGGTATTACAAATGAGTTCATCGTATAATACTGTTACAGGACCTACTATTGGAGGAAATACAGGACCTGGGCAAAACTCAAAGTATGCAAATTGCTTTACTAAACTAAGCGAGATTCCTAATAAAACATTCACATTGCCACTTATTGCGGGATGTAGAGTTTTTATTGCCAAAGGACAACAATTGTATTTTTACTTTTTTGGTGCTAGTGGCGCTCCTTCTGGATACACTTCTCCAAACCCTTTAAATGCAACCGATCCTAACCAGGGAATTTTGTATGAAATTATCGAACTTACAAATAATCAATATGGATTTTTTGGAAATCCTTCCAGGGTTGATTCTTATAAATATCCAATGGGTCTTGAATTATTTGGCTCAAACGGATATCAAAAGAGAGTAGGAGAATTAAAAAACCACGCCGATATTGTTGCAGCATTTAAAGCCAATGTACCATCAGAATTTCAGGGTTGTGTAAACAATGCAACGGGCGAAATTACAGCTCCATCAAAAACACCTGCTTTTGCAGATGGAACAGGAGGAACTACCGTTGGTGCGCAAGCCAATTATTTAAAACCCTATATTGATGCTATCTGGAATAAATATAAAAATGAAGATTTAATATTTTATGCAGGTGATGCAGGAGTTTTTAAAGGCAGAGTAATTGGTGAACAATTAGAAATGGTTGGGCAATCTGGAGGATTCATAGGTCGTACAGGTAGAGTACAATATAGACCATCAACTCAAGAAGCACTTGAAGGTAAAGGAGTCTTGGATAGAAGGCTTGTAGATGGAGATTTGGATCTCGTAATTCAGGCCCAATTAACTGCTGCTATAAACAGGCACGTGGTAAATGTAACAACTACCAATCCGGGACAACAAAACTGGTATGATGCATCAAAATTCTACCAAGTAAATCCAACAAATCATTATTCTAAATTTTGGCATTTACCAGGAATAAGCGTCGATAATCTGGCTTACGGATTTGCTTATGATGATGTAGCCGATCAATCTCCTTCGCTTCATACAACCCAACCTACAAAAGTAATTGCTGTTTTTGGAGGATATGCAGGATCGACACCTACAAATCCGTCTTCAATCTTAATTCAAGCCGAAAATTATTCTGCCATGAGCGGAATTCAGGTAGAGGCTACTACAGATGTTGGCGGCGGTTCGAATGTAGGATATACAGATACAGGCGATTGGATGGCTTATAATAACATCAATTTCCCAACAACAGGTTCTTATTTAATAGAATACAGAGTTGCAAGTGCTGTAAATGGTGCCAAAATATCTTCGGATTTGAATGCCGGAACGATTCAGTTAGGCACTGTTAACATTCCAAATACAGGAGGATGGCAAAACTGGCAAACAGTATCACAAACAGTAAATGTAAATGCCGGGACTTACAATTTTGGGATTTACATCCAAAGTAGCGGCGTGAACATCAACTGGATCCGAATTACCAAAACAGGTTCTACAGCAAGAATAGCATCTTCAGAAACAGCAATAGAAGAATCTGCCACTGTAATTGCATATCCAAATCCGGTGGAGAATACACTTTATTTTACAACAGATTTAACAGGAACAGATGTTAGTATTATAGATTCTCAAAGTGGTTCGGCTATTTCTTCTCAAAAAATCAAAAACAATACACTGGATGTTTCCCGTTTAAAAACAGGAATTTATTTTGTTGTGTTTGAGAAAGATGGCAAAAAAACCGTTAAACGAATTATAAAAAAATAGATCCCAATCAAAGGCCTTAAACATTCCAGTTATGATGAGAATAGTTTAAGGCTTTTATTTTCTAACAAACTGTTTTAAAAAATATATCATGGAAAAAAAATATAAAACTATAAGACTAAAGTGCATTATCATTTTAGCATTGGGAATTATGAATTTATCTTTTGCTCAAGCAAAAAAAGTAATTGCTTATGTGCCCAATTGGATTGATCTTAATTCGTTTTCCAGTGGGATTCAGTATACTAAATTAACACATATTAATATTGCATTCGAAAATCCTGATGCCAGCGGATATTTATCTTTTAATTCTGCGAACAATACGCTAATACAAGCAGCACATGCCAAGAATGTAAAAGTTTTTGTATCTCTTGGAGGTGGTTCTGTATCCGAAGGAGGTGCAATTCGCGACAATTACTTTAACCTGATTAAGAGCGCCAATAGAGCCGCATTTATTCAGAAGATATACGATTATGTAGTCGCTCATAATTTTGATGGAGTAGATGTGGATTTGGAAGGCCCTGCGATTAATGGTGATTACGGCGGTTTTGTAATTGATTTAGCAAACAAATTACATGCAAATGGCAAACAAATTACAGCAGCCCTTTCTGAAGGATATGGAGGGGCAAATGTGCCATCATCTACATTTGCAGCTTTTGATTGGATTAATATTATGGCTTATGACGCAACTGGTCCTTGGGCGCCAAACAGTCCGGGGCAGCATTCTCCATATAGTATGGCTGTTAATCAGTTTAATTATTGGACAGGAAGGGGATTACCTGCAAGCAAAGCTATAATCGGCCTTCCTTTTTATGGTTATGGTTTTGGAGCATCTGCCAATCAGGGAATCTCATATGCAAATATCGTAAACCAATATCCGGGTGCCGAGAATACTGATCAGGTGGGCAATACGATTTATTATAATGGTATTCCAACAATCAAACAAAAAACGACATTCGCCATTCAAAATGCGGGAGGGGTTATGATTTGGGAACTATCGCAAGATGCTGTTGGATCAAAGTCATTGTTAACAGCAATTGATCAAGTAGTAAATGCAGGTCAGCCACCAGTAGGTACAGGTACATTAATTCAAGCAGAAAATTACTCATCCATGAGCGGTATTCAAACCGAACCTACTACAGATACAGGCGGTGGCTTAAATGTAGGTTATGCCGATGCAGGAGATTGGATGGCGTATAGCAATGTTAATTTTCCAACTACAGGTTCTTATTTAATAGAATATAGAGTTGCAAGTGCAGTAAATGGCGCCAGAATATCATCAGACTTAAATGCAGGAACAATTCAGTTAGGAGCTGTTAATATTCCAAATACTGGAGGATGGCAAAACTGGCAAACAGTTTCACAAACAGTAAATGTGAATGCTGGTACCTATAATTTTGGGATTTACATCCAAAGTAGCGGCGTGAATATCAATTGGTTCAGAATCACGAAAGTTGGCGCTGGCTTGACTGCAAGAGTAGTTTCATCAGAAGAAATAAAAGAAGAAGAAACTACAGTTTTAAACGTATATCCAAATCCGGCAGAGAATACGCTTTTCTTTACTTCGAATAGTACAGGAACAAATGTAAGTATCATCGATTCTCAATCCGGTTTTCCTATTACTGTACAAAAAATCAATAACAATAGTATAGATGTTTCTGGTTTAAAAAGCGGAATCTACTTAGTAGTTTTTGATAAAGATGGCATAAAAACAGTAAGACGTTTTATTAAAAAATAAGTTTTAACTGCTAAGATTTTTAACCACAAAGGTTCGCAAAGTCTATCCAAAACTTAGCGAACCTTGTATAGAACCTTGCATCCTTTGCGGTTAATATTATAAACTCATAATTTAAAACAACCCCAAATCTAATATGAAAAATAATTACAAATTTCGGATAAGTCTACTCTTATTTATTGCCTTTAGCACTTTTGCAATAGCACAAACTTCTTTAGGTACGAGTAAAACGTTTATGAATAATTTAAAAAAAGAACTTGTAAATGGTAGTACTTCAAAAACTACAGAAAAAACAGTTTTATTACAGGTCGAAAATTCAAAAGAATTCAACGGAAAGATCAATTTTAAAGAATCAAATGCTTCCAGCGAGTTTTTGATTGGAGAAATCAAGAATATAGCAGAATCTTCTTTTTATATTAAAGTGATGGATAAATCGCTGGAAGGACATATTATCTTTAAGAAAACCAAAGAAGCGTATAAATATTATTCTGATTCACAAGGAAATGCTTATGTCTCCAAAGTTGATATTAATACATTGGTTTGTATCGATTATAAAAATGTACCTGAAAATACAAATAAGATAACCAGTAAAGTAGCTGCCGAAATTGCTCCGGCTTTACTCAATTTACAAAGTTTACCTGGCGCTGCTGGTTGTGTTTTATTAGATTTTGACGGCTATAATATGCCAGCAGGAAATCTTTGGAATAACGGAAATGCTATTAATGCAGCACCATCTGGAATGAGCGATGCAGATGTGCAACAACACTGGGAAGTAGTATCGGAAGATTACAGACCCTTCAACTTAAATGTCACTACAAGTGAAGCAGTTTTTAATTCTTATCCAAGAAAAAGAAGAATGCGTGTCGTGGTTACATCTACAAATACAGCAGCTCCGGGAGCAGGAGGTGTAGCTTATATTGGTTCTTTTAACTGGGATAATGATGTGCCATGTTGGGTATTTATTACTTCGGGTAAATCTGGAGGAGATGCTTCGGCACATGAAGTAGGACACACTTTTGATCTTGGTCATGATGGACGTACGAATCCTGCTGAAGATTATTTTGTGGGTATAAATAATACTTCATGGGCTCCAATTATGGGCGCTGGTTATTACAGACCTGTCGTACAATGGAGTAAAGGCGAATATGATTATGCCAATAATAAACAAGATGATGTTGCTTTAATTTCAAGTGCCAAATTTGGTGTAGGATATAGAGCCGATGATTATGGTGATAGTCCAGCTTCTGCAGCCAATTTGGATTATAACAGTAATGGAACTATTAATCAAAAAAATGGAATTATTTCGAGTGAGGCAGATTATGATTTTTTTACGTTTACTACAGGCGGAGGAAATGTCTCTATTAATGCAAATACTGTCGGGCGAGATGGTAATCTTCACCTTTTAATGAGGCTATATAATGCATCTGGTACAGAGATAGGTACATATTGGAATTCTGATCCTTTTGCATTGAATGCTTCTATGAATGTTAACTTGCCAGTCGGCAAATATTTTGTTGGTGTAGACGGAACAGGTGCAGGAAATGCAGGTTATGGAGGATACTCAGCCTATGGTTCTATAGGTAGTTATTCTATTACAGGAACAATTCCTCCTGGAGGAAATATCAGTTCTTCAACCGATGTTATTACAGTTTATAAAGATTGTAATTACTCCGGATTTTCAGGTGGTTTAACAATTGGAGATTATAATTTGGCACGTTTAAAATCATTGGGCGTTCAGGACGATGATATTTCTTCGCTTCGTATTACTCAAGGTTTTCAGGCAATATTATACCAAGATGATAATTTTACCGGAGGATCTACAGTTATAAATTCAGACAATAGCTGTTTAAATAGTACATGGAATGATAAAGTAACTTCTATTCGCGTTATTGCAAATGGAACAACATCTTTAGGTAATGCAACATACTTTTTGCAAAATAGAAATAGTAATCTTAATATGGATGTCTGGAATGCAAGCCCTGCTAATGGAGCAAATATTGCTCAGGGAAATCCAAATACAGGTGCAAACCAGAAATTTACTTTCACTCATTTAGGCGACGGACTATATAAGATTATTGCCAATCATAGCGGTATGTCATTAGATGTAAATAATTTTAATAAAGCTAATGGTGCCAATGTAGAGCAATATCCATACAATGCTACACCCAATCAACAGTTTGTATTGGTTGCTACAGGCGATGGATTTTATAAAATTATTGCCAGACATAGTGGTAAAGTGGTAGAAGTAGCGGGAGCAAGTACTGCAAATGGTGCCAATGTACAGCAATGGGATAATAACAATCAGACTTGCGGGCAATGGAAATTAATACCTGCTACAGCTTCACAAAATTCAGTTTTAATTCAAGCTGAAGATTATTCTGCGATGAGCGGAATTCAAACAGAAGCAACGACAGATACTGGTGGCGGTTTAAATGTAGCCTATACTGATACAGGAGATTGGTTGGCATATAATAATATTAATTTTCCAACGACAGGCTCTTATTTAATAGAATACAGAATTGCAAGTGCTGTAAATGGTGCCAGAATATCATCTGACTTAAATGGGGGAACAATCCTTTTGGGAGCTGTTGATATTCCAAACACAGGAGGATGGCAAAACTGGCAAACGGTATCACAAACAGTAAATGTGAATGTTGGGACTTATAATTTTGGGATTTACATCCAAAATACTGGCGTAAACATCAATTGGATCCGAATTACTAATACAGGCGCTACTGCAAAAATAGCTTCATCGCAAGCAATAATCGATGAGCCTTCTGTTTTAATTGTATATCCAAATCCGGTAGAGAACATGCTTTTCTTTACTACAGATATAACAGGAACAGATGTAAGTATTATAGATTCTCAAACTGGTTCGGTTGTTTCTGTTCAAAAAATCAAAAACAACACACTAGATGTTTCTCAATTAAAAAAAGGAATTTATTTTGTCATCTTTGAAAAAGAAGGTAAAAAAACGATCAAACGAATTATAAAGAAATAAAATTTATTTTTTTTAAGGCTGTCCAAAAAGGCAGCCTTTTTTTATGCTCCATAAAACCGATTTTTTATAATTTGCATTTTGTAAGTTTTTCATATTGAACAAAGTAACTATATCGATTTCGTAAAATAAATTTAATGACATCATGTATTCGATTATAACTTTTTCTCAGTTTATGTTATTTTATCCGCTTTAGAAATGAAGAATTATGATTTATTTACAAAAAAATAATGATTAGTTGTTTTTTTTGTAAGGTTTTGTAGTGTTTTTTCTATATATTTGTGTGTATCTGTCTTTCTGTATACTAAATCAAATTAGGGTTATATGAAAAAGATTTCACCTCGCTCAAAAATATCTATATGTAATATTACCAGTTTGGTGACAAGCATAATTCTGATTTGTAATGAATATAAACCGGTTTTTATTATTGATTGGATTCAATCTTGGGAAACTATTTTCATAAACCTTCTTGTAACAAAACTTAAAGTTTTTGATTTATCATTTTTATATAAAACAAACCTAACATCTCCGGTCACCCAGACCTCTTTAGGGGCTACTATATTGATGTTTATAATCGTATTGCAATCGGTTAATATTAAGGAACTATTATCGGCTACCTATTTTAGATATAAAGAATATACGTTATACACTTCTTAATGTGGATATCTAAGATATTCGAAAAGGAGTAACCTGTCAATATTATATCCCTAATTTTTATAGATTATGAATGAGAATAAACCTTTATTATTAGTCATTTCTTGTTTTTGCATATTGTTATGTAACTCATTAAATGCACAGTTAATGGCAGTGCAATCTAAGGATACCCTGAACGGAAAACCAAAAGTTACTGCAAGACTTATAGGTAGGCTTAAATTAAATGGTATTTATGATATTAAAGGAAGTCTAGCAGGTAATAGCTCCTTTCTTATTCATGAAAATGATGTTTCTGGTTTAGACATCCCAGCCTTTAGTATGGATATGCGACAATCACAATTGCGTTTTGTAAGTACAATACAACTGAATAATGGTAAAGAGCTAAAATCGATGCTCGAAGCCGATTTTGAAGGAGCAAACAATACATCTCAATTCAGACTTCGTCATGCCTATATTCAGTATGACCATTGGACGGTAGGACAGACTTGGTCAAATTTTGGAGATTCTTCATTATGGCCGGCACCATTGCTGGATTGGGATGGGCCTACAGGTATGGTGCTTTCTCGTAGGATTCAGGTTCGTTACACGGGACATTTTAAAGAAAATGGACATACTGCTTTTGAACTTTCGGCAGAATATATGGAACCTCGTCGTTTGTATGATTATACATTAAATCCTGGTTATGGTGTAGATTACGCACCTTCCAGAGCTCCCGATGCAGTGGCGGGCATAAGGTATGCTTTTGATAATGGCGGGTTTATGAAAATAGCAGGTCTTTATCGTAGTATAGCTTATGATTCTCAAGATATTGCCACGGGAGAAACTAAGTTTGATTTTGCCTCTCAAAATGCTGGTGGTGTTACTGCGCTTACTAGTATATTTTTTAGAAAAAGATCAGGTTTAGTAAATAATCTTCAGGCACAATGGACAATTGGTAAAGGTATCAGTGATTACTTTCTTGCCGTAGGTGGTTCAGGTCTTGATGGTTTTGCCAGATCAGATTTTTCGGGTAAACTAGATCTTCTGCCTGTACACGCTGGTTTTATTTCGTATGAGCGTTTCTTTAATAAAAAATTCCATTCGATGGTTATGGCATCTTATAACCATTTTTATGATGGAGCAAGAACTCAGGCTGGATGGGATCGAATGACCAATTACCAGTTTACGCTTAATGCATCATATGATTTCTTTGATTTTCTCACAATAGGTCTTGAACCGCAAATTGGATACAAAGAATTACAATATGTTGATGGTAGTACGCAAGGCGCTAATGCAGTTCGCATCAATTTTGGGATGCTTTTTAATTTCTAATAACATGATTAACTCAATAAATATTAAAAAAATGAAAAAATTAGTACTCGTATTTTTGTTGTGTATCGCAACATCTATAGCTTTTGCACAACAAAAGCCAAGAATTATAATTCTTGCAACCGGTGGAACTATTGCCGGAGAAGGAAAGTCATCGGATAGAGCAGGGTATACGGCGGGTAAAATTCCTGTATCCGATCTTATAGGAAGTATTCCTAGCGTAAATGCTATTGCAGATATTAGCGGCGAGCAGATATCTTCTGTAGGGAGTCAGGATATGAGTCTTGAAATATGGAAAAAACTAGCGATACGCATTAATGAAATATTTAGTAAAAATGAGGCCGATGGTATCGTAATAACTCATGGTACCGATACGCAAGAAGAAACGGCTTATTTTCTAGATTTGGTTCTACCACATGAATTACCAGTTGTAATTACAGGTTCTATGCGTCCCGCAACGGCTATTAGTGCAGATGGACCCAAAAATCTTTTTGACGCAATTACTGTCGCTGCAAATCCTAAAAGTAAAGGTCGTGGCGTATTAGTATCTTTTAATGAATCTATATATGATTCCAGAGATGTAACTAAAACAAGTACAACCAAAGTAAATGCATTTAGATCACCAGATTCGGGTCCGCTTGGAGAAGTTTATGATGGACGTGTAGAGTATTATAAATCATCAGTAAGAGAAAGTGCCAAGGAAGGTCCTTTTGGGATAAATAAAAATACAAAACTGCCAAAGGTTGAGATTGTCTATATGTATGCAGATGCATCTCCAGCCTATATTGATTATCTGGTAAAGCAAAAAGTAGATGGTATTGTAATAGCAGGTGTTGGAAATGGAAATTTTTCTAAGGCTTTTACCGAAGCTATTAAAAAAGCAACCAAAGCAAATATTGCTGTATGCCGTGCAAGTCGTTGCCTTGAAGGGAGAGTAGTATTAGATGGTGAGACCAATGATAATGAACTTGGCACAGTAGTGTCTGATAATCTTAACCCGCAAAAAGCAAGAATATTACTAATGCTGGGGCTTACAAAATCAAAAAACAAAAAAGAACTGCAGGATTTTTTCTTCCGCTTTTAATTACCCTTTTAATAATTTAATAAATAGTATTATGAGTAACTTTCGTACAGAACACGACTTTCTTGGAGAAAAGCAAATACCAGATAATTGCTATTATGGCGTACAGACAGTACGTGCCAAAGAAAATTTTAATATAACAGGTATTCCAATCGGATCAGAACCTTTGTTTATAAAGGCTTTTGGTTATGTAAAAAAAGCTGCAGCAATGGCCAATAGAGATCTTGGTGTATTGAATGCGAAAAAAGCCGAAGCTATTATTTATGCCTGTGACCGACTGATTGCCGGAGAATTTGCAGACCAATTTATAAGTGATCTTATTCAGGGTGGTGCAGGTACATCCACAAATATGAATGCAAATGAGGTAATTGCAAATCTAGGATTGGAGTATTTGGGGCATAAAAAAGGAGAATATCAATACCTTCATCCTAATAACGATGTAAATCTTTCGCAAAGTACAAATGATGCCTATCCATCTGCTTTTAGAATAGCAATTTATCTAAAAATAGATTCTTTTGCCGATGCATTGACACAACTACAAGATTCTTTTTATAAAAAAGGTAAAGAGTTTGCCAACATAATTAAAATGGGACGTACGCAATTGCAAGACGCTGTGCCAATGACGTTGGGACAGGAGTTTAATGCTTTTGCTACAACCATTGCTGAAGATGCACAACGTTTGCGTCAATCAGAACAATTAATTACCGAAGTAAATATGGGGGCCACAGCTATTGGTAGTAAAGTAAATGCACCAGAAGGATATCCGGAACTTTGTGTAAAATACCTTGCAGAAGTAAGTGGTGTTCCAGTTACTCTGGCAGGTGATTTATTTGAAGCTACTTATGATCCCGGTGCTTTTGTAGAACTAAGTGGTACCTTAAAAAGAAGTGCGATTAAGTTAAGCAAAGTTTGTAATGACCTTCGCTTATTAAGTAGTGGGCCTCGTTGCGGTTTCAATGAGATTAACTTACCGGCACTTCAACCCGGATCTTCAATTATGCCGGGAAAAGTTAATCCTGTTATTCCGGAAGTAGTAAATCAAACTTGTTTTTATGTTATCGGAGCCGATTTAACGGTTACTATGGCTGCAGAAGCAGGACAATTACAACTTAATGTAATGGAACCTGTAATAGGATTTGCTTTATTTACATCATTGGAATATCTTACTAAAGCTTGTAATACCTTAAAAGATAAATGTATTGTAGGTATTACTGCTAATGCAGAACATGCTAAAGATTTAGTAATGAATAGTATTGGTATCGTTACACAACTTAACCCAATTCTAGGATATGAATCTTCTGCAAGTATTGCCAAAGAAGCCCTAAAAAGCGGAAAATCTATACATGATATTGTGGTAAATGAGAGAAAACTCATTACGCAGGAAAAATGGGAAGAGATTTACTCGATAGAAAATCTTATTAATCCTAAATTCATTACTTCATGATATTAGTACAGTTCGCTATACTTTTGGCTATGATCCTTATTGGGTCACGGCTTAAGGGAATCGGTTTGGGGGTTATGGGAATGATAGGACTACTTATATTTGTTCTGTTTTTTCATATGCGCCCAGCCGAGCCGCCTATAGCAGTACTTCTTATCATTCTAGCCATTGTAACCACAGCTGCCACATTACAGGCAGCTGGAGGTTTGGATTATTTGGTAAGTATTGCCGAGAAGATTATTCGACGTAATCCGAAGCATATTACTTTTATAGCACCATTTACAGTTTATTTTTTATGTCTATTTGCAGGTACAGCACACATTGTATATTCGCTACTTCCTATTATAGCCGAGGTATCCGCTAAGAAAAGAATACGTCCAGAACGACCGCTGAGTATATCGGTTATTGCATCTCACATGGCACTTACAGGTAGCCCAATGAGTGCAGCAACAGCTTCATTGGCAGCCATACTGGCATATTCTACAGCAGTTGTAGATATAATGAAAGTATGTATTCCTGCTTGTCTTATAGGAATTATAGCTGGTGTTATTTCGGTATGGAAAAGAGGTAAGGAACTTAATGAAGACCCTGAATTTATAGAAAAAATGAAAGATGCGGCATTTGCCGAGAGCATTGACAAGACATCAGAATCGAATAGGGAGCTAAAACCAGGTGCTAAAACTGCTGTTTTTATCTTTGGCAGCGCCATATTACTTATTATATTTTTTGGGGCGTTTCCACAATTTCTTCCTAATGTTGGGGCAGGAGTACCAGGATTTGCAGTAGGAGCAGATGGTTCTGTTAATCTTACTGGATTGATCATTATGATTACGCTATCAGCTTCGGCATTGATAATGATTATTACAAAAACGCCTGCTATATTAGTGTCCAAAATGAGTTTATTTACTTCAATGGCTACTGCGGTTATATCAGTGCTTGGTGTAGTATGGATGAGTGCTACTTTTATGGGAACCAATGAAGCTTTAATAGAACATACTTTTAGAGATATTACATCAGAGTATCCGTTTACTTTTGCCTTTGCATTGGTAATTATGGGGGCATTAACTTTTAGTCAGGCCGCCACTACAAAAATTATGATGCCAATAGGATTATCTTTAGGAATTGGTCAGCCACATCTTATAGCAATGTTCCCTGCTGTTAATGCCGATTTTATATTACCAGGGTATCCTACATTGGTTGCAGCCATGGACTTTGATCGTACAGGCACAACCCGCATTGGTAAATATGTAGTAAACCATAGTTTTATGCTTCCAGGGATTGTTACGATTGCCGTTACGATAGCCTCAGGATTTTTATTAAGTATGTTTATATAAAGCATAATAATCAATTAATGGTTTGCTTTTCTTGTATTTACGATTGGTATAATACAAGAAAAGCAAACCATTTATATTTTAATTCCACAAATATGAATTTAAAAAGTATTAAATTTATTGTACTAAATATGTAAATTAGTTTAAATATGAAAACAAAAATTCTATTTTCAGCATTTATTTTTGCCATGTTATATGCATGTAATGATAAAAAGGGAACGACTACTACCGACATAAAAACCGATTCTGTAAGTACAACTACCTCTCCAAACGAAAAAGATACTATAATAGCTAGTGAACGCACAGACAATGTAAGTAGTGCTACCAGGATTAAACTGGTTAGGAATGTTTTAAAGAATGAAATTTTCAAAGCAGATACTGCAACGATTGATGCTAAAAACAGAAAATTTACAATGTATGAATTTGATTTAAATGGAGATGGGAAAAAGGAAATTTTTGTAGGCTTTACCGGAATGGATTTTTGTGGCAATGCTGGTTGTCAAGCGTTATTGTTAAGTCATGATGGTAAATTAATTACTAAATTTTCCATTGCACAATATCCTATAATCATTGCCGAAACAAAAAGTAAAGAGGGTTGGCGCGACCTTGTTATAACAAGCAGAGGAGAACAATATTTGGTAAAATGGAACGGGAAAAAATATCCAAGTAATCCATCTATGGAACCCAGAAATACGAATCATCCGAAGGCTAATGCACCAAAAGCCTTATGGAATAACCATTCTCCTGATCTTTGGTTTAGTTTTTAGATATATAAGTATCCTGTTTTAGAGTTAGAAATTATTATTTCTTGAATTCAGATGTACATATTTTTTTTAGACTTTATTACATATCGATAATTTAAGTTTTATGCCAGAAGTAGTTCTTAGAAATGAATAAAAAATTAAACAATATAATTATGAAAGCAATAGGGTTTAAAACCTCACTACCAATAGAGAAACAAGACAGTTTTATTGAATTTGAAACTCCAAAGCCAATTCCAGGAGCTAATGATTTATTGGTAAAAATTAATGCCATATCGGTTAATCCAGTCGATTTTAAAATTCGTCAGAATAGTGCAGTAGATACAATTCTCGATACTCCTAAAATTATTGGTTGGGATGCCGTGGGAATTGTAGAAGGTATTGGCAAAAATGTAAGCCTGTTTAAAGTAGGTGACGAAGTTTTTTACGCAGGCGATATTACAAAACAGGGCAGTAACGCAGAGTATCAAATAATAGATGAACGTATAGTGGGCAAAAAGCCAAAATCGGTTACTGATGAAGAGGCGGCAGTTATGCCATTAACAAGTTTAACAGCTTGGGAAATATTATTTGACCGCATTCGTATTAATCAGGAAAAAGACAAGGGCAAAATAATTTTAATAATCGGTGGAGCAGGAGGAGTAGGTTCTATTGCTACTCAATTGGCCAAAAAGATTGCCGGTTTAACCGTTATAGCGACAGCATCGCGTCCAGAAACAATTGCTTGGTGCAAAGAACAAGGGGCAGATTATGTAGTTAATCATAAAAATTTAATTGCAGAAGTTAGAGAATTAGGATTCCAATACGTAGATTTCATTCTGGATTTTGTCGATACAAATGCCTATTGGGATATAATGGTAGAACTGATTAAGCCACAAGGCCATATCGCGTCTATTACAGGAAGTAGCAACCCAATTGTACTAAATAAATTAAAGAATAAAAGCGCATCATTTTCTTGGGAATTAATGTACACTCGCTCTATGTTTCAAACAGATGATATGCAAGAGCAGCATGTTATACTCAATAAAATTGCCGATTTGTTGGATAACCAAACAATCAAATCTACCTTAAACGAAACATTTACAGGTCTTACTGCAGCTAATCTAAAAAAAGCACATCAACTATTAGAATCTGGTAAGACAATAGGAAAGATTGCAATTAAATTCTAAGATTATTAGATGAAATTTTTATTGATGGTTCTCGGGAAATTTATAAGATAAAGCAGAATTCAAACTATTCATTTAGTTAAAAACGATCTAAAAAATAAATAGAGCTAGAGAAATGCATTTTAATTTACTAAT
This sequence comes from Flavobacterium shii, assembly GCF_025847235.1. Classification (GTDB taxonomy): domain Bacteria; phylum Bacteroidota; class Bacteroidia; order Flavobacteriales; family Flavobacteriaceae; genus Flavobacterium; species Flavobacterium shii. The sequence continues at coordinate 67,701 of NZ_JAOZEW010000028.1, forward strand.
CAAAATTTCATTCTTAGTTTTGGTACAATAAGAAATTACTGAGATAACTCTCTTTTTATAAGTAGATTACAAAATGCTTTTTAGAATGCAATATAAAGGATATATGACCGAGGAATTATCTTTTCGAAAATTATTAAAAATAATTGAAGTTTTTCTTTGTAGAACCGTATGTCTTACGTATCTTTGCACCCGAAACAACGCGGGATAGAGCAGTAGGCAGCTCGTCGGGCTCATAACCCGAAGGTCACAGGTTCGAGTCCTGTTCCCGCTACTAAGACAAAGCTTCAGAGAAATCTGGAGCTTTTTTTGTTTATATTATTTTTTATAAAATTTACATTTGCACAACTTTTCATAAGCAAGACTACGAAAAATTATGGGATCAAGACATAAATCTGTGGAGTAGCAAAAATTAAGCATAAATATTAGTTA